>CAWJQG010000013.1:0-165209 GCA_963844925.1 uncultured Actinomycetota bacterium | reverse complement strand
GCGACCGAAACCGAAGGTGAGAGGCGGTAACAGGGAATGGTCAGAAGTGGCCCGCTGTTCACACTGGGTTCTGTGGTGGCACTCGCGGCGATTCTCCTTACGGTCGATCTACGGATCAGCAGCACGCCAAGCAAGGCCAGCCCAGCCACTACGGCCAGCCCTGCCAGCGCGACCAGTCCGTCCGCGCCCACCGCACCGGCCAAGGTGGCATCGGCCCCGCTGCACGCCCTCTTCGCCGGTCGGACCAGCGGCGACGAATTCACGGTGGCGATCGCCATCAACGGCCGTCAGGCGGCGGCCGAGCTGAACGCCGGCCTGCCCTCACAGGCCACGTTGCAGGGCTCGGTGAGCGGCGGACAGGTCACGCTGACCAGCGACAACGGCGTCGGCCTAACCGGCTCCGTCTCCAGCGCGGCCGCGTTCGGCACGATCACGGACCTTGGGCGAGCCTTCCCGTTCTCCGCCGAGCCTGCCGTAGTGCAGGCCGTTTACGCCGGCCGGAGCAGCGGCAACGAGGTGACGCTGGCGATCGACACCGAGGGCGACAAGGCCGTGGCCTACGTGTGCAACGGCAAGAACCTCGAAGCGTGGCTGCAGGGCTCGGTGAGCGGCAACCAGGTCACCCTGACCGGCAGCAAGGGCGCTAGCCTCACGGGGTCGCTGTCAGGCCTCGACATGTTCGGCACGGTCACGCCGCTTACCGGGCAGACCTTTCCGTTCGCAGCCCAACTGTCCCCGCACCCGGCTGGCGTCTATCAGGCCCGGATCGAGGTCAACGGGCTCGCCACCAGGATCGGCTGGGCGGTGCTGCCCGACGGCACCCAGGTCGGAGTGGCCGTGGAGGGGACAGCCAAGCTCCCCGCGCCGCCGCTCGACCTCAGCGATAACGGCTTCACCATCGGCGGCGCCAGCTTCACGGCCGCGCTCGTCGCCGGCAAAGACACCGTCGTCAGCCCATGAGCGGCCACGACGGACCCTCGGGCGAGAGAACATCCGGTGTGTGAGAGGAAAGCTCCGTTATGACAAGCGAACAGACGACTGCCGGCTCGGCCAGGGACCAGTTCGCCACGCCGATCCTCGTTTCCCTGCTCGGCGGCTGCGCGGTCGCCATAGTGCTCGGGGTGTACGCCAAGCTGCACCACCCAACCGGGTTCGCGCTTGACATCGCGGGCTTCTCCAGCCCGCTGTACGCCAAAGCCTGGCTGACGACCGCGGCGGTCGTGTTCGCCGCCGTCCAGCTCGCCACCGCCTTCCGGATGCGCCGGCCAGCCGCTTCCTGGGTGGCCGCCCTGCACCGCTGGTCGGGCCGGATCGCCATCCTGCTCACTGTGCCGGTCATCATCCACTGCATCTACGCGCTTGGCTTCGGGACGTACTCGCTCCGAGTGATCGTGCACTCCGTGCTTGGCTGCCTCTTCTACGGCGCGTTCGTGGCCAAGATGCTCAGCCTCGGCCTCGTCGACCGCCACGCGATGCCCAGGTGGCTCCTCCCGGTCTTGGGCGGTGTGGTCTTGCTGTCGCTGGTCGGGGTGTGGGCGACCTCCGCGCTCTGGCTGTTCACCACCAAGGGACTGCACTCTTGACCATCGGGGCGCTCCGGTCCGCTTGCCGCTCGGCGAAGGGGGAAGTGCCGTGGAGCATGTGACCACGCGCATAGGCATCGAGCCGGGTAGCGGACTCGTTGGCCGGTTCGGCGACACGGTCATCCTGATTCCGCCCGGCGTCTCAACGCTGGGCGACGATGACGAGGCGGTCAGGGAACTCCTCGGCCTTGCCGCCGCCGTCGCCGCGGATCCCGAGCTGTCGGCCAGCATGATCGCGGCCCGCCTGGCCAGCTGGGTGATCGGTCGCATGTCCGAGGACGCGACCGCCTTCGGGATCGTGGTGCCAGTGCGCGACGGCAACGTCATGTTCTTGCGCGGCGCGGTCTGGTGCGAGGTCACCGGGCAGGACTGGACGCGCCGGCTCTCCGGTGCAGAGGCTGTGACCTGGGTCGACCAGCTCATTCCAGCCTCGTTCGAGCGGCTGGCTATCGGCAGCATGGCAGCCCAGTCGGTGCACGCGCATCCCGGGTCCGACCTCAGGGACGGGATCGTACCCGGACAGGGCTTCGTGCTGACCCGAGTCGGCAAGGCAGCCGAGCGTGAGCCGGCCGCGGATGCGGGCACGGGGGCCGCCGCACCCGTGGAAGCCCCCGCCCGTGCCGGAAGACGCTCCGCGCCCGCAGCCCGCCGACAAGCCCGACACGGTGGAGATCTCGGTCCGCCAGGAACCTCCCAGCCAGCGGCCCGCACCGGTTGACACCGGCGCGACGGTGGCGGCGCGCAGTCCGCTTGGCGCCCTGACCTCGGAGAACGGGCCGGTTATCTATCTGGACCGCGCCTACGTCCTTGGCCGCGAACCGCACAGTGACTCCCTGGTGAAAAGCGGCGCCGCCTCTCCCATCTTGATACAGGATCCGGACACCGTGGTCTCGCGGGTGCACGCCTACATCTCCGTCGAGGAGGGGGTCGTCCTGGTGCGTGACGCCTCCTCGGCGCACGGGACCTACATCAGTCCGCCCGGTGCCGGCCAGTGGACGCAAATAGGCCCGGAGCTGACGCCATTGTCTCCGGGCTGGAGCCTGCGCATCGGCCGGCAGGTCTTCACCTTCCAGAGGACCGGACCATCTGATGCCCGATGAACCCACCCCGATACCCGGCGTGCTCGTCATCGCCCCCGACGTCGCCGAGGAACGGTCGATCCCGGTCTATGACCGGCTTGTCGTCGGGCGGGAATGCGTCGGCGTCGACGAACAGCACCGACTGCTCATCGACGACCCCGCCATCTCCAGGACGCACCTGGAGTTGCGGCTGGACGTCGACCGTGACCAGGCCTGGCTGACCGACCTCAGCACGAACGGTACGCGGCTCAACGGACAGCGGATCGAGCGATCCGTGCCGGTCAGGATCATGCCGGGCGACCGGGTGCGGGTGGGCGGCGTGGACCTGCAATTCCGGTCCCGGCGCTTTACCGCCCCGGCCGACGACGGCGCGCTCGAGACGCTCCGGCACATTAACGTGACCGAGATGGTCATGGTGGTGGGCGACGTCATGGCGTTTTCCAGCATCGCCGAGTACACCGACGACCTCTCGCTGCTTGAGAACATCGACCGGCTGTACGCCCAGCTGCGGCAGATCCTGTCCCGGCATCGCGGCACGCTCAGCAACTACGTGGGCGACGCGTTCTTCGCGACCTGGGAGGTCGCCGCCGTCCCCGATGCCGCCCTGGCGGCGGTCGCCTTCGCCGTGGAGGCCGCCGAGACGGTGCCGCGGATCGCGGCCGGGGCTGGACCTGCGTGATCCGGCGGGCGGGCCGCTGCGGATGGGATGGGGCGTCGCCGCGGGCCCGGCGGCGGTCAGCATGCTGACCGGGATGCTGGTTTCCGTCCTCGGCGACGCGACGAACGTGGCGTTCCGGCTTTCCGGAGTCGCGGGCCGGGATGGCCGTCCCGATGTCCTGGTGACCGACGCCGTCTACCGCGCGACGGCGGCGAGCTTCGCCTTCACCGCGCCGTCGGCTATCGAGGTCAAGGGCCGTACCCAGGCCGTCGAGACGCTAGGCGCTAGCCGGCTCTGAGGCCCGGCCCGCGTTCTTCAGCACCCCCCAGTCACCGCTGCGCAGCGCGGCGATCTGCGCCGGCGAGATCTCCGCGCGCTTCTTGACCGCCGCCGTCACCGCGGCGACATCCTCGGGATGGCTGCCGAGCACGATGGCGCCCACCGCCCGTCCCTCCGAGATCAGCAGTCGCCGGTAGGACGGCGCCGCCGGGTCCGGATCCTCGTCGACGATGATCTCATCACCCGACTGAGCCGCAGGCCTGCCGATCGAGAACAGGTCGATGCCGACGCCCTTGAGGATCGTCGCCGGAACCTCCGAGGTGAGCGTGGCGTTGCCGCCGAGTGCGTTCAGCGCCGCGACCTCGCCCTGCTTGGCCCCGATCGGCCAGAGGCCGAAGGTCCGTCCGTCATGCTCGGCGACGTCACCCGCCGCGAACACACCAGGAACAGACGTCTCCATCCGGTCGTCGACGACGATGCCGCGGTTGACCGCGATCCCCGCCTGCCGGGCGAGCTCCGCATTGGGCTTGATCCCGATTGCCCCGAGGAAGATGTCGCAGCGCAGCGTGCGCCCGTCCTTGAGGAGGATGCCGCTGCCCCGGCCATCGCCGGTGAGCGATTCCGCCTCGGCCTGGTAGAGCACCTGCATGCCGATCCGAGCGAAATGCGCATGCACAAGCTCGCTGCAGTGCTTATCGATCTGGCGCGACAGCAGCCGCTCGCCGCGTTCGAGCACGGTCACCCGCAGCCCGAGCTCGTGCAGCGAATGCGCCGCCTCAAGGCCGAGCAGGCCGCCGCCCGCGACCACGGCGTCCCGGCAGCCGTTCTCCTGCGCGTAGGCCCGGATCAGCATGGCATCGGACGCGCTGCGCATCACGAAGCTGCCAGGCCGTCCGAAGCCGGTCACCGGGGGCACCGAGCTGCTGCTCCCCGTGGCCAGGATCAGCCGGTCGTACGCGATCGTGTCACCGGTGGCCAGGTGCACCCGCTTGGTCGCCACATCGACGCTGCTGGCGACGGTGTTCATCCAGGCGACGATCTGGTGGTCGTCATACCACTGCTCTGGCAGCAGGTAGAGGCCCTGCATCGCCGACCTGCCGTAGACAAGCCGCGAGATGCCCATGCGGTTGTAGAGCGCGTGCGGCTCGCTGCCGACCACGTGAATCTCGCACTCCGGGTGGCCGCGGCGCACGAAGTCGGCGGCCGTGACGCCGGCGATACCGTTGCCGAGCACGACGACGCTGACGATCGACCGGTCGAAGTCGGCCACCTCGCCGCCGGTCGGGCTACCCGCCTCCGGCGTGAGCGACACCGTGACCGGCCCGGACTGGATCCGCGCGGCGCACGCCATCCGGGTGTTCTTCGCGTAGCCGAGCCGTCGGAGCGTATTGAGCTCCTCCTCGTCCGGCGCCGACAGGCACGCCCCGCCGTCGAGCACCGCCACCGGGTCGGCGCCGCACACGCCCATCCGGCAGCCGGCCTCGATGGGCTGGCTCTCGCGCTCGGCGAGGGCCAGCAGGCTGGTCCCGATCTCGGCGTGGGCGAGCTTGTCGCTGTCGGCGAAATGGACTTCGGCCCCGCTCGCCTCGACCGCCTGCTGCGCCACCTTGGCGGCCCGCGGGCTTATCTGGATCAGCGGCAGGGGCGATTGCGTGCCGACCTCTTCCTCGTACTGGCGTCCCTTGACGTAGGTCCTGGCTATCCAGAACAGGGCGAGAACCCATACGAGCAGCCGGATCGGCCACCGCAGCCACGGCAGGTTGAGACCGGTTATCGTGGCGAACGAGTCCTCTAGGGTGACAGCGCTGAACCAGTAGAAGATGCTGATCGCGACCGAGGCCCACAGCGCGATAAGCACGGTCGTGCGCACAGCGGCGAGCGCCTGCACCGCGTAGAAGAGTCCGACGCTGCCGAGGAAGAACGCCGCGAGCCGCAGGTAAACCGAAGGAAGCGCGAGTCCTGGGTGGTTGGCCAGGAGGAAGAAGCCCAGCACGAACCCCGGCAGGGCACTCACGAACAGCTTCCTCGGCGCGGACCAGTTCGGGTCAGGATCGTGCAGGTCCGCCTGGTAGGCGACGCCGGGCCGGAAGTCATAGCAGTTCTTCGTGCACCCCACGCAGGGCTGGCAATGGCTGTTGGGCACCTTCGCGAACGGCGTCTGACCGTAGACGCGCTGCAGCGGCAGCAGCGGGCAGATGCTGCTGCACCATCCGCTCTTGCCCTTGAAGAGAAATCCGGCGACGAAGGCGTTGATGATCGTCAGCGAGAGCAGCACGCTCAGGCCCGCCCCGTTGGTGTTGAAGAAGGCGATGCGCGTGCTGGTGATCCCGAAGAACAGGAAGATCGAGATGGCAGCGCCGTACCGGCGCAGCCACTCCGGCGGGGTGAAAGCGCGGGTGAAGCCGAGCACCCGTGGTGCCTGGTTGGAGGCGGCCAGCGGGCAGATGTTACGCCACAGGCCGGGGGCCGTGAAGAACAGGATCGGCAGCAGCGGCACGATCACTTTGAAGAACCAGAACTGCCCGCCCGCCGGGCGGATGAACAACGTGACGCAGAGCGCCAGGTAGGCGAGCACGCTGCCGATCCGGATCGCGTGCCAGACCCGCAGCGGGACCCGGGTGCGCATCTCGGTGTAGGCGGGGAACACCGGCTCGCCCGGCCGCGGCGACGTGCCGAGGATCCTGCCCCACAATCGCGACGCCGGCGACGGCGGGGCCGCCACCACCGGCAGCGGCGGGGGCGCCGGCATGGCCAGCGCGTTCACCTGCCCGGCGCGCAGCGTCGCCCGGGCCACGGCCGGCTCGTCCCGCACCCGGCCGATCATCACGATCTCGGTGCTGCCGAGGCGCAGCACGGCGCCGGGCTCGAGGACCACCCGGCCCGTCACCGGGATGCCGTTGACCAGCGTTCCGTTCCGGCTGCCGAGATCCACGACGGACAGCGAGACCGGGCTTGGCACCAGCCTCAGGTGCCGTCGCGACACTCCCTCATCGGCAAGCACCTCGCCGTCGCACTCGCGCCCGACCTCGATCGACCGGTCCACGATCAGCCGGCGGACCGGTCGCCCAAGTTCCCTGATCTCGATGATTGGCGCGCCGGCCATCAGTATTCCCCCACGGTAGAAGCCGCCTGCTGGACGGTGCGTAGCCGCTTAGCCAGGATCCGGCCGAGGTCGAAGAGCAGCCTCCTGGCCAGGGCCGGGCTCGCGATGGCGAAGGCGTCGAATTCGGCGGGCGACAGCTCGGCCAGCTCCGCGGGCGTCACCGCGCGGACAAGGGCCGAACGGGCGTCGCCGTCAAAGAACGAGAGTTCCCCGATAACACTGCCCGCGCCGATCGTGGCGACCCGCCGATAACCACGCCGCCCATGCGCCACAAGCACTTCTAGAAGACCATCAATAACCAGGTAAAGCGACCGATCACGCGTTCCGGCCGTCACGACTGCGTCGCCGGGGCCAAAACTGCGATGGCGAGTATGTTTCAGCAGCGTCGCCCACTCCTCGTCGGAGGCGTCGGACAGTAGCTGCTCGATTTCATCCGGCCCGGCAGGCGGCTCGTTTGGGTAAGCGAAAAAGGACACTGGCACCCCTTTCTGAAAGGATTGTAGAATTCCTGACTGCGCCCGTACACCCTCTTGGGATGATCTGATCGAGCTTGAGAAGACCTGGTGCTAAATACATGTCCGACGTACTCTTGAAGCACAGGAAGGCCGCCCTCCCATGAGCGTTGACCGGGAATTGCTCAGCAGCGTCCTGCCCGCATATGACATCGGTGACGTGCTGGGCGCGGGCGGCTGGGGAGTCGTGGTAGCCGGCCAGCACCGTCAGCTAGACCGGCGGGTGGCGATCAAGCAGCTTCCCGCGGAGCTCTCGGCTGATCCCGCTGTCCGGCGTCGCTTCGCCGCGGAGGCCCGTGTTCTCGCCTCACTCGATCATCCGCATGTGGTGCCCGTGTACGACTTCGTCGAGCGTGATGGTGTCTGCCTGCTCGTGATGGAGCTCCTCCCCGGGGGGACGCTGCGGAGCCGCGCCGCCGAAGGGCCGGCCTCACCGCTCAGCAGGCGGTGGCGCTGTCGCTTGCCTGCGCGAGCGGACTCAGCGCCGCTCACCGGCGCGGCATCTTGCACCGTGATGTCAAGCCGGAGAACATGCTCTTCGCCGCCAGCGGGGTCCTCAAGGTGACCGACTTCGGCATAGCCAAGGTCATCGGCGGCGCTGACACCGTGATGACCCGGGTCGGCGACGTGCTCGGCACGCCGGCCTACATTGCGCCGGAACAGGTGCTCGGCGACGAGCTGTCACCCGCGACCGACGTCTACGGCCTCGCGACCATGCTTTACCAGTTGCTCGCGGGCGTCTTCCCGTTCAGCCACGAGGGCCCGGCCGTGGCGCTGCTCTTCAAGCACGCCCACGAGGCGCCCAAGCCGCTGCGCGACGTCGCCCCGCACGTGCCGGAGGCGGTGGCCGCGGTGGTCATGCGCGGCCTGGCGACCGACCCTGCGCAGCGATTCGAGACCGCCGAATCCTTCGGCGCCGCCCTGGCGCAGGCAGGCACCCAGGCCTGGCATGCGGGCTGGCTGTGGGCCGAGCAGGTCCCCATCCTTGACGCCGAGCCGATCGTGAACGCCGCCGGCTACCCGTCCGCGCCGCGCAGCGCGGTCGCGCTGCCAACGATTGCCCCCGGGTTCATGACCCGGGAGGAAACCCCCGGTACTCCGCCGTCCGCAGGTACTCCGGCGTCCACCGCCTTCGGCAGCGGAAACGATGAGCCTGCCGACCGGACGGCGGCGGCCTCGCTCCCGGTGCCGAAGGCCGAGGACTCCGCCGCGCCGCAGGCACGGGACTCCGCCGCCGTCCGCCGCAGGATCGTCGTCACTGCCGTCGTCGCGGCCGTCATCGTGATCGCCATCATCGCCATCGTGGTCCTGCCTGGGCTGTTCAAGGTCTACAAATCCTGAGACCGGGCGAGCGCGAAACCGCCTCCCTCCTCAGTCCAGGCACCGCGGGCCCGTTGGCTCGCGGGTACCCTGTCCGGTATGTCGGTAGTCGCGGTGCTGGCGGAACTGTGGGACCGGGTGACGGCCGCGCAGCCCGCCCCGCCGGACTGGGTGGTGGCCGCGAGCGGCGTCGTCGCGCTGGTCGTGGTGGTGAACCGCTGGGCGTGGCACCTGACGCGGAACGCGATCACGATCGCGCACGAGGGCGGGCACGCCCTGGCCTCGCTGCTCAGCGGGCGGCGGCTGGACGGGATACGGCTGCACTCCGACACCTCGGGCGAGACGCGGTCCCGCGGCAAGCCGCACGGGCCCGGCATGGTGCTCACCGCGCTGGCCGGGTACGTCACGCCGCCGCTGCTCGGGGCCGGCGCCGCCTGGCTGCTCGCAGCGCACCACGTGGTCGCGCTGCTCTGGCTGATGCTCCTGCTGCTGTGCGCGACGTTCCTGGCCGTGCGCAACGCCTACGGGGTGGTCGCCGTGCTGGTGACGGCGGCTGCCGTGAGCGCGGTGACGCTGCTGGCCTCCGCCCTGGTGCAGTCGGCCTTCGGGTACTGCGCCGCCTGGTTCCTGCTGCTGGGCGGGGTGCGGCCGGTGGCCGAACTGTGGCGGTCCCGCCGCCGCGCGCGGCGCTCGGGTCGCGGGGCGTCCGACGCCGATCAGCTCGCGCGGCTGACCGGCGTCCCCGGCGGCGCCTGGGTCGGGCTTTTCTGGCTCGTCGCGGTGGCCGCGCTGGTGCTCGGCGCGCGGCTGCTGGTCCCGGGCTCGCTGCAGCTGCCCGGCTCGCTGCACGTCCCGCAGATCCGGTGACCGGTTCGACTGTCTCGATGTGACCGGTTCGACTGTCTCGATTAGGAGTGGCCAGCCGGATCGTCGGGCCGCACGAACCCGGACTCGTAGGCGATAACCACCGCCTGGACTCGGTCGCGGAGCGCAAGCTTCATCAAGATCCTGCTGACGTGCGTCTTGACGGTGCTCTCCTCAACCACGAGCTCGGCGGCGATCTCGGCGTTGGTCAGCCCGCGGGCGACGAGGCGCAGGACATCGAGCTCCCGCTGGGTGAGGTCCTTGAGCTGCACGGGCTGGAGCGCCGGCGGTCGCACGGCGTGCGCGAAACGACCGATGAGGCGCCTGGTGATCGACGGGTCGATGAGTGCGTCCCCGGCCGCGATGCAGCGCACCGCGGCGATCAGCTGATCGGGCGGCGCATCCTTGAGCAGGAACCCGCTCGCCCCCATCTTGAGCGTTTCGTAGACGTACTCGTCGGCGTCGAAGGTCGTCAGGATCAGCACCCGGCTGTCGCAGCTGCCGAGAATGCGCCGGGCCGCGGCCAGCCCGTCCATGTTCGGCATCCGGATGTCCATCAGCACGACCGTCGGCGCCAGGGTCCGCGCCAGCTCGACGGCCTGCAGGCCGTCCGCGGCCTCGCCGACCACCGCGATGCCCGGCTCGCCGGCCAGGATGACCCGGAAGCCGGCCCGGACCAGCCGCTGGTCGTCGGCGATGAGGACGGAGATCGGGCCCCCGTCGGGATCGCTCGCGGTGCTGGGGGTGCTTGAGGTGCTGGTCACGGCACGGCTCGCCTCGCCTCGCCTCGGCAGGGTGGCCAGGCTGGTGCAGGCTGGCCAGCGGCCAGCATAGCCGGGCGGTCTGCTCGGCAACGTCCGGCTTCCGAGGGATGCCTGCGCGGAGACGTCCATCTAGAGATGGATGCCTTGGGCGGCGGGTTCTCTCTAGCGTGCAGGTATGACTGTGAGTGGCGAAGGCTGGTGTCTCCCGATCGCCCGGGGCGATAATGAGTCGTCGGCGGAGAGGGGCTCCCGTGCGCGCGAATAGTCTGGTCAGTTGGCTCTGGCGCCCGGCCTGGCGGCTGCGTGAGATTGGCTGGGGCGACATCGTGCTGGCGACTCTGCTCAGCCTGTGGGCCATCGGCCTTACCAGTGGCGTGTTCAAGAACGCGCCGCACAGCGGCGCCGCCGCCGCGATCCTCGTGCTCGCGATGACGGTCCCGGTGGCCTGGGAGCGCCGCGCGCCGCTGGCGGCAGCGGCCGCGGTGGCCGTCGGCGCCGCGCTTAACGAGCTGCTCATCGGCCCGATGGTGCGCTGCGGCCCCGGCCTTCCTGCGGTGTTCGTGATCGCGTTCTTCGCCGCGACCCGGCTGGACCGGCGCAGGCTGGTCATCGCCATCGCGTTCTGCCTGGCCGCGGTGACCCTGCAGTCGTTCTACGATCCCAACCTCGGCGCGAGTTTCCTGGTCGCCGGGGTGCCCGTCGTGCTGGCGTCCTGCCTGGCCGGGCTGCTGGCGCGATCGCGCTCGCGGGCGGCGGCGGCGCTGCGCGAGCGGAACGCGGAGCTGCGGGAGCGGCGGGAGCAGACCGCGCAGCTGGCGGTGGCGGCCGACCGGGCCCGCGTCGCGGCGGACCTCGACCAATTCCTGCGCGATCGGATCACGGCGATGGCGACCGCCGCCGAGGCCGGGCGCGAGCTGATCACGGTCGATCCGGACGCCGCCCAGGGCGCCTTCGCGGAGGTGGAGAGCAGCGGGCGGGCGACGCTGGCGCAGATGCGCGAGGTGGTCGGCACCCTCCGGCAGGAGCGGCTGACCGCTCCCCAGCCGGTGCTCGCCCAGCTGGGCTGCCTGTTGGAGAGCGCCACCAGCGCCGACGCGCGGCTGCGGGTGGAGGGCAGCGCGCGGGTGCTCCCGGCCGGCCTCGAGCTGTCGGCCTACCGGATCGTGGAGCATCTGCTGGCCGCACTCCAAGACGAGCCGGCCGCGCGCATCGACGTGCTCGTGCGGTTCTGCCGCGACGCGCTTGAGCTTGACGTGGCCGGGCCGGTCGGCCACCACGCGGATCCGGTGACCGCGTTCGCTGTCGCGCGGGAGCGCGTCGCGCTGCTCGGCGGCTCGCTGCGGATCGACACCCATCCAGGCCGCTGGGCCGCGCTGGTCAGGCTGCCGCTCACGGCCGACTATGCACGCCCCTGAGCGCGTTAACCGTATCGCGGGCTACGGGCGAGGCGACCTGGTGCTCGCCCTCGGGCTCAGTGCCTTCCTGGTGATAGCGCTGGCCGCCGCGGGGCTGCTGCACGGTCGGGGGAGCTTGCTCGAAGCGGGCACCGGGGTCGGCATCTTCTGCTGCCTCATCCCGCGGCGCGCCCACCCTCAGCTGGCGGCCGACGCGGCGGCCATCTTGTCCGCGCTGTCCGCCCTGGGATCGGTGGACACCATACCGAACGGCCTCGGCAACCTCGTCGCGGTGCCGGTCTTCCTGCTCTCCTATTCACTGGGCACCGACGCTGATCAGCGTCGGTCGGTGCCCCCGTTGCTGCTCCTGCTCGCCGGGCTGCAAGTAGGGAACGGCCTGACCACGTTCAACCCAATCTTCTGGGTGCTCACGATCGGCCCGTGGGCGCTCGGCCTGGTGGTCCGATCACGCCGCCGCCTGACCGAGCAGTTGGCCGCCCGCGGCCGCGAGCTTGACGACGAGCGCGCGCTGTTCGCGGCCGAGGCGGTCCGCTATGAGCGGGCCAGGATCGCCCGCGAGCTGCACGATATCGTGGCGCACTGCGTCAGCGTGATGGTGATCCAGGCGAGCGCCGGCCAGCGGCTGACCGCGACGGACCCGTCCCTGGCGGCCGAGGCGTTCGACTCCATCGGCGAGGTGGCTCAGCAGGCCGAGGCGGAGATAGGCCGCCTGCTTGACCTGCTCGGCGCAGCCGGGGAGCACCGCGGCGCCGACGGCATGCGGCTGATCGGCGAGCTCGTGACGCGGGCGAGCTCGGCCGGGCTCGCCGTCAGCTGCCGGTTCTCCGGCGCCGCCGAGGACCTTCCCGCCGCGGCGGCCGATGCCGCCTACCGGGTGGTCCAGGAGAGCCTGACCAACGCGCTCAAGCATGCGCCAGGCGCGCCGGTCGACATCGTCATCGCGGGCGCTGCCGGGCACGTCGAGATCGGCGTCCGCAACGGGCCTGCGGTCGGCCCGCCGTCCACCCTTGAACGATCCGGCGGCGGCCGCGGGCTGGCCGGCATGCGGGAGCGGGTAGCGGCCTGCGGCGGCGAGCTCGACGCGGGCCCGGTGGACGGCGGCGGCTGGCAGGTACTGGCCCGGCTGCCGCGCCGCCCGGGCCAGCCTCCGGCCGGCTAGCTCCCGCCCTCCGGCCGGCCCCCTGCCTCTCTTCCTTCCTCCCTCCCTGGATGGACGCCCGGCGGCGAGGTTCCCCCCGGCGGCGGACGCGCCCCGGCCCGCCGCCGACGCACGCTGAGATCACCAACTTCTCAGCGGAGGAGCATCAGATGAAACCCGACTACAAGCTCATGACGGTCCTGCTCGCCATCCTCGGAGTCCTCGACCTGGCGGCGGTCCCGTTCATGATCGCGGCCAATCACCACACCGCCGGCACGCCGCCGGTCCCGGCGATCATCGTCGTCGCCGTCATCGGCGTCGCGACCCTGGTCAGCGCCGTCGGCGTCGCCCGGGGCCTGAGGTGGGCGTTCCGGGTGGCGGTGACCTGCCGGATTATCGACGCCGTCTCGAACTTCCTGGGCCTGACCAACCACCCGAGCGCGGCCACGACCGTCGGCGGCGGGGTGGGCCTCATCCTGTCGCTGGTCGCCATAGTGCTGCTCGTCAGGCTGAACCCGCGCAGGATCGCGCGGCGCGCGGCGTCGGCCGCCGGGTCCGCGGGCGGCAGCGAGGCAGAGCCCTCAAGCGCAGCCATGCAGTGACCCAGGCCGCCGCCGGGCTTGCCGACGAGGCGCCGCCAGCCGTGTCTCGTCGGCAACCCCGGCCTCGTAGTTTCCCGAGATACGCCGGTTCGAAAGAAAAGCCGATGAAATCAGCCGTGCCGGGCCCGGGTTCGCGTCGCAGGCACGGTAGAGTCGGGCTTGCCGCGTGGCGGGGCCGGCTGCGGCGGCGCCCAGGGCGGAGCTTCTTGAACGGCGGAGCTTCTTGAACGGCGGAGCTTCTTGAACGGCAGAGCTTCTTGAACGGCAGAGCTCGGAAGGAGACGCGGGCGGTCATGCTTGAGGAAGTGCGCATCACCGGGCTCGGGGTTATCGACGACGCGCTGCTCGAGCTCTCACCCGGCTTCACCGCGCTCACCGGCGAGACCGGCGCCGGCAAGACGATGGTCGTGACGGGTCTCGGCCTGCTCTTCGGCGGCCGCGCCGACCCGGCCCGGGTACGGCCCGGGGCGCAGCGGGCCTGCGTCGAGGGACGGCTCCGCACCGATCCCAGCGGCAAGGTCGCGCAGCAGGTCGAGGAGGCGGGCGGCGCCCTCGACGAGGACGGCACGCTGGTGCTGACCAGGTCGGTGTCGGGCGAGGGGCGGTCGCGCGCGTTCGCCGGCGGCCGCTCGGTGCCGGTGTCGCTGCTCACCTACCTGGCCGATGACCTCGTCGCCGTGCACGGTCAGTCCGACCAGCAGCAGCTGCTCAAGCCCGGGCGCCAGCGCGAGTCCCTCGACAAGTTCGCCGGCGCCGTGCTGGCCGAGGTACTGGCCGACTACCAGCGCGCCTACAACGGGCACCGGAAGGCGCACGCGGAGCTGACAAAGATCACGACGCAGGCACGTGCGCGAGCGGCGGAGGCCGCGGAGCTCCGCGCCGGGCTGACCGAGATCGAGAAGCTCAACCCGGTGGCGGGCGAGGCCGCCGCGCTCCGCGCCGAGGACGAACGGCTCGCCAACGCGGACGCGCTGCACGCCGCCGCGACCACGGCGCACGAGGCGCTGCTTGGCGACCCGACCGCGGGCAACGACGGCGCGGACGCGGTGACACTGCTCGGGCAGGCCCGGCGGGCGCTTGAGGCGGTCCGCCGCCACGACGTCGAGATCGACGGCGTGGCGGAACGGCTGACCGAGGCCGCCTACCTGCTGTCCGAGGTGGCCGGCGAGCTGGCCTCCTACGTCCAGTCGCTCGACGCCGACCCGGCCAGGCTCGCGGCCGTGCAGGATCGCCGCGCCGCGCTCAGCCGCATCGCCCGGCTCTACGGACCCGGCGGCATCTCTGCGCACATCAACGGGTCACCCGCCGGAATCGACCCGGGCGACTGGGTTCGACCCGACCCGGCCGAGCCGGAGCCGGAGCCCGACGACATCGCGGTCGTCCTCGACTGGGCGCGCCGCGCCGCTGCCCGGGTGGGCGAGCTCGACAACGACGACGAGCGGATCGCCGCCCTCACCGTCGAGGAGGCGGAGCTCGCGGCCCACGTCAGCGAGCTGGCCGCCCGGCTCACCCAGTTGCGGGCCGAGGCGGGGGAGCGGTTCGCGCGGGACGTGACCGAAGAGCTGACCGCGCTGGCCATGCCGCACGCCCGGATCTCCGTCGTGCTCACCCCGCTGGACGAGCCCGGACCGTACGGCATCGACGACGCGGAGATCCGCCTCGCCGCCAACCCCGGCGCGCCCGCCCTCCCGCTGCACAAGGGCGCCTCGGGCGGCGAGCTCTCCCGGGTCATGCTCGCCATCGAGGTGGTCTTCGCCGGCGCGGACCCGGTCCCGACCTTCGTCTTCGACGAGGTGGACGCCGGCGTCGGCGGCAAGGCCGCGGTCGAGATCGGCCGCCGCCTGGCCAAGCTCGCCCGGCTCGCCCAGGTCATCGTGGTCACCCACCTGCCCCAGGTCGCCGCCTTCGCCGACAACCACCTGGTGGTCGCCAAGTCGAGCGACGGCTCGATCACCAGCACCAGCGTGGTCCGCCTGGACCACGAGGCCCGCGTGCGCGAGCTCTCCCGCATGCTGGCGGGCATGGAAGGGTCGGAATTCGGCCAGGCCCACGCCGCCGAGCTGCTGGCCATGGCCGCCGACCAGGCCGCCCGGCCCTAACCGTCCGGCCTGACCGGCCCCGCCCCTACAGGGTGAGCGCGTAGAAGGTGTTGTCCTCGGTGCGCACGTAGTCGGCGAACGGCTCGGCCGGGACGAAGCCGGTGCTTGCGTACAGGGCCCGCGCGGCGGCGAAGCCGGGCGTGGTCCCCGTCTCCAGCCACACCCGGCGGTAGCCGCGGGACCGGGCCACCGACAGCAGGTGGTCCAGGATCGCACGGCCCACGCCGCGGCCGCGGGCCTCGGCGGCGGTGTGCATCGACTTGAGCTCCGCGTGCCCGGAGCCGAGTTCCTTGATCGCTCCCACCCCGAGCACCGTGCCGTCGCCGTCCCGGTAGCTGAAGAACGCGATACTCGGCTGGACGAGCGCATCGACGTCGAGCGCGAAGCTGTGCTCCGGCGGCGTCTGCGACAGGCAGAACGTCAGGTGCCGCTCGAGCAGCGCCCGAACCTCAGGCTTGCGTGGGTCGTCAGCAGCGATCTCGCCGACCGTAGTCACCGGAGAATTGTACCGACTCGCACCGGGGCTGGGTCAGTCCCTGCTGGGTCGGTCCCTGCTGGGTCGGTCCCTGCTGGCTCAGTCCCTGCTGGCTCAGTCCCTGCTGCCGGAGAAGATCCGCAGGAAGAAAAAGAATACGTTCAGCGCGTCGAGGAAGATCGACGCGGCGATCAGCGGCGCGGAGTTCATGTTCTTCGTCCGGCGCAGCCGCTGGAAGTCGCCCATCGTCAGCGCCGCGAAGACGACCAGCCCGAGGATGGCGTAGATCAGCGACGCGTGCGGGATGTGCACGAAGATCAGCGCGATCCCGAAGATCAGCAGCGCGATCAGCGCGAAGAACGCGAACCGCACCACGTTCGACAGGTCCCGCCGGGTGGTGTACCCGACCGCGCCGAACACCGCGATGAACAGCGCGGTCGCCCCGCCCGCCTGCCACAGGATCTGCGGGTCGGTCGACCCGTACCAGTACAGCGTCGGCGCCGACGCGACCCCCATCAGGATCCCGAACACCACCAGCAGCCCGGTCGCCGCCGCCGCCGAACGGCGCGCCGCGAAGTTCATGATCATCAGCACCACGAACGCAGCGATCCAACTGACGATCGCCGCCCCCTCGGACAGGTGCCGCCCCGCGTACGCCCCGGCCGCGAACACCGCCGCCGTCAGCGCCACCAGCCCCATCGTCTGCGCGAACAGCGTCGCGGTCTGGTCCCGGGTCCCGTAACCCTGATAAGCCGGACTTGCGTACATAAGAAGCTTTCTCCTTTACCCGGGGCGTCTGTGAAAATTCTAGAACCCCAGCCGGAAGGATGCGCCGCTGTTGCTCGTCGGCCCGGAAGATGACGGATAACAGCAAGAAGCGCCGCTGGCGCCCAGGCGCGCGGCGAGGGCGAGGGGCACCGAACTAGGCTTGGAGCGTGAGCAGGCTCAGGGTTCTCTTCATCGGCGGTACCGGGGTTATCTCGTCGGCTTGCGTGCGGGAGGCGGTTGCGCGCGACCTTGAGGTGGTCGTGCTTAACCGGGGGCAGTCCACCACGCGGCCATTGCCAGGCCGGGGTCAGGGAGCTGCGGGCGGATGCGCGGGATCCACGGTCCGTTACCCATGCCCTTGACGGGCTTGACTTTGACTCGGTCGTTGACTTCGTGGCCTTCAATGCGGAGCATGTGCGGGCGGACGTCGAGCTGTTTCGGGGACGGACCGGGCAGTACGTGTTCATCTCCACCGCATCCGCGTACCAGAAGCCGCCGGCGCGGCTGCCGATTACCGAGTCGACGCCGCTGAGGAACCCGTTCTGGCAGTACTCGCGGGACAAGATCGCATGCGAGGACCTGCTGGTCGCGGAGTACCGCGGCAGCGGGTTCCCGGCGACGATCGTGCGACCGTCGCAGACCTACGACGCGACGAAGACCGTGCTCTCGGGCGGGTGGACATCGCTGGCCCGGATGCTCGCGGGCAAGCCGGTGATCGTGCACGGCGATGGGACTTCGCTGTGGACGGTCACGCACAACACCGACTTCGCACGCGCCTTCGTGCCGCTGCTCGGGCACTCGCGGACCCTGGGGGAGGCGTTCCAGATCACCTCCGACGACGTGCTGACCTGGGACCAGATCGCCCGGACGCTCGGCTCCGCGCTCGGCGTGACGCCGCAGATCGTGCATGTCCCGTCGGACGTGATCGCGGCGCGCGACCCCGAGTGGGGGGCCGGGCTGCTGGGAGACAAGACGCACTCGGTGGTGTTCGACAACTCCAAGCTGAAGTCCGTCGTTCCTGGCTGGGCGGCGGTCGTGCCGTTCGAGCAAGGGGCGCGGGAGATCGCCGACTGGTACCTGAGCCATCCTGACTGGCAGGTCGTCAACCCGGGCCTCGACCCGCTGATGGACAAGCTGGCCGCCGACTTCGGCGTTGCGCGGGGCGCGGCAGACTAGCGGCTGGCCCGCTTGGCCGGCTCGATGCGGAAGACCGGGTAGCCGGGGGCGATCTCGCGCAGCTTCTCTTCCGGGGCCTTGGCGTCCACGCCGTCGAAGAAGACGCCGACCTCCCACTTCCAGCGCCGCAGGTACTCGCGCAGGATCACGGGCTTGTCGTCGTCGTCGATCTCCGCGGCGAGGAACGGCTCGACCCGGCGGCCGACGTGCAGCTCGCCCCGGCCGCCGTCGGCGCGCAGGTTGCGGACCCACTGGGTGTTGCCGCGCGGGGCGACGAGGTAGCGGGTGCCGTCGCGCAGCGTCAGCGGGTTGACCGGGGTGGTCCGCCACTCGCCGGAGGTGCGGCCCCGCACGTACAGCACGCGCGACCCGTAGACGCTGATCCCCATCTTGGTCAGCCGGCCGACGGTCAGGTTGAAGAAGTCGGTCGCGGACTTCGGCTTGATGTAACGGGCGCCTGCCTCGCTCATGGTCTTCTCCTTGGCCCGGGCGAGCATCGGCATCTCGCCTGCTTTTCCAGAGCGCTGCTCTCGACTAAGACCAGTGAACACCATGACGGGTCGTGGGCGCCTTCGAGCCCGCCGACGCCTTCTCCGCGCACACGATCGCCCAAAGCGCGACGTTGGTCGGCTTGCCCTGATCCGGTCAAAGGGGCGCGAGCGTGATCACGAAGGATCCGTGCACCTATACGATCCGGATCCTTCACCAGGAATAAATCCTTCATGATCACGGGAATCCCCGTCGAGATAACAGCAAGAAGCGCGGTAGCGCCGCAGCAAGACCGTCCATCGGGCTAGCCTTCTTCGTTGGCCGCCGCCAGCTGCCGGCCGGTGATCGACGCGGGCCTGATGACCATCCACGCCCGCTCCTCGGCCCGCCCGCCCCACGCCTGCAGGCCGAGCGTGTCGAGCCGCGCGCACTCCGTCTCCGGCTGCACCTCGGCCAGCCCGCGGACCACGACGGACCAGCCGGTCCCCGTCGCCGCGTCGTAGGAGTCGACCTCGAACGCAACATAGTGACCGACCTCGACGCTGGCCAGCTTGGACCCAAGCTTGGCCCTGAACACCACGTCCTGCCCATCGACCAGGAAGATCACCGGCAGGACCAGCACCTCGCCGCCAGAGGTGAACCCGATCCGCCCGATCGAAACCGATCCGAGCAGCCGGAAGCAGTCGCCCAGATGGAGTATCTCAAGCCCCGCGCGGTCGGTTGCCAGCTTTCGCATCATGCCCTCCCCTAACGCCCGGTTAATCCGTTGCCTCCAGTATCCGCCGCCGCGCAGCGTGCGCGGTCCGGCGGTCCGGTCGATTCGGCGGCCAGCTCTTGTCCGCATTGTCCGGCGCTGTCACCGTCCTGGTCTCCGCCTTGGCTGCTTGCCCTGGGAGTGGTAGACGTCGCTGCGGTGCTGGACCGTGACGATCTCGATGGCGCGGGTGTCATCGTTGACCAGGTAGATCACCCGGTAATCGGCGCGCTTGGCTGTAGGGTTCCGCGTCCGCCGCGATCATGGCGGTGGCGACGGGCTGGGCGTTCGCCTAACCTGACCCGCGATTTTACCGCTGCCGGTGATCGAAGGCGGGTCGTCAAGCTCGCGAGTCCAGCGGCCCGTTCTCATGTCCGGTTTACCCGACTGGGGCTGTCGTTTTCCTGATGATGAGGCATGTCTGGCAGAACTCAACCGAGCTGCCAGGTGCATCTTCGGCCATCATCTTGATGGCGAGCGATACGGCTTTGTAGCCCATGTCGAACATCGGCTGGCGGATCGTGGTCAGCGGCGGTGCCAGGTACCTGGCGAACGTGTCGTCGAAGCCGACGACTGACAACTGCTCAGGTACCCGGATTCCTTTCGCGTAGAGGGCCTGCATGGCGCCCGCGGCTACCAGGTCTGAAACGGCGAACACCGCGGTCAGGTCGGGCGCCTGCCTGAGCAGGCGCCGCATGTGGGCGGCGCCTGCCTTGAGCCCTCCCCAACCGCCCTGCTCTCGCGGGTAGCGGCCGAGCACGATGTGTGAGCTGTCGAGCGCCTGGCCGCAGGCTTCAAGCGCGTCGCGGTAGGCATCGAACCGTTCCCTCGGAATGTCGGCTCCCGGAATGCTGGCTGCCTCGACGCTACCGTGCGGGAACGGCTCCCCCAGGAAGCCGATCTTGCGGTGCCCGAGGCTGATCAGGTGGCGCATCGCTTCCATCGCAGCCGCGTGATTGCCGACGACGACGGCCGAGGCGGTGTCGCAGAGGCGTCGTCCGATCTCTACCGCGCGGACACCGGCGTCGACCGCGAGTGAGACATTATCGCCCTTTATCGCCGAGGTGAAGATGATGCCGTCGACACGCCGCTTGAGCAGCGTCTCGACGCTTTCCCGTTCCCGGTCGGCATTGCCGCGCGCGTTGAAGAGCAGCACGTTGAATCCATGCTCGGCGGCGGCCTGCTGGGCGCCGATGACGATCTCGCCGACGAAGGGGTGCGAGAGCTCGCCGTGCAAGATGAGGCCGATGGTTATGGTCTTCTGGCGTCGCAGTTCCTGGGCGACGGCATTGAGCCGGTAGCCGCTCCCGCGCAGGGCCTCTTCGACGCGTCCGCGTGCGTGCGCTGACACGTACCCGTTGCTGTGCAGGACGCGGGAAACCGTCGCGGTGGACACGTCGGCCAGTGCCGCGACATCTTTCAGGCGGACCTCTCGCATAACGGAATCATAGGAGGTGGGTGCATGCGTCCCGATCCCTGCTTAGTGCCGCTGGTTGCCGGGTTCGCCCGCTGCGTCCCGGCTGAACGCGTGGCGCACGGCTTCGGCGGACCAGCCGACGGCGTCCCGCGCATCGGCGGCGGCGGCCAGGAGGTGGAAGAATCCGTGGCTGGCGCCGGGGTAGTTGCGCAGGCGCGCCAGGACGCCTGCGTTGGCCAGCCTGCTGGCATACTCCTCGCTCTCGGCGCGGAGGATGTCGCGACCGGCGGTGATGAGCAGGGCGGGCGCGAGACCCGCCAGCGAGGGGGCATGCATGGGCGACGCCTCAGGTGCCAGCCGGTGGGCAGGTTCAGGCGCGTATTCCTGCCAGATGTACCGCAGGTTGTCACGCCAGTCGATGCCGAGCGCCTCCGGATCGGCGGGATCGCAGTTCCGTTTCGCGAAATCCTCCCGGTACTGGGCGTCTAGATCTCCGTCGAGGACCGGATAGACGAGCATCTGGAGCGCGAGGGCAAGCCCGTGCTGGTGGGCGCGGAGCGCCACGGCGGCCGCGAGGTTGCCGCCGGAGCTATCGCCGCCGACCGCGACCTGGCCGAACTGGTCGGCCGCCCAGCAGATCGCGTTCCATGCGTCGTCGATGGCGGCCGGGTAGCGATGTTCCGGTGCGCGCCGGTAGTCGACGGAAAGCACCGCGCAGCCGATCCGGTTGGCGAAGGCGCGGGCCAGGGGATCCTGGCTGACCGGGCTGCCGAGCATCCACGCCCCGCCGTGCAGCCAGACAAGCACGCCTTTCCGGTACTGTCTGGGCCAGTAAAGCCATGCGGGGACGCCCCGAGGGCTGATCTGGGTAACCGAGGCCACCGCTTCGGGTTCACCCGCGCCCGCCAGCGATAGGTCCTCCTCCTCCTGGCGCAGTTCGGCGATGTCGCGTTCCCACATGGGCCGCCTCGGCACGGGGGCTGTCAACGCGGCCGACGGCGGCGATGAGACGAGGTTCATGCTTCGGCCTCCTGTTCGACGCAGTGGTAGAGGGCAGTAAGCAGGGCCGCGGCGCGCGTGTCACCGGGGTCGTCGCGCAGCAGGTTCATCGCGTAGGAGAAGCCGAGCCGCTGCCGAGGCCAGCGCCCGTGCACCGATCCTCCCGCGCCGCCGTGGCCGAACGCATCAGGCACCGGCCCGAGCGTGAGCATGTCAGTTTGCAACTGGAAGCCCACGCCGAACGAGGTCTGCCGCTCCATCAGCGGGTCGTACCGGCTGCTGAGGACCGTGCTGCCGAGCCGCAGCGTCGCCGGGGAAAGGAGCTGGCCCAGGCAGGCGTAGAACCGCGCGACCGACCGCGCCGTGCCGATGCCATTGGAACTCGGAACCTCGGCTGCGTGCCAGGCGGGCTCGTTCCACGGAAAGCTGTCCGGCTGGTACCTGAGCGGATTCTCGACAGCACGCCTGAGCGGGTCCAGGGCGAGCCGTTCGTCGGCGACGGAGGTCCATGTCGGCGCCAGCTCGACGGTCGATACCCGTGCTCCGGACCCTTCCGGAAGACCGATCCACAGTTCGAGGTCCAGCGGGCGGGCGATCTCCTCGGCGAAGAACTGGCCGATCCCGCGTCCGTCAACCCGGCGCACTAGTTCACCGCACAGCCAGCCGAAGGTGACGGCGTGGTAGGTACGTGTTGCTCGGGGATCGGCGCTGCGCGGCTGCCTCGCAAGCAGTGCCGCCATCCGGCGTCCGTCGGTCGCCTCTTGCCAGGTCACGGGAACGTCCAGTCCGGGCAGGCCGACCGTGTGCGTGACGAAGTCACGAACGCGCACATCCGACTTGCCCGCGGCCGCGAACTCCGGCCAGTACCGTGCGACCGGCGATTCCAGTGCGAGCTGACCCCGGTCCATGAGCAGCAACACGCAGGCGGCCACGAGTCCCTTCGTGCCGGAGAACAGGATCTGGAGCGTGTCCGCGGTCCAGGCCCGTGCGCTCGCGCGGTCGGCGATTCCGCCCCAGAGGTCCACCAGCGGCTCATCGTCGCGCATGACGGCGAACGAGGCACCCAGGTCGCCGCGCACGGTGAAATTGCGGCTGAACTCCTCGGCCACCCGCCCGAACCCGGGTGCCACGTATCCGTTCGGCTCCACGCTACTTGTCCTGCCCGCGCAGCGCGCCTTCGACGACATTCGCGCGGCCGGGCTCGATGCGAACGGCTTGCCCGTTGGCCCGCGCGCGCGGGGCCGCCGAGCCGGGACGGGGCTGAGCATGCCCGGCCGGCGGGATTTCGTCTCGCCACTCCGGGAACCGGTGGCAGGCGACCTCGCCGCCGCCGTGAGCCGCCTGCCGCGCCGGGGTTTCCGTCCAGCAGCGGCTGACCGCGAACGGGCACCGTGGCGCGAAATTGCACGCCTCGCCGCTCGCCTGGTGCCGCTGCGCCGATTCCGGCAGCGAAACTACCGCCTCGGTCGCGTGCCGCCGCCGCTGTGAGCGCGGGTCCGGGACCGGCGAGGCCTGGTGCAGCATGAGGGTGTAGGGATGGGCGGACTGTCGGGATACCAGGTCAGCCGGGCCGGTCTCCATAACCCGGCCCTGGTACATGACCACGACGCGGTCGCAGAGATAGCGGACGACTTCCAGGTCGTGGGAGATGAAGAGGTAGCTCACCCCGGCATCGGCCTGGAGTTCCCGCAGCAGGTTGAGGATCTGTGCCTGGGCGGACAGGTCAAGGGCGCTGAGAGGCTCATCGAGAATTACCAGCCGAGGCGACAGCATCAGCGCCCTGGCGATGGCGACCCGCTGCCGCTGCCCGCCCGACAGCTCCCCGGGATAGCGGTCAGCCGTCCCGTCGGGGAGCTGCACTCGGTCAAGCATCTCGCGCACCCGCGTCCGCACCAGGGGGGCGTCTCTCTCACCGTAGGCCTGGAGGGGCTCGGCCAGCGTGCGGCCGACCGTGCGAGAGGGGTTCAGGCTGCTGTACGGGTCCTGGAAGACGAGTTGGACCTGGCGGTAGAGACGCCGCCGCCCGGCACCGTCAAGCCTGGTGACGTCCTGCCCGTCAAAGAGCACGTCACCCGACCGGATGGCGGTCAGCCCGAGGATGGCGCGCGTGATGGTGGTCTTGCCTGACCCGGACTCGCCGACGACCCCGACGGTCTCGCCGGGGGACACAGTGAAACTCACGTCGTCGACCGCGATGCTGACTGCCCGCCGGCGACGGTACTGGACCGATAGTCCGCGGATTTCCAGCAGGGGAGCGGTCATCAGGCGTTCACCTCGTCGCGTACGACCTGCTCGGTGTGCAGGCAGCGTGCCTGCCGGCCGACACCATGCTCGGTCAGGAGCACCGGCCCCGCTCGGCACGCGTCATCGGCGAACCCGCAACGGGGAGCGAAACGGCATCCGGCCGGCCACGCCCCCGGCTGGACGACCCGGCCGGAGAGCGCATTGATCGGCTGCCCGGCACGGGCCAGCGAAGGGTGGGACCGCAGCAGGCCCAGGGTGTAAGGGTGCAGCGGACGGTCGAAGAGATCCTGGGCGCCGCCACGCTCGACGACCTGGCCCGCGTACATCACCATGGTCCGGTCGCAAATGTCCGCGACCACGCCCCAGTCGTGGGTGATTAGCAGGATCGCCATGCCGGTCTCGCGCTGCAGCCGACGGAGCAGGGCCAGCATCTCGGCCTGCACGGTGACGTCCAGGGCGGTGGTGGGCTCATCGGCGATGAGTAGTTCCGGCCTTCCGGCGAGGGCGAGCGCGAGCGCCACGCGCTGAGCCATCCCGCCGGACAACTCGTGCGGGTAGGAGCGTGCGGCGCGCAGCGGATCCGGCAGTTCCACCTGGCGCAGCAGCTCGGCCATGCGGGCCCGCGCGGCCGAGCGCGGCACCCGGTCGTGGCGGCGGATCGCCTCGCAGAGCTGGCTGCCCACCGTGAAGCAAGGGTCTAGGCTGGCCTGCGGTTCCTGGGAGACGTACCCGAGCGCTGACCCGCGCAGGCGGCCAAAGACGCGGTCGGGCATCCGCAGCAGGTCGCGGCCTTTCCACTGAGCCTGCCCGCCCGTGATCGCTAGGCTTCCTGGCAGCAGGCGCAGGACGGCGAGAGCGGTCACGGTCTTGCCGCAGCCCGACTCTCCCACCAGCCCCACGGTTTCCCCGGGGAACACATCGAAGTTGACGGAGTCGACGACCAGCGTCTGCCCTGATCGCCCTTGCCGGCTTACCGACAGTCCGCGCACCGAAAGCAGCGCGGAGCCGGCAACCGGGGACGCTTCCGGCTGAGATGCCGTGGTGCCGGGCCTGGCGGGCTTGGCGGGCTTGGCGGCGGCGCGCGAGAACGCCCGGCGGCGCGCGGGTGCGGGGACTGCATCCTCCATGGCCGCGGCGTCACGCGCCGCGTCCCCGAGGAGGCCGAAGGCCAAGATGGTGATGGCGATGAGCACTCCCGGCGGGATCAGGAGCCATTCTTGCAGCTCGATCACGGTGGATGCCTCCGCGACCATCCCGCCCCACGTCGGCGTGTTCAAGCTGGTGGTCAGCCCCAGAAAGGCCAGGGCGGTCTCGAACAGCAGGGCATAGGCGGCGAAGATCGATGCCTGGACGATGATCGGCCCGGTGACCCGTGGCAGCACGTGGCGGCGGACAACCTGCAACGGTGACAGGCCCGTGAGGCGTCCCGCGGTGACATAGGGCTCCTCCCGGACCTTCAGCGTGGCGCCGCGTACCACCCGCAGCATCAAGGGCGCCCCGAGCAGGCCGAAGACCACCATGGCCGCGTTTTCGTTGCCGGGAAGCACGGCGAGCACGACGAGGATGATGATGATCGGCGGAATGGCCATGACCATCTCCGCCCCGCGGCCGAGCGCGCGGTCCGCCCCGCCGCCGCGGTACCCGGCGGCCAGGCCAAGCGGCACGCCGAGCGCGAGGACAACAGCCAGCCCTTCGGCGACGGACAGCAGGCTGCGCCGACCGCCGTACAGCAGCCTGCTCAGGACATCCCTGCCCAGGGTGTCGGTGCCGAGCAGGTGATGCGCGCTCGGACCGGATAGCACGTTGGTCAGGTCCTGGGTCCCCGGGTTGTCCGGAGCGATGAGCGGAGCCGCTGCGCACGCCAGGACAAGGAGCAGCAGGAACGTCGCCGCGCCGACTCCTACTGGCTGGCCCATGAACCGGCGGGCGAACGACTGCCGCTGGGCGGTGCCCGGATTGGCTTGCAGCAGCGGCTGGACGGCGCTCATGACACTCGCACCCGGGGGTCGAGCCAGGAGTAGGCCAGATCGACCAGCAGGTTGACGCAGATGACGGCGATCGTGAAATAGACCGCGACGCCCTGGATGAGGGGCAGGTCGTGGTTACTGGTCGCCAGCACGACAAGGCCGCCGAGGCCAGGCAGCGCGAATACCGTTTCGACCACCACGGTCCCGCTGAGGCTGGCGATGAAGATCAGGCCCGTGACGGTGATCACCGGGATCGCCGCGTTCCGCAGCGCGTGCTTGCCGATGATCGACCGGGCAGGGACGCCCGCGGCCCGCAGGGTCCTCATGAAGGGCCGGTCCAGAACCTCGCGCATGGCGTCCCTGGTCTGCTTGGCGATCACCGCGGTCCCCGGCACGGCCAGGGTGATGACCGGCAGCACGATGCTGCCGAGCCACCCGGTCGGCGACTGGCTGAACGGTATATAGCCGGTCGCAGGGAACACTCGCAGCGTCACCGCAAACCAGGTGACCAGGAGCAGCCCGAGGAAGAAGTTGGGGATCGCCAGGCCGACCATGGCGATGGCGTCCACGGACTTGCCGGCCACGCCGGCCCGGAGCGCCGCCGCGACGCCGAGGAGCACGCCGACGGCCGTGGCGACCGCGGTCGAGCCGATCACGAGGGACAGCGTGACCGGCAGTCGGCTGTCGAGCAAGGAGACGACCGGCAGGTGCCAGAACAGCGACGTTCCCAGGTTCCCGTGCAGCGCGTTGCCGAGCCACGTGAAGTACCGGGTGAGCAGCGGCTCGTTCAGCCCGAGGGACTGGCGAACCTGCAGGTACCGCGCCTGGGACGCGTCCACGCCGACGATTGTGCGCGCGATGTCACCGGGGATGAGCGCCGCCAGCAGGAAGGTCACCGTCGGCACGATCACCAGGAGCGGGAGCGACAGCGCCAGCCGCCGCCCGATCATGCTAAGCATTCGGTCTCACCTCACCCTCCCCGGCAGGGCCGCGGGTTCACGGCGCCTGCCGGGTCTTGACGGGCGGTTCTCATCCTGCGGGTTGGATCTCGGTCATGTAGACCACGTTCCGCTGGGGCGTGGCGTTCACGCCGGTCACATCCGACTGGTAAAGCACTACCAGCGGCGTGGCGGCCACGGGCACGAACCAGGCCTGGTCGACGAGCAGCGCCTGCATCTGCTCGGCGATGGCCGGCTCCGCGCCTGCAGACGCGGCGTTCAGCCTGGTGTCCAGCGCTGACAGCTGCGTGCTCGTGGTCTTGAAGGGGTTGAAGGCGGCCACGGGACCGTACAGGTCCGCGTAGTCGAAGGCCGCGGGCAACTGCCCGAAGCTGAGCGTGGCGGCGGGATAATTGCCGCTGGACATGGCCGTGAAGTAGGCGCCGGTGTTTGTCGTGATGTCCGGCTGTAGCGTGATGCCCACCGCGGACAGCTGGCCCGCAAGTGCATCGGCCAGCACGTCCTGGCCGACGGCGGCAACCGACACAACCGGCAGCGTGAAGCCGTGCGGGTAGCCGGCGGCCGCCAGCAGTTGCTTCGCCTTCGCGGGATCGTACGGGTACGCCTGGTTGAGCGCGGCGTTGTAGCTATCCCAGCCGGGCGCGGCCATCTGCGTGATCGGAGTGCCGTACCCCGCGCCGAGCACCTTGGCCAGGGCGGGGCGGTTGATGGCGTAGTTCAGGGCCTGCCGCACCGCAACGTTGCCGAGCGGCTTGCTGAGCTTGCCGCTGCGGTCCAGAATGCCCAGGCCGAGCAGCAGCGTGAGCGGATCGACGTATCGAAGCCCGGTTCTCTCCGCTACCGGAACGCTCGTCACGGGCTGATCCATCGCCACCTGGACCTGCCCCGACTGCAGTGCCTCGAGCGCGGCCGTGGGGCTCGCGATGACCTTGACAACCACCTTCGACCAGTGCACCGCTGACTTGTCCCAGTAGTAGGGATTGGGCACGTAGGTGTAGGTCGCCCCGGCAACCGTGGCGGACGCGTCGAGCATGTACGGGCCCGCGCCGTCGGTCTCCTTCGTCAGCGTGCCCGCCTGCACTGCCTTGGGACTGCCGATCTTGCCCAGGGCGATGATCTGGCTGAAGACCATCTCCAGGTCCGGCGTCGGGCTGCTGAAGTTCAGCGTCAGCGTCAGCGGTCCGGTGACGCTGGCCGACTTGAAGGTCGACAGCCAGCTGGCGCCGCCGTTGCCCGGCTTCATCACGTACTGGATCCAGGTCTTGACGGCCTCGGCGTTCAGCGCGGTCCCGTCGCTGAACTTGACGCCGGAGCGCAGCGTCATAGTGAAGCTCTCGTTGTCGGGCCCGTAGCTCCAGCTCTCGGCCAGGCCCGGTGTGTAGCTGCCGTTGGACGACTGGACGATCAGCGGGGTGTAGGCGAAGTCGCTGAAGGTCTCGTCCGCCGGCTGGCCGACGGCCGGGTCGAGGCTGGACGGCGCGCTCGGCGTTGCCACCGTCAGCGTGCCGCCCGCCGAGCTGCTCGGCTGGGGTGTCACCTGGCTGCCTGTTGAGCCGCTCCCGCTGCAGGCCGTTGCCACGCTGACCACGATCAGGGCGAGCGCCGCCGAGCCGTACCGCAGCGCCGCGAGGCGGCCCGCGCGCGACTGCGGCGCGCCGGGGCCGCGAGCAGACCGGCCGCGTTCCCGCAGTGCGTTAGCGGCGTCCCTCCGCTGCGATATGCCCAGCAGCCGGGTCCGATGCTGTGTCATGACTGCTCCTCTCCGGCCGCGACCCGAAGTGACCAGCCGACGGCCGCGCCCAAGCCCGTAGCGCAAGCTGGCTACCAGCTGTGCCGCCCCCTCAGGCGGTACTGGCTACATGTGTTATCGATACCACATCCGTGCGGCGTGTAAACATTGCGTTACGGAAGTGTCTATTTTCGTGAATCGTGGCACATGCCGTTGACGGTAGGACCCGCCGCCTGCGCCCGGCGTGGGTCGCAGGCCGTCAGCCGCATCCGCGAACCACCAGCGGGCGGCATGAGCGAGCGCAGCCGGACTGCGCGGCTGCCCGGGTTCCGGCGTCCGCCCGTCGACGACGGCTCTGCCCGGCGTCGATTCCAGCCTCCCGTCGTCGGCTCCCATTACCGGGTCGCGTGCATTTCTATCGCGCAGATTTCACAAGGATTTGCGGAGAGCTGTGACCTGGAAACGCTGGTGAAATTTTTCGGGAGCAGTTATTTCCTGGCTAGTGCAATTACCTGAGCACCACCGGGCACAAACCCAGATTAACTGACGCTAACTGGAAGTTGTTTTGCATCTTCCCGCGCGGAAGGCTAGTGCCAGCTAGAGTAAATATAGGGTCCTGAGCTGGGGAAACTCTTGATCCAAGCTTCTGGGCGAATCATGCGATATGCGCATTACGGAAAATTAGGGCAGCCGGGCATCCGTGTTGGTGCTAAGGCCATAAAAGGCCTGTGGATGCTGGCTAATCGACAAGGGAGGAGAGGTCGTGTCGATCAAATCGGATGACCTAACAATTCCTGGCCGCCTGCGGATACTCGCGGCCGAGAACGGTGAGAGGACCGCTATCGCGGTGATGCCCGACGGCGGCCGGCTGACATTCCTCACCTGGGACCAGCGTTCGGACGAGGCCGCCCATGGCCTCGCGGCCCGCGGCGTCAGGGAGGGCGACCGGGTCCTGCTGCCCGTCGCCACCGACTGGGTCAGCTACGCGGTCGCGTACGCGGCGGTCCACAAGGCCGGCGCGATGGCAGTCCCGGTGCTCGCCAGTCACGGTGAAGAGCACGTGCGCTGGGCGCAGGCCAGCGCCGCGGCAGTGGGAGTCATCAGCGATCAGCCGATCGCCGGGTGCGGAGGCTGGGCCAGTTCCCTGACCGAGCTTGAAGACGGGGACAAGGCGCCGCTGAGCGTCGCGGTCGGGGCCAGCGACGACGCCCAAATCCTCTTCACCTCAGGAACCACGGGCCGCCCGAAGGGTGTCGTCGCGACACACGAGAACATACTGCGATCGTTGTGCGGCCCGCCGGCCGACAGCGCGAAGACTGTGCTGCACTCGGTTCCGGCCGCTACCAATGCGGGGCAGGGGCTGCTGGTGCAGCCGCTGGGCACCACGCCCCATACGGTCCTCGTGCTGCCGGAATTCCGGGCCGAGGAGTTCCTCAAGGCGATCGAGGAGCACCGGCCGACCGACATCGTGCTCGTACCCGCGATGGCGATGGCGCTGCTGCGTGCTCAGGAGACCGCGCAGCGCGATCTGTCCTGCGTGCGGATGGTCCGGACGATGAGCGCTCCGATCAGTCCCGCCTCGCTTGAGCGGCTCGACGCCATGTTCCCGAACGCGGTCACGGTCAACATGTACGCGTCGACCGAATCCTGGCCGGCTCGGGTAAGGACCCGTTTCGACCCTTCCCGTCCCGCATCGGTCGGCCGACCCCAGGGGAGCACCCGGGTGCGTATCGTCGATTCATCCGGAACCGAGGTGCCCGCGGGGGTTACCGGCGAGGTCCATCTCAAGTCGGAAGGCGTCGCCCCCCGTCGCTACATCGGCGATCCGGCGGCCTCCGCCCGGGTGTTCCTCGCCGACGGCTGGGTGCGCACCGGTGACATCGGGCATCTGGATGCGGACGGGTTCCTCTACCTGAGCGACCGCGAAGACGACATCGTCATCTGCGGCGGCCTCAACATCTCCACGCTCGAGGTGGCTGCGGCGCTCGAAGATCACCCGCAGGTGACCGGGGCCGCGGCTTTCGGCATGCCGCACGACGTGCTCGGCCAGTACGTAGCGGCCGTCGTCCAGGCGGTGCCCGGCCTCGACATGGCAGCCCTGTACGAGTACGCCAGGGGACGGCTCGGCCCGGCTAAGGCCCCCCGCCGGATCGCCGTCGCGGCGGAGCTGCCGCTGACGCCGGCGGGCAAGGTCGCCAAGAAGGCACTTCCCGCGCTGATCCAGGCGCTAGCCGTGCGTGACAGCGCGCTGCCCGAAGGCGGCGAGACGCAGGAGCGTATCGGGCAAATCTGGGCGGCCGTGCTTGACCAGCCGGTCACCCCGGCCAGCGACTTCCTCGAGCTGGGCGGCACCTCGCTTGAGGCGGCGGAGATCACCGTCAGGGTCCGGCGGGAGCTGCGCAAGACGGCCAGGGAAGAGGACGTCTACCGCGCCGGGACGCTCGCTGAGTACGCGCAGCTCGTGCTCGCCGCCCGCCCGCTCGAAGCGGCGGGGGAGGGGCCGATCAAGCGGCTGCCGAGGAGGACGAGATGACGGCCGAGATCTTCGACGCCTCCTATCTCCAGGAATCCCTGTACCGGTCGGCGAAGAACGGGGAATCAGCGGTGAACGTCGGGCTGGTGCTGAGGCTTCGCGGCCCCTTGGACGTGCCGCGGCTGCTCGCCGCTCTGCACCGGCTCTCGTCCCGGCATGAGGCGCTTCGCACCACGTTGACCAGCATCAACGGCAAGGTCTTCCAGGTGGTCGCGCCGTCTGGCGAGGTCCCCGCGGTCGTGCTCGATCTCTCCGCGGAGCGTGATCCCGAGGCTGAGGCCATGCGGCTGATCAAAGATCACCTGCGTCGGCCGTTTGCCCTGCGGGGACCCTCGCTGTGCCGGGTGATCATCACTACCTGCGGGCCCGGCGTCCAGTTCCTGGCTTTCAGCCTGCACCACGCCGTCATGGATGGCTGGTCGGCGGGCGTCCTCACCGCGGACTTGCGCGCCTGCTACCGCGACGCCGCCGGGGTCGGCGCGCCGGTGCTCCAGCCCGCTGACTACGCGGCCTGGGAACGACAGGCCGCCGACTCGGCATCGCTGGATGGCTGGCGCGAGCGGCTGCGCGGGTACAGCACCAGGCCCCGGATTCCCGGTGCGACCGGTCCCGGACCCGAGCAACTCGCCAGCGCCTGCGAACTGCCGGACAGCGGCCGCGACGCGTCTGACGGCATCGAACGGCTCGCCAGGCAACTACGGGTTCCCGTGGTGGCGGTGCTCGCCGCGGCCGTGGTGGCGTCGCTGCGCGACTACGTCGGGGACGGCGCCGCGTCCGCGGGCGCCGGGACGAGCGAGCCGGGCCTCTCCATTGGCCTGGTGCGGGCCAATCGAGAGCGCGCGGAATTGCGGGACGTCGTGGGTTACCTGGCGGACATCGCGCCGCTCACCATCGACCCGAGCGGCGACCCAGAGTTCAGCCGCCTGGTCGGCCGGGCGGCGGAGGCGGTCGCCTACAGCCGGGACCATCCCGTTCCGCTCGCGGCCCTGTCGGGGTTGCTGCGCGCCAGCAGCGGGGAAGGGCCGCTGTTCGACGTCTGCCTCAACTACCTGCCCGCCGGGCCCGCGCAGGAACAGGCCGTCGGCGAGCTGCTGATGGCAAACGTCGATATCAAGGAAACGGAGGCATCGGCAAGCCGCTGGTGGGACGGTACCGCGCTGATCGACTACGTGCTGCGCCCCGGTCCTACCGGGCGGCTCGCCGGGTGCATCCGCGGCGACCTCAACACCTTCGCGCCCAGCCTGCTAGCGGATCTGGCCAACCGGTTCTGGGTGGTCCTGCTGCGCGGAACCGAATCTCCCCACCTGCGGCTCAGTGACCTTGCCCCGGCCCTTCCCGAGGCGGCGCAATGACCGGGCCGCTCGAGACCGGCGCGCAGGCGGTCGACCTCCTCCCCGTCACTTACCTAGAAGAGGAGTGGGTCCGGGCAGTCGATATCCGGGCCTCTGACCATAACCTCCCGCTCGCCATCACTATCAAAGGACCCTTCGATCAGGGCGTGCTGCTCGACGCACTCCGGGCCCTGGCAGCAAGACACGAGACGCTGCGGATGGCATTCGTGCTGGATCAGGGGACAATCGGGCGCGCCGTCTGGCCCGCGGTCGAACCCGTCATCGGTACGGCTGATCTCACGTCCGCTGCCGAAGACACGCGGGACAGGGAGCTCGACAGCTTCATCCTGAAAGAAGCCAGGCAGCCCACTGACCTGACTCAGCCTCCGTTGTGGCGCGGGTTCGTGGCCCGTATGTCGCCCGTTCACCATGTCCTCGTCACGTTCTGGCATCACGCCGCCTTCGACGGGTGGTCAACCAGGGTCGTGTTCCGCGACCTGACCAGCCTCTACGCGAGCACGCTGCGCGGGGAACGGCCGCGGCTAGCCGAGCCGGAAATCCAGATCGCCGACTACGCGGGGTGGGAACGGCAGCTCCGCCTGCCGGATGACGCCGTGGCCTACTGGCGCAGCGTGCTTCCGGGTGAGGCCGCGGCGCTGCCGATGGAGGGCGAAGGGCAGCACGGCCCGCAGGTCATCGCGGGCCGGGAGTATCCGTCGATCGCCGCAGGCCAGGTCAGCGGACTCGAGGAGATCGCCGGCACCGTGGGGGTATCCCTGACAAGCGCGCTCCGCTCGGTGGTGCTGACGGCGCTGCGTCCCTACCTTCCAGAGCAGCCAGTCATCGGTTGCGTCCACGGCAACCGCGAACGGCTCGAGCTCCAGCCGATCGTCGGGCTCTTGTCCGATCACCTGCCGGTGCGGATCGACCTATCCGGCAGTATCTCCTTCCTGGACTTGGTCGCCGGAGTCCACGATGCGGTTCGGGGCGCACGACGGCATCAGGCGCCCTGCGGATCGATTGCCAGCGCGGTGCCGTCGCTTCCCCGCGGTGAGCAGATGTTCGAGGTCTCCATCAACAACATGCGGCAATCGGCGCCGCTCATCGAGCAGGTAGTCGCGCCGGACGGTACCACGGTCACGTTCTCGATGCGCGACGTCCCTGGGGCCGAACTCTGGCCGCACATCAAGCGCCCCTTCTCCGGCGGGGTCCGGCTGGGCTACCAGCTCCGCCGCACCCTCAGCGGACAGCTAAGCGGGGAGATATGGGGCCACGTGCCCGCCTTCAAGGTCGCGACGATCGACGCGCTCGGTCGCGCCTTCGCGGAGACGGCGACGAGGATTGTGAGTGATCCGCGGCGGGACATCACTACCTACGCGCCCCGCGCGGGCAGCTACCGTTGATATCCCGCCACGTCTCGCTGGCACCGCCCGGACAGGGAACTGCCACCGTCCGGGGCAGCGCGCAGCGGCCGGGCCCGGCCTTGCTCGTCATCGCGACCGCCCAGTTCATGGTGACGCTGGACACTACCATCGTCAACGTCGCCTTGCCGCACATCCAGGGAGCCCTCGGGTTCTCCGGTTCTGGCCTGGAATGGGTGGTCAACGCCTACGCGCTGACTTTCGGCGGGTTCCTGCTCATCGGCGGCCGGGCCGGGGACCTGCTCGGCCGCCGCCGGGTGTTCGCCGCCGGGCTCCTGCTGTTTTCCGCCGCATCGCTCGCAGGCGGCCTGGCCAGCTCGCCGGCCTGGCTGCTCGCCGCCCGGGCGGTCCAGGGGACCGGCGCCGCGCTCGCCGCTCCGACCGCGCTCGCGCTGATCGCGACCACCTTTCCCGAGGGCGGGCAGCGGAACCGGGCCATGGGCGTCTACTCGGCGGCAAGCGCGGCCGGCGGCGCGCTGGGGCTGCTGGTCGGCGGTCTGCTCGCCACCTACGCCTCCTGGCGGTGGGTGTTCTACGTCAACGTGCCCATCGGGGTGGCCGTCGCCCTTGCCGCGCCGCTGGTGCTGGCCGAGTCGCCGCGCCAGCGCGTCCGGTTCGACCTGCCCGGTGCGATCGCTGGCACTGGCGGCGTCGCCACTCTGGTCTACGGCCTGTCAGCGGCCGCCGCCTCGCCGGACGGGACTTCTCACTGGGGCGACAGGAAGGTCATCGCCTCAATCACCGTCGCGGGGGCGCTGCTTGCCGCCTTCGTCTTGATCCAGGCGCGCAGCCGTGAGCCGCTGCTGCCTGCCCGGCTGCTGCGCGACCGCGACCGGAGCGGTGCCTACCTGATCATGCTCTGCTCGGCGACCGCGATGTCTGCGGTGTTCTTCTTCCTGACCCTGTTCCAGGAAACCGTCTGGGGCTACTCGGCGCTGCGGACCGGTGTCGGCTACCTGCCGATGACCGTTGCCGTGCTGGTGGCATCCGCCGTCGCCGCCCGGATGGTTAGGCGGATCGCCGTCCGGCCGCTGCTGCTCGTCGGCTCGGCGGTCGCGGCGGGAGGCCTGTACTGGCTGTCGCGCCTCAGCGAGCACGGCAGCTATGCCGGAGCGGTCCTCGGGCCCACCGTGGTGGTCGGCTGCGGTCTCGGGCTGCTGTCCGTCCCGCTGTCGCTGACCGCCCTGTCACGGGTCAGGGACAGCGACTCCGGTGCGGCCTCCAGCCTGCTCAACACCGGCCAGCAGGTCGGGGGTTCCATCGGGCTGGCGGTCCTCGGCACAGCCGCCTGGACTGTCGCGGTCGACAGTGCCCGTACCCAGGCTGCCCGCTCCGCGACCATGGCTGCGCGGGCCGGGCGCGCAGCCGGGTTGGCCGGGCAGCTGCCCACGGTGATCAACCAGCACGCCCTGGCCGCAGGTTTCGGCTGTGCATTCTTGACGGCGGCCGGGATCATGCTGGCGGCCCTGGTCATCGCCATCGCCAGGATTCACGCCGACGTTCGCGGCCAGGAAATCTCTGCCGGAGTCAGCGGCCGCGGCCGGGGCGGGCATGAGCGGGATAGAGAGTGGCCAGGCGAGTGGCGTCTGGGGAAGGTCGTGCGCGGCCAGTGGGGGCGCAAGGCGTCGCGCCCGGCTGAGCCGGGCGCGCATGCGGGGCGCCACAGTCTTCCGCCGCAGTTGCGCCTGCCGCATCGACGGGCACGCCGACGCCGCCAATCTGTTCTAGACCGACAGCCTCGGCACCGCAGACGCCCAGCCTGATTATCAAATAAATGTTTGCCTTTTGCGTCGCTATAACGACGTAAACGACAAACATTTCAAGTAGCTGATCTCGGCGGCGCGGGCTCCGAGCGGCCGGGTCAGTACCGGGTCGGCCACAATGGGGGCCATGCTTTCTGAGAGGGTTTCTGAGATCTTCGATCCGGAGCGCTGGCGCGCGGTCAGCGGGTTTTCCTTCACCGACATCACCTACCATCGCGCGGTTGACTCCGGCAATAGGGACTCCGGCACCGTCCGCGTGGCGTTCAACCGGCCCGAGATCCGCAACGCCTTCCGCCCGCGCACCGTGGACGAGCTGTACACCGCGCTTGACCACGCCCGGATGTCCTCGGACGTGGGCTGCGTGCTGCTGACCGGCAACGGCCCCTCGCCGAAGGACGGCGGGTGGGCCTTCTGCTCCGGCGGCGACCAGCGGATCCGCGGCCGGGACGGCTACCGCTACGCCGAAGGGGAGACGAGCGAGACCATCGACCCGGCGCGCAGCGGACGGCTGCACATCCTCGAAGTGCAGCGGCTCATCCGGTTCATGCCCAAGGTCGTCATCTGCGTGGTGCCCGGCTGGGCGGCGGGCGGCGGGCACAGCCTGCACGTCGTCTGCGACCTGACCCTGGCCAGCCGCGAGCACGCGCGGTTCAAGCAGACCGACGCCGACGTCGCCAGCTTCGACGGCGGATTCGGCTCGGCCTACCTGGCCCGCCAGGTCGGCCAGAAGTTCGCCCGGGAGATCTTCTTCCTCGGCGACACCTACGACGCCGAAGCGGCGCACCGGATGGGCATGGTCAACGCGGTGGTGCCGCACGCCGACCTCGAAGCCGCCGCGCTGGACTGGGCGGCGAAGATCAACGGCAAGAGCCCCACTGCCCAGCGGATGCTGAAGTACTCGTTCAACCTCATCGACGACGGCCTGGTGGGCCAGCAGGTCTTCGCGGGCGAGGCCACCAGGCTCGCCTACATGACCGACGAGGCCGCCGAGGGCAGGGACGCGTTCCTGGAAAAGCGCGACCCCGACTGGCGGCAGTTCCCCTGGTACTACTAATCGCCTGCCGAGGTGGTTCGCCGGCGCCACACGAACCAGCCTATCCCGCCGATCACCGCGAGGGCGGCCACCACGATGCCGACGATGGCGTGGGCCGGGAGACCGCCGCCGGAGGCGGCCGGAGGCCGAGCCGCCGAAGCCGGAGCCGAAGCCGAAGCAGAAGCCGGAGCCGAAGCCGGAGCAGAAGCAGCGGCGGAGGCGGATGTGGATGCGGTGAACGCGACCACCCGATCCGCCGAGGGAGCCAGCAGCAGGCCGTCGGCCACGCTCGGGGTGGGGAAGTGGTTGGCGACCGCGCCGATCGACGCCTGCTGCCGCACCGCGCCGGTGGCCGGGTTCAGCCCGTAGAGCACGCCGTTCTGGCCGATGGTCCAGACCAGCCCCGCGGCCACGATGGCGGGGCCGCCACCCGTCCGTGAACTCCACAGCAGGTGAAGCGCGGCGGGGGACTGCACCGCCTGGACCGCGATGATGCCGCTCGTGCAGGGCAGGTAGACCGTAGTGCCCTGCACCGCCACGCCGCCGTCGATGTCTTGGCTGCACGCCGATCCCAGCGCCGCCTGCGGCCCGCCGATGCCGCCCAGGTGCGCCTGGCTGAGCAGATAGACGATGCGGGACTTCCCGGTGAGGATCACCTGCCCGTCGGGCAGCAGGGCCGGCGCCGTCGACATGTCAAGGTCCCTGGAATTGTTCGCGGCCCAGGTGGTCGGCGCGAAGAACTGCGCAAGCTGCAGGGAGGGCGACAATTCGAGCAACGAATCGCTGTCGTCGTAGGAGTGGCTGTAGGAGTAGACCGAGCCGTTGCCCGTGCTGACCCAGATGTCGCCGGCGGAGTCCACCACGGGGGCCGCTCCGCCCATCCAGATCGCCCCCTGCGACTCATCGGCCGCGGCGTCGACGGTGAACATCGTCGGCGTCCCGCCCGTCTCCGGCACGGCGATCAGCCGGCCTCGGTAGGAAGCGCAGTCGCCGTAATTCCCGCCCATGCCGAATACGACCTGGCCGTGGTCGAGGGTCAGCCCGGTGCGTTGCAGCAGCGCGGCCGGATCCGTGCCCGCGGGATCCACGTCCTCGGTCACCTCGACCTTGCCCGAGGCCGTGGAGAGCCCGGCGAACATGTGGGCAGGCTTGCCGTTCACCAGTTCGTCGGCCACCACGAAGATCTCGCCCCGGGACGGATCGATGACGGGAGTGCCCGTGATGCCCGCCGTCGGCGTGATATTCCCGCAGGGGAGGTCGGCCGACGGAACGGGGCTGCCGAGATGCGTGGACCAGACGATCGCGCCGGTGGCGGCGGACAGCTCGTAGACGGTGTCGTTCTCCGTTGCCAGATAGACGTGCCCCGATGACACGAGCGGCTCGCCGTAGAGCTCGCCGTCGAGTGCGGGCGACGTCCATGCGGGGCTCGTGGTGTTGACCGCCGCCACCGCGCCGGCCACCCCGGCCCCGTCGGCAGCGCCGTGATACACCGTCCAGGAACCAGGCCCGGCGGGCTGCGAAGCGCGCGGTGCGGCGGCGGCGAGCCCGCCGCCGGGCATCCAGATCAGCGCGGTCAAGGCCAGCAAACCAGTCAGGATCGGCCTACAGCGCGGCCAGGCAGTCATCGTCTCACGATAGCGGCAGATGCCTGCTTGCCGGACGAGAACTGTCGCACCCGGCACTCTCGTTGGCGGGCTCATCTATTTCCCCATGCTCATCCTCGGGCCCATCGGGGAACGGATCGTAGGCTGAGGCCCGAGCAGGCTGCCGGAGACCGGCCGCCGACCGCCGGATAGTGTCGCCGGTTGTTCAGGTTAGGGATGCCGGGAAGCCTTACGAGGTTCGGCCGAGAGTGGTAGTCGTTTCTCTGGCGACCGGTTGAGGTCGGCGGGAAGGGAGCGGTGTGGCGGAGTCGGGCGGGTTCTTCCCTGCGCGGGGGTTCTTCCCCGCGCGGGGGGTGTTCCGGCGGTCTGGGTTCCGGTGGGTCGACGTGCTGGTCGGGGCCGCGCTGCTGGCGCTGCTGTTCGGGCTGCTGCGGCTGGCGCCGGCGCTGAACGCGCCGTTCCTGCCGAAGACGGCGCCGTCGCAGGTGTCGACGGACCCGGCGGACCTGCCGTACTACGCGGTGCGGTCGCTGCTGCGGATGTTCATCGCGCTGGTGCTGTCGGTGCTGTTCACCTTCGTCTACGCAACCGCGGCGGCGCGGCTGCGCCGGGCGGAGAAGCTGCTGCTGCCGGTGCTTGACATCCTGCAGTCGGTGCCGGTGCTCGGGTTCTTGTCGGTGACGGTGACGGCGTTCATCAACCTGTTCCCGGGCTCGGAGCTGGGCCTGGAATGCGCCTCGGTCTTCGCCATCTTCACCTCGATGGCCTGGAACCTGACGTTCGCGTTCTACTACTCGCTGACCTCGCAGCCGCGCGAGCTCGACGAGGCCGCGCGGGTGATGCGGCTGACCAAGTGGCAGCGGTTCTGGCGGCTTGACGTGCCCAGCGGGATGATCCCGCTGGTGTGGAACGGGATGATGAGCTTCGGCGGGGCCTGGTTCTTCCTGGCCGCCTCGGAGTCGATCTCGGTCCTCAACCACACCTACGCGCTGCCCGGCATCGGCTCCTACGTCGCCGCCTCGATCGCGCAGGGCAACCTGACTAAGGTCCTCATCGCCATCGGCGTGATGATCGTCATGGTGATCGGCGTGAACGTGCTGTTCTGGCGGCCGATGACCGCCTGGGCTGAGCGGTTCCGGGTGGAGGAGTCCGAGGCGGCAGAGCGCCCGCGCAGCCTGGTGCTTGACCTGCTGCGCCACTCGGAGGTCCCGCATCTGATCGGCCGCCCGCTGCGGCCGGTCGGCCGGTGGCTTGACCGGGCCACCCGGCCGCTGGGCCTGGCCGAGCATCCCCTCGGGGGCTCCGCGACGCGGGAGCGGACCGCGGATGTGTTCTTCGGCGGGGCGATCGCCGCGGTGGTGGTCTTCGGCGCGTGGAAGGCGCTCGTCTACGTACACGTCAACCTCGGCCTGGGCGTGTTCGGGCAGGCCCTGCTGCTCGGGGCGGCAACGTTCGCCCGGGTCGTGGTGCTCACGATCGCGGCCACCGTGGTGTGGGTGCCGATCGGGGTCTGGATCGGCATGAACCCGAAGGTCACCCGGTTCGCGCAGCCGGTGGTCCAGGTGCTCGCGAGCTTCCCCGCGCTGTTCCTGTTCCCGTTCGCCGTCGTGGTCTTCCTCGACCTGCACATCTCGCTGAACTTCGGTGCGATCCTGCTGATGGCGCTCGGCGCCCAGTGGTACATCCTGTTCAACGTCATCGCCGGCGCCTCGGCGATCCCGTCTGACCTGCGCGAGGCGATGACCAACTTCCATGTCGGCGGCTGGCTGAAGTGGCGGAGGTTCATCCTGCCCGCGGTGTTCCCCTCCTACGTCACCGGCGGGATCACCGCCGCCGGGGGCGCGTGGAACGCCGCGATCGTCGCCGAGGTGGTCAGCTACGGCAGCCACCACCTGATCGCCTACGGGCTCGGCGCCTACATCGCCCAGGCCGCCTTCGTCGGCGACTTCCCGAAGATCCTGGTGGGGATCAGCGTGATGAGCCTGTACGTGGTGGCGGCCAACCGGCTGATCTGGCGCCGGCTCTACGCCCTCGCAGAGACTAGGTACGCGCTATGACCATGACCCGCGACCACAGCCACCGCGCTACCGGGGCGGTGATCGTCCAGGCCGATGCGGTATCCAAGGCGTTCACCAGCCCCGACGGCCAGGCCCTGCTGGTGCTCGACGGCATCAGCTTCACCCTGGCCGAGGGCGAGATCGTGGCGCTGCTTGGCCGGTCGGGGTCGGGTAAGTCGACCCTGCTGCGCTGCGTCGCCGGGCTCATCGCCCCGTCGAGCGGCACGGTCTCCTACCGGGGCGCGCCACTGCGCGGCGCGAACCCCGGGGTGGCGATGGTCTTCCAGTCCTTCGCGCTGCTGCCCTGGCTGACCGTCCAGCAGAACGTCGAGCTCGGCCTCGAGGCCCAGGGCGTGGCCGAGGCCGAGCGGCGCGAGCGGGCGCTGCGGGCGATCGACCTGATCGGCCTGGACGGCTTCGAGGGCGCCTATCCCAAGGAACTGTCCGGCGGCATGCGCCAGCGCGTCGGCTTCGCCCGCGGCATCGTGACCGAGCCGGACGCGCTGCTCATGGACGAGCCGTTCTCCGCCCTTGACGTGCTGACCGCGGAGAACCTGCGCACCGAGCTTGTCGGCCTGTGGGAAGGGCATGAGGCACCGGTCAAGTCGATCCTGATCGTGACCCACAACATCGAGGAGGCGGTGCTGCTCGCGGACCGGATCCTGGTGCTCTCGTCCAACCCGGGCCGGATCCAGGCCGAGCTGACCGTCCAGCTGCCCCGCCCCCGCGACCGGCACGACCCCCGCTTCGAGGCCCTGGTCGACACCGTCTACGGCATCCTCACCGGCCGCGAGACGGCCGCCTCGGAAGCGATCGCCACCGTTCCCGCCAGTAACGGCGGGGGCGGGAGCGACCGCCCGGCGGGCACCCCGGTCACCCTGCCGCTGCCGGCCGTCAGCGTGGGCGGCCTCGCGGGCCTGCTCGAAATCCTCATCGCCCGCGGCGGCGAGGATGGCCTTGCCGAGATCGCCGACGAGCTCAACTTCGAGATCGACGACCTGCTGCCCCTAGTCGACGCCGCCGTAATGCTTGGCCTGGCCCGCGTCGACGGCCCCCGCATCGCCATCACCGACGAAGGCAGGGAACTGTCGGCCGCCGACATCCTCACCAGCAAGCAGCTGTTCGCCCGGCTTGCCGCCCACCGTGCCCCGCTGGTCAGGGCGATCGTGCAGGCCCTGGCCGCAACCGACGACCACACCCTGCGCGAGGGATTCTTCCTCGACCTGCTCCGCCGCGGCTTCAGCGCCACCGATGCCCGCAGCCAGCTGGAGACCGCGATCGACTGGGGCCGCTACGCCGAGCTCTACGACTATGACCGCGACGACGGCGAGCTGACCCTGGATCCCGGCGCCCAAGCAAACCTCTAGGCGTCAGCATCCATGGTTGAGGCCATGATCGTGAAGGATTGGTGCACTTATACGATGCGGATCCTTCGCCAGGAATAAATCCTTCGTGATCATGGCGGCTCATCCCGCTAGCAGTCGACTAGCTCGGGACTCTGGTTGAGCAGCTGCGCCCGGGACGAGGTGAACGCCGCGAGAGCGCCCGTCGCGGAAGGGCGGAAGACGGCGGCGCGGTGGCAGTTCTGGAACGCCAGGCGCACGCCGTAGCGGCGCTCGATCGCGGCTCGCATCGCGTCGCTCGCCATCAGCCGCAGCAGCTGGCCGCGGGCGTCCTCGTCGGGCGGCGGAACCTGGTTGTCGGCGAACTCGCCGCCTGCCTCAACCTCCCCGACCAAGCCGGTGACCACGTCCCAGGCGTACGGCAGCGAGGTGCGGACGCACTCAAGGAACTCCGCGTCGTCTACCTCGCCGTGACTCGCCTGCTCAAGCAACCCCGCCGGAACCGTCAGTGACATCGTTGCCGTCCCTTCTTCGCCGCGGTGCGATTACACCATCGCCATCCTCACATGAAAATGATAATCATTGCAATATGATCGCGGAGTCAGATGCCTGACCGAGACCCGCGCGGGTCCGGAACGTCAAGGAGGACGAGTGAAGATCGCTTTCGTCGGCAAGGGCGGCAGCGGCAAGACGACGCTGTCATCGCTGTTCGTCCGGCACCTGGCCAGCCGGGGCCTGCCGGTCGTGGCCATCGACGCCGACATCAACCAGCACTTGGCCGAGGCCCTCGGTGTCGGCGAGCCGCGGCCGATGGGCGCGCACCTGACCGAGATCAAGGAGTACCTGCGCGGCAGCAACCCGCGGATCGGCTCGGCCGCGGCCATGGTGAAGACGACCCCGCCGGGTCGCGGTTCCCGGCTGCTGCTACCCGGCGGGCCCGACCCGGTGCACGCGCTCGGGACGATCGCCCCGTGCGGTGCGCTGCTGCTCGCGACCGGGCCGTTCGAGGAGGACGATCTGGGCGTGTCGTGCTATCACGCCAAGACCGGGGCGGTCGAGCTGTACCTCAACCACCTCGTCGACGCCCCCGGCGAGTACGTGGTCGTCGACTGCACGGCCGGCGCGGACTCGTTCGCGTCCGGGCTGTTCACCCGGTTTGACCTGACGGTCCTGGTCGCCGAGCCCACGCGCAAGGGCATCAGCGTGTACCGGCAGTGGCGGGGTTACGCCGAGGGATTCAACGTCCCTGTCGTCTTGGTCGGCAACAAGGTGCAGACTCCGGAGGACCTGGAGTTCCTGCGCTCCCAGGCAGGGGAGGAGCCGCTGGCCTGGATCGGCCACGAGCCCGCCGTCCGCGCCATGGAGCAGGGCCGTCCATTCAGCCTGGACGACCTCAGCCCCGACACTGAGGCCGCGCTGTCGGCCATCAGGTCCCGGCTTGACGCCGCGCAAAGGGACTGGACCTGGTACACGAGCCTGGCGGCCGAATTCCACCGGCGCAACGCGCTGGCCTGGGCCAGCGACAAGGTCGGTGAGGACCTGACCACCCAGATTGACCCCGACTTCACCCTCGGCCCGCCCGCACCGGCCCGTACCCCGTGGCGCGCGGAATAGGGCGCGGAGCGTCCGAACTCGTCGCCCCCGGGCTGCTCAGGATCCGCCGGTGCCGCGAGTGCCGCCGGTGCCGGCGGTGAATGCTGTCAGCAGTGCGCGACCGAGATCCCATCGGCCCAAGCGGCTGGCGGAGTTGATGTGGCCGGCCCGCCCGGCGCTGACACGGTCGAGGTGCCAGCCGGAGGCCAGACGCTCGGCGGCGTTCGTGGTGCAGTAGGGGTCGTCGTCGCTGGAAACGATCAAGCCAGGCGTGTCGAGCGGTGTTGCGCTCATCGCCGTGAACGTGGGCGCCGCCGCGGCGGGGAAGCTCGGTCCGGCGGTATCCGGCGGGGCCACCAGGAACACCCCGCGGATGTCCGGCCGATATCGAGCGGCCCAGTCGGCGGCGGCAAGGCAGCCCAGGCTGTGGGCGACCAGCACCACCTCGGACGGATTCGGCCCGATGGCGTGAGCGATCGCCCGGCACCAGTCGTCGAGGTCTGGCCGGTCCCAGGAGGCGGGCCGGATCCGGGAAGCGGATGTACCCCAGTCGGCCTGCCAGATGCTCTGCCAATGGTCTTGATCGGAGCCGTCGATTCCCGGGACGATCACATAGCGCATGACTTCTCGTTTCGACGTCGGTTTCATTGGACTCGGTCGACCACGCGATCCTGGCCATGCTAGCCGGGCGGTCAGGTGGAACCCGCGTGCGTTCAGGGTGATGTTTTGGATTTTACTGAACGTACGGTGGTTCCACCCTCCCGCGCCGGGCTCAACATGGCCCCGCCGAGGGCCTTGCCGCCCGGGTCGCGGCGTTCCGGGGCACCCCCGGCACCAGCCGCCGACGGACGGCGGACAACAGTGGCCACCCGGCCCGGCCCGGCCGCCGCTCGTAGGGCGGGAAGGTCGGCGGCGGCATAGTCGCTGACCTTGAATCCCAGTTCGGGCTTCTCGCCAGCACGAACAGGGGCCGCGCGTGATGTGCTGCCGGATCGGTGCAGGGTGATGATGACAGAGGCGAGAACGAGGGCAGCGCCGAGTCCTTCGTGCCAGGTGAACTGCTCGCCGAGGAAGATGATCCCGGCCAGCACAGCGACGACGGGGTTTACGTAGGCGTAGGTGGAGACGGTGGTCACGGGAAGGTGGGACAGCGCGTAGCCGTAGGCGGTGAAGGCAAGGATGGAGCCGGGACCGATGAGGTAGGCCAGGGCGATCCACGACGCGGCCGGGACCGAGGACCACTGGATGCGGGAGAACTCCCCGGAACCGGCGGCTACCACCAGCAGTACCACGCCGCCGGCGAGCATCTCGATGGCGGCGGCAAGCATCGCATGGCTCGGCACCGCGAGCCGGTGGCTCAGGACTGACCCGAAGCCCCAGGCGGCCGCCGCGCCGAGCACGATGATCACGCTCGGGATGCTGCCTGATGCCGTGCCGCCGGCGACCAGGATGGCCACCCCGCCGAGCCCTACGCCAAGGCCGGCCGCTGCGTGTACCGTGACGCGCTGACGCTGTACGGGCCAGGCGAAGATGATCATCCAGAGCGGCACCGTAGCCACGAGAACGGCGGCGAAGCCCGAGGACAGTCTCGTCTCCCCGACGGTAAGGCCGCCGTTGCCTGCGAAGAGCATCAGGATGCCGATGACAGCGCCGGCGACCCAGGCCTTGGCTCCCGGCTTCGCCCTGTGCTCGGCCGGCCCGCGGCTGCTGGTGGTCGCCCGCAGGGCAACGGGGTAGAGCAGCGCGCCCGCGATGACGTACCGGGTGCCGGCCATGAACAACGGCGGCAGGTGCCCGACACCGACCCGGATGGCCAGGTAGGTCGATCCCCACACCAGGTACACGACACCCAGCGCGATCCAGCTCAGGACTCGGCTACGGGTATCGACTGTGCTGCCGTTGTTGGCCATGCATCCATCGTCGGCCCGCCAGGCTCGCGCCGCGAGTGGCAGAATCGACAATCTAGGGTAGATTACTGCCATGCACCGGATTGCTATCCCCATCACTGCGGGCTTGCCGATGTTCGAACTGGCCATCCCGTGCGAGGTCTTCCAACCAGGCAGGCAGGACTTCCCCGTGCCCTGGTGGTACGAGCTGCAGTTGTGCGCGGTCCAGGACGGTCCCGTCCGCACCGCCGAGGGGCTGCTCTTCGACAGTCCGCTCGGGCTGGATGAGCTGAGCAAGGCAGACACCGTGATCATTCCTGGCTGCGCCGGCAGGCAGGACGACCCGCCTGAAGCGCTACTGCAGGCCCTGCGCACCGCCTATGCCCGTGGTGCGCGGATTGCCTCCATCTGCACCGGCGCCTTCATCCTCGCCGCCGCCGGGCTGCTTGACGGCCGCACCGTCACAACCCACTGGATGCACGCCGGCGAGCTCACCCGGCGATGGCCAGCCGTCCGGGTCGAGCCCAACGTGCTCTACACCGACGACGGCCAGATCCTCACCTCCGCCGGATCAGCGGCCGGACTGGACCTGTGCCTGCACATCGTCTCCAATGACCACGGCACCAGGATCGCGAACACGCTAGCCCGGCGGCTCGTCACCCCCCCGCACCGAGAGGGCGGGCAGGCCCAGTACATCGAGCAGCCGCTGCCCGTCACCGGCTCCCGGAGCCTCGGCTCATCGCTTGACTGGGCCCGGGAGCACCTTGAGCTGCCGCTGACGGTCCAGGACCTCGCCCGCCAGGCAATGATGAGCCCTCGCACCTACGCCAGGCGATTCCTCGAGACGACCGGCACCACGCCGTTGCAATGGCTGTGCGCCGAGCGAGTCCGCCGCGCGCAAGACCTGCTCGAGAACTCCGATGACTCCATCGAGCGCATCGCGACCCTGTGCGGCTTCGGATCCGCACACCAGCTGCGCACGCACTTCACCCGGATCAACCACGTGACCCCGCACGCATACCAGCGAACCTTCCGGCCCCACGCCGCAGCCTGAGACTCCGGACCTTGCCTCCCTTGCCAGCGAGCGGCGCGGCCATCTGGATCGACTCGGGCAGCAGGGACGAGTGGTTCCTCGACGTCGGGGCCGAGGCGTTCCGGGCGGCGCTGCGCGAGAACGGCGTGGCCGACGAGGTGATCCACTTCGAGCTGTTCGAGGGCAGCCACGGGGGCGTGGACTACCGGTACCCGCTGTCGCTGGCGTGGCTCTGCCAGCGCATCGCGGAGTGACGCAAGGCGCGGCCGCCTTTGTCGTGCCTTTCACCAAAGAGAAAATGCATCATCCAGAACGCACGCGTGTTTCCACGTCACCGGCCCGGTTACTGTAGGTCCCGGGAGATTCGGCGGCTGCCCGCTTGCGCCGGAACGCGAGCAGGCGGCGGAAGGCCTCGATCAGGGCGCTGATGGCGATCGAGGCGCCGAAGGCGATGACAAGCCCGGCCCACGGGTTGTCCTCGAACGCCTGGCCACCGAGGCGGCCGATGAAGAACGCGTAAAGGGACCAGATGACGGCGGCGACCGCGGTCGCGGCGGCGAAGCGACGGCGCGGGTACCCGGTGAGCCCGCAGGTGAGGGTCACCGCGGTACGGCCGCCGGGGATGAAGCGGCAGACGATGATCAGCTGCATGCCGAACCGGTCAAGCGACCGCTCCGCCCACGCGCGGGCCCGCACGCCCTTCGGCGTCGCGAAGAACCTGCGCTGTACCGCCGGACCGAAGCGCCGGCCGAGCAGGTAGCTGAGGTTGTCGCCGATGAAGGCGCCCGCGGCCGCGCAGCCGACGAGCAGCGCGATCCGCGGGTCGGCGCTCCCCGCGGTCGCGACGCCGAGGGCGATGATCGCGCTCTCGGCCGGCAGCACCGGGAAGATCGCGTCGAGCGCCGGGATTACGAAGGCGATCAGGTAAGACAGCGCCGAGTCGACCTGGAGGCTGGCGAGCGCGCTCACCGCCGTCCGGCCCTAGCGCCCACCGCGCCAGCGCCCCCCGCTCCGGTGCCCGTGCTGACCGGGTCCGTGGCGCGAAGGCCGGTGGCGCGGGGGTCCGTGGCGGCGCCAGCGCAGCCGGCGCAGTACCGAGACTCGGGCGCCGCGCCGAGCAGTACCTCGGCAATCAGCGTCCCGCACTGCTCGCACCGCCCGAAGATCCCGGCCGCCACCCGGTCGAGCGCGTCCTCGGTGTCGGCCATCCGCTGGCGTGCGGCGACGGCGCGGTGCAGCAGCCGGCGAGCGCGCGTATCCTCGGGATCGTCGGCGGCGGCCGCGTGGTAGGCCATGGACAGTTCCGTGAGCTCTTGCAGCCGGACCCGCCACCGGGCCTCAAGAATGGCTCGCCAGCGCGGGGCGGACCTTCCGTCGTCTTCTCGTCGCATTGCGCTCCTACGCTGGGTTAGTCGTCGTGCCTGCGCCTCGCGGACGGCGACCGCGGAGCGGACCGGCGCGCGCGGAACAGGCTGGTGCACAGGACCACCAGGCAGACGACGAAGATGATCCATGGCGCCAGCACGATCAGGTCGCTTCCAGTCATCGGCCCTGCCTTATGCTGCGGTGCTAGTGGTATCGCTGTGCTGTCCCAGTGCACCTCGCGAGCGTGCCCGCCCGGTGTGGTTGTCATGGTGACGGTATGGAGGCGCGCCACGCGGTGGCGAGGGGAGGCGCGATGGCAGCCACGGTGTTGGTGGTCGAGGACGAGCGCAAGCTGCGGGACTTCATCAGGTCGTACCTGGAGCGGGCCGGCTTCACGGTGCTCTCCACCGGGTCTGGCGCGGAAGCGATCACGATGGCGACGGACTCCGCGCCGGACCTGGTGGTGCTGGACCTCGGCCTGCCCGACGTGGGCGGCGAGACGGTGGCCTGGGAACTGCGGGCGATGTCACAGGTTCCCATCGTGATGCTGACGGCGAGGGCGGCCCAGGAGGACCGGATACGCGGGCTCGAACTCGGCGCCGACGACTACGTGACCAAGCCGTTCAGCCCGCGGGAGCTGGTGCTGCGGGTGCAGGCGATCCTGCGCCGCGGGGGGCCGGCCGCCGCCCGCGGCGTCGCCAGCTACGGAGGAGGAGCCCTCGTCATCGACGAGCCGCGGCGGACCGTGACCGTGCGCGGCGCGCCGGCCCAGCTCACGCCGACGGAGTGGGGGATACTCGGCACGCTGGCAACGGTCCCCGGGCGGGTCTACTCCCGCTTCGAGCTGATCAACAAGGTGCGGGGGTACGAGTTCGAAGGCTATGAGCGCACGGTCGACTCGCACGTGAAGAACCTCCGCCGCAAGCTCGAGGCCGATCCGGGTAACCCGGTCATCATCCAGACCGTGCTCGGCGGCGGCTACCGGCTCGGCCTGGCCCGCGATGACTGACGCTCCGCCGCGCCCCGCCCCGCCGCCTCCCGCCCTGCCGCGTCCCGCCGGCGGCGGTTATCGTGGCAACACGCTGGGGCTGCGGCTGGCGCTCGCGTTTCTCGCCGTGGCGCTGGCCGCGGTCGCGCTGATCGCCGTCCTCACTGCGGTCTTCTCCGCCGCCGACGTGTCTTCGCTGGCCAGCCGCCAGCGCAACGAGCTGGCGAGCGCGTTCGCGGTGGCGGCGGGCAGCGCGTGGGAGCAGCACCAGGGCTGGGCGGGCGCCGACCTCGGGCCCGTCACCGACCTGGCCGGGCAGACCGGCGTCCAGCTTCAGGTGCGTGACACCGGCGGGCGAGCCGTGGCGGCGACGAGCGGCTTCGCGGCGGCGGCAGGCCCCACGACCAGTGCGCCGGTGCTGGTCCACGGCCACCGGGAGGGCTCGGTGCTCGTCAGCCTGACCGCGTCCGGTCTGGGCGGCGCCGACGCGATCCTGCGGACCGCGCTGCTGCGGGCCATCGCGGGGACCGCCGGGCTCGCCGCCCTGCTCGCGCTTGCCGCAGGCCTCGGGGTCTCGCGTCGAATCACCCGTCCTGTCACGCGGCTGATCTCCGTGACCCGCGCGATGGCCAGCGGAGACCGTTCCGCACGCGCGGGCGAGATCAAGGCGCCGGGCGAACTGCGCGAGCTCGCCGCCGCGTTCGACCACATGGCGGACACGCTCGACTACCAGGACAAGATCCGCCGGGACATGGTCGCGAGCGTCGCCCATGAGCTCCGCACACCGGTAGCCGTGCTCCAGGCCGGTCACGAGGCCCTGCTGGATGGCGTCATCGAACCGAGTCCCGACGAGCTCGGGTCGCTGCGCGACGAGGTGCTTCGTCTTGCCCGCATGGTAGACGACCTGCAGACGATGGCCGCTGCGGACGCAGCCGTGCTCCAGTTGACGCACGAGCGGCGCGACCTCGCGGATATCGCGGGGTCCGCAGCCAACAGCCTGGCCCGCAGGTTCGAGACCGCGGAGGTCACGCTGGACCGTCGGCTGGCCCAGGCCCTGGTCGTCGCCGATCAGCGGTGGCTGCACCAGGTGGTCACCAACCTCCTCGGAAACGCGCTCAAGTTCACGCCGGCCGGCGGCACCGTCACGATCAGCACCAGCCAGGACGGTCCAAACGCCGTGCTCGAGGTGGCGGACACCGGCGTCGGCATCCCGGCCGATGAGCTGCCGCGCATCTTCGACAGGTTCTGGCGCGGCCAGGCGGCTGCCCAGACGTCCGGCAGCGGAATCGGCCTCGCCATCGCGGCCGAGCTTGCCCGGGCGCACGGCGGCACGCTCACCGCCGGGAGCCAACAGGGTGAGGGGACGCGCCTCACCCTTATCCTGCCACTGAGCATCCCGCCCCGCGGATGAGCGCCGCCACATCGCCACCTTTGAGCAGAGTCGGCCGCCCGACCGGAACTCCGCCCCTTGGCCTCCCGGTCAGCCGGCAGTTGGCGGTCGGCCAGCGGTCTCAGCCTGGCGCTCCGGTGACGGGGCGCCGGCGACGAGGTCCCTCAGCCGGTTCCACCGGTCCATGCGGCGCTGATCGTAGCGCCGCGCTGCGCGGCTGGCGCGGCGCGGCCGGGTGGCGTAGCGCCGGACCGCCCACCAGGACCCCGGTTTAGCCAGCCTGATCGCCCCTACCAGCGCAACGACTCCAATTGCGATGCCGACGACGCCGGTCACGACCTTTCCCTTGAGCAGGCAGATCATGCAGAGCACGAGGCTGATGGCGATGCCGGCGATCGACGACCACCATTTCGCCGTCCCGGTAGCGCCGGTCACGAAGCTGGACCCGCCGACTAGGGCCCCGGTCACCACCAGGACACAGAAGATCGCGTCGACCGACTGCCGTCCCTGCTTGGCCCAGTAAACATCCTTCAGGTGCAGCCAGAGCGCGAACTCGTCCACGGTTAGCCCGACGCCCACCCCGAAGAGCGCGGCCGCGGCGTCAAGCGCGGCCCCCCGCGGCGTCTGCGATACCAGGATGATGCCGGTGCCGATGATGATCAGGATGCCGAAGACCTGGTGGTGAATGTGATTGCCGCCGATCGAGACGTTGCCGAGCCCGGCCCCGCCGCCGCTGCCCGATCGGATCAGCCTGGTCACCGCCCTGGTGATGAGGAAGGTCACCAGTATGCCGAGGAACATCCACATCATGGGATGCAGTGAAAGATCACCTCCTGCCGACCGAAATCTCTCCTGCCTGCAGAGATGCCCCAGCGGCAGCGGTCAGGAAACATCGGCAGCCGGTGTTCGCGGCACCTGGCCGGGTCAGGGGCCAGCATGATGGGGTGGGCCCGATCATCGAGGCCAGCGTCCCAGGCGGCCGCCGGGGTGATCAGCGACGTCAGCTATCTAGCCGGGGCTGCTGCCCGCAGTCGCTGCTGAGCCTCGAATCCACGAGATTCAGTTACCTTGTTTTAACATCCACATTTTTCAAACTCCAGGCGACGATCCGATCAATGGCGTACCTCCCTTAATGTTGCTCTTTGCTTACTCCGCTAACTCCGTAGTGCCGTGACCGTGGTGCGGTTTCTGGCGATGTCAACATCGCGACTATGCCGACGCATTGTTATGAAACCTTGCTCTGCATATTCTTATGGCAAGGCTAGATTGTCTAACGACGTGCTGAATGGTTGACGATCAATGGGGAACAGTGATCGCGGCCTGCGGTAGCGGCAGTTATTGGCGAAACAGTGAATGTGGGGGAAAATGAAGTTCGCTGCGCTTACACGAGCAGCCTGCGGGCCCTGCGCCGTCGGGGTGACAGCCTGCGCTGCGCCGCCAGGTAGTGCCAATCAGGCGTGGTCGGCTGCGGCGGCGCGACGAGGTGCGGATGCCGAAGAAGCGCCTCAGCTCCCATGGTTGGGCAGTCTGCCGGGCAATCGCGTATACGGCCGCGTGTAGCACGCCGAAGATCGCGATGAGATTCTGCGCATCTCCGACCAGCCCGTACACCCCCGACTGACGTAGCGCGGCATACACGACGGAAAGGGTCAGCAGCCACAACGCGGTAGCGGGCAGCAGTCGCTCTGCCCGGTTCGCGAACGAAGATTTCGGTCGCCCGACTTGACGTGCCGACACGGAGTCTGCTTTACTCGTGAATCGACATGAATCACTCTGAATCACCTTGAATCTATCGTTTGATGATCCACGGCGACTCAGGCCATGGGACGGATCCGGGATGACTGCATGGTTAGCCCAGGCGAGGGCGAGGGAGCGCGGCTGGGCAAGCGCCAGCGGCTCGAAGCCGAGCTGCGGCGCGCGCGAGAACTGGCCGGCCTTTCCGGGCGCCAGCTCGCGCAGCGCATCGGCATCAGCCAGTCGAAGGTCTCGCGGGCCGAGTCCGGCGCCGTACTCCTCCCACTGCCAGAGGTAGCGGCGTGGGCAGCCGCCACCGGAGCATCGCCAGAGGTTGCCGACCTGCTGTCGGCCTTGACTGAGGCCGTGTACACCGAGGTGCATAACTGGGGCAGCACGCTCGAGGAGCGACCGCATATCCAGGGCGACATCCAGAACCTGGAGGCGCGCGCGCGGCGAGTGCTGACCTTCCAGCCGTCGCTGGTCCCCGGGCTGCTGCAGACCGCGGAGTACGCACGCCGGGTGTTCGCCATGTTCCAGCCGCCCTACCTGGAACAGGAGATTCCTGAGGTACTCGCGGCACGGCTGGACCGCCAGCTCGCCCTCTTTTCCGGACGCCAGCGCTTCGAGTTCATCATCACCGAAGCCGCGCTGCGCTGGCGGCCGGGGCCGCCAGCCCTGCTGCTGGCGCAGCTTGACCGCATAGCGTCGCTGAGCACTCTGGATAACATCTCGATCAGGCTTATACCACTTGGCGTAACAGCGGTAACGAATACTTCTCATGGATTCCTCCTCTTTGAAATGGCGCCGCCAGCTGAGGACGAGGCCACCGTATTGGTCGAGACAATCCACGCCAACCTAGTCGTGAATGATCCGGAGAGTATTTCTCTGTACCGTACGCGGTGGTCCTTGCTTGAGCGGATGGCACTTTCTAATGACGCGGCCCGCTCCTTTCTGATGACCATCATTGATGACATCGTGAAACCCATGACTTTAATTGAGGCAGCGGACTTCTTCCGGGGAGTGGGGGATGCAGCCTGCGCGGGGGCGCTGCATCCCCCAGAGACCCCCAACCGGTCAGTCGAAGTCGAACTGGCCCGCCTTGACACCGCTGATGAATTCCGACCACTCAATGGTGGTGTACTTCTGGACGCTTTCCGGGTGCTTGGAGTCGCGAACCAGTATGAATTCCAGCTTAGCGACTTCCACGCAGGCGCCGCCTCCCTCGCAGGCGCGGGTGAAGGTCACCTTTCCAGTCAGTTCATTCAGGAGTTGTGCGTCCATCGGACATCCCCTCTCGGGCTCCGGCGCGGTATCTCCGCGCCTTTCATGGGAAAAGTCTGTCCGGCGGATCTGGTACGCGATCCGGTTCGTCGGCTGTACCACTTCCTGTTTTTTCTGGAGTATTTCCTGTTTCTTTCCTGTCCGGCGCATAGGGCGAAAGACAGAACTTGGTCAGGTCGCCCGCGCCGGGTACGGAAAGCCGCGCCGTCACTGAGGGAGCGCCACCTATGCGCATCAACCTGCTGGGCCAGGTCACTATCCACGCGGACGGCGCGGACACAGACCTGCTCGCTCCCCTCCAGCCGATGCACCGGCTGTTCGTCGCGATCCTCGCGCTCGCAGCAGGACAGCCGGTCGGCATGGACCGCCTGGAGACGCAACTCTGGGACGGCTATCCGCCTGCCGATCCCCGCGGACGGCTGTACACGTGCGCTAACCGGATTCGGGCGGCGCTGCGGAGTGAGGATGCGGCGGAGGAGAGCGTCCTCATGACGGCAGGCGGCGGCTACTGCCTGCGGGTGGCCAAGGAGACCGTCGACGTCCACAGGTTCCGGGCGAAGGCGACCGAGGCCCGCGCGCGGTTCGGCCCAGCTGAAGAACTCGCGGTTGCGCTGGCACGAGACGCGCTGCGTGAGTGGGGCGGCGAGATAACGCAACTCTACGGCGGCGAACCCCTCGTGCACCTGGCCGGCGAGTGGGCTGCCCACTACCGCTACCGGCTGCAGCGGGAGTACCGGGACATCCTGATCGAGCTGATCGCCGCCGAACTCCGACGCGGCGGCGCCGACCGCGTGATCGCCGAATTCGCCGGACTGGCCGATGCCGACGAGGCCGGCCGGGAAGATGAGCAACTCGCTGCGCTGCTCATGCGCGCCTATTACGCGTGCGGACGTCAGTCGGAGGCACTAAAGACCTACCTACGCACTGCCGAGTCGCTGCGGAAAAAGGAAGTCGAAGCCGGGAGGGAGCTTCGCATGCTGGAAAAGAAGATACGAAACCAAGATCCTAGCCTCGAATATCAGCGCGAGCCGCTCGTTGTGTCAGGCGAGCTCGCGCCGGTAGCCAATGAAGACGCTGCCGACCCGGGCGGCGATACCTCCGATACCGATCCGAGCGTCGAAGAGTCGCCCGTCCGCGAAACGCGGGCCGTGCATCGCTCGAACTCACGGCCAACGTATTCGCAGCAGAATTTTGGCCGCACAGTCGTCGCCAATCAGGGCACGCAGCATGTCAACCTAGGGGGATCAGATGAGTGACGGCACTGAATCGCATCAGCAGCGAAACCAGGGCGAAAGGGTAATCGCTAACCAGGGCGGCGCGCAGTTCGTCAGCAACGACGGACCGCAGTACAACAGCGCCGGCGGACCGCAGAATAACAGTAGCGGGCAGCAGTGGAACAATACAGGCAGCGGCTCGATGACGGTTAACTACCTGTATCAGCAGATGCAAGACCTGTTCAAACGCGGTGGTTTTGCCCTGAAGCAGGGGGAGTACTCGAAGGTCGTCGAACTCTTCAGGGATTTCCTCAGCACCGCCGATGAAGCGGACGATACGGCACCCGGCGCAAACGGCCAGCCAGCCGACAGTGAGATCGCGGGCAGCGAGAAACTGGCCAGGGCACACATCTATATCGCGTTGGGACTGCTCAACGGGGCACGACCCAGCTATCACTCAAGCGAGATCGTCCTCCAGGTTGAAGGCCATCTAGAAAAGGCACGCGAGCAGGGCTACGGCACCGACGCCGTCCCGATGGCTAATGTGGTGCTGGCCGTCGTCAAGGAGGACTTCTACGACATGCGCCACATCCCCGCCGGGCCGCCGCGGGCGGAGGACCTGCGGCTCAGCCTGGCGGACGTCAAGCCCGATGATCTCAAGGACCTGGCCGCGCACCTGGCCAGGGCGGAGGGCGACACATGGCGGGAGATGGCCTCCCTGGCGGTCAAAGGTGGCTACTCGGCCGCCCAGGTAACCGATGAGGAGGGGCCGCAGGTCATTGCGCCGGACCGCTGGATCAAGGTCACCAAGTACTTCACCGAGACTCCGGACCGGGTGAACCCGGCCTTGCACCTGCTGCTCTTCGGCGCCGCTGCGCTGCTCGTCGTCGGAGCCATCGCGAGCCACAGTCTCTTCGGACTCATCCTGGTCGCGGGCGCGGTCTGGGTCGCCAAGAAGGGATACAACCGGTACAAGAAGTACCGGACGTTTAGGCAGCTATGGGACGCGGCCGAGCCGAAGCCGCAACCCAGCGAACTCGACCAGTGGCAGCGCGACGACATCGAGTACATCAAACGCAAGGGAGCGCGCAAGCTTCAGATCCGACTGGACAAGGACCTGGCCCATAGTGACCTGATCACGCCCCCGGTGGTGGTCGTCGGCGTTCCTGACCCCAGCGCTACCCGCACCGGGAAGCTCGCCATCAAGGTGGACCCGGTGGATCACGACGTACGGGCCAACCACTACAACGTCCTCGTCCTTTTCCTCACCCGCCAGGTGGTCAGCACGTACCGCTGCGTCCTTGAGTTCGCCACCAGCGACATACTCGTGGAGGAGACCCGCCAGTACCACTGGGGCAACATCGTCGGCGTCTCGTCCGTCTCGACCCCCGCGTCCAAAAAGATCGAGGAGCTGGCGAACCTCGTCCTTGTCGGCCACGGACAGGCGCAAGTGGACATCTCGTCGGTGCACCAGTTCACCATCTCGATTGTCAATGGCGAGCAACTCCCGATCACGACGCACTTCGGGGGGCAGAGCTTCGTGGGCTCCGGCGGCAAGATCCACTGGCAGGGCAACGACCACGCGCTAAGCATCATCCAGTCGGAGGTACGCGCTCGCAACGCGCGGTAGCCAAGCTTCGGCCGGGCGAGACGGGGTGGCGTCTCGCCCGGCCGAATCCGGCCATCGGATGTGGCAAAGCTCGAATTAATCTCGATCGTTCTAGTGATAATCATTGGATGCCCCTGCCCGTCTTGCTCCGTCCCCGGGAGCCCGTGGTCCCTCGGCTTCACACGCGGCGTGTCGCTGCGGCGGCAATGATCATGACGGCCCTCAGCATCGCTGTGTTCGCGGCGCTGAGCGCGTCAGGGGACCGGGCCATCGTGGCGCCGATCGGCCCGGCGGGACCGTTCGTCGACCTGCACTACCGGCTGGCTCCGGTCCTGATGAAGGCCGCCTGCTGGCTCGCCGCGGCATGCGGCGGGGCCGGGGTGATGGCGGGGCTGGCGGCCGCGCGGCATGGCTGGCGCCCCCGCCCTGGCCTCGTGCTGGCCGCGTGCGCGGCAGCTACCGTCGTGTTCGTGTTCGTCGCGCCGGCGGCCTCGGTCGACGTGCAGAATTACGCGGAATACGGACGGATCGTCGTCCTCGGCCACAACCCGTGGGTGATGACCCCACAGCAGCTCTACCAGCGACATGACCCGGTCGGGCTGCTCCGGCCGCCGGAGTGGCGGACCCAGCCGACGGTGTACGGACCTGCCGCGACCGCCATGGAGGCGGCGGCGGCGTGGCTGGGGGGCACCTCCATGGCGTGGATCACTTTCTGGATCAAGGTGATGAACGGCGCCTGCTACGTCGCCGTGGCGGCGGTACTCGATCGTCTCGCGGGGCCGGACCCGGCGCGGCGCGCACGGGCCGGACTGCTGTGGGCGGTCAACCCGCTGATGTTGTTCTGGATGGTGGCAGGGGCGCACACAGACCTGCTGGCCGTACTGCCCCTCATGCTCGCGCTGCTGGTGGGACGGACGCTGCGGAAACCGGGAGCGGGAGGTCGCGCCGCACTCGGCGCCGGAGTCGCGGGCGCCCTGGCGGGTATCGCGATCGCGGTGAAGGTCACCTTCGCGGGCCCGGTCGCCGGGCTCGCGGCGGGACTGTGGCACGCCATCAGCGGACGGCGACGTCCCGCAGCGCTAGCGGCAGGGATCGCCGGGGGAGCGCTCGTGCTGACAGGAGGCTACGCGGTCGCCGGCAAGGCGGCATTGCGGTCGCTGTCACAGCGGCTATCCTCGGCGAACGACTCGTTCCTGCCGCTCCCGGGGGTCGTGTATCACCATCCGGCTCTCTACGCCGCTGTCATGCTGGCCGCGTTCCTGATCGTCGGGGGCGTTCTCGCCTGGCGGATGCCAACGGAACATGCCGACCTCCCTGAGATACGCCCGATGCTGATCTGCGCGCTGGCGGTGGTCCTCGGGGGCATAGTGCAGTACCCGTGGTACGACGCGATGTTCTTTCCGCTCCTGGCACTGCTGCCGGCCTCACGCCTGGACGCCTGGCTGGTGGGACGAACCGTGCTGATCAGCGGCCTGGTCCTACCAGGGGTAGGCATCAGCACCCATCAGTATCGCGAGGCTCGGGTGGCCGTGCCCGTCTTCATGGCCTGCTTCCTTGTCTCAGCCGCGCTCGGAAAGCTCCAGGCGGGCCGGATCAGGTCTGGTGACGGCTGTGCCTGAACCGCGTGTGCGTGGTAGCGCCTTGGTAGCGTCGCGACGGGCGGGTGGCCGGCTGCGGCGACGTAGCGCTAGCCGGGCGCTAGCGCACCGCTAGCGAGGCCGGGCAACCTTGGCCCCATGCGTAACCCGGTGATCCGGTCAGAACGGTGCGGTGGAGGCGGACGTGGGCATGTTGCCTGGGGCTGATGGGGAGGGGCGGGAGCTGCAGGTCCTCGCGGCTGAGCCGGGGTCTGCGCTGGTGGAAACCATAGGGATGGGGTCGTTCACCGATCCGGTGTTCGTGCTGTGTAACGGGCGGTCGGGGTCGACGCTACTGCGGTTCCTGCTGGACGCTCATCCGGACCTGGCGTGCCCGCCGGAGACGAATCTGCCGGGGTTGTGCGCGCAGCTCGCCACGGTGTGGTCGCTGATCGAGGGGGCGCCGCTGGGGGCGGACCGGGGCGATGAGCCGCCGGAGATCCCGGAGCCGGCGATCGCGGGGGTGCGTGACACGATGGACCGGATGGTCGGGTCGTATCTGGCGCGGCGGGGGAAGAAGCGGTATTGCGACAAGAGCCTGGGCACGGCGCGGTTCACGGAGCTGTTGCTGCGGGTTTACCCGCAGGCGCGGTTTGTGTGCTTGTACCGGCATCCGATGGATGTGATCGCGTCGGGGGTGGAGGCGTGCCCGTGGGGGCTGCGCGGGTACGGGTTCGACCCTTACATCGCGGCGACGCCAGGCAACGTGGTGATGGCGCTGGCCAGTTTCTGGGCTGATAACGCCCGTGAGGTGCTGGCGGCGGAGGAACGGTTCGGTGACCGGTGTCACCGGGTACGGTACGAGGACCTGGTCGCCGACGCTGAGGGCACCGCGGCCGAGTTGTTTGAGTTCCTGCAGGTCGCGCCAGCGCCGGGGATCTCGTCGGCGTGTTTCTCCGCGGAGCGTGAGCGGTTCGGCCCGGCCGATTACAAGATCTGGAGCACCTCGCAGGTCAGCGCGGACTCGGTCGGCCGTGGCTGGTCGGTCCCAGTGGGGATGATCGCGCCGCCGCTACTGACGGCTGTCAACGAGCTGGCAGGCAAGCTCGGCTACCTGGCGATCGACGCCGAATGGGGCACCTGCGCCCCGCCCGCCGACCTGCGCCTCCCGGTGCCCCCGGCGCCAGACGGCACGGACGGTGACGGTACAGGCATTACGGCCAACGCGGATGCGGCAGACGGCGCGGCCGTGGCTGGGGTCAGCCAGGCTGGCCCGGTGCGCTCGGGGCGGCTCGGCGAGCAGCTGCGCGCCGCCCTGGCAGTGGCCGGCCCGGACCTGGCTGCACGCTGGCCTGGGCAGGTGGCTGAGACCTTCGTGGCCGTCTCGGTCGGCACCGGCTCCGACCGGCGCGCCGAGTACTGGCTGGTCGACCTGCGAGCGGCTGCCGTGACGCTCGTCGGACCGGACGCGCAACAGCATTCGGACTGGGACGTCGTCGGCGCCGCTGAGGCGTGGGACAAGATCCTCGACCACGGCGTCAACCTTCAGGTCGCCCTGCGGTCCTGCCAGCTGCGCTACTGCGACAATGACGACGCCACCCATATCGTGGCCGACAGCCGCGTCCGGATCCTGGCCTGCCTGCTGGGACTGCCAAGCTGGTAAGAGGCGACCAGGACCAGCACCGCCGCGACCGCGGAGAAGCCAATGCGGGGGAGCGGCGCGGCGGGCATTCGGCGGCGAGCTGGAACAGCGCGGTGAGCGTGCCTGGCCGGGCTGGATGCCGAGGTCTTTGAGGCGCTGCCCGAGGTGGGTCGCGCTGGCAGGGCGGCCGGGCTGGCCGCCGGGGAACAGCCAGGGCGAGGGGTCCCCGGCACCGGTGGTGGCGTGCCCGCGTCTGCCGTCTAGGTAGAAGCGACCGCGCGGAGGCTGCCGACCGCAGCGTTGCGCCTGGGCTGGAACATGCGTGATCTAATTGACACATGGCTAACATATGTGCATAACCTGAATATATCGACTGTGGAGGATGGTGGGCTGCATGAGACGCGCGATTCCGGGTGCCGCAGCGGTCATGCTCTTCAAGTCTTCACCAGGATGGGTCGCGGCGCTGGAGCGGATGCTCCGGCTAGGCACCCGGCAAGGATCCTGACGTGCGACCCATGCGGCCGGGCTCGTTGGGAGGGGCGCCGGAAGGGTCGGATGATGGTTACCGAGTGTCGGGGTGACATGCCCGGCTCGCTGCAGCGATGGCCAATCGCGGACAGGCTAGACCCGCCTGGCCGGGTGAAGGGTTCGCCGGGGAGGACGCTGTCATCGGTTGCCGCCCGGGGCCGGGCTGTCGTGCCGGGTGGCCGAGATGCCGCACCGCTGGCAGAGCTGGCAGAGGGGGTCAGGTTTGGCTTGCTTGGGCCGCTGGTTGCCTGCGCCGGCGGTTTGGCGGTGCCGATCACCGCGGCCAAGCAGCGGGTGGTGCTTGCGGCCTTGTTGCTGAACGCCGGCCGGGTGGTGGGGGTCGATGAGCTGGCCGAGGCGGTGTGGGGGGTGGCCGTGCCGACGTCGGCTCGCGCAACGCTGCAGAATTACGTCAAGCGGCTACGGTGCGCCCTGGGTGATGCCGGGCGCAGGTGCATCAGCACGCAGCCCGATGGTTACCTCCTCAGTTTCGGCTCCGGTGAGCTTGACGTGGGTCTGTTCGAGTCACTGCAGGAAAGCGGGCGGCGCGCCGCGCGGCAGCGGGAGTGGAAGCAGGCCGCCGCACAGCTGTGGGCGGCGCTGGCGTTGTGGCGTGGGGAGCTGCTCGCTGATGTTCCTTCCGATCGGCTGCTGATGCAGCACGGTCCGCGGCTGGCTGAGCTGCGCGCGCAGGCGCTGGAGGCCAGGATCGAGGCCGACCTGCAGCTGGGCGGGCATGCAGCGGTGATCAGCGAGTTGCGGCAGCTCACCGGTGCTTACCCGTTGCGGGAGCACCCGCATGAGTTGCTGATGCTGGCGCTGTACCGGGACGGCCGCCAGGCGGAGGCGCTTGCCGCCTACCAGGAAGCTCGTCAGGCGCTGATCGGCGAGCTTGGCCTGGAGCCTGGCCCGGGACTGCGCGCGTTGCAGCAGCATATCCTCTCCGCCGATCCGGGCCTGGGCGCGCGGGCGGCGCCGCAGCCGGGCGCCGGCGCGGCCGGGTCGCCGGGTGGCGCCCGGACCACGGGACCGTCCAGCGGGCACGATGGCCTGGCCGCGCTGGTTCGGGCTGAGCCGAACGGGATGATGCGTGACGGCGGTGACCCCGCGTGCCGTCAGGCCGTGTCCGGGCATTTCGTGGTGCCGCGCCAGCTTCCTGCCGGGCTGGCACGCTTCGCCGGGCGACAGGCGGAGCTTGCGGTGCTGCTGGAGATGGCGGATGCGGCCGGGTCGATAGCGGGCGCGGGGGGTGAGACCGCCGCGGTGACAGCTGGAGGTGTGACGATCGCCGCGATCAGCGGCACGGCGGGAGTAGGCAAGACCGCGCTGGCGCTGCATTTCGCCCACCGTGTGGCGGACCGGTTTCCCGACGGGCAGCTGTATGTGAACTTGCGGGGCTTTGATCCCTCGTCGGCTCCGCTCGGCACCGGCGAGGCCATCCGTGCCTTCCTGGACGCCTTGCAGGTGCCGCCCGACCAGCTCCCGGCAGGCCTGGACGCCGAGACCGGGCTCTACCGGTCGCTGCTGGCCGGCCGAAGGATGCTGGTGGTGCTCGACAACGCCTTGGACGCCACTCAGGTCCGCCCGCTGCTGCCCGGTGACGGCGGGTGCCTGGTGGTGGTGACCAGCCGCCGTCAGCTCACCGCCCTGGCGGCCACGGACGGCGCGCGCCAAGTCATCTTGGATGTCCTGGCCGGTGCCGAGGCGCACGACTTGCTGACTGGCCGCCTGGGCGCCGGGCGGCTGGCGGCCGAGCCCGCCGCGGCGGAGGAACTGGCGGTGCTGTGCGCGCGGCTGCCGCTTGCGCTGAGTATCGTGGCGGCGCGGGCGTCGGCCCGCCCGGGACTCCCGCTCGCGGCGCTCGCCGCCGTGTTGCGGGATGCGCGCGGACGGCTCGACGTGCTTGACGGGGGCGAGGCCGCCGCCGACGCGCGGGCGGTGTTCTCCTGGTCCTGTAAGCAGCTGTCCCCGTCCGGGGCGCGGATGTTCCGCCTGCTCGGCCTGCACCCGGGCCCCGATGCCACGGTGCCGGCCGCAGCCAGCCTGGCCGGCGTCTCCCCGGCCCAGGCTGGCCGCGCGATCGCCGAGCTGACCGGCGCCTGCCTGCTCGCCGAGCACGCTCCCGGCAGGTACGCCTGCCACGATCTGCTGCGCGCCTACGCGGCCGAGCAAGCCGACGCCGCCGAGGACCCGGCCGAGCGGCAGGCGGCAGTCGAACGGGCCGTGGACCACTACCTGCACACCGCGCGCGCCGCAGACAAGCTCCTGCACGGCGCCCGCCTGCCGATCCCGTCCGCCGACCCCGCGCCGGGCACACAGCCGGAGCACCTGGCCACTCACGCCCAGGCTCTGGCCTGGTTCGACGCCGAGCATAAGGTGCTGCTCGCCGCGATCGGCCTGGCCGCCCGCAACGGGCTTGACACGCAGTCCTGGCAGCTGCCGTGGGCCATGGAGACGTTCCATCACCTCAGGGGGCACTGGCACGACTGGGCGGCCGCCCAGCGCGCCGGGCTCGCCGCGGCGCGGCGGCTCGGCGACCGCGGCGGGCAGGCCCATGCCCACCGGGGAATCGCGAACGCGAGCATCGAAAGCCGCCGCTACCTCGACGCCGAGCATCACCTGGCGCAGGCGTTCCGGCTGTGCGAACAGAACGGGGATGTGGCCGGCCAGGCATGCCTGCACCTCGACATGGCCAGGATGCGCGGCCACCAGGGCCGCAGCAGGGACGCCCACCGCCACGCCAGGCAGGCGCTGGAGTTGTTCCGCGAAGTCGGCGTCCCGGCCGGTGAAGCGGACGCGCTGAGCGGGATCGGCTGGCACCAGTGCCAGCTCGGCGACTACACCGCCGGCATCGCCAGCTGCGAGCAGGCACTGCAGGTATACCAGCAGACCGGCAGCCGCCATCAGCAGGGCCATACCTGGGACACGCTCGGGCGCGCCCACAGCCAGCTCGGCCGCCACGCCGAAGCCGCCGCCTGCTACCGCCACGCCGTCCACATCCTCGGCGAACTCGGGAACACGTACAACACGGCGGAAACCCTCATCCATGCGAGCGACGCCTACCAAGCCGCCGGCGACACAGGCGCCGCCCGCGACGCCCGCCGCCAGGCGGTGGCCTTGCTCAACGACCTTCACCACCCCGACGCCGCCCGCCGAAACTAGACGAGCTGTGGCTACTTCTGGAGGAGCCAAGGACGTAACAGTGCCGGTTGCTGCGTACTCCCTTCCGCCGCGCTCGCCAGACCCTGCGGGTGCCGAAACCTCCGTCGCCTGGGCATGGAGGTAAATATTGCCCTTTTCATCTTCCGCCACCGGCCTAGCAAGGGCAAAAGATCACCAGCTTTGCGTCAGCCAACCGTGGCACACACGGGCGGGAAGGCGCTGTCGTAGGAGCCATTGAAGAGGAAGGCACCGCAGACCTCCACGGGGCGTCATACATTTGGTGGAAGGCTACAGAAGCGTAACTTCCGAGCGTAACTTCCGGTTGAGGGAAATTTTGCTTTCGCGGTAGCAACCACCGTAGAGCCCTCGCGGATCTTCACCCTGAATGAGGTCGGGATGTTTCCATAAAATGGTCGGGGGGCGAAATCTACCCTTTCACAGTGCCGATGCACGTGCTCGGGGTGAGTGGAGGGAAACACGCAGATGAAGAAGGTCAGGTACGTCTCGGCACCGCGGGCATCGTCGCCCCGATCCTCGGCCTCGCTAACGCCGCCGACTGCAAACGCCACGCCAAAGGCTGTGCCCAACGCCGGCTGCACGGGAAACACAGAGAAGACAGTTTACAACTACACTGATAACATGAGGTTCTGGTATACGACCGCGTCAGGCCGTGGTGGCCGACGTACCCCGGCGTGTTGGTCGTGCCGGGACTGTCCGGAGAATCCGGCACGGCCGGCCCCAGCGGATCAAGCGCCTACGACAAGAGTCGGTGTGCGTAGGGATCAATTTGGTACTGCGAGAATGCATGGACGGACGCAGAGGAAGTGAACCACCGATCTACAGCAAAATAAGTGGGTGACCACTTACCGGCGTGGCCGCACACGGTACGCGATTCAATCGGGAGGTTGTCGATGCCAGATATTCCAAAGTAGGCCTTTTTGCAGAACGTTTTGTTGAAATACAGGCTGACGGTGACGGTACCAACACATACACGGTAATTGACGTCGTCGTCGGTGTAATAGCCAGATCCCCGTACTCGGCCGGTGGCGGGCATGGTGAAGTACGTATTGCCGTAGCACGTGTCAGGAGCGGCGGTTATCCCGGTGTGGCCGACCGCGGCGGGCCGGGCACTGGCCGCCTGGGCGGCCGGCGCGGTCGCGATGGCCGCGGGCACCAGCCCGGCGATACCGGCCAGATAACGGACTCGTTTCATTAGTGCCTCCTTGCGCCTGTCTCACCCGGCGGGCGTGAAGCGGCGCTGGGCGCCCCGACCCGGTCCCGCGCATCCGCCGCAGGGCTTGCGGTGATCCCGCGGGGCACCAGGCCCGGTGTGGTTTTGGTGACTAGTCTGCGCCGCGGCACTAGCGTCGTGCTAGCGCCACGGGGCGGGCGGGTCATAGCCGCCGCACCCGTGGACACGCCATCCGGCAGTGCAGACCGGCCGGGCAGGAGGACGAGGACGGCCCCGGTTTCGGGGCAGCCGGCGCCCTAGGGACCGGTCGCTGACCTGCCCGTCGGCCAGCGACTTCAGGACCAGCCGCCTACGCGCTGGCTCCCGGGCACCTTGGCCGTCTACGGCCACCCCACCTCCACCGTGCCGATGGGCGGATCCGGCGACCCACGCATAACAAAGGAGTGACAGCGTCTCGGATACGTGTTCACTGCGGGTCACGCGGTGGCTCCTGTCCTGGATTCTTCTGAACGCACGCGGCTTTCTGTGTCGGCCAGGTTGTCTGCCTTCGGTGCGACAACCACGCAGGCGCCCGCGACCGGCGTGGTGCTTTCCGGTCGCGGGCGCTGTTGGTCGGGCGTGGTTGGGCTTGGTGCGGGGCGGGGGTTACCCGGTGGGGATGGTGGGGGGTGGGTGGCTGTGGATGATCTGTCCTTGGGGTCCGGTGGCGCGGACGGATGCGTCGGGTAGGAGTTCGATTTCCCATCCCCACCGGTGGATGCAGATGTCGTGGTGGTACTGGCAGAGCAGGATGCAGCCCTTGACGCTGGTGGGGCCGCCGTCTTTTTTGTGTTTGATGTGGTGGACGTCGCTGACGGCGGCGGGGCGGTCGCAGCCGGCGGGCCAGGCGCAGTGCTTGTCGCGGCGGATGACGGCGCGGCGGATGGCCTCGGGGATGTGGTCGGAGTAGCCGGCGTCGAGGGGGGCGCTCTTGCCGTTGAGCTGGGCGCCGAGGAGGGTGCGGCGCAGCGCGGAGGCGACGCCGCCGGGGCCGGAGACGAAGTCGATCGCGAGCCGGGCCAGCGCGTAAAGCAGCGCCTCCTGGTCCTGCGGCGGCAGCGACCGCGGCCACAGGGGCTGGGCAGGCTGGTCGGCCGGGTGGTCGTGCCCGCCGCCGTGGGCGCGGGCTTGGTGGTCGGTGACGAGGGTGATCATCTGGCCGATGACGGCCCAGTCGGGGCTGCCGGTGACGACGGGGACGATGAGGGCGTCGCAGGCGATCACCTCGGCGTCCTTGCCTGCGAGGTAGCCGGGCTGGCCGGCCCGGGCCCGCAGCCAGGCCTCCTCGATGAGGGAGGCGCCGTCCATCCCGCGCAGGGCCGACAGCGGGATCTCGACGTCGACGCGGGTGTCGGAGCCGGCCCGGTCGGGCACCATCTTGGCGCGGATGAGCAGCTCGCAGCCCTCCTGGAGGGCGTCGTGGAACCGCTGCGCCGCGGTGCGGTCGTCCTCCGGGCCGCGCTTCTTGCCGAGGGCCTCCAGCACCGCGGTGACCGCGGCGGCGCATTCGGGGGTGAGGTCCCCGGCGAGGCGCCCGGCCCCGTCCATCGTGGTGTCGAGCTGGACGAACCGGTCCTGGAAGCCCTTGCCGGGCGGGTCGCCGTCGGGGTGCTGGGAGCGCCAGGCCTCGTAGGCGGCCTGGGCGATGACCCGCAGCCCGTCCAGGTCCGCCCCCGCCCGCGCGGCCTCGAGCAGGATCCGGTCGGCGTCGCGCTGCATCTCCTCGTCGCCGATCCGCCTGGTCCAGCCGGCCATCTCCCGCGCCCAGGAGACGGTGACCGCCCCCTCGGCGGCGGCCTCGTCGAGGAGGGGGTGCCTGCCCAGGAGGCGCATCTGGCGGACGGCGGCCTTGGCGTCCCTGCGGCCCAGGCCGGTCTTGCAGGCCAGCCAGGCGGCGGTGCTGGCGTACCCGTCAGCGTCATGGGCGCCGTCGGCGTCGAACCGCCGCAGCAGCCCGTTCTGCACCGCCGTCAGGCCGGAGAGGATCGCGCCGACCTGCACCAGCGCCTCGCCGCAGGCGGCCCCGTCCAGGTCCCGGGCGGCCGGGGAGTTCAGGTAGTCGGTCATCGCGCGGCCCGCGCGCAGCGCCTCCAGCACGCTCCCGAACCCCGCGTGGGTGCTGCCTGCGCCGGAACCCGAACCGTCCGCTGCCGTGCACATGCTGAACCACCTCCCTCCCGGGGTCCGCGCCTTGGCTCAGTGGCTTGAGCGGCGCTGGTGACCGCGCCGGTGGCGCCCGCTGCCGCGGGCCGCCTGCTCCCTTCCAGGCTACCTGTTCGATGAGTGCATTTCAATGGTGCTACCAAGATCATTTATTCGAAATTACTGTTCTTGGTGTGACGCTTGTTGGCAGGTGGAAGACGCCGTTCGAGGAGACCGGAGTCCCGGGCAGAGGCGCCTTCGCCGCTCCACGGCGACCTCCGCGCCGAGCCCGGCGATCAGCGAAGCGTTGGCAGCCAGCTCGTCGCCGCGGGCTGATCCCGGAGCAGGACCGCATCGTCATCGACGGCCAGTCGGCGTTCCGCGACGTCGCCGCCTGCCCGAGCCGCAACTCGACTCGACCGACTGACGCCCGTACCGGAGCGTTCGCGCTGGCGAGTGGACATCAGATGTTCCGCGCAGGCGGGCGGATTACACGGGGGCGGCGCGGGTGGTCCAGGTGAGGCTGCCCGCTTCGGGGAGCTGGCGGGAGATCTCGTCGGCGACCAGCCGCCCGAGCGTGTCGGCGTCGCGGGCGGTCGTGTCGGGGTCGATCCAGCCCTCGATCTCGATCCGCAGCGTGCGGCCGGTCCAGCGCGCCCGAGCGTGGGCGTGGATGACACCGGGCACCGACCCCGCGGCGGCCTCGGCCGTGGTGATCACCACCGGGTCCACGCCGTCGGCGAGGCGGTGCATCACGTCGGCGGTGACCTCGTAGCCGACGTGGCAGATGAAGACGGTCACGGCGATCCCGGCCACCGGGTCGCCCCAGGGCCAGCCCAGGGCCACCGCGATCAGGCCAACCAGCGCCCCCGCCGACGACAGCGCGTCCAGCCACGAGTGCCGGGCGTCCGCGATCAGGGTGGCGGAGTTGATCCGCCGGCCGACCCGCATCTTGTAGCGGGCCACGACCTGGTTGCCGATGATGCCGATGACGGCGCCCGCGATCCCCAGGCCGACGAACGACGTGCGGCCGTGCTCGATCAGCTTGCGGATGCTCTCGTACCCGGCAAAGGCGGCGCTGGCCCAGACGACCACGGCGATGCCCACCCCGGCCAGGTCCTCGGCCCGCTCAAGCCCGTAAGGGTACCTATCGGTGGGCGGGCGCCGCGACAGGCGGAAGCCGAGGAAGACCACGGCGCTGGTCGACACATCGGAGAGATTGTGGATCGCGTCGCCCAACAGCCCCACCGACCCGGTCAGCACCGCCAGCAGCAACTCGACCAGACCGGTGACCGCCATACCGACCGCGCTGACGGCAATAGCGCGGTTAGCCTGCCGCCGCTCGTCCGCGTCATCTCGCGCGCCGGCCAGCGGGAAGGCGAGGGCCGGATCACGCTGTCCCTGAGTCTTGTGCACTCTGCGAGGATAATCGCCGGGCTGGCAAGGCGAGGCCGCGGACCAGACCGCCGCTGACGGCGAGTGCTCGTGCTTTCAGCCGACTACCGCACGCAGAGCGGTGGCGAACCGTTCCGAGGTCTCGGCGTCCCGGACGGCGACGCGGATCCAGCCGGGGGCTAGCCCGGGGAAGGTCTCGCCCCGGCGGACCGCGAACCCCCTGCGGTGCAGGCGCGTTCGCACGTCGGCGATCCCGGTGTCGAGCAGCACGAACGACGCCGACGCGGCAGGGACAACCCGCACCGCGTCGAACGAGCCGACCAGTCCGAGCAAATGCCTCCGCTGTGCCGCCAGGGTGGCGGCCCACTCGGCCACCCCGCGAAGCGCGGCGCCGTTCGCAGTGGCCACGCACGCCGTGAGCGCCGGGGTGGACACCGGCCACAGCGGCTGTCCGGCGGCCAATAGCGAGATGACGTCGGCTGCCGCGAGCACGTAGCCGATGCGGAGCCCGGCCAGTGCCCAGGTCTTCGTCAGCGACCGGATCACCACCAGCCCGTCGAGGTCGGCGTCGCTCGCGACCGATTCCCGCTCGCCCGGCAGGCAGTCGGCGAAGGCCTCGTCGACGACGACCAACCGCCCCGGCCGCACCAATGCAAGCAGAGCCGAACGCGGGTGCGCGACCGAGGTCGGGTTGGTCGGGTTGCCGATGAAGACCAGGTCGGCGTCCGCCGGGACCAGCGTCGGGTCGAGTGTGCAGGGGAACGGCAGTATCACCTGGTCGACTTGGTGGCCGGCCGCGCGCAGCGCCGCTTCCGGCTCGGTGAACTGCGGGTGGACGACGACCGCGTGCCGAGGGCGCAGCGCCCGCGCCAGCAGCACGAAGGCCTCGGCGGCGCCGGCGGTCAGCAGCACCTCGCCCGCGGCGCGCCGGTGCCGGGCCGCGACCGCCGCGACCGCCTCGCGCTGGTCCGGATACGCCGCGATGTCCGCTTCGCGGATGAGCGCGGCGAGCCAGGCCGGCGTCCCGCCCGAGCGCACGTTGACGGCGAGGTCGACAAGCCCGGGAACCAGGTCGGCGTCGCCGTGATGGGCGAGATCGGAGAGCGGGGCCACCGGCGGCTCAGGCCGTGGGGCCGCTGCTGAGCCAGCCGCGCCGCTTGAACAGGAGCACCAGCAGGACGAGCGCGTGGTCGTAGAGGTTGCGGAAGTAGGGCGATCCGGCGTCGGTCATGCCGGGGATTTCCACCATTCCCTGCTGGGTCGCTTCGGTGGTAATGCCGTCTTTGGTAAGAGTGCCCTTCATGCGAGGGATGATCTCACGTCCGGCCCCGGCATTCCTGCCTCGGGCACCGGCCCGGCGGCCTGCGGCGATTCGGTAGTGACGGTGGCCGACCAGCGGTCCTCCACCTTGCCCACGCGCCAGTAGGTGAGCGCCACCGCCCAGACGCCGGCGAAGAGCCCGGCGATGCAGAACCCGGCGATGTTGATGTTGAAGTTGGCCATGGCGTCCCAGAACGCGCCGCCCAGGTGGAACTCGGTGGTCAGGATGCCGAGGATCTCGATGGTGCCAATGATGAACGCGGCGCCGATGGACAGCCCGGTGATGACGAGGTTGTAGTACACCTTGCGGACCGGCCGGGCGAACGCCCAGCCGTAGGCGAAGTTCATGAAGCAGCCGTCGAGGGTGTCGAACAGCATCATGCCGCCCGAGAACATGAACGGCAGCGCGAGCACGGCGAAGAACGGCAGCCCCTGGATCGCCGCGTAGGCGGTGGCGGCGAGCAGCACGACCTCGGTGGTGGTGTCGAACCCGATGCCGAAGACGAGGCCGACGAAGTAGAGCTGCCAGGTGTGGTTGATGGACCGCATGAACCGGCAGAAGAACCGGTACATCAGGCCGCGGGCCTGCAGCTGGGCCTCCAGCTCGACCTCGTTGTAGGCGCCGCTGCGCATCTCGCGGAAGACCTTGAAGATGCCGGCCAGCACGATCAGGTTCAGCACCGCGATCAGGTAGAGGAAGCCGGCCGACAGCAGCGTCCCGATCGCCCCGCCGGCGGTCTCGTAGGCGGAGTTCGGGTTCACCATCGCGCCGAACACGGCCCTGGCGGCGAAGGTGATGCCGAGCCCGACCGCCACGATGACCGTGGAGTGGCCGAAGGAGAAGAAGAAGCCGGTGCCCAGCGGGCGCTTGCCGTCGGCCATTAGCTTGCGGGTGGTGTTGTCGATGCACGAGATGTGATCGGCGTCGAACGCGTGCCGGAAACCCAGGAACCAGGCCGTGATCGCCACTCCGAGCCCGACGCCGAGGCCCCGGCTGCCGCCCACCCCCTTGTAGTCGAAGTGGTGCGGCAGCACGTAGAGGATGAAGATCAGCCAGCCCACGACGTTGATGGCGATGATGAACGCGAACATCGCGGTGAGGCGGGTCCACTCAAGGGCGGAGAGGGAGTCGCGGATGGTACGCAGACGTGCTGACGCCGCGTGGATGGGGCTCGGGTGGCTGCGCATTGGCTGCGAACCGTCCTTCCTTCGAGGACCGGTTGGGCAAGCAGGCCAGGCAGGCGACCGGACTCGTCCCCGAGAAGGGGCTTTACCGTTGCGGGACAGCGCCGGGCTCACACCGGACTTCGCTGCATTGGCTGCTACCCGGAGAGGGCGATCCGGGCTCCAGAACCGTACATCTGACGCCCGTCGATGTCCAGGCCGGTGCCGGGCACGATGGACAGGCTGGTGAAGATCAAAAGAGTGAGATGGAACGGACCGGGGCTGCTCTGAATGGCGCACTGCTCGCGGTAAAGGTGTCAAACAGTTGCCAAATTACTATCTTATTTCGACTGCTACTTAAATCGATCGAATGTCGGTGGCGGCTGGCAGAGTGGACAGCATGAACAGGAGGGAGCACGATGAGTGGTGTGACAATCCACGAGGCGTGGCCCGGCTTCGGCAGCGCGTTCACGGTCGCCGAACTGGACCGGATGCCCGATGACGGCCACCGGTATGAGCTCATGGACGGGGCCCTGCTGGTGAGCCCCCGGCCGACGACGGTCCACCAGTTCGTCGCGACGCGACTGAGTAGCCTGCTGGATCGGGCATGTCCAGAGGGTCTATGCGTTGTGGTCGAGCCGGCCGTCCAGCTCGATGCGCAGACGGAGTTCGACCCCGATCTGGTGGTGGTTCCTCTGGACGAGGTGGGCGACGCGAAGTTCACCGCGCCGCCGCTGCTCGTGGTCGAGATCCGGTCGCCGAGCACCGCGGTGTTCGACCTCAACCGGAAGAAGGCGGCGTACGAGAAGTTCGGCGTCCCGTCCTACTGGATCGTGGACCCGGAACCGGCCGCGCCGGAGCTCACCGTGTTCGAGCTCCGCGGCAGCCGCTACTTCCTCGCGGCGACATCAACTCAGCCGCTCACGGTGGCTCAGCCCTTCGCAATCACCATCGTCCCCGCGAACTTGACCAAGGGCCTGCCCCGCTAACCCAGCCGAGCCGGCCTCCTCGGCCAGGATGGCGAGCCGCTCGGTTGCGAGGCAGGAGACGAGGCAGCGTTCTTTGGCGTCGTTTGTCAATTGGGCGGTGTAGGTGGTCAGCCCGCCGTCGCCAAGATCGGGTTCGCCGTCCGCCGAGATCCGCAGGGCGAAGCCGTCGTAGTACCCGCGGCCGCGAGTACGGCCGGGCTCGTCGACCAGCAGAGCCGCGCGGTTGCCTAGACCAGGGCGGACGGTGTCGATGAGGCGTTCGGCGAGTACCGGGTTGTCGAATACGGACAGCTGGATGCGCGGCTGTCGGTTCGGTATCAAGGCCTCGAGCACGTCCGCCCAGTAACTGAGATGCCGGGTTAGCATGCTGGCCTCGGTGCGGCCGGACCCGCTGTCGCGGCCGCTGGAGACCAGGGCGAACAGCCGGAAGTGGGCGCCCGCGCCCGGACCGAAAACTTGAGCGCGCAGCTGACGGTGGCAGGCCGCCAGGTCGACTCGGCCGTCTTTGGGCTGGCCCCGTCGCCGAGTTGCCGCCTCGACGGCGAGCGCGTTGGTGGAGTCGCTGACCACCTCGGTGTTGCGGACTGTTGCGACGATTCGGTTCTCGCTGACCGGTGCGACCGCGGTGCAGGTGCCCAGCGGTGCCACCGGGGAGAGTTCGATTCCGGCGAACTCGGCGGGGAGCAAGTGCCACAGCCGGGCCTCGACGGCAGCGATGCGCCGCGGGTCGGAGGCTGCGGGCCGGACGAACCTGTCCTGCTGCCAGCGGCGCATCACGTCGGCGGGCGTTACCCGCTCGGCCCGCGCCCGGGCCACGGCGATCAGCAGCGTTTGCAGATCGGTCGGTGGCAGGTCGCGTGTCAGTGCCTCCCTGGAACCGGCGGGCATGGCCCGCCAGACCCGCTCCGCGACCTGGTCTTCGCTGTCTGGCATCTGGCCACTGTGGCAGAGAGCGGCCCGCCAGGGAAAACGGTTTTGCGGTCAGGGCGAGGTTGCCGAGCTTCCGTCCGACCCGTCCCAGCAGAAATCCGCATGCTGTGCCGCGCGGGCAGCCGATCCGGCTAGCGGTCTTCGAGGTCGCCCTCGGTGTCGAGGTAGGCCTGCCGCAGGGCAGCGAGCGTTTCCGGTTCCGGTGCGCCCCAGAGCTTGCGGTCGGCGGCCTCGAGCAGCCGCTCGGCGATCCCGTGCAGCGCCCAGGGGTTGGACCGGGCGAAGAACTCGCGCATGCTCTCGTCGCGGACGTAGGTCTCGGCCAGCTTCTCGTACATCCAGTCCTCGACCACGCCCGCGGTGGCGTCGTAGCCGAAGAGGTAGTCGACCGTGGCGGCGAGCTCGAACGCGCCCTTGTACCCGTGCCGCTTCATCGCGTCGACCCAGCGGGGGTTGACGACCCGGGCACGGAACACCCGCGCGGTCTCCTCGGCCAGGGAGCGGGTGCGGACGGTGTCCGGCCGGGTGGAGTCGCCGATGTACGCGCGCGGCGCCCGGCCGGTGAGCGCCCGGACGGTCGCGATCATGCCGCCGTGGTACTGGAAGTAGTCGTCGGAGTCGGCGATGTCGTGCTCGAGGGTGTCGGTGTTGTGCGCGGCCACGGCGATGCGCCGGTACGCGCGCTGCATGTCGTCGCGAGCCTGGCGGCCGTCGAGCCCGCGGCCGTAGGCGAAACCGCCCCACACGGCGTACACCTCGGCCAGGTCGGCGTCGTCGCGCCAGTTCCCGGCGTCGATCAGCGGCAGCAGGCCCGCCCCGTACGAGCCCGGCTTGGCGCCGAAGATCCTGGTGGTGGCGCGCCGCTCGTTGCCGTGGGCGGCGAGGTCGGCCTGCGCGTGCGCGCGGACATAGTTCTGGTCGGCAGGCTCGTCCAGGCCGGCCACCAGCCGGACGGCGTCGTCCAGGGCAGTCACCACGTGCGGGAACGCATCCCGGAAGAAGCCGCTGATCCGGACGGTCACGTCGATTCGCGGGCGGTCGAGCTCGGCCAGCGGGATTGGCTCCAGCGCGGCGAGACGGCGGGACGCCTCGTCCCACACCGGCCGCACGCCGAGCAGCGCCAGCACCTCGGCCACGTCGTCGCCGGAGGTGCGCATCGCCGCCGTGCCCCAGACCGACAGGCCGACCGAGTCCGGGTAGCCGCCGGTGTCGGCCAGGTAGCGCTCTAGCAGGGAGTCCGCCATTGCCTGGCCGGTCTCCCAGGCGAGCCGGGACGGCACGGCGCGGGGGTCGATGGAATAGAAGTTCCGACCGGTCGGCAGCACGTTGACCAGGCCGCGCAGCGGCGAGCCGCTCGGGCCGGCCGGGACGAAGCCGCCGTCGAGCGCGTGCAGGGTCCGGCTGATCTCGTCGGACGTGCCGGCCAGCCGGGGCACCACCTCGGCGGCCGCGAAGCGGAGCACGCCGTTGACCGCGTCCGCGGCGGCCGACTGCGCGTCGGCGCCGAGCGTGGCGGTGACGGCGCCCGGCACCGCGGCGGGATCCCAGTCGGCGGCCTCCATCGCCTCGACCAGGGCTCTGGCCTGGGCTTCGATGGTGTCGGCGGCGGCTCTGTCGCCGGACTTCTCCGCGTACCCGAGGGCTTCGCGCAGGCCGGGAAGCGCCTGCGCCTGACCGCCCCACATCTGGCGCGCCCGCAGGATGGCGAGGACCAGGTTGACCCGCGCCTCGCCCTCGGGCACGGCGCCGAGCACGTGCAGCCCATCCCTGATCTGGGCGTCCTTGATCTCGCAGAGCCAGCCGTCGACGTGCAGGACGAAGTCGTCGAACTCGGCGTCGTGCGGCCGGTCGTCCACGCCGAGGTCGTGGTCGAGCTTGGCCGCCTGGATGAGCGTCCAGATCTGGGCGCGGATGGCGGGCAGCTTGGCCGGGTCGAGCGCGGCGATCTGCGCGTGCTCGTCGAGCAGCTGCTCTAGGCGGGCGATGTCCCCGTAGCTCTCCGCGCGGGCCATCGGCGGCACCAGGTGGCCGATCAGGGTGGCGTGCGCGCGCCGCTTGGCCTGCGTGCCTTCGCCCGGGTCGTTGATGAGGAACGGGTAGATGAGCGGGATGTCGCCGATCGCGGCGTCGGCGGCGCAGGCGGCCGACAGGCCGGAGGTCTTGCCCGGCAGCCACTCCAGGTTGCCGTGCTTGCCGACGTGCACGACCGCGTGCGCGGCGAACTGCTCCCGCAGCCAGTGGTAGGCGGCCAGGTAGTGGTGGCTCGGCGGCAGGTCCGGGTCGTGGTAGATCGCGACCGGGTTGGCGCCGAAGCCGCGCGGCGGCTGCACCATCACCACCACGTTGCCCGCGCGCAGCGCGGCCAGCACGATCTCGCCCCGGGGGTCGTGGCTGCGGTCGACGAACAGCTCTCCGGGCGGCGGGCCCCAGTGCCCGGTGACCGCGCGCCGCAGATCCGCGTCAAGGGTGGCGAACCAGGCGTCGTATTCGCCTGCGCTGATCCTGACCGGGTTGCCCGCCAGCTGGTCTTGCGTCAGCCACGCCTCGTCCTGGCCGCCCGCCGCGATGATCGCGTGGATGAGCGCGTCGCCGTCGCCGTCGGCCACCCCGGGGATCTCGTCGCCGCCGATGTCGTAGCCGGCCTCGGCCATCGCCGCCAGGAGCCGGATCACCGACGCGGGCGTGTCCAGCCCGACGGCGTTGCCGATCCGGGCGTGCTTGGTCGGGTACGCCGACAGCATGACGGCGATGCGCCGCTGGCCGGCCGGGACGTGCCGCAGCCGCGCGTGCCTGACCGCGATGCCGGCCACCCGCGCGGTCCGCTCCGGATCGGGGACGTAGCTGGTGAGCCCGTCCGGGCCGGTCTCCTTGAACGAGAACGGCACCGTGATCAGGCGGCCGTCGAACTCGGGGATGGCGACCTGGGTGGCGGCGTCGAGCGGGGTCAGGCCGTCGTCGCTGTCGGCCCACTGGGCGCGCGACGACGTCAGGCACAGCCCCTGCAGGATCGGCACGTCCAGCCCGGCCAGCGCGCCGATGTCCCATTCCGCATCGCTGCCGCCCGCGCCGACCGCGGCGGGGAGCAGCCCGCCGGCTGCGAGCACGGTGACGACGATCGCGTCGGCGGCGCGCAGCGCGTCGATCAGCGCCGGCTCGGCCGTCCGCAGCGACGAGCAGAACACCGGCAGCGCCTCGCCTCCGGCTGCCTCGATCGCGTCGGCCAGCGCGTGCACGAAGCCGGTGTTCCCGGCGACGTGATGCGCCCGGTAGTACAAGATGGCGACGGCGGGCCGGGTCAGCGCCTGCCCGGCCTCTGCCACCCCGGCCGCTGCCTGCTCCACCTGACGTTCAGGGCGCTCAAGGAGGCCCCAGGTCGGCATGGGGGCCGGCGGCTCGAACCCCTCGCCGGTGAGCTCGATCGCGTCCGACAGGAACCGCGCCAGCTGCCGCAGGTTCTGCTGGCCGCCGTGCGCCAGGTACGCGTGCGCCTCGGCCACGATGCCGCCGGCCACCGTGGACAGCTCCATGAGCTCCGCGTCGGGTGCCTGCTCGCCGCCGAGCACAATGGCCGGCACCCCGGATGCGAGCACCGCGTCGAGCCCGTCCTGCCACGCTCGCCGCCCGCCGAGAATCCGCACGATGACGGCGGTCGCCCCGTCAAGCAACGGCGGCAGCTCCCCGATCGCGACGCGCGACGGGTTGCCGAGCCGATAGCCCGCGCCGCTGGCGCGGGCCGACAGCAGGTCAGTATCAGAGGTGGAGAGCAGAACGATCACGGAAGCTCCTGCCCGGGTCGCGGATAGTTGCGCAGCAGTCTCCAGGACCCGCTGCCAGGGTCGCCGCTCCAGCATCGCAGATCTGATTCTGCTCGCGGGCCGGCGGGCGCGTCGTCGTCGGGCTGGCTCGCGGCGACGGGCAAGCTGGCGAAGAGGGACGCGAGGCGGCGGTGCGGCGCAATCGTGGGCCCGCGAGATCGTCGGCTGGCTGAAGAAGCCGCCAGCCGCCGCGGTTCCGCAACGCCCTCCAGTTGGCGTGAGGCGTTCTGCGGGTCTTGCGGCTGGCTGCGGCGCGGTGGGCGATGGGTGATCTGGGGAATCAGGCGGCCCAGATGGCGCTGATCGGGAGTGCTGTGATCCGGTCGCCGAGGGGGAAGGCGTGCGGGCCGGTGTGGAGGACGGCTCCGGCGACGAAGCGGTCTCCGAGTTCGTCGCGTAGCCATGCCAGGTGCCGCGCGTCGCCCGTGGTAACCGACGTGCCCGCCTTGATCTCGAAGCCGAGGACTCGCTCTCCGCCCAGTTCGGCGACGATGTCTACCTCGCGCCTGCCGTCCTGGTCGCGAAGGTGGTACAGGCGCGGCCGGGCGGGGCTTACCTCGAGATCGCCGCGCAGCTGCTGGGTCACGAACGTGTCGATGACGCGGCCGAGCAGCTTGCCGTCGTGCAAGATCGCCTGCGTGTCCGTCCGGAGGATAGCGGCCAGCAGTCCGGCGTCCATGACATAGCGCTTCGGCGCTAGCGCGAGCCGCTTGAGCCGGCTGGTACGCCATGCGGGAAGCGATTCGACGACGAAGACGTTCTCGAGGACCCGTTCGTAGGAGGCCGCTGTTGCGCGGTCTATCCCGGCCGCCTCGTAGATGCTCTTGGCCTCGGTGATCCCCGCCGAGTTGAGCGCGTAGGCCTCCAGGTAGCGCGATAGCCGCAGCGGGTCACGCGCCCCGACGGTGCCGGTTGGGTCGCGGGTGATGATCTGCGCCACGTACCCCTCGAGCCAGCGCTGCCTGGCCGCGGCGCTGGAGATGGACAGCGCCTCGGGGAAGCCGCTGCGCAGCGCCAGGTCGAGGTAGTCGCGGATATCGAGCCGCTCGCCGGGTGTCGCGACGGGCTCGCCCCTGGCCATCGCAGACTATCATCTACATGACACGCATAGATGCTTCGACATCCACCGCAGGTGCGAATGGCGGCCAGCCCTTACGTGATCGGTGGAGGCCGAACCTCCGCCTCCACGTCACCGGCAACTGACGTACAATCCGGCAGTGACCTCGACAGATGCCGCCGTCGGCCGCGACGTGGCTGACCGCTGCCCGGGCGTGCTGCGTCTGGCCGAGGCGGCCGACGGGCGGCTCGCGCGGATCCGGCTGCCCGGCGGGCTCATCACCGGCGGGCAGTTGCGGGTACTCGCGGGGCTGGCCGTTGAGCTCGGCGACGGCCGGATCGAGCTGACCTCCCGCGGCAACGTCCAGCTGCGCGCGCTGGCGGAAGGCGCGGCCGGCCCGCTCACCGCCGGGCTCGCGCGGGCGGGGCTGCTGCCGTCGCTCGACCACGACCAGGTGCGCAACGTGCTCGCCTCGCCGCTGGCTGGACTGGACGGTCTGGGCAACGGGCGCGACCTGACCGCGATCGTCGCTGCCCTCGATGCCGGGCTCTGCGCCAGACCACGGCTGGCCGAACTGTCCGGCCGGTTCCTGTTCGCGATCGATGACGGGCGCGGGGACGTCGCCGGCCTTGGCGCCGATATCGTCGCCGTGGCCGGTGCGGACGGCACCGTTGTCAACGGGCTCGCGATCAGCGGGCCCCTGACTGAAGGCTTGGTCTCAGACCTCCGCGCCGACGCCACCGTCGCTGAAGTCGTGGCCGTGATGCTCGCATTCGCCGAGGCATTCCTCGACGAGCGGGCTGCCTCCGGATCGGCTGCGTGGCGTATCGCCGACCTGCCCGGTGGTGCTGAGCTCGTCCGTAGCGCGGTCGCCGGACGATTCGGGCTTGCCTCCGGTCCCCAGCCGTCGGCGCGGGCGGCAGCCGCCCGGCCGGTTGGCCTTGTCCGGCGCCAGGCGGAAGCTGGGGGAGGGGTGGAACCACGGTCCGTTACTCCTGATGGTTTGGATTCTGCCGTGCTGCTCGCTCCGCTCGGGCGGCTGACCGCGGCGCAGGCGACCTGGCTGGCGGCCCGCGCGGCGGGGCGGCCCGCGCGGATCACGCCGTGGCGGAGCGTGGTGCTGCCCGACCAGGCCGAAGCCGACGAGGCGCTGCGCGAGGCGGCAGGCCTCGGGTTCGGGGTGGACGAGAGCTCGCCGTGGCTGCGCGTCACCGCGTGCGCCGGCCGGCCCGGCTGCGCCAGCGCGCTGGCCGACGTGCAGGCGGACGCAGCGGTGTTCGCGGCCCGCTGGCCGGGGCAGATCGTGCACGTCAGCGGGTGCGGGCGGCACTGCGGGCGGCCCGCCGCAACGGAGATCGACGTGACCGCGGCCAGCGAGGGGTATGAGGTTGCCGGAGTTTGAGTACACCCGCGATGGGGCGGAGATCTACCGCCGCTCCTTCGCCACCATCAGGGCCGAGGCTGACCTGGGCCGGTTCCCCGACGACGTGGCGGCGGTGGTTGTGCGGATGATCCACTCGTGCGGGATGACCGACCTGCCCGCCGACGTCGGCTACAGCGACGGCGTGGTGGCGGCGGCGCGGGCCGCGCTGCGGGCCGGCGCGCCGGTGCTGTGCGACGCGCACATGGTCGCCGCGGGGATCACCCGGGGGCGGCTGCCCGCGGGCAACGAGATCGTCTGCACGCTGAGCGACCCGGCCGTGCCAGGGCTGGCCGGGCGGCTGGCGACGACGCGCTCGGCGGCGGCGCTCGACCTGTGGGGCGAGCGGCTGGGCGGCGCCGTCGTCGCGATCGGCAACGCGCCGACGGCCCTGTTCCGGCTGCTCGAGCTGCTCGGCGACGGCGCGCCCCGGCCGGCCGCGGTGATCGGCATCCCGGTCGGCTTCATCGGCGCCGCGGAGTCGAAGCGGGCACTGGCGGATTCCGGTCTTGAGCACCTGGTGGTGCACGGGCGGCGCGGCGGCAGCGCGATGACGGTCGCGGCGGTCAACGCGATCGCGAGCGAGACCGAATGAGCGCGGCGGCTGAGGGCAGGCCGGGGGTGCTGTACGGAGTGGGGCTCGGGCCCGGCGACCCCGAGCTGGTCACCGTGAAGGCGGCCCGGATCATCGGCGCGGCCGACGTGGTCGCCTACCACTGCGCGCGGCACGGGCAATCGGTCGCCCGGTCGATCGCCGAGCCGTACCTGCGCGGCGACCAGATCGAAGAGCAGCTGGTCTACCCGGTCACCACCGAGACCACCACGCACCCGGGCGGTTACGAAGGCGCGATCGAGGAGTTCTACTCCCGGGCGGCCGAACGGCTGATGGCGCACCTCGCCGCCGGGCGCGACGTGGTCCTGCTGGCCGAGGGCGACCCGCTCTTCTACAGCAGCTACATGCATATGCATAAGCGGATAAGCAGCCGATTCGTCGCCGTGATCGTGCCCGGGATTACCTCGGTCAGCGCCGCGTCGGCCGCGTTGTCGATGCCGCTGGTGGAGGGCGACGACGTGCTGACGGTGCTGCCAGGCACGCTCGGCGAGCAGGAGCTCACCCGGCGGCTGCGCGGCACCGACGCAGCCACGATCATGAAGATCAGCCGCAGCTACGCCGGGGTCAGGGCGGCGCTGAAGGAGTCCGGGCGGCTGCAGCAGGCGTACTACGTGGAACGCGCCTCGGCGGGCGCGCGGCAGGTCATCGAGTCGGCGGGCGACGTCGACCCGGCCTGCGTGCCGTACATGTCGCTGGTGATCGTGCCGGGCGCGGAGGCGTCGGAGGCGTCGGAGGCGTCGGGACGCGGCGGCCGTGCAGGCGCTTGCGCAGGGCGGGGAGGCGACATCGGGGAGCGCGACCGGCCGGGTGGACGTCGTGGGCCTCGGCCCGGCCGGGCGCGACTGGCTGACCCCGCAGGCGATGGCCGTGCTCGCCGCCGCCGATGACATCGTCGGCTACGCCCCTTACGTCGACCGGGTGCCGCCCAACCCGCGGCAGCGGCGGCACGGCAGCGACAACCGGGTCGAGGCGCAGCGGGCCGAGTTCGCCCTCGACCTGGCGCTGCGCGGTCGGCGGGTGGCCGTGGTCTCGTCCGGCGACCCGGGCGTGTTCGCCATGGCCGCGGCCGTGCTCGAGGCGGCCGCGGGCGACGAGCGGTTTGCGGCAGTCCCCGTCGACGTGATCCCCGGGCTTACCGCCGCGCAGGCGGTCGCGAGCCAGGCCGGGCGCACCCCTCGGCCACGACTACGTCGTGCTCTCGCTGTCGGACAACCTGAAGCCCTGGGGGATCATCGCCCGCCGCCTTGAGGCCGCAGCGGCGGGCGACTTCGCGATCGCGATCTACAACCCGGCCTCCGCCTCGCGGCGCCAGCAGCTGACCGATGCCCGCGACCTGCTGCTCGCCTACCGGGATCCGGACACGCCCGTCGTGGTCGGCCGCGCGGTCGGGACGGATGAGCAAGAGATAACGGTGACGACGCTAGGGGACCTTGATCTCTCGAAGGTCGACATGCGCTGCCTGCTCATCATCGGATCGAGCCAGACCCGGGTGGTGCGCACCGCCGGGCGGGCCCGGGTGATAACGCCCCGGCGTTACCCGCCGCTCACCGCCGGCCCCGCCCATGATCCGCCGCTGACCTGACCCATGCCAGGGCCTCGGCGACCGTGGTCACGGCGGTGCTGCCGGGCGGGAGCGGCGGGCGTTCCACCACGACGACCTGGACCGCCAGCTCGCTGGCGGCCTGGAGCTTGGCCGCCGTCATCGGGCCGCCGCTGTTCTTGGTCACCAGCAGCCCCACCTTGTGCTCGCGCATCAGCGCAGCCTCGCCCTCGGGGGTGTACGGGCCGCGGTCGAGCAGCAGCGTCATCCGCGGCGGAACCGGCCCGCCGGGGTCGGGCGGGTCGACCGCGCGGACCAGGAAAAGGTGCTCGCCGTCGGCGGCGAAGGCGCCGAGGTCGCGGCGGCCGGTGGTGAGGAACACCGACTCGCCCGGCCAGGTCGCAGCGGCGGCGGCCGCCGCGGCGATGTCCGGCACGGTCTGCCAGGACGGGTCGGCCGGCCACGGCGGCCGCCGCAGCACCAGCAGCGGCAGGCCGGCCTCGGCGGCCGCCTCGGCCGCGTTCGCGGTGATCGCGGTGGCGAACGGGTGGGTGGCGTCGACGACGCCGGTGATCGCTTCGGCGCGCAGGAAGCCGGCCAGCCCGGCGGCGCCGCCGAACCCGCCGATGCGCACCTCCCCGGCCGGGAGCCGCGGGTTGCGGACCCGGCCCGCCAGCGACGAGACCACGTCGATGCCCGCCGCCGTCAGCCCTGCGGCCAGTTCTCGCGCCTCGCCGGTCCCGCCGAGGATGAGGATGCGCACGCCCGCAGCCTATGCTGATTGCTCACGGAGTCAGGGGGAGGACTTATCGCCACCGAGGATAACGGCTTCATCCCGACCGATGTCCAGCTGAACAACGCTGACCTCGGACCAGCCCGGGCCGACCTGGGACGGAGGCCGCTTCCGTTCGAGACCAACGTTCCCGGTGTGTTCGCCGTCGGCGACGTCCGCTCCGGCTCGATGAAGCGGGTCGCTGCGGCGACCGGCGAAGGCGCCAGCGCAATCGCCTCGGTGCACAAGGCCATCGCCGGGCTTGTCTAGGGCACCCAGAGGTAAGAGACATGCGTGAACTGCTGGTCATTGGCATGGGACCGGGCCACCCGGATCAGATCACCGTCGCCGCCGTGGCGGCACTCAACCGGGTGGACGTCTTCTTCCGCATCGACAAGGGCGACACCAGATCCGGGCTGAACGCCGCTCGCGACGAGATCCTGCGGCGGCACGTCACCCGGCCCGGCTACCGGGTGGCGGACATTCCCGAGCCGCCGCGGGACCGGTCACCGTCGCTGACCGGCGAGGGCTACCAGGACGCGGTACGGGACTGGCACGAGGCCCGCGCCGAGCTGATCGAGGCGGCGCTGGCGGCCGAACTGGGGGAGGACGGCGTCGGCGCGTTCCTGGTCTGGGGGGACCCGTCCGTCTACGACTCGACGCTGCGGGTCATCGACCGACTGCGCGCCCGTGGCCGGGCCGCCTTCGAGCACACGGTGATCGCCGGGGTGACCAGCGTGCAGGCGCTGGCGGTAGCGCACCGGATCCCGTTGAACCGGATCGGCGAGCCCATTCACATCACCCCCGCCCGCCGGATCGCGGGCGGCCTCCCGCCCGGCCTCGACAGCGTTGTCGTCATGCTCGACTCCGGGTTCACCGCGGGCGGGCTCGACGACCCCGACCTCACCGTGTTTTGGGGCGCCTACCTCAGCACCGCCGACGAGGTACTGATCTCCGGGCCGCTGGCGGAGGTCGCGGGCGAGATCGCCGCGACCCGGGCAGAGCTGCGGGCCCGGCATGGCTGGATCATGGACACGTACCTGCTCCGCCGTGATCCCCCCTGCGGGGCGTTATTTGGATTGGCTCATGCCCCGGTACGGCAATTGCAGCTCCGTCTTCCCTCTCCTGGACGGCTGGCGCTTCGGCAATGCTCGGGGCGGGACTCTGGTGCCGGCTGGTGCCAGGGCGTTCGCCCGGGTTCGGCGCTCTCGCCCGCAGAAGCGCGAGTACAGCGTTCTTCCACTCATTTTCGCCTTCCTATCAGTTTTTGCTGCTCATATCGTTATAAATCGGACACAAAAATGGTCAGAACCGATAGGAAGATGGATGGAATGGTCAGAACCGATAGGAAGATGGCACCACCAGGAAGATAACAGCAAGAAGCGCGCAGCGCCTAGCCCGAAGGAGGGGAACCTTGCCGTTGACCGTCCGCCGTCTTCCCGAAACCTGAGCAACGAGCCCGCCCCCTATGCTGGCTGAAAACGCCATTTTTTTCGATAAACGATCACTGTCGGCCAGTTACGCGTGGCTGAGACCGGTCCCTGGCGGCCGAGTACAGGTGGCTGTCACGGAATCCCTCCGCCGCCAGCACCCGCCCCACGATGATCACCGCAGTCCGCCGGACGCCGGCCGCGAGCACCTGGGCGGCGATATCGCCGAGGGAACCCCGCAGCAGGATCTCGTTGTCCTGGCTGGCGTAGGCGACCACCGCCGCCGGGCAGTCGGCCCCGTAGTGCGGCGTCAACTCCGCGATCACCTGCTCGATCCGCTGGACGGCCAGGTGCAGGACCAGCGTCGCCCCGGTCGCGCCCAGGCTGGCCAGGTCCTCGCCCGGCGGCATGGGCGTGGCGCGGTGCGCGATCCGGGTGAGGACGACCGTCTGCCCGACGCCGGGCACGGTGAGCTCGCGCCGCAGGGCCGCCGCGGCGGCCGCGAACGCAGGCACGCCCGGGGTGATGTCGTAGCCGATGCCGGCCTGGTCGAGCCGTCGGGCCTGCTCGGCGATGGCGCTGAAGACCGCCGGATCGCCCGAGCAGAGCCGGACCACGTCGAGCCCTTCCGCGTCGGCCGACGCCATCGCCGCGACGATCTCGTCCAGGGTCAGGTCGGCGGTGTCGATCAGCCGCGTCCCGGGCGGGCAGTGCGCGAGGACGTCGGCTGGCACCAGGCTCCCGGCGTACAGGCACACCGCGCACTCCGACAGCAGGCGCTGCGCCCGGACGGTGATCAGGTCAGCGGCGCCCGGGCCTGCGCCGACAAAATGGACGGTCACTCCGCCGAGGATATTTGCTGCCTAGGTATGGGGCGCTTCCGGCGGACGTTACAGTACGGAATATGCCTGGAGAACTGGCCCCGGACAGACGGAACCTGCGCGTGTCCCATGAGGACCGCGACCGGGTCGCGGAGCAACTACGAGTAGCCGCCGGGGACGGGCGGCTCACCGCCGATGAACTCGACGAGCGGCTTGAGACCGCGCTGACGGCGCGTACCTATGGAGAGCTTGAGATCCTGCTGACCGACCTGCCGGCTTCGCCAGGCGCGGTCCCGGCGCCGGTCCCGGAAGCCAAAGAACTGGTCCAGTTGAAGGTCAGCCACAGCAATATCACCCGCAACGGGCGCTGGGTTGTGCCGAAGCGGCTCGAGGTGGAGAACCGGCACGGCAACGTGGTCCTCGATTTCTCGAATGCCATCATCAGCCAGCCGACCCTCGATCTGTCCATCTCGGTCGGCCACGGGAACATCGTGCTGATCGTGCCGCCCGAGGTGGTCGTTGACCTTGACGGCGTCACGAACGGCCATGGCACCGTCCACCAGCGCGTGCGCCATGACTCGGAAACCCCGGTCAGGCTGATCGTCACCGCAACAGGCAACGTCCGGCACGGCAACCTCGTGGTCCGCAGCCCGCGCCGCCCTCGCGCTGGCCGCAGCTTCTGGGACTGGCTCTTGCGCCGCCCGGCGCCCGCGGCCCTGACCGCCGCCGAGGGCAGGTCTCTGAGCCGCTTAGGCCGGGGGCCGGTAGTCGAGCGCGCCGGGCGCTTTGCGCGCCGACCACTGCACGACCGGCAGCGCCGGGCGCCAGGCGGTGAACCCGCCAAGCCCGCCCGCCCGCTCCACGGCGATCCTGGTGAGGCTGCCGCCTAGCCGCCGGTGCCAGTCCGCCAGCGCCAGCTCGCCCTCGATCGTGACCGCGTTCGCCACTAGCCGCCCGCCTAGGTAAAGCACGTCCCAGCAGGCTTGCACCACACCCTCGGCGCTGACGCCGCCGCCGATGAACACGGCGTCGGGCCGCGGCAGCCCCGCGAGCGCGTCCGGCGCCTCTCCCGGCACCACCACCAGGCCGGGCACGCCCAGCGCGGCGGCGTTGCGGAGGATGCGGTCCCGGCGGTCGGCGCGGGGCTCGACCGCGATCGCCCGGCTGGCCGGGTGGGTCCGCATCCACTCGATGCCGATGCTGCCCGACCCGGCCCCCACGTCCCACAGCAGCTGCCCGGGGACCGGGGCGAGCGCGGCCAGCGCCAGCGCCCGGATCTCCCGCTTGGTGATCTGCCCGTCCTGCTCGAACGCGTCGTCGGGCAGGCCGGGGGAGCGGGGGAGGAGCGCGGCGCCGGGGTCGAGCCGACAGTCGATCGCGACGATCGCCAGCGGGCCGTGCGGCTGCCCGTCAACGGGCCCGACCGCCTCCGCCGGGCCACCGAGGTCGGCCAGCACCGTGACCGCGCTGCCGCCGAAGCCGCGGGCGTCGAGCAGCGCCCGGATATCGGCCGCCGCCGAGGTCTCGGCGGTCAGCGCCAGCACCCGCCGTCCCGGCTGCAGCGCCGGGTGCAGCAGCCCGAGCGGCAGGCCGACCAGGCTCACCACGTCAACGTCGTCAAGCGGCCAGCCGAGCCGGGCCGCGGCCAGCGAGACCGACGACGGATGCGGGAGCACCCGCACGCGCTCGGCGCCGAGGAGGCGGACGAGCGTGCACCCGATTCCGTAGAACATCGGGTCGCCGCTGGCAAGCACCACGAGTCCGGCCAACGCGTGCGAGGCGACCAGCTCGGACAACCCCGGCAGCAACGGCCGAGGCAGCGGTATCCGCTGGCCGGCCACGGAATCGGGCAGCAGCGCGAGCTGCCGGGGGCCGCCGACGACCACGCCGGCCTGCTCGATCGCCGCCTGGGAGCGCGGGGACAGCCCGGCCCACCCGTCGGCGCCGATGCCGGTCACGGTCACGGTCTTGGGGAGCACGCCGTACAGTCTGCCGCACCCTTGTGAGACGATTGCGCGGAACGGCTGCTGAGGAACACCGGTGCGAGTCCGGGGCGGTCCCGCCACTGTGATCTGTCGGCTGACAGGGAGCCAGGGCTATCGGCAGCCGTGCCGCCGGGCCAGCCGTCCGGCGGTCGTCGCTGTCGGCGGGCGCGGATACCCGTCGGGTGAAGGGCTGTGGGTGTGACCCAGTTTCCGTTCAGTGCCGTCGTCGCGATGGACGACATGCGCCTGGCGCTCGTTCTCAACGCGATCTCGCCGGCGATCGGCGGCGTCCTGGTCCGCGGCGAGAAGGGGACCGCGAAATCGACGGCGGTACGAGCGCTCACCGCCGTCCTGCCGCCGGTCGAGGTCATCGCGGGCTGCCGGTTCTCCTGCTCGCCGGCGGCGCCCGACCCGGAGTGCCCCGACGGGCCGCACCCGGCCGGGGGAGCGGTGGAGCCGCGCCCGGCCCGGCTGATCGAGCTGCCGGTCGGCGCGACGGAGGACAGGCTCACCGGCTCGCTCGACGTCGGGCGCGCGCTGACCGAGGGCGTCACCTCGTTCCAGCCGGGGCTGCTCGCCGCGGCGCACCGTGGCGTGCTCTACGTGGACGAGGTCAACCTGCTGCACGACCACCTGGTCGACCTGCTGCTCGACGCGGCCGCGCTGGGAACCAGCTACGTGGAGCGCGACGGCGTATCTGTGCGGCACGCGGCCCGCTTCCTGCTCGTCGGCACGATGAACCCGGAAGAGGGCGAGCTGCGGCCCCAGCTGCTCGACCGGTTCGGCCTCACCGTCGAGGCGGTCGCCCCGCGTGACCCCGCCACCAGGGCCGAGGTCGTGCGCAGGCGGATGGCCTTCGACGCCGCCCCGGCGGCGTTCACGGCGCGGTTCGCGGCCGACGAGGCCGCGCTGGCCGCGTCCATCGCCGCCGCCCAGGCCCGCCTTCCCCGTGTCGTCCTCGGCGACGAGGAGCTCGAGCGGATCGCCGGGGTGTGCGCCAGCTTCGACGTGGACGGCCTGCGGGCCGACATCGTGATCGCCCGGACGGCCGCCGCGCACGCGGCGTGGCACGGCCGGAACACAGTGAACCGCGAGGACATCCGGGTCGCGGCCCTGCTGGCGCTGCCGCACCGGCGCCGCCGCAACCCGTTCGACGCGCCGGGCCTGGACGAAGAGCAACTGGACGACGCGCTCGGCGAAGATCCGGGGCCGGACGACGAGCCCGATCCGCAGCCTCCCGGCCAGGGACCAGGCGACGACGGATCCGGCGCAGCCCCGCGCGACGAGCCCTCCCGGCCAGCCGACGGCCAGGCGCCCAACGGCGACAGCCAGGCGCCGGCCACCGATGAGGAGCAGGCGCCTGCCCGAGCGGCGGGACGGGAGTCGGTCGTGGCGAGCGGCGCGACCTTCCGCGCCCGCCGGCTGGAGGTGCCGGGCAAGGGACGCGGCGCGGCGGGCAGGCGCTCGCGCGCCTACACCGACAGCGGCGCCACCGTCGGCGTCCGCCAGCGCCGCCTCCAGGTGCGGGACCTGCACGTGAACGCGACCCTGATGGCGAGCGCCCCGCATCAGGTCCGTCGCGGCCGGGCCGGGCCCGGGCTGATCCTGGAGAGCGGCGACCTGCGCGAGCGCCGCCGCGAGGGGCGCGAATCCAACCTGGTTCTGTTCGTGGTGGACGCGAGCGGGTCGATGGCCGCCACCCGGCGGATGGAGGCGGTCAAGGGTGCCGTGCTCTCCCTGCTCCTCGACGCCTACCAGCGCCGCGACAAGGTCGGCCTCATCTCCTTCCGCGGCACCGGGGCCGAGCTGCTGCTCCCGCCCACCTCGTCGGCGGACGCCGCTGCGAGAAGGCTGGAGAAGCTGCCGACCGGCGGGCGGACCCCGCTGGCGGCGGGGCTCACCGAGGCCTACGCGACGCTGCGCAGGGAGAGACTCCGTGACCCGCTGCGCCGGCCGCTGCTTGTGGTCGTCACCGACGGGCGGCATAACGCGGGCGGCGAGCCGGGCGCGGTCGCCGGCCTGCTTCGCCGCGACGGTGTCGCGGCTGTCGTCGTCGACTGCGAGTCCGGCCCCGTCCGGCTCGGCCTGGCCGCCGGCCTCGCTCGCGCGCTCGGCGCCGACTGCGTTGACGTCGCCGGCCTGTCCGCCGCCAGCGGAAAGCTCTCTGCGACTGGCCTCGCCGACTCCGTCCGTGCCTACCGGGAGGTGGCCTAGCCATGCCGCAGGGAGTACCGGAGACCGTCCCAGACGACGGCATGACCACCAGGCAGCGCCGGAACCGGCCGCTTCTCATCGTGCACACCGGCCAGATGAAGGGGAAGTCGACCGCGGCGTTCGGCATGGCGCTGCGCGGCTGGAACCAGGGCTGGGGGATCGGCGTCTACCAGTTCGTCAAGAGCGCCAAGTGGCGCGTCGGCGAGGAGGCCGCCTTCCGCGCGCTCGGCCGGCTGCACGCGGAGACCGGCGAGGGCGGCGAGGTCGCCTGGCACAAGATGGGCGAGGGCTGGTCCTGGATCCAGCGCGGCGACCCCGAGGACCACGCGGCCAACGCCCGCGAGGGCTGGGCGCAGATCAAGCGCGACCTGGCGGCGGAGCGATTCGGCATGTACGTGCTCGACGAGTTCACCTACCCGATGAAGTGGGGCTGGGTCGACGTCGCCGACGTCGTCGAGACCCTGGCCGCGCGGCCCGGGCACCAGCACGTGGTGATCACCGGCCGGGACGCGCACCCCGACCTGATCGCCGCCGCGGACCTCGTCACCGAGATGACGAAGATCAAGCACCCGATGGACGCCGGCCAGAAGGGCCAGCGAGGCATCGAATGGTGACCGCCTCGACGGTCCCGCGGCTGGTCGTCGCGGCGCCCGGCAGCGGCCACGGCAAGACGTCCGTCGCCACCGGGCTGCTCGGCGCCCTGCGGCAGCGCGGACTTAAGGTCTCGCCGCACAAGGTGGGCCCCGACTACATCGACCCCGGCTACCATGCGCTGGCCGCCGGGCGGCCCGGCCGCAACCTCGACCCCTGGCTGGTCGGCGAGGGGCGGATCGCGGCGATGTTCGCCCACGGCGCGAGCACCCCGACAGTCGCCGACATCGCGGTCATCGAGGGCGTGATGGGCCTGTTCGACGGTGCTGGCAACCACCCGGCGTCCGAGCGGGACGACTTCGCCTCCACCGCGCACGTCGCGCGGTTGCTGGGGGCGCCGGTCGTGCTCGTGGTCGACGCGTCCGGCGTCAGCTCGTCCGTCGCCGCCCTGCTGCACGGCTTCGCGACCTTCGACCCCGCGACCCGGCTCGGCGGCGTCATCTTCAACAAGGTCGGCTCCGACTACCACGCGCACCTGCTCACCGCCGCCGCGGAGCGCGCGGGCGTCCCCGTCCTCGGCGCGATCCGCCGCCTCGACGCACTCGCCGTCCCGTCCCGGCATCTCGGCCTCATCCCCGCCGCCGAGCGCGGCAGCGACGCCATGGCGGTGATGCACGCCCTCAGCGCGGCCGTCGCGGCCAGCGTGGACCTGGACGCCGTGCTCCGGCTCGCCCGCACGGCGGCGCCGCTCTCCGTCACAGAAACCAGCGCAGAACCCCAGGCCACAGAACCCCAAGATCCTTCGAATGAACGGACCGTGGCTTCGCGTTCACCGGTCACGATCGCCGTGGCAGGCGGCCCGGCGTTCACCTTCGGCTACGCCGAGCACCCCGAGCTGCTCGCCGCCGCGGGCGCCGACGTGGCGGTCTTCGACCCGCTGCGCGACGAGCAACTGCCAGACGGCGCGGCCGGGCTGGTCATCGGCGGCGGCTTCCCCGAGGTCCACGCCGCGCAGCTGTCGGCCAACGCCGCCCTCCGGTCCCAAATCACCGCGCTGGCCAGCGCGGGCGCGCCGGTCCTGGCCGAGTGCGCCGGGCTGCTCTACCTGGCGCGGTCGCTCGACGGCCAGCCGATGTGCGGGGTGCTCGACATCGACGCCGAGATGACCGGCGCGCTGACGCTCGGCTACCGCGACGCGGTCGCCGTCACGGACTCCGCGCTAGCCGCAGTCGGCACCCGCGCGCACGGCCACGAGTTCCACCGCACGGCCATCCGCCCAGCCGCCGACAAGTCCCCGACCACCGCGGCGAACGCGTGGCGGTGGCAGGCCCGCGCCGCGGTCGTCGCGGAAGGCTTCGTCCAGGGCGGAGTGCACGCGTCGTACCTGCACACGCACTGGAACGGCCTGCCCGCCGCCCCCGGCCGCATCGTCGCAGCGGCCCGCGCGCACCGAGCAGGTAAGCGGCCTGGCAGCGGCGCCTCGCAACCCTTAGGACCAAGTCAAAGGCATCAGAGCCAGCCAACGGAATAGTTCTGACCAAGTAATAACCACCTCAGCCCGCTCAGCGTGACTAGGTTTCGGGGCATGGCGAGATGACCCTGTGGCATGCGGTGCTCAGGGCCTGCGGTGACGGCTGTGCGGTTGTCGGTGGCCGCTGGGTCAGGCGGCGTCCTCCCGGAGGGTGATGATGACGTCGTAGCCGAGGGCCTCGAGCTGGCGCTGGGCGTTGCGGGCCTTGCGGCTGCGGTCGGTGTGCCTGGCGTGCCAGTCGGAATCCGAGGTCGCGGTAGCGGGCGGCCGGGTCGTTGAGCAGGTGCCAGACGATGATGAGGATGGAGCGGGCGACCGCGCAGCCGGCCTTCTTCCGCCCGCCGCCGCCGGGGCGGGCGGCCAGGCGGCCGAAGCGCTCGCCCAGGAAGGTGTCGGTGTTCGCGGCGGCGTAGGCGGCCAGGACGGCGATCCGCTTGGCGTAGGTGTTGCCGCGGCCCTTCTTCCCGCGGCCCTTGACGGGCCCGGACTGCCGCGCGGTCGGGGTGAGCCCGGCCCAGGACACGAGGGCCTGCGGGGTCGGGAAGCGGCTCATATCCAGGCCGATCTCGGCGATCAGCGCCATGGCGGCCTCCCGGCCCAGGCCGGGGATCTCATCGAGCCGGTCCGCGGCCGGCAGCGCGGCAGCGTCGCCGGCCCGCCCGGCTTGCGGCCCGGTGACGCCGTCGGAGTCCGCGCCCCAGGAGCCGGGGATCGCGGCCAGGTGCGCGGTGACCTGCTCTTGCAGGTCCTTGAGCTCGGCATCGAGAAGGTCGATGGCGCGCAGCAGGGACGCGGCGGCGTGCGCGTGCTGCGGGCCGAACCGCATGCCCGACAGCGCCTCGGCGAGAGCGGGGAGCTTGTCGTTGCGCATCCTCCCCTGGCCCAGCGCCGCCAGGGCCCGCGGGTCGCGCTCCCCGGCGATCATCGCCTCGATGACCGCGCGGGCGGTCTGGTGCCCGGCCAGCCTGGACACCACCGACGTCAGCTTGCACAGGGCGTCTTCCAGCAGCTTCTCCAGCCGCTGCCAGTAGCGGGTGCGGTCGGCGGTCAGGTCCCAGATGTGCCGGGTGTAGACCCGCAGCGCCCGGATCTCCGGCGGCGGCACGAACGAGGGCCGCAGCATCCCCATCTCGGTCAGCCGCGCGATCCACCGCGCGTCCTCCTTGTCGGTCTTCGGCCGGCCCGGCAGGTTCCTGGCCTGGGAGGAGCTCACCAGCTGCACCGCCAGCCCGGCCTCCTCCAGCCCCGCGAACCAGACGCGCCAGTAATCGCTGGTGGCCTCCATCGAGACCATCTGCACCCCGGCCGCCGTCAGCTCCGCCGCCAGCTCCGCGATCGCCGGGACCGTCGCCGGCACCGCCTGCAGGTGCGACGTCCGGTGCTTCCTCCCCGCCGCCGGCGGCATCCGGACGCACACCACCGCGGACTCCTTCGCCACGTCGATCCCCGCGACGACCTCATAGCGCAGCTGGTAGTCCTCGTCCTCCACCACCTGCGCGCTCATCCGTTTCTGCTTCTGCTTCTGCTTCCGCGCGGCCACCGCGCCTCCTATCCTTGACCTCGGGTAATGACAGGCGGGCTGCCCGGGGACCAAGGTCAGCAGGCTCACGAAAGCCGAAGTCTGACCAGCGCGCTCACGGCAGCAGAAAGCGACCCTCAAAGGTCAGGTCCCGGCGCCAGGCTGTAAAACGGGCTCAGATCCCACAAACCTGCCGGCGTCACAGGCAGCCCGCCACCATCCAACCCCGCCCGCAGCCCGCACGGACCCCGAACGCCGCACCACAGGCGGGGTAACCCCGCCAGCCGCCTGCCCGCACGGGCCGAAGATTTCACGCGAACGCGACCATCCCCGATGAGCATGGCTGTAAAACCGTCGGCTCAGCCTACGTTGGTTCGAACCCAACACCTGCCACACGCTGCGAAAACGCCCCGTTAGCTGCGAATTCTCGTGCTGGCGGGGCGTTTCTGCTTTGTCCCGTCATGTGTCATCTTGTAGCGCTGTAGGGCGTTGTGTTGCGGTGTCCACGGACGCATGGCGGACGGGAATCGGGGCCAGGGAGCGGTGTGGGTAGCCGCTTGACGGGGTTCCGGTGCCCGTTCCGGGGGCTGTCTGGCCTTGACGTTTGCCGCCGAGTCGAGCGTGCATCCCGTTGTCCGCCCGGCGGCCCGCGCGATTTCCCGGGTACGAGGCGGCCGGGAAGGCGGGTGCGCTGATGGCTGGGCGGGCGGTCCGGGAGACCGTGACGCTTGCGGGACGGGCGGAGCGGGCGAGGGTCGCCCGCGCGTTCGTGGAGGGGGTGCTCGGCCCCGGTCACCCGTGCGGGGACGTGGCCGCGCTGCTGGTGGGCGAGCTTTTCTCCAATAGCCTGCGGCATAGCGGCTCGGGTGCCCCCGGAGAGACGGTCACGGTCGCGGTCAAGACGCTGAACGGCGTTATCCGGGTCGAGGTCACCGACCGGAGCGGGCAAGGGGTGCCAGAACCGCGGCCCGCTGGCAGCGACGCGGAAGACGGCCGGGGGCTCCACCTCGTTGCCCGCCTTGCAGCGCGGTGGGGATGGCGAAGGCGCGGCGGGCGGACCGTAACATGGTTTGAGCTCTGGGCTTAGTTGCATTAAATGCAACACGGGGTTTGGCGGTCTGGGGTAGGTATTGCCTGGTGGGGAGGATGTCCGGGGCGGTGCTGGCTGCTGGTGACCGGGTATTTTTCCAGGTCGACTGCGTCGCCGCTGTATTACCGCAACAATGTTGCACTTGATGCAACGGAGGTGCGCGTGGCCGGAATGGCTGATGTGCGTGGTGCTGGCGGCCACGAAGAAGACTCCCTAGCCATCACAGAGCGCTACCGGATCTGCTAGTCGGCGCATCGCCATCCTGCCGATTAGATACTTATCAAGTTAGTCGGTCTGCAAGTGGAGCACTACGCACAGAATATCCATTACGGCACCATCGCTACCGTCTGGCAGATAGTGAAGTTCGAGGCCACCGTCAGCGGCAATCGCAGGGAGGGGACGAGCTACGGCGCGATCAAAGGAGCTTGCTCAGCCGGATGGCTTCGCGCAATGAGCCCGACACCAGGAGCTGGTCAAGGACGAACCAGACACGCGACGCCCGGTAGTGCCCTTCGGTTGGGAATGGCGGCCCCGGAATCGGCGGCCCGAGGTGATACAACATGTGCGGCCGGTCGGTACCGTCCTCCGCAGGGATGTCAGGCCAGCGGGACTGCAGGCTGGGGATGACCTCCGATGAGGCGACTCGGTGCAATCGCTGCACCTGGTTGCCCCATCGGAAGGCTAGGAAGTTCGGCGGTGTCTTCGGCCAGCCGCTTCCCCAACCGTGGGGATGGAAGTAGCACCGCTCGTCGGTCACGAAGTCGCGGAAGGTGCGGGTACCGCCTCCGCCGGGATAGTCGCTACTGACAACCACGCAGTACGTCCAACCGTCTGCGAAGTCACGCATCCTGACCGCCTTCCGCAGATACTCCTCGAACTCGTTGAGCCAGGCACGCTCGCCGCCGCGTGCTTGCTCGCAGGCGGCCAGGAGATCCTCACGCACTAGGTCCCACGGGTAATGGACCAGGGGCACGCCCGCTACCTTCCCCGGTAGCATCTGGGCCGCCCATTCGCCGCTAGCGGCCGAGAGACTGACCAAGCATCCAGCGCCGTGCTCGGCGACCCGGTGCACGTACCGCTCGAACTGGACCTCCTCGGGCAGCAACCAGCCGCGTTTGGCCTCGATGATCACCAAGTGAGTACCTGTGTCAATCTCCAAGTCCGTCCGCCCGAGTTCGTCTCGCTCCTCAAGGCGCAGCACCGTGCCCTCACCAGGAGGCGGCACACCGAGTCGGTGCAAGACGAGGCCAAGCAGTCCGGAGCTGTTCGCCATGGTGAAGGCTAGCGCCGCAGTGAGGTCGTTCTCGTTTCGCCCCAGGAGGTCGAAGACGCTGGTGACATCGCTCCCATGCCGGATCAGAGGCATTCCCACGCCCATGCGGAGGAGTATGCCAGGGTTCGCGAACGCGGGAGCGGTTCATCCAAGTGGGACGGCGACAGTACTGTGCCTTACCGCCGATTCTGGCTGCTTTGGAAGACCGAGGGCATTGCCCGCGACTTAATGCAGAACGTCCATTCCGCTTACGCTAAGCGCAAGGAATTTTGCTACGAGGCATCATGACGGCACTGGCTGATCTGCTGCGTAATCCGGAGCCGGGCGACAAGCCAATGCGGCACATCGACCTCGCTGCGTCTGGCTACCTGTTGCTTGAGAGGACGTTTCGCGGGTTGATGCCCGTTTGGTCGCCTGGGTTGGGTTAGGAGTGCTGGTCGGAGGGTCGCAGGCGGGGCTATGGGCTGGGCTGGGTGAACAGGCCGGGCTCGGTCTCGACCAGGATGCCTCGGCTGACCAGGCGTTTCAGCTTCGACCGGATGCCCTCGGTGTTCTTCGCCGCGATCGGCAGGTCCAGGGCGGTGCACAGGTCGCGGGCCCGGAGCGGGCGGCGCAGTTCGGCGAAGGCGTCGAGGATCTGCCGGTAGGCCGGGTGCTCGGGCAGGTCCGGGGCCGGCGCGGCTTCCGCTGCCGGCGGTTCGTCATCCTGGCCGGCGAGGGCGATCAGGGTCTTGCGGGTGACCTGCAGGTCGCTGATCTCCTGCTGAAGCTCGCGGAGCCGGGCGGCGGCCTCGTCGATCGCGGCCTGGGCCTGCTCCGCCTCGCGGGCGAGGGCCTGCTCGCGGGCGTCGATCCGGTCCAGCAGGTGCCGGCCGGGGTCCGGCGCGGTCACGTGACCCGCCACGACCGGGCCGGGGCGCCGGCGATCCGGCGGGCCATCACGTCGGTCATCGCCCAGTAGACGCGCGACGCCGAGCTGGCCGCCCGGTGCTCGTAGTCGCGGACCAGCCGCCGGTGGTAGGACAGGATGCCGAACGTCTGCTCGACCACCCACCGCTTCGGCTGCGGGACGAACCCCCTGTCGGCGGGGTTGCGCTCCACGACCTGCACGTCGATGCCCAGGCCGGCGCCGTGCGCGACGACCGAGCTCTTGAAGCCCTGGTCGACCAGTGCCGTGCTGACCGTCGGGGCAGCCGCGGCGACCTTGTCCAGCAGGGCGGTTCCGGCCGCGTTCTCGTGCGCCGATGCCGCCAGGACCACCACCGCGATCACCAGGCCCAGGACGTCAACGGCCAGGCCCCGCTTGCGGCCGGGCACCTTCTTCCCCGCGTCCCTGCCCGTGGTATCCGCCGGGACCGATGCCGCGGCGTGGACGCTCTGCGTGTCCAGCACGACCAGGGACGGGTCGGCCTCCCGGCCCTTCTTCTCCCGCGCGTGCCAGCGCAGCAGGTCATGGATGGCCTGGTCGGTGCCGTCATCACGCCACTTCGCGAAGTAGTAGTAGGCGGCGCTGCGCGGCGGCAGGTCATGCGGCAGGTACTCCCACTGGCAGCCCGTCCTCGACTGGTACAAGATCGCGTTGACGATCTCCCGCATCTCGTAGCCGCCCTGATGGCCGCTCGCCGACGGGTGCCGCGCCTTCCATGCCGTGATCACCGGCTCGATCAGCGCCCACCGCTCATCGCTTACGTCACTCGGGTACCGTTTGCGGTCAGGCATGAAGCCATGCAAGCGCACCCAAGCTCCACCCAGCAGGCATAACGATATACATCCATAAAGTCACGCTATGACAACACGGTCACGCGCCCGCGAAACGTCCTCTGACGTCCGCACCCTGAGCGTCCCGAGGGCGGCACGTTCTGAACGGCCAAGCAGCCTTCTCTGTGCTCACCTTTGGCCTGGAGACTAGCTCGTGAGCAACCTCCCGCCCTCCATTGCGAACCTATCCACCACCAAGAACGCCTTCCCCAGCTCGTTGAGTGTCAGCTCAAGCCGGTAGAAATCGACCTCGCCGCCTCCATTGCGGTACGGCCGGATACGTTCTGCATCCAGACCCCGTCGCCACTCCTCGAACGAAATTGCGAAGAGTTCGGCCTCCTCAGTCCAAATACAGCAATCTGCTTTGTACTGGTCATACTCCGACTCGTCGTACGTCTCCTGGTGCACGTGGGCGTCAGCCCACGCGAACAGTCTCGGCGCCACCTCGGCGTAGCTGGCGAGGCCGAGAAACACACCCCAACTGGCCAGCTCCTCGGGCTTCTCGCCGTCCTCGTTATCCACGCCCAGTGAGATAGAGCCTCGTCCTGAGCTCTTGTTGACCCACTCCTCCATATCCACCACCAGCCGCTTGCCGCTGGCCAGCAGCTCCATCCACGGCTTGGCGAGCCGCAACTGGCGCAGACGTAGTTCGTACGGATCGCCCTCGGCAGCTTGCTGCAGCGGTTCCCGCGCGCTCACATCGAGCAACTGGCCCTCAGGCACCAGGAGCTTCCAGCCGCCGGCTGACGTCTTCACCAGTGTCTCTCGGTTGACCAGCTGCCAGTGGCAGCGCTTGGTCTCCGGGTGGTACAGCACCACGACCACCGGCAGGGAGTGGTTCGTCCAGTACTGCACATGCTCCCTATCGGGCCGGAACCACCAGCCACCTGGCCCGGTGTCCTTGAACCAGCTCGTACCGCTCTTGATCTGCAGGGCCAGCAGCCGCCCGCGCACATCCTCTTCGTCGACCACCTCGGCCTGCGCGTCGATGCCGTAGTCCTCGGTAGGCTGGTTGCGAAACAGCCAGCCCAGCTCATCTTCGATAGCTTGCTGGGTGTGGGTAACACCCTCGCTAGCTACTCGTGCGGAGGGTTTGCGGCGTATCACGAAGACATCATCTCGCGCCGCTCGGCGTCTTACGAGCTCCTCCGGGACGATGATGCCACCATCTCTACGAGCGCAGTCAGATCGACCTAATCTGCGTAATTAACAGACAAGCTACGAGCACCCTGCAGTCGCCCCGAACGGCGGTTAAGGCCTCCGATCCGGCTCTGGCAGTAGTGTCAGTCCGCCGCGTCGTTCTCGTCGGACAGTGCCGCTGGTGGCTGGAAAAGCGTGAGTTCCAGCAGTTCTGGATCAGTTCCCGCCGTCTGGGCAGTCTGTGCCATCCAGTGGAGGTAGACGGCGTAGCGGTACGGCGTCCAGGCCAGAGACTGGCGGTTGCCGGTGACGAGGTGCGGCACTCGGCTGAGCTTGTGGACGGCGTTGGCCAGCCGGTTGTCGAGGATGAGCGCGCCGGGAGTGCTGAAGTACAGGAACTTCGTGAAGAACGCCGGGCCGTACCCGCGCAGCCTGGACCACGGCTCCCGTCCGGGCGCTACCCGGTCGTGGGGGTCGGTGCCGCCGTACAGGTAGGCGTATCCGGCGACGGGGTCGGGTGAGGCCGGGTCTGCGTCCACCGCGTCCAGGGCCCGTTGCAGTGCGGGCTCGAGCTGGTCCCCGGCCGCGGCTCGGATGTCGCGCAGGCGGCGTGGCCCGTAGCCGGCGTTACCCCAGCCCCAGATGAAGCTCGCGACGAGCAGGTCTGTGGCCGGGGCGCTGCCGAGCGCGCACCTGCCACCCGATGCCGAGGAGGTCACCCCGGGAAACGCGGCCCGTCCGGGGCACACCGTCCGGCAGGCCGTCTGGACCGTCCCATGCGGCAACCGGGAAGCTTACGGCATGGCCACGCACGCCGTCCGCCCCAAGGCCTGCCGTTTTCACCGGCCACTGTCTGCGCAGCGCGTCTGCGTCGGCTTCGCTGACCGGATAGCCAGACGCCTCCTTCGAAGCCTGCTCGTCCCATTCGTGGGTCACGTCGGCATCGTGGCAGACACGGATGCACGAGCGAGGAAGAACCACTGCGGCTCGCGCCCGGTCACACGGTAAGGGCCGCTGTCACACCCGGTCAGCACTGAACCTGATCTCGGTCACCGTAACGCCCATTCGGCACTCAAGAAAATTAGAGGGGTTTCTGGATACCGACAGGCAAGCCGAGAAGGTATTCTCTGCTCTTTCCCAGCTGACCCGCCGACGTGCAGTACGCTCGCTCCTCGGGTCAACGCGCCAGAACGGCGGAGGCGGGAGGTGCGGTCGTGGAGGGCACGGCGGCGGAGTGCGAGCGGTTCCTGGTCACCGTCCTCGGCGAGGCGGCGGTGGCTGAGCTGACCCAGGCGATGCTTGATATCGCGGTCGCACCGGCGGATCTCACCGGTGTGAGGTGGCCTAAGCTCGCAGAACTCCGGGACCGCGCCCTCGGTGTACTGCGGGCCGATCTCGCGGGCCGCAGGGAAAGTGAGCGCCGGGTTCTCCGCGAGAGCATGCCCTGGCATCTGCAGGATGAACATGCCGACCTGGCATCCGCGATCCTGGAGATGGGAACGCGGCCTCGCTATTTCACGGTCCCGTCCAGTGCGTTCGTGCCGCCCGGGCTGGGTAGCCGGGTCCTGCTGCACATACCGTCTCTTAAGGACCGTATCGATGATGACGGTCTTATCGGGTGCGCGGGCTTGGATGCGCGGGACCAGGCCATTTTTATTGGTAACTATGCGGTTCACTACCATCAGTTCCTGCGCCGGGGATTTACCGGCAACATAAACTACAATCTGTTGCGTGACTTGATTGATGCCGGGATGCGGCCAGGCAACAGCTTCAGGATCGCTATCGACGATCGCCGCATCATCCCGCGGCACGATTTTGTTCATTTTATTGAAGAAGACTTCTGGTGGGGGCCAAAACTCACCAGTTCTTGGCTGGATGATCCGAATTCTGGGGGCTGCGCTGTGCATGCCGATCCCGAAGGTGATAACGCTCTGCGTGGTTACAGCAAATTCTTCGCCTACTGGCGTATGGACGGCGAAGGCAACAAAGTCGTCCAGATGGAAGAGCTTGTGACTCAGTCCGCAGAAGAGTTCTGCGGCTATCGCGTATTGCGTTATCTCCATTCGATCCCTGATATCAGGAGCCATGTTTTCACCCATTGTGACGGCGCTGTGCGCGCCTATGACGCCGAAGGCTTCTCGAAACGGCGGGGCGAGAACATGCCAGCCGGAACGCGGGCAGCGAGGTACCGCAAGGTCTTCCGGGTAGACGGGTCCATCTCAACCGAGGACTGGAGTGGCATCGTAGCAAAGTGGTTTCGCCACGACCATCTGGCGGGCGAGTACCTGGAAACCCTCGCAGACGGGTGAACTGTCCGCGGCCGGTTTCACGGCGCGTCTACCGTAATGATGGTAGCTCCTACTAACCAGAAATTAAGTTTTTAGAGGTTCTGGTTTTATGATAAAATACCTCTATGGCACGCAAGGGACGGCGATCCAGTCACGAGGAGCGGATTCACGCTATTCAATTGCTGGAGCAGGGGAAGACCAAGCCAGAGGTAGCGAGAATTCTCGGGGTTGCCGAATCTTCGGTTTACGTCTGGCAGAAGGAATATCGAAGGGGCGGCCTTGCTGCCCTTTCGACGAAGATTGCCTCTGGCCGGAAGTCGCTGCTGAGCGACAAGCAGCTGATTGAGCTTTCCAGGATGCTACGGCTCAATCCTCGGCAACTGGAGTTCGACTTCGGGCTGTGGACGCGCAGACGCGTCCGGGAGCTGATACTGAAGAAGTTCGGGATCGACTACTCGGAGCAGAATGTGGGACGCGTCCTGAAACTGCTTGGATTCTCCCCGCAGCGGCCGGTTTACCAGGCAATCCAGCAGGACGAAGAGAAGCGCCGGAAATGGATGGAAGAGGAGTTCCCGGCGATCCGGAAGCGGGCTGCGGAGCAGGGGGCGAAGATCTTCTTCGCAGATGAGGCGGGATGCCGTAACGACCACCACTCCGGGACCACTTGGGCGCCCGTCGGCGAGACGCCTGTCGTGAAATTCACGGGAAAACGCGAGTCGATAGGCATGATCTCGGCGATCAGCATGCGCGGTGCGATGTACTGGAGCATCTACGAGGGATCCATGAACTCGGCCCGCTTCCTAGACTTCCTCAAGGACCTCATCAGGGATGTAAAGGGCAAGATATTCCTCGTCTTGGATAACGTCAGCTACCATAAGTCGGCGGAGACCAGGGAATGGGTCAAGAGGCACGAGAACCGCATCGAATTGTTCTACCTGCCCGGCTACTCCCCGGATCTGAATCCCGACGAATGGGTCTGGAAGAACGTCAAGAATGACAACGTCGCGCGTGTCGTCCCGGACCGTCCCGGCCAACTCTTCGAAATCGCGGAGAAAGCGCTGCGCATGCTCTGGGAATCTCCGAATAAAATACGGTCATTCTTCGCCGATCCGCACCTCGCATACATTCGGCGCGCGTACGCCTAAACTCACCAACCATCTAAAAACTTAATTTCGGATTAGTATATCGGCCCGCTCCTGCGGTTGAAGTTGTGGTCGAGCCCTCAGTGGCTCGGGCTGCTGGCGATGTAATCCGTCTCGCAGCATTGAGTGAGATGGCTGGGACGGATCTGGTGTCGATCGAGGATAAGGTCCTCAGGTGGACGGATAGGAGGATTAGTGGCATTGGGATACCGCGGCAACTCCGCGTGGCGCGACATGTCAGAGTACGTTGTGCACTTCTGTCGAACGCGCGCGGCGCTGATAGCGATCCTGACGTCAGGAGCCATTGAGGGACGAACGGCATTTGGGTGGGCGCGGGAGTTCGAGAAGGAGCGCGATGCCGCTCAGCAGCGAAGCGAGAAACTACGCGACTACCCGACGCAGAAGTCCGTCTGCCTCAGCGAGGTGCCACTCGACCTGCTTGACCGGCTCGTCACCCGGAGGGGGCCGTGGGGCCTCGGCTTCACGAAGCAGTCTGTCATCGACGATGACGGAGCACCTGTCTGGTACGTCGAGAAGGACACGGAACTCGCGTCGGCCCTCACAGGACTGCAGCAGTCGCTGACGACACCCAGTCAGCACCGTGACTGGCATCGAATCACGCGCTTCATCGACAAGGTCGGTGAATTCCCGGACGGCACAGTGTACCGGTTCGAGTGGGAACGTGAGTGGCGCGTTCCACGACGCCTCGATCTCGTGGGGAACCCTGCCTTCCTGTTTGCGCCGACGGCAGAGCACGCGAAACTCGTGGCCGATCTGACGGTGCAGGGAGTGGCCAGAACGCCGGACGGGATCGCGCCTCTTCTGGACCCCACGTGGACCGAGTCCAAATTGCAGGCTGCTCTGACCTCGCACGGCCTGTGAGCAGGTCAGCACGGCGCCGTGAAAGTGGGTGCATCTCTCCTGATGCAAGATACTTGCTTATCGCGCGCCCGCGCGGAGCAACTGCTCGCTTACCAGGGGATCGGTGGCAGTCAGATTAGCCGGTTATGCGTGCTGTCGGCTATTGGCACGGAACCTCTTCGCTGGATGCAAGTAGGCGGTTATCTTAAGTCCGTTTGCGAGAACGCCTGCTGCTGTGGGGTTTCTGCGTCGTGGACATGTAGCCGACGCGATGTTCTAGCCGTCGTCACACCCCCACACCAGGGAATACCGCACGATCCGAATAAGTGCTCTCCACCAGTACTTCCGCACCCCTGCTGATGTCTCCGCCCTCTCTGCCAAGCTGTCGTAAGGCACCTGGCCCTCAGTAACCACTGATTTCCCCAGGGCGGGGATGGAGACAACTTTCAGATATGACGATGACCGTGCTCGACCGCGCCGCAGCGGCCGGCGATGCTGGACGGGTGACCGGTGACCAGGAGCGTCCCGATCCGGAGGTGCCCGAGAAGGCACGCCGGCGGACGTTCACCGCGCAGTACAAGCAGGAGGTCCTGGCCGCTTACGAGGCGGCGGCGAACGGTGAGAAGGGCGCGATCCTGCGCCGGGAGGGCCTGTACTCCAGCCTGATCACCGAGTGGCGGCGGGGCCCGGGACGCCGGCGTCCCGACGGCCCCTGCGCGGGCGCCCGGCCGTCCGGCGGCTGATCCGCGGGACGCGCAGATCGCCCGGCTGCAGAAAGAGAAAGCCAAGCTGGAGCAGGAGCTGGCCAAGGCCCGCTTCGTGGCCGATGTGCAGTCAAAACTGCAGGCGCTCTTGGAGACGATCTCCGAGGGCGCGGACACGGAGCGCGGGTCGAGCTCGTGACGGACGAGGCGATCGCCCTGCTCGCGCCGCAGATCGGCACCAGGGCCGCCTGCCGCGCGGCCGGCGTGCCGCAGGCCACCTGGTACCGGCGGCACCGGATCAGCCCGGTGCCCCCTAGGCCGGCCCCGGTCCCGCATAAGGAGCGGGCCCAGCCGCGGGCTCTGGCCGCCGCCGAGCGGCAGGCGATCCTGGACGCGCTGCACAGCGTGCGGTTCGCTGACCTGGCCCCGGACGAGGTCTGGGCGATTTTGCTGGACGAGGGCGCCTACCTCGGATCGGTCTCCACCTACTACCGGGTGCTGCGCGAGGCCGGCGAGACCCGCGAGCGGCGCCGCCAGGCGACCCATCCCGCAGCCGTCAAGCCCGAGCTCGTCGCTGCCGGGCCGAACCAGGTCTACTCCTGGGACATCACCAAGCTGCACGGCCCGGCGAAATGGGCCTATTACCACCTCTACGTGATCATCGACATCTACAGCCGCTACGTGGTCGGCTGGATGGTCGCGACCCGCGAGTCCGCGGTCCTGGCCGAGAAGCTCATCGCGGAGACCTGCGCGAAGCAGGGCATCGCCCGCGGGCAGCTCAGCCTGCACGCCGACCGCGGCTCCTCGATGACGTCCAAGCCGGTCGCGCTGCTGCTCGCCGACCTCGGCGTCACCCAGTCCCACTCCCGGCCCCACGTGAGCAACGACAACCCCTACTCCGAAGCGCAGTTCAAGACGCTCAAATACCGGCCTTCGTTCCCGGCCCGGTTCGCCTCGGTCGAGGCCGCCCGGGCCCACTGCCGGGAATTCTTCGCCTGGTACAACAACGAGCACCGCCACGGCGGGCTCGGCCTGCACACCGCCGCCGACGTCCACCACGGCCACGCCCCGGCTGTCCGGGCTGCCCGCGCCCAGATCCTGGACGACGCCTACACCACCCACCCCGAGCGCTTCGTCAGCAAACCGCCCGCCCCGCCGAAACTGCCAGGCACATCCTGGATCAACCCGCCGGAGAAGGAAGACGCCACTCAGTAAAAGACACTCAGCAGCGCCTCAGACAGGTTGACAGATTCCGCCGCCTGGCGATTGGCCGGAGATATACCTGGCGTGTACCTCAAACGGGCGAGAGTGCCAGCGTCTGCCCGCTGCGGCGCAGGTCGCCGACGCTGGCCGCCTGGCCAGGTATATGGCAGGTACACAGCAGGTATATCTGCGGACGACGGCATCGGTATGGTCGCCGCCTTGCCTGCCCGGCCGTTAGCCGCGCTGTGCGCCGTCGGGCCAGATCACGCGCACGGGGGTGCCGTGCTCGCGGGCGTACGCCACGACGTCGGCGGTGCCGCCGTAGGACCGCGCGGGCTTGCCGTCCCACACCGCGTACAGCTCGTCCGCCTCATCGACCATGAGCTTGCTGGCGGCCATGTGGGACTCGGGCGTGGACTCGGTGAACGGCAGGCGGTGGACGGCGGCGGCGCGGGCGAACAGGTCGTCGTAGCCGGGATGGGAGTCCTCCGGCAGCTTCTGCCGGTACTCGGCGGCGGGGATGACGGCCTCGATGGTGCCGCCGAGGTCGGTGACGGCACGTGCGAAGATCTGGTCGGCCCCGTCGGCCAGGCAGGACAGGCCGGTCACGTCGGGCGCGCGTTCGGCGAGGGCCGCGCGGAGCGCCTGGTCAACCAGGCGCACGGTCGGGGCGGGCAGGCCCCGGTGGCCTGAGATCGCGATGCGGTACATGCACATCCTCTAAAGCAGGGCTGAGCGGAGCTGGTCATCGAAGTCCCGGACGTAGCTCGTGGCGGGGCCGGCGTACTCGCGACGGAAGCGCCGCGCCCGGTCGACGATGCGCTCGGAGGAGTAGGCGACGCCGACCCCGAGGGCCTCACAGGCGAGCCGGAACGACTCATCGATCCGGTCGCTGTCGCGCCGGGCTGCGCCGTCCTGGCGGGCGGCGGTCGCAACTTCGAGCATGATGACGGCGCGCTGCTTGGGGGCGGGCTGGGCGGCCGACAGGGACTCGGTGAACGCGGCCAGCGCGTCGCCGGGCCGGGTGAGCCGGACCGCGACCAGCGCCCGGTACCCGGCCAGCTTGGCGTGGTCGAACGGGAACACCCAAGGCCAGGGCGGGGGCTCGGTCCGCCGGTCCTTGTCGATGGCCCGCGCGGCGCGGGCCAGAGCGTGCGAGGCGGCATCCCCGTCGCGGCGCGCTGTCGCGAAGCTGAGGGCCTCGGTGGCGTCCAGCCATGCCCGGGGTGACGGGTGCGGGGTGGCGCCGATCTGCTGCCGTGCCTCGCCGACGAGGGCGAGCCCGAGTTCGGGGTCGCCGCCGTCGGTCTCGAACGCGGCCAGGCTGCCGAGCATGTACCCGGCGAGCAGGTCTTGCCCGGCCTGGCGGGCGCGGCCGACCGCCATGCGGTAATAGGCCCGTGCGCTGCCGATGTCGTACATGTCGGCGTGCAGCCAGGCCGCGAACCCCGCCGCCTCGCTGGCGGCGGCGGCCACGTCAGCGGCGTACGGCGTCTTGCCGGCCCGCGCGAGCATGCGGTTGGCCATCTCCACGTGCGCGGTCACGCCGCGCGCCAGCTCGCGGGCGGACGTGGTGGCATCCAGCCTGCGCTGCGCGCCGGTGATCGCTGTCAAGGTCGGGGCCGTCGTCTCATCGACTACCGCCCGCGTGGGCAAGGGGACCAGGGCCAGCGCCATTGCCTTGCCGAAGTCTCGCCGTTTCGTCGGATCGTCACCTCCCGGGTCGCCGAACCGGAGTAGGTGAACGGGTACCCCGATCCGGCGCGATATCTCCCGGACCTGGTCGACGGTTAGTGCCTGCTGCCTCCGAAGCACGTTCGAGACCCAGCTCTGGGAGTACCCCGCCGCCAGAGCCAGCTGTTTCTGCTTCCAGCCGTGTGCTCGCCGGATCTCCTCCAGCAGCGTCGCGAAGTCGCAGCTTGCGAGCGCTGCGGCCACGGCCGGAGAGGACCAGAACTCTGGCGGTAGGGGCCTGTCTGCCTGGTCCATGAGCATAGGTTACGGCACGTCACCGCACGCGACTCCTACCACCAACGGTAATAGGACGTCCCCTGTTGGTAATCGCCCGTTCCGGCCGGGTGCCCTGCCCGCCACCATCGAACTTGTGCAGCGGCAACCAGTCGACAAGGCAAGACCCGCACCCGGGCGGTGCGCGTCGCGTCACCGCGCTTTTGACGGCCCCGCTGCTGAACCCGTAACAGGCGATCCAGCAGGCGGGCCTCGCCTGGATGGCCGCCGACCAGGAGGACTTTAAGTGGCTGACCAAGCGGCACTGCCCGGCGTTGACCAGGCAATCCCGAATGTCGCGGGCATGTGGGATTACTACCTCGGCGGGAACGAGAACACCGACGCCGACCGGGAAGCGGCCCGCCTGGTGCTCGGTGCCGCGCCCGATGTCCCGCTGGCCGCCCTGGAGAACCGGGAATTCCTCAAGCACGCCGTCCGGTTCCTCGCCGCGGAATCCGGCATCTGCCAGTTCATTGACATCGGCCCCGGCCTCCCCACCAGGGGCAATGTCCACCAGCTCGCAAGGGAGCACAACCCGAACGCGCGAGTCGCCTACGTTGACAACGACCCGGTCGTGCTCGCGCGTGGCCGCGCTTACGTTGACGGCCTGGCCGACGTGATCCTCATCCCCGGCGACCTGCGAGACCCCGGCGGCATCCTCGGGCACCCCGAACTGCGGAGAATCATCGACTTCTCCCAGCCGGTAGCACTGAGCATGACGCTGCTGCTTCACTTCGTCCGCGACGAGGAAGATCCGTACGGGTGCGTGGCCCGGCTCTGCGATGCCCTGTGCCCCGGTAGCTGCCTGGTCATCTCCCACGTGACGCTCGAGAACCGGGACGAGGCCGCGCTGGGCCAGATCGCCGGAGCCTACGACCGGCGACCGCGCCGATGGTGATGCGGACAAAAGACGAGGTAGAGCGATTCTTCGCCGGGTTCGAGATAGTCGAGCCCGGCATTGTCTTTCTGTCGCAGTGGCGCCCATCGACGGAGTACTACGCCGGCGGCGGTACCCGCTGGATCTACGCCGGGGTCGGGAGGAAGCCCTGACGCCGGAGACAAGCGGCCAGCGCATATCCACCGAGTTCATTCGCATTAACCGTCGCTGAGGAAGGGAGTCGTTATCGTGAGCCAGGCCAGTGCCGTGGCCGCGCCTGGTGTACTGGGGCCGGGCGCAAGAGGGTTCAAGCCCGAGATGGACAGGCTGCGGGAGCGGATGCGCGGCCTGGGATTCAGCTACGACGAGATCGCCATCGAGGTATCGCGCCGCTACCCGGTCCGCCCGCGCCAGGCGTACCGGCTGGCCTGGGGGTGGACGCTCGACAAGGTAGCGGAGCGGTTCAACGAGCTGGCCGCCCGCGAGGGAACCGACCCCGGCGGCCGGGCGGGCATGAGCAGCCCTCACTTGTGCGAGCTGGAACGGTGGCCGGACAGCGACCGCAAGCCGTCGGTGTACGTGCTGTGCCTGCTCGCGAAGGTCTATGAGACCGACGTGCTGTGCCTGCTGGACCTGGCCGATCATGAGAGCCTGCCGCAGCACGACCGGCTGGTGCTGATGCGCCGCCAGCGGGCGGAGACGCCTTTCGGGGAGCGGGTCCTGGTACTGGCGCAGGAGCGCGGCCTGTCGCTGCGGGAGTTGGCCCGCCGGGTGCCGTGCGACGCCTCGCACCTGTCGAAGGTCGTCCACGGCCGGAAGCGGCCCTCGGCTCGCGTGGCGGCCCGCCTGGATGACGCGCTGGAGGCGGCCGGGGAACTGGTCATCCTCGCAGGGGCGGTTGAGGCAGCTCCGGACGACGCCCCCGGGCAAGGGAACGACCCCGGCCGGCGGGCCGCTGACGGGCAGGCCGTGACCGGCGAGGGCATGACACTTACGCTGCCGTACGTGCCGGCCCGCCTGGTGATCGAGGTATCCGCCCCCGCCGCAGCCGCCGCCCGCGCGCACGCCGAGCCTGGCGGGGGACATCTCGCGCTGGTCCGGGGCGGCACCCCGGGGCAGGCACGGGCGGAGGCGGCAGGCCGGTGACCGCGCAGACCGCCGGCACCGTCCCCCGGGGCGGCCGGCTGCCAGCCCAGCCGGGAGACAGCGCGCGGGTCTGCGGTTCGTGCCGCAAGACGCGCCTGTCGGGCTACAACCCGGACACTTTCTGCACCCCGTGCCGGCGGGCGCTGTTCGACCGAGAGCATCCCGCCGGCCCGGGCGCACGCGATGACCTGGCCGCGTGGGTGTGGGATACCGGGCCGTGCGCGAGGCGCTGGCCCGGCTGGACTTCCAGGCCGTGCTGGTCATCTACCGGGCGGCGGCCGGGGTGTCGCGCCGGGAGCTGGGCGAGCGGGCGGGCCTGTCGGAAAGCGTGATCTGGTACTGGGAAGCTGGCCGGCGGCAGGGTATCTACGACATCCGCCAGCTCCTGCAGCTCGCGGACTCGCTGAAGGCGCCGCGCCTGGCCCTGCTCCCGGTGATCCTCGGCCAGCCCCGCGCCCTCAGCGACCTCGTGCCCGGCCCGGCGGCCCTCTCGGCAGGAGGCACCGGCCATGGCTGACCAGCAGGCACCGGCGCTTACCTGCGCGGCGACGGGCACGGCGGCACGGGCGCTGGCCGCTCTGCTAGAAGCGCACGGCTACGAGGTGAGCTTCCCGCCCGGCCGCGACCCGGCCGTCTTCAAGGTGCCCGGCCTGCCCGGCCGCCCCGACGTCGAGGTCAGCGCCGAGAACGACGGCTCGGCGGCCTGCCACTACGCCGGCTGCACCCCGGTGCAGGCTGCCAAGGTCATCGCCCGCCTGCCGGCCCCCGGCCGCTCCCAGGTCGCGGTCGCCGGCGAGACGGCGACCGCGACCTGGGGCGGCATCGAAGTCGAATGGCACTACCAGCCCCCAGAAGAGCAGCCCGCCGACCCTCGCCAGATGACGGCTGCCCTGCTCGCCCACCTGGCTGTCCTCGGCGGCCGTGATCACCGGAAGGACGACCCGACGTGACAACCACCTGCCTTGCCGGCCGCACCGCGCCGGGCGAGCTGCTGCGCCGGGTCGCCGACGGCCTGACCGGCGTCGGCCTCGACGTCCGCCCGCCCGGCGACGCGGATGGCTGCCGCCTGGACATCGCCTGGCCGGGAGCGAGGTGCACCCTGGCGGTCGGCGACTGCGGCAGCGCCGAGTGGGAGTGCTGGCCCTGGTCCGCGGACGACGCCGACCCGGACCTGACCGCGGACTTGGCCACCGTCTTGCTGACGGGCCGCAGCGGGCGGCAGCCGCGCCTGGGGTCGGGTCACCAGCGGGAGAATGTCACGTTCAAGGGCATCGTCGGCCTGGAGCTGAAGGCCCGGGGCCTGGATGTGGAGCTGGCGGTCTACTGCGACGAGACCGTCTTCGACACCTTCGCCGAGATCATCGTGACCGTTCCCGGGCCAGGTGATGGCGGCGGGCAGGTCTGCGTGGCTGACGACGGCGGGCTGACCTGGACGCGCGACTACCTGGCCGAGGCCGCCGCCCTTTCCGGGCCGGGCCGGTGCGGCCAGGCCGCCGACCCGGCCGGCATCGCCGGCTCGGTGGTGGAGGCGGTCACGCGGGCGATGGCGCTCCTGCGCCCGGCCGGGGCGGGGCGGGCGGGCCATGGCTGAGCGGCTGATGGCAGCCCGTACCGGCAAGGTGCCCCACCACGGGCCGGTCACCCCTGACTGCCCGGTGGAGTGCCTGCTGACGGTGCTGTCGCTGAACAGCTTCAACCCGCTGGCCCGCGCCTATGACGCGCCGTTCGCCGAGCCCCACACCGTCGGCGACGTGGTGGACCTGTACACCCGCCGGCAGCTCCGCAAGATCCGGGGCATCGGGCCGCGCCGCGTCTCGGAGATCGAGGCCGCCCTGGTCCTGGCCGGGCTGAACCTGGCTGGCCACCAAAAGCGGCCCCGGGCCGCGCGGACCGCCGCGCGGCCCGGGGCACCATCGGCAGCGCACCCCCCGGAGGACCCGTGCCCGCAAGAACCGCCACCGTGACAGGCCCGCCGCGATCCTGCCAGGGGCCGCCCGGCCAGGTGCCGGCCCGGCGATCCTGCCCGGAGCCGCCTGGCCAGGTGCCGGCCCGGCCGCCTCGCGCCGTCCTGGACCTGGGCGCGGTCCTCACCGCGCCGGGCTGCGCCCGCGCCTGGACCCGCGAGATCCTGTGGGAATGGGGCGCGGCCGAACTGGCCGACACCGCCGAGCTCCTCGCCAGCGAGCTGGTGACCAATTCCCTGAACGCCTGCGCTGGCCTGGACCTTGCCGGCATCAGGCTGGTCCTCACCCTCGACAAGGGCGAGCTGGCCATCCTCGTCCGCGACAACCACCCCGGCGTCCCCCTGGCCGTGCAGCCAGGCGCAGACGACGAAGGCGGGCGCGGCCTGCTGATTGTCGAGCACCTCAGCGACCGGTGCGGCTGGTACCCGCTCAACGACTCGGAGCACGCCAAGGTCACCTGGGCGGTCCTCACGGCAGCCGGCCAGGCCGCGAGCCGGCTGCCCACGCCGCCGCTCCCGGCCAGGCGCCGCCCGGTGCCCGCCCAGGCCAAAGCGGCGAGAGCGCCCAGGCCCGTCGACCCGCACATCCTGGCCAGGGTCAAGTCGGCGCTGGAGCGCCTCTAGCTCCGCTGCGGCGCTCGCAGGCAACACGCAACCGGACACCAGAATGCAAGCCTCGCGCAAGGGAGACACGCGATGTTCGACAGCCTCAGCGATGAGAAGCTGCGCGCGGCGCACGACGCCGCGCAACTGCTGTATGACAACCACCGTGCGCTGGGGCTGGACCCGAGCGCGATCAAGCTGGACACGCTGCGCGCGGACATCGCCATGGAACTCGAGAACCGGGGCAAGCCGGCCACGCCGGCGGCCGGCGACGCGCCAGCCGGGGCAAGGGAATGAGTAACCCCCGCCGCCGGGGATCACGGCCTGGCCCGCTAGTGGCCTAGCACGCCGACCCGGCGGGCGAAGTCGCGCAGCCCCGGCAGGGCGCTGCGGGCACCGGCCCTGAGCAGGTCTTCGGTCATCCGGTGGACGGGCGGGCGGTACCGGACCCCGGCGGGCGCGGCCAGCTCGGCGGGGAGCAAGGCCCGGTGACAAGCCTCCGGCTTTCCCCGCTGGTGCCGGGCGCGGGCGACGTCGACTCAGTAGCGGCCCTGCTGCTTGGTCCCGGCCGGTCGCCATCGCTCCCGGCCGCCAAGGCAGGCCGGCCCAATTGCCAGCGCCTAGTCGGGGACGGGGAAGCGGTAGTCGAAGGCGGCCATGTCGGCGCGGATGATGAACCGGGCGACGTCAAGTGCGCCCTCGGCGGTGTGATACGTGCGGATGACGTCGAAGACGGGGGTGCCCTCGGGGATGTCCAGCCGGGCGGCCTCAGGACTGGTGGGCATCCGGGCGGTGATCTCCTCCTGGATCTCGGTGACGGGCGATACCGCGTTGATGCGGGCGATGTGGCCGCCCGGACCCCGGCCGGTGAGGAGATCGGGGTTGCGTTCGCCGGTCGCGATGGCGAAGTAGCTGTCGGCCGACTGGTTGATCACCCCGTCGATGGTGGTGACGCGGCGGCGGACGTGGACGAGGTCGCCTTCGCTGACGCCGGCCAGCCGGTCGGCGACCCAGTCTGGTGCTGGTACCTGGCCGGTCTCGGTTTCCTGGCCGACGGCGCGGCCCTGGGCGGCGCCCTCGGCGTCGAGGAGGCGCTGCGGCTGTGCGCCGCTCCAGACGGAGCGTGCGTAGCGGCCGATGCCGTAGCGGCGGACCGGGGGCTGCTCGCGGACGAAGTTGCCGACGCCCTGCTGGGACATGATCAGTCCTTCCTGCCGGAGCCGGGCGAGCGCCAGCCGGACGGTCACCAGGCTCGCCTTGTAGGTCTGCGCGAGCGCCGGCAGGCCGGGCAGCTTAGACCCGGGCGGGTACTGGCCCGAGGCGATCCCCGCGCGGATCGCGTCGGCGATCCGCAACTGCAATGACCTGCCGTCCGTCGTGTCGCTCACGGCACTCAACACTATCCGCTGTTGGTCTGTTTACACACCACGTCCGGCATGTTCTCATTGAGTCTGTAAACAGACCAACAGAGTGCAAATCGGGCGTCTCGCTCTCGCGGACGCCGCAGGAAGGGAGTTCCCGTGAACGGAGGCAAGCGGCCCCGCGCCCCGCCGGCTGCCCGGCGCGAGTCGCCGCCGCAACAGCGGCAAGTCCGGCCGCCCCGTACCGCCCCTGCCCGCCACGACGCGGGGGGACGGAGTTCACCACCAGGTATCCCGACGGAAGGAACAACGTCATGCACACGGCCAACTCAACCCGAACCCACGATGACCCGTTCGACCTCGGCGCGGTGCTGGTCATCGACACCGCTGCCGCCAACGGGCCGCGCAGGTGCGCCACCGACGACGGATGCTCGCCGACCTGCGCCTCTTCTTGCGCCAGCGCGTCGTAGCGCCCTGCTGTGAAGCGGGGGCCGGGAGCGCCGCTCCCGGCTCCCGCCGGCCGTCCACCAACCCGCGAGGAGGCTGATGTGGCCCGCGTCCGCGATCACGTGATCTACCAGGGCGGTGATGTCCTTCTGCTGCGCGCCGCCGCCCGGCCGCTGGACTCGGCCCTCGCGCCGTGGCCCGACCCGGCCGACAGCGAGCAGCTACGGGCCTGGCTGGTGAAGGCGTGGCAGGACCCGGTGCTGCGCGAGGCAGTGGCGAGCGCGAGCCCGCCGCTGGCGCTGCGGGCGGACCGCATCGCGGCCGGGCGGGGCGTCCCGGCGCGGCAGGTGCGCTCGGCCGCGGTCGCCCTGGCGCGGTACCAGCTCCGGGCGGCGGGACGCCCGACCCCGTTCGGGCTGTTCGCCGGCGTGGCCGGGGCCAGGTTCGGCGGCCCCGCATCGGCGCGTTTCGGAGACGCGCACCAGGCGGCGGCCCGGTGCGACGCGGCGTGGCTGCTGTCGGTCATCGAGCGCTGCGAGGCATGCGCGCCGCTCGCCGGCCGCCTGAGCGTCGTGTCCTCGTCGCTGGCGGTGCTCCACGCCGGGAAGTGGGAGGTGCCAGCCGGGCCGGACCGGCAGACGATCCGGGACTCCCCGGCCGTGCGGGCCGTCCGCGACGCCGCCCAGGCCCCCGTCCAGGTCAGCGCCCTGGCTGAGATGTTGTCCTCGGCCTTCCCCGGCACCGGGGGCAAGAGCGCCCGGATGCTGGCGGAACTGGTCCGGCTCGGCTTCCTGATCACCAGCCTCCGCCCCCCGATGACGACGACGGACGCCCTGGGACACGTCACCGCCGGGCTGCGCGCCGCCGGGGCGCATGAGATCCCTGAGACGGCGGGCCTGCTGGTGCAGTTGGAGGCGCTGCACGGCGAGCTGGCCGTCCACAACGCCGCCGGGCCGGAACGCCAGGCGGCGATGCGCGAGCGCCTGAGCATGGCGGTCACGGAGATCTCCGCCGAGGGCCGCACGCCGCTATGCCTGGACCTGCGGCTGGACGCCGAGGTGACGCTGTCGGAGCCGGTCGGCCGCGAGATGGCGGCGGCGGCGAGCGCGCTGATCCGGCTCAGCCCCAGCCCGGGAGGCTCCCCGGTCTGGGAGGACTACCACCGCCGGTTCATTTTCCGGACTAGCGCTTTGTGTTTTTATGCCCGAATTGATGGCCTGTTCAGCTTGGGGATTCTGGTGTCCGGGCCTTGCTTTCTGTCACGGCATCGATGGCGGTGCGTAGGGGCGTCTGTTCCCGGCCGAGTAGTTCCCGGGTGATCGCGATCGCCTGGATGATGCTCGTTTCCTGCTGGGCCAGCAGGGCCTGAACGGCTTCCATTCCCTCGTTCGCGAGGACGGGCTGGCATTGCTCGACGAGCGCGGTCAACCGGTCTGCCTCCTCGGGGCGCAGCCCGATGATGTCGTCGAACATGGCTAGCCTCCGGTGGGGTCCTGCGATGCTGGCTATTGTCTCGGGTCCGTTAGCTCATGGCGTGGGCGACGGCGTTGATGACGAGGCGGGCGTTGCGGTGGTCGATGCCGGGCAGGGTATCGCCGAGGCTGACCGGGATCCCGCCGGCGATGCTGGCGGCCAGGAAGAGAATCCGGCGTTCCCCGCTTGAGCAGGGGATCTGGCCGGCGTTCAGGGCGGTGATGGCGGCTTGCCAGTCGATGGCGGCCATCGGGGTGCCGTCGCTGGTGCCGTGCTCGATGAAGCGGCTGGTGAAGTCGTCGCGGCGGAGGAACGTGCCCTCGGCGATGAGCATGGCGACGCCTGCCTCTAGCGGGTAAAGGCCGGCGGCGCAGTCGGTGAGCGCCGTGGCGAGGGAGGTCGTGGTCACGGTGTCTCCTGCCTGGCGGGGCGGACGGACGGCATGCCGAGGCTGGCGGTGCCGGGGGCGTTGTTCCTGGCCGTCCTGTCGAGGGCGGCGAGCTTGCTGCGGGCGGCGGTGATGCTGGTCTGGAGGCCTTCTACTTCGCCGAGCCAGCCGTTGTCCTGGGCTTCCTGGATGCGGTCCTTGAGGCTGGCGATGATCTCGGCCAGCCGTGGCCTGGCCCTGGGGTCCAGCCTCAGGCTCGGGCAGCGGATGCAGGCGTGCTCGTGCTTGCAGGAAGTTCCGTAGGCCCGGCCGCATTCGCCCAGCTCCAGCTTGCGGGCGTGGAAGTGCTGCTGGAACTCGCGCCATTCTTCTTCTGTCGGCTCGCGGTACTCTGCCTCAGGCCGCAGCGTGCGCCGGCGGTCGAGGAAGGACCTGTAGGCGCGGACGAGGTGGTCGTCGAAGACAGCCGTGTATGCCTGGGTGGTGTTGATGTTGGCATGCCCCAGGATCCGGGCGGCGATGTGCACCGGGAGCCCGCCGGTGACGGCTTCGGTGGCGAACATCCTTCGGAAGTCGTGCGCCGTGTATCGCAAGGGCTGGCCCGCGGCGTCGCGGATCCCGGCGTGGTCCAGCGTCTGGGTCAGCAGCCTCTTGATCGCGTTCGGGTTCAGCGTTGCCCACTGGGGCCCGTTCCTGTGCTGGAACAGGTGCGGGAGGGGCGGCCCCATGATCCGCTCGTAGCCGTCGTAGCGGGCGGTCAGCGGGACCGAGCCGCCGTTCTGGCTCCTCAGGCGGGTGATGATGCTGGCCAGGACGCTGGCCAGCTCGGGGCCGACCAGCAGCAGCCGCTCCTCGTCGGCCTTCGATGGCATGATCTGCAGCATCGGCACGACCTCGCCGGTGTCGGGCAGCGTGTAGGAGATCAGCCCGAGGTGGGTGATCTCCATCAGCTCCTCGATGCGGACGCCGGTGTGCCGCAGCACCTCGATGACCGCCCAGGCGTTGAACGCCTCGTCCTCGCTCTTGGTGACGTTGGCTTCCATGCCAGTGCCGGCGTCCCGGACGAGGACAGGGGGCGTGACGTGCTGGTAGCGGGACTCGGAGTAGCACTTGGGCATGATCCGCTGGTAGTCGCGCCCGTCGTGCCGGAACGTCTGCCCGGCAGCGGCTGCGCTGGCCGCCGCGAGGAGCGCGGCCTGCCCGGCCTTGCGCCGCTCAGCGGCGTCCACCAGGGCGGGCAGGTGCGGCAGCCTGTCCCGGGTGCGCTGGTGCATCTCCGCCGTGGTCTTCTTCTTGAGCTTCATCTGCCCGGCCGTCTCGCCCTTGCGGACAGGGCTGGGAACGGACCACTGGGCCCAGGAGAGGTCTTCCTGCGCCCATTCCTGCAGGTCGAGGTAGAAAGCGCGGACCCGGATGAGGATCTGCAGGTAGTCCTTGCGCGGGCGGGTGCTGCCGTCCTTGCCCGTCACGGTCCGCAGGCGCCGCTTCCACGCGCAGGCCACGTCCTCGGGCAGGTGCAGCGTGCTGATGCCGGGGTGGTGGTCCTCGATGTCAGCCCAGAACCGTCCTGCCAGGACGCCGGCCAGCCCGAGGAAGGTGTTGTAGTCAAGGCCCGGCCTGCGCTCGTCGAGGTAGCGGATCAGGACGTCGCGGATGGGCTGGCACTGCAGCCGGTGAAGGTCCACCAGCTCAGGCGTGGGGCGCTGCCCGTGACGGACCGCGTCGCGTATGGTGCGATGCTCACCCATGTCGACGGCACTGCGCATCAGCGTCCAGGCCAGGACCAGCCCGTCATCGATGTGGCCCAGACGCCGCAGCCTCCAGGCGCGGTAGGCCAGCAGGTCCTCGGCTGTGAGCTGGTCAATGTCCCGCCCAGTGCGCAGCACGATCTTGCTGATCACCTTGAGGGCATCGGGAAGCTGCCTGCCGCGAGTGCCCAGCTCGAGCCCGTGCGCCTGGAGCTTCGCGAACAGGTCCGGGCGGAACGTCTGCTGCGTATAAGAGAAGAGCCTCACGGCCTGGTACTTGGCCAGGAAGTGATAGCTGGGCAGCACGACGCGGCAGAGCAGCAGGCTGCCCATGCCCGACACCAGCTCGTTGCGCTGGGTCTCCGCCGAGGCCCTGGCCCCGGGCACGATGACGTCATCGACCCAGCCGCGGCCCTCGTCCGCGCCGGACGCCACCCAGCGGTCCTGCCATCCCTCCCCCGGATGCTCACTCAGCCATTCCAGGATCCGCCGGACTGCGCTGACGAGCCGGGCTCCGCCTTCCGCAGCCGTCCGCGGACGGCCAGGACGGCAGCGAGGGGAGCAGCTCCAGGACCTCGCTGACGGGCCAGCCGTCCCTTTCCGCGCGCCCGCCATCGACGTCCAGCAGCTGGTCATGCCGCTCGAAGCGGTGGGGAAGACGCGCCTGCGGGCGGGCGGCCGGGATCACTGCAGCCTGCGGGGAGGGCGGCGCGGCTTTCACGGGTTGCCCCCGAACAGCACGTCGAGGTCACTGGCGTCATAGCCGGCGGCGACGGGCGGGGCCGGCTGCCGTGCGCGGGCTTCCCGCTCAGCGAGGTGCTTCTGGACCCGGCGGATCACCGCCGCCTGGTCCTCGACCAGGTAGGCCTCCGTGGTGGACAGGTGGGCGTGGCCGAGGATCTCCTGGACGTCCTTCAGCGTCAGCTCCTCATCACGGGCCATGCGCAAGGCAGCGGAGTGCCTTCTCTCCGCACTCGCCGTGTTCACAGGATTTGTGTAGCGATTTGCCTGGGGCCGTTCCGGTCCTGACCCGATACGCGGGCTGGGAAAAGCGGCAGCGAGGAAGAGGTGGTCCGGCGGTGCAGGTGGCAGGCCCACTGGCCCGCCGCGGACAGTTATCGAACACGGAGACTAAGCAGAGAGAATGTGCCGGAGATCGTGCATCGACCAGTTCGTGCCCAGCAGGGCATTGACCCGCCGGAACACCGCTCTCAGGGCGTCGTACTCCAGCGGCTGCCGCTGCATGCCGCCACCATGGTCACGGCGGCGCAAGGTCTGCCAGACCCGCTCACCCGGCTTCGGGAGGCCGCCGAGCTCAGCCAGGTAGAGGCGCAGCCAGACGAAGGCGTCCGGGCTGGCGGGAAGCCACTGCTCCGCCCGGGTTCCCTTGCGGACGACACGCACCAGCTGGTCGCCCCAGTCCAGGTCGCACTGCCGGATGCCGAGCAGCTCGGAGGCACGGGCGCCGTTGCTGACCGCGAGCGCCAGGATCGCCCGGTCCCGGTTGGACCGCAGCGCCGCGAACAGGTCCCGCCACCTCTCCTCGGGCATCTCCCGCGGCTGCCTCCTGGGAGCCCGCGGGTTGTAGCGGATCTTGCCCTCGGCCCTGAAGGGCCGCAGCGGGTTGTGATGCGCGTTCGCCCGCCGGCCCCGGTCAAGCCGGACAGGGTTGATCAGCGGCCCCTGGCACATGTCCTCGATCCAGAACTCGTAGAAGGCACGCACAACCGCGTTCGAGTGCCGGACCGTCGACACCTCGTACTCGTCGCCGAGGTTCCTCTTGCGGGTAACCGGGTTGACCGTCCCCGCCGACGCCGCCGACACCGTGCGCGCCGACTGACGGGGCTTGACAGCCTGCTTCAGCCACAAGACCAGGTCACGGGCTTCGGCGGGCGTCGCCTTATCCCACTCCACGCCCACCGCGCGCAGCCACCGCCACCATCGCAGCAGGCCATAAGCGTAGCTGCGCACCGACCCGGCCCTGTTGTCCCGCGCGACGAAGTCCACCAGGTACCGCCGGATCGGCTCCACCGGCAGACCCTCCGGATCGACGACGAGCCAGGGCAGCACCCCGCCAGCCGGCACGACGCGACCCCAGCGAGGCAGCTCAATGGACCCGATGTCCCGCTCCACATCTTCAAACACCCGCACCACCCGTCTCATATCGAGGTGCGTGAGTTCTACCGGCCCCAGGTCCCCAGCGCTCCCACCGCGCCGGCGTGTCGGAAATTAGTCCGGTCAACACACCCTGACCGCTTCGGGACCGGGACCCTCGTGCCGCTGCTCGACGTGGTCGACCCCGGGACCGGCCTGGGCTACCCGGCCGGGTACCCGGGCAGCGTCCTGCCGCTGCCGCCGGAGCGGGACGAAGGCAGGCACGCGCACCTGGCCCGGCTGATCACCGGCGAGAGCGAGGTCACGCTCACCGACGAGCTGATCGACGCGATGACCGGCAGCCTGTTCGACCCCCGGCTCGTCCCCGCGCACGTGGAGATCGCCGCCCGCGTGCAGGCCGCGAGCACCGCTGACCTGGACGCGGGCCGGTACACCCTGCACATCTCCCCGGCCCGCGCCGCCGGCACCCTCACCAGCCGCTTCTCCGCCCTGGCCGCCGGGTCGGGCCTGGAACACGTCTACCGCAGCGCGCCTGCCATCCACGAAGGCGCGCTGCCCGTCCAGTTGTCGGTGCCGCCGCTGTTCATCCGGGGCGAGAACGTCGGGCGCATCCCGGCCTACCTGCCCCGCCTGCTGTCCCTCGGCGAGCACCCGGGCCGCGGCGAGCAGCCGCTCGGGCCGGGCGACCTCGCGGTCACCGCGACGCTCCGCGGGCTGCACCTGGTCCACCGGGAAAGCGGGCAGGTAATCGAGCCGCAGGTCTTCCACCCGCTGGACCTGGAGAAGCAGATGCCCTCGCTTGGCCGGTTCCTCGCCCACCTGCCCCGCGCGTTCGCCGCCGACTACCTCGCGTTCGACTGGGGACCGTTCCGGCGGCTGCCGCACCTCCCGGCCGTGCGCTACCGGCGGTCGGTCCTCAGCCCCGAGCAGTGGCGGCTCACCGCCGGCGGCCTTCCGCCTCTGCCCGCGGAGCTTGGCGACTGGCGCCGGTCCCTCGCCGCCTGGCGCGAGCGCACCGGCTGCCCGGCCGCCGTCCAGCTCCACAACGGCGACCTGACGCTGCGCCTGGACCTGGACGAGCCGCTCCACGCGCTGTGCCTGCGCGAGCACGTGGACGACGACAAGCCCGCGATCATGACCCGGGCACGGGAGCCGGGGGACTACGGGTGGATCGGCGGCCACGCGCACGCGGTCGCCCTCCCGCTCACCCGGCGCGGCGCTCCCGCCCCGACCGGGATGCCCCGGCGGATGGTCTGCGTCTCGGCTGCCGCATTCGGCCAGCTTCCGCTGGCCGCGAGTTCGGCGTGGCTGAGCGCCAAGCTGTTCACGGCACCGGACGCGATGGACGAGATCATCGGCGCCCACTTTCCGGTGCTCATGGCGGCCCTGGGGACGGACGAGGTCTGGTTCATCCGCTACCGCAACCGCGAGGAGACCGACCACCTGCGCGTCCGGGCCGCCGCCGGGCACGGCCAGGCATCCCGCCGTGCCGCCGCGCTGGCGGCCTGGGCCGGCGAGCTGCGCGCCCGGCGGCTGTGCGCCCGCGTCGCCCTCGACACCTACTACCCGGAGGCCGGCCGCTACGGCGACGGCGAGGCCATGCGCGCGGCCGAGGCCGTGTTCGCCGCCGACTCCGCCGTCGTTATCGCGCAGCTCCGGCAGCCGCCCGGGACCGATCCGGTGGCACTGACCGCGCTCGGCATGCTCGACATCGCCGCCGCCTTCAGCGGCGGCCCGGACCAGGGCACACAGTGGCTGGCCGGCCGGCGGCTACAGCCGGGCAAGACCGCCGACCACGCCACGGCCCGGACCGCCAGCACGCTCGCCCGCAACGGGCAGATGAGCAGCTTCGGCACGCTGCCCGAAGACCTCGCCCCAGCCTGGCTACGACGCGCCGAGGCCGCAGCGGCCTACCGTGTGCACGGTCATTGAAGATGAGGATGACGGCGTCATCCGCGGTGAGCATGTGCGGGTGTGAGTAAGGCCCCGCCGGCGTTCAGCCGGCGGGGCCTTGGTGTGCGGGGTGGCGTGGTGGTGGTCAGTCTGACGTGGTCTCGCTGACCGCGGTGCGGGCGGACTGCTCGTCGATGATGTTCTTGCGTTCGGCCATGGCGGCGACGAGCGCCTGGGTGGCGATGTTGTTCACGGCCCGCGGCAGTCCCCGGGCGGCGTCATGGACGAGGGACATGGCATCGTCGCTGAACAGGGTGTCGGACCGCCCGGCGAGTTTCAGGTGGTGGGTGATGTAGTCCGATGTCTGCGGGGGCGTCATGGCGGGCATCGCGTACCTCAATCCGATCCGCTGGTCGAGGGCGGCTAGCACGCCCAGCCGCAGCATCCGCCGCAGGGTGGGCTGGCCGATGAGCAGGCAGGCGAGCGGGCTGGCGGCATCCATTTCAGAATTGGTCAGGAGCCTGATCGCCTCCAGCTGGGCGTGGCCCAGCAGGTGCGCCTCGTCGATGACCAGCAGCGGGAGCCTTCCACGTTCGCCGTGCTCGGCGGCGATGAGGGAGGCGGCCTGGGCGGCGAGCTCGGCGGAATCCGTGGGCGGGCCTTCCGCCGAGCGCCGTCACGACGTGGTGGTGGATCCCCCTGGTGCCCGTCGTCGGGTCCGGGAGGTAGATCAGGGTGTGGCGGGTCTGGTCCAGGGCGGTGACGGCGGCGCGGGCGGCGGCTGTCTTCCCGGAGCCGACTTCGCCCGTGATGACGCCCAGCGCCCGCTCGCGGGCGCACCAGGTGATCCGGGCGACGGCCTCGGAGTGGGCGGGGTAGCGGTGCAGCATGGACGGGGCGAGGTCCTTGCCGAAGGGGGTCCGGGTGAACCCGTAGTGGTTCTTCAGGTCGATCATGAGTCCTCCAGGGTGGTGATGCCGGCCGCGGCGGCCAGCGCGGCGGTGTCGGCCGCCTGGCGGGCGCGGGCGGCGGCGTCGCGGGCGGCTTCGGTGTGCTCGGGGCTCCAGCCGCCTGCGGCGCGCTCGGCCGCGATGGCCTCCAGGACGGCGGCCTTGGCGGTGAGGTAGGCGGCGGTCTCGGCGGCGCCGGCCTGCGGCCGGCGGCGGTGAGCCGGGCGGCCCAGGCGAGCACGGCGCTGACCTGCGCGGCCGGGACGGCGGTCACCGGCCGCCCTCCGCCGTGTCCTCGTCCTGGTCTTCCTCGCCGGCGGCGAGGGCGTCATAGCGGATCCGGTCCCGGCGGGCGGCTTCCTCGTGCTCGGCCCGGATGAGGCCGAGGTAGTCGATCCCGGTCGGCGCCGGGGGAACGTCTGGCTGCTCGGGCTTCGCCTTCGGGTGGGAATGCCGCCCGGCCTGCTGCGGCACCGCGGTGCCGTGCGGCCGCCCGTTCCAGCGGACCTCCAGCACCGACATGTCGAACGGGTCGAACACGCACTCGATCTTCCGGCCGGCCAGGGACAGGTCGCCGACCTGGTAAAGGACACCGAACAGGCTGAGCGTGGCGTCCTTGCGGACGACCCGGTGCTCGGACCACAGGAACGCCTCCCGCAGCTGCGCGGGATCCGGGACCGGGAACGGCGCCCCGGCCAGCCAGCGCTGGATCGGCGGCTGCCCGGTCTCCGAGTGCGGCCGGGCGTGGTAGACCCGCTCGCACCAGGCGGTGAACAGCCGGTTCAGCCCCGCCAGGTCCGCGACGCCGGAGCCGTCGCCGATCTCGACCAGGAACTCTTCCCGCACAGTCCGGAAAAATCGCTCTATCTTGCCCCTGCCTTCCGGCCGGCCGGGCGCGCTGTGGGTGATCTTGATCCCCAGCCTTGCCGCGGCCCGGTTCACCGCCGCGTCGACAAAGGCAGAGCCGTTATCCGTGTATATGCGGGCAGGGACGCCGCGGGCGGCCAGCGCCGGGCGCAGCGCGGCGGCCAGCCGGACGGTGTCCTCGAAATAGCCCCAGCGGGCGGCCATCACCGCTCTTGAGTGGTCGTCGATGAAGCAGAACAGGTACGCCTTCCGGCCCGCGATCCGCGGCCCGTGCAGGGCGTCGCCGGTCCACATCTCGTTCGGCGCCGCGCACTCGAAACGCCCGAACACCTGCGGCGGCGACCCGTCCGGCCGGGTGATGAGCTCCAGCCGCTCGAAGTGCCGCTGCAGCGTCCGCACCGACGGCGACCAGCCGCACGACTTCTCCAGGATCCGCCGCACCTGGGCCGCGGTCCGCGCCGGGTTCTCCCGCTTCAGCCCGGCCGCCATGTCCAGCACGGCCGCGTCGGTGCGCGGCGTGACCTGCCGGGCCGGCGGGGCCAGCGCCGCGAACCCGCCCTCGCGCCAGGCCCGGATCCACCGGTCGGCCGTGCCGCGCGACACGGCCACCGGATCGCCGAACGGCCCCTCGTGCGCCCTCGACGCGATCTCGCGGACCATCCGGCCGCGCTGCCGCGTGCTCAGCGCAGGATCGGCCGCCTCCCGGATCAGCCGGTAACGGAACAGCGCCACCTGCTCGGCCCGCGCCGCCCGCTTCCGTTCCTCTTCAGCCCCTGACATGGGCTCCCTCCTCGGTTGTTAACGCCAGTAATCAGGCGTCACCGAGGATCCCGGCTCAGCGGGCCGCCGCCCAGAGCCAGCTCGCGTTGCCCGCCGCCGCCGGCCACGACGGGGCCAGCAGCAGCCCGCACGTCACCGCCGCCGCCAGCTCCCACCGCGCCACGGCGCCCACCCCGGGCAGCAGCACCGCGGCGGCGGCCGCCGCCGCGACCGCCGCGACCGCGTCCGCCGCCGGCGAGCCGGCCGGGGCCGGAAGAGGCGGATCGGTCACCAGCGACGCAGCCAGCGACGTGAACCGCTCCCGGACCCGGACAGCGTTCCGGGCCAGCGCCCGCAGCCACCCCCGCACCGTCGATTCCGGCCGCCCGAGCAGCCCCGCGACCGCCCGGTGACCGGACCCCGCGGCCTTGGCCTCCAGCGCCCGCCCGATCACCGCCCCCGCATCCGCCCTCCTCGACAAAAGCCGCGCAGGCAGGAGAACATGCGTCGCCCGGCATCCCCGGCACCGCGACCGCCGCGGCGTGACCATCTCGTCCGGACCGTCCAGCTGCCGGACCCGGCGCGTGACCCCGTTCCCCCAGCCCCCCAGCACCCCCCCGCACGACGGGCACGCCAGCTCCCCGTCCCCCAGCTGCCGCTCGACTACACCACTGTCACCGTTTACCGTGAGCACGACGCCTCCAAGCGCCAGCCCGCGGCCTTCCCCGGTAACTTCGCCAAAAGTCATCACACGGGGAGGGCCGCACCCATTCCCGACGTGATCACCGTGCCGCCGCACACCAAAAAGGACAACCCAAAGAGCTGCCCTCACCACATCCGCAACCTCAGTGACGCCAACCTGCGCCTACGTCGTCATCCCGAATGACCGTGGACACTACCGCAAGGCACTCGACGCGGACGCGGACTTCACCCACGTCCTGGAATCCCTCCTGCACATCCACCACAACCGCTACCGGGGAATCGACCGCGACGGCGAGGGAGCCTGCCGCCGGCTCGCCCGCCAGGCCGCCCTCGCCCGGCGCGCCTGCCTCCCGGAAACCGCGTGACCAGCACGAGCGCAACGCCGGCCGGATCGCACCAAGACCTGGGACGCGGAGCCGCCGGCACCGCGCTCGCCCGCATCGCCACCGCACGCCTCACCGGGCTCACACCCAGCGCCACCGCACCCTGGGTCAGGGCCATGACAGCAGGCCCCGTGACCGCTAACGCGTCCGCAGGCTTGTTCTACGGTGCCCCGGCCGTCGCCTTCGTCCTGCACACCGGGGAGCACCCCGCCTACGCCGCCATGCTCGCCGCGCTCGACAAGCACGTCAACGACCTCACCGCCCTGAAACTCGCCGCCGCCTACGAGCGCATCGGCCGCGGGGAGCTGACCCGGCCGGGCGAGTACGACCTGATCAGCGGGCTGACCGGCCTCGGGGTCTACCACCTCCTCCGCCACGGGCGGGCAGGCCCGGGGATGACAGCCGCCGTGCTCGGCTACCTCGTCGCGCTCGCCGAGCCAGTCCGCAAAGACGGCGAGGCCCTGCCCGGCTGGTGGAGCGGCACCGGCCCCGCAGGCACGCCCGACCCGGCCTGGCCGGGCGGGCACCTGAACCTCGGCATGGCACACGGCATCGGCTTTATCTCGTGTGTCAAGTCGTTCCCGCAGGTGGATGCCGTGTTTTGTGTTGAGTGACGTGAGGGACGTCGGTCGTGACTTGATGCGCGGCTAGGGTTCGGGACGTGGGTGGGCGCTGGGTGGTGACCACGTGGCTTGTGCTGTGAGGGCACTGCTCGTTCCGGTTGGCGGGCCGCCGGAGGTGATTGACCTGGCTGGTGGCGGGGGTGCCAGGTTCATGCGGTCGGTGAGGGCGCTTCTCGGCGCTGGATGCGCCGAGCGTTTCCGGGTCACTGATCGCTGGGAGTTCTGGCTGGACGAGGATGGCCGGGCTGCCGGCAAGGCGGTCAACGAGGCAGCTACGCGTGTCGCGCGCGATTTCGGCGTGCGGTTCGACATCTGCGGGGACGTCGTCATCACGGGGGCGGCGGATGGTGATGCGGCGGGGTGGGGTTCGCTGTCGCCCGGGCAGGAAGGGGCCATCCTCCGAAGGATCATGGGGGCACCGTGACTGGCCCATCTTCGCCCTGGTTGAGGTGACGGCGATGCGATGTTCGCTCGCCCGGCGGCCGGGGACGTCGGGGCGAGGCCGAAATCGGCCGCAGCTTCCATATCCGCACAAGGCAAGGCCATCTTGTGGCGAACTGCGCCATCCTTGGCGGGTGACCTGCGTGGAAGTTCCGCCGTTGCCGGGATTCGTCCGCCTCTGCCATCCGGGCGACGTCCGTGACCAGAGAGTTCGATGGCGTCGTGACCACGCCCCGTGGCCCGATGCGCTGGACGGTCGGCCAGCGCTGCAAGCCGAGCTTGAGCGGGAAGTCAGCCTGCATGACGGGATCCGCCGCGAGTTCGTCTTCAGCCGTGCCGACGGTGACGCGGGTGAGTTCTTCCTGACCGTTATGGCCTGGGGTTTCGGGACGACCAACGTGCGCTGGCCCCGGCAAGCGGCGATGCTCAGCCGCAGCGACCACGGCGGCAAGGTGCTCGCCATAATCGATCGCGCGAGATCGGAAGGCGCAGGGCCGGCTGGAGCGCTCTGTGGGGCGAGAGCCATGTTGACGGCCTCGGGCCCGCCTTCGGGACGAAGCTCCTGTACTTCAGCGCCTACCGGCACGTCCAGCCGCTGCGGCCGCTGATCTTCGACTTGAACGTCCGCCGGGCGCTCAACGACGGCGGAACCGGGCTGGGCAGGGTTTTCGGTAACTGGAGAAGGGACTACGAGGCTTACCTGTGCCTCGCCGAGGCGTGGGCGGCAGACCCCACCTGGGAGGGGACTCCCGAGGTAGTCGAGTATGCCCTGTTCAAGCGGGGCCGGGAACTCGGGCGGCGCAAGGGGTAGGGCGCGTGACACCCGTCTGGGCCTGGTCCCGGCTGGGCGGCCTGGTCGTTGTCAGCGCTGGATGTTCTGCTGGCGGGTCATCTGCCGCAGGGCGGTCCGGAGCCCGGCGACCTCGTCCAGGGCAGCGTCACGTTCTGCGGTGAGCCCGGCGATCTGGGCGCGGGCCTGGGTCAGCTCGGCGTCCTGCTGGACGGCTTTGGCGGTGAGGTCCGTGATCCGGCTGGCGAGTTCGGCGGTGCCGGCCTGGGTGACCTGGTGGCCGAGGCCTCGCTGGACTTTCGCCCTGAGGCGGTCCCGCTCGTCGCGGGTGCGGCGGAGCTCGGCCCGGGTGATCTCCAGGTCGGTGGCCAGGCTGGCGGCGCTGGCCGTGGTCCCGGCCTGCTGGCTGCGTGCCTGGCGTCCGGCCTGCCCCTTGCGGGCGGCCTCGACGTGCTCGCGGACGCCTTCTGCGTAGACGAGCCAGTTCGATACCCGGGCGGCGCGGGCGATGCCGAGGAACGTGATCGGCTCGTCCCTGGCCTTCATCTCGTCGATGACGGCGAGGACCCGGCTGCGCTTGGCCACGCTGTCGTTCTTGCGGGCTTCGCGGAGCACGTCGGCGGGGGCGCGCTTGCCGGTCACGCGGTCCGCTCGGCCGGCCTGACGGCGGGCGTCGGCAGCGGGACCGGTCCCGCCGCCTGCGCGCCGGCGCGCAGGCGGCGCAGGATCTTGCTGGCCTCCTCGACCTCGCGGCGCTCGGCCGCGGGCATGGCGTCCATCGCGGCCTTCATGGCGGCGATGACTTTCCCGTAGTCGGCGATCTCGCCCTCCATCCCGGCGATGGTGTAGCCGGCGGCGCCGATGGCGCGGGCCGTTTCCAGGCTGGCCTTCAGGGCGCGGACCTGGTCCTCGATCGCGGGCAGGTGGGAGGGGTCGGGGTTGTAGTGGGCGCATGCCGGGCACTGCCAGCGGACGGGGCAGGCCCCGCCGCCGGCCTTCACGTTCGACGGCTCGTGGCAGTTCCCCCACGGGACCGCGACGGACCGCATCTCGTAGGCTTCCGCCGACCCGGCGGGCCTGGGGGCCCCGGTGCGGTCGACGGCGAGCACCCGCAGCGTGTTGACCGCCTCGCGCTTCATCTTCTTCGACACCTGGTAATACGCGGCCGTGGTGTCTGCAGACCGGTGGTCCATGAGCGACTGCAGGACGTGGAGCGCGATCCCGGCGTCCGCGTAACGCTGGCAGAAGGTATGCCGGAACGCGTAGGGGAAGATCTTCGCGCGGTCGAACGGCAGCGGCGACCCGTCCCGGCCGAGTTCCGCGGAGTCCTGGACAGGGATGGAGTCGGCCCAGAGACGGATCGCCCGGGAGATGTAGCCGGAGTCCAGGTGCTGGTAGCTGCCGGTGACGGCGGGGAACAGGTGCGCGGCGCAGGCCGCCGGGATGTCCAGGCTGGCCCGGGTCTCCTTCCAGTCCCCGATCGCGCCGGCGGTGTCCTGCACGATCGGGAGCCTGCGGCGCAGCCGTTTGCCCTTCATGTTGTGCCAGACCAGCTGGTACTCGCCCTGGTCGTATTCCAGGCAGTCCAGGTCGAGGCCCGCGACCTCGGCCGGGCGGCGGCCGGTGTCGCGGAGGATCACGTAGATCGCCCGGAACATCCCGTTGACGGCTTCCGGCGGCATGGCCCCGTAGGGGAACCCGTTCCCGAGCAGGTTCAGGTGCTGGTCGAGCTGGCGGATGACCACGTCCGGGATCGCCTTGCCGATCTCGTCCTCGTTGTCCTCGACCCGCGGGATCGAGTGGTGGCCCGGGTGGCGGACGAACCGGGGCGAGAGGTCGCCCGCGATTCCCTCCCGGCGGGCGAAGTCCAGCAGGTCGAAGAAGTCCCGCGGCAGGGCCTGGTGGGACGGGGCATAGAGCGCGCCCTTATCGCTGCACGCGAGCTTGAACGCGTCCACGACTACGGTCACGTCGGAGAACCGCAGCCTGGCCGGGCTGGCACCGCCGTCACCGCGCAGGCCCAGCGCCCCGGAGGCGATGACGCAGGCCTTGTGCAGGCGGTGCAGGTCCTTGCTGAGAGGGCCGGTCGTCCGGGCCCAGTGCATCAGGAACTCCCGGATCCACTCCTGCCGCACCTGCCCGAAGTCCAGGGAGCTGGGGTTCCGCAGCGGGCTGACGCCCTTCTTGAGCGAGGGGATCTGCTGGCTGACCGTCCGCAGGTCCCAGACGAGCTTGCGCGACGGGTCGATCCCGCGGAACTGGTCGAACGCCGTGCCGACGTCCCACTGGGCGGAACGGATCAGCGCGCGGGTGAGCTCGCCCCCCGTGATCGCGGCGGGGTCCAGCTCGCTGCCGGCCAGCGCAATGGACGGCAAGCCCTCCAGCACGGCGACAGCGCGCCGAACGGACTGCGGGCGCATGGCCAGCTCGCGGGAGTCGCGCCGCTGGAGCGCGTAGAGCATCTCCACCCGCGCCGCCTCCTGGAGCGGGGCGAGGGAGAACATGTGCGCCGACAAGTAGGGCGGCTCGTGCCCTATCCACGCCATCAGGGACGCCTCGTCCCCGGCGGCACGCTGATGAAGCTGCCACCTGCGGTCGTGGACCCTGCAGAGCAGGACCGTCGCCGATGCCCTTTCCCTGTCGCACGCGAGCACGGAGCACGGCTCCGGGACCGTGGCAGGTCCCCTGGCCGCGATCCACGCGGCCCGGTCGGCTCCGGGCCGGTCCCGGGCCTTCACCCAGCCGCGGTAGTGGGTCACGCACAGCCCGAACCCGTAAGCATCCCGGCGGCAGGCCGGAACCTCGCACTCCTTGTCCCGCCGGTAGACGTTCAGCCGGCGGTTGCCGCGCGTATAGGCAACCTCGAACGCCGCCTTGTCCAGGCCGCTGGCGGTGAACTCGTCATGGCAGGTCTTGCAGTAGCCCGACCAGTGAGGATCGTTCACGGTCACCCCGCAGCCCGGCAGGGGGCAGACCGCCACAACGGTGGCAGGGCTGGCGGGATCGCCGGTGAACAGCAGCCGACCCTGGTCCCACTCGCCGGCCCGCCACTGCGGGTCGATGCGCTCGCGCAGCCAGCCAAGCCAGCCGTCGAGCAGTTCGCTGTCCCCGCGCCCGTCCGGGCCGCCCGCCGGCAGCAGGGCGATGACGCTGCTCACGAGCGTGCCCCTTGCAGGCAGGCGACCAGGTTCACGGCCTCGCGCTTCTCCTTGTCACTGGCGTGGGTGTACGGCTCCATGGACTGCCGCGACACGTGCCCGGCCAGGTCCATCACCAGGTAGTCGGGCTTGCCCTCCCGCCGCCACCGGGTGATCGCCGAATGGCGCAGCATGTGCGGCCTCGCCGCGAACCCGGCCTTCGCCGCCAGGCGCTGGAACAGCTCGTAGGCGTTCGAGTACTTCATCGGTCCGCCGGCAGGCGCCGCGAAGAGGTTGACGAAGACCATGTCGCAGCCCGCCGCCTCCGGAACCCGGTCCCGTTCCCACTGGTAGTCGGCGTAAAGTCCGCCGATGTCGTCGCCGACCGGGATCCAGCGGGGCTTGCGGGTCTTGGCCAGTGCCCCGTTGGCGTTCTGCCGCCGCCGGATGTGGACGTGCGGCCCTTCGACATGGCAGCCCAGCACCCGGGAGCTGGCCAGCAGGTGCATGTCCTCCCTGCGCAGCCCCAGGGCCTCGCCGATCCGGCAGCCCGTGACCGCCATCAGCGCGACCAGCAGCCGGTCACGCGCCCGGGTCGTGACCTCTAGGAGCCTAGTGATCTCCCCGTCCGTCAGGTACTCGTAGCCGGGGACGGCGACCTTGAACCTGATCGTCTTGACATTCACCACCGCGAACTGCCCGTCCTCGCCCCTGTCATAGCCAGGAGGCCCGAACGCCAGGCGCCGCCGCTCATACAGCCGGGCCGCCACGTCCTCCGACACAGGGCTGTCATCAAGGAACGAGCAGAACCGCAGGAACCGGAAGACCGTGCCCGTGATCGCGTTCGCGGTCCCCCTCGACCTGAACCGCTGCCGGGCCCGGCAGGCGGAGGACGGCTCGTCCACCAGCCAGTGCAGGAACGCCGACAGCTGCCCCATCGACGGGGCCGCCCAGTCAACGCCCCGCTCGGCGCAGTACGACAGGTACAGCGCGACCTGCCCCGCGTACGCCCGCTCGGTGTTCACCGAGGCGTCCTCCCGCCCCCGCACGGACGCCAGGAACCCCGCCGCGTCCGGCTGCAGCTCGAAGCCCGCGTCCACCACCACCCACATTGGCGACCCGTCAGCAGGCGACACGGCCTTCTCCCGCCGGAACGGCCGGGGAAGAACCCCCGTGCTCTCGTACGTCACTTGAACCCCCCGGATAAGTGTGAGGCACGATGAGCAACCACACACGTACCTTACGTAACAAGCGCCTTACGAGAGATGAAGATAATCGCCGGTATCCTCGCACTACTATCGGGCGCGATGAGAGTCGGCATCCAGGTCGACGGCCAGGCCAGGGCGGTCACCGAGCTGTGCGCGACCTTCGACCGCTACCGCCAGGGCAGCACCGCCTGCCCCTGGTGGCCCGCTCTGATCACCTCCGACGAGCACAAACGCGGGAGGGCGGACTCCGGACGCCAGGCCCGGCCGTCGTGGTGCTACGGCACCCCCGGCCAGGCGCGGGCACAGCAGCTCGCCGGCCTCGCCCTCGGCGACCAGGAACGGATGCTCACCGCCGAGCGCGCCCTCGCCGGCTGCGTCCTTGACCGGCAGGTCACCGGCCTGCTTGCCGACGCCTCACTGTGCCACGGGTGGGCCGGCCTGGTGCAGGCGCTCTGGCGGGCCGCCGGCGACGCCCTCGACCCCCGGCCGCTTGGGGCCGCGCTGCGCGAGGCACGGCGGGGCATGGAAGACCACCTCGCCCGCGCAGGGCCGCCGGCCTCCAGCGGGCTCCTGGAAGGAACATCCGGCATCCAGCTCGCCCAGAACGACCTGTCCCATGCGGGCGGCGATCCGCCTGCATGGGACGCCTGCCTGCTGCTGACCCTGTGAACCCCGACCCTGTCAAGGGGAACCGAGTGACCGCGACCGCGCCCGCCGCCAGCCCCGAGCACCTCAACGAGCTCATGATCGGAGCCATCGCCGCCGCCCCGCACGTCGGCACCCGCGACCCCCGCGTCCTGGCCGCGATCCGTGTCGTGCCGCGCCACGCCTTCGTCCCCGGCGCCAGCCTCGCCGACGCCTACAACCCCGAACTCGCCGTGATCACCAAGCGGGACACCGGGGGGAGATCGCTGTCGTGCGCCTCCGTGCCCGGCCTGGTCGGCGCCATGCTCGCCCAGCTCGACGTCCGCGACGGCCACCGGGTCTTCGAGGCCGGGGCCGGGACCGGGTGGAACGCCGCGCTGCTCGCCACCCTCGCCGGGCCAGGCGGGCACGTCACCACCATCGACATTGACCCGGAGATCACCGCCCAGGCAGCGGCTAACCTCGAACGAGCCGGGTTCCCCGGCGTCCACGTCGCCACCGGCGACGCCGACCTCGGCGTGCCGGACAACGCCCCGTACGACCGCGCCATCATCACCATCGGCAGCCTCGACGTCCCCCCGGCCTGGTTCGCCCAGCTCAAGCCCGGCGGGCGGCTCGTCGCGCCGCTGCGCTGGCGCGGCCAGACCCAGTCCGTCGCCCTCGTCCTCGGCGACGACGGCGTGCTGCGCTCCGACAGCGCGTTCCTGTGCGGCTTCGTCCCGATGATCGGGCAGGACTGGGAACACTCGGCCGCCCTCGACCCCGGTGACCTGGTCCACCTGTACTGGGACGCCGACCAGGACATCTCACCCGGCCAGTTGCACGGGGTACTCGACAGGCCGAAGACGCGCCTCGAGTCCGGCACCACGGTCGGCCCCATGGAACCCCTGGACGGCATCTGGGTCCGCGCCACCGCCACCGACCCTGCCGTCTGCCGCATCTCCGCCAAGCCGGCCGCGGTCACCAGCGGGCTGTGCACCCCCGTCGTCAAATCACGGACCCTGGCCCTGGCCGAAGGCGACTCCATCGCCTACCTCGCCGTCCAGCGCCTCGAAGCACCACAGTCCGGCTTCCGCGCAGGCGCCATCGGGCACGGCCCTGACGGCGACCGCCTCGCCGAGCGGCTCTGCCACCACATCGACACCTGGGGCGCCGACCGCGCCGCTAAGCCGGCGATCGCCATCTACCCGCACGCAGCGCCCCGAGCCGCGGGCGCTCAGGTCATCACCCGGGAACACTGCGAAATGACAGTCACTTACTAATCCGGGCAAGGTGCCGAGGGCGGGTGCTCCCGCGCCTCCACCGCCGCGCGCAGATCACCGGGAAGGAAGTCGCGGGCCGGGCAAGACGGGCACGTGAGCCGCCTATGTGCCCGCCGCCGGGGAGCCCGGCGGCGTCCGGGCGGCCCTGTGTCCGCGCCCCATTGCACAACTTCCGCCCGACCGAGGCTGGGCGGCAGTGGTACCAGCGCCGCCGCGTTTACCAGTGCGGTCAGCTCCGCGATCGTGCTCCAGCCGTGCGAGATGACCACGTGCGTCGGCGCAAGCTACGGCCCGGTGAACGTACCCGCAGCGACCTTATGCACCTCTCCAGTCTGTCTGTGCAGCCAAAAGGCGCGGCAGCCGACATGGGCAGCTCAGGAAGGTCACGTTACGCGGCAGTCCAGGCCGCGTCGGCTGCTGCCGTGCAATGGCCCCTGGTCAGAGGCCATCGTCGCGCCAGGTCGCGGCGCGTCGCGATCTCAAGACTTTCCCTCAGGACATCGTCGGGCATGAACATGCACCTCGTGCCTGAACGCGGGGAAGAGCATCGGCCTGATTCCTGACCGTTAGGCGAGTTCGTACAACGACCCGTGCTTGCTTGTCATCGTGGCCTCGACGGACTCGGCGAGGGCACTGTCGCGGACGAGGAGGCCGAACTCGACATTGCGGTTCTCGGCGGAGTAGCTGAAGTTGGCGCTCGTTATCAGGAGCAGTTCGTGGTCTACCACGGCGAACTTCGCGTGGCTCACGACCCGCTTGCCGGTCGGCAGTTCGGCGGACCGGTAGACGGTCGCGCGTGGGAGCTGAATCTTCACGTTGTCAGCGTCGGCCTTATCCGCATCCACGTAGACGGTGACGACGACGCCCGGCTGTTCGGAAACCTCTCGCAGGGCCGTCCACATCTGCGATGAGTCGTGAAAGTTATATGTCGCGGCCGTGACCGACTGGCGAGCCGCGCGCACGATGCGATGGAATTCGCCGGTGAGGCGCCCGGTGTTCGCCTCGTTTCCAGGCATCGTCCAGACCGGGGTGAGTTCGCGCAGCACGGACTTCGCGCCAGTAATTGCACGCAGCACGCTCACGGTGCGTGCAGGATCAGTGTGCCCGAGCCCGGCCGCTGAGAGGAGCCGCTTGGCTGCCTCCCGGCGAGCCACCGCGATCTCGCTGAGGGCGGCGATGGTGTGCTGCCCGGTCTCGATCTGGACAGCGAGTCGCTCTGCCTCGGTGGCGGTGAGGAAGCTGCCTAGGTCGGCGAGCGGGTCAGATGCCATGGATGCTGCCGAAGAACCCGGGCACGGTCGGGCCGTTCGAAACAGGAAGGCCGAGCAGGAACCGGCGGTCTAGGAACCGGTTCGCCTTCTCGCAGGAGGTCTCGGAGACGAAGCAGCAGGTGTGGCAGGCAGCACCATGCAGGAAGTCCTCCGGGTCCGAGGGAGTGCGCATGGCACAGACCGGGTCCGAGGAGCAGCGCGCGGCCCGACGCAGCGCCGATAGCACGATTTCCTGGAGCCGCTCCGGCCCGGACAGCGCAACCAGGCCCCCGAGAGTGCCCTCGCTGTCGGACGCGGTGGTGCAGATGAGCAGCCCGGCAGCGGCGTCGCGCTGCGGTGCTTCGTCCCAGGCGTAGATCCGTTCGGTGAGGCTGGCGGCACCGTAGCCGGAGTACATTGCCATCTCGCGGATGAGGATGTGCGACACGGTGTGGACCAGCCAGTAGCGTGGCCGGGGAAACCGCGTGTCGGGGTTGACGATCTTGGCGGTCTCGGAGAACCGGCGGGCGAAGTTCCGCTGGTGCGCCCTGCGGTGAGCGTCCCACAGTGGCGTCGTCTCGATCTTGCGTTCCCACTTGGCAACGGCATCGAGATCGAACTGAAGGAAGATGCCCTCGCCGCGGTCCTCGGTGGCGGGCACCCAGGTTGGCTTGCCATTGCGGGTCAAGTCGACCAGGCGAGAGGCGACGTCGTTGACGCGGTCCATCTCGTCGAGGCGGGTGAAGCCGAGGACGGCATTCACCCGTTTCATCCGGTTGACGCCGACAACGCGGGCTATGCGCGGGTCCAGTTCGTTGCCCCGCTGCATCTCGGTGACCATCAGCCCGGCGTTGTTCTTCTGTTCGGGGAACAATGCGGGCTTCTGCAGGTAGCGCCACTCGGGGATAAGAAGCTCGATAGGATCCCAGTTCGCCCGGCGCTCCTCGCGCGCCTCGTCGGACTCCGGCGGGGCGAGCACTTCAGCGACCGCGGCGGCGATGTCGGCGTCGGTAAGCCCGGCCACGTCGATATTGCGGGCAGTAGCGAGAGCGTGGATGACGGGTATCTGGTCGCCGAACTGCGTGATCTGGTCGACGCCGAGTTCGATCCGCAGGTGGTCAGCCAGCGCCTCCTTTTTCTCGGCGTCGGTACGGGGCATGACGATGATGCTCTGGGTCGAGGGGAACCAGAGGTTCGAGGCACCCATCATGATCAGCGCAGGGCGGGCCTCGCATCTAGGGAAGAATGCCCCCAGGTGCGGGTGACGACCACGGCACGTCTGTGGTAGCTTCTCCCGCCCCTTCGACCCTTGTGCCTCTGCCATCCCGCGGGTCACGCCGCAGGCTTGGCACATGATCGTCGAGCCGACGCTTTTGCCGACGTTGGCGTCGCGCATCTTCAGATCCGGCGATTCGGCATTCGGGCACTTCGTGCCGCGATGAACCCACAGCGTGTACGGGAACTCGTCAAGGTGACCGTTGGTGCAGGTGAGCAGGTGCTGCGCCGGGACAGCCGGGCTGCCCTTGCGCCTCCCCCGCCCGCCGCGACCGGGGCACGGCTTGTGCGTGAACTGTGCCAGGTCGGGCCGGAAGGGGTGCGTGTTCGTGTAGGCGAACCGGGTGAGCGGACCGAGGTAGTCGCATCCGGTGCAGCGGAACCACTGAGGGAATACCCGCGCGGGCAGGCCGAGGTCCGAGCCCTCGGTCGACATGGAGCCCTTCTTCGGTTGCCACGGGAACGGGCGCAGTGCGTCGACCTGCGGGCCGAGGTGAAGGCGAACCACATTGAGCAGGCGCGGTTCGAGGATTGTCGGAATGACCTCGCGGCGCTTCCAGATCGGTTCCCAGTCGTCGAGTCCGGCGGGCATCACCGAGAAGCTCGGCAGGTCCATGACCGCGCCCGGCCCGTAGGTGTACAGCAGCGACGACGGGCGGGCCGACCCGACCTTGGCACGGTTCTTGGCCTGGCCCTGCTCGACGTCGCCAAGCGGGTCGAGGGCGTCGTTGTTGTCGGGAAGCACCTGCGTGGCGGTGTCGGTCATCAGTCGTCCTCTCCAGCGGGCATAGTCCAGTCGTCGACACCTGCGGGGGTCCTGGCAAAGAGACGCTCGGGTACGGGCGACACCAGGATGTTGATCTCGGGCTGTACCTCGCGCATCGAGTTAGCGATCACGAACGGCGCCTCGGCGGAGCTGCCCACAATGGCGCGGTGGTTCTCGGGGCTGATGATGAGCGGCAGGAACTTGTCTCCCTCGCCGGTCCGCTCGTAGACGAGCGTCTTGTGGATCTCGGTTGCGTACCCGGCCCGGCTCGCCCAGCGGTCGATGCGGTTGGTGAGCAGATCGCTCGCCCTCTTGGCTAGGTCCTCGTCCTGCGATGCGGCGAGGATGCGGGCCTTGAGCCTGTCGATGATGGCGGCAACGGCGTTGTGCTGCGGTCCGATTCGGCCTGCCTGCCGCTCCGATGACAGTCCATCAGCGATCACAGCCTGGGCGACACGGGCCGCGCTGACGAGCAACCCGTCGATTCCGCGCTCCAGGGACGTCGGCGAGAATGGGGTCACCGACAACGCCTCGACCTGCCTGTAGAACGTGTCGTGGTAGTGCCGGAACTGCTCGAAATGCGCTAGGTCGCGAGGGCGGGCCCAGTTGCCCAGCGTCACGACGAGCCCGGGGCGGGCGGCGTCGCGGCCAACGCGCGAGGACGCTTGGATGTACTCTGCGGTGTTCTTCGGCTGCCCGACCACGAGCATCAGGCCGAGCCGCTGTACATCCACGCCGACTTGGAGCATCGACGTTGCCAGGACGATGTCGAACGGTGCCTCGCCGTCCCGCTTCGGTGCAGTCTTGTCCTCCTTCCGGAGCGCGATTCGCGCGCGAAATGCGTCGGTCGTGTCGTACTTCGGATCGAACTCGAGCCCGAGCCGGTCCAAGGTCTTGCCGATATCAGCGCCGGAGATGCGTGAGGTCAGCTCGGCGACGTTCAAGTTGCCGAATGCTGTGCCATACCTACGCGGGAATCCGGAATCTTGGCGCGGGTTGCCGACGCGCGTGCTCACGTCGTCGTCCACGTACCGGCGCATGCCCGCCAGCTCACGCGTGGCGTTGAAGTAGCCGACCAGCGTCATGTACGGGTCTGCCTCGATGCCTGTTCGGTCGAAGAGCAGCTGACCAGCGAGGAGCAGCACCTCGGCGAGACGAATCTCAGCACTCGACAGGCGAACGCCCTGTGCGCTCACCCCGATGTACCGACGCCCGGGTTTCTTGTCCGAGACGGGCACCTCGCGGGAGAAGAAGGTGTCGGCGACGTCGAGCACCTGCGGCGGGAAGATTTCCACCTTGCGTCCGTACAGTGCCCGCACCTGCTCGCCGGCATTCCGCACGGTGGCAGTGGAGGCGACGATCAGCGGCTTGACCGGTTTGCCCTCTGGTGTGGTCCACGAGCACAGCGTCTCGACCGCGACCTCGAAGAGCCCGACAGCGGTGCCGAGTGCACCGGTGATCAGGTGCAGCTCGTCCTGGATGATCAGGTCCGGCGGACGCATCCGGCCGACGGGTACCACGGTCGCCGCAGGATGGCGGCCGTTCGCCGGGTGGGAGCTGACCGTACAGGCGGAGTAGTCGGGATGTACATACCCGTGCCGCCCGCACCGCCTGCTGACGAATCCGAACAACGATGCCGCCTCGCCCTCGCGGGCCAGCCGGGCGAACTTGTCGACAGTGGCGATCACGAAGGCCGGGGTGAGCCGGTAGATCTCCTCGTCAACCGTCAGCACAGGAAGGCCCTCGGGAACTCCGCCACCCTTCGAGAACGGGCAGCGGCCCAATTCGTCCCCGCAGTGCACGAACACCCGCCGCGTGGTCGGATCGCCTTTCACGTTCCCTGGGGTGATCTCGGTGCCGCACCACGGGCAACGCTGTATCTGGAGCACGGTCAGGCGATGGGAGGCACCGTCGTTGACCTTCTTGAGCTGCTCGTCGGCCTCTTCGAATCGCTTAGGGCTAACGTCCGTACCGACCCACAACCCGATGCGGAACGGCTCCGCGCCCCATGTCGCCTCATCCTCGCGGCGCGCCAGCTCCGCCGCGCACACCAGCACCGTTGCGCGCTGGAACTGTTGCGCAGTGAGCAGCCGCAGGGTGTACCGCATCAGCGCGGAGACGCCGTCGCTACCGTTCAGCGGGCCGTCGGCAGACTCCACCACCGCCTGCCGTCGCCGGATCGCGAAAGTATAGGCCGCGAGGCCCAGGTATGCCTCGGTCTTGCCGCCACCGGTCGGGAAGAACAACAGCTCGACCCGAGCCTGGTGCTCAGCGCTGCGGAACGTTGCCGTGGGATCGGTAAGCGCTCCAAGCTGCATGAGGATGAACGCGAGCTGGAACGGGCGCCACGACGCCACCGGCTTACCATCCGCCTCGGCCGCTTCGAGGTCCTGCCGCGCCTGCGCAATCGAGAGCGCCGACTCGGACTTGCGGGCCTCGGCCACCTGCGAAGCGATGCGCTGATCGCGCATGACGCGGTTCATAAACCGGAAACACTGCAAAGCCGTCGGGTCCGAGGCGACGAACTCCAGCCCGGCAACGAGACGCTGATGTGCCTGCCGAGCCTCCCAGAGCGCGAACTCAGCGGTCTCGTGCAGGTGGGCGGGCAACTCGGTGGCCGTCGCCTCCTGCCGATCCAGCCAGGCACCGTACCCGGAGACCAAAGGGGCCAGCCCCGACCGCAGCTCGTCGGGGGTGATCGCCGAGAGCGCCTTCATCGACAGAGTCGCACCTTCGACCTCGCTGGCCCTCGTCTGCGGCGTCGCCGCCGTCGGCAGCCAGGCCGTCGACACGGCGGTGGCACGCCGCGACCCCTCGCGTGCCAGCCAGTCGGCCGAGCAGGTCCGCCCAATCGCGAACTCCAGGCGGTCCTTGTACTGGAGGTCGAGGCGGCGCACCTCGCCGTCGTGCTCCGGCCACGCCTGCTCCAGCACGTCTCGCACGGGGAGGAACACCTCGGCGCCACCCGCATCGACCAGGAGCTTGGTCTGGAACATCCACATGCTCGACGGGATCGGCAGCGGCGTCTCCCGGTCATTGCACAATGCGATTTCCACAAGCGCACGCCCGTATTCGGGGTCGTCGTACCTGTCGATCCGCAGGCAGATCGCATCGCGGAGCACGACCGTCGCCGTATGGCCTGGTGTCAGGTCGGCCAGAGCGATTGTGCGCGACTCCTCGACGGGCGTGCGCTGGTACTTCCGGATTGGGCGCCCTGCCTTCGAAACCTCACCGGTCTCGATCGTCTCGTAAGTCCCCCACGACGCCGTCACCGTGAACGACACTAGGTCGACCGGCACCTGGAACCGCAGCCCCATCGAGGCCGGGATCATCAGTCCCTGCTTCGGCGCCCGATCCTCCGCGTCGTCGTCCTCCGCGTCCGCGTCGCCCTCGTCGGCCGCAACCGTCGAGACCCCTCGCCCCACGGTCGCCCCGTCATTGTCGAGCCGCACCTCGGTCAGGTCGTCAGCGTCATCCTGATCGAGTTCCGATGCAGACGTGCTCGTCAACTTGACCGGGGCGATGAGGCCGACCAGATACCGCTGGCGCGGGCTGAACGGCAGCACTTCCTCCGGACCGTTGATCGGCCCCAGCAGCTCCCGCTCCAGAATGTCCACGAGGTTCTCGCGAACGGTGAACGAGGTGCCATCTGCCTCGTGGCTGAGCACATACCCGGTTGCCTCCGGGGGCGCCGCTGCGGTTCTGTCCGTCACACGGCCAAGTCTGCCGCAGATCGCCGACGTTGGAGTCCCGCGCCACCGACGTTTCAGACCGGACAATGCCGTGCCAGAACTCGCCTGGCGCTCCTTCTTCAGGCTCATGCGCGCCACCGCAGCAAGACCCGCTCGTCGTCGAAGTAGCGCCCGACGACGCCGCGGCGGATGCGGAGGCTCTCCAGTTGCGTCAGGAGAACTGCCCGCTGGGCCATTTCATCACGGCCGGCAGCAGCCCAGCTTTCCTCCACAGTCGCATCGGTCGCATCGCCGAGCAGTCCCTTGCCCCGCTCGGTGAGAAGGCGCTCCGCCAGGTACGGGTCCAGCGCCGTGCGCCCAATCGTCTGCCTGCACGCCGGGCAGTAGAGGACGGGGCGCTTCTGGTTCGTCCCGCGGCACATGTAGACAGCGCACTCGTCGCAGCGCGCGACACGCGACAGGAAGGGACTCGTCGACTGTCGTTCGCATCGCTTGCGGGTCTGCGGGCCGGTGCGCGTGTTGAGCATGTGCTGCAGCGCTGCGAACTCCTCAGCAGTGATCACGGCGAGGGACTCGTTGACGACCGGACGGCCGTGCTCGCCGAGGAGCACCGCGAAGGGATCCGCGCGCTTGGCGCTCTTCGCGCGGCCCGGGTTGCGAGGCGTCATCCCTGCCAGGACGGGGTTCCGCAGCAGGCCGTCGACCGTCTGCCGGTTCCAAGCGCCGCCCGTTGTCTGTCGCGGGGCCTGACGACGTGGAAGCGGCGCGCCGCTGTCGGTGAGCCATCTCGCGATTGCATTGACGGTGTCTCCGCGAAGCGCCATCCTAACCGCCTCGGAAAGCCACGGGACGCGCTCGGGGTCCTTGACCAGCACCCGGCCAGGGCCATCCGGGTTCGCGATCGAATGGTAGCCGTACGGGATGCCGCCGCCTGGCCAGCGGCCGTCCTTGAGCAACTGCTCCCGTGCCGCCCGGACGCGCGCCCGAGTGGCCTCGGCCTCCATCTCGCCGAACACCGCGAGCATGACCGCGAACGCACGGCCCTGGGGGCTGGTCATGTCAATCGGGTCCTCAACGGCAACAAGTCCCGCGCCGCGCTTCTGCAGGGTCTCGTCGGCGTGGAGAAAGTCCAGGACACGCCGGGCGAGCCGGTCCACCTTCCAGATCACGACGGCGTCGAAATCGCGTGCGGCAAGCAGCGAGGCCCAGCCCTTGCGGTCCTCCGGGCGGCTGGCGGTTGCAGAGACGCCGTCATCGATGAACTCGCCGACGATCTTCCATCCACGCGCCTCGGCGTACCTCCGGCAGGACTGGAGCTGTCGTGAGATCGAGACGGACTCTTCCTTGGTGACGCTGAGACGGGCATACAGGACACAGCGACGTGCTTGGCTGGGATTCATACTAAAAGTGAATAATTTTCTCGGAAAAACGCACACTCGCTTTTGCAGAGGAAGGGCGCCCTCGGCCTGGTCGCCACCAATACCGTGGCCCAGGGCGACAGCCGCGAGGTCGGCCTGGATGCGATGGTCGCCGACGGGTTCACTATCACCCGCGCCATCCAGTCCCGTTCCTGGCCGGCCGCAAGCGCCAACCTCGAATACGCCGCCGTCTGGGGCGGGCTCGGTGAGGTGGCCGCCGGTGCGCCCCGCGTCGCCGACGATGTCGCCGTGCGCCGCATCAGCACACTGCTCGAGCCTGCTGGGCGGGTGGAGGGCAACCCTGTGAGATGAGAGTATTCCGTGAGACTGAGCGAAAACGCAGGCATTGCCTTCCAAGGCTGCATTGTGCTGGGGATGGGTTTCGTCGTTGACGTTGCGGAAGCGCAAGAGTGGATTGCCGCCGATGCCCGCAACGCCGAGGTGCTCTTCCCCTACCTCAACGGCGAAGACCTCAACCAGAGACCCGACGCCTCGGCGTCACGATGGGTAATCGACTTCAACGACCGATCGGAGTCGGCGGCATCTAGGTATGGACTGCCGTTCGCGCGCGTAACTCGACAAGTCAAGGCCGAGCGAATGGCGAACAACCGGAAGGTCTACCGGGACTATTGGTGGCAGTACGCAGAGAAGCGGCCGGCAATGCGGAAGGCGATTGCTGGGTTGCCTGAAGTGTTGGTCATCGCTCGTGTCAGCAAGACCGTCATGCCCCTGCGTGTACCTACTGGACAGGTCTTCCAGCGAGAAGCTGGTCGTGTTCGCCACAGATTCGTACGCGACTCAGGCCATCCTGTCCTCGAGTGTTCATCAATTGTGGGCTATCAAGTACGGCACGACCATGCGAACCGACGTCAACATATACACCAGACCTTGTTTTCGAGCTCGCTCCCTCGCCCACCGCCCAACCAGCGCCTGGCGCAATCGGCCGAACTCTCGATGAGGAACGCCGCGAGATCATGCTCCGTCTCAGTCTCGGGCTAACAAAGCTATATAACCTGGTCAATGACGCCGAGAAGACCGACTGAGCCGAGCAGAGACATTGAGCGATGCGCGAGATTCATGCCGAATCGATCAAGCCTACTGAATGGCATACGGATGGTCTGGGACGACGTTTGCCTCGACCACGGCTTCCACTCTTACCGGCAAGTGGAGCGATGGACGGTGAGCCGCTGCCGCTCGGGTTGAGACTCCTCGACCTTTTGCTGCTGGAGAATCATCGGCGCGCCGCCGCGGAGCCAATGCAGTCGAAACTAGACGCGATGTCCACATCCAGTCGGATGACGACTCTCTTCGACTAACAAGTGAAGCGCAGCACTCTAGGCGAACAGCAGTCCGTCATCCTCTGCAGCTGTGGACTCCGCTAGCGTCCCGCATACGTTCCTGCTGGCTGGTGCGCGGCGCTGTCGATGGTTCTCCTCAAGGAGTCGGTCGAGCAGCTCGACCCGCGCAGCCGGGCTCATCGTCCATCGCTGCATCTTCCGGAAAGTGTGGAATCCGTGACCAGGACTCGACATCAGACCATCCGTATGCCATTGTAGGACGGCTCGATCGACTTCCGACATGAAGCTCCCGCATCGCTGCTATGTCTCGATCGGCTCAGACGCTCAACTCAGCGTCATTTACTAGGTTGTATAGCTTTGTGAGCCCGAGGTCGCGACGGAGCATGATCTCGCGACGCTCTTCGTCGCACGGAACGCCCGGCTGCGCCAGGCGGATCGTTGGGCGGCGGGCGAGGGAACGTCTCAAATACGTCGGATGGCGTAGTATGTTGATGTCCGCTCGCATGGTTGAGGTGTACTTGACGACCCACAATTGATGAACACTGCAGAGGACAACACGGCCTGGTCGCATACGAATCTGATGGCGAACACGACCCAACTTGTGGCTGAAGACCTGCCCAGTCGGGACACGCAGCGGCATGACGGTCTTGCTGACAAGTGCGATGACCAACACTTCAGGCAACCCAGCAATCGCCTTCCGCATTGCCGGCCGCGTCCGCAGGAACTGCCACCAATAGTCCTCGCGCAGGCCTTTCGGCTTGTTCCTGATCCGTTCGGGCTTGACCTGTCCAGCACACGCGCGATATGGCAGCAGGATATCTGGCGGCTTCGGCTTCGGACCGGTCGTTGAAGTCGATTACCCATCGTGACGCCGAGGCGTCGGGTCTCTGGTTGAGGTCTTCGCCGTTGAGGTAGGGGAAGAGCACCTCGGCGTTGCGGGCATCGGCGGCAATCCACTCTTGCGCTTCCGCAACGTCAACGACGAAACCCATCCCCAGCACAATGCAGCCTTGGAAGGCAATGCCTGCGTTTTCGCTCAATCTCACAGGGTTGCCCTCCACCCGCCCAGCAGGCTCGAGCAGTGTGCTGATGCGGCGCACGGCGACATCGTCGGCGACGCGGGGCGCACCGGCGGCCACCTCACCGAGCCCGCCCCAGACGGCGGCGTATTCGAGGTTGGCGCTTGCGGCCGGCCAGGAACGGGACTGGATGGCGCGGGTGATAGTGAACCCGTCGGCGACCATCGCATCCAGGCCGACCTCGCGGCTGTCGCCCTGGGCCACGGTATTGGTGGCGACCAGGCCGAGGGCGCCCTTCCTCTGCAAAAGCGAGGTCGCACGCAGGAAGAAGTAGGCAACCAGGTCGGCGCTGCCTCGGCGCCCGTCCGCGAGGACATTGACAAACCAGTCGCGGACGGGTGTGCCCATGGCGCCCGTAAGTTTCTGGCCGCCGAGGAAGGGGGGATTGCCGATGATGGCGTCGAAGCCGCCGTGGTCGTCTATGACGTCTGCGGCCTCGATGATCCAGTGCAGCGGTTGCCAGCGCGCGTAGTCGGTTTCGACCACTGGTGTAAGGCCGCGGTCGATGCTCGCGTCGAGCCACGTGCTGTCGGAAGCACCGCCGCGCGGGCCCGGGTATGCCTTCCTGACAGCCTCGCGCAGGTTCTCGTATGCGGAGTCGAGGGCCTTGCCGGGCTTCCCGCCGAGGGGCAACCCAGCGCCGATGATGCCATCGGCGATCTTCCGCAGATCGACCGTCACCTCGTCGCGCAGCCTCGCGAGTTGGCGGCGCTTGGTCGCGCTGGAGCGGGCAGGATCCGCGTCGTTAACCGGCGATGCGAGGTTTTTCCGAAGGGCGATCGCCTTGTTGATGATCGAGTCGACATCGACCTCGAAGATGTCGAGCATCTGTTGGTTCGAGGACTTGGACGGGTCGATGTGGAGGGCACGGAGCTGCCTGAGGTCGGTTAGGCCGAGCAGCGAGTTGCCGAGGAATACCTTGTCATCGACGAAGGAGAACGGCAGGTCGCGATCGAGGGAGACGAGCCATAGCGAGAGCTTGCACATCTCGATCGCCATGTCGTTGATGTCGGCGCCGTAAAGGCAGTTGGCGACCACCTGGCGGATCGCGAGCGTGTACAGGTCCTTGCGGGTGGCGTTCGCCGGGTCCTCGATGGTCCATGCCTCGACGACGCGCTCAGCGAGGTAGCGGGCCGCGGCGACGAGGAAGGCACCCGACCCGCAGGCGATGTCGGCAATCTTCAGGCCGAGGATCTCGTGCGACCACTTGAGCTTCCATTCCGCCTGGTTCGCGGTCTGGCGCGGACCAGGGGCATAGCAGAGCGGCTGGAGGGCATGGATCACGACCTCCTCGGCGAGCGACTTGGGCGTGTAGTGGGCGCCCGCGTTCTTCCGCGACGGCGTCTCCTTCACGAGCAGGCCGCCGTCGAGCACGACGAAGGGCCGCTTACGCAGGTCGAGACGGATGAGCCCGAGCCACGGCTTGACGCGGTCTCGCAGTTCGAGGTCGTCGCCGACCGCCTGGGTCAGTGCGCTGACGATGCTGGGATCGACGCCAGCATCGACCGCCTTGGCGATCGCCGCGGCCGACGCTGGTTTGGCCGAGGGCTGATCCCCTTCCACCCATGCGCGGATGGCATCGGCGAACTTCTTACGGTCAGGGTACTTCGCAGCCAACTCTTCCAGCTTGGCGAGCGGGATCTCAGGTTCCTCTCCGGGAGTGCCTTTGATGCCGACGATCACCTCAGAGGCGGTGGCAGCGGTGTAGCCGAGCAAGCCCTCGTACATGTAGCCGATCTGCTCGACGTCGATGTCCCGGAAGGAGATGCGCCGAGCTTCCCCCTTAATTTCGGCGACCTGTACGGATCGAAGGACGTGGAGCATGACGCGGTCGGAGACGGTGGCGCCGAGGGTGCCCTGTTCGGTCGTCGCGGTCAGGAACGGGAACCGTGCCGGGTCGAAGAGGGAGCCGCCGTAGGCGGGCATGCGGAGGTTCTCGAAGGTCGCCCCGCGGTAGAGGGCGTTGCTGGTGGCCAGCAGCCGGTGCCAGGTGAGTGAGGTGGAGTCGAGGGCTTCCTCGCTCTCCTCAGTTTCGCGCGCGGCGAGTTGTTCGAGTTCGCCGGCGATGCCGTACCCCTGGTCGAAGAGTTCGCCTGATGGCAGTAGGCCACGTTCCTCGGCGAAGAGCAGGAACACGACGCGCATCATCACTGTGACGGCGGCTTCGTAGCTGTCGTGCGATCGCTGAGGGAGCGGGTCGGGAAGGCCTCGCTGCCTCGCATCGGCCGCTGACTCGGAGAACGACTGGATGAGCAGCTCGACCGCCCGCCGTACCTGGGCGCCCAGGGCCTCGGTGATCTCCTCGGCCGCGGCGACCGACTCCTCGAAGAGGGCGGGAAGACGCTCGTTCGGGTCGCCGCCGATCAGGTACTGGCGCCCGATGAGGGTGAGGAACGCGTCGCGGGTGCGCGGCTCTTCGATCCAGGTGAGCGCATCGACGATGCCGGAGGCGGCCATCGCGGCCTCTCGGGCGCAGACAAGGCCCCACCAGTGACCATCGGTGACGATGCCGATGGGAATCCGATTCTCGCGCAGCATCGCCTCAACGCGGTCGACGGGGTTGGCCGCCCACAGGTCGCCCGGCACCTCGCGAAGCGAGTCGACTGGATCGATGACGTGCACGAGAGCGCCGATACCCTCGTCGCCGTTGAGCGAGGCCTGCGCGCGGACGGTGACGACCCGGTTGGGCGAGTGCGCTTCGACGCCGGGCACCTCGCCCCAGGACAGAGACTCGGCCCAGCCTGCGACGTCGCGGAGAACCGTCTCCACCCACTTGTCGCGCTCGACGCGATAAGCGTCGAGGGCTGACTCCGAGTCGGCCGCGCGATCGAATCGCTCCCAGGCGGCCTCGAAGTCCTTGCGGGCGTCAACGAGCGCCGTCTTCCGGGCGTCGAGCAGGCCGGGCATCCCTTCCGGCCACACCCTCTTGAGCGGCGGGATTGCGAGGAATGGACCCTCGGTGTCGACGAGTTCCAGCCACGAACGGTGCATGTCGGCGGCGCTCATGGTCGAGCGGCCACGGGTCGGTCGGCGTGCCATCACTGCCACCCGTCGGCGTCGGCACGGGTCAAGGCGAACACGACGGCGGCAGCGGTTGTATGGGGCTTCACATCGGCGTAGCGATCGTTGATGGCGGCGATTTCGCGTGCCTCCTCGTCGTCGATTTCGTCCAGGCGGCGGGACATGGCGGCGATGTCCCGCCGCCACTGGCGCTGCTGGTCAGGGTCGGCGAAGAGCTGCTCAGCGGCCTCGGCCTCCTCAGCCCGCAGGCGCGCCAGGGAATCGCCGAGATTGGTGCGGAACGCGGCGAAGATCTCCTTCGCGCGATGCACGTCGGCGGCCTGGCGCCGCGCCAGCTGCTCGGTCACCAGGTCATGGCGACGACCGGCTCGAGCCTGCATTGACTCTTCGAGCCGGAGACGCAGCGGGGCGTCCTTGACGTTCCACATGTCGCAGAGCTGGTCTCGCACCCGCTGGTCGGCGAGGATCAGGTTCTCGCGGTCCAGCGCCTTGTCGAGGGCCTCCTCGGCGCGCTCCTCGGCCATCGCCCGCCGTCCCCGCAGCCGGACGCCCGCCAGGAAGACTTCCTCGTGCAGCCGAACGCCGCCACGGCCGACGAGCACCATCCGAGTAACGGCGGCAGCGAATGACTCGTCGAGGTCATCGACCACCACGGCCGTTACGCGACGCAGGGTCGAGTCCACGCTCCACAGTGATCGCCGCAGTAGTCGCTGCGCCTTCTGCACGATCGGGTGACCCAGGTGCACGTAAACGAGGTCGGCCCGGCCCTCGGCAGCATCCGGATCGAAGGTGATCGGGCGCAGCGCTCCGGGGTCGAGACGGGTGTCGAGACCACGGAGGGTGTCATGCCAGCCTGCCGTGAGCGTCGGCATGGTGAAAACCTCGGCGTCGGTGTCCTGCGCGAAGTCGTAGTTCGGTATCAGGGCTGCCTGGTGGTTGATGCGCAGCGCGGTGTCCACGACTCGGCGAAGGTTGGCCGGGTCGAGGTGCATCTCGGTTCGGGAAGCGTCGTAGCCTTGCTCAAGCTGGGTGAGGCGGGCGTTGAGTTCCATGCCGCCGGCCAGGGCGGCGTTGATGATCTCGTTGGTGTCGATGCCCTTCGGCTTGCCCTTCGACGGGGCTCGCTTGCCGAAGTGGCTCCTGAATCTCTTCGCCGACGACCTGGTTGGCCGAGCCGAGGTCGTACTCGACCTGTGCGATCTTTCGGGCGATGATCTCCATGAATTTCAGGTCGGAGCTGTAGGTCGAGGAGTCCAGCACCGGCGCGAAATGGTAGACCTCGGGGGTCTCGGCCTGGCCGTAGCGGTCGATGCGGCCGATGCGCTGTTCGAGCCGGGACGGGTTGAACGGGATGTCGAAGTTCACGAGTCGGTGGCAGTGCGTCTGGAGGTCGATGCCCTCACCGGCCGCGTCGGTGGCGAGCAGCACTCGCACCGGCTCTTTGGACGGGTCGGCGGTGAACTGCGAGCGGATGTACTCACGCTCGTCGGGCGGAGTCGAGCCCTGGATCACTGCGAGCCGGTCGCCGTTGTAACCCCTTTGCCGCAGCACGCGGGTCAGCCAGTCGACGGTGTGCGCGTACTCGGTGAATACGACGACCCGCTCGTTCGACCAGTGCTTCCCGTCTGGACGGCAGACCGCATCGAGGAAGCCGATCAGCTTGTCCAACCGCGAGTCGGCCCGGCTCTCATAGCCAAGCCCCCAGTTCGCCAGGGTTTCAAGCTGGCCCGGATCGGCGCCGACTGAGCGGGTCGGAGCCCTTCGACTCACGCAGCCTCTCGGACTCGTCCTGCTCCCAGAGCCCTTCTTCCTCGTCGGCCTGGCCCTCACCGAAGATGTCGTCGTACTCGTCGTCAGACAGCCCGCGGCCCGCTTTCGACGACAGGTAGTTGCTCAGCGTCATCCCGAACGCGAACGGGCTGGAGAGGAACCGCTTCTTCAACAGCATCGTCACGATGTCGCCACTCGGCTTCGTGCCATTCAGCTTCGCGCTCCTGGCGACGATCTCGTCAAGCAGGGAAAACATCCGCTGCTCGTCGCCCGACGGCTCGAAGTCGATCTTGCTGACCTTGCGCTTCTTGAAGCCCTTGCCAGCCAGGTCGCGTCTTAAGGCGTCGGACGGTGACGTCTTTGAGGGCAGCGGAGTCCAGGTTCGCGCCACGGGCGAACCGCCGCGGGTCGATCATCTCCATCAGCGCTGTGAAAGACTCGGGATGGCCGTTGTGCGGGGTAGCGCTGAGGAAGAGGCGGTGCTCGCACTTTTCGGCGAGCTGCCGGACGGCGATCGTGCGCTGGGTATCGACGGCGTAGCCACGAGCGCCGGCGACAGCCGACGGGCTGGACGGCGCGACATGATGCGCCTCATCGACGACCAGGACGTCGAAGGCGTACCGACTGCCCGTCTTCGGGTTCGTCGCCTGCGCGTAGACGTCGCGCAGCAGCCGCTGGGCGCGCACCTGCGGCAGCCACGCCATGCTCACGATCACGCGAGGGAAGATCTGGAACGGGTTGGCCTGCAAGCCGTGGCTGCGGCGGACCTCGGCCATCAGCTCGGAGTTGACGATGGTGAACTCGAGTCCAAACTTTTCGCGCATCTCGTCCTGCCACTTCAGCGACAGGCTCGGCGGGCACACGATGATTGCGGTGCGTGCACGGTGCCGGAGGAACAGTTCCTGGATGACGAGCCCGGCCTCGATCGTCTTGCCGAGACCGACGTCGTCGGCTAGAAGGAGGTTGGCGCGGGGCGCGCCGAGAGCACGGCGGAGCGGTTCGAGCTGGTACGCCTCGACGTTCACGCCCGACCAGAACGGCGCCTGGTAGCGGTTGGGGTCGGCGCTAGTGACGGCTCCCCAGCGCATCGCGTCGATGAAGCCAGCGAGGGTCTCAGGGTCATCGAATCCGTCGGGGTAGATGGCGTCGGGAAGGCCCTGCGCAGGGGTTACGGTGTGACCGACTTCGAGTTCCCACACGACGCTGAGCTGCGCGCCGAGGCTGCCTTCGTCGAGGGACTGGAGATCGACGACATGGCTGAGCTGGGCAACCGACTCGTCGGCAGGGCTCCGCGGAAGGCCCTGGGCCTGGACATTGGAGACGGCCCACGTCGAGCCACGAACCTCGACCACCTGACCGGGCTCGGGAAGGCTGGGCACACCGCCGATGGGCGCCACCTTCATGTTCTCAGTAGTAGGCAAAGCGTGATCCATCCCTGTCACGTTCTCGACATTATCCATATCCACTCGCGCAAAACGCTCCATACCCGCAGGCTCCGAGCCCCAAGGGGCTTGCCGACATGATCGCCACCTTGGAGCTGTTTGCGGACGCCGGCATCTCCGTGCCCGACGGCTCAACTGCAATCGAGCTGCGAAAATTCTACGAGACCTACCGAACCGAACTGTCAGCGTTGGCACCGATGTAGCAGGCTGGCGCTGAACACGAGCGGCCAGGATGTGCGCAATTCAGACGTTAGGCGAGGCCGATGCAACAGACATCACTTCGAGCCCACTAGAGATGCTACTGGCGAATATCCCGCAGGAATCCGAACACGTTGACGCAGGGAGTCCGGGTGTAAGCCTCGTCCTTTCATGATTGCGGTGTGTCAGCCCGAGCTGTTCGGCTGGGAAGGCAAGAAACAGCCTCAAACCCCGATTTCTGTAGATAGAGGGATGAGAGGAGTTCCACCCTGGCCCGCACGGGGCGGGCTCCTCGTTGCTGGCGGCGTGGCAGCCGCCAGCAGGGTCAGGGTCGGCTGTGCGTTCAGGAGGCAACCAGGCGTGAAGGACTGAGCGTTCACCGGGACGGCCGCCGGGGCCGTTCCGGACGAGGCGGATGGCCGGACGGCTCTTGAGCGCGGGCCGCCGCCTGCTCGCGGTCGCCGACGCGCTGCCCGTGACCGTGCTCGCGGTCATCGCGGGGGCGGGCTCGTTCTCCCACATCCGCGACACCGCCGCCCAGCACGGCCAGGGCGGCCCGCAGGGCCGGGGCCGCCGGACCCGGCGGTGCTGGCCGGGCTGGCCCGGCAGACCCTGGGGCTGCCCAGCCCGGTGATCCGCTCCAGCCCCGCCCAGTCGGCGTTGCAGCTCACGAACCTGCCGACGCGGCTGTGGATTAATCCCGCGGAGTGGGTGCCGGAGTCGAAGACGGCGACGGTGCCGGGGGAGAGCGTGACGGCGACCACGACCCCGGTCTCGGTCACCTGGCACCCCGGCGACGGCTCGACGGTGACCTGCCAGGGGGCGGGCGCCCCTTACACGAGCGGGGATAACCCGGGGTCGGCGTCGCCGGACTGCGGGCACACCTACACCACCTCCAGGGCCGGGCAGCCAGACGGCGCGTTCCAGGCGACGGCCACGATCACCTGGGACGTCACCTGGCGGGGGGCCGGGGGTGCGGGCGGGGTGCTGCCGCCGCTGTTCACGACCGCCGTGGCGGCGTTCCGGGTGGCGGAGTCCCAGGCGCTGGACACGAGCGGCGGAACCTGACGCCCGCTGGGCGCCGGCGCGGTCTCCAGGGCAAGGGCAGGAACCGCGCTCGCGCGTACAGGACCGAGGTGCCCCCGGCCCTCCAGGCCCGCGCCGGAGGTGAAGAGCGACGGTCAGCGGACCACCGCCGTGCGACGGCCGGGACCGGCGGAAAGGCAGCCCCAGGTATATCGCAGGTACACGAAAGGACCACGCCAGGTACACCGGACTCCAGTAACAGCCGTTTAATTTTGCCTCTCTGGTGCCTGATTTCGGCCCAGGAAGTGAAAAAGGGTCTCCGAAACCGGATTTCTGTAGATGGAGGGGGTTCCGCCCCGGCCCGCCCGGGGCGCGCACCCCTCGTTGCCGGCGGCAGGTGGCCGCCGACAGGGTCAGGGCTGGCCGTGCGTTCGGGAGGCAACCAGGCGTGAGGAACTCAGCGTTCACCGGGGCGGCCCCGCTCCGGCACTGCGGTAACCGCGCGGGGCAGGACCGGGCCGGGGACGGCCCGCCGGGCCGTCCGGGACGGCGCGGACGGCGGAACGGCTGGTGAGCACGGGCCGGCGCCTGCTCGCGGTCGCCGACGCGCTGCCCGTCACCATTCTCGCCATCATCGCCGGGGCAGGGTCGTTCACCCACATCCGCGACACCGCCGCGCAGCACGGCCAGGGCGGCCCGATGTCCTGGGCCGTGGCCGTCTGCATCGACCTGACCTGCGTGATGGCCGCCCGCGAGCGCCAGCGCGACAAGCAGGCCGGCATCACCGTCAGGCGGATGTCATGGCCTACCGTGGTGCTCGCGGGCGGGGTGCTGCTGAGCCTGGCCAACCTGGCCCAGGCCCAGCCGACGGCCTGGGGCCGGATCGTGGCCGCCGTGCCGCCCGCCGCGTTCCTGGTCGCGGTCTCGATGATCGAGCGCCGCGCCGCCCGCCGCCCGCCGCCCCCGTCTCATCGTCGGCGAGGACGGCTCTGTCGGCGAGCCGTCCGCGCGGGGACGGCCGTCCCCGGTGCCGGCTGCCGGGGACGAAGCCCAGGACGGCGAGGACGAGGCGCTCTTCACCGCCGCGCGGCGGGCTGCCGCCGAGCACCAGGGCCGGCACGGGCAGCCGATCACCCGCGGCGCGCTCCGCGCCCGCCTCGGCGTGTCCAACCAGGCCGCCTCCGAGCTGCTGCGCCAGCTCCGCACGGGCGAGGGCCTGCCGCCGGGAGCCTCCCGCGCCGCCTGACCTCCGGCTGCCTCCCCGCACCCGGCCGTCCCTGGTCCGCGGAGGGCAGGCCGGCGGGCGCGGTCGTGGCGCGGGCGGGGGCTCGACAGGCACCGCGAAGGCGTGGCAACCTACCGGGACGGGCTCGCCGGCCAGGGCCGGCTCGCGACCATCGCCCGCTGCCCGGTCTGCGGACTGCCCGCTGCCGGCGCGGAGGGCCTCCGGCCCGGTGCCCGGGATAGTGGCCCGGGACGGTCAGCAGAATTAGCAGACCGTTTAGCCGGATTCGCGAACCTGCCGCCATGCCGCACCGCCAGCTAATACGTACTCCAATACGGGTACCTGCCGACAGCGGAGCCCCCTTTCAGTAACGGACGTGCAGGACACGGCGAGAATAAACCTTCCTGTGCACTCCCAGACTTATATAAGCGTAAGGCTTATAAAACGATCATCCGTGGCCCGCCGCAGATGCGTGACGTACGTTAATTCCTGCCCTCCTGTCCGTGGCCCGGTATCCGTTCACTGACATGTACTCACCCCCCTGGTCCGTGCCCGCATGCCTGTGCCCTCCCGGCCCCGCGAGGTCGTACGGCCAGGTGAGGACTGGCATGCGAGGAGACTGGCAGCCGGTGAGGGCAGGCGCGGGAAAGGCGGCCGACGGCGGCGGAAAGGCGCGAGGGCGGACAGTAATCAATTCAGCGGCGGTGAGTGACGGAATGCGCGGAAATTGACGCGGGAATTGGTTATTTCGAGGCGGAAAGGCGTTGACTGCCTCGGAAAAGGCGAGATAGCGTCGTGGTGTACCCAGGAAATTCCGGGGGAAATTCCCCGGCAATTAATAGCCTGGGTGATGGCGAAACGCCGCACGCCGTAATTCCCGCCCTCGCTTTTCCCGGAGGTATTCCCGATGACCGCCCCCGCTATTTCCGCCACGGCCCCGAAGGGCCGGCTCGGCAACGGCCAGCTTCGCCGCCAGGTTGCCGAGTGGCTCGCCGCCCGCCCCGGCCCGCACACGGTCGGCGAGATCGCCAAAGACCTCGGCCGCTCGGCCGGCGCGGTCGGCAACGCGCTGACCACCCTGGCCGACCGGTCCGAGGCCAGCCGCATCGCCGGCAAGCCGCTGCGCTACGAGGCCAACTCCGCGACCGCCGCCGCAGCCGCCGCCATCACCCCCAAGGCCCCCGCCCCGGCCAAGCCCGCCGCCCCCAAGCCAGCCGCCTCGCCCGCCCCGCCCGCCGCGCCGAAGCCGACCGCCCCGCCAGCCTCGCCAGCGCCGCCGGCCGCGCCGAAGGCTCCCGCCCCGTCGGCCGCTCCCGGCCCGGTCACCCGCCCTGGCGGGCAGGTCTACCGGCCCCGCGTGCTGGCGGGCATGGCCGACATCGAGGCGCTGCGCACGCTGCGCGACGAGGGAGTGCCCTCCCTGCTTGCCGGGCCGCCTGGCACGGGCAAGACGAGCCTGGTCGAGGCGGCCTTCCCCGACCTGATCACCGTGGCCGGCGACGGCGACACCGCGGTGGGCGACTTCGTCGGCGAGTACACCCAGAAGCCCGACGGCACCTATGAGTTCATCTACGGACCGCTGATCAGGGCCATGCAGGAAGGCCGGGTGCTGTTCATCGACGACGCGACCCTCATCTCGCCGGCGGTGCTGGCAGTCTGCTACCCCGCGATGGACGGGCGGCGCGAGGTGATCGTCAAGGCCCACAAGGGCGAGACGATCACGGCGGCCGACGGCTTCTACGTGGTAGCCGGCCACAACCCGGGAGTGCACGGCGCGGTCCTGACCGAGGCCCTGTCCAGCCGCTTCACCTTCCAGTTCGACGTGGCGACCGACTTCAAGCTGGCCCGGTCGCTGGGCATCGACTCCCGGGCCATCACCGCCGCCCGCAACCTGGCGACCCGGCAGGCCAGCGGCGAGACCGGCTGGGCACCCCAGCTCCGCGAGCTGCTGGCCTTCGCGAAGATCACGAAGATTTTCGGGCTGGACACCGCGCTGGCCAACCTGGCCGGGGTCGCCCCCGCCGAGGACCGCGACGTGGTCGCCGACACCCTGGCGAGGACCTTCGGCAAGAACGTCGCCCCGCTCGCCCTCGGCCGCCAGATCTAACCCAGCCTCCCTGCCTGGAAAGGAGCATTGTGATGAGCGCGACCCCGCCCGCCCCCGCCCCCGAAAAGCGCCCCCGCCCCGCCGCCGCCTGGCTGGCCTTCTCCGCCCAGATGACCGCCCAGGTCGCCCCGGTCGCCGGCCGCGCCGACCTGACCGTCACCGTCGCCCCCGGCGCGGGCCGGGGAGCCCCGGCCTGCTTCATCCCCGCCTCAGCGGAGATCGAGGTCAACGCCGACCACCTCGGCGTCGACCCCGCCACCGCCGACCCGGCCAACCCGGCCGACCGCGAGCGCTACCCCGCCTTGTGGGGCGCGACCGTCCACGAGTGCGCGCACGCCGCCCACTCCCGCTGGCGCGCCCCAAAGGGCACGAACGCCGCATGGTCGGCCGCCGCGACCGCGCTGGAAGAATCCCGCATCGAGGCCCGCCAGGTCACTCGCCGCCCCGGCGACCGGGCCTGGCTGCGGGCCTGCACCTGTCAGATCGTGGTCGGCGACTTCGCCGCCGCCGCTGCCCCGCCCGCGAGCGCGGCCGAGGCCGGGTCGGCCGCCGCGCTGATCCTCGCCCGGGAAGACGCGGGCATCCTCGAGAGCGCCGAGGCCGAGCCAGTCGCCAGGGCGGTCGGCACGGTTATCGGGGAGGAGAAGCTGGGGCAGCTCCGCCAGGTGTGGCGCGAGGCCCACCGCACCCGCGACGACGACGCGCGGGGCATGGTGCGGCTCGGTCGGCGCTGGTGCCGTATCCTCGGCGTCCAGCCTGACCAGCCGGCCCCGAAGGCGGACCCGTCCGAGGCGGGCGGGCTGCCGTCGCCCGTCGCCTCGGCGGTCGGCGAGGCGACGGCGAGGGTCGAGGACGCCTCCAAGGCTGAGTTCGCGCCGCCGCCCCCGTTCCCGCCCGGGGTGGCCGAGGCCCGCGAGGCCGAGAACAAGGCCCGCCGCGCTGCGGGCGACGCCTCTGCCCGGGTCTTCGCCCGCGACCCCGGCGACGGGTCCGGCGGCACCACGGGTACCAGCCGCGAGCCCACCGCCGATGAGCAGGCCGCCGCAAGGCGGCTGGCCCGCGCGCTGCGCGAGGCCAGCGCCGGGGGCCGCGCCGAGACCGTGATCACCTCGGCCACCCCGCCGGGCCGGCTCCGGATGCGGCACGCGATGACGGCCGACGCGCAGCGCGCCGCCGGGGCCATGCCGACCGCGAAGCCGTTCACGCGAGTCGAGCGCCGCCGGGTGCCCGCCCCGCCGCTGGCGGTCGGGGTGGCCTGCGACGTGTCGGGCTCGATGAGCGGCTTCACCGGGCCGGTCGCCTCGACCGCCTGGATACTGGCCCGCGCGACCGCGAGCCTGCCCGCCGCCCGCACCGCGACCGTCACCTACGGGCGCGACGTCCGCCCGGTCACCTACCCCGGCGCGGTCCCCGCCCAGGTCGCCGAGTTCAGCGCGGCCGGCAAGTACGAGGACTTCACCCGCGCGGTCAACGCCCTCGACGGAGCGCTCGGCCTCGCCCGCCCCGGGGCCACCCGCATCCTGGTGATCGTCTCCGACGGCCGGTACAAGGGCACCCAGCACGCCGACGGGCAGAAGCTCATCACCCGCCTCACGGCCTCGGGCTGCCTGGTCATCTGGATCGCCCCCAGCGAGCCCGCGAACACGATGACCGGCGCGCGGGTCGTCATCCTCGCCGACCCCGTCGCCACCAGCGCGGCGGTCGCCGCCAGCGCCCGCACCGCCTGACCGCCGTGCCGGGAGGCGGCCCGGCCCGCCTCCCGGCGCGGCCGGCTTGCCCCCTGCTTTCGCGAGCGCCCCGCTCTGGGGAAAGGCTACGTGCGCACCAGATCGCGGCACCGGGATAAACGCCCGGGAAAAGAAAAGGTGACGGACGCGGAAAAGTCGAGGCACTCGCCCCTAAAAGTCAGAATGCGATCTGGCTACCGGCCGGGAAACTGCCTGCCGGGTCGCTGGCGCGAGTCGTCATACCAGGTGAGGACACGGAGAAAACGTATTTCCGTGTCCGCCGGGCGACGTGAAAAACGGCATCTGGAATTGTCGCGGAGCCGCTTGACTTCACGTCGCGACCAGAGCAATTGTCGTCCAGAAAACACCGGCGCAGTCAAAACGGAAACCGGAATAGCGCCGGAGAATAGAAACGGAGTCACCATCATGGCACGCACCAGCACCAGCACCAGCACCCCCGCCCCCGCCCCCGCCCCGCACGCGGCCCGCAGCGCCGCCGACACGGCGACGACCCCGGCCCCCGCGCCCGTTGCCCCGGCGGCGGCCGACAGCCCCGCAGCGGCCGTCCTGGCCGCGCTGTCGGCCGAGCCCGCCGGGGCGGCCGTCGCGGTGATCGTCGCCCGCGCCGGTATCAGCACCCCCGCCGCCCGACAGGCCCTGCTCGCGCACGAGAAGGCCGGCACCGCCACCCGCGTCAAGGGCAGCCGGCCCGGCATCGCCGACACCTGGAAGCCAGCCGCCGCCCCGGAGGCCCCGGGCGACGAGGCCCCGCCCGCCGAGGCCCCCGGCACGGACGCCGACGCCGGGCAGCCCGCCGCCGAGTCGGCCGGCGGCGCGGCCGACGCGAGCCGGCCCGCCCCGGCCCGCGTCGGCGGCACCGCAGGCGACCAGCAGCCGGAAGCGGGCACCGCGCCGGGGCCGGACCCGGCCGTCACCGCCGAGGCGGCCGGGACCGTCATGGCCATCGCCCAGGCCGCCGACGAGGCCGGCAAAGCCCTCGCCGCCGGAAACCTGGACGTCGCCCTCGCCGCCCTGGACACCGCCCGCGACCTGGCCGCCCAGGGGCGGCGGGTCCTGAAGGCCGCCGCCAGCGGACGGCGCGCCCCCGCCACCCGGCCCGGCGCGCTGCGCGACCTGGTCGAGGAGCACCTGCGCAAGTTCCCCGACACCGCCTTCACCCCGCACCAGGTCGGCAAGGTGCTCACCCGCTCGGCCGGCGCGGTCGCCAACGCCCTGGACAAGCTCGTCAGCCTCGGCACCGCGCAGATGGTCACCGACAAGCCCCGCACCTACCAGCTCGCCACCGCCGCCCCTGCCTCGGACGCGGCCGACGACCCCGGCACCAGCGCGGAGGCCACCGCCAGTGCCGCGTAACGCGCGGCCCGCGCGAACGGCGCGGCCGGGACGGCAACGGATGCCGCCCCGGCCGCGCCGTCTGCGCGCGTACCTGCGCCCTTCCCGACGGGCGTCACCCCTTCCCGCCGCGCCGGTCGTCGGCCGCTCCCGGCCAGGTACATCAGGGCGCTGACGGGCGTCGTTTCCCGCCAGGTACACGGCCGGGACACGCGAGGTACATGAAGGGCCACCGGAAGTAAACGAACCTTCCGCAACAACCGCGCTTTTTTGCCTCACCAGCACCTTTTCCGGGGTGCCGAGCGAAAAAAGGCCCCAAAAACCCGATTTCTGTAGTGGGACGGAAAACCGGAAGGCGTGAGGGAGCGGCCTATGACAGATCCTCCGGTCAGAATAACGCGCCGCGCGCAGCCGGGCGAGCCCGTACCGGGACGCCGCCCGGGGGCGGGCGCGTGTGCGACGGGGGCGCGCACCGTCGCGGTGCGCGCCCCGGTGCCCCCTTCGCGGTACCCGCCCGGCGGCCGGCCCTCGTGCCGGGCCGGCCCCTCCTGGCCGGCCGGGTACCGGCCCGTATCGACGCCTGGCTGCGGGCCGGGTGTCAAGCCCGCCCCCGCGCCGGGCGGCCGGGCGGACTTGACGCGGCGGTCGGAGTGGAGGCTGGATGCCTGCGGTCCCGGGCGGCAGGCCAGCCCGCCCCGCCGGCCGACACCAGGGCCGGCCGCCTCCACTCCCGGCAACGGCGGGGGCGCGCACGAGGTCACCGCCCGGGACCACCCCCGCCCTGCCGGCCTTCCCCTCCGGCAGGGCCGGGCCGCCCGCCAGCCCTCGCCCCGCCGCCCATTGCGACCGCGGGGCCTTACCTCTTTCCCCAGCGGGCAGGGCCGCCCGCCCCCGGCAGCCGCCTGCCGCCGCCGGCCCGGCGGGGGCCGGACTTGACAGGCCGGGCGGAGCGGAGCGTCCGTCGTCGCGACCCCACGGACGGGCCGTCCCCGGGAACGCCAACCGCTCCCGGCCGGCCCCCCGCCACCCCGGCGAACGAACCAGGAACCCCGGGCGACCCGCTGCTCACGATCGAGGAGGTGACCGCCGAACTGCGGGTATCCCGGGCGGCCTTCTACCGCTGGCGCCGTCAGGGAGCCGGGCCGCCAGTGGTGCGGCTGCCGGGCGGCGGGGTGCGGGTCCGGCGCAGCGCACTCAGCCAGTGGCTGCGCCGCCTGGAAGAAGCCACGACCGCAGAGGAGCAGACAGTAGATGGACAGTTACGACGTCAGGTTCTGGGACACGAAGAAGATCGCCGACAACGCCAGCGGCGGCCGGTACCGGGTCCGGTGGGCCGTCAACGGGCAGGAGCACTGCAAGTCGTTCAAGAACAAGACCCTCGCCGACGGGTTCCTCGACAACCTTAAGGACGCCGCCCGCGACCGGCGGCCCTTCAGCCCCCGCACCGGCCTGCCCGCCGCCGAGACCACCGAGGAGGAGACGGTCACGTGGTATGCGCACTCCCGCAGCTACGCCGAGGCCAAGTGGCCCAGCCTGGCCCCGGTCTCCCGCCGTTCGGTCGCCGAGGCGCTGGTCACCGTCACGGTCGCCCTCACAGGGAAGGAGAAGGGCGCGCCCGAGCCGAGGGTGCTGCGCCGGGCGCTGTTCGCCTGGGCGTTCAACCCCGCCACCCACGACACCGACCCGCCGCGCGAGATCGCCCTCGCCCTCGGCTGGGCCGCCCGCGCCTCGCTGCCGGTCAGCGCGCTGGACGACCCGGCCACCGTGCGGGTCGCGCTCGGCGCGTGCGCCAAGACCCTGGCGGGCAAGCCGGCCGCCGGGTCGACCCAGCGGCGCAAGCGGTCGGTGTTCTACAACGCCCTGGGCTACGCGGTCGAACTCGGCCGCCTGTCCTCCAACCCCATCGACCGCATCCAGTGGACCGCCCCCGCCGTCGCGGCGACCGTCGACCGGCGCGTCGTGGTCAGCCCCGCCCAGGCCAGGAAGCTCCTGGCCGCCGTCTGCGGACTCAGCGACCGGGGCGCGCACCTGGAGGCGTTCTACGCCTGCCTGTACTACGCCGCGCTCCGCCCCTCGGAGGCGGTCATGCTCCGCGAATCCGACCTGTACCTCCCGGCCAAGGGCTGGGGGAGGATCGTCCTGGCCGCCTCCGCCTCCCGGGCCGGCACGGCCTGGACCGACCACGGCACCTCCCGCCAGGAACGCGGCCTCAAGCACCGCGCCGACAACGAGACCCGCACCATCCCCATCCCGCCCGAACTCGTCGCGCTCCTGCGCGCCCACATCAAGCGGTACGGGACGACCCCGGACGGGCGGGTCTTCCAGACCACCCGGGGCGGCATCATCCAGGACTCCGCCTACAGCGCCGTATGGGCCAAGACCCGCCGGACTGCCCTTACCGAGGCGCAGTACCGCTCCCCGCTCGGCCGCCGCCCCTACGACCTGCGGCACGCCGCCGTCTCGCTGTGGCTCAACTCCGGGGTACCCGCCACCGAGGTCGCCCGCCGCGCCGGGCACGGCGTCGCCGTCCTGCTCAAGATCTACGCCCACTGCATCGACGGGCAGGCCGACGCCGCCAACCAGCGCATCACCGACGCCCTCACCGCTCCGGACACGGAGCCTGAGCCCGGCGGCGAGGAATACGGCGACAGCGAGAAGGCATCCTGAGCCTCGGAACGAGGGATATGCCCGGTATTGCGGGGGCGGGCAGCGCGCGCTGCCCGCCCCCGGCGCGCTGTACCGCCCGCCCCCGCTGTCTGCGGATGATCGCGGTCACCCATCGAGGGATGGCCGTTGGGCTTCTGTTTCAGTGGCGCTGCGGGACTTGGCCAGGGGCACGTTCTAGCCGTGACACGGAGCTGGACAGCACGTCGGCGGCGTGCGCGGGCTGGCGCGCGGCCGTCGGCGTACTGCCTCGCGGTCGAGATGTCGGGCCGGTAGCGGGGCGTGCCGGGCCGAATCTGTAACCCAGTCACTTGTCGCGGCCAGCGCTAGGGGTCTCCTGTCCAGTGTTGCCAAGGTGTTCGTCGGCCACATCGCGGAAGTGTTCCATAGCCTTCTGCAAGTCGGATTCGAGGCGCTCGATCTCTCGCTTGCGAGCGCCGAACGATTGAGTCAGAGCGACAACGTTCGGCGTAAGCTCACGGATGGCAGTGGTGACCTTTCGATCCTGGCCAAGCGTGAGGAGCGCGACGACGGCGAAGTACCGGTTGAGCTTCGGTCCCAGCACGGTCGTGGCGTCGAGGGCGATCATTCGGGATTCATCGAGCTGGTACCTGTCGGCTTCTAGCGCGGTAGCGAGCAGCGGCCTCACTTTCGCCGGGTCGACCAGGTCGCTCCATTTCCCGGGCACGGGCAAGTCACGCAGGAGCATGGCGGCTATCCGCAGGTAGTACCTCGGCAACGTACGGCGTGCGTGCGCCTGGCGGAGCGCCTGGACGCCGAGCAGTATGTCTTGCGCAGCGGCAAGTATCTCAGCGATTCCCTGCTCCAGCCGCATCCGGTCTTCGCGTTCGTAATGCTCCCGGCGGGCCTCCGCGTCTCGCTCGGCTTGCTTCCTCTGCTGGCGTGCCGCCGCGATGTAAGCGAGTATTCCGCCGAGGATCGCCGCGCTCAGGGTTGCGGCGACGATCAGCCACGTCTGCGCTGTCTGGCTCACGCACTAATAGGATGCCGCGCGCCTACGACGATTCTCCTGAACATCACGAGACACGGAGCTACCGGCGTGGCGTGGCGGTCACGGCGGATGACGTTCATATCCTGACCGAAGCGCTCATTCCATTGAGCATCACTCAGAAAGGACACTGGTCATGATGCGAAAGCCGCTGTCGTGTCCGGAGTGCGGGAGGACGGAGACGGATGAGCCGGTCGGCGGCATGCTAACCGCAGGCTTGAGCGGCGCTCTGATCGGAGGGTTGGACCCGCACCATTGCGGCGGTTGCTGGGATGTCGTGAACGCGAGTGACTGCGCACTCCCTCACATCGACAACAAGCCCATCCCCCGGCCCGAGGCACAGGCGGAGCAGATTGCAACCGCCTAGACCACGCCGCCTGCTGACCAAAACACGAGTGCGCGCGCGGGACTGCAGCCTGCGCTTCAGGTCGCACTGGCCGCGTACGGCGTCCCGTTCTCGTCGGCTAGCTCGGCTTCGGTGACGCGCTGGAACTGGATGTCGAAGGAGCGCCAGCGAGTGGGCTCGGACGCGCCGCCAGCCAGCATCAAGTGACGCTGCCGTACGCCTACGAAAAGCCCGAGGCCGACGAGTTCCTTAAGGCGCTCGCCTAGCTCTTTCGCCGCGGAGCGCCCCTCGGAGTACGACATCTCGCTTGCCACATCTAGCCAGTCGCGCAGCTCGTCCAGCATACCGGCGACGGCATCGCCCTGCGCGTCATCAAGGCTGCCCGGCCAGGACGGGTTGAAGCTGTGCGAGCCGCTGAGGTGCGACCACAAGGTCTCTCCGGTGACGCAGACCGTAAGCAGCTTCGGCGTCGGCTTGGTCGGGTCGGGTATGAGTCTGATCGGGCCGCTCCGAGCCGCTTCCTGCTCTTCATGATCGCGCTTAAGCTGGCGCAGCCGCTCAACGGTGAAGTGCGCGGGCTGGTCGTCAACCTGCTTGTGGTGCTTCCGGCAGAGCAGGATCAGGTTGCAGTAGCCGTCTGGGTCTTCGTCTTCAATCTGCCCGGCCCGCGGACCACCTGGCGACCTGGCGACGATATGGCACTCTTCACCGAAGACGGAAGGCTCGTCATCGGCAGCTTCAGCGTCCGTGACCAGCTGCTGCTGGCAGATCGAGCACCGGCCGCCCGCCTTGGCCCAGAGCGTCTTGCGCGTCTTGTCTGAGATCGACACGGGGACAGCGTAGTTAACGGGTACGACAGTAGGAGCCCAGCGACGCCGCTCAGGGTGCACGACAATTTCGTGGTGACTGGCCGGCTGCCCGGCGCCAGGCTCCGCGACGCAGGCGTGCGTACCCTGGACTTCGTCGTGATCGGCAACGGCCGCGCCGGCATCATCGAGGTCTACGGGCCGCACCACTTCGGCGCGACACGCAAAGCCGACGACCACACCCGCGACCGCCACTGGGACCGCTGCGGCGTCCGCACCATCCGCATCCTCAGCGAGCGCCGGGCTTACGGGCATCGAGCGCCTCACGAGACGCTAGATTTGCATCGTGAGCGACGCGAAGGCGCAGCACGAGGAAAGCGCCCTGCAGGAACTTGTCAACGAACTGAAGGCCCGCGGACGACAGGCGAGGATCACTGGTCGGCCGGACATCGACGGCCATCCAGTCCTCACCACCGACGCCGTCCTAGAGATAGATGGCCGGGAATGGGCGGTCGATCACTGCCTGGTATCCAGGGAACCCGACCTGCCGCCGGCAATGGCACAGGCCGATAAGACGCTGTCGTCACGCCTCCAGCCTGTCGCTGACGCCCATAAGTGCGGCCTGGCGATCAGCTACCTCCCGCAGGCCAAATTGGGCCACACAAAAAAAGAAATCGAAAACTACTACGATGAGGTAGTCCGGACTGCTGAAACAGCAGCGAAGACCGGGCAGATGGCCGTAGCTAGCGACGGGTTCATCACGGCACAGGTCTACGACGCCGACCCGCCCGAGGTCAGTCTCATCCCGTTCACGGACACCACTGGGAACGCATTCCTCGGCGCGCAGATCGAGGCCGGCCTCGCTGGTCCCCTGACAAAGAAGCTAGAGGGCCAGCTCAAGAGGGCCAAGGACGCCGGCTACCCGGTCGCACTTCTCCTTGACCAGATCCCGCGGCCGGGAAGCGGCAACAAGACCATCTGGCTCGCATCTGCCTACACCATCGCCCAAGTCAGTCAACGGGTGCTGAACCAGCATCCGGGCATCGTGGACCAGGTCTGGCTACGCCCGGCGCAGAAAGCTGCTATCTACGTCGCGCCCCAGATGCACCTGCTCATCGCCTAGTCATCAAGCCGCTCCTCTGGCAGTGGACCGCAACCTGGCGGGCGGCGCGATGGGCTGGCAGCTGCGCGGCGTCGCTTCGCCATTTTTGTCGGTAGCAGCGCGTAGCCTGTGCTTCCATGAGAGCAAGTGCTCGCAAGAGCATTCCGGACCCGGTCACGAACCGGCTGTTCGCACTCTCCGGCAACCAGTGCGCCTTTCCTGGCTGCACGAATACGGTCACCGATCAGGCCGCGCCCGGAGAGCAGCCTGTCACTCTCGCGCAGCGCGCTCATATCGTGGGCGTCGGCCGCCAGGGCCCGCGGTCCAAGGCCGTTCCGTTGTCGGATGACATTGACGCGGTGGAGAACCTGCTGCTGCTCTGCGGCGAGCATCATCGGATCGTCGATAACAACCCCTGCATCTACTCCGTCGAGGTCCTCGCGAAGTACAAGGCCGATCACGAGGCGAAGATGGCTCCCCGCAATCTCCGGTCGGCCCCGCCGCCACTGGAGGCCGACACGGTCGACCTGTCGCTGCTGCCGGTCGACGAACTGCCTGCCGCCTTGTGGAGGGCCACGTCAGTGTTCCGCACGAGCGCAGAGGTCGGCGAGCACCTGCCGCGGTCGAGAGGCGATCAGGTTCTCCCGTTCGTGCTCCTTAAGGGCGAGATCTGGGCGTTTCATGACCTCGCCGACGGCAAGGGGCCGTTCAAGCGGGCGGTCGACCCGGGAACCGCCCGGCAGGTCGACGCGGCCACGGTGCTGAAGTCGGATGATCGGAACATCTACGTGTGGCTGCTGAACGGAGCACTGCGGGATTCGCTTCTGCGCCGCGGCGTGCGCCATGACCGCGTCCACGACCGCTACTACTTCCTCCCGGATCATGAGACTTCCTCCCGGATCATGAGACGATCACCCGCCGTGTGGAGGCCAGGACCAAGACAGGGCGGGCTCAGTCAGCGAAGAAGGTGGTCCGGCAGGAGGGCGCGGGCACCGACCATCCGCGGGACATCTGGTGGCACCTGGCGGCACAGCTCCGCTTCGAGCAGTTCGCGCAGGGGACATGGGGCCTGACGATACGGCCCGAGTTCCACCTCACGAAAGACGGGCGGGAGCCGCTCCAGCCGTGGCGGGTCGGCCGCAAGGTGACCAGGCGTAAGTCGCGGATGTACAACGAGGGCTACTTCGACGCGGTCCACTTCTTCCGCTACTTCCTGCTCGACGGCAGGGCGCGCCTCACGCTGAAGACGGGGCAGCATGCTATCGCCATCGAGGGCGACTTCCCGAGCGTGAACGCGAAGTGGCCGAAGATCGCCGACACGCGCTTCGACCCGGTCTCTATGCTCGACAGCGGCGACGAGGATGACGTGCTCGATGCCCTCGCCGGCACGTTCGACTTCGGTGACGAGGACGAGTGGGACTGGGGCGCCGAGCACAGCGAGGATGACAAGTGAGCCTCCGTCCTACGGTCCAGTGGCTCGGCGAGCCTGAACTGGCCTTCGCCGCCGGGCTGACGCACATCGACCCGAAGGTCGGCATCCCTGCGTCCGGGCCGTGGTCCCGCGACCAGGCGAACCACCCGGCGTCGGTGACGGCCGGGTTCATCGGCACCGCCGAGTGCATCGACAAGGCCCGGACCTGGCTGTCCCGGGCCGCCGAGGGCGTCGATGGCGACGACGAACACCACCCGTTCTGCGGTTTCAAGCCCACCGGGCCGTTCGCCTCGCAGCTGCGCGCCAACGGTCCGGAGGCGAAGATCACTGCCAGCGAGATCCGCGACCTGACCGCCGAAAAACTCAAGCTTGACGGGTTCAATCACCTGCTCGGCCTGATCGACGACCGGCTCGCGCAACTGGCGAGCCTGGACGCCCCGCCCACGATCGTGTTCATCACGCTGCCCGCGGCGATCGTCAAGCGCTACCGGACCGTGCACCAGACGAAGCAGGGCGTGGAGACGGTGTGGAACCTCCGCGCGGGCATCAAGGCCCGGGCCATGCAGCGCGGGCTGCGGAGCCAGCTGCTCCAGCAGGAGACCATCGAGTCCGACCTCGATGAGCACACTTCCGAGCTGGACCATCCGGCAGACCTGGCCTGGAACCTGTTCATCGCCGCCTACTTCAAGGCCGGCGGATTCCCCTGGGCACCCGTGGGCATCCCGGAAGGCACCTGCCACCTCGGCGTGACGTTCTTCCGGCCCCACGGCGAGAGATCCGCGATGAGGACCAGCGTCGCCCAGGCCTTCGCGGAGAACGGCGACGCGTTCGTGCTGCGCGGCAACCCGTTCGAGTGGGAGGGGAAGTGGCCTCACCTGCCCGCCGAGGAAGCGGGTCGGCTGATCGCCGACGTCATCGACCGGTACACGCAGACCATGAGGCGGCCCCCGCGGCGCCTGGTCGTGCACAAGCAGTCGAGGTTCTTCCCCGAAGAACTCACCGGGTTCCAGGACGCCCTCAGCGGCTACGAGTACGACCTGGTCGCGCTCGCCCCGTCAACCGGCGTCCGGCTAATGCGCCACGGGGACTACCCTCCGCCCCGCGGCACGTGCCTCAGTGTGGGCGACCGCCGCTACCTCTACACGACCGGGTACGTCCCCTCGCTCGGCCGCTACCCCCACGGGCACGTACCGACCCCGGTACAGATCACCGATCACATCGGCGACTCATCCGCTAAGGCGCTCCTCGCCGAGGTGCTGCTGATGACGAAGATGAACTGGAACTCGGCACGCTTCGCCGAGAAGCTCCCCGTCACCCTACGCTTCGCAAACGAGGTCGGGACCATCCTGCGGGACCTGCCCGGCGACTACACGCCGGAGGCCCGGTACGCCTTTTACATGTAGGAGACGCAGCCCAGGATCGAACTCGGCACGCGTGGGCTCGTCCGCCCGCGATCTGCGTGGCGCTGGCCGGCCGTGACCGCTGGCATGCTTAACATCATGGAGACGCCAGCACACGAACGGCGGCAGATCGAGGACTACCTCCGCTCCCAGTCCGGCAACGACTTCGAGATCGAGCACGTGGAAAAGCTCACCAGCGAGTACGTCCACGGCCAGCAGTACGACGTGTGGGACGCGCACACCAGTGACGGCCGCTGGTGGGTGATCACCAACCCGGTGAACCTGTACAGCCAGGACCAAATCAAGAGCATGGACATCGCCCTGTCGTTCCATATCGGCCTGATGAGCCGGGTGATGGCGAGCCGTCCGCTCCCGGCTGCCCGGCAGGGTGCCTGGATGCTCGAGGTCGCCCGCCGGCTGGATGTGGCGAGCGAGAGCCTGGACAGGGCCAGGGAAGTAGAGGACTTCCAAGCTGTCGGCATGCGGCTGCGGGAGACGCTCCTCACCCTGGCGGCCCGGCTCGCCGGCCTGGGCTACCAGACGGATGCGGATACGGCTGACCTGCAGCAGGGCAACTTCAAGGCATGGGCGGGAGTGTGTGCCGAGTCGGTGGCCGCGGGCAGCAGCTCGCAGCACCTGCGGGCGCTGCTGAAGGGGCTCAGCGAGAAGACCTGGAACTATGTCGCGTGGCTGACCCACGCTCGCGCGGCTGGCCGACCTGATGCCCAGATCGCTCTGACGGCGGTCAGCCAGACGATCGAGGCGTTCATCGTCGCGGTCAACCGCCACCAGCTCGGAGCGCCTCAGCGATGCCCGGCCTGCGCCTCTTACCAGCTCCGAGCCGAGTACGCCGGGGAAGACGGCTGGCTGAGGGTGTGCGAGACCTGCGGATGGGAAACGCCCGCCGAGTCTGCCCCGGCAGGCGTCGGCCACGATCCTGCCGCAGAAGACGGGGAAGCGGTGGAAGCAGTGGAACAGCCAGTCATCCAAGGAGAATGCGTGCCGCTCCAGGACTTCACGATCTACCTGTCCCCGGATCAGGCGCGCGCAGTACTCGAACAGGCCAGCATCACCGCAGCCGCCGAGCGTATCCAGGAAGACTGGGCGAACCCATTCGGGTTCTTCTTCCCCGAGGACGCGAGCCTGGCCGACGCGCACCGGATCGCCTACACCGCGTTCATCCACGCCCCGGCTGATGGCGTAGAGCTGGCTTACGACTGCGATGAGGCAGCCTGCGTCAACCCAGGTCACGCGAGGGAGATTCCGCTGCCCGACGAGACCCGCTGGATGTGCGGCGTTGTGGAGAAGGTCACCTGCCACCAGGAGCGTCTCGAACTGTACGTCAGCATGCCCGGGAACGAGTCCCGGCGCGTCTTCGTGGACCACGCGATGCTCGACCGGTACGGATTCGGGGACGCCAGCAGCCTTGCCGACCGCATCGTATTCTTCAGCCAGCCGGATGACCGGGGCTGGGTCCGCCTGCTCCCGGTCCAGCGCCGTGCCGGCTTCGCGGACGGCTCTGCCGCCGACGGCTGGCTTCACCCGGCCGTTCCCGTCACCGACGACCAGGGCTGTCCGTGCGGCTCAGAACAGC
>CAWJQG010000012.1:0-155090 GCA_963844925.1 uncultured Actinomycetota bacterium | reverse complement strand
CGGCGGCGGACAGGTCGGCCCGCCCGGCCCGGACCAGGACCTGCACCGGGCCGGTACAGCGAGTTCAGCCACCGGCCGTACGCGCCCGGCGAGCGCGTCCTGCTCGGCCGGGCTCCGCAGCGCGAAGTTCACCGTGCTGACCGCCGCCACGGCGGCGGCACCCCCCGGCGTCCAGGCCGATCACGCCGTCGGGGCCGATGCGCCGCCACGGCGCCAGCACGGCCGGGGCGGGCCGGCGGCCGGGCGGGGCGGCCCAGGAGGCCGGGCGCGGGACGCCTTCGGGGGCGGTGACCAGGCGGCGCGGGGCGCGCGGCTGCCGCCAGGCAGCCACCAGGAGCCGGTCCAGGGTCAGGCCGTCCCGTTCCCCGATGATCAGGGCATAGCGGCGACCGGCCGGGGCGGCGAGCGCGGCATACGCGGGCAGCGGCATCACGCGGCGGGCGGCCGCCACCCAGCCAGATGCCAGGGCCACGGCGGCGGCGATCGCCGCCTGGCGGGCGGTCAGCCCGGCGAGGACCTTGTCGGGCTGCTGACGTCGGAGGGGACGGAGACAGGTTCGGGGACTTCATAGCTCATCGGCCGTCAGCTTCCGGACGAGGGCCGGGATCCTCCCGGCCCAGGTGACGAAGGTGGCGGGGCGGGCGGCAGGGCGGGCCTGCCTCCCGCCGGGCGCCTTGGCGGGCCACCCCTGGCGTTGCTCTCGGTGCCGGGCGCGGGGTCGCGTCGGCGCGCCAGCCAGCCGCCGCTCCCCGGCGCGCGTCCCGGGCCTGCGCCCGCGCCCGCCGTCCCGCCCGTCCTGCTGCCTGCCGTCCTGGCGGCCGGCGGCGCGAGGGCGGCGGGGCGCCGCGCAGCAGCGGGGCGACGCGGGAGAAGATGGCGGCGGTGACGACGAACCGGGCGGCGCGGCGCAGCGGGGACCGGCCGAGCGGGGAAGGACGGGGCGGGCGATCCAGAACGGGATCCGCATCACGATCCACAGCAGGCACAAGGTGACCAGGGCTGCCCCAGGCCGCTGCTGACGTCGCCGGGCAGCCAGCCGGGGGCGAAGAACACCTGCACGGCGGCGGTCAGCACCAGGCCCTGGGCGACCTGCACGGCGAGCGCGGCGGTCAGCGCCCGCCACCACCAGCTGGCCGCCCAGGCGGTCTGCGGCAGCGCGTACAGGGCCAGGCACACCGGGGCGGCGGCGGCCAGCAGCACCACGGCCATCAGCCGGATCACGTACACCGCCGCGAGGACCAGGGCGAGGACGACCCCGGCCAGGGCCAGCAGGATCAGGAAGATCCCGCCGGAGAGATCGAGTTGCCCAGCGTGGTCATCAGCGACTGCGCGGCGGTCTGCGGGTCACGCCCCGGCGGTGAACGCGGCGGACAGGCCGTTGGCGAGGTCGACCGCGCTGGTCATCAGGACCATCGACAGGTTCGCGGCGATGAACCCGACACGATCCTGGGCGCGATCTCCTTGGCCGAGTAGGAGGTCTGCAGCGTCTCGTGGCTCATCACGATGATCCCGCCGATGAGCACCAGCAGCCCGTAGCAGGCGTCGGCGATCCCGAGCGAGGTGACCACAGGGTCCGCACCGCCGGGATCGAGTCCGGCTGCGGGGTCGACAGGGCGGTCTGCCCGATCAGGGCCAGCAGCGGGTTGACCGCGGACTTGACCAGCGACGCGAACCAGCTGGTGATCGCGTTGCTGACGTCGCAGCCGAAGTCGAGCAGCCCGCAGCCGCCCGTCCCCGGCAGCGACAGCGCCTCGGCCGCCGGCGTCGCGGGCCGGGACGCGGCCGCCGCCGCGGCCGGGGCGGCGTCCGCCGCCAGCGTGGTGCGGGCCGCCGTGACGGCTGCCGCCGGGCGGGCCGGCGCGGCGTCGGCGACGGGCGCCCGGCAGCCGCGGCCACGGCCAGGACGGCGATGATGGCGAGGCCCGCGAGGACGGCGGCGGGCCGCGGCCCGGCCCGCGCGGGGCCGGCGGGCCGGGGGCGCGGGGCAGCCTCATCCGCCGACCAGGGAACCCAGGAGCGGCCACGATGACGGGGGCGAGGATCGCCAGGGCGTAGCCGATCGCGGCGGACCGCAGCGCGGTCTTGGCCTTCTCGACCTCGGCCGGGTCCCCGTTGGCCATCAGGTAGCGGACCCCGGCCAGGGTCAGGAACAGGGTGGCCAGGCCGGCCAGGATCCCGACGATCCACACGGTGGTGTTGCTGATCACCTGGGTGATCGAGTCCGCCGCCAGCGGCGGTCCGAGGAGCGGGACCGCGAGCAGGGCATGGGCGCCGGGCGGCCGGGGGACGCGCCGGAGCCAGGCCGGCGGCCGGTGGGTGAGCTTCACAGTCAGGTGCCTCCTGCGGGTACCGGGACGGGTGCGGAGCGCGAGGGCGGCCCGCGCGGCGGGCGCGGGATGACCTCCTTCGGGAGGGGAGATGGGGGCGGGTTGTCAGCGCCGCGGCGGCGCCCCTGCCGGGCGGGCCGCCCGCCCCGGAAATGGCGTCCCGGGGCGGGGAACCCTCGCACCAACAGAAATCGGGATTTCGGCCCCCTTTTTGGACCGCGGCGCCGAAATTAGTCCGAGGAAAATCCGTTCGCGATGGCGTCGGCGATGGCTTTCTCGGCCTTTTTCCGCCGCTTGTACAGGGCGGAAAGGTCTGATCCCGGTCTCGGTCGCGATCTGCTTCAGCGGGACGCCTTCGAGCCGGTTCCGGCCGATCAGCGCCGCCTGGTCGCGGCTCAGGATGCCCTCGCGGACGGCGGCGGCGAGCACGAAGTCCGGGTGCCCCCAGGGCAGCTCCGGGCCGTCGCGCCACTCGGCGAGGTCCCGGCGGCGGGCGGCGTGGCCGGCGTCGGCGAAGGCCATCTCCCGCCCGGCCCGCCAGCCGGCCCAGACCAGCCGGGACGCCAGCGGCACGGCCTCCAGGTCGTCGGGGTCCAGGGCGCGGACGGCGGCCAGGAACCCGGTCAGGACCTCGGACTGCAGGTCGGCGGGGTCGCCGCGCCAGGCGGCGGCCAGGCTGCCGACCGCGCGGCGAAGGCCCGGCATCGCGATGCCGGCCAGGGCGACCGTCCAGGCCGGGTCGCCGGCGCGGGCGCGGCGGACCAGCTCGGCCCACACCTGGTTGCGGGCGCGGGCGCTGGTCGAGGGGTGCAGCAGCAGCACCCGCAGCTCATCGACCGGCACCGGGCGGTCCGGCAGGCCGGCCGCGACCTTGGCGGCGTGCAGCGCGAGGGGCTGCGGGCCGGCGCACAGCAGCCGGAACGCGGTGTCGGCGGCGTCGAAGGGCTCCGGGGCGGCGGAGTGGTCATCCATGAGCAAGCTCCAGGTGAGCGAGGCGGACGGGAACGAAGCCCCATCCAGCCATCCGCGATCTACCTGGCGTGTACCTGCGATGTACCTCGCCCCGGCCCGCCGCCGGGCCGCTTGTACCTGCCGTGTACCTGCGATCTACCTGGCATGTACCTGCGCTGTGCCTCCTCGCGGCCCGCCCCGGCGCGGCCCGCCCCGGCGGCCGGCCCGCCTGCCGCAGGCGGCCAGGTACATTAGGCGCTGACCTGCGCCGTCCCGGCGAGGTATATCGCAGGTACATTCCAGGTACACGCCAGGTACAAGGCATGTGGTAAAGGGCCGCGGCCGCGCCCGTAAAGCCCGGAAATATTTTTCCGGCGAGTTTTCCCTGGTAATTCGCGCCGCCCGGATATTTCTTTGGCGGGCGGGCGAAAAAAGGTCCCGGAAACCCGATTTATGTAGTGTCAGCGCAGAAAGCGGCGGCACGCGGGACCAGCCGCCATGACACAGCCCTTCAACCCAGCCGGGGACGGCCAGCCGGCCGTCCCCGCCCCGGGCGCCACGGCGGCCGGGAGCCGCGCGGCCGGCGGGACAGGTCCCGGCGTGCCGCTGAGCATCTGGCCCGGCCTGCCCGCCCACGACATCCGCGACGGCCAGCCCTGCGGCGGCCCGGTCACCGCCGAGGCCGCCCGCCGGGTCATCGACGCGTTCTCCGTCCCCGGCGACCTGGTCGCCGCCGCCGGCCGCTCGCCGGCGGTCGCCGGGGCCGCGGCAGCCGTCGGCCGGCGCGTCCTGGCCCTGACCGCCGGCCCCGCCCTGGCACGGCAGCGGCCCGGCGTCCCGGCGGCGCTGCCGCCGCCGGGGGACCCCGCCGCCGGGACGGCCGCGCTGGCCATCGCCGCCTGGCGCGGTCCCGGCTGCTGCGGCTCGCCGCCCGGCAGCCCGGGCGGCGAGCCCCGGCCCCGGGCCGGCGTTCGCCGCCTGCGAGCGGGTGCTGCGCCCCGGCGGGGTCCTCGCCGTCATCGCCGGCCCCGTCGCCCCCGGCGGCACGACTGCCGGCACCGCCGGGAGCATCGTCGCCGCCGCCCGAGCCGCCGGCCTGGTCTACGCCCAGCACATCGTCCTGGTCCGCGCCGACATCGACGGCGACCGACTCGCCCCCGCCGACCCTGACCCCGGCCCGGCCGTGCCCGGCGGCAGCCCGGCGCACGACGACCTGCTGGTGTTCACCAAGCCCGGAGGAGAAGCACGCTGATGACAACCGCCCGCCCCGAGCACTCCCAGCGCACCGATCCGCTTCCCGACGACGCCCCGGACCTGCGCCTGTCGGTCTGGCCGACCGCCCAGCGCGATGCCCGCGCCCAGCGGCGCGGCCGGTACCTGCCGGAGTCGACCGCGCACCCGGCCAAGATGCTGCCCGCGATCGCCGCGACCGCGATCAGGCGCTACACCGAGCCCGGGGACCTGGTCGCCGACCCGATGTGCGGCATCGGCACCACCCTGGTCGAGGCGGTCCACCTCGGCCGCGACGGCCTCGGCATCGAGTACGAGGGGCACTGGGCCGGCGTCGCCGCCGCCAACGTGGCCCACGCCCGCCGCCATGGGGCGGCCGGGACCGCCGAGGTGATCCGCGGCGACGCCCGCCAGCTCCCCGCCCTGCTGCCCCCGGGCGCGGCGGGCCGGCCGCCCTGGTCGTCACCTCGCCGCCCTACGGCCCGTCCGTGCACGGCCAGGTCAAGGCCGAGCAGCGGCGCGGCGCGGAAGGCGGGGTCCGCAAGTACGACAACCGCTACAGCCAGGACCCGTCCAACCTCGCCCACCAGGGCCTGGACGAACTGCTCGCCGGGTTCACCGAGATCCTGGCCGGCTGCGCCGTGCTGCTGCGCCCCGGCGGGCTGGCCGTGGTCACCGCCCGCCCCTGGCGATCCCACGGCGAGCTGGTCGACCTGCCCGCCGCCGTCATCGCCGCCGGCGAACGCGCGGGCCTGGTCCCGGTCGCCCGCTGCGTCGCCCTGCTCGCCGGGCTGCGCGGCGGCCGGCTCATCGCCCGGCCGTCGTTCTTCCAGCTCGACAACCTCCGCCGCGCCCGCCGCCAGGGCCAGCCCTGGCACCTGATCGTGCACGAGGACGTGCTGATCTTCCGCAACCCGCTCTTTCCCTGCGGTTCGGCAGCCGCCGGCCCGCAGCCTGCGCCGGGGGCGCAGCAGCGGGACGCCCGCCCGGCTCCCGGCCGTGCCGGGGACCGGGCTGCGTGAGCGCCCTGCCCGCGCAGCGCCCGGCAGGCGCGCCGCCGGCCGGGCCGCTGACGGCCGGCAGCCTGTGCAGCGGGTACGGCGGCCTGGACCTCGCCGTGATGGCCGTGACCGGCGCCCGGCTGGCCTGGACGGCCGAGACCGACCGCCACGCCGCCGCCGTCTTGGCCCGCCACTGGCCGGACGTGCCCAACCTCGGCGACGTCACCGCCCTGGACTGGGCGAAGGTGCCGCCCGTCGACCTGGTCAGCGCCGGCTGGCCGTGCCAGGACATCTCCTACGCCGGCCCCGGGGCCGGCATCACGGAAGGGACCCGCAGTGGCCTCTGGCTCACCATCGCCGTCGGCCTTCGCCATCTTCGACCGAGCTACGTCTTCCTGGAGAACGTCGCCGCGCTCCGCTCGCGCGGCCTCGCGAAAGTCCTCGGCGACCTGGCCGCGCTCGGGTATGACGCGCAGTGGGCGTGCCTTCGCGCTGCCGACGCCGGAGCCCCGCACCGCCGCGACCGCCTCCTCATCCTCGCCGCCCGGCCCGGAACCGCCGTGCGGCTCGCGGCTGCCGCCGACGCCGGTCGCCGGGAACTCCGGCGACGGGGAAGCGACCGGGTCCTGGCTGGCCCGGCGGGACCGGCAGAAGCAGCCCGGCCGTGACGGCAACGGGATCGGCGCCCCGCCGCCGGTCGCGATCGCCCTGCTGCCGACCCCGATGGCCGGCGACTTCGGCGCGGACAAGGACGCCGGCCCGGTCCGGCCCTCGGGGGCCAAACGCCAGACTGGCCTGCCGGACGTGATCATCCACCGCCTCGCCGCCCACGGCGGCCAGGCGGGGACGGGGGAACCCGGGCCAGGTCGGCTGCTGCCCACGCCGGACACCGGCTGCTCGCCGAACGGGCACGGCCGGCGCGGAGGCCGGCCCGGCAATGGGCACCAGAGCGGCCAGGGCCTCGACGTCACGGCCACGGCCCTCGCCGGCGCGCCGGCGCAGCCAGCCGGCACCGGCCCGGCCGTGTGGGGAGAGTACGAGCCGGCGATCCGCCGCTGGGAGGACATCCTCGGATAGCCCGCGCCGCCGCCCGCCGAGCCGGGGCCGTCGGGCCGGCCCCGGCTGTCGGCCGCGTTCGCCGAGTGGATGATGGGCCTGCCCCCGGGATTCGTGACCGGGGTGCCCGGCATTCCCCGCACCCGCCAGCTGAAGATCATCGGCAACGGCGTCGTCCCCCAGCAGGCCGCCGCCGCGCTCCGGCTGCTGATCGGCGCCGCCGCCGTCCCGGCGGTGCCCGACGCCGGCACCCGGGCCGCCGCATGAAACGGCGCTGTCCGCGCGGCAGCGCGCCCGTGCGGGCGCGTGACAGCGCCGCCGGGCCGGTTCGGCGGCGGTGCCGTCGCGGCCGTGTCCGGGCCGCGCCCCCGCCCGCACGGCCGGCATCCGCCGCGACGGGAAAGGGCGGGCGCCGGCAGGCGCCCGCCCTCGTGCCCCGAGCCCGGGGCTACCCGCCCAGGCTCACCTGGGTGGGCAGCGACGGGAACCCGGCCGGCACCGACCCGGCCGCCGCGATCACGTCGACCTGCTGGCGGGCGGAGACGTCCGCGCCGTGCTGCTCGAGTTCGGTCAGCGCGCCCATCGCGAAGGTGACCGTTCCGCGGACGATCTCGGGCCACAGGTCCGGGCCGGCCGGGTCCCAGCCCGCGACGCGTACCAGGGACCCGGCCACGACGGCCCAGACCTGCACCGTTGCCGCCGTCGTTCCGCTGCCTGGCTCGCGGGCGGGGGTGACGTGCACGAGCACGTCCCCGCCGCAGGCCGCCGGGCGGTGCGCCGGCAGGAACAAGGCGGTGAACTCGCCGCCCCGCCTGGGCTCGGCGGCGGTGACCCACAGCCACGCGCCGCCGGCCGGGGCGGGCTGCCCGGCCAGGGACAGCACGTCCACGTTCTCATCTCCCACGCCATCGTCCGGTATCTCCCACGCCGGGGAGCCGCCGGAACCGGAAGGCACTGCCGTCATGATCAACCTCCTGCTGTCGCACGGTCAGTCCGCCGGCCCCGTCCCGGGAGCCGGCCGCGACGATCGACGCTCCTCTCCCGGCCGAGCGTCAAGCCACGGCACCCGCCCCGGCCCGGCCCGCCGGGCCGGCCGGCGGCTGCGGCGCGGACCTGGCACCCGGGCAGGCGCGGCGGACTTGACACCGCGCGCGGAGTCGAGCGTGGATACTGCCGGTCCCGGGCGGAAGGCCAGCCGGGCCGGCCGTCCGGCCCGCAATGCGGCCTGCGCCGTCCGGTGCGGCAGGCCCGCGCCGCCGGCCGCCGCCCGGGACCCCCGCCGCCCTCGCCCCGCCGCCGGGGGCCGGGGCGAGGAGCGGCGGCCATGGTGACGCGGGCGCTGACCCTGGCCGAGATCGCCGGGCTGCCCGCCGTTACCGACCTAGTCACCGCCGGGCGGGCACTGGGCATCGGCCGCACCAGGGCCTACGAACTCGCCCGCGCCGGGCAGTTCCCCTGCCCGGTCATCCGCGCCGGCGGCACCTGGCGCGTCCCCGTCGCCGGGCTGCTCGCCCTTCTCGGCCTGCCCGTCCCCGGGCCGCCCCCGTCTGGTGACGCGCCCGCCCGCCGCGCTTGACAGGCGGCGGCGAGCCACGCGTCCATGTCAGCGCCCAGCGGATTCCACGGGCACGCCAGGCTCGCCTGCCAAGGTCGGCGCGTCCGCCCCCCGCAGCCCCCGACCGAGGAGAACCTGATGAGCGACGGAACAACGTTCAAGCTGTGCGGCTGCCGCGACTCGGCCACCGGCAGGCCGCTCGGCCGCCAGTGCCCGAAGCTGCGGCGCGGCAACGGCTGGAGCCACGGGCACGGCACGTGGTACTACCAGATCGAGCTGCCGCCGCGCGCCGACGGCCGCCGCCGCGACCCGCTGCGCCACGGCGGCTTCGAAACCGACGCGGACGCGAAGGCCGAGCTGGACCTGGCCAGGGAACTGCTGGCCATCGCCCCGCCCGGCGACCTGCCAACGGCCATCCGTATCGCCGACGCCATCACCGCCGCCATGCGCGAGACCCGCACGCTCCCCGACCCCGACCGCGTCCGCAAGCAGGTCGGCGCCGGCGACGACCCCGCCGTCCGCCCGCCCACCGTGGGCGAGTGGCTCGAGGAATGGCTCGACCGGCAAGAAGAAGCTCCGGCCCGGAACCGTCCGCAGCTACAGCGGCCACATCAGCCTGTACCTCAAACCCCACCTCGGCCACATCCCCGTCGACCGGCTCCGGGTCACCGACATCTCCTCGATGTTCGACCACGTCGAGGAGCTCAACGACGCCATCGCCGACGCCCGCGCCTCGAGCAGCCCGGCCGCGCGCGCCGCCGTCAAGGGACGCCGGCGGGTCGGCCCGGCCACCTGCCAGCGGATCCGCGCCACCCTCCGCTCGGCGCTCAGCACCTACATGAAGCAGCACCCCGGCGCGCTGCCCGCCAACGTCGCCTCCCTCGTCGAGCTGCCCCCCGGCACCCGCCCCAAGGCCCTGGTCTGGACCGACGAGCGGGTCCGCGCCTGGCAGAAGGACTTCGACGCCCGGCTGGCCGCCGCCCGCGCGGCCGGCGGCCGGGTCAGCCCGGTCGACATCTGGATCTCCGTGCCCCGCCCGTCGCCGGTCATGGTCTGGACCCCCGCCCAGACCATGGTCTTCCTCCAAGCCGCACGCCGCCACCGGCTGCACGCGCTGTGGCGGCTGATCGCCACCCGTGGCCTTCGCCGCGGCGAGGGCGTCGGGCTGCGCCGCCCCGACACCGACCTCGGCGCGGCGCTGTGCACGATCCGCTGGCAGATCACCCAGCTCGGCTGGGACCCCGTCCAGGGCGCCCCCAAGTCCGACGCCGGCGAGCGCACCGTCGCCCTCGACGCCGAGACCGTCACCGACCTGGCCGCCTGGCGCCGGGAACAGGGCAAGGAGGAGGAGGCCGCCGGGGACGCCTGGGCCGACAGCGGCTTCGAGTTCACCGACGAGCTGGGGAGCCCGCTGCACCCCGCCACGGTCACCGACGCCTTCCACATGCTCGCCTACCTCGCCGGGCTGCCGCCCATCCGCCTGCACGACCTGCGCCACGGCGCCGCCACCCTGCTGCTGGCCGCCGGGCACGGCATGAAGGTCGTCCAGGAAACCCTCGGCCTGTCGTCCATCACGATCGCCGCCGACACCTACACCAGCGTGCTGCCGGAACTCGCGCGGCGCTCCGCCGAGGACGTCGCCGCCCTCATCCGCCCCGCCGGCCAGGCCCCCGCAGCGGCCGGCAAGCGACGCCGGGCAGCGGGCACACCACGGAAGCCCAGTGGCAGCAGCACCGCCCCGAAGTCCCGCCCGGCCGGAAGGTGAACACGATGACCAGCAGCAGCCAGCCCCCGGACCTCGGACAGTACCTGGCACGCCGCGGCTTCGCGCCGAACCCCGGCAACCCCGCCTGGCTCGAACTCGGCACCGGGCAGCAGACCGTCCGGGTCCTGCACGAGCCCGGCGAGGCCACCCTGCTGTACTGCCTGGACTCCCACGGCGTCTGCCTGTACGAAGCAGTCTTCAGCCCCGGCACCCCGGACGCCGTCGTCACCGCGGCGATCGAAGCCGCACTCAGCCCGCCCCAGCCCCAGTCCGACCGGGGCCGCGGCCCCGGCCGGGCCGTCCACCAGCCAGCGGCGCACGCGCAAAGGGAAAGGTGACCCGCGATGACGATCGATGAGCTGATCGAGCTGGCTTCCGAAGCCCGCGAAGACCTCGGCGGCGACGCCCACGTCCGCATCGCCTACCAGCCCGGCTACCCGCTGCGCGCCGCGCTCCAGTGGGTGACCGTGCCGTTCAGCACCGACCCGGCCGAGTTGTACGGCCCCGACGAGACCGCCGCCGGGCAGGAGAGCGACGGCACGTTCCTGTGGCTCGCCACGGGCGACCTCCCCGACCGGGAGAACCCCTACGCGCCCGGGTGGGCCTGGCCCGGCTCCTACTTCACCGCCGAGGAGCGACGGTGATCAGCGGCCGGCCTCCTCGCCGCGTGGGACGCGACCGAGGACAGACGTTCGGTCCGACCCCGCTACGGGACTGGCAACCCCCGGCCTGCGCGACCGCTCGCCTGCGCCCGGGGGCGGCGGCTGCCGCGCTGCCATGCCAGGAAGCTTGAGGAGCGGGCCAAGGCACAGCGGACCCGCCTCCCGGGACAAGCGTTTGCCGCCGATGCAGCCCGCTGGCCATATCCCTGGAGTTCCCCGGTAGATGCCCGAGGGAGCCGCCTGCTTCTCCCGGGAGTTGCTGCACGCGCGCCGCACCCAGGGCCGTCCCCCAGTGCATAGTAGAACAGTGGAGACTGGCCGCGAGATAAACGCCATCCGGATCGGCGGCACCGAGTACCTGCTCACCGAACCGCCAGCCAGCCCATGCCGACGCCCTGGCGCCTGTCCTGGGATGCGCGCGAGGCCGGGTGACGATCTTATGAGCCGGTGCCGCGCGCGTCGGCCACGCTCCGGCAAGGACGGCCCATGATCGTTCCCTGGATAATCGCCGGGGCGGCTGTTGGCCTGCTCGCCGGGCCGCCGATCCGGGCCACCGTCTTCGCGCGCAGCACCGAAGCCGGGCAGCCACCGCGCGGCACCTGCCCGGCCTGCTCGGCCCAGATCTTGCGCAGCCGCTGGCGGTGGCTCTCGGTGCTGCCCGTGACCGGGGGGTGCCCCGCCTGCCGGACCCGGATCGGCCCGTACCCGATGGCGGCCGAGGCCGCGGCCGGGCTCGCGCTCGCCGTCGCAGCCGCCCGCACGACCTCGGCGTGGGAACTGGCGGCACTGGCCTGGCTGATCCTGATCGCCGTCCCGCTCGCCTTCACCGACCTGGCCGTGCACCGGCTCCCGGACCCGCTCACCGCCACCGCCTTCACCGGCACGCTCGCCCTCCTGACCGCGGCCGCGCTGGCCGGGCACCAGCCCGGCCACCTTGGCCGCGCCGCCATCGGCGCCGCCGCCCTCGCCTGCTTCTACCTCGCCCTGTGCCTGATCAGGCCGGGAGAGATGGGCCTCGGCGACGCCAAACTAGCAGCCAGCATCGGCCTGGTCCTCGGCTGGGCCAGCTGGCAGGCACTGCTCACCGGCACCTTCGCAGGGTTCGCGCTAGCCGCCATCTACGGCGGCGTGCGGCTGGCCGCTCATCAGGCAACGAGGGCAACCCAGTTCCCGATGGGACCATTCATCCTTCTCGGCGCCCTCGCAGCCCTCGCGCTCTTATGCAGGTGGTGGCGGGCACATTGTGCGGGGTGCACTACTGCTAGTCGTGCGATACGCCAGTCGTCATGGAGCCGTCCGGCGGGCACGCCGTCTGCCGGAGTGCGGCCGGGAGGATGACATGGTGCCCGGCCGCTGTTCATCGTCACCGGGGCTTCCGGCTCGGGCAAGACCGCCGTCCTGGCCCCGCTGGCCCGCAGGCGGCGGGGCCGCTGCATCGCTTTCGACGTCGACCTGCTCCTCGATGCCGCAGGGGCGCTCAACGGCGGCCAGCCGGTCATCTGGCCCGCATTCCGTGACACGCCCGCCCTGCCTGGCGAAGCCGCGGCATCGACGAGCAAGCCGAATTCGACCGCTGGCTCCGCCGCAACATCCCCGACCGCGTCGATACCAGCAGCGGGACCCCGGAAGACACCGCCACGGCGATCACCAGTGACCTGACTTTTATCACCAGAGCGGGACCAGCTTGGTCGAAACGCTGTGAGCTGCTGGTTCGTCAGCTGCGACCGTGGAGTTTATGCACTAAAGAGGTGGTCTTCCGCCGGGCTTCGCAGTCCCCCAGGGTGGCGTCCGTGCGCACCGTGAAGGTCGCGTGGGGGGTGACCGCAGTCCAGATCGTGTGACCAAGCTTTCAGCGCGGGGCTGGTGGTTCGGCGCGGTTGCTGAGCCAGCGAAGGAGCCGAAAAGCGCGGTCGCTCAGGGTCTTGCTGCCGAACAGTGCGACCGCGATCACCGTGATAATCATCGCTACTTCGGTGACAGCGATGCTCTCGCCGAGCAGGGAATTGAACATGCCGATAGCCACGGGAGTACTCAACGAGGCGGCCCCCGTAACAGCGGACCGCCAAGTCACGCGTTCGCGTGCGGGTAGCGAGGCCGGTTCGCTGCTGTCGTCGCGGTCAGGCGGGAACGGGGCCGGCTGACCTGCGGGAAGGTTCTCCACACCCTTATATACTGCCCTGGTGGGACATTGGTCTGAGATGCTCGCGGACGAGGTCGTTCGCGAGGTCGCGCGGCGGGGCGGCGGCAACCCTGACCGTAGCAAGGTGATAGAGAAGCTCGCCGAGGCCAGCGGCGAGCTGGAGCTCCTGTCTGGCCGCAGCTTCCAGTCGGCACGCCGAAAGACCTCGGTCTTTGAGCCCAACGGATTGCCCTTCGTGGACCTCCCGGACCTGCTGATCGGCGCAACGGAGTCAATAGCGGGAGCTTGGGCGATCCCCGACCCAGTCAACCCCCGGATGGCGACTGTCTTGCAGGTCGCGCCCTTGACTGAGCCAGCCCTCAAGGCAGCACCTGTCGCTGAGGCGCTCTGGATTGCTGGACAGCTCCTCGCTGAGACATCGCGGACGGGCCGCCTGTCAGGAGACTATGTCCTTTACTGGCTCGGCGCCGTGGGCCAAGAGCAGCGGGTGGAACTCATGCGCCGGGTTATGGACCCTGCCGTTCGATTCAGCATCCCGATCCTCGGGGTCGCTGTGGGCGGGTGGTGGATCCAGATCGCCCGGCGTCTCATCTGGGTGACGAACGAGACCGAGGACGAAGGGCGGCTCATCGAACTCTTGCTGCCCACCGCCAAGACGGGCGGGGATACCTCGCCGCTCGCGGCCATCGAGCCCATCCTGACCGCTGTTCCGATGACACGGCAGCCAGCGGACTGGGCATTCACCGCGCGCATCTGGACCGAGGGAGTTCAGCGCCCTGTCAATCGGCCATGGAACAAGATCGCCGGAGCCATACATGGCCATGGCATACCAGCTATCACCCTCGACCCCGTCTCGACTCCCCTCGAGATTGCATGCCAGGTGGTCTTGAAGGGATACTGGCACGGCTACATCAGGGGCGACGAGCCAGCATTGGCGAACGCCGTCGCGATGGCATACCCGCGGCAGGTCAACCGCATTCAGCGTGTTACCCGCGCTCCGGACAGGGCGTCTGCCGCCGCGACGCTACTCGAACAGTTGATCCGCCCGGGATTCGACCCGGCTCAAGGCGCGGAGGCAACCCGCCGGTACGTGCGCCGTAAGGCGAACATCGCAGTGATGCAGCATAGGAAGGCCGAGGCACCGGACCGCTACCCTTGGACGCAGCTCGGGATTAGCGAACGCCGCTACTACAAGCTTCTGCCGCAATTCGCCCAGAAGATAAACGGCCGCTACGTCTACGAACAAGACGATGTGGTGGCGCGCATGAAGGAGCACCTCAACCGTCAAGACCAGGCGCGGGCTGTTCGGGCCGCCGCTCTTGACGTGCTACGGGCACACGGCTTCAGCGAGGAGGCCGCACGCAAATGGCTCCAGCGGCATCGGCCGGAGGAGGCCGTAAGCGCGTGGCCGCGTGGTCAGCAACCGTAGCTCACCTTCATCAACTAGCCCGGACGAGGTGCGCACTAAAACGATAAAAGTCAGGTCCCCGACCGCGTCGATATCAGCAGCGGGACCCCGGAAGACACCGCCACGGCGATCACCAGTGAGGGGGATGAGCACTTGACCCGAGCCTGTGGGTGAAGGTCCGCCGGACCCGCCGCCCCGTTGACATGGAACGGCGAGATCTAACTATCCGGCTTGGGAGCTGGCAGTTGGAGGAGTATGCGTGACCTCCTCGAAGTGCGCGAACAAGCGAAGTAGCACCTCGGCGTCGAGGGCGGCGTAGGTCACCTGGCTCTCGGTAAGAGGCCGCCGGGTCCAGTCGCCGGTCTGCTCCTTCTTGTCGAGTTCCACGCCAAGCTCGCGTGCGCAGACCTCGCGGAGGCTGTGTCCGCTCGCGGCGCGGCGGAGCCGGATCGATACCTCGCGAGTATCGACCACGCCGTCCAGCACGAAGCCCTGCCGGCCGAGGACCTCGCGTTCGAACGGGGCGTAGTGGATCAGCTTCGTCGTCTCGCCGCTCGCGAGCAGCTGGCCGAGAGGCTCCAGGTCGGGTAGCTCAAGCGCGTCGATGAGGTAGGTTGCCTCGCGGCCTGCTATCTGAATCAGGCAGAGGGTGCGTTTCGCCAGCGTGGTCTCGACGTCGAGGCCGACGACGGGCTCGGATGCCAGGGCGGCGACCGCCTCCGTGAGCTGCGACGGCGTTCGCACCCAGATCAGCGGCCGGTCTTCCTCGCGGCGCAGGAGGGGCAGCTCCGCTGGCGCCTCCGGAAGCTGGGCGATTCGCTCCGCATCGCTTACCGTCAGAGTCCGGATGCTATCGGGCAGCCGTGGAAGGCGGGTCTCGCCCTTCGAGAGCCATCGCCAGGCTCCGCCGACGTCAAGCAGGTAGCTCGCGACTACCTCGCGCTCGACCCAGGGCGGCATCAGCGGCTGGAACTTGCTCAGGCGGTAGCCTGGGAGCGACTCGGCGACCTGCGCCCAGAGGCGCTCATCCTCCCAGAACTCGGGTTCCCCTAGCCTGCCGAGCGCGTCACGGAAGCGGTCTCTGTCAACGGTCGCGCCGCGTACCTTGACCAGGAAGTTGTCGGAGATGACCTGCCAGTCTCCTGCGACTGCTTCGAGCGCATGCCGGAGCGTTGCGTTGATGCGCCCGCCCGCGAAGGTCCACCAGCGGATCTCCCCGTTGTCGAACTCCGCGCTTCCGCGCTCGGAGCTGATTACCTCGCGCATGGAAGCACGCTGCTCGGAGAGGACCGCCCAGGCCGCGTCGTCAAGGTACGGGTAGCGTGCCTCGCTGAGCAGCACCGACCGGATGTGCTGGCAGAGGTCGAGGCCGAGGAACTGAGGGAGGAACCCTCCCCACGTGGGCTGGCGTCCGCGCGGCGCCGCCTCGACGATGACGCGGCGGTCATCGTGCCGTACCTGCAGGACGGCCCAGGCACGCCCGCCGAGCAGGAAGCTGCTGACCCCGTCGACGAGCCGGTCGACGAACGCCTGGCTGAGCGAGCCCAGGGGGCGGCCACTGGCGGTCTGTACCGTGTAGGTCTGCGGGCTGGAGAAGACCGCGAAGAGTTCCATGAAGTTCTTGCGGCCGAACCGGCGCTCCGCCTTCGGCCCCAGGACCAGCCGCCCGCTGGCGAGCCGCAGCGAGCCATCTCGCACCATCCAGGCCAGAAGGCGGTCGTATTCGGCCCGGTGAATGCCCTGGAAGTCAGGCACGCGCGCCAGGTGCTCCCAGGCGTCGTCGCCGGTGATCCCGTCCCCTGCCAGCGCCATGGCGAGCAGCTGGTGGATGAGCACCGGCCAGCAGCGGTGGTCGAGTTCGACTGGCTCGACCCAGCCAGCCTTGGCCAGCTCGACCAGGGCGATGGCCTGCAGCACTCCCTCGGTTGTCTCGCAGAGGAACGTGGTGTTAGACGCCTGCCCCGGTCGCCGCCCCGTTCGCCCCATGCGCTGCAGGAACGAGCTCACGGTGTCTGGCGCCTCCGCCTGCAGGACCCGGTCGAGGTCGCCGACGTCGATTCCCAGCTCCAGCGTGGAGGTGCACACGATGCAGGCGTCGCCGCCGTGGTGAAAGCGCTCCTCCGCGAGCTGGCGCTCTTCCCGGGACACGGCGCTGTGATGGACGAACACGGCGATGCCGGCGCGCCGCATGTGCTCGGCGACGGCCTCCGTCGTGGACCGGGACTGGCAGAAGAGCAGGCTCTTGCGGCCCGCCGCGACCTGCGCCGCGTCGCGGGAGAGCTCAGCGAGGCCCGGGCGGTGGACGACGAGGATCTGCCGGGGCCTCGGCTGGCTCGGCGGGCTGACGACGCGCCCGGTCCGGCCGGATGTGCCCTGCATCCAGGTAAGGATGGCCTCGGGGTTGCCCACGGTCGCGGACAGCCCGACGCGCTGGACGTCATGCCGGGAGATGCGCGCCAGGCGCTCGATCACGCTCATCAGGTGGGCGCCGCGGTCGGATCCGGCCAGCGCGTGGATCTCGTCGACGATCACGGTCCGCAGGTCGGCGAAGAGCTTGCTCTCATCCACTCGCGCCGACAGGAGCATCACCTCAAGTGACTCCGGCGTCGTCATCAGGAGCTGGGCGGGCTCCCTGAGGAACTGGCGCCGGGAGTGGTCCGGCGTGTCACCGTGCCAGGCGAAGCTCCGCAGCCCGATCATCTCGGTGTAGAGCCCGAGCCGGTCCGCCTGGTTGTTCAGCAGCGCCTTGATCGGAGCGACGTACAGGGCGCCTACCCCGTCCGGCTCGTCATCGGCGAGCTGCGAGAGGACCGGGAAGACCGCCGCCTCGGTCTTGCCGCCGGCGGTGGGGGCCAGGATGATCGCGTTGTCGCCGGCCAGCAGCGCCGCTCCTGCCTCTTCCTGTACGGGGCGCAGGCTCGACCAGCCGAGCCGGGACACGATCGCCTGCTGCAGGCGCGGGGCGAAGCGGGCGAAGACGCTCACCACACGTCCTCGGCCGGCACCAGCCCGTCTGCCTCGTCGTCGGGGGCAGGGTCGAGGCTGGTGAGCGCGGTCCCGGAGAGCACGTGCTGCTCCTCGGGGCTGAGGTCCGTGGCCTGGAAGCCATACTCGGACATGGGCTCGTAGTCCGCGTGCTCCTCGACTAGATCGAGCTGCGTGACGAACTCACGCAGGAACTGGCGCGGCACCACGCCAACGTCGCCCTTGAAGCCCGCTGACACCTCCGCGACGAGCCGCTCCACGAAGGCCGTGCTGATCTTCTGGTCGAGGCGGCCGTGGTCAGCGGTGGGAAACAGCTCGCGCAGGCGGAGCGCGACGGAGCGGAGGCGCTCGGCGTCGAAGGGGACAAGCTCGAGCTGGGCCTGGCGCAGGCTGGCGAAGCGGCCCTGCTTCAGGAACCGGATCCGGTCGTGGAGCGGGGCGAGGCCGGCGACGCCCTGCCTCGTGTCGAAGAACTCCGGCGTGCCCGTGAAGACCCAGAGCATGCCCGGATAGGAGCCCGAGGCGTCGGCGATCTGCCGGATCCCGTTGAGGGACTTGTGCCGCGAGTCCGAGCGCATCCGGAGGATGGTCTCGGCCTCGTCGATGACGACGATCAGCCCCTTGTACCCGGCGGCCTTCACGATCTCCAGGACTCCCCGCAGGTAGTCGAGGGCATCGCGGCTCTCGATGTCCCCCTTGATGCCCGCGGTCCGCTTGACCGAGGCGGCGACGTTGCCGCTGCCGCACAGCCAGGAGATGAGGGCGCCCGCCTCCGCCACGTTTCCCTGCTGCTTCAGCTCGAAGATGGCCTGGATGACGCGGACGAAGTCCTGAGGCGCCCGGCCGCCCGTCATGGCCGCGAGGTCCTCGTCGAGGCGCTTCGCCACCGTGGCGTCGAACGCCGGGTCCGCGTCGTCCTCCCCGGCCGCGATGAGCGCCTCTTCCACCCGCCCGATCCAGCGGTCGAGGATATCGCCCAGGGCCCCGCGCGGGCACGACGCGGTGCCCAGCTCGGTCAGCACCTTGCGGTACACGTCGTCGAACCGGTGGAACTTGAGGTCATTGTCGGAGACGACAACGAAGCTGGTCGCGAACCCCTGGGCCTGCGCGTCGAGCACGGCAAGGCGGGCCATGAAGGTCTTCCCGCAGCCGTAGCCGCCGCGCAGGAACTTGACGGTGCCCTCGCCGTCCCCCGCGAGGTCGAGCTGCCGGTGCAGTTCCCCGCGCTGCTTCTCGATGCCGACCGCGAACGCATCGAGTCCCCGCTCCGGCACGAGGCCCTTGCGCAGCGCCTCGAAGACGTGCTCGACGTCCTTCTGGGTCAGTGTGCTCATCCGCTTCCCTCCCGCACGTATCGCTTCACCCCGGCCACGACGTCGATGCGCACGGCAAAGGGGGCCTTCTGGGCATGGGCCTCGAACTGGAGGGCAAAGCGGCGCAGGCCGCGCGGGCCTCCCAGCATCGCGGCGGCCTCGTTCTCCGTGACCGCGCCATGCGCCGCCAGGTGCTCGAACACCTGCCGGACCCCAGGGTCGGGGAACTGCTCCAGCCACCTCGTGTCGGCTACCGGGCTGGCCGCCGGCGGGGTGGCGGCCGATGACGCGGGCGCCCGCATCGCGGTGACAGGGAAGCGGGCGTCCGGCACGCACGGCACCACGTCCGCGACGGCACTCGGATGGTGGATCTCGATGAGCGCACGCGCGTCCGTGGCTCCGGAGAGCCGGAAGAAGAGCTCGAAGGGCTCGCCGACGGCGGCGACGATCGTGCTGCCCGCGATCCGCGCCCTGCCACGCGCCTGGCAGAGTTCGACCTGCACATCCTCGGCGTCGGGGACGCGCACGGCGAGCTCGATCTCCTGCGGGCTTCCGAAGTCCAGCGACTGCTGCGCGAGGACCTCGACCCTGGCCTCGATGCAGTGCATCCCCGCCACGCCCTCGCGGGCCTCGGCGGTGACGCCGTACCTGATGCCGCTCCCGCCGGCCGCCGTGCGGTGCACCACGGTGAGTACCGGGATGACGCGCTCCTGCAGGCTGTTGCCGCCGTGCGCGAAGCTCACCGCCCGCCGGCCGGTGTCGAAGACCGCCGTGCTCTCCGGGAAGATGACGCTCGTGCCCGTGCCCTCGTACCTGAGGTCCGCGAGCGCGACCCTGACCTCGCCCGCGTGGTCGGCCGCCACCGGCGAGAAGACGTGCCGCCGCTGCGGGTCGATCCGGCGGCCATGAGCCTGGACGGCTGCGGCGTCGTCGTCCAGCAGGAGGAACCCGTGGTCGGCGGTGAAGACGAACCGGCGCACGCCCGCCTCGCGCAGCACGCGCCAGGCGGCGCGGAGCTTCTGCAGGGCGAGGTCGAACACGGCGGGGCCGATGCCCTTCTCGCCGGCCTCGTCGATCTCCCGGCTGTGCACGACGACCAGCCGCGCCTGGGAGACCGACCGCTTGAGCGAGGCAGTGTCGCGGCTGACCACCTCGTCGAGGGTGAGCCACGGGCAGGTCGCGCCGCCGACCCGGTCGTGCATGGCCCGCTTGCGCGTCTCGGGGTCGCAGACCCGGAACTCACCCGTCTGGAAGCCCTGAACCCCGCCCGTGTCGCCCGCCAGCGAGACCTGCAGGCGGCCGTTGCGCGCGACGGGCGCGAGCACGTTCATCCCCACCTCCGTCACGGTGGGGAGCTCGGCGAGCCGGGGCCGCAGCGCCGCGGTGGTGGCCGGCGTGCCCTCCATCTGGCGGTAAAGCTCCTCGCCCATCTCGAACCGCAGGGCATCGACAACGAAGTACGCGGTCGCCCCGGGTTCCTGCGGCCAGCGGCCGGACCACCTCGTCGAAGAGCGTCCGCTGCTGGTGCGAGGCGCCTGGCAGGAAGCCGCGGGCCGTGCAGAGCGCGTTGAACTCGCGGGCCCAGGCATCGGCCCACTCACGCCAGGCGCGGCGCATCCCGTCGAGGCGCGCCCGCAGGGTCTCGAACTCGGGAAGCAGCGGGTAGAGCAGGGCCACCCGCCGCTGCTCCAGCAGCCGGTGCGCCTGATCGACTGCGGCGCCACGCTCGGCATAGACCGCCATGGCAGCCTCGATGGCTCCGTCGGCGCGCGTGTCCACGCCGATCCGCATCCCCGCGCGGGCGATCTCCTGGCCGAGACGGGCCGCCTCGCGGACGAGCTGCCAGGCGGACTGCCGCGCGGGGTCATCGCGGAGCCAGAAGGACGTGTCGGCCGACGCGGGCTCCACGCGCGGGTCAGCCCATCCGGCGGCCTGGTCGTAGGCCGCGCGGCCCAGCGCGGCCAGCGCCGCCTTGAGGACCTTGTCCTCCTCGAACCGGAACGTGTCGATGGCGCCGAGGTCCTCGGCCTGGGCCTGCTCGACCTCATCGGCGAGCAGCGCCTCCGTCTCGTCCGCCGTCCGCTGGTAGAAGCCCGCGTGGTGCTCCCGGAGATGGGCCGCCACGGCGCGGCAGGCATCGATCACCGGGCGCGGCAGGGCGGCAGCGGACGCCAGATGGTCGCTGACGGGCGCGCGCTTCAGGTCATCCGTGTACTCCACGCACAGCGCCCAGCTCGCCGCGGCGAACGCCACGTCCCCGGCGCGGGGCCGCGAGGGAGGGAGCGTGGCATCGCGCCAGAAGGAGGGCAGGCCGATCCAGGCGGCGAACCGCTCCCAGAGCGCGTCCTCGGCATCGAGCTCGCCGATCCGCCCGGCGATGATTCCCCCGGTGAGCAGGTCGTCGAGGACGGCCGTCGGGCTCATGGCCCGGAGCTGTGCCCCGATGCCGCCCTCTGCGCCGTCGAGGAGCGCGCTGAGCCAGGCGTCGGCACCAGCGAGCGTCATGCCGGGCTGGGCCCGGAAGGAGTCGATCTGGTCGGGGCGTACCTGTCCCGAGGCCGCCTCGGTGACGAGGGTGTCGAGCGCCTTGCGGTACCGCACGCCGGCCGCGTACGAGCTCGAAGAGCGGCGTCTGCCGCACGGTCTCCTCGGTGAACCCCGGCAGGTGGATGACCAGCGGCACCTTCTCCGTCCCGGCGGCCACGCCGTCGAGCGCCATCATCAGCGCCAGGTGGCTGCCCCGGAAGGCCTGGACCTGGTAGGGCAGGGCGCCGGCGGCACGCAGCGCCTGGAGCCGCTCGACGAACTCACTGTAGGTCCCGGCCTGGTCGAGCCAGACGACGATGCCGTGCCGGCGCACCCACGAGCGCAGGTCCGCTTCGAGGGCCGCGGACACCGGGCCGCCGAGCCCCGTCGCCGACGGCCGGGACGCGTGACTGCCGTCGTCACGCGTCGTCCCCCTCGCTCTCGTCAGCGTCCGCATCGACGTCCTCGTCGTCGAACAGCTCGACGGGCGGGACGAGGCTGGCCAGGAAGCCCTTGCGGTCGTGCACCTTCTCGGGATGCGCCGCCTCGAACGCCGCACGGGCGGCGGGCTCATCGGGGGCGAGGATGCGGATCTCCGCGCCCTGCCGCTCGGCCAGGCGCAGCTCCATCTCCCAGAGGGCCTCGGCGTGGGCCGACCAGAGGCCCGTCTCGAGGATGCGCATCTCAGGGACGACCTTCCGGCTCTTGCCGCGGCCCATCCGCCGCGTGGCCTCCCTCTCGATGGCGGCGAGGGCGGCCTTGGGCTGGTCGCGCAGGAAGGCGTCGCGGTGGGGCCTGTCACCAGCGTCGCCCACGTCACGGCCGCCGGGGCGGTAGGGCGGCTCCTCGATGCGGAAGTCGGGACCGATCTCGTCCTGGAGCCGCAGCTCCCAGGTCCAGGCGCGCTCCGGGTGGTACCGCCAGAAGCAGCCGTGCGCGACGCCGAGGCTCGGGTCCTGCCGGGACTTCCGGTCGACCCGGCCCGGCCAGTAGCGCATCGCCAGGTGGGACCAGTCGTAGTCCTTCCGGCCGCTCGCGGTGGCGAGCTCCTTCCACCACTTCTTCGGGTCCTTCCACTGCGGGTCGAGCAGCGGCCAGAGCGCGGCGGAGTTGATCATCACGCCGTCGTCGAGGTCGGGGGCGTAGCGGGCGTCCTGCTCGCGGGCGGGGCACTTGCCGTCGGTCGGCGGCGCGCCCCGGTCGGCGCACTGCTCGACGTCGGCGATGAACTCCTGCAGCTCGCTCCGGGCCTTGAGTACCCGGTCGTACTGCCGCTCGGCGTCGCGCGCGGCCTTCTTGTCGGCGCCGTCGCGGACGGCGCGCAGGTCGGCCAGCTCGCCGTCGAGGCGGGTGAGCGTCGGCGCGAGGTGGTCGGCGAGCAGCACCCGCAGGGTCTGGCCGTTCATCCGGTGGATGTTCACCCAGGCCACGAAGGTCTTGTCCGACGAGGAGAGCGGCCAGTGGATGGGCCGGTTCTCGTACATGCCCTTGTGGACATCCTTGAAGAAGTCAAGGGCCAGCCAGTCGCGCAGGCTCCGCTTGGTGCCGATCGCCGGGGCGTGCTCCGCCCAGGCGGCGTGCAGCGGCGCGGCCGCAGGATGGCCAAGGCCATCGCGGCGATCCTCGGCGTCGAGCGTGGTGTCGAGGAAGAGGATCCCGTGCGGGAGCGCGTGCGAGAGGTCCGCGGTGGCTGGGTCGAGGATGCCCTCGGCGGCGCTGCCCGCCGGGCCGAAGCGGCCGAGAGCGACGCCGAGGGCGAAGCTCAGGTGGTCGGTGGCGGGCTCGGGGTCCAGTTGCTCGACGTACTCGGGGAGCGGTGCGCCCTCGGGGCGGTCGACGGCGGCCTGGGCCCAGTCCTGGGCGTGGCGCCAGGGGGAGGGACCGGGACGGCGGAACTCGACGGAGGGTTCGCGGTGGGATTCGTGAACAGTCAAAGGCTGTTAACGAGACCTCGAAGATCGATGGTGCGTCGTCGATCTCGAAGACTGGAAGTCGTCAACGTCGGCATCTCGCGGTGAAGTGCACGGTTGGATTCAGCGCGCTCAACGTCGAGCCGCCTGCAGCCGAGTTCATCAGACAGATACGCACAGCGCTGCGTCGGAAGCATGCGGCCCATGGAAGCACCGGACTGCGCCCTTGACGCCGAAAGGTGCTCGGTAGCGATGCGAAGGCCCTAGCCGCAAGAATCAGTGCCGGCAGGATGTAACGCAACACGCTAGCCGAAGTATACACTCGCTTCGTACGCTTCGAGCTGCTGGACGTTCCGCCCATGGACTCGTGTACGGATCTTGTCTCGAGGCCGTTCGTAGCCCAATTAGCGCCCATTCAGTAGGTTCGGCCAACTGGCTCGTCTCGCGCCCTTGATGTTGGGACCCAGTGTCCACACTTGGCGTGGATGCGGCACCTCGAACCATGCGTGCGATGACTCCCATGGCATCGAAGGTACCGGTCTTATTTCCGGTGAAGATCCGATGCGACTGGAGCGACTTCGCCGAGCTTGGCGAAATGGCGATATCGCTCCAGGACTCGAATTGCTTCCCACCAATAGACCAGCGGCCACTCTGGCACGACCTTCAGCGCAGCCGGGTCGAAGGTGTGGCGGCCCTCGTGGCAGAGGGTGGCGGCGCGCTTGCGCTGGGTCCGTGCGCGGTCGTATGAAGTGTCCTCTCGGCGGCGTGGGTTGCTGGGCAACGCTTGGCTCTGGCCGGTGAGCCGATCGGTGCGAGCACGCTCACTGTCACGCTCAAGACGTCATTCGGCACGCTCGTCGAAGGCCCCCACCGCGAAGTCGCCGAGCCCGCGCAGTCGAAGTTCCCAGGATGTACTCGCGCAGCCCCGCGTACTGCTTGATGAACATCCAGTCCCGCATCGTGAGCATCGCCGACACGCCGCCTTCGCGCACCAGCTCCAGCCCGCGCAGCAGAAACGCCGCGTAGAGGTCTGCCTTGCCGAGCGGGTACGTCTCGAGTGACGTACTTCGTCTCCGCCATCTTGCCCGTGCCCTGGTACGGCGGGTTCGCCACCACCAGGTCGTACGTGCCCTCGCGGACCAGCCGCACGAAGCGCACGCCCGCCGCGAGCTGCTCGCCGCGCAGGCGCAGGCCGAGGTCGTCGCCGCCGGTGTGCCGGGCGAGGAAGCCCTCCAGCCGGTCGAGCAGGGTGGCCTTGGCCTCGTCGCGGCCGATGGCGACCCGCTCGGGCTCCGGCTTGAAGCCGGCGAACAGGTCGCCCTGCTCAGGCGACCGCCCGCCCCAGCACGGCCTCGTGCCGCTCCAGGGCCTCGTCCACCGCCGTGTCCACCTTGAGCAGGCTGCCCAGGTGGTCGGCGCCGCGCAGGGCGTGGATCAGCGTGTCGGTCAGCGCGGCCGGGATGCCCGTCTCGCGCTCCACCTCGCGGCGGAGTTCGACGAGTGCCGGGTCGTCGTCGGCCAGGCTCGCGAGGCGCAGGTTCGACGCCACCAGGTTCAGCCGCTCGGGCCGGGCGTCCGGGGCCACCTGCCGGGCCTTGAGCCACAGGGCCGCCGCGGCGATCTGCACCGCCCGCGGGTCCAGGTCGATGCCGTGCAGGTTGTGCGACAGGATGCGCTCGACGATGGCCCGGTCGGACCAGCGCTCCTCGCCGGCCTCGCCCCGGTGCCGGGCCTCCTCCCGGTAGAGCGCCACCAGGAGGTCGAGCGCCACGACCAGGAAGTGCCCCGAGCCGACGGCCGGGTCGAGCAGCCTCAGGTCGCGGATGGTCTCGGGCGCCTGCGCCACGGCGCTCTCGGGGATCGGCTGCGGCACGTAGTAGGCCCAGCGGCGCTCCGCGTCGGTGTGCAGCGGCATCAGGTCGGTGAGCGCGACCTCGCCCGACGCGCGCTTGGCCCGCCAGTCGGCCCGCCGCTCCTCCAGCCGGTCGAGCGTGCCGTCGGCCTGCACCTCGGGCGTCCACCCGTGCCGCTGGCAGATGGCCAGCCACATCGGTCCCAGGCTGTTCTGGAGCAGCCAGTCCACCATGTAGCGCTCGGTGAACATCTGTGTCTTGCTGGCGATCTCGTGCGGCTCGACCTTGCCGCCGCCGTTGAGCTTGTCGTCGAGCGCCTCGCGCTCGGGGTCGTTCCAGTACTGGTAGACCCAGCCGAGCGTCATGTCGTCGGCCCAGCAGCTCTCCAGCGCCTCGGAGTTGAGGGCGTCGATGACGTGCCGGAGCGTCGCTGCCGGAACCGGGACGAGGTCGGCCACGCCCGCCGGGCCGTAGAGGCCGGGCAGCTCGGTGGCGAGGTCCTCGAAGACCAGCCGGAGCAGGAACGCGTACCCCTCGGTCTCATCGTCGCGCACGATCCCCGGCGCGAGCTGCCGGAAGTCCAGGTACGCCGCGGCTCTCCCAGCCGCCGGTCACCACGGCGGGCGCCCGGAGCGGCTGGCCCGAGGGGCCCGGTGCCTCCATGAGCCGGAGCAGGACCAGCCGGTTCAGCAGGGTGTAGGCGGCCTGCTTCTCGGCCTCGCGGCGGAAGTCCTCCGCGGACCGGTCGCCCTTGGCCCCGGCAGCGCCCTGCGCCCGGACCTGCTCGGCCATCCACGCCTCCAGCCGCCCGCGCCTGGCCCGGGCAGCCTCGTCCAGCCCCGCGTCGCGGCTGGGCACCGAGAGCCGGTAGGCCGTCTCCGTGGCGGCGTGGAGGTCCGTCAAGCAGGCGAGCGCGGAGCGACCGGATGGTCGTCGCGAGCGCGTGCTTCGCGTCGGAGGTCATGGACATGGTCGTCGCCACCCCGGTCACAGTAGCCGCACCCGCGCGCCGGCCCGGACCTGCTCGAGCAGGCGTTCCCTGATCTCCTCGACGAGCGCCTGCACGTCGGCCTCCGTCGCGACCTCGCGATTGCGCAGCTGCAGGTCGACGCGGGCGATGAGTGGCCTGTCGCCCGCGCTCAGTATCTCGTCGAGGAGGTCGTTCGCCTGGTCCTCGGCGCGCTGCAGCGCGAGCGTGAACGGGTCCGCCAGGGCGGTGAGCGGCGGCGCGACCGCCTCGGCGGTGGTGTCGGTGACCGCCCCCGTGAAGGGCCGCAGGACGCTGTGCGCCTGATCGGCCGTGAGGGTGCTGAAGCCGTCGCGCGCCCGGACGCGGCCACGGGCCGCCTCCGCCTGCTGCTCCTGCCACTGGAGCAGCCGCTGCCGCTCCGCGCCGTAGCAGGCGCGGATCTCGGCGAGATCCGGGTCGAGCGCGCCGATGTCGAGCCAGGGCCGCTCCGCCTCGAGCTGCGTGGATGACCCGCGCCGCGGCTTGCGTGACGTTCGTGGGCTCGATGCCCGCGTCCGTAAGCTGAGCCGCCTCGTAGGCGAGCACTCGGTGAGCGTCCTTGACGGCCCGGATGGCATCGGCCGTCAGCTCCGCGCCGTAGAGCTGCAGGGTGGACACGCCGTCCTGCAGCGCGTCGAGGTGGCTCTTGACCGCCTGCACGGTCGGCCTGGTCTGCCGGGGGTTCCTGAGGCACTTCTCCAGGGCCTCGCCGAGCCTGCCGAGCGCCGCTGGTCCCTGCGGGCGAGCCGGGAAGCTGGCTGAGGCGGCCCTGGACGTCGCGGAGCTGCTGCGCGAGTGCCGGGAAGTGCTGCACGACCGCGTTGGCGATCTGGTCGTCCTCGCGATCGATGCGGGACCCGAGGCGGTCCTCGAAGAACCTGCAGATGCGCGCCCGCGACTGGAAGCCGATGTCGTCCTGCGCCGGCCGGGAAGATGGTGGCGCGCCGGAAGTCGCGGTCCCGCTCGAACAGGTCGCGCACCCCGGCGTCGCGGATGGCGGTGATCTCATCGCCGCCCTCGGGCTGCACGCGCACCTTGCTGGCGCGCAGCAGGCCCGCGACGCAGGCCTTCACGACGTTCGCCGTGTAGCCGTAGGGCGGGCCGCCGAACCGGGCGAGGAGCGCCGTCCCGCTGCTGCCGCCCTCCGACTCGATGTACTCCTGGATGCGGCGCACCACGACGCCGCCGCACGAGGGGACGTACCGTCCGGAGTCGAGCTCGAGGATGCCGAGGTCGCCGGTGAGGAACTTGGGCGACGGGCCGGAGAGCTCGGCCTCGACGAGCTGGAGCAGCTCGGACGGCTGGACCTGCGTCGCGATGAAGTGCGGGAACAGGTCAGGCAGCACCCGGGTAGCCGCCTGGTGGAGCGCGACGGCGAACGTCGCGCCATGGTCGGTGGCGAGATGCCGCGGCCCCGGAAGTACATCCGTCCGGCCAGCCATGCCGCCGCGATGGTGTCCCGTGCGCGCTTGTCGAGATCCTCGGCGCGGTTCTCCTCCTGCTGGAGCAGGAGCTTGCGGGCAGGATTCAGCGAGTCGCGGCGCGACTTGTACTTCTTGACCATGGCGCGCGAGCGGTGCAGCTCGCGCGCGCACTCGCCGACGGCCTCGCTGTCGCCGGACAGCCAGACGAGGCGGTCGTGGAGTGCGGCCTCGCCGCTCCTCTTCACCCACGTGCTCTCGGTGCGCTCTTCGCGGGCCAGGTAGCGGAAGTCGACGCGGACGGCGGCGTCGTCGCGCGGGTCGAGGAGGCTCACGTCGTCGGCGCGACGGCCGTCGGAGAACCGCCCCGCCCAGGGGAACGACCGCCCCTGGAGCTGCGGGCGGTCGGGAGTGGCGAGCAGGTACCTGAGCCCCTCCTGGACGATCTCGCTGAGGGCCTCGCGCGGGGCCGGGATGTCGCGGCGCTCGCGCTCCCACTCCTCGCCCGCCGAGGACTGGAGCTTGTAGCCGTGCTTCTCCGAGTACCCGAGAAGGTTGCGGCGGCGCAGCTCCTCCAGCGCCTCGGTCACGGCGGCCACCTGATTGCCGCGATCGACCCGGTCGTAGAGGCACTGCGCCACGAGCCTCGCATCGGTGGCCTGGGTCTCCTGGATGAGCTCGAGCAGCGCCACCGCCTTGGCCGCCCGCACCAGGAGCCGGTCCGTGTCGGCGGTGCACTGGCTCAGCACGCGGGCCATCGAGGCCTGCACGTCGGCGTCGAGCGCGGTGTGCTGCACCTCGTAGATCTGGTCGAGGGTCACCAGCTCGCCGACCGGCTGGTCGGCGAGGCGCTGGCCGCGGAAGAGCTCGCCGAGGAGCTGGAGCAGGCCGCGGATCGCCTGGTCGTCGCCCTGGGCCCGGGCCGAGCGGGTCCGCAGGGCGGTGGTGATCTGCAGGATCAGGTCGATCTGCCCGGGGAGCATCGGGTAGACCTCGATGAACTCCTCCGGGGTCACCGACTCGCAGCCGTAGGCGTACAGCTTGAGGTCGGGCCGGTTGGCCTCGAAGAGGGCGCGAAGCGGCTCCTCGGCGTCGGGCCGCTTCTGCAGGAGCCGCTTGTGGACGACGTCCCTGATGTTGGTCGGCGCGAGGTGGACGCGGAGGCTCGGCGGGAAGCGGTCCTTCGCCCAGACGAGGAAGGAGTCGTCCGCCTCGTCGTCGAGCTTCTGCTGCCCGAGCGCCACCAGCCAGGCTCGTGCCGCGGAGCGTGGCGCCGATGGCCGTCGCGAAGGCGCGCAGCCGGTCCACGCGGTCCCGGTAGGAGAGAACGTACTGGGAGACCTCGTCAATGACGAGGAAGAGCGTGGCGTCCGGGCGGCGGAACTTCAGCATGTCGCGGATGGCGGCCACGGCCTCCTCGGGCGACTCGGAGCGGGCGTGAGTGCCGCCGCGGCTGGTGAACCAGGCCATGGGGTCGGTGTACCGGTCGGGATACAGCTCGCTCATGACGAGCGAGAAGTCCTCCTCGGCCAGCGAGTTGTCCTTCACGCTCGCCCACGGCCTGCCGAGTACCTCCTGGGCCTTCTCCTCGAAACGAGCCCACTCGCCGTCGCGCTCCAGGCGCAGCTCGAAGTCCGCGACGAGGGGCTCGGTGCAGTAGCCGAGACGCCGCTGGACCTGCCGCACCGCCGCGGCGTGGATGTGCTCGCCGTCGCGCGCGATGGACCCGATGTCGAAGACGACCGCCAGCGGATCGATCCGCTGGCGCAGGGCGTTCCACGCCGCGCGGAGTTCGGCGGACGTTCGGCGAGGTGTCCCGCTGCAGCCATGCCTCCGCGAGCGAGCCGCCGTCCGGCAGCGCGACGCCGTCGAGGGAGAGGCCGAGCAGCTTGGCGAAGCTCGACTTGCCGGAGCCGTAGAAGCCAGAGATCCAGGCGTTGGGCAGTTCGGGGCCACCGGGCTTGCCGAGCTCCGTGGCGATGCCTGTCAGCAGCCTGACGTACTGCTCGTGGATGCCCTGCGGCACGCGGCGATGGTTCGGGTGGTCCTCGGGCCAGCCGCCGGTGACGATGTACTCGGAGACCTCGGCGGCGAGCTTGTCCGGAGCCTGCTCGTGGAAGTACACGACGGGCGGGATGTCCCGCGTGACGTCGGAGGCGAAGAGGTCGCGAATCAGCATGGTGCCCCTCATGGATAGATCCGTGGCCGGTAGTCGTTGTCCGGATTGAGAATGCCCATGAACGACAGCCCGGTCGGGCCGCGCCGCTCACCCGGATAGAGCAGGACGACCGGGACGTTGCGCGTCCTGCCGTCGAGGTGGCGCAGCAGGGCTGACGACCGGATGAAGGGGTAGAGCGCTCCCGCGCGCCCGATGAGGGCGACCGTCCGGTCGATGCTGTCGGGGTGCCGGTCAGCGTACTCGCAGATGAGGCGGGAGCAGTCGGCCGCGATGCCGTCTGGCCCCTCGATGAGCGGCGAGACCTTCGACTTCAGGTAGTTCAGCCCGCGCTCCGGCTCGGTGCCGGCCAGGCGCCCCTCCATGGCCACGACGCGGTCGACCCAGTCCGGGCCCTGCGCCCTGACCCTGTCAAGGAACAGCTTCTGCAGGCTGATCGAGATGACCATCCAGCCGTTCGCGGCCAGGTCGGTGGTCAGGTGCTGCACCTCGCCGCGGAGCCTGAACTCCTCGGCCGGGTCGTACTGCACGATGGCGAACCGGTAGTTGCGCATCGTGCTGATGCGCGGGCCGTCCTCGTGGATGAGGTCCCGGCGCAGCGCGGTGAACGCCTCGTGCAGGGGACCATGCTGGAACAGCGGGCTCTGCTGGAACAGGGGCAGGGTCACAGGGCGGCCCCGGCCAGGCGCGACTCGCCATCGCGGAGGGTGGCCGCCGCCCAGGCGCGCAGGTCCTGGTGGCGCCAGCCGAAGTCGGTGAGGTCGCCCTGCCGCCGGAACGCGAGCCCGGGGAGCCCGCGCAGGCGCTCCGCGAGGATGGCGCCGTCAAGGCCGACCGATCTCAGGTACGGGTTGTCGAGGAGGCTTCCCTCGAACTCCGTCTCGCGCAGCAGGTACAGGAGGTACTCAAGCGCCTCGTCCGGCACGCGCGGCGTCCCAACGGGGCGGGGATCCCGGTTAGACGTCACCACGGTGGCCGAGTACGCCGCGGACAGGAGCTTGCTGGCGAACTGGATGCGCATCGTCATCGTCCAGTGGCCGGGGCCGTGCAGCCCGACCCAGGCGGCCACGAGGTCCCGAGTCACCTCGGGCCGGGCTCCCGCACGGCGCTCCGCCAGGTAGATGCCCGTGAAGCGCCGGTAGAGCGGGTCGCTGAGCTGCAGGTGCCAGTGGCAGATAACCCGGCGCGTCTCCGGCAACATGTGCTGCCAGCCGTGCAGGACGGCGAGCGCCGCAGGGAAGGCGCTGAAGCGGGCCCGCATGTTGGCGAGAAGAACCTCGACGCGCGCCAGGCTCCGGGCACCGAACCAGTACTCGTCGAATGCCTGCTGGGCGCTCACGCTCGTGGCCCCGTCGGCGCGGGCCCAGAAGGCGCGCGAGTCCTCCACCTCGAGGGCGCACCGTGACAGCCGCGTGTGCACGGCGGTCGTCTCGTGCGGGGCCGTCACAGCGCCCTCCTGAAGTGGGGAAGCGGATAGCTCTCGGCCGCTGGCGCCAGCCCCGCGACGAGCCTGCGTACCTGCTGCCCCACGGTAGCCGGGGGACTCCCGCTGAGCCGCCGCCCGGCCGGGGAGGCCGTTCCGCCTGCCTCGCCATGGCCGGCGACCCAGTCCCAGAAGCTCTCCGGGTGCCAGCCGTCATCGGTGACCGCGAGGCCCGGCAGTGCCTCGTCCGGCGTACGGCCCGAGCGCTTCAGGTCCGCGAGGCGCTCCTCGATCCGCTCGTCCAGCTCGAAGCCCAGGCTGAAGAGCGAGACGATCCGGTCGGGCTCATGGTCACGGCGCCGGAGCTCCGCATCGACCCGCCGGGCGGCCTCGCGCGCGCCCTGGAGCGCGGCCCAGCGCCAGGTAGACGGCAGCAGCCGGCGGAACAGGTCCTCGCCGCCGTACTCGGAGGCGAGGTCGGACCGCCACCAGCCGAGCCTGCGCTCTTCTCCCGTCTCGCCCGCCCACGCCACCACGAGCTGCGAGGTGAGAGCCATGTCGATGTCCGACATCGGAATCGGCTCCCGATGGCTGCGGGCTGGTGCGCTTTCCACATCGAACATACTCATGGCCCGACCTTATTCGCCCCCACCAGCACGTAAGAAGCCATGCTCCCCGCACGAGTCCTCACCGGGCCCGGCAAGGACCCATCATAGCGGGAGCCACTAGCACGATGGTCCCGGCAAGAATGCTCGGTGGGGTCGGGGGTGCGCTACTGGGCGCTGACTTTCTGATCGTCGCCATGAAGGAGCCCGAACAGAGGGCATAGGAGACGGGCGCCCCTGTCCGCCCTCGGACCCGCTTGGCAGGGGGCGACGGGACGAGGAGCGGGCCCTCGGCGCTGAGCAGCAACGCAACGCACGCATCGTGGTGGTGGGGTCCTGCGCGTTGCCTGCGGCCAGGCTTCACCTGTAACTGCGCGAGCCATCGTCATGGGCGCCTCCTTCCCGGCCTTGACGCCGCCGTGAGCTTCTGATGTTTCTTTCAGAGAGAACCTCAGGCTTGCGAGCCGAAGCAGTACAAGAACAGCGAAGACGCCAACCGCAAGGAGGTCTTCATCCCTGAAGGAGCGGGCCGGTGCCAAGGCGCCTGTGACCTGCTGTTTCGTGTGCGTGCACGGTTTGAAGGGCGTGCCCAGTGGACCAGGAGCCTCACGAGCGCGCGGACCGCGTCGGACTACTCGTCTGGACCCGTGCCGTTCCATCCAAGTGAGAGCATGTCGCTTACGCGGATAAGCGGCACGCTGTCGGCCTTCAGCAGCTTGTCTATCCGGTCAGCATGGCTGTTGTGGGCGGCGAGGATGAGCAGGCGTTGTGCCCGCGACGCGCCTACGTAGAGCACGCGCCTGGGTTCAGTGGCGAGGCCGTTCTCCCAGTGGTCAAGGACATGGCGGCCTGCGTCCTTGCGCCGGGCCTCGGGAATTACTACGACGACGGCGGGGAACTCCTGGCCCTTGACCGAGTGGATGGTGGCTGACCGGAATGCCGGGGTGTCATCGCCTGGCTGCCAGTTCTTTTGGTGTGGTGCCTTGAGCAGGTTGTGGAGGTTCGCGGCCGGGGCTACTCCGCCCGGCCATGGGATGGCCTTGATGGACTCGCGCAAGGAGCGCGCGAAGTCCTGGGCGCTGGAGACCGTGGGATCGAGGGTGACGGCCAGGCGGACCGCGGTGTCGCGCAGCCAGCGGTCGGCGATCCGCGGATCGTCCTCGGTGGCCTCAACCGCCAGCCGCAGCGTTCGCTCGACGAGCTCGACTGCCTTGAGCCGGTCCCGTCCGCCGGAGTGAAGCGACCGCAGGACGGTGCAGGCCCGGGCAAGGGCGAGCACCTTGTGGTCGCTGGGGCTGGTGTCACCGGACGCCCCGCCTGCGCATCGCCTGGCGTCCGAGCCGCGGTGGGCCAGGAAGATGACGTCTTCTGTCGACAGGTCGTGCTCTTTCAGGATGACCTTGACGGAGGCACGCCACTTCCTGCGGCTGCTCGAACCCCAGGAGCTGGACTCGTGCCTCGAATTTCCTGTTGTCGCCTTCCGGGCGTTCCTTGCGGTCGCCCGCGCGCAGGGAGTTGTTGACGGCGCAGATGGCCGGCGAGCTGCGGAAGTTGCCGTCCAGGGTAAGGCGGGTTGGAAACGTGGCGGCGAAGGCCCGGACCCTGGCCGGCTCGGCGTCACGGAACTCGAAGATTGACTGGTCGAGATCAGCGACGCAGATGGCCTGACCCCGTGCTCCTTGAGGAACTCGAGAACGCTCAGCTCAGCCAGGCTGCAGTCCTGGGCTTCATCGACGATGACCTCGCTGAACCGGGCCGCGAGCAGCGTGCCGAACAGCTCGGCGGTTTTCGGCCCGTCTCAGGTAGCCCTCCGCGAGCGCCCGGGAGGCCGCGCAGCTGACGATCCCGGTGCCGACAAGCGACCGGCAGCGCCAGGTGGCCTCTCCCTCGGCTTCGCTCCGCTGGGCGGTGGTGAGGCCTTCGAGCATCCACCGGCTACGCCATGGCACCCCTTCCTGCTTCAGCGTGGCGCGCAGGCACCAGTCCAGCTCGAACCAGTCCAGCTGGAACCTAGCTTTCGGGTCCATGGCGGAGACACCGAAGCTGGCCAGCTTCAGGCCTGCCCACGACTCGCTGAAGCGCGGAGTCTTGCCGTACTGCTGGACGTACAGGGGCTTGGTGATGAACCGGTTGATGAATCCGTCGAAGGTGCCGACGAAGTTGGGCGCGAGCAGTGCCTCGGCCTGCTCACCGCAGCGCCTGCGCACCTCGTCGACCGCGCCGCTGGTGAACGACACGAGCGCGATGCCCTTGCGGGGCTCTTCCGCCACGCGGCGCTGGAACCGGGCCACGATCGCCCGGGTCTTGCCCGCCCCGGGGCAGGCCTCGGCGAACGTGTTGCCGTCGGCGTCAACGAGCGCGGCTTGCTGCTCACTGAGCAGCGGCATCCGGCTCTCCCTGGTTCGTCCAGCACCCTGGTGATGGCCGTCGCGCAGGTACGGCGGGACCACGAGCGACGCGCCCTTCTGGATGGCGATGGCCACGTCGTGGGCGAACTCGCCCTTGGAGATGAAGCGCCTTGTCGTCGTGCAGCTTGCGGTAGAGGGCCTCGGCCGGGTTGGGGCGCCCGCGATCTCCTGCCACTTCGGCTCGGAATGCGGGTGCTGCCTGAGATAGGCGGCACGGAGGACTGGCTCGTTGGCCGGGCCCGCGCCAGGAGATCCGCTTCCAGGGTGTACGTCGGATTCAGCTACGGTCAGCCGCCCGCGCGCGCCGAGGTCGGCCGGCGAGGCTGTAGAGCCCGGCGGTCCGGTTCAGGGCCGCGCGAGCCCTTCATGCCCTCAAGGACGGGGTCGCGGTCCGTGATGACGACCAGGTGGTCCACGGCCCGCAGTCCGCCGACGGGGCCGAGCAGGAGCCGGATGTACGGCTCGAAGTCCACGCTGCCGACGTTCACGATGGTCACGGCGTGGAACTGGCGCCGCCTGGCGGGATCGCCCGCGTAGAACACGCATTGCGGGCGAGCACCGGCAGCAAGACGGCCTCGGCGATGCCTTCCACCAAGATGATGCGCCGGGCGAACAGCACGGCCGCCCGGGTGGCGTCCAGGTACTGGTTGATCTTCCGGAAGCCGTCGGCGTCAAGGTCCAGCCGGGCCAGGGGCAGGGCCCGGGTCAGGCGGCGGGCCACCGGCTGCGGCTGCCGCTCCTCGCCGCCTCGCCGGGTCCCCGACCTGCTCGGCCTGGTGCTGGGTCCGCAGGACCACGACGTTCTCGACGCCGACGCTGACGCCAGGTTCGGGGAGTGGGTGGTCGCGACGACCTGGATGCGGCCCATCGGGCCGTGCTCGTCGCCGGCCTTGGCCGAAGCTTCGGCCTGCTCGCGCAGGTAGTCGAGGAGGACGGCCTGAAGCTGCGGGTGCAGGTGCGCTTCTGGCTCCTCGACCAGGAACAGGGTCAGCTCGGCGTCCTGGGCGTGCTGAAGCTCCAGGATGACGGTCGCGATGAACAGCAGGTTGGCGTAACCCAGGCCCGATTCGGCCAGGTCGGCCGGGTCGATGCCCTCCTCGGCCATCTTGAGGCGCAGGTTGCGGGCCAGCCGCCGGAGCTTGTGATCCTGGAAGCCGAGCCCGACCGTCTGGCTCCTCACCGGCTCGTAGAGCGGGCCGACGTGCCCCTGAATGGCCTCGGTCGTCTTCGTGAGCACGGGGTGCTCGGCCGAGCTCGCCCAGGCTGGCGTTCGCCTGGGCCAGGAAGCTCGTCGCGCTCGGCCGGCTCCGTCAGCTGCTCGATGATGAACGCCAGCCGGCTGCCGCTAGCCGAGTCGAGCTCGCGCTGGGCGTCCCGCAGCGGCGCGAGGTAGACGTGGCGGATCTGCTCGCGCTTCTCGGCTTCCGGATCCGGCCCGGCATCCGGACCAGCGAGGAAGACAGCCTGCTGCCGCCTGGACGTGCTCGTCCGGGCGTGAACCGGGCGGTGTAGATGGCGTGCCTGGTAGCGAGGTCCAGGGCGGTTAGGTACTGGGCCTGCTGGATGGTCGGTGAGGCCCGCCAGTTCCAGCCCGATCTCGATCGCCGCGCCCTCCCGGCCGTGCGACAGGTCGTCGGCCTCGAAGTAGCGCGTGCGCCTGAGACTGAGCGGCGCCGTGGCCAGCCGCAGGGCTTCGATGGCGTTCGACTTGCCCGAATTGTTCTCGCCGACGAGCAAGGTGAGCGTCGGCCGCAACGAAATCGTCGCGTCATAGCACGAGCGGAAGTTGACCAGGCGCAAGGTGCTCAGGTACATCCCCGGGGGGCTTGCCGCGTCCGACACGTGGGCACCGGAAGCTGGATTGAGACCGGGATCAGTGGATGCTTGACTTGGATGCGGCATATCGCCGGGCGAACTCCCTAATTGAGATTTCATCATGAAACTCATCAAAGGCGCATGGCTGCAAGATCACTGCCGGTCAGACAAGGCCGGGGCGTTCGGGGCCACGCTGCTCAGGGAGGCCGGACATTCGTTGACCTTCCTGGCAAGACTGGCGAGGCACCGTGCAAGTGAGGGTATCGGAACAAGACGGACCAGCGCGGGAGCCGCGCGTCGTGTCGCTCGAATCAGCTAAAGATGGTGCCAGGGCAGGGTGGCACAAAAGGAGCAAAGCGGCATTTTTGGCATGAGAACGACGACACTGCTGAAATCGGAACCGCGAGGCCTGATTGCCTGTCATCACGCTGATCGGCGAGGCGACAGCGGGATCACGCCGCCCGTGGTGTGCTCGGGCAGGACTCGGACGCCAAGCTGGCGCATCCCGTCCTGCCAGGCACTCGAAGACCTCCTTTTTGCGTGTGTAGGGATTGGTGGCCGTTATGTCGACCGTTTTCAGCTTCGGGCGGTCTTCGGTTTTCTCGGCGTCCTTATATCCCAGAAGCTTCAGCAGGAGGATGCACTGTTTCTCGAAGTCCTGCCAGCGCAGGTGGTCGATTTCGGTGATCTTGATGCGGGACTGTAGTTTCAGGCGCTTGCGGAGTTCCAGTTCCTCGGTGCGCCGGGTGAAGCTGCTCCACAGCCAGAGGGCGGGCGGGATGGCCGCGGCGAGGAACAGGCTCCAGCCGTCCGGTGCGACGTACGCCCTCGCGGCGTTGACGCACACGACGATGAGGATGACCCCGATGACGGCCAGGGGGATCCAGCCGCCCGCGATGATCCAGCCCGGGAGGAGGGCCACGGCTTCCTCCCGGGCTCCGTTCTCCGCGGGAGACGGATCATCTTGGGATTCGCGCGGGTCCTGCTCCCTGGGCAGGCGCTGTGTATTTGTCACAGGCAAGGACCGTAGCCGGGAGGCCTGACATTCCGTGGTCGGGCCGAGACGGCAATGATGCGCAAGGTAATGCCGGGCTATCAGTCAGCCGTCGGTGCCCAAAGAAAATACATCCGGGATGAGGGGCGAAATGGCACTAGCTGGTCCCCGGGCCAGGCTTGAGACGACACGGGCCTTGCTGTCCACGCGTGGAACGGGCTGCCCGGTGCCCTCGTCGCCTGGTTCCTCGACACAGTCGGCCGACAAGGCATCCTGGACATGGCCGCGGGAATCACCGACCGCCGGGCGACGGCCACTGCCGCGCTCGGTCACGCCGACGCGACCGGAGTCCGGGTATTCCAGGGGACCGTGGACGGCACGCTCGCCACCGAGCCGCGCGGCACCTCCGGCTTCGGATACGACCCCGTCTTCATCCCCGACGGCGACAGCGGCCACCGCACCTGGGCGGAGATGACCAGCGAGGAGAAGAACAAGGTCTCCCACCGCAGGCGCGCCGTCGAGGCAATGCGCAACGACCTTGGTCCGCGGCCGTCCCGGATCGGCCGTCCCGGTGGTGATCCCTGCGACCCGTTCCCGCCCCACCCGACCGTAGGCCGTCCCGGGCGCACATAGCCCCCGTGCGGGCGCGACCGTTCCTGGCGCCGGAATCCCGCGGCCCCGGGCATCCGGCCCGGCTGTGGCCGACCCCGCCCCGGCTTGCCGGGCATGGCAATATCCGCCGCGTGCAGCCGCCGTCTCCGCGGAGCCTGTAGCCGCTGCCTGAAGCGCGTACGCCTGGACGCAATCAGTCGACATGCTCGGTCGGCAAGGGCGTGACGCGCGAGCGCTATGACGTTCCGGGCACTGTCTGCAGACGGAGTGCCCAGCGGACTCGCCGCTTCGAGCGGAGACGGCCGGTGGCGCCGCCGCCCGGGAACACCTCGCCGCTGCCCTTCGCATCCCCGGCAGATAACCGGTGTGCCTGGCCTGCGGCATCAGCGGCTGGTCATCGCACGAGTGCCGATTACCAGCGGGTCTCGCGCTGCGTGACGGCATCGGTATAGGGGACTCCGGGCGCGCTCCCGGCGCCCGCCGTGAAGGTCTAGACCATTGGTCTAGCTGGGAGGCGCGGGCGGCGTCGGCCGGACGATGGCGGCGCGGATCCGGGGCGAATGCCCCCGCATCCGGCGCCGGACGGGCCGTTTTTGACAAGCCCCGGATTGCTGGGTCCGTGCGCGCGAGCAAACATGGAGCAAACATGTGGACAAAACGGACACGTAAAAAATGACCTGGGATCTATAAAACCCCAGGTCAGAACGGGTGCGCCGCCAGGGACTTGAACCCCGAACCCGCGGATTAAGAGTCCGCTGCTCTGCCAATTGAGCTAGCGGCGCTCGCCGGCAACGTCCAGATGTTAGCAAGGATCGGCCGCTCCGGCGAATCGGACGTCTGTCTCGGAGCGAAGCCGCGCGTCCCAGGGGCGCTGCCAGCGGAGGCGTTGGACGGGACGAGCCGGCCCCATGCCCGGTTTGCAGTGTCTTCGCCGGAAAACAAGTGTCTTCGCCGGAAAACATCTGTCTCTTGATGAGGCGTTAAACGCGCGTTAAACGGCTCTTCCAGGCCGAGTCGATACGCCGGTCATGACGGTTACCGCCGACGGGGGCCGAATGGGGCCGCGCCGCACATACCGGGACATCCCCGGTAGCGCCCGCGCTCGACCGGCTTACCGCCGCCGACCGCGAACTCGCCACCCTGATCCCCACGCTGCGCGCAGCCCGCCGGTTCGGCATCGGCAGCCGCAGATTGACAATCAAGATTCCTTGCAGCAGGTCAGAGCAGCAGGCCGAGCAATCTTCGTTGTCAGCGGACAGCCGTCAGGCCGCGGTGAGCGACGTCCGCCCCGCCTGCTGGACGGCACGGGCGGCGAGCAGGCCCGCCTGCTCGCCGCTGGCCAGGGACGCGTCCGATAGCCAGCCTGTCGGGCCGACCCAGTCGCCCGCGACGAAAAGGCCCGGCGTCTCGTCCACCGCGACCGAGGGACGGCCGGCCAGTCCCGTGCCTACGGCCGGCAGCGCGGTCGCCACCGTCATCTTCGGTAGGAACCGGGAGGTCGCGATGTCACCGGCGGCGATGCCCGCCGTCGCCGCGAACGTCTCAAGCCGGGCCCGGTCGGCGTCCGCCGATGTCGCCCCGTACCGCATCACGTGCACCATTCCCATGCCCGCCGGGGCCAGCTTCCCGCCCGGGGCGTGCGGGGACAGGTAGAGCGGCTCATCGATCCCGAACGTCAGCCGCGTCCGGATGTGACGGACGCCCAGGTCGAGGCACGCGGCCGTGACTTCGGGGCCGAGGCCTTCCCAGCCGGGGTCGGCTGGCAGCCGCCGCCGCGTTCCCGCCGGGGTGCCCGTCGCGACCACTACCGCCGCAGCGGGGAGCTCCTCCCCGGACAGGGTCCGCACCCGCCACGCGCCCGGCTCGCCGGAGATCCCGGCGACCGGTGTGTGCGCGCGGAGTTGCGCGCCAGCTTCGGTGGCGCGCGCCTGGAGGCCGTCCACGAGGGCCTGCCAGCCCTGGTCTAGGTAGCCGACTCCACGCCACGCTATCCGCAGCTGGCCGATCGCGAGGTCTGCGGGCATCGCGTCCATGTCACCTACGTAGCTGATGACCCGCACGGTGAGCTCCAGCATCGCCGCGGCCCTGGGCGTCAGGTCCAGAGACGCGAGCCAGTCGCGGGTACTGATCCGCGGGGCGTCAGCACTACGCGTTCGGGAAATCCTGGTAAAGGCGGCAGTCAGCTGGGCCGTGGCGCGCGCCCCGAGGACCCGGCGGGACAGCGGCGGGTGCAACTGGCCGCCGACGAGGACGCGGGCACCGCGCAGCGGCGGGATGTGCGTCGCGGGCCGGACGCCGAGGCGGTTCAGGACCCGCCGGCCTGCGCCACCTACGAACACCGCGTGCGGACCGCGGTTGAACCGGAACCCGTCCATCTCGTCGGTGCGGGCGCGGCCGCCTGGGGACTTCTCGTCCAGAATGAGGACGCGAGCGCCGGCGCGCGCCGCGGTGGCGGCGGCAGACAGCCCTGCCAGCCCCGCCCCCGCGATGACTACTCGATCTGTGTTCGTTTCTCGTGTCATGCCCTACTGACTGGGCAGCACCGCGTTTCGTGACGCCCGTGCCTGCCGCCCGGCGACGGCCAGCTTGCCCGGCGCGGCGATCGTGTACAGCGCCGTGATCTTCCCCCCGTCGATGACCGGCACGAACACCGCGAACAGTTCGCCGTCGGCCCAGATCAGCATGCTGGGGCTGCCGTTCACCTCGGCCTCCGACATCTGTAGCCCGCCGCGCGAGATCCCGCTGAGCGCGCGCGCCAGCGCGGGTGGGAGGTCCGCGCCCGCGGCCAGCGCCGGGCCGAGCGCGGCGAAAAGGCGGGCTACCTTCGCGCGGCCGTGTACCGGGCGCAGGCCCGCGGGTACCTTGCCGCCGCCGTCGCTCCACGACACCACGTCGTCCGCGAGGAACCGTTCGAGGCCGACGACGTCGCCAGCTGCTGCGGCGGCGAGGAACTGGCTGGTGAGCTGACGCCACCGGGCGGCTTCAGCGGGATCGGGGGGAGTGAACCGGGCGTGGTGCGATTCGCCGCGCAGCCGCGCGCCAGCCCGGTGGCCGAGCTGACGGCACGCGGCCTCCGTGCGGCCGATGATGCCGGCGATCTCGCCATACCGGTAGCCGAACGCCTCGCGCAGGATGAACACCGCGCGCTCCGGCGCAGTCAACTGCTCGCACAGCAGGAGCAGGGCCATCGACACGGACTCGCGCTGCGCCGCCGTTTCGAAAGGGCCAGGGTCCCCGCCAGCCCCGGTCGACCGCGGCCGCAATCCCGGCACTGTTACCGGTACCGGTCAGGACGGGCTCGGGCAGCCAGGTGCCCGCGTAGCGCTCGCGGCGCACCCGCGCGCTCGTGAGCTCGGTGAGGCACAGGTTCATGACGGCTCGCGTCAGCCAGGCAGCAGGTTCGGCGATCGCGTCCCGGTCGGCGGCGGCCCAGCGAAGGAACGCCTCCTGCAGCACGTCCTCGGCGTCCGACGCCGACCCGAGCATCCGGTACGCCAAGCCGAAGAGCCGCCCCCGCTGCGCGCCGAAAACCACCACGCCGTCCCCAGTCACGCGCCAAGGCTACCTCCGGCAGTGGGCCGCCCATCAAGTCGTCGCTCCGCTGGGGTGAGTTCCGAGGCCTGTGTCTTCCTAGTTGCCGTCGGTGTCGTGGTCTGAGCTGAGAGGTGCGGGGCCGTGCGGGACCGGCGCGCCGCACCGAGCCGCCTGCGAGCCAGTGCATTGCGCCGCGGCATGCCTGCCGCGTAGCCTGTCATGCGCGGGCCCGCTGTTTTCCTGATCGCCACGAATCGGGATCCTGGGCCCGCCCGTTCGCCGGCGCGGCGGCACGCCGCAGCCGGCCAGGAAACAGCCGGCTTGAGCCAGCGGCTCCGCCGTAAGCCCGAAGGAGAGCGATGTTCGCGCGCGTGATCACGGCCCGGGCAGGAGCCGAGGGATTCGACGGCGCCATCCGCCTTGCCGAGCAGCAGCTGCCCGGCGCCCGCCAGCAGCCCGGGTTCCGAGGTTTTTACCTGCTCACCGACGCCGAGGCCGGAAAGCTCGTCGTCATCTCGCTGTGGGAGACCCGCGAGCAGATGGACGCAGTCACAGCCGGGGCAGGGCCGTCCGGCATCCGGGACCAGCGCAATCAAGCGACGGGACTCACGGCACAGCACCTGGAAACCTACGAAGTCACGATGAGCGTCTGAGCCGCAGGCCTTTAACGTCGCATCGTGTCAACGAGGTGGCCGGATAAGGCACCCGGAAATGGCATATGGCAGAAGGCGTAAGGCAAGGCACGTCAGCGGCTTGCCGCCGTTGTAGGCGACCATGTCCGCCAGCGCGCCGATGACATCGATCGGTCCGCCGCGCGGGGTCCCGGCCAGTTCCGCGTAAGCGCGGTGCAGGTTCCCGACGAGGCGCTCCGCGTCCGGCCAGTCGGCGAACCGGCCCAGGTCGGCCTGCCTGGCGGCGTCAAGCGGCGGCACGCCGTCCGCACGGCCGCGGGCGGCGAGGTCGAGGACGAACCGCAGGTAGTCGAGCGTGGCCTCGATCGGGGCGGTGCCCTCGAACACGGGCCCGTGGCCGGGCACGACGGTCCGGGCGCCAAGCGCCAGCACGACATTTTCCAGCGCCTCGACGCAGCCTGCCACCGACCCCATCAGCAGGAACGGTGTGCCGCCGTTGAACACCAGGTCGCCGCAGAAAAGCACGGACTGCTCAGGGAACCATGCCAGCACATCGTTGGTGGTGTGCGCCGCCGTTCCGACGTGCTTCACGGTGATGCGCGTGTCCCCGGCATGGAGCGCGATCTCGTCGGTGAACGTGAGAAACGGCGGCTCGAGCGGCAGCTGCCCCCAGTCCGGGTTCTCCCAGAACGGCAGATCCCTGGCCGGGCCGAACGCGATCGTCTCCGCCCGGGCGCGCTCGTGCGCGACGATCGTCGCGGTGCGGAACAGCGCGTTGCCGAACGTGTGGTCGCCGTGATGGTGAGTGTTGAGGACGGTGCGCACCGGCGCCGGGGTAACGTCCCTGATAGCCGCGAGGTAAGCCCGCGTGCGTCGTTCGGTGGAGCACGCGTCGATGCTGAACACCCCCTGCGGTCCGACGACGAAACCTGTGTTGTTGATCCACCAGGTCCCGTCCGGCTGGACGTAGGCGTAGACGCCGTCGGCGACCTCGACGGTCCGCGGGCGTCCAGGGGAGATGATCTCCTGCGCGTGCTCTAGGCCGTCGCTCATGGTCGCGCCTCCTCAAGTTCATTATCGACCGCCGCGACGATCCGGTCAGGAAGCTGGGTGATCCCAGTCATTGACGAGGACCGCCGCACCGTCGAACACGCCGGCCTTCAGATCTTGCAGCGCCTGCTGCGCCTGGCGCAGGGGATAGGCGTGGGTGATGGCGCGCACGCCGTGACGGTCGGCCAGCGCGAGGAACTCCCGGCCCTGGTCGCGAGTGTTAGAGGTGACGCTGCGGATTTCCTTTTCGTAGAACAGCTCATGCTCGTAGTTCAGCGCAGGCGTGTCGGTCAGGTGGATCCCCGCGATCGACAGCACTCCGCCGCGGTCGAGCGCGCGCATGGCCACCGGCACGAGGTCACCGACGGGCGCGAAGAGAATGGCGCTGTCCAGGGGCTCCGGCGGAGAGTCGTAGGCGCCCCCCGCCGACGCGGCGCCGAGCTCGAGCGCGAGCTGTTTGTCGACCTTGCCCCGGGTGAGCACGTGGACGGTCGCGCCTTGCGCCAGGGCGACCTGCGCGCACAGGTGCGCGCTGCCGCCGAACCCGTACAGTCCGAGCCGCCCGCCGCCGGGAAGCGAAGCGCGCTGCAAAGCGTGGTAGCCGATGATCCCCGCGCAGAGCAAGGGCGACAACTCGATGTCGGCCACGCCGTCGGGCAGCCGGTAGGCGTACGCCGCGGGCACGGTCGTGTACTCGGCGTATCCGCCATCGGCGTCCCAGCCGGTGTAGAGCGAGTACGGGCAGAGGTTCTCTCGGTTGCTCCGACAGTACCTGCAGGTTCCGTCGGTATGCCGCAGCCAAGCGACACCGACCCGGTCACCCAGTGCGTAGCCGTCCACGCCCTCGCCCAGCGCCTCGACGATGCCGACGACCTCGTGCCCCGGCGTGACCTGGTCAAGGTGCACAGGAAGATCGCCCTCGCTGACGTGCAGGTCAGTGCGGCACACCCCGCAGGTCCGCACGTGCACCAGCAGCTCACCAGGCGCCGGTTCCGGCACCGGCCTCTCCTCGAAGCTCAGCGGTCCGGTCTCGATAGGCCCCGGACTGCGCACGACCCACGCGCGCATCGTCTTCGAGTTCTCCGAGCTCATACGCACTCCTAATTCCGTGTCTGCCGCACCTACCACGCTTGTCCCCCCAAGAGGGGGGCACATCACTTCGCGGAGGCCGTCGGTTCGCCAACCGCCCGCACGCCGCGCCGGCCACGCGGATACGGCATCCTTGGAGTCATGCCGCCAGCCACTGACATGCCGTTGCCGCCCCCCAGGGACCCGTCCGGCCCGTACCGAATCTGCTGCGTCTGCCTCGGGAACATCTGCCGGTCCCCGATGGCCGAGGCCGTGCTCCGCGCCCAGATCGCCAAAGCCGGCCTCGACCAGCGCCTGCAGGTGGACAGCGCCGGCACCGGCGACTGGCACATCGGTGATCCGATGAACCGCAAGGCCAGCATCGAGCTCAAGAGCAACGGCTACGACGGCGAGTCCCACCGAGCCCGCCAGTTCCGCGCGTCCTGGCTGGCCGAACGCGACCTTATCCTCGCCATGGACACCTCCAACCTCCGCGACCTCCGCGCCCTCGTCCCCAGCGGCGAAGCCGACAGGATCAGGCTGTTCGGCGAGATCGGCGGCCTACACGGCATCGACGTCCCCGACCCCTACTACGGAGACCAGGCCGGCTTCGCCCGCGTCCGCGCCCTGCTCGAAACCGGCATGTCCCACCTAGTCAAGCTCCTCGCCGCAGATCAAGAAATATCCGGATCAGCGACTACCTGAGCCCGGCCACGGCCCGCTCCAAGATCAGAAAACCGAAACCCATCATCGGGGAACGCACGCGGCTTACTCTCCACCCAACACGATTCCCAGACGGCCAGTAACGCCCCGCAACCGGTCGCGCCGGCCGGGTCCGCGGCTTAGTCGGAGAGCGGGTCGTCTGGGTCGTCGGAGGACAGCAGGGCGTCGGGGGAGAGGGGAAGGCGGACCTGGAAGTCGGCGCCATGGCCGGGGGCGGTGCGGACCGAGACGGTGCCGCCGTGCGCGTTCACCAGGCCGGCCACGATCGCCAGGCCGAGGCCGGTTCCGCCGGAGGCGCGGTTCCTGGCCGCGTCGGCCCGGTAGAACCGCTCGAAGACGCGCTGCGCCTGCTCCGCCGTCATGCCCGGGCCATCGTCCTCGACATCGAGCACCACGGCTGGCACCGGTTCCGCCTGGGAGTCATCCAACGTGCCGGGGGCGATCTTCACTCGCACCGCAGTCCCGGCCGGAGTGTGCGTGATCGCGTTGTTCACCAGGTTCCCGAGCACCTGCCGCAGCCGAGGCTCGTCCCCCTCCACCAGGAACGCCGTGCCCGGCGCCACGATCAGGTCGATCGGCCGGTCGGGGGAGACGATCCGCGCGTCCTGCACGGCGTCGGCGGCCGCCGTGAGCAGGTCCACCGGCGCGATGTTCAGCGGCCGCTGCTGGTCAAGCCGGGCCAGCATGAGCAGGTCCTCGACCAGCAGGCCCATCCGGGTGGCCTCGGCCTCGACCCGGCCGATCAGATAGTCGAGGTCGGCGGGGGATATCCCTTCGTCGGCCGGCCCGCTGGGGGAGATGCCGTTGGCTGATTCGGGAACCAACGCGTCCGTTCGGGATGACTGATCTTCTGCCCCGCCGACGCCGACGCCGCCGCCGACGCCGCCTCGACGGCAGCACTGCCACCGCCGGCCCCGACGCCGACGCCGCTCCGTCGGCCGCCCGCGCCGCCGCGCATGCGGTAGTGCGCGGCGAAGCCGCGGATGGTCGTCAGCGGCGTGCGCAGCTCATGCGAAGCGTCGGCGATGAACCGGCGCATCCGCTCCTCGGAGTCGTGGGCGGCCTGCTCCGACGCCTCCTGGGCATGGAACGCCCGCTCGATCTGCGAGAGCATCCCGTTCAGCGACCGGCCGAGCGAGCCGACCTCCGTGCGGGGATCGCCCTCGGGCACCCGGTGCTCCAGGTGGCCCTTGGCGATCTCGCCCGCGGTCATCTCGATGTCGTCGAGCGGGCGAAGATTAGCCCGGACGACCGCGATGCCGACGACCGCGAGCACGATCACGATCGAGGCGCCCACGATCACTTCCACCAGGATCAGCCGCTGCAGCTCGGCGTTGACCGGGCCAAGATCGACGGCCACAAACAGGATGGCGTTCACCTGCTGTGACGTGTTGTCGGTGGTGAGCGTCAACGTGGTGTACTGACCAATCACCCGCCAGGTGTCGCCGCCGGACTGGGCGCTGGCGATGATCAGCTCGGGGTTCTTGGACCCGGCCCACTGGCCGGTCGGCAGTTGGGGGACCGACATCGACACGATGCCAGGGAAGGTGGTGCCCGTGTTGGCCGCCGAGATCTGGTTCCCTACCGTCTGGTAGCCCCAGTAAAAGCCGGCTCCTCCCCTGAGCGGGTTGGCGGTATTCGGGTTGATGCCGAGGCCTATGGACGTGTCCGGGTTTTGGAGCGCGTGCGTGGTCTGGCCGAACGCTTGGTCAAGGTTCTGGTCACGCTGCCCGTACAGGTCCCGCCGCACGATGATGACGCTCACCACGGTGGTCACCGCCAGCGCCATGATCACCAGCGCGAGGAGGGCGGTGATCAGCTTGGTCCGTAGCGGCGTCCGGTCGGAGAGCCGCTCAAACAAGTTCCGGCGGCGTTCGCCCCGATGACGCCAGGGCGGGTCCGGCGCCTCCGTGTCGGCGAACTCCGGTTCCGACATGGTGGTCACCACACCGCTACGACGGTAGCCGCAGCACGTACCCGACGCCGCGCAGGGTGTGGATGAGCCGCGGCTCCTTGGTATCGACCTTGCGCCGGAGCACGGACACGTACGACTCGACGATGCCGGTGTCGCCGCGGAAGTCGTAGTCCCAGACGTGGTCGAGTATCTGCATCTTGGACAGCACGCGGTTGGCGTTGGACATGAAGTAGCGCAGCAGCTTGAACTCGGTCGGCGAGAGCTGCACCTGCGAGCCGCCCCGCCAGACCTCGTGACTCTCCTCGTCGAGCTCAAGGTCGGCGAACTTCAGCCGCGGCGTCGGCTCTACGCCGTCCCCCCGGGTGCGCCGAAGCACGGCCTTGATCCGCGCGATGACCTCTTCCAGCGAGAACGGCTTGGTGACGTAATCGTCGCCGCCCAAGGTCAGGCCGCGGATCTTGTCGTCGGTGCCGTCCCGCGCGGTCAGGAACACGACGGGAATCCGCGCCCCGCCGCCCCGCAGGCGACGAATCACATCAAACCCGTCCATGTCGGGAAGCATCACGTCGAGCACGATGAGGTCGGGACGGTGACGCTGTGCTGCCTGGACCGCCTCGGTGCCGCCGGACGCGGTGATCACCTCGAAGCCGGCGTAACGGAGTGACGCCGAGAGGAGCTCCAGAATGTTCGGCTCGTCCTCGACGACGAGCAGCCGCGCATCGGCTTGCGGCCGAGCTTCGGTGACCGACGTGTTCATATTCTTCATATTCGCGCCTTTGACTGAGGGCAACCTGAACGTTTCCTCGGGGAAGGCTGCCTTCTTCCCAGAGTACGCTCCGCGCCAGCAGCCTAGATCACGACCACTATCGCAATCCGAGATCAAAATCATTCCGCCGAAGCCGCGCGAGGCTTCGCGGATCCCGTCGGCCGCTTCTGACGCCTCCTAAGACGCGCGGGGTGCCCGGTTCTCCAGCCAGTGGGCGATGGCGGCGGGCCGGTTGCGCACGCCGAGCTTGGAGTAGATCCGCCGGACGTGGTTTTTGACCGTCTTCTCCGCGAGGAACAGGCGAGCCGCGATCTCGCCGTTGGTATGTCCCCCGGCGATCAGCGACATGACCTCAATCTCGCGCGTCGACAGGCCGAGGCTAGCCTCCTCATCAACCTGTGCGCGGCTCATGAGACCTCCGGTTAAGTCAGTTCACACCGCGCCGAGCAGGGGGACGTCGGCGCACACGGGGGAATGCGCACGCTAACGACGCCAGCACCGACGCGCCACGGTGTCAAGACCTGCCTTTACCCGTACAGATACACCAAAAAAGCGTCGCTCAAACCGGCCGAACCCGCCCGGCAATCCGCCAATCCCGCCCAGCCCGTCCCGGCAGCCCCTGGGCAGGCGGCCTTCCCGCGGGCCCCGCGGGCTGCCCTTCCCGCAGGCCAGGTCCGATTTGGGTCGATGGCGTATCCGGCAGGTTCTAGGACCGGGCGGATGGCGTAGCCGACAGCCGGGCCGAGGCTGCTGCGGTCGGCGCTCAGCCGACCTGCGTGCCGGACAGCAGCCCGGCCGGGACCGCCTTTCCCTGCTGGAGCGCGTTAAAGAGCTGGAGTGCCTCCGACTGGTTCCACTCCACGGAGTCGCCCGCGCTGGTCTGGAAGTTGGCATTGGCGATCGGCACGGTGCCGGTCTGCGGGTTGCGCAGCGCGAACGCGGCCTGGAGGAGGTCATACAGGCTGGTGCCCTTGTCCACCGCGATCGCGCTGGCCGCGGTGGACGCGAACGGGAGCGCGGTGAACGGGTTCAGGTACACACCCGGGCTGGTCGCCTTGCTCAGCAGGGCGGACAGGAAGGCCCGCTGGTCCTGGATGCGCTGCAGGTCGGAGGTGGCGAACGAGTGCCGGTCGCGGACGAAGGCGATCGCCTGGGTGCCGCTGAGGTCGTGGCAGCCGGCCGCGAGGCCATTGAAACCCGAGTCCCCCGTTGGGTCGGCCGGGACCGCGGTCTTGACGCAGAACCGCACCCCGCCGACCGCGCCGACCACGTTGGCCAGGCCGCCGAAGCCGATGCCCATGTAGTGGTTGATGCGTAGCCCGGTGACCGACTCCACGGTCTTGACCAGCAGCGACGGGCCGCCGATAGCCAGCGCGGCGTTGATCTTGTTGCTCCCGTTCCCGGGGATGGGCACGTAGGAGTCACGGGGGATGCTGATCAGCACCGGCCTGCCCGTACCCATGTGCAGCAGCATCAGCGAGTCGGACGCGTCGGCCCCCACCGAGCCCAGGTGCAGCTGGTCCTGTTCGCTGCGGCTGATCCCGGTGCGCTGGTCCGACCCTGCGATCAGCCAGTTGGTGCCGGCCGACGTCCCGCTGAAGGCGGGCAGCGCGACCGACCGGTTCAGCTTGCCGTTGACCCAGAAGTAGGTTCCGGCCGTGCCCGCGATGAACAGCAGGATGACGACGCCGATGACCAGCGCGATCCGCCGTCCGTGGCGGCCAGGCTGTCCCCAGAACCGCCACCGCCGGCCGCTTCCCCGCCCGCCGCGACCCGGCGCTACCGGCGGCGTTCCCGGCGGCGAGACCAGTGGCGGCTGCGCTCCCCAGCCGCCACCGCCAGCCCCCGACCCCGCGGTCGCGCCAGGCCCGCCCGCGCCGTACCCAGATGCCGGCCGAAACGTCGGCTGGCTTGACGGCGGCATCGAGACTGTCCGATCGCCCGACTCCGAGTCAGACGGCGGAGCCTCCTGATACCAGCTCTGCCAGGGGTCGTTCTCGCTCATTGGCTATCCCTAGGGTTCGCGGCGCTTCACGCGTGAACGCTCAGAGTGTACCGGCGGTATTTACATCGGCACGCAAGACGAATACCGGCGGCCCAAGGAAAACCCCGCAACCCGCGACCGCGTCCCTGGACACGATGGCAGTGGCTGAATCTAGTCGCGGCCGGGCAGGATGTCCGACGGCTCAAGGCGCATCAGGTCGTCCTTACCCCAGTGCCGCTCCGGCTCGGCGACGAGGCGACGCGCATGCCGGAACCGGGCACCTTCCAGCGCGTTCCGCACGCTGCGGGCGTTGGCGAACCCGGGCTGCCCCATCTTCAGCGACAGGTAGTCGCGAAAGGCCGCCTTCGCCTCGGCCGACAGGTAGTAGGACGACCGGTCCAGCATCAGCCCCCCGATCTCGAGCAGCTCGTCGACCTGGTACGGGGCGAAGTCCAGGTGATGGGCGACGCGCGATCTCATCCCCGGGTTGGACTCGAAGAAGTGATCCATCCTGTCCTTGTATCCGGCTAGGATCACCACGAGCCTGTCCCGCTGGTTCTCCATCACCTGCAACAGGATGTCGATGCACTCCTGGCCGTAGTCTTTCGAGTCGTCGGCCCTGAACAGGGTGTAGGCCTCGTCGATGAACAACACGCCGCCCATCGCGCGGTTGAGGAGCGCCTGGGTCTTCGGCGCGGTATGCCCGATGAACTCACCCACCAGGTCATCGCGCATGGCATGCACGACATGAGCTTTCTCCAGGTAGCCAAGCCGGTGAAGCAAGTCGGCCATCATCAGCGCGACCGTGGTCTTCCCGGTTCCGGGCGCCCCGGTGAAGCACATGTGCAGGCTCGGGCGGGACGCGGAGAGTTCGAACCGCTGCCGCGCCCGGTCGACCAGCAGCAGCGAACCGATCTGTTCCGCCTTCTTCTTCACCGGGGCGAGCCCGATCAGTTGGCTGTCTAGGGTGGCGAACAGGTCATCGATGCCTGCCGCCTGCCATTCAGCGGCGAGGGTGATAGTGGCGTCCGGCGCGATCGCCTCGTTCCGCCGGCGAGTCGAGCGGTTCCGGGCCGGTTTCGCGCTAGGCGCGGAAGGGGCGGCCGGGAGCCGGATGCCGGTTAGCCGAAGGGGCTGCCGCGCGCCGGGCGCGGGTACCAGAAGGGACGGCCGGGCGCTTGGTACGCGGTACTTGGCGTCCGCCAGCGGTCACGGCGGCGGACGCTATGCCTCCCCAGTCCCGGCGCAGGCCGGGCTCCGTTATCGACAACTCCCGGACAGACTCCGGGTATATACCGCGCGAGGTGAGGCTCTCCGCGGTCGTCTGGCGCCACCCGTCCCAGAGGAACGCGAACAACGCCACGAAGGGTGCCAAGCGATGATGGCGATGAGCGTGAAGAAAAAATGGCTCAGCTGCACCCAGGCCGTCAGCAAACCTGCGGTGACGACGAGCAGGAGTAGGCCGAATCCCATATAGCGCAGCCTGGCGGTCCACATGACCAGCAAAGGTAGCCGGGCGGCGAACTACGGGTCAATCGCGGGCCCCTCGCGGTCGGGCGGCGGGGACTCTGCTTGTGCGGCCCGAGTCAGGCCGCCTCGTTCTTCGACGAGCGGGCACCGCCTCGACCCGGCCGCGGCGATCGTAGGGGACACCTGGGACACTCCGCACGCCCGACTGTCCCAGCTCGCGTTAACTGTTCTCGCAGGTCAAGTTACGTTCGCGGACACCTGGGACACCTGGGACACCTGGGACACTTTCTAGCTGGTCGATGCGGTGCCGGTTCGTCGACGATACTGACCCGTCCGTCCGTCGAAGGTCAGCGGATCGTGATAGACCCCATGCCATGGAGGAGTGCAGGCGCGCGCTCGCGCCGGACCACCTTGAGCCGTTGGCGCAGTTGGACAAGTCATGCCGCACCGCCGCCGCTAGTGGTCAAGCGGTAGTTGGGCTCAGCCCCGATTCCGGCGAGCAAGGCACGGCTCTTGGGAAAGTTGAATTACACCACTGTAAGTTCAAGCTTGGCGGGATTTACTTGAACGTTCGGTGTTGACACATCCGCTAGGTTGAGCCTCTGGCGCGAGGTTCAGGTTTGGGCAACGCAACTTGAACGATGGGTGCCGACATGCCCGCTAGGTTGAACTTCCCTACGCAAGGTTCAAGTTTCGTCGTCTAGACTTCAACCATGGATCTGGACAGTCTCGCCCGATCGCCCATCGGGCACCTTGTCCCGATCGCTGGCACAGACCCGCGAACGGGACAGAACTGGCACTATCAGGCGTTTGTGCCCTCCTCACTGGCCAAGCAGCCGACAATGAGTCTTGCGGCGATAAACGCTGCCTCCGTCGCGGCGATGGAGGTTGCAAGGCTAGACCAAGCCGTGTCGCAGTTGCCAAATGTCTGAGATACTGAGGCGCGATTTGTTCCGCCACCGCCAGGCCACTCGCTTGAGCAGAGGGTAAGCGAATGGGAGAAATGGGTAAACACCGCAAACGACGTGCCGATAATCGCTAGGGTGGCGCTAGCACATTATCAATTTGAGACGCTCCACCCATTTGCCGACGGCAACGGCCGTCTTGGTCGGCTCACAGCTATACTTCAGCTGATTCAAGAGGGTGTCCTAGCAGTGCCAGTATTGAACATATCGCCAACGCTTGAGGCAAAGCGCGATGAGTATCAGGATGGCCTACTAAACGTCACCAAGACGGGTGACCTTAACCCCTGGGTTCTGTTCTTCTCTGAAACCGTGCGTTCACAGGCATCTGAAGGCGTTAAGAAAATAAATAGTTTGCTAAGCCTACGGGATCAGATGGTGGCCGAGCTTCGAGCGGAATCGATTAGAGGTTCGGCTCTTCAGATAGCAGAAAACCTAATTGGTTATCCTGTGATTGACGTTCCAACCGCCCGCAGCATGACGGGTAAGAGCTTTCAGGCGGCAAATCAAGCAGTTGCTAGACTGGTCGATCAGGGAATGTTGGAAGAAATGACTGGACGGCAACAGGATCGCCTCTTCGTGTGCGCGAGAGCTATATCACTGATCGAAGCCTAACACCGGACATAAGATCTCGGTGCGGTCGAGGCGGTGCGCCGCTCGTCGATGGTCCCCCGGCCGGTCGAGGCGGTGCCGTTCGTCGACGCGGCGAAAGCCTCGTCGACATCGCTTAGACGTGAACGAAAAGTTCGGCCATGCTTGTGATTATCAGATCGGCTGACGCCTCTTTGAAGCAGTCCGCCTTACCGCTCTTGTTCGCGTAGCCGAATGGCGAGGCGACCTCGTAAAAGAGCTACAGCGCATGTGGGAGGAGCCCCTAGCCGAGCGCGCGAAGATCTCGCCACGGTCTGCCGTGCCGCTGCTGAGATCGCCTGCTAGCGCAACGGTGCTGAGCACCGTCCAACTCGGCAACCGTTCTGGCTCATCCTGAGTTCACCATCGGGAGAATTCAGATCTCAGTGTAGCCATTCAACTATCTGAAGAGCAAGAACGGCATTGCCATCAATAGAATTGGCGGAACTCAGAGTAAGATCAATACTACGACTAGGGGTGCCATCTATAGAGCCAACGCAGAGACTTTCGCCAGGACGCAATGAAATGCCTTGGGCGGCCAGTGGCTCTGTTTGCAATGCCGTGCTGCATGTACTCTGAGATGCCGGGGTCGAGCGTGCCCCGATAAAGGCAAGATTGAAGTTATTCCCAACGGTAACGCTGACCGAGGTGGTAGATATGGAAACAAGCGCTATTCCCATATCGCCAGGTGCGATGATAGCATTTGCCGCCTTAAGAATCGTTAGTGTGTTGCTGGGAGCAAAATTAAGCACGAATGGTGATTCCTCGGTTATCCGTGCCGCTAGAATCTCGACTCCCCCTGACACAGACACAGGAACGACACTCACCGTGCTTGTTGTCGTTGGCGTCGGCCTCGCAGTCAGATTGGAGGGATGGTTGCTATTGCCCAATCACGGGGAAGAAGTTTATTGCAGCTCCTAGAAATAGCCAAATTACGACTCGCATTATTATTTCAGAACGCACTTCCATACTCGATGACACGCTCCCGGTCGTCGAGTCTTCCTCTTCCTTCTGCCGCCCGCCCACGGCCCTAGTTTGCCCCCTTGTAGCCGAGTTCCGCTACGAATCCGTTGCTTGGTTACGACTTCGGGTTCCCAGGCTACCCAGCGGATGGTGGCGTCGAACGGTTGGGGTTTGGCTATGGCCGCGTCGCGGGCCTTCTCGGCTCGCTGGCGGCAGCGTTGACTAGGTTTGCGGTCCAGGTCGAGGACTGGCAGCCGGGCCCCTGATGGTGCCGTCCTGCCCGTCCGCTCCCATTTGGCTCCCAAAATCGGACATCACCAAGAAAAAAGCTCCGACGCGTTTCCGGGCTAGGACCGCTGACCTGCTCTTACTTTGGGGTGAGTGACGGGACTTGAACCCGCGGCATCCAGGACCACAACCTGGCGCTCTACCAGCTGAGCTACACCCACCATGGAACTTCGTCAGAAGGCTTTCACGAGTATAGCGGTCTCCCGCCGTGCCAACGAACGGGTTACGCGCCGGTCGGCTTGGAGTTCGCGAACCGGGCGGCGATCTCCCGCGCATGCGCCGAGTCGGGCCCCGGCTGGGGCACGAACACCGCCTCCCGGTAGTACCGCAGCTCCTGCACCGACTCGGTGATGTCGGCCAGCGCCCGGTGCCCGCCCTGCTTGCTCGGCGAGGCGAAGTACGCCCGCGGGTACCAGCGCCGCGCCAGCTCCTTGACCGAGGAGACGTCGATCATCCGGTAGTGCAGCCAGGCGTCGAGCTCGGGCATGTCGCGGGCGATGAACCAGCGGTCGGTGGCGATCGAGTTGCCGCACAGCGGCGCCTTGCGCGGCTCGCGCACGTGGTGCTTGACGTAGGCGAGCACGGCGTCCGCGGCCTCGCCGAGCGCAATCCCGCCGGACAGGTCGTGGAGCAAACCCGACTTGGTGTGCATCTCGCGCACCACTTCGCTCATCTGGTCAACGGCCTCGACGGGCGGCTTGATGACCAGGTCGATCCCGCCGTCGAGCAGGTTGAGGTCCGCGTCGGTCACCACGCACGCGATCTCGATCAGCGCATCTCGCTCGATGTCGAGCCCGGTCATCTCGCAGTCGATCCACACCAGCCGGTCGTTCATCCCACCAAGATTAAAGGCAAAAACCATCATCCCGAACGGTCCCGTGTTTTCACCGTCCCCCGCCCAGCGCCTCCCGGCGATGACATCGCAACCATGCGCCCAGCTAAAGTATTCGGGCTCTCGCGCCGATTCACGCGGGGATCGGCAGCGCGGCCGCGGCCAGCGAGGCCGACAGGTCTCTGGCGCTGCGCACCGCCAGCCCATGGTGTGACCCGTTGCCGGTGAGCCGGTGGATGTCGATCGCGCCGGGGCCCGCGTGGCCGCACCCGGGGACCTGCGACGCGCCGAAGTGGCCGCCGCGCGCCCAGGCCGCGCCGCTGCCGGTCCCGTCGTCAGGCCGGCCGCTTCCCTTACCGCCGTCGGGCCAGGCGGCGGGCTGGCCGTCCGGCCAGCGGCGCGCGACGCCCCAGGAGTCGAGCCAGCTCATAATCGCGTCGACGCCGACGAGGGGGCCGTTGGTGAATGGCCCGGAGGCGAGGGCGAGCACGCCGATCTGCACGCAGACCCGGCCCTCGGCGTTTACGTTCTCCGGCCGCCGCCGTACCCGGTTGGGCACCCAGTCGAGCCGGTCCGGCGCGCCGAGCGCGCGGCCGGCCCGCAGCACCGAGATAAGCTGCGCCATCTCTCCGGTGTCCGGGTCCCAGATCAGGTGGCAGGGGCGGTGCTCGCCGACGAGTCGCTGGGCGGCCGACTGCACCGAGACGGCGCTGGCCGGGCTGCCCAGGGTGAGCCAGACCGCGCGCGGGGCGCCGCCGCCGAGGGGGCCTCCGTCCGCATCCGCCCGGATGCGCCTAGCCTCAGGCATCCATGCGTGTGCCAAAGCGCAGCTCCCCTCCCAAGTAGCAAGTAAGGGGTCTAGACCATCCGGTCAATAGACCTCTTACCCTACTTACGCCCGCAGGTGGGATTAGTCCAGAGGGGTCAGGCGAATCCGGCGCGGTAGCCGTGAAGTCGGAGGAAGCGACAAGCGTTGCCAGCCGCTTACCGTCCGTCGCGAACGGCGTTATCGCCCCGGCGTTATCACCGCGGTACGGAGCGTGCGTTGAAGTACACGGTGGAGTCAGGCCGCCAGAGCATGGCGATCGCGCCCACGCCCACCGCCCACACGCCGATCGTGAAGACGATGTAGATGATGTCGGCGGCGGTGATGACCTCACCTCCGTGCAGGGAGTCGATGGTCTCGTAGAGTTGCCAGGTTGAGATGGCGAACAGCACCGATGACACGATGCGCGCCCACTTCTGCCCGGCGCGGTTGAACCGGGCCATCAGCACCCAGAGCAGGATGTAGATGGCGTAGGAGATGATCAGGATGAGGATGCCGGTGGCCAGCTCCGAGGACGTGGGTGGCTTCCCGTTGATGTCGATCGACTTCTTGTCCGCGATCGTGGCGATGACCTCGAAGATGGCGAACAAGCCGGTGACGGCGGCGCCGGCCAGCATGAACCTGACCGCCTTGCGCATCGTGACCGGGAGACCCGGGTCGTCCGGAGAGCCGCCAGACAGCTTCGTCTCAATGCTGGCGAAGGCGGTGCCGCCTCCGGTGGATGACTTGAACATGGGCTACCTTAACCTAAACACGCTGACGGTCGAAGCATAGTGCGCAGCTGCGCGAAGTTTCGCGCAGGCCGGCCACGGACAGCTACTAGCCTGTTTATGGCCGATGCCCTATTCTGTCCTAGCTTCCTTACTGTTGCCGGAAACTCGTGCAGCGGCACTGAGCGCGATATCATTTCCAGCGTCATGGACGCATGCATGCTCGCATGCACGTGCGGACAGCACGTGGAGACGATATGTGCATCTGTGGCCCGGCGAAGGACGTGCTGGTGAACGGGGATAGCCAGCCCGTTGGAACGCCTGAGAGGGGACTGCGTTGACAGCAAGTGCGCCTGGGGGTGCCGCTCCGGCCGGCGGCCCGACGGTGCTCCGCATGCTGCTCGGCGCCCAGCTACGCAGGCTCCGTGAGGCATCGGGCATCACCCGCGACGAAGCTGGCTACCATATCCGCGCCTCCGGGTCCAAGATCAGCCGGATGGAGCTCGGCCGCGTCTCGTTCAAGGAACGCGACGTGACCGACCTGCTGGAGCTCTACGGCGTCGCCGATCAGACCGAGCGCGAAAAGCTTGTCCAGCTCACCCGGGAAGCGAATGCCACCCCGTGGTACCAGAAGTTCCAGGACGTGGTGCCCGACTGGTTCCACGTCTTCGTGGGGCTTGAGGAGGCCGCGCAGCTCATCCGTGTGTACGAGGTTCAGTTCGTGCCCGGCCTGCTGCAGACCCAGGATTACGCGCGGGCGGTCATCCTGCAGGGTTCCCCCGGCCTGGACGCGGCCGAGGTAGAGCGGCGGGTGCAGCTCCGGGTCGGTCGGCAGCAGCTGTTCAGCAGGCCCAACCCGCCGAGGTTCTGGGCGATCGTCGACGAGGCCGCGCTGCGCCGCCCGATGGGCGGCCGTGACGTGCACGTGGCGCAGATCGAGCGGCTGATGGACGTGATCGGCGAGCCGAACATCACGCTGCAGGTCATGCCGTTCAAGTACGGCGGGCACGCGGCCGAGGGCGGCCCTTTCATGATCATGCGGTTCCCCGAAACGGACCTTCCCGACATCGTCTACATGGAGTACCTGACCGGCGCGCACTACATCGACAAGGAAGAGGAAGTCGAGCGGTACGCTGCGGTGATGGAGCGACTCTCGGTGGCGGGCACGTCACCCGACCGGACCAGGGAGATCCTGGCCGGGATACTGAAGGAGATCTGAGAGGCCATGGCCGACAGGGTCTACAACGGAATGCCCGCGAGTGACCTGCCCGGCCTGACGTGGCGGCTTGCGGGCGAGGCGGACGCCGGCGTGGAGATGGCCAGGCTGCCCGACGGACAGATCGCGGTGCGCAACGCCACCGACCCGAACGGCCCGGCGCTGATCTACACCCGCGCCGAGATCGAGGCGCTCATCGGCGGCGCGCAGGACGGCGATTTCGACGCGCTCCTCGCCTAATCGAGCTGACGACTCTAACCCGGAGTCCACGCCGGGTTCCCTAAGCGGTACCAGGGATCCCGCCCCGGGTTCCCCGGACGGTTTCCCCGGGGAACCCCCAGGGGGGATGGGGGGGCGGGAGCCCCCTCATTCGGGGGGTCACCGGGGGGGCGTCCCCCGGGGGCAAACACAGAAAGTCGGTTTGCCCGAACGGTCGCGTGGCTTCGCCTCACTCGTCCCGATGACTCCCCGGACCTGTCCCGCCGCGACCGCGTGCTGCTCCGCTGGGAGATCATTGCCGTCTTCTCGGTGTCGCTCGGCGCCAGCGGCCTGTACGCGTTCATCTCGCTCATCGGGTCGCTGACCGCGCGGGTGTCGCTTCACTCGCAGGCGGTGACGCTGAACGGCTCGCAGGCTCCCGGTCGTCCCCTGCTCGACCTGTTCTTGCAGCTGGACTCCCTGGCAAGCGCCGTGGCGCCGGTGCTGCTTGCGCTCTACCTGCTGGCCCGGGCGGGCGACGGGCTGGCCGCGATCGGGCTGGACCGCACGCAGCCGCTGCGCGACTTCCTGCGCGGAGCGGCGCTTGCCGCCTTCATCGGCTTCAGCGGCCTGGGTCTGTACTTCATCGCTTACAAGTCGGGCATCGCGGTGAACGTCGTGGCCGAGGGCCTGCCCGACGTCTGGTGGCGGTTCCCGGTGCTGATCCTGTCCGCGCTCCAGAACGGCCTGCTCGAAGAGGTTCTGGTCACCGGCTACCTGCTGACCCGGCTGCGCAAGCTGGGGGTGGACCCGGTCGCGGCGGTGGCGATCAGCGCCACGCTGCGCGGCTCGTACCACCTGTACCAGGGGTTCGGCGGGTTCATCGGTAACGCCATCATGGGCGTGATCTTCGGAGTGCTGTTCCTGCGCTGGCGTCGGGTGGGCCCGATGATCATCGCGCACACCCTGATCGACGCGGTGGCCTTCATCGGCTATGCGCTGCTCGTCGGGCACGTTTCCTGGTTGCCCTAAAATCGGGTCACACCAGTCACATTCTGAAGAAAGAAATAGCTCAGAAAGAGTTCAGTGGCCACCGATTCAGCTGTCAGTGCTTCCGGGGGAACAGGGGCGCGCGCGTCGGCGTCGGCTTCGCCCGGGAGCGAGGGCGCCAGGCGGGCGCTCGCCGCGCTGCAGGCCTTCTCGCCGCATCGACACACGCTCACCGCTCGGGAGCTGTCCGCGATTACGTCAATTCCGCTGCCTAGTATGTACCGTTATATCACGCTATTGCGTGATACTGGGCTGCTGATCGGCGATGACCGAGGCACCTACCGTCTCTCCCCGACGGTGATCTCGCTGGCCAGGGCCGCCGAGGCCGCCAAGCCGCCCACGGAAACGCCTTAAGTTCCTCTTAAGTTCATCGCTGTGGCATTCATGGAGTTCTTTGCACGTTACACGGCCCGTATTGTGCCGTTATCCTGCCCGCATGCCGGATTTCCAGAGTTCAACCGAACTGACCCCGGAGATTCCGGGCACGAGCATCGATCCAGCCTCATCGACCGCGGCCGACCTGGGCCGGGCATTGGCCGAGGGCAGGCTCACCGCCGTCGCGCTGACCCGGCATTACCTGGACCGTATCGCGGATCTGAACCCCGTGCTCAACGCGGTAATCACCGTTCTCCCCGACGCTCTGGAGCAGGCTGCCGCGAGCGATGCCGCGCGGCGGGAGGGCCGGCCGCGCGGTGCGCTCGAGGGCATCCCGATCCTCGTCAAGGACAATGTTCAGGTCGCGGGGGCGCCGACCACGGCCGGCTCGACGGCGCTGCTCCCGGTGCAGCCGCCGGACGCGTTCGTCATCTCCCGGCTGCGCGCGGCGGGCGCGATCATTCTGGCGAAGGCGAACCTGTCGGAGTGGGCGAACTTCCGGTCCACCAGGTCGAGCAGCGGCTGGTCGACCGTCGGCGGGCAGACCGCGAATCCCTACGCGCTCGACCGGAACCCGTCCGGGTCAAGTTCAGGGTCGGCGGCGGGCGTCTCCGCAGGGCTCGCGCCGCTCGCGGTCGGCACCGAGACGGACGGCTCGATCGTCTCCCCGTCAAGCGCCTGCGGCGTGGTCGGGATCAAGCCGACCGCCGGCCTGGTGAGCAGGACCGGCATGGTGCCGCTCTCCCCGGTGCAGGACACCGCGGGCCCGATGGCCCCGTCCGTCAGCGACGCCGCGATCCTGCTCTCCGCCATGGCCGCCGCTGACCCCGCCGACCCCCGCGTCCTCGCAATAGCGGACGACGATCATCCGGAGGGGTCCGCCGACGGCGGAACCGACTACACCGCCTTCCTCGACCCGGGGGCGCTTGATGGCGCGCGGATCGGCATCTGGCGGGCCGCCTCCGCGGGCGCCGACGCCATGACGGCGGCGCTGCTCGACCTGGCGGTGGACCAGTTGCGGGCGCTCGGCGCCATGGTCATCGACCCGGTGGACCTGCCCGGCATCGACAAGGTCACCGAGCCGGAGTTCGACGCGCTGAACTACGAGTTCAAGCACGGGATCAATGCCTACCTCAAGTACCTGGCCGAGTTCGCGGACGGCACCGGCCAGGGAGTGCCCGGCACGCTCGCGGAGCTGATCGAGTACAACGAGCGGAATGCGGCGCAGGTACTCGCCCGATTCGGCCAGGAGATCTTCCTCGCGGCGGAGGCGACCAGCGGCGACCTAGCCGACCCCGTGTACCTAGAGCTCCGCCGGGCCGCGAACCGGCTGGCCGTCGGCGCGGTCGAGGCGCCCGTGATCGAGCACGGGCTGGACGCGATCTTCTCGCTGACCGCAAACCCGGCCTGGCTGACCGACTACATCCTCGGCGACCATAACGTCTTCGGCACCTCCCGCCCGGGCGCGGTGACCGGCTGGCCGTCGATCACCGTCCCGTTCGGCTACGTCGCCGGCCTTCCGGTCGGCGTCTCGTTCCTGGGCCCCCACTGGAGCGAGCCCCGCCTGCTGGCCCTCGCCTACGCCTTCGAGCAGGCCACCCAATCCCGCCGCGCCCCCTGCCTCCTCGCCACCATCCCCACCCGCCGCTTACCCCGACCCGACAGCAAGAGAGCTGATCCGCCGCGGAGCCGCCGACCCGACAGGTCTTGGCTGAGGTCAGCCTCCGCCCGGCCGGACGCCCAGCTCGGCGAGCAGCGCGCCGACCCGAGCGGCGATCTCGTCGCGGATCGGGCGGACCTGCTCGACGGCCAGCCCGTCGGGTCGGGCAGCTCCCACACCAGTAGCGCTGCCGGGGAACACCGGGCATGCTCCCCGCAGCCCAGTATCGCCACGTCCGCCGCCTCCACTGGCCCAGCGGCTTGGGCACCTCCCGCGAGATGTCCCCCCCCGCCTCGGCCATCGCGCCGCCACCGGGCGGCCCGTGGTGGCGGTCGAGTCGACGATCATCCCGCACGGACCGCCGAGGCCCGGCAACCTCGCCGCCGCCTGACGGCCGCGTTATGCGTGCACATGAACAGCACCTCAGGGACGCCCTGCCCCGATCGCCCGTCAGCTCCGGCGGGCGGGCCGCCCCGACGCCGACGCACCTTGCGAGGCGGACCCGCCACTGGAGGGAGGCGGGTAGAGCACAGATCAAGCAGCCGCGCCAAGGGTCGCCCTGGCCGCCTGACCCGCAACGAACCCCGGCACCGACGTCGGCGCGATCCCGGCGAACATGGCGGTGAACGCGCGCCCGATGGTGACCGCGGGTTGGCGAACGACGTGGACGACGTCGCGCCACTACGCCGCGCCGACCACGCCGCGACCGCCGTCGGCGCCAGCGCGCCCGGCCCGACCGGGGCTGCGCGGAACCACCAGGACCAGGCCGCCGTCGTGACCAGCTCGCCCAGCCACAGATGCGGGACCGCCGAGCCGCCATCGTGGCGGCCGGGGGAAGTCCATCGCTGACATCCGGCCATCGCCGTCGGCTCAACCGGTAGAACCCAGGTGCGGCACCGTCGGCTGATCAGCCGCATCCGGTTCCCCGGTTCTACCTCACCGACTCCGGCCAGGAACTCGAATGGCGGCTCGACGAAGCGACCGAGATCGCCGAGGTCATGGCGGATCAGCGACAGCAGCCGCAGCCGCACCGGGTCGGCCACCGCCTTGAACAGCACTGCCAGCTCCTGCAAGCAGCACTCGACACGACTTGCACGCCACGGGCGCTGACCGAGTCGCCGACCGGGTGATGCCCGGCCAGGCGGCAACCAGCCTGCGGCGGAACACGCCAGCCGCCCCGCGCTCGGTCGCCGACCTCGCCCCCGCCGAAACCACCGTGACCTGACACAGTCCCTTGCGCGGGCGGGGCGAGACCAGACCGGCTGACGGCCGGGCGCGCACCCCGTTCCGGCTCCCTACATGCAGCGCGCCACCGAGGGAAAGAGCGTCGAGGTCAACCTGGACGTCGCCCGCGGCAACATAGCCTTGGCCGCCGAGATCGCGACTGCCTGGTCCGCCAGGAAAGCCGGCCAGGCATGATTACCGCTCTGGTAAAGACAGTGCCGGTGCTTCGACCGCACGGTCCATTGGCTCCCGGCCTCGCGGGACACCCCGCCCGCAGAGCCTGGCGCTTAGCCGACGAGTGTTTTCCGACGGCGGCGGTCAGCTCGGCGACGGCTTTTTTCGCGTCGGCGAAGTACATGCTGGTCTTCGGGTCGGCGTAGAGCTCGTTGTCGATGCCCGCGTAGCCGGTGCCCATCGAGCGCTTGACCACGATGATCGACTTGGCCTGGTCGACGTCGAGGATGGGCATGCCGGATATCGCGCTGCCGGGGCGCCGGGCGGCCGGGTTGGTCACGTCGTTCGCACCGATGACGAGGGCGACGTCGGCCCGGGCGAACTCCGGGTTGATCTCGTCCATCTCCTTCAGCTGCGGGTAGGGCACGTTGGCCTCGGCCAGCAGCACGTTCATGTGGCCAGGCATCCGGCCGGCGACGGGGTGAATCGCGTAGGACACCTCGATGCCGTGGCTTTCGAGGACCGAGGCGAGCTCGGCCACGCCGTGCTGCGCCTGCGCGGCGGCTAGGCCGTAGCCGGGGACGATGATCACCTTCGACGCGTAGGCGAGCTGGATGGCCGCGTCGTCGGCGGCGATCGCGCGGATCTGCGCGTCGCCGGCCACCGCCGAGGCGACCAGGGCGTCGCCGGTGCCGAAGCCGCCGATGATTATGTTGGCCAGCGAGCGGTTCATCGCATCGGCCATTAGCTTGGTGAGGATGCCGCCGGACGCGCCCACCAGGGCTCCGGCCACGATCAGGGCCCAGTTCCCGATCACGAACCCGGCCATCGCGACGGCGGTGCCGGTGAACGCGTTCAGCAGCGAGATCACCACCGGCATGTCGGCGCCGCCGATCGGCAGCACCATCGCCGCGCCGAACGCCAGCGCGGCGAGCACCACGATGAGCAAGGCCGGAAGCGACGCCGTGGTGAGCATGAACGCCGCCGCGCCGATCGCGATCACCGCGAGCGCGGCGTTGAGCACCCGGCCGCCCTTGAAGATCACCGGCTGGCCGGAGATGAGCCCCTGGAGCTTGCCCGCCGCGATCAGCGAGCCGGTGAACGTGACCGAGCCGATGAGCACGTCGAGCACGGTGAAGACCGTCGTGGTGCCGAGCACGCCGCCGGGCGCGGACTCGTCGTGGATGTAACCGTAGACGGCGACGAGCGCGGCGGCCCCGCCGCCGACCGCGTTGAACATCGACACCAGCTGCGGCATCGCGGTCATCTGAACGGTCCTGGCGGCGTGCAGGCCGGCCACCGAGCCGAGCAGCGCCCCGACGATGATCACCGTCCAGCCGACCCCGGTGACCGTGCCGTCGTGAATCAGCAGGACGACCGTGATGGTCACCGCGATGACCATGCCGGCGATGGAGACCTGGTTGCCCCGGCGCGCGGTCGCGGGCGAGTTCATCAGGTGCAGGCCGACGACGAAGCAGGCGGCCGCGAGCACGTAGACCAGCTGGATGTTGGTGGTGAAGGTGTCCATGGTCGCGTCCCTACGCCCGCTGCTTCGGCTCGGACGGGGCCGGGACCGGTCGCTGCCCGGGTAGCTGGGGCTGCGCGGCACCGGTTGCCGCGCCGCCGGGGGTCGCGGGCTCCGCCGGGGCGGCCTTGCGGCGGAACATCTTGAGCATCCGGCCGGTCACCGCGTAGCCGCCGACGACGTTCGCGGCGGCGAAGAAGGCGGCCACGAACGCGAGCACGTACCCGACGACGGTGTGCGCCGTGACGCCGATCAGCAGCGCGCCGACCAGCACGATCCCGTGGATCGAGTTGGCCGCCGACATCAGCGGCGTGTGCAGGGTGGCGGGCACCTTGCCGATGACCTCGATGCCGATGAGCAGTGCGAGGACGAAAATGGTCAGGTCAGTGACTAGGGCGGTCGACATTGCTGGCTCCCTCGTGTTGGAGGTTATCCTGCAGCAGCTTCGCCACCGCGGGGTGGACCACCTCGCCGTCGCGCGTGATGACGACCCCGGCCTGGATCTCATCGGTCGTGTCGATCTGCAGCGCGCCGTCGGCGGTCATGTGCAGCAGCAGCGCGCTGATGTTGCGGGAGAAGGCATTAGAAGCGGCCGTCGGAACGGTCGCGGGGAGATTCGTCGCCCCGATGATCGTGACGCCATTCGGGGTAACCACGGTCCGGCCCGGCTCCGAGCCCGCGACATTGCCGCCGAGGGAGCTGGCGCCCATGTCCACGATCACCGAGCCGGCCGCCATCGCCGCGATCGCGCCGGAGGTGACCAGCAGCGGCGGCCGCCGCCCGGGCACCTGCGCGGTCGTGATCACCACGTCGTGCCTGCCGATGTGCGCGGCGAGCTCGGCCTGCTGGGCGGCGCGCTCGTCGGCGGTGAGCTCACGGGCGTAGCCGCCGTCGCCGGCCGCGTTGACCGCCGAGGTCAGCTCGAGGAACGTCGCGCCGAGCGACTCGACCTCGCCCTTGGACGCGGGCCGCACGTCGTACCCGCTGACCTGGGCGCCGAGCCGCCGGGCGGTGCCGATCGCCTGCAGTCCTGCCACGCCGGCGCCGAGCACCAGCAGCCGGGCCGGCCGCGCGGTGCCGGCCGCGGTGATCAGCAGCGGGAAGAACCGGCCGTACGCCTCCGCGGCGACCAGAACGGCCTTGTACCCGGCCACGTTGGCCTGGGAGCTCAGCGCGTCCATGCCCTGGGCGCGCGACAGCGTGCGCGGCAGCCCGTCGAGGGAGACCGCCGTGACGCCCTTCTCCGCCAGCTGGCGGGCGAGCTGGGGGGTGACAAGCGGCGAGAGCATGCCGATCAGCGTCTGCCCGGCTCGCAGTCTGCCGGTCGCGGCCTCGTCCGGGCGGGTCACCGTGAGGATGACCTCCGCCGTCGCGTAGAGATCGGCGGTCTTCGCGATGGCCGCCCCGGCCGCTAGGTAGGCGCTGTCCGGAAACCAGGCGGCGTCGCCGGCGCCCTCCTCCACCAGCACCTCGAGGCCGGCTGCGGTAAGCCGCGGCACGGTCTCCGGGACCAGGGCGACGCGCCGCTCTCCCGGCGCGTCCTCCTTAACGACAGCCACCTTCATGGGCGTGAACCCGTCATGACAGCACCCCTACTCGCTTCCTTGCACGGCAGCGTCATCTACATGAGGCTAAGCCGCGTCTTTCGCATGCGGTAGGACCAGGGCCTTATGATCGGAAGACTTTTACCCGATATGCGAAGTTTGTTGGTTTTTTTGACGCGGTCTAGATCCTGGTCTCGGCGCGGAGCAGTTCGCTGATCTTCTCTCCGGCCGCCACCACCGCCGCCGCGTGCAGTCGGCCGGGCGACCGGGTGAGCCGCTCGATCGGCCCGGATACCGAGACGGCGGCGAGCACCCTCCCGCCCCCGCCCGCTCCGCCCGCGCCCCCGGCCGAGCTCGTGCCGCCCCCGCCGACGCCGCGCACCGGGGCCGAGACGGAGGCCACGCCCGCCTCCCGCTCGGCGGCGCTCGCGGCCCAGCCCCGGCGGCGGACGCCGGCCAGCGTGCTGGCGGTGAACTTGGCGCCGCGCAGCCCCCGGTGCATCCGCTCGCCCTCCTCCCAGGCGAGCAGCACCTGGGCGGCCGAGCCCGCGCTCATCGGCAGCGCAGCGCCGACCGGGACGGTGTCCCTGAGCCCGCTTGCCCGCTCCGCGGCGGCGACGCAGACCCGGACGTCGCCGCCGGCTCCGCCGCCCCTCCCGCCCCCGGCGAGGCGGTAGAGCTGGGCGCTCTCCCCGGTCGCGTCCCTGAGCCGGATGAGCACCGGCTGGGCGACGGCGAGCAGCCGGTCCTCGCCCGCCGCGGAGGCGAGCTCGGCGACCCGGGGGCCGAGGATGAACCGGCCCTGCACGTCCCTGGCCAGCAGCCGGTGGTGCTCAAGGGCGACCGCCAGTCGGTGCGCGGTGGGGCGCGCGAGCCCGGTCGCGGCGACCAGCTGGGCGAGGGTGGCCGGGCCGCTCTCGACGGCGGCCAACACGGATACGGCTTTGTCCAGCACGCCCACGCCGCTAGTATCGTTCATGTACTGATACTGCCGTCTCAAATTGTGAGATGCAAGTTGAGACGGACCACGACATCGCACGTCCGCAGTACGCCCATATCAGCTACCAAAGGAGATGGACCGCATGAGCAGCGCACCTCGCACGCTCGCGGAGAAGATCTGGGACGCCCACGTGGTGCGCAGCGCCCAGGGCGAGCCAGACCTGCTCTTCATCGACCTGCACCTCGTCCACGAGGTCACCAGCCCGCAGGCCTTCGACGGGCTGCGGGCCGCCGGGCGGAAGGTTCACAGGCCGGATCTGACCCTCGCCACCGAGGACCATAACGTGCCGACGACCGGGATCACCGGCCCTGGCGTCCCGCTCTTCGGCCCTGACAGCCCCGTCACCGACCCGGTCTCCCGCACGCAGGTCGAGGCATTGCGCAAGAACACCGCCGAGTTCGGCATCGCGCTGTACCCGATGGGCGACGCCGGCCAGGGCATCGTGCACGTGATCGGCCCGCAGCTCGGGTTCACCCAGCCGGGCATGACGATCGTCTGCGGCGACTCGCACACCTCCACCCACGGCGCGTTCGGCGCGCTGGCGTTCGGCATCGGCACCAGCGAGGTCGAGCACGTGCTCGCCACCCAGACGCTGCCCCAGATCAAGCCGAAGACGATGGCGATCAACGTCGAGGGGGCACTGCCCGAGGGCGTGACCGCCAAGGACCTGATCCTCGCGATCATCGGGCAGATCGGCACCGGCGGCGGCCAGGGGTACGTCGTCGAGTACCGCGGCGAGGCCATCCGGTCGCTGTCCATGGAGGGCCGCCTGACCGTCTGCAACATGTCCATCGAGGCGGGCGCGCGAGCAGGCCTGATCGCGCCGGACGAGGTCGCGTTCGAGTACCTGAGGGGCCGCAGGCACGCCCCGCAGGGCGCGGACTGGGACGCCGCGGCGGAGTACTGGCAGACCCTGAGCACCGACGACGGCGCCGTCTTCGACCACGAGGTCACGATCGACGCGACCGCGCTCACCCCGTACGTCACCTGGGGCACCAACCCCGGCCAGGCGCTGCCGCTCGGCGCGACCGTCCCGGCCCCATCGGAGACCAAGGACCCGAGCGCCACCAAGCGCGCTCTCGCCTACATGGGCCTGACGGCCGGCACGCCGCTCAAGGAGATCACGGTCGACACCGTGTTCGTCGGTTCCTGCACCAACGGCCGGATCGAGGACCTGCGCGCCGCCGCCGACGTCATCCGCGGCCGGCGGGTCGCCGACGGCGTCCGCATGCTCGTGGTCCCCGGCTCGATGCAGGTCCGCGCGCAGGCCGAGGCCGAGGGGCTCAACGAGATCTTCACCACGGCGGGCGCCGAGTGGCGCAGCGCCGGCTGCTCGATGTGCCTGGGCATGAACCCGGACACGCTCAAGCCGGGGGAGCGCTCCGCCTCCACCTCGAACAGGAACTTCGAGGGCCGTCAGGGCAAGGGCGGGCGCACCCACCTGGTGTCTCCCGCCGTCGCCGCCGCCACCGCCGTCACGGGTCGGCTCTCCGCCCCGGCCGACCTGTAGCTGACCTGTAGGAGAAGATCATGGAATCATTCGTCACGCACACCGGCCGCGCGCTGCCGCTGCGCCGCAGCAACGTGGACACCGACCAGATCATCCCGGCCGTGTACCTAAAGCGGGTGACCCGCGACGGGTTCGGCGACGGGCTCTTCGCCGCCTGGCGGGAGGACCCGTCGTTCGTGCTCAACCAGCCCCGCTACGAGGGGGCGACCATCCTGGTGGCCGGGCCCGACTTCGGCACCGGCTCGTCGCGTGAGCATGCGGTCTGGGCGCTGCTCGATTACGGCTTCCGCGCGGTGATCGCGCCGAGGTTCGGCGACATCTTCCGCAACAACTCCACCAAGGCGGGGCTGCTCCCGGTCGTGCTGCCGGAGAAGGTCGTCGCCCTCATCCAGGACGCCGCCGAGGGAGAGCCGCCCGCCGAGGTCACGGTGGACCTCGACCACCGCGAGGTCCGCGTCGTCGGCGGCGGCCTCGCCGAGCCGCTCGCGGAGCCGTTCCAGATCGACGACTACACCCGCTGGCGGCTGATGGAAGGCCTGGACGACATCGGCCTGACGCTCCGGCACTCCGACGAGATCGCCGCCTTCGAGGCCAGCCGGCCGTCCTTCCTGCCCGCGACACCGTAGGACCAGTTCGCGGTGTTATGGGCGATTTGCTGGATCGCGATTCCCTGAACTGGGCCGACACGCCGGCCAAAATTCGCGAAGGTTATTGTGTAGCGAGGCTCGATCGCCTACTTTCGGGCTGGTCAGGGGTCGCGATCTGGCGTGCAGCCCTCAAGCCGCGGCCTCCCGTGGGGGAACGCAGGAGTGAATAATGAACAAGCGTGATCTGATCGACGCGCTCTCGGGTCGCCTGGGGGACAAGAAGTCCGCGACCGAGGCGCTGAACGCAGTCCTCGAGACCATTCAGTCGGCCGTGGCAAGCGGCGACAAGGTCGCGATCACCGGCTTCGGGGTCTTCGAGAAGAGCGAGCGTCCGGCCCGCACGGCGCGTAACCCCGCAACGGGTGCCGAGATCCACGTGGCCGCGACCTCGGTGCCGAAGTTCCGGCCCGGGGCGGACTTCAAGGCCCTGGTCAACGGCGAAGGCCAGAAGGCGGCAGCGAAGCCAGCCGCCAAGGCGACCACCGCCAGGAAGAAGTAAACAGGCGGCAGCGCACACACCGCGCGGCATCGACGGGCGGCGGCACGGGGGGTAGGTTTCCCGTTGCCGCCGCCTGTCGTTGTCGCAGCCAACGCCAGGCCGGCGACCGCTACCGCGGTCCGTCGGGCTTGGCCAGTGCGGTCGTGATGATCCGGTCCATGAGAGCGGGCATCGGCAGCCCGCTGGCCGCCCACATCATCGGGAAGCCGGAGTGCGGCGTCATCCCCGGCATCGTGTTGATCTCGTTGACCAAGACGTGACCGTCCGGCGTGTAGAAGCAGTCGACGCGGGCGAGCCCTTCGCAGGAGATCGCCTCGAACGCGGCGCACGACAGCGCCCGCACCCGTTCCAGTGCCTGCGCGGGGATCGCCGCGGGGATCTCCATCCGCGTCTGCGCGGCCAGGTACTTGGCGTCGAAGTCGTACCACGTCGCGTGCGGGTCCACCAAGATCTGCCCGGGCACGCTCGCCTCGGGCGGCCCGCCGTCGACCCCCTCCAGCACCGCGCACTCGACCTCGACCCCGCCGATCGCCGTCTCGACGAGCACCTTGCGGTCGTACCGCCGCGCCTCCTCGATCGCCGCCTCGAGCTCGTCGGCATCGGCGGCCCGCGACGTCCCGATCGATGACCCGCCGCGGGCGGGCTTGACGAACACCGGCCAGCCGAGCTCGCGGATCTCGTCGAGCACCCGCTTGCGCTCCGCCGAGTCCGCAGATCCCCAATCCCGGTCCCGCACCACCACGTACGACCCGATGGGCAGCCCGCGCGCCGTGAAGAGCAGCTTCATGTACTCCTTGTCCATGCCGGCCGCGCTGGCGAGAACTCCGGCGCCCGCGTACTTGACGCCGGCCATCTCCAGCATTCCCTGGATCGTTCCGTCCTCGCCGTAGGCGCCGTGCAGCAGCGGCAGTACCACGTCGACCTCGCCCAGGTCGGCCGGGACGGCCGCAGGCGGGTTGAACACGAGCGCCCCGCCACCGGGCCCGGCTTGCGGCGTGACCGACACGCCCGGCGTGGCGACGGCCTCGACGGACGGCAACTCGCCGGCGGTCAACGCCAGCCGGGAGACATCGCCCGAGGTCAGCACCCAGCGCCCGTCGCGCGCTATGCCGATCGGCACGACGTCGTACTTGCCGGGGTCGAGCGCGCCGAGGACAAGCCCGGCACTGGCGCACGACACCGCATGCTCCGCGCTCCGCCCCCCGAACACGACGGCGACCCGCACCTTGCGCTGCGTACCCATTCACCACCTCCGCTGCTCAAGCCACCCCGAAGATGGTAGTCCCTGGTCAGCGTAGAAGTGGTTGCCCCGCCGTTACATCCCGATCCCGCGCCGCCTCAACTCTCCGCCCGACCCCACGTCGATTGCGCAAACTGTCAAGGTCAAAATCGGAACTGGACGCAACAATCGTGAACGACACGAAGCTGCATAGGGGCTGGGATAATTGAACTCGCTCAGCGGCCTGGGGAGACGCTGTGATCAGCGAGCGGGCGGCGAGGGTGTGCATCCCCGAGAATGCCCCGCTCGCAGTGGTGACGTCCAGCGCTTTCGGCGGTGCCGTGGCCTTACTTACACGGCCGGGTCAGGCAGAGGTGTCCTGGGCCGCGTGCACCAGGGAGTCGTACGTCTCGGTGGTGCGGGCTGTCACTGTGCCCAGGGACTCTATGAGCGCGGCCAGCTCGGCCTGGACCGCATGCGCGTCGGCGCGTTCGGGCACCATGCGCTCGGCCTCAACGAAGCCGCCTGGACGCAACAATCTTTAACGACACGAGGCTGCATAGCGGACTGTGATAATGAACAGATCAGCGCTGCAGGCAGGGTGCGCGTTCTGGTCCGTTTCGCTAGGTGAATCGCTGGCGTTCCTGACTTCCTCCTTACTTCGGGCAAGCCGCTGACCTGCGGGTGCTTTCCTCTGACACGGTCTCATCGTGGTGCGGCAGAGCCGATTGGCGGGTCCTTGACGGTGCGCCTTGCCATCGCCGTCGGTGAACGTTTGCGCTCCTTTCCTGATCATGACGGGTTTCCCTGCGAGTAGGCAGGGACAGTGACGCCGCGCTCAAGCACGTCCAGGCCGGCGCGGTACCAGACTCCGCAAATCCCGTCGCCGTCGGTGCCGTAGAAGTTGTGGACGCTGGTGTACAGGCCCGCGCTGGCGAGCTGCTGGCGGGTGAGGGCGTGCGGTGCGTGGGGTCCAGGGCCAGCACGTCGACGACATCGGGGTTGGGGGTGGTGACGACGACGCCGGATGCGGCCGCGTCGCACATCACGTCCAGCAGCCGCATCGGGTTGGCGAGGTGCTCTAGCACCTCCAGGCACGCGAACCAGTCCCAGCGCCTGGGCGGCACCCAGCGGTCGAGGTCCAGGCCGGCGGGGCCGGTCCAGCGGTCGACTGGGCACGTACCGGCCCCGCCAGCCGCGTTCGGTGCGCAGCAGGTAGTCGAGTTCCGTGCGGCCGGCGCCGACGTCCGCGAGGGTGTGGAGGTCGCACAGGCCGCCGGCCGTCAGCCGGTCGGCGGCAGTCGCGTAGCGGGCGGCGCGTTCCTCGTAGGGTCGGCGGGTGTGCGCGCGGACGGGTGCCGGGGGCCGGCTGACTGATGTCATGCGGGTCGGCCTGGCCGGGCGGCTGGATGCGGGCACACAGACAGGGCCGCGAGGCCGGCGGCGAGCCGGGCGGACCTGCCTTTCAGGGCGGGCTGCCCGGCGGGGATGGTCTCAGGGCTGATCATCGGGGGTTTCCTCGCCTGGCCAGGGGATGTCAGTCTCGACTTCGGCGGTGTAGTCGATGCCGGGGACGTCGAACCCGTACAGGGCGCGGAACTGGGCACGGAACCAGCCGGTGTCGGCGAGGTCGCCGATCGTGTCCGGGGTGGCGGCGTGCCAGCGGCGGGCGACTTCAGCCTGCACGTAGGGGTCTAGTTCCCAGCGGTCGAGCCGTATGCGCTCGTTCTCGTCCATGTCGAGCGGGGCGCGGCCGGTGAGCTGGTCCCAGAGCTGGACGGCCTGCGTGGCGGGCGGCTGGAGCTTGTCGCCGAGGACAGCGCGCAGCAGGCTGACGTACAGGGCGATGCCGGGGATGTAGGTGGACGCCTGGGTGACGGCGGCTCCGTTGACGCAGGTCCAGGCCCGGCCGCCGGACGCCTTCAGGGTCTGGGTGATGCGCCTGGCGGTGGCTTCGAGGTCGATCTTGGCCGCGCCGATGGTGCCGTGCCGGTAGACGGGCCCGGTCAGCTCCGACCCGATGTAGGTCAGCGCGACGGTGCGGAACCTGCTGGCGACCAGCCCCTTGCCGACCAGGGCGGTGACCCAGCGCTCCCAGTCGGCCCCGCCCATCACGGCGACGGTCGCAGCCTTCTCCTCTTGACTGGCCAGCTCGATGACCGTCTCGCCAAGGCTGGCCTCGCCGTCGGCGGTGAAGCTCAGGGTGCGGGTGGCGGCGGCCCGTGCCCAGGGGCTTCAGGACGGAGGTGTAGGTGGTGCCGGTGTCGGGGTCGGTGCGCCTGGGGGCGGCGACGGAGTAGATGAGGTAGTCCAGCGGACCGTAGTGCCCGGCGAGGATCCCGGCCGCCTGGTCCTTGGTCTGGTCGGTGAACGCGTCGGCGTTGAGGAACGTGAACCTGCTGCCGGTCGTGGCGGCCAGGCCGGCGGTGGCGGCGGTGCGGTACCAGCCGGCCGTCCCGGTGCGCCGTCCTGGTGCCTTCTCGAAGCAGATGCCCAGGCCGGTGATGCCGTGCCGGGCTAGCCCGGCGACCGTCATCGCGAGCCCGTACCCGGCCGAGGAGCCGATCACCAGCGCGACCGGGCGTCGTCCGCGCTCCCCGGCTGGCAGTTGCGGGATGGCGGCGGCAAGGTCGCGGACGGTGCGCTCGCAGCCGGCGGGGTGGGCGTCCAGCAGCAGGAAGCCCCGGCCGGACGCGGTGACGACGCGCTTCATGTTCTGTCCTCATTCCACTGGGTGATGCCCCTCCCCTGGCGCGAGCGCATCCAGGATGTCCTGCAAGTCGCCGACGGTCCGCACTCGGCCGGTTTCCTCGTCGGAGATGACGATCTCCGCCCGCGCCGAGATGACCTCGACCAGTTCGGCGAGGGCGAGGCTGTCGATCCCGAGGTCGGCTTCCAGCCGCAGCGCCCGGTCCTCGCACGCGTGCGCGGCTATGCCGCTGACCAGTGACACGGCATCTGACAATAGCGGCGAGAGGCCAGTGCGGGCGGGGCCGTTCACCGGGTGCCCCCGGCGGTCAGGGATTCCAGCGGGATGAGCGGCAGCGGCGCGGCGGTGCCGCCGGTTGCCTGGCCGGTGATCTCGTCGTGCTTGTCGATCAGGCGGGCGCACGCGTCGCAGAAGGATGGCGCGCATGCCGAGCGGGTGAACTGCGCGGGCACGATGCCGTGCAGGCCTTTCAGCCCGCCGCCATCCCGGACCGCCCGGACGTAGCCTGAGGAGGCGGTGCGTTCTACGATCTGTTTCAGCGGCTCGGTGAGGATGTTGCCGAAGGCCAGCTTCTCCGGGACGTTGAACGCGGCGCAGGAGTAGAAGCAGCCTGACGCCTTGACCAGCGCGGTCGGCAGAACGTACGCGCCGACGGTCGGGGCGAAGCAGTCGAAGCACGGTCCATCCACCGGGCGAGGCTAGTCTGCCCCGGCCTGTCGGCCTTCCGCTGGTCCTCCAGCCGCTCGTTGTTCAGGTATACCCGCATCGTGGAGTGCACCCGGTCGTGTGGGAACTCCCCGTGCTCGCGCTCGTAGATCTCGATCAGGTCGTAGACCCGGTGCCTGCGGGCCGCCGGGTCGGCCAGGCTGGAGACGCCCACGTTGACCTCCCTATCGCTGTACCTGTGCACGAGCTGGCCGATGATCCGCGCCAGGTAGGGCAGGGCACCGTCTGCTCGCCGACCGACAGCATCAGCAGCGGCACAAACAGCCGGTTCCCCAGCCACCCGGCCTCCTCCAGCGCGTCGAACGTCGGCCCGCACCGCTTCTCCGACCCACCACCGTTACTGGTCAGCTTGGAGATGTCGATGCCCGCGCCCCGGCGGCCGGCGATCACCCGTCTCAGGGCGCGCATCGCCGCGAACGGCTCCCCGCCGGTCACCGCCACCGACGGCAGGACGATGCTCGCGAATTCTCCCGACCAGCCGGTCCAGCTCCGCATCGCCGAGCGTCACGGCCGTCGCGCATCGGTCATGGCGCCCATGCCGCACGACGGGCAGGTGTCGTTGCAGCGCGTGGTCAGCTCGAACTCGACCCGCAGCGGCCGGTACGCCACGGCGGCCTGGGCCAGCCCGGCGCGGGCGAACCCCGCCTCGATCTCGCCGAATACGCCGGCGGTCCTGACGGCGTACTTTCCTGTGTAAGGGATGACCTCGCCGTAGCCGGCGATGAACAGTCCCGTGCCTTCTTTGACCATCCTTGCCTCCGTCTACGGGTCTGGGGGATTGTCCGGGCCGGGCGTGCAGGACGAAGTGGCCGTGCCCGCGCACGAGGATCATCCGGACGCGGTAGCCGTCGCTGCCTTGTAGCCCGGCCATCGCGGCTGCCGGGGCTGGTCCGGCCGCGGCGAGCATGGCCCCGCTTGTAGGAGTCGAGGGTGATGGTCCTGACGCATGCGACGCAGCCGGCGGGGAATCTGGCTGCCCCTTGAATGGGTGGCGTGCTGTCCCGGGTCAGCCCGTCAGCCACAGCGGGATAGCGGCAAGGTTCAATGTCCGTCAGGTGCGTGACAGACTGGGCATAGCCGCCCTTGAGGCACGAGCGCACGCTAGTATGGGCTGACGCCAGGAAGCCCGTGAAGCCCTAGCACGAGCCGAGAATATTCTCTGATGGCTTGATGGAGATGCGCTTATCCCCTCCGCGTTCGGTTATAGCGAGTCGTCGTTCCTAAGCTGGCAGTAGCCTCTCGCCCAGGTATGCGGCGAACCGATAACCTTATATATTAGGAATCTGCTATAGATTAATTGAGGAGCGAGGCCAAAAATGACCGAACAAAAGTCAATAACTACGGAAGAGCTACTATCACGCTATGACCGGGGCGATCGCCACTTTTCCAACTTGAATCTCTACCAAGTGCGCGTTGGCGAGAAAAACCTTTCGGGCTGCGAGTTCTCCGGTTCAACCTTCGATGATTGCATTCTTGCATTGGCAGACCTGAGCAAGTGTAATTTCGCAGGCACGAAAATAGAGCGGACAAATGCCATAGGCGTACGCCTAATAGGTTCAAACCTCTCCGGCGCACAAATTTTCGGCGCTTTTGGCAAAGCCGATTTCTTCCAAACAAACCTTTCAAGGGCAACCATTGGGGCGAACATCCATGATAGCCTTCTCGTAGGTTCTGACCTTAGCTTTGCGGAATTCATAGGCACGGGATTCAAGGGGACATGCTTTGGTCACAACAGATACAAGAATACCCGATTCTTCATGTGCGACATGTCTCAAGTTCGCATTATCATGCCTTCGGATATCGATCTAGGTACCGTCATCACTACCGCTGAAAATAATCAGCTTGCACTGACTGCCACCGATAAAAATCTTCCGCTCGACAGCGATGGGATACGCAGAGCCAAAGAACTGGTGGCGCTCGGCGCATCTACTACTAAAGAATTCTTTTTGAGAAACGGCGTGCCCCAGGCTGATATCGATAGGATCTACGGAGATCTGGTGAATGATTCTTCCCTTTATCAATCAGTCTTCATCAGCTATGCATCTGCTGATGAAGAATTTGCTGCGCGCCTTTTCGCAGATCTGCGCAGCTCGGGAGTTGATGTCTGGTTCGCTCCCCATGACATGCGTGGCGGGCGTACAATTATCGCTCAAGTTACTGAGGCAATCCGTAAAGCGGAACGACTCATCCTCGTTCTCTCGGAAGCTAGCATGCAAAGCAACTGGGTGGCGGCAGAAATACTTGAAGCCCGACATGCGGAAAAAGAGAGTCGGGATCTAAAGTTGTTCCCGATTAGGATAGTTGATTTTGATACAATTCGACGTTGGAAATTGTTCGACTCGGATAGCGGAGAAGATTTGGCGCGCATAGTTCGCGAATATCACATTGTAGACTTCTCTTCCTGGAACAATGCTCTACTAATGAGTGAGGCAGTAACAAGCTTGATCCGAGACCTGAGGAGAGGCTGAGGGGTCAACTCGCGGGCGGCAATCTGCTCAGATCTAGCTAGGCTAGACGACACCTAGCCTCCGCGCTAGTGTGTGCTTAGAGGAAGCATCCGCCGAGCAGGAAATCATAAATCCGCGCGACGTTCGGGGTTCTCGTGTCCAGCCCGAGCGCTGCCAGTGTCCCGCGCATCTCTCCCTCAGTACCGTCCACGACCTGATACCACATTTCTGGCTGACATCCTGATTCGTCACGTTCATCCGCCGTTTAGGGCGTTGCTGGTGAGTTCTTAGGCGATGGTTTGGGCGTCGTCGGTGAGGTGGTCCAGGTGCCAGCGGGCGAGGGTGTCGCGGGTGAGGCGGCGGGCTCGGCGGGCGGCGGCGGGCTCGGCTCCGAGGTCGGCGCTGGCGTGGCTGCCGGGGCTGTCGCGGTAGTCGCGGGCCGGGGCGTCGGCAGGGCCAGGGGTGCGGGCGGGCAGCGCGGCGTAGGGGCGGGCGGCGGCCTGCCCGGATGCGGGGGTCATGGCGCGCATTTGTGGGCCTGGCCTTCCTGTGCGGCGCTCGCGGCGACTGGGGTTGCCCGGAGAGCGGCGGGTGTATTTCAAGGCTGCCGGGCACGGGGCGGCGTACGATAGTGACGGATCGAGACGACCGGGAACGCTGGGGGACTGAGGGTGGACGGCGCGGTTGTGCGGGATTGGCGGCGGTCGCGCGGCTGGGACGTGCCGGAGATGGCGCGGCGGCTTCGTCTCGCGGCTGGTGGGGGCGCGGTGCCTGAGCCGGGGAGCCTTCGGCGGATGATCTGGCGCTGGGAGCGTGAGGGCCTGCGGAACGAGCGGTACGAGCTGCTGTACGCGAAGGCGCTCGGGATTCCGCCGGATGATCTGGCGGGCGGCGCTGCAAGGCCGGCGGTATCGTCACTGCTGCCCGGCGTGGGCGGTGGGGACGGTGATGATCCAGTGAAGCGGCGCGAGTTCGGTATGGCGGCGCTCGGCGCGCTCGCTGGAGCCGTTGTCCCGCCGGGGGAGGTTCCTTCGGCCGTCTTCATGTCGCACGTGACCGGGCTACGGCACGTCGCGGGTGAACTCTGGACCCGTGACCGTAATGTCGGCGGCACCGGGCTTCTCAAAGAGGCCACTGGCTACTACACCGCCGCCAGGGCGATGCTGGATCACAGTAGTTACACCAGCGCCGTGGGCGGGAGTCTCCAGTCCGTCACGGCGGAACTGGCCGCGTGCACGGGCTTCGCGGCGTTCGACGCGGCCGACCAGGCAACCGCGCGGGCCATGCTCATCGAGGCGGCCATGCTCGCGGGTGATGACCCGTTGCTCGCCGCCCGCGCTTACTCCCTGCTTGCGATGCAGTCCACGGCGCTGGCTGCCGCAACGGGGAACGTCGGCCGTGCGCGGGAGTCGCTTCGTTTCACCGGGCGGGCCGTTGAGGCGGCCAAGCATGAGCCTTCTCCCCGGCTGCACGCCGCTATCGCAATGCGCAAGGCGACCGCCTCCGCGCTCTTGGGCGATGAGGCGGCCGTTAAGGCCGGCATCACGGCGGCTCGCCGTGAACTCGACCGCGGCGAGCACCCCGCAGACCCGGCATGGACCGGTTACGTCACATGGTCGGAGGTCACCGCTCACGAGGCGATTGCGATGCAGCGAAGCGGCAGGCCGCACCGTGCGGCCCGCCTGTTCCGTGACGTTCTGGAGGATCAGACGACGCCGCCCCGCAACCGGGCTTTGTACGCGGCTCAGCTGTCGGCCTCGCTGGCTGCCTCGGGGAACCATGCCGAGGCGGTGGCGGAAGGGCTGCGCGTTCTCCCCGCGCTTGAAGGGCCGGTGCGTTCCGCGCGGGCGTTGAACGAGCTCCGCCCGGTCCGGCGGGCCGCGACGCGGGACAGCGAGTTCGCGGTCAGGTTCGACGCGCTGGCCTCCGCGTCGTGACCCTGGCCTTCCGGCGTTACACCGCCGATCAGGCACGCGGTGCCAGGGATGTGGTTCAGGCGGTCTACGAGAGCGCCTACTGGGAGAGCATCGAATCCGGGGACCCGTTCAGCCGGCCTGAGTCGTTCCTGGGGCGCTACGACTCCTACGCGTCCAACCCCTTGTTCGACCTTGTGGTTGCCTTCGACGGTGACGGGCCTGTCGGGCAGGCGTGGGGCTGGGCGCTGAGTGCCGACAGCCGGTGGTGGGAGGGGCTGGAGCCCGAGCCTGAGCCGGGATTCACCGTGGAAGACGGCACGCGAACCTTCGCCTTGTCCGAGATCATGGTCATCCGCAGCCATACGGGTCACGGAATCGCTCACGCGCTCCATGACGAACTGCTACGCGCGCGGCACGAGCAGCGGGCGACGCTGCTGGTCCGCCCGGGAAACACGCGGGCTTACAGCGCGTATCTGCGGTGGGGCTGGCGTGCTGTCGCGAAGCTGCGCCCGCGCTGGCCGGACGCACCAACGTTCGACGTTCTCATGCTGCCGTTGCCGATCTAAGTGGAACTCGCGAGAGCACTATCAGACTTACCGCGTAATCGACACGCTAGGCGTCGTCAGCCGCCGAGGGCTTCGAGGGCTACGTAGGCGTCGCTTACCAGGTCCTCGACGTCTTCCAGGCCGATGGAGAAGCGGACCGCCCCGGCGTCGATGCCGGCCGCGCCGAGGGCGCGTTCGTCTAGCTGGCGGTGGGTGGTGGAGGGGACGTGCGAGACGACCGTGTGCGTGCCGCCGAGTGAGGTGGCGGCGGCGGCCAGGCGCAGCTTGCTCGCGAACGCCAGCCCGGCCTCCCGGCCGCCGTAGGGGGTGACCGTGACGATCGCACCGAACCTGACCCCCTCGGGGCCGGCGTCGAAGGTCCGCCTGGCCAGGTCGTGCCCGGGGTGGGTGGGCAGCCCCGGGTAGTCGATGTAGGCGACGGCGGGGTGCCGGGCCAGCGTGGCGGCGAAGACCGAGGCGGTGGCGCACTGGCGGCGAACTCGGACCGGCAGGGTTTCCAGGCCACGGCGGAGCAGGAACGCGTCGTCGGGGGAGAGGGACCCGCCGGTGTCGATCCGGGTGGCGCGGATCTGGCTGATCAGCTCGAGGGTTCCGGTGACGACGCCGCCCGTGACGTCGGAGTGGCCGCCGATGTAATTGGTCGCCGAGTGCAGCACCAGGTCGGCGCCGTGCTCGAGCGGCCGGCAAATCACCGGCGGGGCGAGCGTCGAGTCGATGACGAGCAGCGCTCCCGAGTCGCGCGCGATCTCGGCGAGGTGCCGGATGTCGGCCACCGCGGTGGTGGGGTTGGCGATCGTCTCGGCGTAGATGATCCGCGTGGCGGGCCGGACCGCCGACCGGACCGCGTCGAGGTCGGTGATGTCAACGAAGTCCGTCTCGACCCCGAACCTGGTCAGCACGTTCCGCAGCAGGCTGTAGGTGCCGCCGTAGACCGCGGCGGAAGCCACCACGTGCGCGCCGGCCCGGGCGAACGCCAAGAACACCCCCGAGATGGCCGCCATCCCCGACGCGAAGGCCTGGGCGGCGGGCCAGCGCGCCAGGTTGGCGCCCTCCAAGGCCGCGACGGCACGCGCGAACGCGTCCACAGTCGGGTTGTCGATCCGGCTGTAGCTGTATCCGGGTACCTGATCGCCAAGGACGGCCGCGTATTCCTCGGCGGAGGAGAACGCGAATGCGGCGGTCCGGTAGAGCGGCGTGCCGAGCGGTCGCTGCGCGGTCTCAGGCGGCGGCGGCAGATGCACGGCCCTGGTGTTCTCGCCAAGCTGCCTGCGGGCTATTTCCACGTGCAAGGCTCCATCGATGCGAGTGGTCCCCGATATCCAGCTACCGTAACGGAATCGTCGCGGTTTAGGCGCCGTACCATTCCGGTTTGGCTGACCGGGAAGCTAGCACCGTCGCCGCGTCGCCGACCGGCAGCGCGCCGGTGATCACCGCGGCGACCACCGCGGTGATCGGCATCTCGACCCCGTGCTTGCGGGCCAGCTCGAGCACCGGACCGGAGGAGGTGGCGCCCTCGGCGGTCTGCGTGGTCGCCTCCCGGGCCTGCGCCGGGCTCATCCCCTGCCCGAGGTACTGGCCGAACGTCCGGTTCCGCGACAGCGGCGAGCTGCAGGTCGCCACCAGGTCGCCCAACCCGGCGAGCCCGGCGAACGTCCTCGGGTCGGCGCCCATCACCTCGCCCAGCCGGGCCATCTCGGCGAGCCCCCGGGTGATCAGGGTCGCCCTCGTGTTGTCACCGAGGCCGAGCGCCACCGCGATGCCGACCGCGACCGCGATGATGTTCTTGACCGCGCCGCCGAGCTCGCACCCGATGACGTCGGTGTTCCAGTACGGACGGAAGTACCCGGTGTGGCACGACCGCTGCAGCAGCCGCGCGCCGGACTCGTCGGAGCAGGCCACCACGGACGCGGCGATCTGGCGCTGGGCGATCTCCCTCGCCAGGTTGGGCCCGGAGACGACAGCGACCTGGTGCGAGGGGACGCCGAGCGTCTCCATGATCACCTCGCTCATCCGCTTCAGGGTGACGAGCTCGATCCCCTTGATCAGCGAGACCAGCAGCGTCCGGGGCGGGAGGAAAGATGCCCATTCGGTCAGGCAGGCCCGGAGCGTCTGCGCAGGCACGGCGAAGACCACGATGTCCGCGCCGTCAACCGCGGCGGCGGCGTCGGTCGTCGCGGTCAGCGAGGGCGGCAGCGCTATCCCGGGCAGGTAACGGGGGTTCTCGTGGCCTTCCGCGATCAAAGAGGCCGTCTCCGCGCTGCGCGCCCAGATCGTCACCGGCGTGCCGGCGTCGGCGAGCACCAGCGCGAACGTGGTGCCCCACGACCCCGCGCCAAGCACCGCCGCCTTCACTGCCCGGACCCCTCCGGCTGCGCTTCCTCCGGCGCGGCGGCGGGCTGAGCCTGCGGGGTGGAACCACGGCCCGTTATAGCTGCCTGGTTCATATCGAAGGCGGCCGCGGGCGGCGTCGCGTCCCGCAGCTGAGCGACCAGGGCCGTCACATCGGCCATGATCGCGTCGGTGGCCGCGCGCAGCGCCTTGGCCGAGTTCGCCTTGCCCGCCCACTCCGACAGGTCGACCGGCTTGCCGGCTACTGTACGCACGGTCTTGCGCGGGAACAGCCGGACCTTCTTGCTGCCGTAGGGGAGGATGTCTTGGGTGCCCCAGTGCGCGATGGGGATGACGGGTGCGCCAGAGGACAGGGCCACGCGGGCGACGCCCGTCTTCGCCACCATGGGCCACAGGTCGGGGTCGCGGGTGGCGGTTCCCTCCGGGTAGAAGATCACGGCCGCGCCGTCGGCGAGCGCCTGCTCGGCCTGCTTGAGCACGAGCGCGGCGTCCGCGCGGCCCCGGTGCACCGGGAGCTGGCCCGCTTTGTGGAGGAACGGGCCGATGCCCTTGACCTTGAAGGCCCCGTCCTTGATCAGGAACGTCGGGTACCGTCCGTTCGCCTGGAAGAACAGCGCGTCCGTCCCCCAGTCCACGTAGGACAAGTGGTTGGGCGCGAAGATGACGCCGCCCTTCTTGGGAATGTTCTCCTGGCCCGACCACTTGTTCCTGATCAGCAGCGTAAGCAGCGGTCGCAGCACGATGACGGAGATCACCCGCCACGTGGGGGAGTAAGACTTGCTCATCGGGGAGGCCTTCCCATGTTCCGGTTCCGCACGTCACGCTCCGAGGTCTGCCTGTGGTCGGCTATATGACGGACTATGCCCGTTTTAGCTGGACAGTTCTGTTGCCTGTCAAGGTACTAGTCCGCGCCAAGTCCCGGCTCGCCCTCCTGGCCGGCGACCGGCGTCACGAGCTCGCGCTGGCCCTGGCGTCCGACACCGTCTCCGCGGTCATCGCCTGCCCGGAGGTGGCGCGCGTGATCGTTGTCACGTCCGACCCGGTGGCCGGCCCGAGGTTGGCCGGGCTCGGCGCGAACATCATTCCCGAGGCGATCGGTCACCCGATTGAGCTCTCGCCGGTGAGCGCAGACGGCAGCCAGCACGCGCTCAACGCGGCGCTGCTGCGGGGCGCGGCGGTGGCGGCACGGCGGTGGCCAGGGACCGGGCTCGCGGCGCTGACCGCGGACCTGCCGGCGCTCCGCCCCGCCGAGCTGGCCACGGCGCTGCGCGCGGCGGGTCACGGGATCCCGGCCACGGGGTTGGCACCGGGCGCGGCGTTCGTGCCGGACGCCGCCGGGGTGGGCACCACGCTGTACGCGGTGCCGCTGGGCGAACAGTTCCGGCCGATGTTCGGCGGGGCGTCCCGGGCGCGGCACGCCGCCGCCGGGGCCGGCGAGCTCGCGCTCGGCGGCATCGCCGGGCTGCGCCAGGACGTGGACACGCCCGACGACCTGCGGGCGGCGGTAGCCCTGGGGGTGGGCCCGCGGACCGCCGAGGTCGCGGCCGAGCTCCTGGCCGACGTGCAGGTCGCGACCCGGCGTTCTTAGATCCGAACCACCGGGCACGTCAGGGTCCGGGTGATCCCCTCGACGGCCTGGATCTGGGCAGCGACCAGCTTGCCCAGCTCGTCCACGTTCTCGGCGACTGCGCGCACGATGACGTCATAGGGACCGGTGACATCCTCCGCCTGCGTGACTCCGGCGATCTCCGCGATCTGCCGTGCCACGTCGGCGGCTCTGCCGACCTCGGTCTGGACGAGGATATATGCCTGCACCATGGCGTCCTCCTGCGGGCGGCCTGCGGATGCCACCCTGAACTGCCAAAGGTACCGCAATGGTCCAGACCTGTTTCAGCCTGGTAGGCGAATTTCATAACGATATGCGCCATCAGCGCCCGCGAAACGGTTGGCTAGGCTGGCGATCGTTATCGTGTGGCGGTCAAGGACGGGGTCGGGCGGGTCACGGGCGGGCTCGGGCGGGTCAAGGGGAGAAAGGCGGCGACGCATCGCTGAGCAGGGTAGGTCCATCGCGGACCTGGGCGAATGGGGGGTCATCGCGGCGATCGCAGGGCGGCTGCCCGCCGGGTCTGTGACCTCGGTCGGAATCGGCGACGACGCGGCGGTGGTCGGCGCGCCGTCGGGAAGCGTGGTTGCGGCGGTTGACCTGCTGCTCGAGGGCCGGCACTTCCGACTGGACTGGTCAAGCGCCTACGACATCGGGGTGAAGGCGGCCGCGCGCAGCCTGGCCGACATCGCGGCGATGGGCGCCGTGAATACCGCGCTGCTGGTGGCGCTGGCCGCGCCGGGCACGCTGCCCGCGACCTGGCCGGTCGACCTGGCCGACGGGCTCGCCGCCGAGGCGAGCCGGGCAGGCGCCGGCATCGTCGGCGGCGATACGGCCCGCGCGGATTCCGTGGTGCTGTCGGTGACCGCGCTCGGCGACCTGGGGGGGCGGCAGCCGGTACTCCGCTCCGGCGCCAGGCCCGGTGACGTGATTGCCGTGGCGGGGCCACTCGGCCGTTCCGCCGCCGGGTTGGCGCTGCTGTCGGCCGGCGTGGCCGGGCTCGCGTCGTCTGAAGCGCTTGCCGGGCTGGCGGCAGCCCACCGGCGCCCGTCGCCGCCCTACGAGGCGGGCCCCGAGGCGGCGGTGCTCGGCGCGACCGCGATGATCGACGTCAGCGACGGCCTCGTCGCCGACCTCGGCCATGTCGCCGCCGCGAGCGGCGTCGCGCTCGACATCGACAGTTCTGCGCTGGTCACCGGCGGGCCGCTCGACGAGGCGGCGGCGGTGCTGCGGGAAAAATCCGATTCATATGGAACGGACCGTGGTTTCTCCGCGCCCTCCATTGCCCTGGAGTGGGTGCTGACCGGTGGCGAGGATCACTCGCTGGTCGCCACGTTCCCCGCTTCGGCCGTCCTGCCGTCACACTGGCGCGTCATCGGGCAAACCCGCGCGGGCGCCGGCGTCACCGTCGACGGCGCGCCGCACACCGGAGCAGGCGGCTGGCAGCACTTCCGCTGAGACGAGGGATTCCCTGGAACGCAAAAAGCCGACGCGTCGCTGCGACGCGTCGGCTTGGAACGACGTCTGTGACCGCTAGGACGCGGCCTGGCGGCTGACCTTGCCCGCCTTGATGCAGGATGTGCAGACGTTCAAACGCTTGGGCGTACCGGAAACGATGGCCCGAACGGTCTGGATGTTCGGGTTCCAACGCCGACGGGTACGGACGTGCGAGTGCGACACGTTGTTGCCGAAGCCCGGCCCCTTACCGCAAACGTCGCAGACGGAAGCCACGGCTGCCTCCACAAATAGGATGGTTAGAGTCTGACGGCGCCTCACCCGACGGTGACATGCACACCGACGCGGAACTGAGGCAGCCTGCGTAGCATACCCGAAGGAGCGGTCGCCGCGCGAACCGTACCGCCCGGCTCAGCGTCAGCCCTCCCCCTTGGTCCCTGGGCTGGCCGTTGCTCGAATGTCGGTGCCTGCTTCTATGCTCCAACTGTGACCACGCTGCGCGATTCACTGGTCAAAACGCTTGGCAAGAGGACGAGCGACACGTTCGAGAAGGTCTTCGGCCTGCGGACGGCTGGTGACCTGCTCCGGCACTACCCGCGCCGGTACTACACCAGAGGCGAGCTGACCCCGCTCGACTCGCTGCACGAGGGCGACCACGTCACCGTGCTGGCGATGGTGGACCTCGTCAGCCGGATCGGGCCGCCAGCCGACCAGAAGTACGGCACCAAACCGAGGAAATGGGGCGCCGAGCGCCTCGAGGTCATCGTCACAGACGGGCCGGGAAAGCTCCAACTGGTCTTCTTCGCCAGCGTGGCGCATCATGCCCATCAGCTCCGGCGAGGCTCGATCGGCCTGTTCGCCGGTACCGTGTCCAGTTTCCGCGGCCGCCGCCAGCTGGTCCACCCCGAGTGCGAGATGCTCCCAGGCACCAGCACCAACCCGCTGATGACGGCCGAGATCGCCGACGAGTTCGCCAACGAGCTGATCGCGGTCTACCCCGCGACCGCGAAGCTCAGCTCGTGGAAGATCTCCAAGGCGATGGATGTCATCCTCGAGACAGTGGACGTGGGCGAAGACCCGCTCCCCGCGCAGGTGCGCGAGAAGCATGGCCTGTGGCCGAGGGAGCTCGCCATCAGGGCGATCCACCGACCGCAGGACCGCGCCGAGCTCGGGCACGCGCGGCACCGGCTCAAGTGGGACGAGGCGTTCACCATGCAGGCCGCGCTGGCACAGCGTCGGCTGGCGACCGCCGCGATGCCCTCGGTGCCGAGGCCCGCCATCCACGACGGGCTGGCGGTCGAGTTCGACCGGCGTCTGCCGTTCACGCTCACCGAGGGCCAGCGGTCGGTGGGGGAGGACATAGCCCACGACCTAGCGTGCGCCTACCCGATGAACCGGCTCCTTCAGGGCGAGGTTGGGTCGGGGAAGACGGTCGTCGCGGTACGGGCCATGCTCCAGGTCGTCGACGCGGGCGGGCAGGCTGCGCTGCTCGCACCCACCGAGGTGCTCGCGCAGCAGCACCACCGGTCGATCACCGCGCTGCTCGGCCCGCTGGCCGAGGTCGGGCAGCTCGGCGGTAGTGAACGGGCGACCCGGGTGGCGCTGCTCACCGGCTCGTCCGGGGTGCGGGCGCGCCGCTCCGCGCTGACCGACGTGTTCACCGGCGACGCCGGCATCCTGATCGGCACCCATGCCCTCCTGGAGGACCGGGTCCGCTTCGCCGACCTGGGCCTGGTGGTCATCGACGAGCAGCACCGGTTCGGCGTCGAGCAGCGGGACGCGCTCCGCGACAAGACGCTCGGCTCCCGGCCGCATCTGCTGGTGATGACCGCGACGCCGATCCCGAGGACGGTGGCGATGACCGTCTTCGGCGATCTTGAGGTCTCCACGCTGGCGGAGCTCCCGGCGGGCCGTTCGCCGATCGCCACGCACGTCGTCCCTGCCGTCGAGCGGCCGCGCTTCCTCGACCGGGCGTGGCAGCGGGTCCGCGAAGAGGTCGCCGCCGGACGGCAGGCATACGTGGTCTGCCCGAGGATCAGCGGCGAGCAGCCGGGAGAGTCCGACGACCGCGCCGAGGACGCGGACGGCCTGTTTGACGCCGACGCCGACTCCGACTCCGAGCGACGCGGGCGGCGGAAAGGGACGGGAGGGCGGGGGCGGAGGAAAGGGACGGGAGGGCGGGGGAGGAGGAAAGGGACGGGAGGGCGGGGGAGGCGGCGGAGAGGACGGCGCCCGCCGTGAGCCGCTCGCGGTGCTGGACGTGGCCCCGGCGCTGGCCGGCGGCCCGCTGGCCGGGCTGCGCGTCGGCGTCATGCACGGGAAGCTCTCGCCCGACGAGAAGGACCGGGTGATGACCGCGTTCGCCGCCGGCCAGCTTGACGTGCTCGTCTCGACCACGGTGATCGAGGTGGGCGTGGACGTGCCGAACGCGACCGTCATGGTGATCATGGACGCGGAGCGGTTCGGCGTCTCTCAGCTGCACCAGCTCCGCGGCCGGGTGGGCCGGGGCGGACACGCTGGCCTGTGCCTGCTGGTGACCGAGACGGCCGCCGACAGCCAGCCCAGGGAGCGGCTCGACGCGGTGGCAGAGACCGGGGACGGGTTCCGCCTGTCCCGCCTTGACCTGGAGCAGCGGCGCGAAGGCGACGTGCTCGGCTCGGCGCAGGCGGGCCGTCGCAGCAGCCTGAAGCTGCTCCGGCTGCTTGCCGACGAGGATCTCATCGCCTCCGCCAGGGAAGAGGCGACGGCCCTGGTCGCGGCCGACCCGCAGCTCACCGCGCATCAGGCGCTGAAGGAGGCGATCGACGACTTCCTCGGCGACCGTCGCGCCGAGTTCCTCGATAAGGCGTGACGGCCACCATATGACCCCCGGTCGGCGACACTAAATCCATGACACGCGTCATCGCTGGGGAGGCCGGGGGACGCCGGCTCGCCGTTCCGCCGGGCACCACAACCCGGCCGACGAGCGATCGTGCCAGAGAGGGCCTGTTCGCCTCGCTCCTGTCCGAGCTCGGCACCTTCGCCGGCAGGCGCGTCCTTGACCTCTACGCCGGGTCAGGCGCGATAGGGCTTGAGGCGCTGTCCAGGGGCGCGGAGCGCGTGCTGCTGGTCGAGTCCGACGGGCGGGCGGGGGCAGTGATCAAGGCGAATGTCGCCTCGGTGGGCATGCCGGGCGCGACCGTGGCGGTCGACCGGGTGGAGCGCCTGCTCTCCCGGCCGCCTGCAGGCGCGAGCGCAGCCGCCGGCGCGAGCGCCGAGTCCGGCCGTTACGACGTGGTGCTCGCCGATCCGCCGTACGCGCTGGCCGAGTCGGCGGTAACCCGGGTGCTGACGCTCCTCGAAGGCGGCTGGCTGACCGACGGAGCGCTGGTGGTGATCGAGCGGGCAACCCGGTCAGGTCCCCTTGATTGGCCCCCTGGGTATCTGCCCAGTAAGTCTCGAAGGTACGGTGAGGCGACCTTCTGGTATGGCCGGCACGGCAGCGAGGCGGGATCGAGGCAGTCGGGCACCGCGTCGCGGTCGAAGGCTTGATACGCCGCGCAACGGCGCATGAGGAGTGATACCGCGTGCAGCGAGTGGTATGCCCCGGTTCGTTCGACCCGGTAACGAACGGGCACCTGGACATCATCAGCCGGGCGGCGGGCCTGTATGACGAGGTGTTCGTCGCCGTCCTGATCAACGTCACGAAGAAGTCCCTCTTCAGCGTCGATGAGCGCGTCGACATGCTCCGCGAGGTCACCAAGGGCTATGGGAACGTGCGAGTCGAGCGGTTCCACGGCCTGCTCGTCGATTTCTGCGCGACGAACGGGATCACAGCGGTGGTCAAGGGCCTGCGCGCGGTCAGCGACTTCGAGTACGAGATGCAGATGGCGCAGATGAACTACCGCCTCGCCAAGGTCGAGACGCTGTTCATGACGACCAACCCGCTGTACTCCTTCCTCAGCTCAAGCCTTGTCAAAGACGTGGCCAGGTACGGCGGCGACGTCAGCGGCCTGGTCCCCGAGTCGGTCCTCGACCTGCTCCGCGCCCGCCTCGCCGAGGAGTAGCCTACGAGCACTGCGAGGCTCGCCCGGAGCTTTCCGAGCAGTGGCCCTGAGGATGTACGCTGATAGGTCGGTCCACCCATTTACCTAGACGATAAATTGTGATGCCCAAAGGAAACGGAAAACCGGCCGTGCACGGTGACGGCTTCAGGTTTGACATGCGGGTGCTCGGCAGGGGTCCTGGCGAGTTCAGGGACGAGAAGCGGACGGCGACTGCGCCCGAAGGTCTCGGCTCTGGACTAGTCTTGGTTCCGGTCGGCGCGACCACTGTTCTCGATCTGCGGTTCGAGGCGGTTTCCGAGGGGGTGCTCGTCACCGGCTCGGCGGTTGCCCCGCTGACGGGCGAGTGCGCACGCTGCCTGGATCCGCTGACCACCAATGTGGAGGTTAGCTTCCAGGAGCTTTACCGGTACCTGCCGGACCCGGCTGAGAGCGAAGACGACGGCGAGGAGCGCTTCCTCGACGGTGACTTCCTCGACCTGGCGCCTGCGTTCCGAGACGCGGTGGTACTCGCGCTGCCGTTGTCGCCCTTGTGCAGGGAAGACTGCCCTGGGCTGTGCGCGGAGTGCGGCGCCAAACTGGCTGATATCGGGCCCGACCACGGGCACGGAGAGCGAGTGGACCCCCGCTGGGGTGCGCTCGCAAGCCTTGATTTCGATCACGACCCCGACGACCGAGTAGAAGACTGACAGGAGAGCTGAAGTGGCTGTTCCCAAGCGGAAGATGTCGCGCAGCAACACCCGCTCCCGCCGCGCGCAGTGGAAGACCACCGCGCCGACGCTGGTCGAGTGCCCGCAGTGCCACAGCCAGAAGCTGCCGCACGCGGCCTGCCCAACGTGCGGGACCTACCGGCGTCGGCAGGTCCTTAACCCGGCCTGAGTCAGCGCGACAGGGAGCGCCGATGAGCGGACGACGTAACGACGGGGACGGGGCCGAGGCGGCAGACCCTGCCGCACTTCGCTGTGCCCTGGGCGTCCCCATCACCGCCGAGACTCTTGAGCGCGCGCTGACCCACCGGTCGTACGCGTACGAGAACGGCGGCCTGCCGACCAACGAGCGGCTGGAATTCCTTGGCGACTCGGTGCTCAGCCTGGTCGTGACGGACACGCTGTATAACGTCCATCCCGATCTGCCTGAGGGGCAGCTGGCGAAGCTGCGCGCCGCGGTTGTGCAGATGAGCACGCTCGCCGAGGTCGCGGCCCATGAGCTCAACCTGGGCTCCTTCGTCCGGCTCGGCCGCGGCGAGGAGGGGACCGGGGGCAGGGACAAGCCGTCGATCCTCGCCGACACGCTCGAGGCGGTCATCGGCGCGACCTACATCGACTGCGGTCTCGACGAGGCGAGCGGTCTCGTGCACCGGCTCTTCGACCCTGTCATCAAGCGCTCGGCGCTGCTCGGCGCCGGGCTCGACTGGAAGACGTCGCTGCAGGAGCTGACCGCGGACCGGGGTCTTGGCGTGCCCGATTACCAGGTCAAGGACAGCGGCCCCGATCACCAGAAGATGTTCCGCGCGGTGGTCAGGGTGGGCGCGCGGGAGCTTGGCGCGGGCGAGGGCCGGTCCAAGAAGGCCGCCGAGCAGCTCGCCGCCGAGGCCGCGTACCGCTCGATTACAGCGGAGACCCCGGAAAAGGCCGAAGATCAAGATCAAGCTGAAGTGGAACGGACCGCGGCTACTTCCGCCCCGTCCACTGGATCGGTCACTGCCGCGCTAAAGGACTCGGTGCCGCCGCAGCCCGGCTCGGCCGACGCTGTCGATGCCTGAGCTGCCGGAAGTCGAGACCGTCAGGGCCGGCCTAGAACGGCACGTGGTCGGCCGGACGATCGCCAAGGTCGAGGTGCTCAACCCGCGCGCTGTCCGCCGCGACCCGGCCGGACCCGACGGCTTCGCCGCCGCTATGGCCAACCGCACCCTCATCCGGGCCGAACGGCGCGGAAAGTACCTCTGGTTCGCCCTCGACGACGACGAGGCGCTCCTCGCCCACCTGGGCATGAGCGGCCAGCTGCTCGTCGGTGAGCCCGACCGCCCACTCTCCCCGCACGTCCGCGCCCGCTTCGCGTTCGCTGACGGCGGCCCCGACCTCCGCTTCACCGACCAGCGCACCTTCGGGTATTTGATGCTCTGCTCATTGCGCGGGGGGGCGACCCCCCTGCACCCCCCGCGCATGGGGGGGCTTCGCCCCCCCATATCCCCCCCACGGGAGGACGCGCAGAAAACGCGCGCCCCCCGCGCTGGGGCTGAGGTTAAGGCACTGGGGCTGGGGTTGGCAGGCGCCGCAGAGACCGCGGCGCCTCCTGCTGTGGCTGAGGTTAGAGCCGCGGTGGTGGCTGTTAAGCACGGGCGGCTTCGTGCCGGAGCCGATCGTGCATATTGCTCCCGATCCGCTTGAGGCCGCCTTTGACCCGGACGACTTTGCCGGGAGGCTGGGGCGGCGTAAGACGGGGATCAAGCGCGCGCTGCTCGACCAGTCGCTGATCAGCGGGATCGGCAACATCTACGCCGACGAGGCGTTGTGGCGGGCCCGGCTGCACTGGGCCAGGCCGACCGAGACCCTCCGCCGTGGCGAGGTGTCTCGGCTGCTCGCCGCGGTCCACGAGGTGCTGACCGAGGCGCTCAAGGCGGGCGGGACGTCATTCGACGCGCTCTACGTGAACGTGAACGGCGAGAGCGGCTACTTCGACCGGTCACTGAACGCCTACGGCCGCGAGGGCGAGCCCTGCGGCCGGTGCGGCACCCCGATCCGCCGGGACGTGTTCATGAACCGCTCGGCGTATAGTTGCCCGCGTTGCCAGCCTCGCCCTCGCAATGCTCACTGGTAGGGTTCGGCAGGCTACAACCCCCTAGATATGGGGGTTTGTACGTTTCGACGTTTGTTCAGCGGGCAGGTTTCTGGTAAGATAAGGCACATAACGGGTGACAGGCTCCTCTCGGCTTGACCGCAATAGGTCAGGGTGAGACCCTGTATCTGTTGCCCGCACGCATGGGCGTGTGGATCACAAGTGCCCACTCTGGTCACTCAGTGTGGAGGACCTTTCACCATGTCTAAGGCTCTATTCGGCCACGTCGGCGGTCCCGACCCGCGTATGGTCTCAGAAATGCGTCGTCTCCAGCAGCGTGTTCGCGACCTGGAAGCCGAGCTTGCCCGGCTCCAGGACGAGAACGACGCGCTTGCCTCGGGGTTGGCCCACGATGAGGACATGCTCGTTCTGGACCGCGAGCCCGCGCTCACCTGACGATCTCAGGCAGCGCTGCTCAGCCCGCTACACGCGGGTACGGTTAGCCACACAACCCAAAAAAGCGAACCAGGGACGCCTAGGCGTCCCTGTTCGTTGGGTTTTGTGGACCAAAAGCACCCACACCCCCCGAAGCGCGCTAGCCGCACATCGGGGGGTTTTCGCTGCTCAAAGCCCAGCCACACGGGAATATGGCGAGAAACACATTCCCGCGAATAGCCCGTGCCCGACCCGCGAACCGCCGACCCGCGAAACTCCCACTAACCCACCCGCACCATGAACCGCGCCAGTGCCTCCAACTCCCGTGACCGCCCTGCTCCCACTCCCGTGTAATCCACGACGACCGGCAAGCCCTTATCGTGTGCCGTTTGCGGTGATATCCACCTGAAACGGCACACGATAACGCATAAAGTCCGAAATGTATAAACCTTAAGTTTAGACATTGAGGCTTATTACGGTCATTTGTTCGAGCGGGTGCCTGCCACCCCGCGGCGCGGCGACCCGCGTGCCCCCGTTCCCTCGCCGTTCCCGGCGGCCGGCCGTCTGAGCCGGTAATGTTCGGGGGATGGCCGTTCGGCAGGGTAATCGCGGGGGAGGAGAGGGTTCGTGTATCTGAAGTCCCTCACCCTGCGCGGCTTCAAGTCGTTCGCCTCAGCCACCACGCTCCGCCTCGAAACGGGGATCACCTGCGTCGTCGGCCCGAACGGCTCGGGCAAGTCCAACGTCGTCGACGCCCTCTCCTGGGTGATGGGCGAGCAGGGGGCCAAGAGCCTGCGCGGCGGCAAGATGGAAGACGTCATCTTCGCCGGCACCACCTCTCGGGCGCCGCTAGGCCGGGCCGAGGTGAGTCTCACCATCGACAACAGCGACGGCGCCCTGCCGATCGACTACGCCGAGGTGACGATCAGCCGGCTGATGTTCCGCTCCGGGCAGAGCGAGTACTCGATAAACGGCGATTCCTGCCGCCTCCTCGACGTTCAGGACCTGCTCTCCGACAGTGGCCTCGGCCGCGAGATGCACGTGATCGTCGGCCAGGGCCAGCTCGACCAGATCCTGCACGCGGGCCCCGAGGCCAGGCGGGCGATCATCGAGGAGGCGGCCGGCGTACTCAAGCACCGCAAGCGCAAAGAGAAGGCGCTGCGCAAGCTTGAGGCGATGCAGGCCAACCTGACCCGGCTGGTCGACCTGACCGCCGAGTTGAACCGCCGCCTGAAACCCCTCGGCCGGCAGGCCGAGGTCGCCCGCAAGGCCGCGACCATCCAGGCCGACCTGCGCGACGCGCGACTGCGGCTGCTCGCCGACGACTACCTGGGGCTCCACGCCAAGATGGAGCGCGAGGCCGCCGACGAGGCCGCGATCCGGACCCGCCGAGCCTCGCTCGAGGCTACCCTGGCGCAGGCACGCCGGCAGGAGGCCGAGCTCGACGCCGCCGTGTCCGCGCAGGCCGCAGAGCTGGCCAGGGCCCAGCAGACCTGGTTCGAACTCACCTCGCTGGCCGAGCGGCTGCGCTCCGTCGCGGGCCTCGCCAACGAGCGCGCCCGGCTGCTGGCCGCCGACCCCGAGCCCGAACGGCCGGGCCGCGACCCCGACGAGCTCGACCGGCAGGCCGCAGAGCTGCGCGCGGAGGAGGGTGGGCTGGCCGAGCGACTTGCCGACGGGCGGGAGGCCCTCGCCGAGGCGGTCGCTGAGCGCACCGCGGTCGAGGGCGCGCTCGCCGCCGCCGAGCGCAGGCTAGCCGACGCGGCCCGCGCCGCGGCCGGGCGCGCCGAGCGGCTGGCCCGGCTGCGCGGCATGTCCGACGCCGCGCAGAGCCGAAGCGCGGCCACCGGCGAGGAGATCGACCGGCTGACCGCCGCCGCCGAGCAGGCCCGCGCCCGCGCCGAGCGTGCCCAGCTAGAGTACAGCGCGGTCCAGGATGTGGCCGACGACGGCGACTCCGACCGGTCCGGGCTGGCCGCTGAGCTCGAGCGGGCGACGAAAGAGCACAACCATCATTCGGAACGGACCGTTGCTTCGCGCAAGGCCGAACGTGCCGCTAACAGCGAGGTAGCCGCTCTCCGGGCGCGGGTGGAAGCGCTCAGCGAGACGCTGCGCCGCGGCGTCGACGCCACCGCCGCGGTCCTCGCCGACCCCGACCGCTTTCGCGGCGTCCTCGGCTCGTTCGCCGCCCAGCTGTCGGTGGCCGACGGCTACCAGAAGGCCATCGCCGCCGCGCTGGGCGCCGCCGCCGAAGCCCTCACCGTGAACGGCCTGGACGCCGCCGTGGAGGTCCTCACCGATATCCGCACCGCCAACGCCGGCACCGTCGGCCTAGTGATCGCTTCGAGCCCCAACTCCCCGTCCAGCCCCAACTCCTGTGATCGTCAGTCGCACCCCATCCTCCCCGCTGGCGCGCGGTGGGCGGTTGACCTGGTGACGGCTCCGGCCGAGCTGGCGGGCGCGGTACGGGAACTGCTTGCCGACGTCGTAGTGGTAGCGGACCTGACGGAGTCAGCCGGGATCGTTCGGGATAATCCTGATTTTCGCTGCGTGACCGCCGACGGTGACCTGATCGGTGCGCACTGGGCGCACGGCGGTTCTGCGGGGGCGCAGTCGCTGCTCGACGTGCGCGCGGCGGCCGACGCCGCCGCCGCCAAGCTGGCGGCGGCCGAGCTGTCCAGCGAGTCGGCGGCGGAGACGCTCGCGGAGGCGACCGAGGCGACCGACGAGGCCCGGCAGGTGCTGGAGGAGATCCGAGGCCGGCTGCGCGCCGCCGATGCGGCCACCGCGGAGATCTCGGGGCGGCTCGGAAGGCTCGCCGGGGCTGCGCGGGCGGCCGCCGACGAGGCCAAGCGGCTCGACGCCGCGGTGGGGGCCGCGCAGCGCAGCGCGGAGAAGGACCTGGCCAAGCTCGCCCAGCTGAAGACCGAGCTCGCCGAGGCGGAAGCCGCCGAGGATCGGGCGCGCGACCCGGAAGTCGAGAACCAGCAGGCCGACGACGAGCGCGCGGAGCTGACCCAGCGGGCCGCCATCGCGCGCGAGGCCGAGATGGAGGCGCGCCTTGAGGTGCGCACGGTCGAGGAGCGGCTCCGCGCAATTAGCGGGCGGGCCGAATCCCTCGCCGCCTCAGCAACGGCCGAGCGGGCCGCGCGGGAGCGGGCCGCCATCCGGCGGCGGCAGCGGGCCGCGCAGGCGGCCGTCGCCCGCGCCGTGGCGGCCGGGTCGGCCACGGCCGTGTCTGCCGCCGAGTCGTCGCTGGCCGAGGCCAACGAGCGGCGCGCCGCCGCCGAAACCGCGACGGCCGCGAGCAGCGAGACCCTCAAGACCGTGCGCGCCCAGGTCACGGCGGTGTCGGCCGAGCTCGACGGGGTGGTGAACACCGCCCACGGGACCGAGATCTCCCGCAACGAGCACCGGCTCCGGCTCGAGCAACTGGCGTCGCACGCCGCCGACGAGTACGGCGTGGAGCCCGGCGCCCTGATCGCCGAGTACGGCCCCGACGTCCTGATCCGCGTCCCCGCCACCTCCGCCCTCGCCGTCGCCGCCCGCAAGCGCGGCACTGCCGTCCCCGGCTCCACGGAAACCCTCGCCTCGTCCCCGGCTTCAGTCGCGTCTGGAACTCCCGCCTCGTCCCCGGCTTCCGACCCGTCCCCGGCTTCCGACCCGTCCCCGGCTTCCGACCCGTCCCTGGCTTCCGACCCGTCCCTGGCTGGCTTCCGACCCGTCCCCGGCTTCCGCCTCGTCCCCGGCTTCAGCCCCGTCCGCATCTCCGGCTTCCGCGACCCGTCCGACCCGTCCGACCCGGTCCGACCCGTCCGACCCGTCCGCGGCGTCCGACCCGTCTAGGGCTCCTGTCGCGTCCCCGACTTCCACTTCCGTCCGGGACATACCCGACATATCCGATATGTCAGGGCCATCTTTGAACGGTGGGAGTACGCCAGCGGCCGGCGCTCCGACGTCCCTGGCGGATGCCCTACGGGCGGTGCGCACCGAGGTGGAAGAGGCTCAGGCGCCAATCCCGGCGCGCAAGCCCCGTGCTGCCGAAGCCGAGCCAGAGCCCGAGACCGTCGCGGTGCCGTACGTGCGGGCGGAGCAGGAGGACCGGGCGGCGGAGGCTGACCGGCAGCTGACACGGCTCGGCAAGGTCAACCCGCTCGCGCTGGAGGAGTACGAGGCGCTGCAGGAGCGGCACCAGTTCCTCGCCACTCAGCTCGAAGACCTGCGCAAGACCCGCCGCGACCTGCTCACCGTGGTTAAGGAGGTCGACGACCGGGTGCAGGAGGTGTTCGCCTCCGCCTACGCCGACACCGCGCGCGAGTTCGAGGGGCTGTTCTCCCGGCTCTTCCCCGGCGGCTCGGGTCGGCTCATGCTGACTGAGCCGGACGACATGCTCACCACCGGCATCGAGATCGAGGCGCGGCCGCCGGGCAAGAAGGTGAAGCGGCTCTCCCTCCTCTCGGGCGGCGAGCGGTCGCTGACCGCGATCGCCTACCTTTTCGCGATCTTCAAGGCGCGGCCTTCGCCGTTCTACGTGCTTGACGAGGTCGAGGCGGCGCTTGACGACAGCAACCTGCAGCGGCTGCTCGGCGTCTTCACCGAACTGCAGGAGAGCTCCCAGCTGATCGTCATCACCCACCAGCGGCGCACGATGGAGGCGGCTGACGCCCTCTACGGCGTCTCGATGCGGGGCGACGGCGTCTCCACGGTGATCAGCCAGCGAGTCCGCGAATCCGAGCCCGCCTGAGGCGAGTTTTCTGTCCGTCCATTCGCCTTCCTATCAGTTTCTGCTAGGCAAATCGGGCAAAACGGTCGGAAAACTAGTCAGAACTGATAGGAAGGCGCGGAGAGTGGTCAAAACCGATAGAAAGCCAATCTTCGTAGTGAGATAACAGCAAGAAAATTGCTTCATCGGCCGCCGCGCGGCGTCTCGGCTTACCCAAGTATTAGGAGACGCCTGGCCAATCAGTATTAGGAGACGCCTGGCCAACCCCCGACTCCGTGCCGGGCGCATACGAAGCTAGTGCTTGGGGGAGTGGTGAGCGACGCGTAGGCGCATGGGACGCCTGGCGCGTCCGTGAAACTGAGCTCCGACTAGCCTGTTACGCGGGTACCGGGTCTTGACGCGGGCATGCTGTAGCGTGCTCAGGGGCGTTTAACGCGGGCCGCCGGTGCGCGGGCCGCGTCGGGGACAGGCCGTTCTTGGAGACAGTGGGCTTAAATGATTGCGTACATCATCCTCATCGTGGTCGTCGCCGTGCTGCTCATCGGCGTTGGCAGCACGATGTTCCTGCGGCCGCGTGGCATGCACGGGGTCCGTCGCAGCCGGAACGGCGCGCTCGACATGACCGGCTCGATGCCTGCCGTCAAAGACGCCGACACCGACAGCAACACCGACAGCGAGACCGGCGGGGGGACGGCCACCGCCACGGCCACCGCTCCTGCGGCCCAGCGCCCGGCCGAGCCGCCGCCCGCCCGCCCCACCCTGGAGAAGCCGCCGCCCTCGGCCGGCCGGATGGTACGGCTGCGGGCGCGGCTGGCCCGGTCCCAGAGCGGCTTCGGTACCGCACTGCTCGGCCTGCTCTCCCGGGAGCGGCTCGACGACGATACCTGGGACGAGATCGAGGAAGTCCTCATCACCGCCGACGTTGGGGTCACGCCCGCCCGGCAGATCGTCTCCGACCTGCGGACGAAGGTCAAGGTCGAGGGGACCCGGACCCCCGACGACGTCAGGGAGATGCTCCGCGAAGAGCTGCTCGGCCAGGTGGAGACCACCGCCAGCCGGGCGCTGCGCACCCAGCGGCACGAGGGCAGGCCGGCCGTCATCCTCGTGGTCGGCGTCAACGGCACGGGGAAGACGACCACCTGCGGCAAGCTGGCCCGGGCGCTGGTGGGTGACGGGGAGACGGTGGTGCTCGGCGCGGCCGACACTTTCCGCGCCGCCGCGGCCGATCAGCTGCAGACCTGGGGCGAGCGAGTCGGCGCCGAGGTGGTCCGCTCCGACAAGGACCAGGCGGACCCGGCCAGCGTGGCCTTCGACGCGGTGACCGCCGGCGTCGAGCAGGAGGCGGACGTGGTGATCATCGACACAGCCGGCCGCCTGCACACTAAGAACGACCTGATGGACGAGCTTGGCAAGGTTAAGCGGGTGGTGGAGAAGCGCACCGCCGTGGACGAGGTGCTGCTCGTGCTCGACGCCACCACCGGCCAGAACGGGCTCCGTCAGGCGCGTGTGTTCGCAGAGGTAGTTGATGTGACAGGGATCGTCCTCACCAAGCTCGACGGGACCGCCAAGGGCGGGATCGTGATCGCCGTACAGCGCGAGCTCGGCGTCCCGGTGAAGCTCGTCGGCCTGGGCGAGGGACCGGACGACCTGGCGCCGTTCGACCCGGCCACGTTCGTCGATGCGATCCTCGGATGCTGACGCCCGCCCGCCGCCGCAAGCCGCCCGAGCACACCACGCTGACCTGCAGCTTGCGGCCGCGGTGAAACGACAACGTAATGATTTGGCCCGCTGTTTCACCGCGGGGAAACATTCGGACTGGACGCAGGAAACTCGCGTAAGGCATTGTCGGTGGTGGTGAACGAGAGGGTGGTCGCATGAAGCTCATTACGGCTGTCATCAAGCCCTTCAAACTCGACGATGTCAAAGCAGCGTTGCAGGCATTCGGCGTGCACGGCATGACGGTCAGTGAAGCGAGCGGATATGGCAGACAACGCGGGCACACCGAGGTCTATCGGGGTGCCGAGTACCAGGTAGACCTTGTGCCGAAGGTCAAAGTCGAAGTCATCTGCGAGGACCAAGACGTCGAAGATCTCGTCGTCGTCGTGGTCAAAGCAGCCCAAACCGGCCGTATCGGGGACGGCAAGGTGTGGGTGGTGCCGATTGAGACGGTGGTCAGAGTACGCACGGGGGAACGCGGTCCTGACGCCATCTGAGCCGGGTTAACACCGGCTAGCGCTGGCATAACACCAACACCAATCGGGGGACCGGTACCACGAGCGCGCCGTGCTGCGGTCGCGCACCGATCATTCGGGGGACCTGGTGAGCGTGATGACTTCTTACGCGGCTGATCGCAGCCGAAGGACAACTGAAACGGACCGCTGGCTCGCAGGGATGCTGGGGGCCGAGCCCGGTGTGGCCCTGGTCGCGGTTGGCGGCTACGGCCGCAAGGAACTGCTCCCGGGCAGCGATCTCGACGTGCTGATGCTCCATGACGGCAGAGACGGCATCGCGCGGATCGCGGACCGGATCTGGTACCCGGTCTGGGACTCCGGCGCGCAGCTCGACCATGCGGTGCGGACTGTGCCCCAGGCGAGGCGGGTGGCCCGCAACGACCTCAAGGTAGCCCTCGGGCTGCTGAACGCCAGGCACGTCGCAGGCGACCCGGACCTGACGACGAGGCTCCGCGAGGGGGCGCTCGAGGACTGGCGGTCCAACGCAAGGACCCGGCTCGCCGACCTCAAGGCGCTGCATGAGGAGCGGACCAGGCTGCACGGCGAGCTGGCCTTCCTCCTCGAGCCCGACCTCAAGGAGAGCCGGGGCGGGCAGCGGGACGTGCACGCCATCCAGGCGATCGCCGCGGCGTGGGTCGCCCCTGCCCCCGGCCCCAAGGTGAAGGCCGCTTACGAGCAGGTCCTCGACGCGCGCCATGTGCTGCACGAGGTCACGGGGAGGCGCCTCGACCGGCTTGTGCTCGAAGAGCAGGACGAGGTGGCCCGCACGCTCGGCCTGCTTGACGGCGACGCGCTGCTGCGGCAGTTGGCGGGCGCCGGCCGCACCGTCGCCTACGCCGTAGATCACGCCTTCCGCCAGGCCGACCGGGCCGGGGGGCGACGCGCCCTCGGCATGCGGATGAGACGGGGCAAGCCGGATCGCCGTCCGCTCGCCGACGGCGTGGTTGAGCAGGACGGCGAGGTGGTCCTGGCCCGCGCCGCCGCGCCGCAGACGGACCCGGTGCTCGTCCTGCGGGCGGCCGCCGCGGCCGCCCAGTCCAGCCTGCCCCTCGCGCCGCGCGCCCTGGCCAGGCTGGCCGAGTGCCCGCCGATGCCGATTCCCTGGCCGCCCGACGCCCGCAACGCGCTGCTTGCCCTGCTCGGGGCTGGGGCGAGCGCCATCGCGGTCTGGGAGGCGCTCGACCAGGAGGGGCTGCTGGCAACGCTGATCCCGGACTGGGAGCGGGTGCGGAATCGGCCGCAGCGCAACCCGCTGCACCGCTTCACGGTCGACCGGCACCTGGTGGAGTGCGCCGCGAACGCCGCCGCGCTGGCCCGTGACGTCTCCCGCCCCGACCTGCTGCTGCTGGCGGCGCTGCTGCACGACATCGGCAAGGGCTGGCCCGGTGACCACAGCGTCTCCGGTGAGGTCGTGGCGCGCGACGTGTGCAAAAGGGTCGGGCTGAACGAGGCGGATGTCGAGCTGGTGGCCGAGGCGGTCCGCCACCACCTGCTGCTCCCGGTCGTGGCCACCCGCAGGGACCTGGACGACCCGATGACCGTGCAGCACGTGGCGACGACCGTCCGCAGCAGGACGCTCCTAGAGCTGCTGCACGCGCTCTCCGTCGCCGACGGGCTGGCCACCGGCCCGGCCGCGTGGAACGACTGGAAGGCCGGGCTCGTGGCCGACCTGGTGCGGCGGGTCAGCGCGGTGCTCGACGGCGACCCGATGCCCGCCCCGGTCCCGCTGCGCGAGGACCAGCTGGCGCTGGTCGCCGACGGCGGCCCCGCCGCGATCGTCGACGGCCACGAGGTCACCGTGGTGGCGCTGGACCGGCCGGGCCTGCTCTGGCGGGCGGCAGGGGTGCTGGCCTCGCACCGGCTCACGGTCCGCTGCGCCAACGCGACCTCGGTGGGCGACACCGCCGTCACCGTGTTCAACGTGGTGCCGGAGTACGGTGACCCGCCCGACGCTATCCTCGTCACCTCCGACCTGCGGCGGATGCTGGAGGGGCGGCTCGACGTGGAGGACCGGCTCGAGCGCCGCGCCCGAGCCGTCCGGCCGCGCGGCACGAGCGCGCCACCGCCCAAGGTCACGCTGGTCGACAACGCCTCGACCACCGCCACCGTGGTCGAGGTCCGCGCGCACGACGAGCCCGGCCTGCTCTGGCGGATCGGCCGCGCGCTCGGCGAGTGCGGGCTGGACGTCCACGCCGCCCGCATCGAGACGCTGGGAGCGGAGGCGGTCGACGTGTTCTACGTCACCGACGCCACCGGCGGCCTGGTGACCGACCCCGATCTGCGCAAGCGCACGGTCCAGATGGTGCTCTCCGCGCTGAGACCGGCCTGAGGCACCGGCCACGGAAGAGTTCGGATGCGAGAAAACAGCTCAGCCGGAAGACCGCTGGCACGGACTCATACGTCAGCCCCTAATCACCGGTAGCCTTGAAGAGTGTTTGAGACGCTCTCCGATCGGCTAACCCAGGTCTTCTCCTCGCTGCGCGGCAAGGGGCGGCTTTCGCCCGCCGATATTGACGCCACCGCCCGCGAGATTCGCATCGCCCTGCTCGAGGCGGACGTCGCCCTGCCCGTGGTGCGCCAGTTCATCGCGCGGGTGAAGGAGCGGGCGGCCGGCGAGGAGGTCTCGCAGGCGTTGAACCCGGCCCAGCAGGTCATCAAGATCGTGCACGAGGAACTCGTGACGATCCTCGGCGGCGAGACGCGGCGGCTGCGGTTCGCCAAGAACCCGCCGACCGTGATCATGCTGGCCGGCCTGCAGGGCTCCGGCAAGACCACGCTCGCGGGCAAACTCGGCCTCTGGCTGCGGGAGCAGGGCAACGCGCCCATCCTCGTCGCCGCTGACCTCCAGCGGCCGAACGCGGTGACCCAGCTCCAGGTGGTCGGCGAGCAGGCCGGGGTGCCGGTGTTCGCCCCGGAGCCGGGCAACGGCGTCGGCGACCCGGTTGCGGTCGCCCGTGCCTCGATCGACGAGGCCCGCAGGTCGCTGCATAACATCGTGATCATCGACACCGCCGGCCGTCTCGGCATCGACGCGGAGCTGATGGCGCAGGCCGCCGCGATCAGGGACGCGACCGACCCGGACGAGGTGCTGTTCGTCGTCGACGCGATGATCGGCCAGGACGCGGTGGCCACCGCGCAGGCGTTCCTCGACGGGGTCGGCTACGACGGCGTGGTGCTGACCAAGCTCGACGGTGACGCCCGCGGCGGCGCGGCGCTGTCCATCGCCGCCCTGACCGGCAAGCCGGTGATGTTCGCCTCCATTGGTGAGAAGCTCTCCGACTTCGACCTGTTCCACCCGGACCGGATGGCCACCCGGATCCTGGACATGGGCGATGTGCTGTCCCTGATCGAGCGGGCGGAGAAGGCGTTCGACGCCGAGCAGACCGCCTCGATCGCGGAGCGGATGATGTCCGGCGAGGGGTTCACCCTTGAGGACTTCGTCGAGCAGCTCAACATGCTGCGCAAGCTCGGCCCGCTCAAGAACATTCTCGGCATGATGCCCGGCGCGTCGAAGAACAAGGCGCTTCTTGACCAGGTCAACGACAAGGACCTGGACCGGGCCGAGGCCATCGTCCGCTCGATGACCCCGGCGGAGCGGCGTGCCCCGAAGATCATCAACGGCTCGCGTCGGCTGCGCATCGCCAACGGATCCGGTGTCACTGTGGGCGAGGTCTCCCAGCTGGTCACGAACTTCTTCGAGGGCCAGAAGCAGATGAAGATGCTGATGGGCGGCGGCATGCCAGGCATGCCGGCGATCCCGGGCATGGCGGGCGCCGCACGGCGCTCGGCCAAGGCCGCCAGGGCGAAGAACGCGAAGGGCAAGCGCCGCAGCGGCGACCCCCGCAAGGCGGCGATCGGGCCGGCGGGCGGTTCAGGAAACGGGGCGAGCGCGCCGACCTTGCCGGCCGCTGCCGCAGCGGAGGAGGCGCCGCAGTCGATGGAGGAGCTGGCCGAGATGCTCCGCGAGGCGCAGGCGGGCGGCGGCCCGGCCGGCCTCGGAGGTGCCGCTGGCGGTTTCCCCGGCTTTGGCGGCCGCGGCCCGGCTGGCCTGCCCCCGATGCCGGGCTCGGGCTCGAACGTCATCCCGGCAGCCTTCGGCAAGCGCAACAAGAAGAAGAAGTAACCCGCCGCCCCCAACTACAAAGAAGTGATCCGTGGCCTGGCCGAGCAACGAAAAGAGCTAACTCGGAGCCGGGCAACGACCGAGCGATTCCACTGGGTAACTCCGCTGCGAGGGCGCGGACCGCGTCGATCGTGTCGGCCTCGGCGGCGGGCTTGTCCTCGCGGTAGCGGATGACGCGGGCGAATCTCAGGGCGACGCCGCCGGGGTAGCGGGGAGAGCGCTGGACGCCGTCGAAGGCGATCTCCACGACGAGCTCCGGCCTGACGTAGACGGTCCAGTCGTCGCGGTGGTCCTCGAGCTCGAGCAGACGGGCCGTCTGCCAGGTGAGCAGCTCGTCGGTGAGGCCCTTGAACGTCTTGCCGAGCATCACCCAGCCCTCCGTCTCCGGGTCGCGTGCCCCGAGGTGCAGGTTGGACAGCCACCCCTTCCGTCGGCCATGCCCCCACTCGACGGCGAGCACCACCAGGTCGAGCGTGTGCCGCGGCTTGACCTTGATCCAGCCCGCGCCGCGCCGCCCGGCCGCATAGGGGGTGGCCAGCGACTTGACCACCACGCCCTCATGCCCCCGCCCGACCGCGTCACGGAAGAACGCGTCCGCCTTGTCCGCATCGCCGGTCACTAGTCGCGGCATCAGCATCTCGGTCGCGGCGACGCCGGCCAGCGCCGCGCGCCGCTGGGCGTCAGGCAGGTCGATCAGGTCGGTCCCGTCCAGGTGCAGCACATCAAAGAGAAAGACCGACAGCGGCACCGCGGCGCCGGACGTAGTGGTCTCGCTCGCCGCCCGCGCGGCCGTGTCCTGGAAGGCGTACGGCCGCCCGTCTGGGCGGAGCGCGATCAGCTCCCCGTCGAGTACCGCCGCCCGGACCGGCAGCGCCGAAAGCGCGGCGACGACCTCAGGCAGCCGCGCGGTGATATCGTCGAGCGTCCTCGTGAATAGCCGAACGGTCCTGTCCCCGCCTTCTCCGGCGTTTCTGTTCGCGCCGTCCGGGGCGTTTCCTTCCCCACTCGCATGCCCACCGGAGATGTGCGCCTGTATCCGGATACCGTCGAGCTTCCACTCGACCGCCGCGACCGCCGTCGGCTCCGCAGCCTGACCGCCGCCATCGCCATCCCGGTCGCCATCGTCATTACCGCCCCTGCGACCGCGACCCGCGTCACCCCCGTCATCGCGACCCGCGTCACCCCCGTCATCGCCACCCCCTCCATCGCCGTCACCGCTGTCCCCATCGCGGTCGGGTGCGTCGGTGATGATCTTGCTCAGCGCCGCCTCGATGGACGGCGCGCTGGAGGCGAGCATTGGCTTCAGTGGCTGGCCGACCTGCAACCCGAACTCCGCGAGCGCATCGGGCCCGCCGCGCAGCGCCGCCCCGGCCACCGCGGGCAGTGACCCGCGCAGCATCACCGCCCGCCGCACCAGTCCCACGGGCACTTCGGCGGCCCGCGCGACCGCCTCGGTCGTCACCCCGTCAAGCGCCCCCTGACGCAGTTCCCCGGAGAGCAGTCGCACCAGGAAGTACTGCTCGTCGGCGGTCGCCGCGCCCATCACCGCGTCGATCAGCCGCCTCCGCTCGGCCACCGACCCCTTGCCGGCCACCGAACCGATCCGCGTGAACGCCTCGTCCACCCCGAGAACCGTCAGTGACGGCGCATCCGCAGGCGGCGGCGCGGACCGCAGCGCCGCCCACCCCACCCCGATCTGGCGCTGCGGCAGATCGCCGGAGAGATAGGCCACCACCACGCCCACCTCGTCCGGCCCGGCGGACCGCAGCCCGGACGCGATCGCCGCGATCTTGGCCAGCCGCCCCGACGAACCCGCGACCGCGCGGGAGACCTCCGCAACCTCTGCTAGCAGCACACCCACCATTGTGGCCCGCGCACCCGTGTGGCCCGCATACCCGCCCCCATGGGGAGGCCAAAAGACCCGCGTGCGACAGCTTCCTATCAGTTTCTGTCGCCCAAACACTGACAAAACGGTCACAGAAGTGGTCTGAACTGATAGTAAGGCGTGCTGAGTGGTCAAAACTGATAGGAAGGCGGCAGTGAGTGATGGCCGACAGCGTAGCGGGCCGATTCCGGGCCGCTGTCGCAGGATTACCCCTAAGCCTTCGTCATCTGGCACAATGGTCTTTCGATGCTTGGCCGCGTGGCGCCCTCTCTCGCCCGCCCGGTCTAGCGCCTTCGCTCGGTCCGGCCCGCCATTCCCCGCTGGCAGGTGCCCGACACACGTACCTAAATGCTGGGAGAAGAGCACAGCCGTGGCTGTCAAGATCAAGCTAAAGCGCCTGGGCAAGATCCGGGAACCGTATTACCGGATCGTCGTCGCCGACGCTCGCACCAAGCGGGACGGGCGCGCGATCGAGGAGATCGGCAAGTACCACCCGAAGCTGGAGCCGTCGCTCATCCAGGTCGACTCCGAGCGGGCGCAGTACTGGCTCTCCGTCGGCGCGCAGCCGACCGAGTCGGTCCAGCGCCTGCTGACCATCACCGGCGACTGGCAGAAGTTCAAGGGCCTGCCCGGTGCCGAGGGCACCTTGCGGACCTCCGAGCCGAAGGCCGACAAGAAGGAACGCTACGCGGAGCTAGTCAAGGAGTCCCTCGCGACGAAGGAGGCCAAGGCCGCCGCCAAGCCGGCCAGGTCCTCCGCGCCGAAGCGGGACGCCAAGAAGACCGAGGCCGCGCCCGCTGAGACCGCCGCCGAGCCTGCGGAGGCCAAGGCTGCGGAGGCCACCAAGCCTGCGGAGGCCAAGCCTGCCAAGGCCAAGGCTGCGGAGGCCACGGTTACCGACAGCCCTGCCGCAGAATCCAGCGCGGCTGGCGACGGTGGCAGCGAGGCCTGACGTGCTTGAGGAGGCCCTCGAGCATCTGATCCGTGGCATCGTGACCCATCCGGACGACGTCCGGGTGATGAGCAGGATGCTCCGCCGAGGCAATGTCCTCGAGGTTCGCGTGCACCCCGATGACCTCGGGAAGGTCATCGGCCGGGGCGGGCGGACCGCGCGGGCGCTGCGGACGGTGATCGGCTCCCTGGCCGGGAACCGGCACGTCCGCATCGACCTGCTTGAGACCGGCGAAGTCCGCTAGCGCCCGATGCAGGTCACCGTCGGCCGAATAGGCCGTCCGCACGGGGTTGGTGGTGACGTGGTGGTCGGTGTCCGTACCGATGAGCCCGAGCTGAGGTTCGCTCCGGGCTCGCGGCTGGACACCGACCCCGTTAGCGTCGGCCCGCTCACCGTGGCCGGCCGCCGCTGGCACTCGGGGAACCTGCTCGTCCGGTTCGAGGGCATCGGCGACCGGACGGCCGCGGCCGAACTGGGCGGCACCTGGCTGATGGCCGATTCGGCTACGTTCGCCGCCCTCGACGACCCCGACGTCTTCCGCGACGGCGACCTCGTCGGCCTTTGTGTGCGCACGGTGGACGGCACCGTCGTGGGAACCGTGACCGACGTGCTCCATCACGGCCAGGACATCCTGGCGATCCAGCCCGCCGCGCCGCCGGGCGCGCGCGCCGGGCAGATCCTGGTCCCGTTCGTCAAGCCGATCGTCCCGGAGGTGGACATACCCGGCGGTGTCCTGGTCATCGACCCGCCCGAGGGCCTACTCAACCTCGAAGAGGCCACCTGATACACCTGGGAGACGCCGACCAGGCGCGCCGCTGGTACTTCCGACGCTTCCGCCCCATCATCGCGAAGACTTTTTTTATCGCGAAGACTTTTCGTGCGTATAGAGCGAATTTCTTACGTCAGGACAAAAGTCTTCGTGATCACGCTCCGCCCTCCTGCCGAGAGGTCACGATGCGCATCGACATCATCACGATATTTCCTGATTACTTCGGGCCGACAGACTCCGGCGGCCGGGTCGGGGCGTCCGGCCCGCTCGGCGTCTCTCTGATCGGCAAGGCCGGCGCGCGCGGGGACATCGACTTCCATGTCCACGACCTGCGCCGCTGGACCTCCGACATCCACCACACGGTCGATGACACCCCCTTCGGCGGCGGTCCCGGCATGGTCATGAAGCCCGACGTCTGGGGAGCGGCCCTCGATGCCGTGCTCCCGTCCGCGACATCCGTGCCACCGCACGAACCCCCCGCCACCGGAACACCCGCCCCGATAACCGATACTTCCGAATTGTCGGTTATCGGGGCGGTGGCCTCGGGGCCCGTGCGGCTGGTGGTGCCCGCGCCCAGCGGGATGCCGTTCACCCAGGAGCTGGCGGCCGCGTACGCGGCCGAGAGCCACCTCGTCTTCGCGTGCGGGCGGTATGAAGGGATCGACTCGCGGGTGGTGGCCGATGCCCGGACGCGGGTGGCGGTGGACGAGGTCAGCATCGGCGACTACGTGCTTGCCGGGGGAGAGGCCGCCGTCGCGGTGATCGTGGAGGCCGTGTGCCGGCTGCTGCCCGGTGTGCTCGGGAACGAGCAGTCGGCCGCGGACGACTCGTTCGGCGGGGCCGGAGGCGCGATGAGCGGGCTGCTTGAGGGGCCGGTCTACACCCGGCCGCGCTCATGGCGCGGCCTTGAGGTGCCCGACGTGCTACTGTCTGGTCATCACAGGGCCATAGCCCGCTGGCAGCGGGATGAGGCGCTGCGTCGCACTGCGGCCAAGCGGCCGGACCTGATCCGCCGTCTCGCGACCGCGGCCGACGGTCTCGACAAGCGGGACCGCCAGGTGCTCGCCGAGGCTGGTTTTCCGGTTGACGGCGAAAGTATGGCACACTGAAGAGCGCTGCCCTTTCGGGCTTTGACTCCGCCGGGGTGCTTCCCTGGCGAACCCAGGCTTACACCCGGATGCGCGCTGCCGCGCATTTCGACCAGGACTGAGGAACTTCCATCATGCACACCGCGATCGCCGAGCTCGAGCAGGCCCAGCTTCGGGATGACGTCCCGGCCTTCAACCCTGGTGACACCCTCAAGGTGCACGTCAAGGTGACGGAAGGCAACCGCTCCCGCATCCAGGTCTTCCAGGGTGTCGTGATCCGTCGCCAGGGCGGTGGCCTGCGCGAGACCTTCACCGTGCGCAAGGTGAGCTACGGTGTGGGCGTCGAGCGGACCTTCCCGGTGCACAGCCCGTCGATCGACAAGATCGAGCCGGTCACCCGTGGCCGTGTCCGCCGGGCCAAGCTCTACTACCTCCGCGACCTGCGCGGCAAGGCCGCCCGGATCAAGGAGCGGCGGGAGACCGTCGTTAGCTGACGTCGGCTGACGGCTGATTCCGGGTGACCCCCGATCCTGCTACGCCAGCGCCCGATGCTCCATCTGGCGCGGAGGTAGCGGACCAGCAGGTATCAGCGGACAGCGACGCGAAAAGCGGGACTCACCGGAAGCGGCGCTTTGGGCGGGATCTCGCAATCATCGTGATCGCGGCGCTGGTGCTGACGATCCTGCTGAAGGCGTTCGTGGTCCAGGTGTTCTCTATCCCCTCGGGGTCGATGGAGAACACCTTGCTTCCCGGCGACCGGATCTTGGTGAACAAGCTGGTCTACCGGTTCCGTCCCATCGAGCGCGGCGACATCGTCGTGTTCAGCGGGTCCGGGTCCTGGGACCCCGTGACGCCCGGGCCGAGCAACCCCGTCGTCCGCTTCCTCGACGACGCGAAGAGCCTGGTCGGCGTCGCCGGGCCGGGAACCGACTACGTCAAGCGCGTGATCGGCGCCCCCGGTGACCACGTGGTCTGCTGCAATGCGCTGGGCCAGGTCACCGTCAACGGCGTTGCGCTGGACGAGGGGTCCTACATCTACCCGGGCGCCGCGCCGTCGCAGAAACGGTTCAACATCACCGTGCCGCCCGGCAGGCTCTGGGTGATGGGCGACAACCGGGCGGACTCCGACGACTCCCGTTACCGGACCGGCGAGCCCGGCAGCGGGACCATCCCGGAGAGCGCGGTCGTGGGCCGGGCGTTCCTGATCATCTGGCCGCTTTCCCGCTTCGGCGATCTGCCCATCCCGAATACCTTCCAGCAGGCGGGGCTGCGCACGGCGGCCGCGATCGCCACCGCGCCGCCGGCTGCCGTGGGCGGCGGCGTCGCCGCCCTGGCCGCCGGCACGCTCGCGTGGCGCCGTCGGCGCCGCTGAGATCGACGTCTAGCCAAATATTAACGATATCGTTAATAATTTCCGCTAGCCTCGCAATGCTAATGCCGGGCTTGTGCCAGGAACAACGCGATGGGCTGGTCGCGCCTGGCGGAAGTGGCGATACGCTCGCAGTGATGAGCGATGAGGACGCGGCCTGGCGTGTCGGAACAGAGGGAGCGCGGATGAGCGGTTCGGGCGCGCGGGACGGCTACGGATCGCCGCCCTGGGACCCGGCCGATCCGGTGCCTGACGTCGGCGGTACCCAGGCGATTCCCGGTCTTGGCACGGTCCCGGGACCCGCCGGACCGCCGGGGCGCGTCGGCGGGGCCTTCGGGCCGGTTGGCGGCGCCGGGTACGGAGCGCCGGGCGAGACCGCGGGCAGCTCATGGTCCGACGCTGGCGCAGGCTCTTGGCAGCAGCGGGAACAGCGCGGGTACGGTGACCACCGCTTCGGGCAGACGCGGACGGCGTTCGGCGCCACGCGCGATGACCTTGGCGCTATCGGCCCCGGTGACACCCGCGACGGCCGCGACAACCGCGACGGCGCGGACGGCGGCGGCGCGCAGGGACGGACAGCGAAGGCGGGCGCGGGCGGCAAGCACAGCAAGGACACTAGGAGCGCCAAGCACCGCCGCAGCTTCTGGCGCGAGCTTCCGGTGCTCATCGTGGTCGCGCTGGTGCTCGCGCTCATCATCAAGTCCTTCGTGATCCAGGCCTTCTACATCCCGTCCGCATCGATGGAGAACACCCTCGAGATTGGCGACCGAGTACTCATCAGCAAGGTCGTCTACCACCTGCGGCCCATCCACCGCGGCGACATCATCGTGTTCGACGGCACCGGGTCCTGGGACTTCGACAACCCGCCGGCCGACTCGAACATCTTCAGCAAGGGGCTCAGCGAGCTCGAGGGCATCGTCGGCATCAGCCACGACTCCTCCATCTACATCAAGCGCGTGATCGGGCTCCCCGGCGACCACGTGGCCTGCACCACCGCCAGCGGCCCACTGACCGTCAACGGCGTGCCGCTCAGCGAGAGCTCCTACTTGTACCCGGGGAACGCGCCGTGCGACGGGACGTTCAACGAAACCGTTCCGCCCGGCAGGCTCTGGGTGGAGGGCGACCATCGCGCCGTCTCCTATGACTCCCGAGGGCACACGGGCGATCCCGGCGGCGGGACGATCCCGGAGAGCGCGGTCCTCGGGCGCGCCTTCGTGATCATCTGGCCGCCGAGCCGATGGGGCTTCCTCAACATCCCGGCGACGTTCGAGCAGCCGACGCTGAACGCCTCGAACGCCGAGGCCGGCGGGTCAACCACGTCGCTGGTCGCGGCGATGGATAACGGTACCCCGATCCAGGCGGCCGGGTCCGCCCTCCCGATCACCCTCGGCCTCGCCGGCGCGATCCCGCTCACCTTGCTGCAGCGGACCGCCCGCCGCCGACTGAAGTCCCGCCGCGCGCGCCGCAAAGCCTGAGGGTCGGCCGCCTCCTGGCAGGTCAGTTGGCGTTGACGGCAGAGTCACCTCTCTTCGCCGGCACGCTGGCCCGGGGTCGTTTGGCGGACAGGGAGCACCACGGCCCGTTACTAAAACCTGAGACAGCCGTGGCGGAAGGGGAGAGCGGGCCGCGGTGAGGAGCGACGGCGACCTGCCCTTTCCGCACTGCCGGGCGCGGGCGCGGCGCGGTTGGCGTACGCTGCCTGTGATGGTTGCCCCCACCTACACGCCGCGGCGCAGCGCCGGCCTCGCCGCCTATGAGAACGTGCTCGCACGCGCCGGGCTCGCGCCGGTCGCGGGCATCGATGAGGCCGGGCGCGGAGCGTGCGCCGGACCCCTCGTGGTCGCTGCCGTGGTGCTCGATCAGATCGCGATCAAGCGCCTGCCCGGTCTGGCTGACTCCAAGCTGCTCACGCCGGCCGTCCGCGAGGACATGTACGCGCTGATTACGGAGAAGGCGGTCGACTGGCACGCGGTGGTGATCCCGCCCGCCGAGATCGACCGCATCGGGCTGCACGTGTGCAACGTGGAGGGCATGCGCCGCGCGTGCGCCGGGCTGACCAGCCGCCCCGGGTACGTGCTGACCGACGGATTCCCGGTGAGCGGGCTCGGTGCCCCGGCGCTGGCGATGTGGAAGGGCGACAGGGTGGCCGCGTCGGTGGCCGCCGCCTCCATCGTGGCCAAGGTGACCAGGGACCGGATGATGTGCGAGCTGGATGAGCGTTACCCGGAATATGGCTTCTGCCGTCACAAGGGGTATGTAACCGGGGAGCACCTGCGGACGCTGGCGGAGCACGGGCCGTCGCCGGTCCACCGCCGGTCGTTTCGGTGTGTGCCCGGCACTGGACTCCCGGAGGGAGAATAGGAGACATGAGCGCGGAAGACCTGGAGAAGTACGAAGCGGAGATGGAGCTGCAGCTCTACCGCGAGTACCGCGATGTCGTCGGCCTGTTCACCCACGTGGTGGAGACGGAGCGCCGATTCTACTTGACCAACGACGTGGACCTGAAGGTGCGGGCCGCGGACAATGGGGAGGTCTTCTTCGAGGTCACGATGCATGACGCCTGGGTATGGGACATGTACCGACCCGCACGTTTCGTCAAGAACGTGCGGGTAGTGACCTTTAAAGACGTAAATATCGAGGAGCTGGCGAAGAGTGACCTCGAACTGCCCGCCGACGAGAACGGCAAGCCGGGCTTTGCCGGATAAATCAGGATTTGTGAGGCCATGCTAGGGCTGCCGGATGACGTGACCGCCTGCCTGTTCGACATGGACGGGGTGGTGACCAAGACGGCGGTGGTGCATGCCGCCGCCTGGAAGCAGATGTTCGACGAGTTCCTGCGCGTCTGGTCGGCCCGCAACGGCCAGGAATTCGTCCCCTTCGACGCATCGCACGACTACGACGAATACGTCGATGGCAAGCCGCGGCTCGACGGCACGGAGTCGTTCCTCGAATCGAGAGGGATCAAGCTCCCGGAGGGGTCGCCGTCGGATGCGTCGGGCACCCCCACCGTGCAAGGCCTCAGCAACCGGAAGAACGAGCTCGTGCTCGAGGTGCTCAAGCGCGACGGGGTCGAGGTCTACCCCGGCTCGCGGCAGTACATCGACGCCGTCCGCAAGGCGGGCCTCAAGACCGCCATCGTCTCGTCCAGCGCCAACACCGAGGCCGTGCTCAAGGCCGGCGGCGTGGCCGATCTGTTCGACGTCCGGATCGACGCCAAGGTCGCGACCGAGCGCGGGCTGCACGGCAAGCCGGCGCCCGACACCTACCTTGCGGCGGCGCGGATGCTCGGCGTCGACGCGGCGAACGCCGCCGTCTTCGAGGACGCGCTGGTCGGGGTCGCTGCCGGCCGGGCGGGCAAGTTCGGGTTCGTGGTGGGCGTGGACCGGGTGGGGCAGGCGGACGAGCTGCGCGAGCACGGTGCCGACGTGGTGGTGAAAGACCTGTCGGACCTGCTGTTACCCGATCGTTCCAGTAGTGTCAGTAAGTGCCAGTAAGGGTCGGCGATGTCATCGGCGCGCGGTAAACCGCAGGCCGGACGCGGAGGTGCTGGAATGATCAAGGATGAGCCGTACGGCGCGGAGCCCTGGTGCCTGAACGAGGCCAGCCTCGACCTGAACCTGCTCGCGCAGAGCGAGTCGGTCTTCGCCCTCTCCAACGGCCACATCGGGCTCCGCGGCAACCTGGACGAGGGCGAGCCGAGCGGGCTGCCCGGCACGTACCTGAACTCGCTGTACGAGGACAGGCCGCTGCCGTACGCGGAGGCGGGGTACGGGTTTCCCGACATGGGCCAGACCGTCATCAACGTCACCAACGGCAAGATCATCAGGCTGCTGGTGGACGACGAGCCGTTCGACATCAGGTACGGGACGCTCCGCAAGCACACCCGCACCCTGGACATGCGGGCGGGCACCCTGACGAGGAACGTGACCTGGACGTCGCCCGCCGGGCACACCGTCAACGTCACCTCGGTCCGGCTCGTCTCGCTGACCCAGCGGGCGGTGGCGGCGGTCTGCTACACGGTCACGCCGGTCGACGAGCCGCTCCGCCTCGTCGTGATGTCGGAGGTCGTCGCCAACGAGGAGATCGCGGTTACCGCCGCCGACCCGCGCGCGGCCGCGATGCTGGCCCAGCCGCTGGTCAGCGAGGAGCACCTGGCAGTGGACGGCGGGCACCCGCGCGCCGTCCTCGTGCACTCCACCCGGTCGAGCAAGCTGCGGCTAGCCGTCGCGATGACCCATGACGTCCACGGCCCGGACCGCAAGGCCGTCCGCTCCGAGTCGTTCCCCGACCTGGGCCGTCTGATGGTCGCCGCCGAGGTGCCCGCCGGCGAGGAGCTCCGCCTCGTCAAGTACCTCGCCTACGGCTGGTCCGCGACGCGGTCCCGGCCTGCCCTCATCGACCAGGTGAGCGGCGCGGTGGCGGCGGCCGAGCTGACCGGCTGGCAAGGGCTGCTCGACGAGCAGCGCGCGTATCTCGACAACTTCTGGGAGGGCGCGGACGTCGAGGTCGACGGCGACGTGGAGATCCAGCAGGCCGTCAGGTTCGGCCTCTTCCACATCCTGCAGGCGGGCGCTCGCGCCGAGCGACGGCCGATCCCCGCCAAGGGCCTGACCGGGACCGGCTACGACGGCCACACGTTCTGGGACAGCGAGATGTTCGTCCTGCCGGTGCTGACCTACACCCAGCCCGACGCGGCGGCCGACGCGCTCCGCTGGCGGCACAGCATTCTGCCGATCGCCCAGGATCACGCGAAAGAGCTCGGCCTGCAGGGCGCCGCGTTCCCATGGCGGACGATCCACGGCGAGGAGTGCTCGGGGTACTGGCCTGCGGCACCGCCGCCTTCCACATAAACGCCGATATAGCCGCCGCTGTCACGAGATATATCGACGCCACCCACGACGGGGACTTCGAGCGCGAAATCGGACTGCCGCTTCTCGTCGAGACCGCCCGCCTCTGGCGCTCCCTCGGCCAGCACGACGCCGACGGCAAGTTCCGCATCGAGGGCGTCACCGGGCCCGACGAGTACAGCGCGATCAAGGACAACAACGTCTACACCAACCTCATGGCGCAGGCCAACCTCGGCGCCGCCGCCGACCTCGCCGCCAAGCTCATGGACGAGGCCCGCGCGCTCGACGTCACCACGGAGGAGGCCGCCGCCTGGCGCGACGCCGCGGCGGACATGTACATCCCCTACGACGAGCGGCTCGGCGTCCACCCGCAGCACGACGGCTTCACCCACTACGCCCGCTGGGACTTCGCCGCCACTCCGCCCGACCACTACCCGCTGCTGCTGCACTACCCCTACTTCCAGCTGTACCGCGAGCAGGTCGTCAAGCAGGCCGACGTCGTCCTGGCCATGCAGGTGCGGGGCGACGCCTTCACTCGAGAGCAGAAGCTGCGCAACTTCGACTACTACGAGGCCATCACCGTCAGGGACTCGTCCCTGTCCGCCTGCACCCAGGCCGTCATGGCGGCCGAGGTCGGCCACCTCGAGCTCGCCCACGACTATCTCGCCGAGGCCGCGTTCATGGACCTCCAGGACCGCGAGCACAACACCAAGGACGGACTCCACATCGCGTCCCTGGCCGGCGCCTGGACCGCGCTCGTCGGCGGATTCGGCGGGGCCCGCGCCGGAACCGACGGCCTGTCGTTCCGGCCGATGCTGCCGCCGGGCCTCGCGGGACTGACGTTCCGCATGCGCTACCAGGGGCGGGTCATCCGCGTCCGCCTGCGCCACCACGAGGTCACCTACGAGCTGCTCTCCGGGGACCCGCTGCCCATCAACCACCACGGGCACCCGCTGACGATCGGCAAGGAGAAGGTGACCCGCGAGATCTCGCTGCCCAAGCAGCTGCCGTCCCCGGCCCAGCCGGTCGGCCGCGCGCCGCAGCCCCGGCGCGAGCGCAGCGACGGCGGCGGAAGCTAGGCGCGAGGCCGCGGCCGATATGGCCCGCCGCCCAGCTGCGGCCTTCCGCTTGCTCAAAGCACAAGACCTGTCATATGTAACGGACCGTGGGACTCTCTCCACCGTCCAGGTGCTCAGCCCATCCGCAGCAAGCCCCCCGGGTATCAGAACAGGCGCCACTGACATTCGGCGAGCGTTATCCACAGCTTGCCTTTTGCTAAAGATTTCGCTCGCAGCCAGGAATTCACTGCTGCGTGGTACTGCCTGCCGCCGCCATCGTCGATGGTGGAGGTGGTGGCGATGAGCGCGAAGGACGTCCTAGGCCGGGAAGGCGAGCAGGCGGCGGTCAGCTATCTGGAGGGTTGCGGGTTCCGGATCCTCGACCGGAACTGGCGGTCGGCCGGCGGTGAGATCGACATCGTCGCGGTCGAGCGGCACACTTTCGTGGTCTGCGAGGTGAAGACCAGGTCAGGGACGCGGTTCGGCACGCCACTGGACGCGGTCGGCCGCGCGAAGCGCAGACGGCTGCGCAGGCTCGCGGCCGAGTGGCTCGCCGCGCATGGCATCCGGTTCGACCAGATCCGCATCGACGTGGTGGGACTTCTCCGCGATGGCGCCGAGGGCTTCACGATCGAGCATGTCCGAGGGGTGGGCTGATGACGCTCGCCCGCACGTTCTCGGTGGCGCTGATGGGCGTCACGGGGCACCTGATCGAGGTGGAGGCGGACATCGCCAACGGGCTGCCCGCGACGATCCTGGTAGGGCTGCCGGACACGGCGCTGCGCGAGGCGCGGGACCGGATCCGGGCGGCGATCGTCAACAGCGGCGAGAGCTGGCCGAATTCGAAGATCACCGTCGGCCTCTCGCCGGCCGCCCTGCCCAAGCGCGGCAGCGGCTTCGACCTGGCGATCGCGGTGGCGATCCTCGCCGCCTCCGACGGCCTGCCGCCGAGAGCCCCGGCGGGGAAGATGTTCCTGGCCGAGCTCGGCCTGGACGGGCGGCTGCGCCCGGTGCCGGGGGTCCTGCCCGCGGTTGCCGCGGCCGAGCGCGGCGTGGACACCGTGGTGGTGGCCGCGCAGAACGTCGCGGAGGCCGCCCTCGTCCCCGGTCTTGAGGTGATCGGGGCGTCCAGCCTCGCCGAGGTGATCATGTGGCTGCGGGGCGGCCCGCCGCCGACGCTGCCGGACCCGGAGCCACCGCCGGACGGTCCCGCGCCCGCGCTCGCCAGGGCCAGGAAGCTGGACCTGGCGGAGGTGCTTGGGCAGGCCGAGGCGCGGATGGCGATGGAGATCTGCGCGGCGGGCGGGCATCACCTGTCGCTGCTCGGACCGCCGGGGGCGGGCAAGACGATGCTGGCCGAGCGGCTGCCGACGATCCTGCCGAGGCTGGAGACGGCGGCGGCGATCGAGGTGACGTCGATCCACTCCGTCGCCGGGGCCCTGCTACCGGGGACGGGGCTGGTGGAGGCGCCGCCGTTCTGCGCCCCGCACCACACGGCGTCGAAGGCGGCGATCGTCGGCGGCGGGGCGGGCGTGATCCGGCCGGGGGCGGTGAGCCTGGCGCACATGGGGATCTTGTTCCTCGACGAGGCGCCGGAGTTCTGCCGGGACTCGCTGGACGCGCTGCGCCAGCCGCTGGAGTCGGGGGAGGTGACGATCGCCCGGGCGGCGGTGCAGGCGACCTTCCCGGCGAGGTTCACGCTGGTGCTGGCGGCGAACCCGTGCCCGTGCGCGCGGGCGGCCGCGCCGGGCGGGTCCGGGTGCCGGTGCTCCCCGGCGGCGCGGCGGCGGTACCTGGGGAGGCTGTCGGGCCCGCTGATGGACCGGGTGGACGTGAAGGTCGCGCTGGCGCCGGTAAGCCGCCGCGACATGCTCTACGACCGCAAGTTCGCCGAGCCGTCGGCGGTGGTCGCGGAGCGGGTCGCCGCGGCCCGCCAGCGCTGCGCAGCGCGGCTGGCGGGGACGCCGTGGCGGCTGAACGCGGAGATCCCAGGCTCGCAGCTTCGCCGGGCGTTTCCCCCGGCGGCAGGATCGCTGAAGTCGCTCGAACGGGCGATGGAGCTCGGCCAGGTCTCCGCCAGGGGGACCGACAAGATCGTCCGGGTTGCCTGGTCGCTGGCCGATCTGGCGGGCAAGGACCAGCCCGGAACCGATGAGGTCAACCTCGCGATGGGGCTGTGGCTGGGGGTGGCGCAGTGACCGGCGGCCTTGACGACGAGAAGTACGCGCGCGCGGCGCTGACCTACCTGGCCGAGCCGACCGACCGCTCGCTCAGCGAACTGGTCCGGCTGCACGGCGCGCCACAGGCGCTCGACGCCATCAGATCAGGCCGATTGCCCGACGCCGGGCCGAGGCTGCAGCGTGGGCTGCAGCGGGCCATGGAGCGCTGGCAGGTGCGCCTGGACGAGCTGCCGACGCCGGACGACGTGATCGGGTTCCGCCGATCGGGGATCAGGCTCATCTGCCCTGGTGATCCGGAGTGGCCCGGGCAGCTGGCCGACCTCGGCGATGAGCAGCCGTACGCGCTATGGCTGCGTGGCAACGCGGACCTGCGGTTCAGCTGCCTGCGCTCGGTGGCGATCGTCGGGTCCCGGGCCGCCTCCGCCTACGGCTCGTACGTGGCGGCCGAGTTCGCCGCGTCGGTCGCCGCGCGCGGCTGGGCGGTGATCTCCGGCGGCGCGTACGGCGTCGACGCCTCGGCGCACCAGGGCGCGCTCGGTGCCGACGGGGTGACGGTGGCGGTGCTGGCGTGCGGGGTGGATGTGGCCTACCCCGCGGCTCACACCGAGCTGCTCGACGCGGTGGCCGGCCAGGGGGTGATCGTCAGCGAGTGGCCGCCGGGACGGAACGTGAGCAGGCTCAGGTTCCTGGTCAGAAACCGGGTGATCGCCGCGCTCGCGACCGGGACGCTGGTGGTGGAGGCGGGCGAGCGCAGCGGGGCGCTCAACACCGCGCGGCATGCCAGGGACCTCGGCCGGCGGCTGATGGCGGTGCCGGGGCCGGTCACGTCTGACATCTCTGCCGGATGCCACCAGATCATCAGGGACTGGCAGGGAATGCTCGTCACCAGCGCGGCCGACGTCGTCGAGCACCTGTCTCCGGTCGGCGAGCCGCAGGCGCTGCTGCCCGCGGCGGCGCTCGCGGACAGCGCGCCCGCGAGATCGCAGGCCCAGCGTCGCCCCGCGAGCCGGCGGCTGGCCCGGCCGGCCCTCGACCGCGATGACTTGGACCTTGAATCGGCCCAGGTACTCGACGCGATGCCGGGGCGCGGCGGGATGGGGACGACGCGGATCGCGCAACGGGCGGGCCTGACGCCCACGACGGCGGTCCGCCGCCTGGGCGGGCTCGCCTCGGCCGGTTTCGTCGAGCGCTGCGAGGAGGGCTGGCGGCTGCGCCGCGCGTAAACGCCGCGCATAAACATGGCCGAGGTCGTTCCCAACCGTCCCAGCCCGGTGCAAACTTTGCCCATGGGCGCACCAGCCCCCAGGGGCCGACCAGGGGATCGATCGCCTGCCGTCGCAGATGGGCCGATAGATCCTCTGCCGCCCGCGCTGAGCGCGGCGCTGGCGGGATTCTGCCGCCATCTGTCCGCCGAGCGTGCCCTCTCCCGCCACACCGTCCGCGCCTACAACGGGGACATCAAGTCCCTCCTCGAGTACGCCGCGCGGTCCGGCATCGGGGAGCCCGGCTCGCTCGACCTGGCCGCGCTGCGGGGCTGGCTGGCCGATCAGCACCAGGCGGGCGCGGCCCGGGCGTCGCTGGCCCGCCGGGGCGCGGCCGCGCGCGCCTTCACCGCTTACGCGCACCGCCAGGGCTGGCTCGCGGTCGACCCTGGGCAGCAGCTCGGCACCCCCAAGGCCCATCGCGTGCTGCCTCAGGTGCTGCGCAAAGACGAGATGAACCGGGTCCTGGCGGAGGCCGAGGACCGGGCGCTGCGCGAGTCCGCCTCGGGCGAGCCCGGGACCGCGGCCCTGGCTCTGCGCGACATTGCCGTTCTGGAGCTGCTGTACGCATCGGCCATTCGGGTCAGCGAGCTGTGCGAGCTTGACCTGGGCGGCCTTGACGAGGGGCGGCGGACGGTCCGGGTGTTCGGCAAGGGCGGCAAGGAGCGGGTCGTCCCGGTCGGCGTGCCAGCGTTGCGGGCGGTGGCGCGCTGGGTCGAGGCAGGGCGCCCGGTCCTCGCCAACGAGCGGAGCGGCCCCGCCCTCTTCCTGGGCGCGCGCGGCGGTCGGCTCGACCCGCGGACCGCGCGGCGCATCGTGCATGCCCGGCTGCGCTCGGTCGGCCGTGACGCGGCGGCGGCCCTAGCCGCCGGAGCCGCGGGAGACGTCGGGGACGCCGGGGGGAGCGACGCCCGCGCCGTCAAGGACGCGGGCCCGCACGCGATCAGGCACACGGCGGCCACGCACCTGCTGGAGGGGGGCGCCGACCTGCGCAGCGTGCAGGAGATCCTCGGCCATTCCTCGCCCGCGACCACGCAGATCTACACGCACGTCTCGGCAGAGCGGCTGAAGGCGAGCTACCGCCAGGCCCACCCCCGCGCCTAGCCCGGAGGCGGCTGGCGGCTGCGGGGAATCAGCTGTCGTGACAGGCGAAGCAACGGTCCGTTCCCGGCTCTGTCTCAGAGCTCGTGATCATTTCTTTGCCTGGTCAGGCCGGGATGACGTGCCCGCGTCCGCTGCCCCGCCCCGGCCGCGTGACGTCTCGTCCCGCCCGGCCCCTGGCCGCACCCTGCGCCACCCTGCGCCCGTGCGCCCCTCCGGCCCCGGCGCCCGGCCCTCGCTTCCTATCAGTTCTGACCACGCGTTCCATCTTCCTATCACTTCTGACCAGACAAATCATCTAAAAACGGACAGAAAAGTGGTCAGAACTGATAGGAAGGCGAAAAAGCGGTCAGAAGTGTTAGGAAGCTGGCGGGCCCTGGGAAGGCCAGGCTGTCACGTTGAGGGCATCATGATGTTAGTGCGACGGTGGCGCCGGGTGGGGTGGGCAGGCGATGTCCGCCGGGTCGGCCTGGCGGCCGGGGAACACCCCTGGCAGCCAAAATATGCGCCGTTACCACGAGCCCTGAGACAGAGTCCCGTTCCCTATGGAGATTTTGACTTTTCTTGGCTGTGGGGTCCATGTTGCGACCGCCGCAGCCACTGCCGCGACGCCACTGCCGCGACGCCACTGCCGCCGGCCGGTGGCAGTGTAAGTGGCCCGGAGTCGGCCAGGGACCACGGCGCGCCCTAACTTCTAGTAATCTAGGTAGTGGTCCCACTAGACAAGCACCCAAGCGGTGCCCTGGAGAGGCCGCAATTCGCGTGCCCGCATGCCGCGTGTTACTCACGCGGGACGCGCCACTCGGTCCGGTAACCAGACCGGCAGGCCCCGGCGAGAGCCGCGGGCAGGCTCAGGTCATCGGTTGGCGGCATGGCGTGATCGGACAACCAGCGAGCACCAGGAACAACCGAGCCGCGCGCGGTCTCGGCCACGGCAGCCATCGCCGCCCAGGCGGCACTGCCCGGCCGCCGGAGCACCGCGCGCACGATAGGGAAGGACCGCAGCCATGAGCACGGTCGTCACGATGAAGCAGCTCCTCGAGAGCGGTGTCCACTTCGGCCACCAGACCCGGCGCTGGAACCCGAAGATGAAGCGCTACATTTTCACCGAGCGCAACGGCATCTACATCATCGATCTTCAGCAGTCGCTCGACTACATCGACCGCGCGTACGAGTTCATCAGGGAGACGGTCGCGCACGGCGGCACGATCCTCTACGTCGGCACCAAGAAGCAGGCCCAGGAGGCGATCGCCGAGCAGGCGCGCCGGGTCGGCATGCCGTACGTGAACCAGCGCTGGCTGGGCGGCATGCTCACCAACTTCTCCACCGTCTACAAGCGCCTCCAGCGGCTCAAGGAGCTCGAGGAGATCGACTTCAACGACGTCGCGGCCTCCGGCATGACCAAGAAGGAACTGCTCGGCCTCAAGCGCGAGAAGGACAAGCTGGACAAGACCCTCGGCGGCATCAGGGACATGGCCCGGGTGCCGAGCGCGGTCTGGGTGGTGGACACCAAGAAGGAGCACATCGCCGTCAACGAGGCGCGCAAGCTGGGCATCCCGGTCGTCGCGATCCTCGACACCAACTGCGACCCAGACGAGGTGAACTACCCGATCCCCGGTAACGACGACGCGATCCGCAGCGTTGCGCTGCTGACCCGCGTGGTCGCCGACGCGGTGGCGGACGGCCTCATGTCCCGCGCGGGCGCGGCGGACACCGACGAGAAGCCGGTCGACGACAAGTTCTCGACCAGCGTGGACGAGCCGCTGCCGGAGTGGGAGCGCGACCTGATCGCGGGTGCCCTGGCCGAGGCGCCGGCCGAGGCTGCTACCGAGACCGAGGAAATCCAGGAGTCCGCCGTCAGCGACCCGGCCGAGGCCGATGCCGAGATCGCCGCGGTCGCCCCCGACAGCGCCGAGATCGCTGCGGCCGCCGCCGCTGAGGCGACTCCCGAGGCCGCCGAGGCCGCCGCCGCTGACGCCACCGCCGCCGCAGAGTAAAACGACGCGGAGCGCACGTCACCACGAGAACGACTACGTCGAGAACCACGACGAGCAAGGAACGAACAGACATGGCGAATATTTCCGTCGCTGACGTGAAGCGCTTGCGTGAGCAGAGCGGCGCCGGGATGATGGACTGCAAGAACGCCCTGGCCGAGGCCGACGGCGACTTGGAGCTGGCCATCGAGAACCTGCGCAAGAAGGGCGTCAAGGACGCCGGCAAGCGGGCTGACCGCACTGCGGGCAACGGGCTGGTCACGGCCCAGCTTGACGGCAACGAAGCGGGCGTCCTTGTCGAGCTGAACTGCGAGACCGACTTCGTGGCCAAGAACGAGCAGTTCCAGGAGCTGGCCGCCAAGATCGCCAAGGCCGCGCTCGAGAACAAGGTCGCCGACCGGCTCGCCCTCCTCACCACGGAGACGGCCGGCGGCAAGAGCGTCGAGCAGCTCATCGAGGAGGCCAGCGCGGCCATCAAGGAGAAGCTCGAGCTCGGCCGTTACGCCCGTCTTGAGGGCGGCTACGTGACGACCTACCTGCACCGCTCCGACCGGGACCTGCCGCCGACCCTCGGCGTGCTCGTCCAGCTCGACTCGGCCAACGAGGCGGTCGCCAAGGATCTCGCGCAGCAGATCGCGGCGACCCCGGCGCAGTACGTCACCCGTGACGAGGTGCCCGCCGAGCTGGTCGAGAAGGAGCGCCGGATCGCCGAGGAGATCACTCGCGCGGAAGGCAAGCCGGAGCAGGCCATCCCGAAGATCGTCGAGGGCCGTCTCGGTGCCTTCTTCAAGGAGATCGTGCTCACCGAGCAGGCGAGCGTGAAGGAGCAGAAGCAGACCATCAAGTCGGTCCTCGCGGCCGGCAAGGTGAATGTGCTTGCCTTCGCCCGCTTCCGCGTCGGCCAGGCATAATCGGCCACCCGCAAGCGGCGCGGGGGCCAGCGGGGCGCTCAGGCGGAGTGCCTGGGCGCCGCCGCGACCGGTAGTGTGGTGAACGCCGTCAATGACGGCGTTCACCACAGCCCACCGGCGCGTGTGCACAGGAGCCGAACCAATGATCGATGACACCCTCCTCGAAGCCGAGGAGAAGATGGACAAGGCCGTCACGGTCGCCATGGAAGATTTCAGCAACATCCGCACCGGCCGCGTTCACCCCGCCATCTTCTCCAAGATCACGGCGGAGTACTACGGCACGCAGACCTCGCTGGACCAGCTCGCCTCCTTCCACGTGCCGGAGCCGCGGATGATCACGGTGAAGCCGCATGACAAGAGCTCCCTGGCCGCGATCGAGAAGGCGATCAGGAACAGTGACCTTGGAGTGAACCCGTCCAACGACGGCGTGCTCATCCGGGTCATCTTCCCCGAGCTGACCGAGGAGCGCAGGCGCGAGTACATCAAGACCGCCCGCTCCAAGGCCGAGGACTCCCGCGTGTCCATCCGCAACGTCAGGCGGCACGCCAAGGACGCCCTCGACAAGATGGTGAAGAACAGCGAGGTCGGCGAGGACGACGCCCGTCGCGGCGAGCGGGAGCTGCAGGAACTCACCGACACCTACGTCGCGAAGATCGACGAGCTGCTCAAACACAAGGAAGCCGAGCTGCTCGAAGTCTGAGCGCAGTCCGCGCCGACCGCAGCGAATCCCGCCGTGAGCACCGCAAACGCCGCGCCCGACCCGGCCCTTGAGCCCCCGACCGCGCCCGAGGGGCCGAAGACCGGCGGCATCAAGACCGGCCGTAACCTACCCGCCGCGATCGCCGTCGGTGTGGTCCTCGGCGGTCTGGCGCTGCTTACCCTGCTGACCGTCAAGGCGACGTTCCTGATCTACATGGGCGTCGCCCTGCTGATCGCGCTCAAGGAACTCGACACCGCTTTCAAGACCAAGGGCATCAAGATCCCGCTGATCCCGGTCGTCGCCGGCGGCACCGCGATGCTGCTCGCCGCTTACTGGGCCGCCGGCGGCGCGGTCGCGGCGATATTCGCGCTGACGGTTCTCGGGGTGCTGATCGCCCGCATGTTCAGCGGCACCGAGGGCTACGTCAGGGACGTCACGGCGGGCATGTTCGCAACCGCCTACCTGCCGCTGCTCGGCGCCGCGGTCGCGGCGATGCTGGCGGATCACAATGGCGGCAAACGCGTCCTGATCTTCATCGTCCTCGCGATCTGCAGCGACATCGGCGGCTACTTCGCGGGCATCACCCTCACCCCGCTCACCGGCGGCCACAAGATGGCCCCGGTCATCTCCCCCAAGAAAACGTGGGAGGGCCTGGCAGGCTCCGTGTTCCTCGCCGTGGTCGCCGGCGCCATCCTGCTGCCGGCCCTGCTGCACGGCCACTGGTGGCAGGGGATCATCACCGGCATCGCCGCGGTCGCCGCCGCGGTCTTCGGCGACCTGGCCGAGTCGATGATCAAGCGCGACCTGGAGATCAAGGACATGGGCTCGCTGCTCCCCGGCCACGGCGGCATCCTGGACCGGATCGATTCGCTGCTCGCCTGCGCCCCCGTCGTCTGGCTGCTGCTCGCGGTCTTCGTAAAGTAAAGAAAAGAAGAAAGCTAAGAGAAACACGAGATCTTCTGAACGGTCCCGTGTTTCACCTTCTCCGCTCACCCGCGCCCGACCGATGTTTGACCATCGAAGTTTGAGGAAGTTGACCGGCGGCAATTCGCACGAGATTCCAGAACGGAGTCGTCGGACATGTTCGCTCGTTTCAGTAGGGTCTTCATCTTTCTGTACATCATCATCGGCGGTTTCATCGCCTGGGACCACCACTACATCAACGTGAGCTGGCTCCGCTCGGTGGCCAGCGCCCTGCTCGCAATATTCCTCTGGTGGCTGGTGCTGCTGGGCGTCAACCTGCACGTGCACGGCTAGGTAGTCCGCCGCACAAACCGCGGCGGACCAACTAGCCGTGTTTCCCAGGGGGCTTCCGCCCCCTTCGACCCCCCCATGGGGGGCTGCCCGCCCCCAAGCCCCCTGGGGGGTCTGCCGCAGAAACCACGGCAGACCCCAAGGCAGCTGCGGGCACCCTTAGAGCTAGCGGGTCGCTGCCGCGGGCGGGTGCACGATCCAGCTGCGGCCCTTGGCGCCTCAGCCGGCTGACCAGGCTGGCGGAGCCGTAGTCCTTGGAGAGCTGCCGGGAGCGCTCGGTGATCGGGATGATCCAGAGCCACCGGACGGGATCGCCGTCGACGGAGAACCCGGACAGGTCGGGCGCGACCGGCCCGGCGAGCCCAGACGGGTCCTCGAGGAGGAGCACCCCCTCGTACCCGCCGCCGAGGGGGAAGGTCTCCGGCTTGTCGTACCACCGGATGCTGTGCCCGGGGCCGAACCACGTCACCGCGCGCCACGGGTATCCGGCCAGCCAGAGGAAGATCAGCGCCGCGACCCCGGACGGCAGGGTGGTGGCGACGGCGAGTTCGATCCGCCCGTAACCGGCGGGATCCTCGACGACCTGCTCGACCACCGGCATCCGCTGCGCGCTCATCCCGACCGTGGACAGCACCGTGTACGGCCTGCCGGGCCCCGGGGGGCGCTCGGAGATGGCGATCGCGGGCCGCTTGCCGGGCGCGCCGTCCCAGTAGTGCGCGCCTGGCCCGAGTCGCGCCGTGAGGTGCCCGAGCGCGGCGGACTGGAATTCCGCCCAGCCGCCAGCGGAATCGCGCCACTGCCAGAACTCGCCCGCCCGCTCCACTCGGGGCCCCAGCCCCTCGATGGCTTCGTCCAGGTCCCAGGCGAACGGGGTCTGGCCGATCACGTCCCGACTGTAGCCGGGCATGCCCCTGGTGGAGTCGGCCCAGCCAGGGATGACGGCGAGCAGGGTGCCGCGTTCCAGCAGGGCGACGCCGTCGCCTTCCTCGAGCCAGAGCGCCTGCAGGGTGGCCGGATCGAGCGGAGGCCTGCCGCGCGGGTGCCTGGTCCGGCCCTCGGGCATAATCGGGGCCTGGCCGGCGTTGATCCTCTCCGGGTCGGTAGCGCGCGGCGCACGGACGTGGTTTGCTATCCAGGTGGCGACGATCACTGTCGTTTCGTCACGGAGGTACGCCGCAGTAGTAGCGCCGTCGAACTCGACCGTCAGCCGCCTGGACCCGTACGGGCTCACGCTGTCAAGCAGCGTTACGGCCGGCGGGAACGGATCGGGACCGGACAGCATAATCGCCATATTCCCACTATCGCCCTGTTTGCCCTCCGCGATCAAGTACTCACGTAGAGTATTATCGCCCTGAATGTCGCCGGAATCCCGTCCGAACGGAGTCGCAGTGTCTCGACCACCTCGCCACCTCGCCGATCTTGAGCTGGCCGAGCGGCGGGAGGCTGTCGTGGAGCTCGGGGAGCGTGCGTTCCGGGCGGACCAGCTATCCCGGCATTACTTTGCACGGTACACCGACTCGGCCGACGACATGACGGACCTGCCGGCTGGCGTCCGCGCGGCGCTGGCCGAGGAGCTGCTGCCCCGGCTGCTGACCTCCGAGCGCGAGCTGACCTGTGACAACGAGGCGACCCGGAAGATGCTGTGGCGGCTGCACGACGGGGCGCTGGTCGAGTCGGTGCTGATGAAGTACACCGACCGGGTCACGATGTGCGTGTCGTCGCAGGCCGGCTGCGGGATGGGCTGCCCGTTCTGCGCGACGGGTCAGGCCGGCCTGACGCGGAACCTGTCCACCGCCGAGATCGTCGCCCAGGTCGTGGCGGGCGAGCGCGCCCTCCAGGCCGAAAACCCCAACGCGAACGCCAACCCAACAAGCACCTCCCGTGTCTCCAACGTTGTGTTCATGGGCATGGGGGAGCCGCTCGCCAACTACAAGAACGTGATCGGCGCGGTCCGCCGTCTCTCCGACCCGGTCCCGGCCGGGCTGGGCATCTCGCAGCGCTCGCTGACCGTCTCAACCGTCGGCCTCGTCCCGGCGATCCAGCGGCTGACGGAGGAGAAGCTGACGGTGCGGCTCGCGGTCTCGCTGCACGCGCCCGACGACGAGGCCAGGGACGAGCTCGTCCCGGTGAACCGCCGCTGGAAGGTCGCCGAGGTTCTCGACGCCGCCTGGGATTACGCGGCCGCGACCGGCCGCCGCGTCTCGATCGAGTACGCGCTGATCAAGGACATCAACGACCAGCCGTGGCGGGCCGACCTCCTCGGCGAGCTGCTGCGGGGCCACCTGGCGCATGTGAACCTGATTCCGCTCAACCCGACTCCCGGCTCGAAGTGGACGGCCTCCCGGCCGGGCGTCCAGGAGGAATTCGTCCGCCGGATCGCCGATCACGGGGTGCCGGTCACCGTCCGCGACACTCGGGGCCGCGAGATTGACGGCGCCTGCGGCCAGCTCGCCGCCACCGTCACCGGCCGCTCCGTCGGCCCCGCCCGCCGTTCCGGCACCCCGCTCCTCCCGCTCGCCTAGGCCGCCCGACCCGGCCCGACCCTCCCGCCCAAGGAACGGGGCGAGGCTCCGGCGGAGTGCCGCTAGGGGGAGAATGCCGTAGTGACGTGGTGGAAGAGGCTCGAGCGGCAGATTGGCACCAAACGGCGTGAGCTGGTCTGGCGTGCCGTGCACTGGGGCTGGCAGGAGTTCCAGAAGGCCGGCATGGTGACCGCGGACACGCCCGCAGGCAAGGCCTTCGCCCGGTTCGGCCGGGGCTCGCTGGTGGCGTTTCCCGCCGGGTCGGTCTTCGGCGAGGGCTGGATCGAGATCGGTGATGACACGCTGATCGGGGCGCAGGTCACCATATCAGCGGGCATCGTTCCCGGCCAGGATCTCGGCCAGCAAGCGGTGCTGCGGGTCGGTGACCGCTGCGTGATCGGCCGAGGCAGTCACATCGTCGCGCACCAGAGCCTCGAGATCGGCGATGACGTGTGGACCGGTCCCTATGTCTACATCACCGACCAGAACCACGGCTACGAGGACCCGGACATCCCGATCGGCCGCCAGTTCCCGGTGAACCGCCCGGTCAGCATCGGCAGTGGCTCATGGCTTGGCGCGGGCGCGATCGTGTTGCCCGGCGCGCGCATAGGCAGGAATGTGGTGATCGCGGCCGGCTCGGTGGTCCGAGGCGTGATCCCCGACCGGTGCGTGGTGGCGGGGGTCCCCGCCCGGATCATCCGCGAGCACACCGACGCGGGCTGGCTGTCCCCCGAGGCCCCGGCCTTAGGCCGGGGGCCCCGACAAAGCCGGGCCCGAGAGAAAGCCTCGGGTAAGGTTCCGAGCTCGTTCACGGTGCCGCGCAGACTCCCGATGTCCCGCTCAAGCGACGCCAGCCCGGCCGCGACCGCCGGGTCGGCCCGAGCGGCCGGCAGGTCGCCAAGACGCGCCGCGGCCTCCTCGACCGCCGCCAGCCGGGCGGACAGTGCCGCCGCCGCGCGTAGTTCCCTTGCCTTCAGCAGGTACAGGTCGATGAAGACGGTGACCTTCGAGCGCAGCACCCGAGGGTCGAACGGCTTGGTGATGAAGTCGACGGCGCCCGCCGCGTAGCTGCGGAAGGCGAGTTCCTGGTCGAGGTCGGCCGCGGTCAGGAAGATGATCGGCACGTCCTGCAGGCCGGAGCGTCGCTTGATGTGGCCCGCGGTCTCGAAGCCGTCCATGCCCGGCATGACCACGTCGAGCAGGATGAGCGCGAACTCATCGGCGCGCAGCGCCTCCAGCGCCGCCTCGCCGGAACGGACGCAGACGAGCTCCTGGCCCAGGGACGCCAGCACGGTCTCGATCGCGATGAGGTTCTCGGCGCGGTCATCGACGATCAGGATCTTCGCCTGGTGTGCCATGGGGTCCGCCTCCGAGCGCCGTTCTCCGGACGGCAAGGGTTTGATAGTCCAAGTCTGGCAGGTTGCCGACGCGCTCTTGCATAAGAGAAAGCTTCCCCGTAACGACACTGCGCAATAAAAAAATCTCCAGATATGGAACGGACCGTGGTTTCCGCGCCGGCCGGCCGCGGCGAGACCCGAATAGCGCCGGGAGCGCGACCGGTGTGAACGGCCGAACTCCCGGCGCTATCTCGACTCTGCCTCTTGGTCGGTCTGATCGTCGGAGCGCGGACGCCCCGGGCGGCGCATCGCCCGGACCTCGCGCGGCAGCCGGCCGGCCTCGCCGAGTGCGCGGCGGAGCATGAACTCGATCTGGGCGTTGGTGGACCGCATCTCGTCGGCCGCCCACTTGGCCAAGGCGTCGTGGACGGCCGGGTCGAGCCTGAGCAGGATGCTTTTACGTTCTGCCATGGGGCTGTCAAGAGTACAGGGAGCCGGTGTTCACCACCTGCTGGGTGGCCTGCTCGCTGCAGAGCACCACCAGCAGGTTGGAGACCATGGCGGCCTTGCGCTCTTCGTCGAGCTCGACCACGTTCTCCTCGTCGAGGCGCTCCAGGGCCATCTTCACCATGCCGACCGCCCCCTCGACGATCTTGGCCCGGGCGCCGACGACCGCGCTCGCGGCCTGCTGGCGGAGCATGGCCTGGGCGATCTCGGGCGCGTAGGAGAGCCGGGTGAGTCGGGTCTCGATGACATGCACGCCGGCCGCCGCCACCCGGTCGGTGAGCTCGGCGCTGAGCTTCGACGTAATCTCGTCGGCATTCCCCCGCAGCGACATGGTGTCGGGGTCCGCGCTGTCGTAAGGGTAGCTGGAGGCGATGTGCCGGACCGCGGTCTCGGCCTGGATGGCGACGAACTCCGCGTAGTCATCGACCGAGTAGGTGGCCTTCGCGGTGTCCTGCACCTGCCAGACGATCACGGCGGCGATCTCGATCGGGTTGCCGTTGGCGTCGTTCACCTTGGCCTGGGCCGACTCCAGGTTCCTGATCCGGGTGGAAACCGGGATGCGGTCGGCGAACGGGTTCACCCACTGCATGCCGGGCTGGCGGACGGTCCCCTTGTAGTTGCCGAAGAGTTGTACGACGTGCGCGCGTCCCGGCGCGACAATCGTGAGGCCCTTCAGGATGAAGGAGGCGACGACGATGATCACGACGCCCACGATGATGAGCGCCACATGCAGCGCTCCCTTGTGGACCGCGCCCTGCCAGAACAAGACGGCCGCCACCGCCCACAGGACGAGATCGAGCACCAGCAGCGTGACACCGCGGATGTACCAGGCCTCATGCTCGCTTATCGGCTGCGGCGGGGGTGTAAAGAGGAGTGGCCTGCGTTTGAGTCTGGGCTGACATTGCCCACCTCCGGGAGAGTTTTTCTGATACCGATGACGCTATCATACTGATATCAGTTTTTTTCGCAACCCCTTCACGTGCCGACCGGCGTCTAAAGCTTGGGTGCGAAGATCTCCCCGTGCAGCGCGCGCTCGACCAGGGCAACGGCCCGCGCGGTGGCGGCCAGCCGGCGCCCCTCGGTCCGGTAGGCGGCGAGCACGGCATCGACCGCATGCGGCGGGATCGCCTCGCCGAGCTCGGTCCGCGTCGTGCGGTAGCCCGCCCGGGCACCCTCGACGCAGGCCTGCGTATGGTGGCGCGCCATCGCGGCGAGCGCCGCCGGGTGCCGGCGGAGCACGCCGTGCAGCCGGAAGTCGGGCGGGACGACGTCGAGAAGCCAAGCGACGGCAGTCGCTTCGAAGTCCCGGCTCTCCGGCGGATGCACTCCGGTCGGCCAGCCCGGCGGTATGTACGCAGCCATAACCGCAGCATAACACGCTATCGAACGGCAATTCGATCAACACCTCCGGTCCGCCAATGGCCCGTGAGATCGGCCGAGGGTTCGCTGCGCCGGGCGGTGCCCGTCAGGCGCTGACCCGCCCGGCGCCCGGGGGCCCGGCTAGAATCGTCGGAACGTACTCGAGCAGCTGGATGCGGCCGTCGAAGGTGCGGCTGCTGATCATGTCCAGCGCGACATCGGGATAGCCGTCGTAAATCCGTTCCCGGCCGCTGCCTCCGGTGATAACGGGGAAGACAACCACGCGGAAGCGGTCCGCGAGGCCGGCCTTCAGGAGAGAGCGGCACAGGGTGAGGCTGCCTATTGTGCGCATCGACTTGGAGGCCTTGTCCTTCATCTCCCGCACGGCCTCAACGGGGTCTTGAGCCACGAGTTGCGTGTTCGCCCAGGAAAGGGGCTCGCTCAACGTGGTCGAGAAGACGACCTTCGACAGGGCCGCCAGGGCATCGGTGCCCGGCTCGCCCTCGGCGGCGAATCGCGACATGACGCGGTAAGTGGTTGCACCCATCAGGACCGTGTAGTCCGCCTCTGGCTGGTCTCCCAGCCAGGCGAGGTACTCGGGTCCTGCAAGCCCCCACCAGCCCGGCCAGCCGTCGGCAGCCGCGTAGCCATCGAGCGAGGTGATGAAGTCGATGAGGAGTTCCGGCATCGTAGTGTCCTTGTCCTTGGGTCTCAGGTAGCTGCTGCTCCCGCCTCCGCTGCCATCGAAGCAGGAACGACGGTTAGGACGTGCGGCGAGGCGAGAACTCATCGCCGGCACGCGCCGATTGCGCGATAAGCCTGACAATTGATGTATGCCCAGTTCAGATGGCATATCGCATTGTCTGGAGTCAGGTGAAAATCAGGACTGCCTGCGCAGTAGCAGGTGCCCGCGGCGGAACCGCTCCTGCTCGCGGGGCTCGCGCAGCATCCGGCCGACTTCAGCGAATCCAGCCCTGCCCGCCAGTGCGGCCAGTTCGTCGACCGGCCAGCGGAACGCCGTCGCCACCTGGTGGTCGAAGGCCGCTGCCGGGGCGCCTCCGGATTCGAAGAAGGCGGCCAGGAGGTGGCCGCCGGAGACCAGCACCCGGGCGAACTCGGCGAAGTGCGCCGGCAGCTCACCGGGCGACGCGTGGATGACGGAGTACCAGGACACGATGCCGCCCAGCGCCCCGTCACGCAGCTCCAGGGCATCCATCGACCCGACCTCGAAGCGCAGGCCCGGGTGCTCGCTGCGGGCAAGACCGATCATGGCCGGCGACAGGTCGAGGCCGAAGGCGTCCAGCCCGAGGTCCCGCAGGTGAGCCGTGATCCGCCCGGGCCCGCAGCCGAGGTCGGCGACAAGCCCGCCGCCCGCGGCACGCACGTACTCGGCGAACGCGGCCAGCACCGCCCGGTCCAGCGGGAGATGGTCCAGCTCACCCCGGACGAAGTCTGCATAGCGGGCAGCGACGGCGTCATAGGCCTCCGTGATCGCGGCCCGGCGCGAGGAGGCTCCGGTCACGGCCGACGATACTAGCGATCCTGGCAGCTGCGATCTCGCCGTCCCAGCCGGGGTTAAGCCAGGCGCCCATCCGCAGGTGCCCGGCGACCGACAGCCGCGCGTACACGGGTGCGTCCTGCGCGACGAAGCCGACTTTGGCGAGATGCGCGGGACTGGTGCCGGGCTGGCCGCCGAGGACCGTGATCGTGCCCGACGTCGGCGCGAGCAACCCGGCGGCCATCTGCAGCAGGGTCGATTTTCCCGCGCCGTTCGGGCCGCCCAGCCCGACGACCTTCCCGTCCGGGATGGCCAGGGTGCAGTCCCGGAGCGCCCACTGCCGGCCGTATTTCTGCGTTTGGTTGCTCAGGCGTCGATCACGGTGATGCCGGGCAGGTCGCTGAACCGGGCTTTGGCGTCCCGGGTCAGCAGGAGGCGGCCGGTCTCGGCGGCGTGCGCGGCGATAATCAAGTCGTGAGCGCCGCGCGGACTGCCTGACCTGCGGACGTGGGCGAGCAGCCGCGCGTGGTACGCGGCCGTGACCGAGGTATAGTCCAGCACGTCGATGACGGATGTGATCGTGGCGAGCGCTCGCGCTCGCGTGGCCGCGCGTTCCGGGGTCTCCGCCAGTTCGATTCCGGTGCGGTATTCGGCGATGGTGATCGACGCGACGGCCAACTCGTCGTCGTCTAGGGCGGAGCGGTCGATGGTTCCGCGTTCGTAGGCGATGAGAATGTTCGTGTCCAGGATCAGGCGTCTGCCCATGGATCGGGCACCTCCGAGGTCACCATGGCCAGAGCCGCCGAGATGTCCCTGGCGAAGCTCTCATCGGGCGGCGGAGTGCCTTCCAGCGCGGTGCGCAGGTCAGCACCGGTACGGCGGTGAGCCGGGCCGATTTCGGCTATCGGGTGACTCCCCCGGAGGATGGTCACCCTCTCGCCGCGTTCGACAGCGTCCAGCAGGTCGGAGAAGTGCCTGGATGCCTCGGTGGCGGTCATGGTCCTCATACATGTATGGTATCTGATAATCAGATTTTATGCGTGCGCGGCCGTGGCTTCGGTAGGCGGCGCGGACGTCGCGACCGGCCCGGGACCGGTCGGCCGAAGCGCCCACGCCTGTTCAAAGGGTACGCGGGCAGGCGAAACCGAACGGCCTCGTGCCAGGCAATAGACTTGTGTCGGCCACGACATCGTCGTGGCGCGGCCACGCAGTCGCGTGGCGCGGTTCCCGACGCCGAATGAGCGAGACAAGATAGCCATGCCCGCACCGCACGAGACCACCATGACGAGCGCGACACGGCTTGCGACCCGCGATGACCTGCGTAACGTGGCGATCGTGGCGCACGTCGACCACGGCAAGACCACGCTGGTCGACGCGATGCTCTGGCAGTCGGGCGCGTTCGGCGCGCACGCTCACGTCAACGAGCGAGTCATGGACTCCAACGACCTGGAGCGCGAGAAGGGGATCACGATCCTCGCCAAGAACACCGCGGTCAAGCACGGCGGCCTGACGATCAACATCATCGACACGCCCGGCCACGCGGACTTCGGCGGCGAGGTGGAGCGCGGCCTTTCCATGGTCGACGGCGTGGTGCTGCTCGTCGACGCGAGCGAGGGCCCGCTGCCGCAGACCCGGTTCGTGCTCCGCAAGACCCTGGAGGCGAACCTCCCCGTCATCCTGGTCATCAACAAGGTGGACCGTCCCGACGCGCGGATCGCCGAGGTCATCGACGCGTGCTATGAGCTGTTCATCGACCTTGACGCCAGCGAGGAGCAGATCGAGTTCCCGATCGTCTACGCCGCGGCGAGGGCGGGCCGTGCCTCGCTCAACCGGCCGCAGGACGGCGGGATGCCGGACAGCGAGAACCTTGAGCCGCTGTTCGACGTGATCCGCGAGACGGTCCCCGCGCCGGTCTACGACGTAGAGGCAACGCTGCAGGCGCACGTCACCAACCTCGACGCGTCGGCTTATCTGGGCCGCATCGCGCTCTGCCGGATCCACAACGGCACGATCCGCCGGGGCCAGCAGGTCGCCTGGTGCAAGACCGACGGCTCCATCGAGCGGGTGAAGATCACTGAGCTGCTCCGGACCGAGGCCCTGGACCGCGTGCCCGCCGAGAGCGCGGGTCCCGGTGACATCATCGCGATCGCCGGCATTCCCGAGATCATGATCGGCGAGACCCTCGCCGACCCGAACGACCCGCATCCGCTCCCGCTGATCACGGTGGACGAGCCCGCGATCTCGATGACGATCGGCACGAACACCTCACCGCTCGCCGGGCGCGACAAGGGCACCAAGGTGACCGCCCGCCTGGTCAAGGACCGTCTTGACCGCGAGCTCGTCGGCAACGTGTCCCTGCAGGTGCTACCGACCGAGCGCCCGGACGCCTGGGAGGTCCGCGGCCGCGGCGAGCTGGCGCTCGCCATCCTCGTGGAGACCATGCGCCGCGAGGGCTACGAGCTGACCGTGGGCCGCCCGTCCGCCGTGACCAGGGAGATCAACGGCAAGGTGTACGAGCCGGTCGAGCGCCTCTCCATCGACGTGCCCGAGGAGTTCCTCGGCGCGGTCACCCAGCTGGTCTCGGTGCGCCGCGCCCGGATGGAGACGATGACCAACCACGGCACCGGCTGGGTCCGGCTGACCTTCGTCGTCCCGTCCCGTGGCCTGATCGGGTTCCGCACCCAGTTCCTCACCGAGACCAGGGGCACCGGCATCGCGCACCACGTCTTCGAGGGTTACGAGCCGTGGGCCGGGGTGATCAAGGGCCGCGCGAACGGGTCGCTGGTCGCCGACCGGGTCGGCTCGGCCGTCGCGTACGCGATGTTCAACCTCCAGGAGCGCGGGTCGCTGTTCGTCTCGCCGGGCACCGAGGTCTACGAGGGCATGATCGTCGGCGAGAATTCGCGGATGGACGAGATGGACGTGAACATCACCAAGGAGAAGAAGGTCACCAACATCCGCCAGTCCAACGCCGAGGAGCTTGAGCGGCTTGTCCCGCCGCGGCTGCTCAGCCTGGAGCAGGCGCTCGAGTTCTGCGCCGACGACGAGTGCGTCGAGGTGACCCCGACGGCGGTCCGGCTCCGGAAAGTAGTGCTCGACGGCAAGGAGCGTGGCCGAATCCGTGGCCGTGTCTCGCGTGAGCAGAGGTAATCCGCAGAATTAGCGCCGTCCTCCCTGATATGTCGGCGAATTTCTAGACGGCAGGCGGGTGTGCCGAAATATCGGATATCGGTATACCCATATCCCCTGTATCAGTATAGGTTCCTTTCCTCCTGCCGCGTAGGCTACCTACGCGAGCCGAAGCACACAGGGGAAGTACTGCGGCACGTAGAGGGGAAAGCGTCGGCGCAGTTCAGGGGCGTGCGTCGGCAAAGCAGAGGCGGACCGTCGGCAACTCGCGACGGGAAGCGAAGTGGCGCGGCGGCAGCGCTACGGGGACCATGGGGGAGTCGCGCTGCCACCGCCCTTTATGGTGCGTAATGCATAAAACGACCCGCGGATAAGGGGAACTTGTTTGGGTGGGCAGGACCCATGCACAGCCATTGCCGCAGAAAGCGATCCGTAGCGCGGCGAAGCTGTAAAAGGGGGCGCTATGAGTCGGCCGCCCGCCTCCATGAACGTAAGCCAGTCTTTCCGGAATCTTCCAATACGGTGGTCAATTCCATCCCGAAGATCCTGGTTGTCCTGATAGTCCTGGCCGCGCCCGGCGGCCGGACCAGACCCAATGCCGCTTGGCTAGGGGACTGGTGATACGTTAGCGCGCTCGCGTGACGTCGGGTCACGTCGGGCGGCCCAGTGTGCCCTGAGCGCGCGTTGAGCCCGGCTCGCCTGTACCTGCCGGTGCGGGGTGCGGTCGGCCTCTTCGGCCCACGAGTCGGGGCGTCGGCGTGTCGCGGTGCTGTTCCTTGAAGTTCCTGAGCTGCGATGATTACTTTCCGTACATGAATAGGTTGCAGAAAGTAACTGTTCTGCGGCGTTGGCGCGGCCGAAACTGGCGCCGAGCGTGGGCCGTGACAGTTGCCGGCAGTCTGGCCGCGGCGGTTTCGCTGGCCGCAGCGCCGATGGCGGACGCGGCGACAACCAGCTCCGCCTGGCGTCCCATGCGCGGGCTTGACATCTCGGCCTATCAGAACGCGGACGGGCCGATCAACTGGCGGCTGCTGGCTCGCCAAGGGATCCGGTTCATCGCGATCAAGGTCACGGAAGGCACCTACTACACCAACCCGTACTACTGGCCGGACGACCGGGGCGCAGCGCGGGCGGGACTGGCCGTGATGCCGTACGTGTTCGCCAACCCGGATGCGGCCGGCGGTGCGGCCACCGCAAGCTTCGCCATTCGTATCGCGCGTTATCGACGCGGCAGCGCAGAGTTGCCGCTGGTCGTCGATCTGGAGAACGACCCCTACTCGAGAAGCAACTGCTACTGGCTTGGCAGCAGGCGGATGATCGCCTGGATCGCCGGGTTCACCACCCGGGCCAGGTCGTTGACCGGGGTGTGGCCGATCATCTACACCACGGACGCCTGGTGGAAGCAGTGCACGCGATCGACCGGCCGGTTCACCGCGGATCCGCTCTGGCTGGCGGACTACAACGCTGGCTGGCCGAGCGCGCCGCGCACCTGGGGTCGGTCGGCGTTCTGGCAGTACAGCAGCGAAGGCTTCCTCCCCGGGATCGGCCGGACCGACCTGGACTACTACCAACCGGTTACCGACCTCCGAAGGCTCCGTCCGGCAGCCAGGCCAAAGCCAAGGTACAAGCGCCAGTCGGGCAAAGGCGGCGGCCGAAGGCCAAGCGGCGGCCGAATCGTCAGCGGAAAGACAAGCCAGTGCCGGAACGCAAAGGGACGGTAGCGTCTCAATCAGCTATAAATCACCAGACTTATCCGTATTCGCACCATCGGTGTTGATAGGCTCCGGCGCGTGAATCGGCTCAGGAGTCGTAGCGGCATTGCGGGAACCACGCTCATCATCGTTGCCGGGCTGGCGGTCGCGGTTGCGGCGCGGACGGCGGTCCAGGAACCAGCGGCTCTCGCGGCGACGACGCAGCAAAGCGTCCAGGGCACGGACGTGTCCTCGGTGGACGGCTCGTCGATCAACTGGACGGACCTGGCCGGGTCCGAGCGCTTCGTCGCGGTCAAGGCGACCGAGGGCAACTACTACACCGACCCTGACTACCAGGCAGACGTTACGAAAGCCGCGGCCGCCGGCCTGTTCGTGATGCCTTACGTGTTCGCCAACCCCTACGGCTGGAACGGGTCTGACCAGAACTCAGGGAATGGCTCGGGCGAGGTCCAGGCCGACTATGCGTGGAAGCAGGCGATCAGCAAGGTAACCGCCCCTGCGTACACGTCCAGTGCCCTCATGCTCCCGGTAGGGATCGACCTGGAGCCCGACCCGTACGTCAACTCTGAGAAGAACAGCAACCAGTGCTACGGGCTCAGCCCGTCGGCGATGGTGGCCTGGATCCATAGCTTTATCGACGAGGCGAAGGAGGACACCGACAAGACCCCGGTCATCTACACCACCACCTCGTGGTGGAACGCCTGCACGGGGGACAGCGCCGCGTTCAGCGCTGACCCATTGTGGATCGCCTCATATGGTGTGTCCGTCCCGTCGATCCCCTCGGTATGGAGCAACCTGACATTCTGGCAGTACTCGCAGAGCGGGGAGGTCAGCGGGATCAGCGGCGCTGCCGACCTTGACTCCCTCGGCCCCGTCCAGGCCAGCCGCGTCAACACGGCTATCACCGCCGAACAGATCCAGACGCTGACCTCGCTGGTTTCGCAGGCCATTCCGTCCGGCTACACGGTAACCGGTCTGCCGACGGGTCTGTCGATGAGCTCCTCCGGGCGGGTCACAGGGACGCCGGTCGTCGTCGGCCGGTACGCGGTGACCGTCACCCCGCCGGCTGGCGCTGCCCCGGCATCGATGGCGTTCACCTGGGACGTGCACGGGGCGATCGCGCCGTCCACCGCGAACCGTTCGTCAACGGCAGGCGCTCCGGTCTGGCTCAGGGTGACCACGTCCGGTCCCGACCAGAACGCCGGCTTCGCGCCGGCGCTCAAGGCGGCCGGCCTGCCTTCGGGCCTCTCGATGACCTCCGCCGGGGTGATCACTGACTGGTCCACCAGGCCAGGGACGTACAAGGTGGCGGTCACCGCCGCCGACGCCCTAGGCGGAACCGGGTCCGCGTCGTTCACCTGGACCGTCAAGGCGGCCCCCGATAGCGGCACCGCAGGCCAGATCAGGCAGGTTGGCGGCAGCGGCAAGTGCCTGGACGACCCGTCAGGCAGGACCGCGAACGGCACCCGCGTCGATCTGCGGAGCTGCACCGGCAAGTCGAGCCAGCGCTGGACCGTCGTCCAGGACGGCACCCTCAGGACCGGCGGCAAGTGCCTGTCCACGGTCGGCGACAGCAGGTCAAGCGGCGCCAAGCTCCAGCTTGAGACGTGCAATTCCCAAGACGGCGCGCAACTCTGGCAGGCCGCCACCGACGGCCAGCTCGTCAACCCGCAGTCGGGCAAGTGCCTGGATGTCCCGGTCGCCCGCGCCGCCGACGGCACCCAGCCGATGATCGAGCCCTGCGCCAACTCGGCCAGCCAGCCGAATCAGCACTGGCTCCGCCCGGCCGCCGCCATCGCGTCCGGCCAGCCGGGCAAGTGCGTTGCGGCACCAGGCACCGCCGTGGTGCTGGCCGCCTGCGCGAACACCACAGCCCAGCGCTGGCAGCAGCAACCGGACGGCACCCTCCGCCTGAGCGGGAAATGCATGCTTGAAGGTGGAACCGCGGTCCGTTCCATACTTTCCGTTGGCTCTTGCTCCGGGGCAGCGGACACCAAGTGGAAGCTGGTCTCGGCCGGCCCGATCGCCACCGAACTGGTCAACTCGGCGTCCGGGCTGTGCGCCAGCCTCCCCGCCAGCGGTACCCGGCTGGTCATCGCCGCCTGCGGCGACACCCCCGCGACCACCTGGCACATCCAGTAAGCGGTCAGATCTTGGGAGCAGAAAAGCGCCCGTGACCGGAAGTTTCGGTCACGGGCGCTTTAGCACGTTAGCCAGGCGCGGAGCGAACTACCGCTTGCCGGGCACCGCCGGGGTGCCCTGCGGCTCCGGCCGCCGGGCGATCTTCGAGCCGAGCCAGACCAGCGGGTCGAACCGCCGCCCGGCGACGCGCTCCTTCATCGGGATGATCGCGTTGTCGGTGATCTTGATGTGCTCGGGGCAGACCTCGGTGCAGCACTTGGTGATGTTGCAGTACCCGAGGCCGAAGTCATCCTGCGCGATGTTGCGCCGGTCCGCCTCGTCGGCCGGGTGCATCTCGAGCTCCGCGATGCGCATGAGGAATCGAGGTCCGGAGAACGCGGTCTCGTTGTCCTCGTGGTCGCGGATCACGTGGCAGGTGTTCTGGCACAGGTAGCACTCGATGCACTTACGGAACTCCTGCGACCGGTCCACGTCCTCCTGCTGCATCCGGAACTCGCCCAGCTTGATCGACGGGTCGGGCGTGAACGACGGGATCTCCCGTGCCTTCGCGTAGTTGAACGACACGTCGGTGACGAGGTCACGGATGACGGGGAAGGTCCGCATCGGCGTGATCGTCAACGTCTCGGAGGGGGAGAACGTCGACATCCGGGTCATGCAGCCAAGGCGCGGCATCCCGTTGATCTCCATCGAACAGGAGCCGCACTTGCCGGCCTTGCAGTTCCACCGGATGGCCAGGTCGGACGCCTGCGTGGCCTGCAGCCTGTGCAGCACGTCGAGGACTACCTCGCCCTCGTTGACCTCGACCTGGTAGTCGGCGAGCGCGCCCGACCCGGCGTCCCCGCGCCAGACCTTGAGCGAAGCCTTGTATCCCATCAGTGGCCTTCCTTCGGCTCTGGCGCAGCAGGCGGGGCCGACGCGGTCAGCCCGGCCAGTTCTTCCGCGGTCATGTACTTCTTGAGCTCGGACACGTCGAACAGTTCGAGCAGGTCCTGCCGCATCTTCGGCAGCGGCTTGTGGACCATGTCGATCTTGTCGCCGTCGAGCGTGAGGATCAGGTTGACCTTGCGCCACTCGGGCGTCATGCCCGGGTAGTCCTCGCGGGTATGCCCGCCGCGCGACTCCGTCGCGCTCGAGCGCGGCCATCGCCACGCACTCGGCCACCAGCAGCATGTTCCGCAGGTCCTGGGCGTAGTGCCAGCCGGGGTTGTAGGCCCGCTCGCCGGGCACGGCCACGTTGGCGGCCCGCTCCTTGAACTTCTCCAGCGCCGCCAGAGCGTCGCGCACCTCCGACTCGCGGCGGATGATGCCGACCAGGTCGTGCATCGTCTGCTGGAGATCGGAGTGGACGGTGTACGGGTTCTCACCGTCGGCCCGCGAGAACGGGGCGAGCGCCTCCGCCATCGCCGCGTCCAGGTCAGCCTGGGAAACGGCCGGCTTGGTCGAACCGAGCGACTCCAGGTAGTCCGCCGCGCCGTCGCCTGCCCGCTTGCCGAACACCAGCAGGTCGGACAGCGAGTTGCCGCCGAGCCGGTTGGACCCGTGCATGCCGCCGGAGACCTCGCCCGCCGCGAACAGGCCGGGCACCGAGGCCGCGGCCGTGTCCGGGTCGACCTCGACCCCGCCCATCACGTAGTGGCAGGTCGGCCCGATCTCCATCGGCTCCTTGGTGATGTCCACGTCCGCCAGCTCCTTGAACTGGTGGTACATGGACGGCAGCCGCTTGAGGATGTACTCGGCGGGCCGCCGGGAGGCGATGTCCAGGTAAACGCCGCCGTGCGGGGTCCCGCGCCCGGCCTTGACCTCGGCGTTGATCGACCGCGCGACCTCGTCGCGGGGCAGCAGCTCCGGCGGGCGCCGGTTGTGGTCCGGGTCGGAGTACCAGCGGTCGGCCTCTTCCTCGGTCTCCGCGTACTGCGCGCGGAACACGTCGGGCACGTAGTTGAACATGAACCGCTTGCCCTCGGAGTTGCGCAGCACCCCGCCGTCACCGCGGACCGACTCGGTGACGAGCAGACCGCGCACCGACGGCGGCCAGACCATCCCAGTCGGGTGGAACTGGACGAACTCCATGTTCATCAGCGACGCGCCCGCCAGCAGCGCCAGCGCGTGCCCGTCTCCGCTGTACTCCCAGGAGTTCGAGGTGACCTTGAAGGTCCGCCCGATGCCACCGGTGGCCAGGATGACGGCCGGCGCCTCGAACAGGACAAACCGCCCCGTGTCGCGGACGTACCCGAAGGCGCCGGCGATCCGCCCGGACTCGTCCTTCACCAGCCGGGTGATCGTCGTCTCGGCGAACACGCGGATCCTGGCCTCGGGGTCGTCGAACTCGTAGGAGTCCGCCTGCTGCAGCGCCACCACTCGCTGCTGCAGCGTGCGGATCATCTCCAGGCCGGTCCGGTCGCCCACGTGCGCCAGCCGCGGGTACTCGTGCCCGCCGAAGTTCCGCTGGGAGATCTTCCCCTCGGGCGTCCGGTCGAAGATCGCGCCGTATGCCTCAAGCTCCCAGACCCGGTCCGGAGCCTCCTTGGCGTGCAGCTCGGCCATCCGCGGGTTGTTGAGGAACTTCCCGCCGCGCATGGTGTCACGGAAGTGCACCATCCAGTTGTCCTTGGGGTTCACGTTCCCCATCGCGGCGGCCGCGCCGCCCTCGGCCATGACCGTGTGCGCCTTGCCGAACAGCGACTTGGAGATGATCGCCGTCCGCAGCCCGCGGGCGCGGGCCTCGGTGGCCGCGCGCAGCCCGGACCCGCCAGCGCCGATCACCACGACGTCGTAGGTGTATCGCTCGATCTCGGTCGAGGTCGAAGCTGAGTCGGAGGTAGACATAAGCCGTTTCGCCCGTTCCGGGATCAGTTGAAGATGCGCGGGTCAGCGAACACGTTGGCCGCGACCAGCATTATGTATAGGTCGGTGAGCAGCAGCGTGGTCAGCGTGGTCCACGCGAGAGCCATGTGGCGGGAGTTCAGCTTCGAGATCTGGGTCCAGATCCAGTACCGCACCGGGTGCTTGGAGAAGTGCTTGAGCCGCCCGCCGGTGATGTGCCGGCAGGAGTGGCACGACAGCGTGTAGCCCCAGAGCAGCACGACGTTCGCCAAGATGATCAGCGACCCGAGCCCGAAGCCGAAGCCGTGCGTGAGATGGGTTCCGTCCGGGGCCACCGCTGTGGTCGGCCAGAACGCGTTGACCAGGTCCCACGTGTTCAGGATCGAGATCACGATCGCCATATAGAAGAAGAACCGGTGCAGGTTGAATGCGATCAGCGGCAGCTTGGTCTCGCCGGAGTACTCCTTGTGCGGCTCGCGCACCGCGCAGGCGGCGGGCGAGCGCCAGAACGCGCGGTAGTACGCGCCCCGGTAGTAGTAGCAGGTCAGCCGGAAGCCGAGCACGAAAGGCAGCGAGACGAACGCGTAGGGGATGATCGGCGGGATCGCCGGGATCCAGTGCCCGAGGGTAGACGACCCCGGCACGCACTCACCGCTGACACAGGGAGAGTAGAAGGGGGTCAGGTAGTTGTAGCCCGGTGCGAAGTACCAGTGACCCATGAAAACCCGAACGGTCGCGTACGCCACCCAGACGGTCAGCAGCGTCGCGACGACGCGCCCGCGGTTCCACCAGGGGTCCGTGCGGAGCGTCTTCTCGGCGATCTGCGCCCGCGTCCGGACAGGCGCTTCCGAAACTTGTGTCATTCAGCGTCCTTGCTGCCTCGTGCGTGATCGTGTCCGCGACGCGCAGCCGGGGAGCCCTTCGCCAAGTTGAGGCGAGACAGAGCGGGAGCGCACGCGATGCCCACGAACTTATTCCAGTTAGTCTCAGGATGCCGCATCAGAGGGTGCTTCCAGGATGTGAGCCTCGATACACTCCCTGCTCCTACTGGCGTATTCGCGCCGCTGCGTGAGCAGGTTCACATTCAAAAGCAATTAACTATGGAACGGACCGTGGTCTTCGCCTCCGCCGCCAGTTGCCGTGGTCTTCCGTCACTCGGTCGGCGCTGAGGGAACCCCCAGGGCCTGCTTGAGGAACGCGACCTGGAGCAGCAGCAGGTTCTCGGCGACGGCCTCCTGCGGGGTCATGTGGGTGACGCCTGAGAGCGGCAGGACGGAGTGCGGGTACCCGGCCGCCAGCAGCGCCGAGGAGAGCCGCAGCGAGTGCGCGACCACCACGTTGTCGTCCGCCAGCCCGTGGACGATGAACAATGGCCGGGCGGCAGCAGCCCCCGTCCGTTCCGGATCGTTGGTTATCGAGCTCTGCTCGTAGGCGTCGGCATCCACGGCCGGGTCACCCAGGTAGCGCTCGGTGTAGTGGGTGTCGTAGAGCCGGAAGTCAGTGACCGGCGCGCCCGCGACCGCCGCGTGGAATACGTCGGGGCGGCGCAGCACGGCAAGCGCGGACAGGTAGCCGCCGAACGACCAGCCGCGGATCGCGACGCGTTCTGTGTCGAGGTCGACGAACGCCTCGGCCGCCGCGTGCAGCGCTGTGACCTGGTCCTCGAGCACTCCGGTGGAGAAGTCGCCGGCGATCATGTGGTCCCAGGCCGGGCCGCGCCCGGGCGTGCCCCTGCCGTCCGCCACCACCACCGCGAACCCCTGCTCGGCGAACCACTGCGAGGTGAGGTACATGGTTGCCGCCTTGATCACCCGCTGCGCGCCGGGACCGCCATACGGGTCGAGCAGCACCGGCAGCTTCGTCCCCGGCTGGTGCCAGGACGGGAGCAGGACCGCGGTGCGGATCGCCGTCGGGCCCGCGTTGATGAAGCGCGGTTCCGCGAGCGGCAGGTTCGGCGTCTCCGCCAGCGACGCGATCTGCGCGCCGGTCGCCCCGTTGCGCCGGATCCGCACCGTGACCTGGCTGCTGGCCATGGTCCGGCTGGTCACCACAGTTGTCCCGCCGCCGGCCAGCGCGGCGTGCACGCCGGGGTCGGTGGCGACCGAGGCGAGGCCGGCCGGGCCGTAGCGCCAGACGCCGAGCTCGGTCGACTCCGATGACCCGGCGAACAGCACGTCGTCGCCATCGGTGCCGAGAACCGCGCGGACCTGCAGGCCGACCGGGGTGACGGGCTGCGCGGTGGCCAGTTCGGCCGCCGTGGCGATGACGAGCCCGCGGGTGTCGCCGCTGACCCCGGTCCAGACGATGTCGCCGTTGCCGAGCCGGGCGGGAACGCCGTCGATGATGTCGGTCCAGAACGGGTCGGTGTCCTCGCGGAGCACCTCGCCGGTGGCGGCGTTGATCAGCCGCATGCTCTTCTGGTCGCGGGTCTGCACGACGATGAGCGGGGCGCTGCCCCACAACGCGTTGACCAGGTACGGGTACGCCGCCCGGTCCCACCCGGCCACCTCGGTGAGCTCGGCTCGGGTCCCGCCCTGCCCGGCGTCCGCTCGGGGGAGCGTGGCCAGCAGCAGCGACACGTCGGCGTTGGGGGTGCCGGCGGCCGGGTAGGCGACCTCAGTGGGAACCTTGCCCGGGTTGGCGGGGTCGGCGATGTACCAGCGCCTGACCGGGGACTCGTCGACCCGGGCGACGAGGAGCTGGCTGCCGTCGGGGGACCACCAGTAGCCGCGGGAACGGTCCATCTCCTCGGCTGCGACGAACTCCGCTAGGCCGAAGGTGACGCCGTCTTCGCTCGCGACGACGGCGTCATCGCCGGTCGCGAGGTCGATGACGTGCAGCGCGTCGTCGTGCACGTAGGCGACCCGGGTCCCGGTCGGGTCGGGCCGAGGGTCGAGCGCGGGCGTCTTGGCCGGGACAAGCCGTGGCGGTTGCGCTGAGTCGCACAGCGGCGCCGCGTACACCTGGCCGGAGAGCGCGAAGACAGCGAGCGTGCTGGCCCTGTCGGTGGCGTAGGCCACGATCCCGGCGGCCGTCTCGCGTACCCGCTCGCGCCGGGACCGTTCCTCCGGCGGCAGGTTCTCCTCGTCCGCGCCGAGCGCCCTGGGATCGGCGATGAGCCGCTCGGCGCCGGTGGCCGCGTCGGCCTCCCATAGGCAGGTCACCGGGTCGTCGCCCGCCTTGGAGCGCAGGAACGTGATCCGTTCCCCGTCCGGTGATACCTGGAAGGCCCAGGGCACCCCGAGCCGGAATCCGCGCGTCCGCGCCTGCTGCCTGGGAAAGCTCTCGGTCATGCCTCCCGATGATGCCAGGTCCGGGTGGCGGCAGTACCGTCTGGTGGTGGACAGAAGCCTGCTGCTCGTGCACGCGCATCCCGATGACGAGTCGATCGCTACCGGGGCGACGATGGCCAAGTACGCGGCCGAGGGCGCCCGGGTCACGCTGGTGACCTGCACGCTCGGCGAGCTTGGCGAGATCATCCCGCCTGACCTTCGCCATCTGCTTCCCGACGAGCTCGGTCAGCACCGGATCGGCGAGCTGGACCGCGCGTGCCGGGCGCTCGGGGTCACCGACCACCGGTTCCTCGGCGGCGAGGGCAAGTACCGGGACTCGGGGATGGCGGGGCTGCCGGACAGCGAGGACCCGCGGTGCTTCTGGCAGGCGTCGGTCGAGGAGGCCGCGACGGAGCTGGCGAAGATCATCGAGGAGGTCGCGGCGGACGTCATCGTGACCTACGACGCCAACGGTTTCTACGGCCACCCGGATCACATCCAGGCGCACCGGGTGGCGTGGCGGGCGCATGAGCTGACCGGCGGGGGCGCGAAGTTCTACGCCACCGCGATGCCGCGCTCCGTCCTCGCCGCCGCCGTCGAGCTGCCCGACGACTCCTGGTTCGCGCGGAACAAGGGCCTGTCGGTGAGCGTCCCCGACGACCAGGTCACGACGGAGATCGACGCGACGCCGTACCTGGCCGCCAAGCTGGCGGCGATGGCCGCGCACGAGACGCAGATCACCATGGACGGCGAGTTCTACGCCCTCTCCAACGAACTCGGCCAGCGCGCGCTCGGCACCGAGTACTACACCCTGCTCGCCGGGCCATCAGGGACTCTCGGCCCGTCCGGCGCTCAGGGCGGCCGCCGCCGTCCGGGCGACCCGTTCGAGCGCGACCTATTCGCAGGGTAGCCTCCTGGCTCATGGGGACGTCGCCGCGCGCGCTGATGACGGGCATCGGCTATCTGGCTCTCTTCGTGCTCGGCGCGGTGCAGGGCCTGATCGGCAGCTTCCAGTACAGCCGCGGTCCCGTGCCGTTCATCGCGATCCTTCTCGTGGCGATCCTCTTCGCGACCTGCGTGCTGGCGGGCTGGGGACTGCGTACCTACAGCGCCGGCATTCTCCCGGCCCTCGGCTGGGTCATCGCCTCGTTTATCCTCGCGATGCCGAGGCCGAACGGCAGCGTGATCATCGAGGCCAGCGCGGCGGGCGAGTGGTACCTGTACGGCGGCGCGCTGGCAGCGGCGGTCGGCGCCGCCACGTCGTTCTATACCTGGATGCGCAGCAGGTCCCGCGTCGGCTAGCACGCGTATCAGGCGGCTAGCAGCGCCTCGCTGAAGCGCTCAAGGCCCCAGGCGAGCTCGTCCTCCGTGATCACCAGGGGCGGGGCGAGCCGGATGGTGGTGCCGTGCGTCTCCTTGGCCAGGACGCCAAGCGAGGCGAGCCGCTCGCAGACCGCGCGCCCGTCAAGCGACGCGAACGTCACCCCGGCCCACAGCCCCCGGCCGGTGACCGATGTCACCGCGGAGGCCGGCAGCGAGCCGAGCCGCTTGTGCAGCACGGTGCCAAGCGCGGCCGACCGTGCCTGGTACTCGCCGGTGCGCAGCATCGCGATGACCTCACGCGCCACCGCGCAGGCGAGGGGGTTGCCGCCGAACGTGGACCCGTGCTGTCCCGGCTGGAGCACACCGAGCACCGACCGCGACGAGACCATGGCGGAGACCGGCACGATTCCGCCGCCCAGCGCCTTGCCGAGCAGGTAGGCGTCCGGTGCCACGCCCTCCGCCTCGCACGCGAACGTGGACCCGACCCGGCCGAGCCCGGACTGGATCTCGTCAGCGATCATGAGCGCGCCCGTCGACGTGCACAGCGACCGCACCCCGGCGAGGAATCCGGGCGGTGGGACGACCACGCCGGCCTCGCCCTGGATCGGCTCGATCAGCACCCCGACGACCCGCGACCCGAACCGGCCGAATACCTCGACCAGGGCCGGCAGATCCCCGTAGGGGACGGACACGAACCCGGGCGTGTAGGGGCCGAAGTCGGCCCGCGCGTCCGGGTCGGAGGAGAACGACACGATCGTCGTCGTCCGCCCGTGGAAGTTCCCGTAGAACACGACAATGATCGCCTGGTCAGCGGGGACGCCGCGGGTGACGTAGCCCCATTTGCGGGCGACCTTGATCGCCGTCTCGACCGCCTCCGCGCCGGTGTTCATCGGCAGCACCATCTCCATGCCGCACAGCTCGGCAAGGTCGGCGCAGAACGGCCCGAACTGGTCGTGGTCGAACGCGCGGCTGACCAGCGTTACCCGCTCCAGCTGCCGCATCGCCGCGGCGATCAGCCGCGGGTGCCGGTGCCCGAAGTTCAGCGCCGAGTACCCGGCGAGCATGTCCAGGTACCGCTTACCTTCGGTGTCGGTCACCCACACGCCCGACGCCGACGCCGCGACGACCGGGAGCGGATCGTAGTTGTGCGCGCTGTACTCACGGGTCAGGGCGGAGAGGTCGGCGAGCGCGAGGTCGGTCACGTCAGTGCCTCAGTTCCAGCGTGCAGCACTTCGCGCCGCCGCCCGCCTTGAGCAGTTCGGACATGTCCACGGGCACGACCTCGAACCCCCGCGAGCGCAGCGAGCGCGCCAGCCCGGTTGCCGCCGCGGCGAGCACGACGTGGTGCCCGTCCGAGACCGCGTTGAGCCCGAGCACCTCGGCGTCCTCGTCCTTGGCCTCGATGAGCTCGGCGAACATCGACGCCAGGGCCGCCTGGCCCGCGTCGTCGAAAGCCGCCGGGTAGTACATCGCGGTTGACGCGTCGAGCACGCACAGCGCCGTGTCCAGGTGGTAGAACCGCGGGTCAACCAGGCGCAGCGACACGACCCGTCGTCCGAACGTCGCCGCCAGCTCCTCGCCCGCCTCGAAATCGGACCGGAACCCGTACCCGGCGAGAATCGTGCCGTCCCCGGCGACAAGGATGTCGCCCTCGCCCTCGTTCACGTGCGCGGCCTCGTGCACCGACGGCCAGCCGTTCGACCGGAACCAGTTCAGGTACGCCTCGGCCTCGGCGGCCCGCTGGGGGTAGCGGAACCGTGCGCCGAGCACGGTGCCGTCGATCACCGTCGCGCCGTTGGCGGCGAACACCATGTCCAGCAGCCCGACGACGGGCTCGATCGTCGAGACGGAGTGCCCGAGTGACTCATAGGTCTGCTTCAGCGTCTCCCACTGCCGGATCGCGAGCGCCGGATCGACCGGCGAATCCGGCCGCATCCAGGGGTTGATCGCGTACGTCACGTCGAAGTGCTCGGGCGGGCACATCAGGTAGGACCTAGGGGTGGCGGTTCGGCTGGTCAAGTCGTTGCTCATGCGCTAAGGGTACGGAGCGCGCCCACTTTAGTAACAGAGAGTGATTATGCGTCCAAGCGGCGATCCGTTGCGTTTTCCCGCCCGGGACCGTCGGTTCATTGCGCGGCCCTGCCGCCTCCTGCCCTCCCCGCCCACCACCCTTGCACGAGTCTCCGGAGGCGCTCGCCTGCGGTGGCGACGCGCTCGTCGGTCGCGGTCAGCGCGACCCGGATGAACGCGTCCCCGGCCGACCCGTACATGGATCCCGGGCCGACGAGGATGCCGCACTCGGCGGCGAGCAGCTCGCAGGCCGCCCAGCAGTCGAGCCCGTCCTTGGTCGCCCACAAGTAGAGCCCGGCCTCGGAGTGGTCGATGCGGAACCCGGCGGCGGTCAGCCCGGCGGCGAGCACCGAGCGCCGCGCCGCGTAGCGGGCCTTCTGCTCGACGGCGTGCGCGTCGTCGGAGAGCGCGGCGATCATGGCGGCCTGAACCGGGCCGGGCACGATCAGCCCGGCCTGACGGGAGACGAGCAGCAATTGCTTCATCAGCGCGGGGTCGCCGGTCACGAACCCGGCACGGTAGCCGGCCAGGTTGGATCGCTTGGAGAGCGAGAACACAGCGAGCAGCCCGTCAAGGGAGCCGCCGCGCGCCGATTCGTGCAGCACGGAGACCGGCGTGGCCGTCCAGCCGAGCTCGATGTAGCACTCGTCGGAGGCGAGCACGCAGCCGTGCTCGCGGGCCCACGCGACCGCGCCCTTCAGCGCGGCTGCGGGCAGCACCCGGCCGGTCGGGTTGGACGGCGAGTTCATCCAGAGCAGCCGGGCAGCGGACGGCGCGTTGTCGAGCTCGTCGGCCGCTACCGAAGCGGCCCCGGCCAGCCGCGCGCCGATGTCGTATGTCGGGTAGGCGAGCGACGGGTAGATCACCGTGTCGGCCGGCCCAAGGCCGAGCATGACGGGGAGCCAGGCGATGAACTCCTTGGTCCCGATCACCGGCAGCACGCTCGCCGGGTCGACGTGCACGTCGAGTGAGCGGGCGAGCCACCCGGCGGCCGCCGAACGCAGCTCGGGGGTACCCGCGGTCAGCGGGTATCCGGGCGCGTTGGCGGCCGCTATGAGGGCATCGGCGATGATCGCGGGCACCGGGTCAACCGGGGTGCCCACGGACAGGTCGACTGCCCCGCCGGGGAAGGCTCGGGCCTTCTCCGCGATCGGGGCGAGCTCGTCCCAGGGGTATTCGGGGAGCCGTGAGGCGAGGGTCACTCCGCCCCGGCCTGCGGCGGCAGCGCCGCCACCGTCGGGTGGTCCTTGCCGGTCTTCCCGACCTTGGACGCCCCGCCCGGGGAACCGAGCTCCTCAAAGAAGTCGACGTTGACCTTGTAGTAGTCCTTCCACTGCTCGGGCACGTCGTCCTCGTAGTAGATGGCCTCAACCGGGCACACAGGCTCGCAGGCGCCGCAGTCCACGCACTCGTCCGGGTGTATGTAGAGCATGCGGTCGCCCTCGTAGATGCAGTCCACGGGGCATTCTTCGATGCACGCCTTGTCGAGTACATCAACGCATGGCTGCGTGATGACGTAGGTCACGGAAGCTCCTCTTTAACGTTCATAACCCACTTGAGCTACCACACAGTATGGTGATTCGCCCTTCTAGCTGGTGACAATACCGGCACCAACCGGACCGGATTCTGCCTGCCAGGTTGTTTCAAACAGTCCTGCTTTCCACTGGTACCCACCGTAGCTGACCTGGGTGATCCCGTAGGAGCTGGCATTGCTTACGAGCCAGTTGGCCACCGTCCAGCCGTCACCCCGCCTCGCTGTGATCACAGCAGACCCGCCGGAACGGGCCCGGCTGACCGCGGTCACCGCGCCGTCGGACCTCGGTCGGCCGAACACGTCGCTGAGTCTGCGCAGGGCCGCGTTGAGGTTCAGCTTGGCCGACACGCCATCGCTCGCGGCCTGCGTGGCCGGGTCGTACCAGCAGGTGACCACGTGCGGGGTGGCCGTGAAGTCGGCCGCGAGCGCCTCGCCCGTCTGGGCGTACTGCTCGTAGGCCGCGCCGTCCGCGCTCTGCTGCACGTCCTGCGCGGCCACATCGACGGGCAGCTTCGCGTAGTCGGGGATCTTGACCAGCGCGCTGAAGAACGCGCCCGCCGCGTAGGCGGGGTCCTCGATCTCGGCGGTAGTGCCCCACCCCTGCGAGGGGCGCTGCTGGAAGATGCCCACCGAGTCCCGGTCGCCGTAGTCCAGGTTCTCCAGCTTGGATTCCTGCAGCGCGGTGGCGTAGGCCACCAGCAGCGCCTCGCGCGGAAGCCGGTCACGGGCGGCGACGCCGGCGATGGTCGCCGCGTCCGCCGTCTGCCCGAAGTCGAGCCCGAGCGCGTTCGCGCCGGTCCCGGCCTGGCAGCCGGGGACGGTCAGCAGCCGCTGGACGTAGCGGTGATAGGCGTTATAAGCGGTGTAGGCGCCGACGGCGATCAGCCCCAGGATCACGAGGACCACGCTGAGCACGATGATCGGGCGGCGCCAGGAGGGGCGCCGATAGTTGTACGGCGCACTGCGCCCCGAAGTGGTCGTCCGCACACCACGACCGTACCCGCAATCGGCCTCTCCTGCGCCTGGGTTAAGAGCCAATGCCGGCGAGTCAAGCGCTGCCCTGGCCAGCGCCGGGACGGGGTCGCGATGGCGCGGCTGGCGGAGAAACTCGCTGCGTACCGGGCCCTAACGGTAGAGTCGCTGGCCATGAGTGAGCTGACGTCTCCGCTAGCACCGGCCATCGACGACCTGTGGGAGCAGCGCGCCGAGCTGACCCCAGGGAACTCCGCCGCGCGGGCCGAGGTCGTGGCCGCGGTGGACGAGATCGACGCGGGCAGGGCCCGGGTCGCCTCCGTCGATGCGCAAACCGGCGAGGTCGTGGTGGACGAGCGGGCCAAGCGAGCGATCCTGCTGGCCTTCCGGCTGCTGCCGATGGTGCAGTCGCAGGTCGGCGATTTCCGCCAGCACGATCGGGTGCCGCTGAAGACCCGGCTCGACGGGGTGCGCGTGGTGCCGGGCGCGATCGCCCGCTGGGGCGCCTACATCGCACCCGGAGCGGTGCTGATGCCGTCGTTCGTCAACGTGGGCGCTTACGTGGACGCGGGCACGATGGTCGATACCTGGGCGACGGTCGGCTCCTGCGCCCAGATCGGGAAGAACGTCCACCTCTCCGGCGGGGTCGGCATCGGCGGGGTGCTCGAGCCGCCGAACGCGATCCCCGTCGTCGTCGAGGACGAGTGCCTGATCGGCTCCCGGTCGATGGTCGTGGACGGTGCCCGGGTGCGCGAGGGCGCAGTGCTCGGGGCTGGCTCCATACTGACGAAGACCACGCACGTCATCGACGTGGAGACCGGCGATGAACTAACGCCAGGGGAGGCGCCGGCCTGGTCGGTCTGCGTCGGCGGCACCCGGATGCGGAAGTTCGCGGGCGGCGAATACGGCATGCCCTGCCTGCTCATGCTCCGCCGGCTGCCAGCGGGCAGCCGCCACGACAAGAGCGAGCTCAACGCGATCCTCCGCGACCACGGCGTCAACGGCTAGTCGGCGCGGCCCCCGCGTCGACTGCCTACCGGACCACGTCGACTGCCTACCGGACCACAGAGCCTTAACCTCAACCACAGCGTGGAGGGTGCCTCTGGTCTTTGGGGGCATCCTCCCGCGGGGGGATATGGGGGGCTGCGCCCCCCATGCCGGGGGGTGCAGGGGGGTCGTCCCCCCGCAGGCAATAGCGTCGTCCCCTCGCGGAAAGTACTGGCGTGTTTCCGCCAGAGCACTGGCGGTTGGTGGCTACCGTGTATAGGACTATGGGTGGAAGTAACGCGCGCAGGGTCCGACGCCAGGGGCCCGTGACGTTGCGCGATAAGCAGATTCCGGCGACCACAACCGACCAGCGGCTGCTCGATAGCCGCGGCCACTCCGACTGGGTGCACACCGACCCCTGGCGGGTCATGCGGATCCAGGCGGAGTTCGTGGAGGGGTTCGGCCTGCTCGCCGAGCTCGGCATGGCCGTGTCGATCTTCGGGTCGGCCCGGACCAAACGGGACACGGCCGAGTACCGGCTGGCCGACGAGATCGCCTCCGTGCTGGTCAAGGCGGGCTACGCCGTGATCACGGGCGGCGGCCCAGGGATCATGGAGGCGGCGAACAAGGGCGCCGCCGAGGCGGGCGGCGTGTCCGTCGGCCTCGGCATCGAGCTGCCGATGGAATCCGGCCTCAACGAGTACGTGAACGTGGGGGTGGAGTTCCGGTACTTCTTCGTCCGCAAGACCGTCTTCATCAAGTACTCGCAGGCCTTCGTGGTGCTCCCCGGCGGCTTCGGCACGATGGACGAGATGTTCGAGGCGCTCACGCTCGTCGCCACCGGGAAGATCACCAAGTTCCCCATCGTCCTGGTCGGCAGCGCTTACTGGAACGGCCTGCTCGGCTGGCTCAAGGAGACGATGCTGGCCGAGGGCAACATCGGCCCGGAGGAGCTTGAGCTGTTCCAGGTCGCCGACGACCCGGCCGAGATCCTCAAGATCATCAAGACCGCCCACGCCGGCATGTCACTGAAATAAGGGCGGCGGTCGACGCGGCGGATGAGGCACCTGACTCCACGTGCCAGTGGAAGCTCGCCTTCTCCGGCCGAATCCACTATGCCGGGCTGCGCAAGCTCCTCGTCGAGCACGGTGACCGCCTCGCGAGACCCATTGAAGAGCGCGTCGCCCTGGGACGCCTCGGACCAGTCGACGACACCGGTGACCTCGTCACCGTCGACGAAGACGTGGTCGACCTGCAGGTCACCGTGGATGAACACCAGTGTCCACGGCCGGAGGGCAGTCTCGGCGAGCTGGCGGTTGCGTGTGACCAGGTCGGCGGGAAGGACGTCGTTGGCGACGAGCCACTCGCATTCGCCGTCGAGGCGCGATGCGAGCTCGTCGAGGCTCCGGCCGGGCCATGGCGGCAGCGGCGCGTCGTGCAGCGTCCGTACTGCGGCTCCCGCCGCGGCCCACGCGGCCGACGACGCGGTAGACGGCTCGCCGAGGTGGCCGAGTGCCGTCCCGCCGACGGCGGCGAGCGCGAGCACCGGCGGCTTCCGCCACAGGATCTCCGGAGTCGGGACCGGCGCCATGGCCATCGCCTCGACCTCGACGTCGGTGCGCGCCTGATCAGCGTCGATCTTCAGGAACACGTCGCCGACGCGCAGGGTCGCGCGCTCGCTATGGGCGACGACGACCTCGAGCTCTTCCATGCCGGTCAGTATCGCGGGATGACCACCGGGTCGCATCAGGTTTATTGCGTGCGACGGCACGGCTGGCGCGGTCCCGGTACACGGCGGCCTCGTGCACGACACCCGACCCAAGCCAGCCGCCAGCAATAGCTGGGAACCGCCTCTACGCGTTCACGGCCGCCTCGCTGCTGTGCGGGGTCGCGGTGAGCCAGGGGATGCTGGTCGCGGCCCGGTTCGCGCAGCGCATCGGTGGCGCCATGGCCGCCGCAGTGGTCCTGGGCATCTCCATGATGATCTTCCCTGAGCCGGATGAGCAGGCCAAGGCGCTCGGCGTCGTCGGCTTCGTCACCGCCGCGGGCGGCACGGTCGGCGGCATCGCCGGCGTCCTCCTCATCGATGCCGCGAGCTGGCATTGGGTCTTCTTCGTCAACGTGCCCGTCGGGATCGCGGCGGCCGTGCTGGCCGTGCGGCTGATCCCCGCCCATCGGGGGGCCGGGCTCCGCGCGGGTGCCGACGTCGTGGGCGCTGCCCTGGCCACCGCCGGGCTGATGCTCTTCGTCTACGCGATTGTCGAGGTCCCCGGTAACGGCTGGGGCTCGGCGCATACGCTCGGCTTCCGCGGTGCGGCGGTCGTGCTGCTCGCGGCGTTCGTAGTGCGCCAGGCGACCGGGCGCGAGCCGCTGCTGCCGCTGCGCGTCTTCCGGTCACGCAACCTGTCGGGAGCCAACCTCTGCCAGGTCCTGATGGTGGCCCCGATGTTCGCGTTCTCCTTCCTCAGCGTCCTGTACATGCAGCGCGTGCTCGGCTACTCCCCGGCGGAGACCGGCCTGGCCGGGCTGCCGATGGCGGCGCTGCTCGCGGCGGTCTCGCTCGGCCTGTCGGCGCGGCTCGTCACCCGGCTAGGGCTTCGTCCCACCCTGCTGACTGGGCTCGCGCTCATCGCGGCGGGCCTCGCGCTGTTCGCCCGCGTCCCGGTGCACGGGCATTACATCACCGACGTCCTTCCGGTGATGCTGCTGACCGGCGGCGGCGCGGGGCTGGCGATGCCCGCGCTGATGGGGTTCGCCATGTCCAGCGCCACCCCGGGCGACGCCGGGCTCGTCTCCGGCCTGTTCGCCACCGGAGCTGGCTGACCGCGCCGCGCGGATCTGGGTGATCTGCGCGCTCCTACCCGCGTGGCGACATGCGGCACCGATGCTCGGTCGCGCCGGCGAACGGGCATTTTCATCGGGTTTATGCCGGTGACCAGGATCTTCGGGTGCTGTCCGGTCGGCGCGGCGGCCGTGGGTCGGGGTCAGCCCCTGGAACACTCGGTCCTGACGGGGGACCCACACGGGAGGATCGCATCAGATGATTGCGCGCAGACGGATCACTGGCATCGCCGGGCGGATACCCGGCGGGCCCGCTGCCTTCTCGGCCATGCGCGCGGCGGCGGGCAGGGCGGCCGGCCGCTTCCCGCGGCCGGCCGCCGTGTCAGCTGCGGCCGTTCTGCTCGCCGCCGTCCTGGCGTCCGCGGCCTGCTCGGCTGCGGCGCCTACGCCGGCCGCGGCTCCTGCGCAGGCCGTGGCGGCTGCGCAGGCCGTGGCGCCGGCGTCGGCCGCGCCGCCGGTTCCGGTGCTGCGCTGGCGCTCCTGCTACGGCGGGTTCCAGTGCGCCACCGCCCGGGTGCCGTTGAGCTACCGGGACCCGCGCGGCGCGATGATCAGCATCGCCGTGGTCCGGCACCTGGCGACCGATCCGGCTCGCCGCGCCGGGACGCTGTTCATCAACGGCGGCGGCCCGATGGCGCAGATCGACGGCTTGGTGACCGGCTTCGGGCAGCTCCCGGCGGCGTTCACGGCCCGGTGGGACATCATCACGTTCGACCCCCGCGGGTTCGGCTACAGCACCGCGGTGCGCTGCTTCCCGACCATGGCGGCGGAGGGCGAGTTCCTCGGGGGCGCGGCCTTCGGCGGCTCGCCGGTCTTCCCCGTCGGGGCCCGGCAGGAGGCAGCCTGGGAACAGGCCTGGGCCCGGTTCGACGCGCGGTGCGCCCAGCGCAACGGCAGCCTGCTCGACCATGACACCACCGCCGATGTGGCCCGGGACATGAACCTGCTGCGCGAGGCGGTCGGCGCCCCGGCGCTGAACTACATGGGCGTGTCCTACGGCACCGGGCTCGGCGCCACCTACGCCAACCTGTTCCCCGCCACGACCGGGCGCATGATCCTGGACGGGAACCTCAACCCGGTCGCCTGGACCCGCCCGGACGGCGCGCCGACCTTTCTCGGCCAGGGAGTGGACCAGGCGTCCGCGGCGACGATGCGGGCCTTCCTCGACCTGTGCGGCAAGGCGGCAACCTCGGCGTGCGCGTTCTCCGCCGGGACCCCGGCCGCGACCCGCGCCAAGTGGGCCGCGCTGCTGCGCCGGCTCGCCGGCATCCGGTCACCATCGGCACCCCGCCGCAGGCCTACACCTACGCCGACGCGGTGCTCACCCTGCCGCTGGGCGCGGTGAGCCAGTGGGAGGCCGGCGCCAGCCTGCTGCAGCAACTCTGGGTGGCCTCGAGCGTCGGCCGCCCGCCCGCGGCAGCCGGCGTCCCCGTCACCGCCGCGAGCGTGCTCCCGGCCTTCTACTCCGGCTGGGAGCAGATGCTCGCCGTGCTCTGCTCAGACAGCCCGAACCCGCGTGACCCGGCCGCCTACCTGGCCGCCGGGCGCCGGGCGCGCACCCGGTCGGGCGCCTTCGGCCCGGAGAAGGCGTGGATGACGGAGGCGTGCGCGGACTGGCCGGCCGCCGCGGCCCAGGACCGTTACGCAGGCCCGTGGAACCGGCCCACCGCCACCACCATCTTGGTCCTCGGCAACACCGGCGACCCGAACACGCCCTACCAGGCCTCGGTCGCGATGTCCCGGGACCTGGCCCGCGCCCGCCTGCTGACCGTCGACGGGTACGGGCACGCCGAGGCCGGCAACCCGAGTACCTGCGCCACGAACTACGAGACCCGCTACCTGCTGACCGGCGCCCTCCCCCCGCCGCGAACCGTCTGCCAGGAGAACGCCACCCCATTCCCCCGATGAGGCCAGCCAACGGCAGATCGTCCGGCCCGGCACGACGCCTCGGCCCGTGGTGGCGGTAAAGCGGTCCGGCGGCTGCGGCCAAGAGGGCGGCGCCGGCGACGAGCCTTTCGCTGCGGAGTTGCATAGTTCGGCAACGCCGGCGGTGCCGAGGCTGACGGCAGGCATGATCGGTTAGCCTCTGCGCGCGGTGAGGGCGGGCACCGCGCCGGTCTCGAAAACGGACAGGTCCCGCCCTTGCTTGGCACAGACGTCTTCGGAAAGGAATTCGGACCCGTCCCGCCGCCATGAATCGGCACGGACGCGTTGCTGCGGGCTGGCCTCGGGGGCGCTGGCGCGGCGTTCT
>CAWJQG010000011.1:0-27354 GCA_963844925.1 uncultured Actinomycetota bacterium | reverse complement strand
GCGGGATACGGATTCCGGCACAGCGGCCGACGCGGAATGTCGGTGGGCGCGAGTAGAAGTGGATGTGCAAGCAGTTGCCACACTCCCCCGGCTACCCCTGGATGTTCCCATGCCTATGCAGCAAGCCCTGGCGCCAGAAGATCTGTCCGCGATGCGGCTCCTGACGGTGCCCGACGTGTGGCCGCCTGGCGACAGCCCGCCAGCGACCGCCCCTCAGTGCCAGCGGCCGGCCGGGACCGCTTTCCCGGAGCAGGTCGGCAACCGAGCCGACAAGCAGGCCGACGAAGGCCGCGCCTGGCCGCGGCAGTTCGCCGTGCTGCTCGCCGAGGCGCTGACGGGCGCCCGGCCGGTGCGGCAGATCCTGCCATGGCTGTCCCAGCGAGGCACGGTTCACCTGTACCGGCTGCTGCCGCTGTTCTGCGGGGGTCAGGGGGCCCGGGTCCAGCGGATAATGACAACCCACCCGAGCCCGGACGTGATTGAGATGACCGTCATCGTGGCGGTCGGCCCCCGGACCAGGGCGCTGGCCGTGCGGCTGACACGGGCCGAGCCGACACAGCGGCCGCCGTGGCGCGGCAAGCTCCCCGCCCGGACCGCGGAACACCGGTCAGCGACGCCGGCGCGCTGGCTCTGCACCGACATTGAGGCGGCTTAGCGGGTGCTAAGCCCGGCCGGCCTTAGCACCCGCCGTTAGGACCGCCCGGCCCCGCCGTGGCAGCGCTTGAACTTGCGGCCAGAGCCGCACGGGCACAGGTCGTTACGGCCGACGCTGGCGTAGGGGTCGACCGAGGCGTCGCCGTGCGTCTCCACGCCGCCGCCCTCGGCCGGGGCCGAGTACTGGAGCTGACGCGGACGGCGCGGCTCAAGTCCCGCAGGCGCAACGGCCTGTGGTCCTGTTGCCCGGCTGGCCGCTGACTGCCCGGTCCCCGCCTGCTCGGCAGCGGCGGGCCCGCCCGCCGTGTGCGCACCGCCGCTACGGGTGGCCGTCTGCCCTCGGCCCGCCGCCGTGGCGTGGCCTCGGCCGTCATTCGCCGCGTGCCGACCGCGGGCGCGGGCGCCCGGCTGCTGGCCGCCCTGCTCAGCCGGCTGGCCGCTCCCTTGCTGGCCCCCGGCAGGGCTTCCTGCTCCGCTCCCGGCCCCCGGCCGCCTGCCGAAGGCCGCCGGCGGTGCCGCAGGCTCGGGAATGCTCGGCGGGACAGGCGGCGCTGGCCTTCTGGCCGACGGAGCGGGCGTCGGGGTAGCGGGCGCGGCAGGCGCAGCGCCGGTGGTGACGCCGGGCAGGTTGCCGCCGAACGCGAGCTGCGCCCCGGCGCCGACCTCCTCGACGATCGGGTTCTCCTGGATCTCGAACTGCCGGTTGAACAGGTTCCCGACCGACTCTTCCTTGATCCCGTCCATCATCGCGTTGAACATGTCGAACCCTTCCCGCTGGTACTCGACCAGCGGGTCACGCTGCGCCATCGCCCGCAGGCCGATGCCCTCGCGGAGGTAGTCCATCTCGTACAGATGCTCGCGCCACTTCTGGTCAAGCACCGACAGCACCACAAGCCGCTCGATCTGGCGCATCAGATCCGGCGTGTACTCCTCCTCGCGCCGGTCGTAGGCCGCCTGGGCGTTCTCCTGGACCATCTCGGTGAGCAGATCCGCAGTCAGCCCTCCCTTGTCACCGCCGGCCTCCTCGATTACCTCTTCGGTGGTCAGTGTGATCGGGAACAGCTGCTTGAACGCCCGCCAGAGCTTGTCCAGGTCCCACTCCTCCGGGTACCCGTCGGCGGTCGCGGCCGTCACGTACGAGGCGATCACCTCGTCGATCATGGAGCGGACCTGCTCGTGCAGGTCGGCGCCCTCAAGCACCTGGCGCCGCTCGGCGTAGATGACCGTGCGCTGCCGGTTGAGCACGTCGTCGTACTTCAGGACGTCCTTGCGGATCTCGAAGTTCTGCGACTCCACCTGGCTCTGCGCCGACCTGATCGCCCGGGAGACGACCGAGTTCTCCACCGGGACGTCGGGCGGGATGTTCAGTCGGTCCATGATCGCCGCGACCCGGTCGGAGTTGAACATCCGCATCAGGTCGTCCTCAAGCGACAGGTAGAACCGGGACTTGCCCGGGTCACCCTGACGTCCGGACCGGCCGCGGAGCTGGTTGTCGATGCGCCGCGACTCGTGCCGCTCGGTGCCGAGCACGTAAAGGCCGCCGGCCTCGACGACCTGCTCGTGCTCGGCCGCCACGGCTGCCTTCGCCTTGGCGACCGCCTCGGGCCAGGCCGCCTCGTAATCCTCGGGCGTGTCCACCGGCGACAGGCCGCGCTGGTGCAGCTCGGTGTCGGCGACGAACTCCGGGTTGCCGCCGAGCATGATGTCGGTGCCTCGGCCTGCCATGTTGGTCGCCACGGTCACAGCCCCGAGCCGCCCGGACTGGGCGATGATCATCGCTTCCTGCTCGTGGTACTTGGCGTTCAGCACATGGTGCGGCACGCCGCGACGCTTGAGCATGACGGAGAGGATCTCGGACTTCTCGACGCTCACCGTGCCCACCAAGACCGGCTGCCCGGCCTCGTGCCGCCCTACGATGTCCTCGACGACCGAATCGAACTTGGACTGCTGCGACTGGTAGATCACGTCGGTCTCGTCGGCGCGGATCATCGGCTTGTTGGTCGGGATCGGGACGACGCCGAGCTTGTAGATCTGCATGAACTCGTTGGCCTCGGTCATCGCCGTGCCGGTCATGCCCGCGAGCTTGTCGTACAGCCGGAAGTAGTTCTGCAGCGTGATCGTGGCGAACGTCTGGTTCTCGTTCTGGATCTGCACGCCTTCCTTGGCCTCGATAGACTGGTGCATACCCTCGTTGTACCGGCGGCCGTGCAGGATGCGGCCGGTGAACTCGTCCACGATCAGGACCTCGCCGTTTATCACGACGTAGTCCTTGTCCTTCTTGAACAGCTCCTTGGCCTTGAGCGCGTTGTTGAGGAAGGACACCAGCGGCGTGTTGACCGGGTCATAGAGGTTGTCGATGCCGAGCCAGTCCTCGACCTTCTCGACGCCCGACTCGAGGATGCCCACGGTCCGCTTCTTCTCGTCGACCTCGTAGTCGCCCTCGCCGTCCTCGCCTCGGCGCAGGCGAGGCGCGATCTTGGCGAACTCGACGTACCAGCGGGAGTTCTGCTCGGCTGGGCCGGAGATGATCAGCGGGGTCCGCGCCTCGTCGACGAGGATCGAGTCAACCTCGTCGACGATCGCGAAGTCGTGGCCGCGCTGCACGCACTCCTCGATCGACCAGGCCATGTTGTCGCGCAGGTAGTCGAAGCCGAACTCGTTGTTCGTGCCGTAGGTGACGTCCGCCGCGTACGACTTCTGCCGCTCCTGCGGCGTCATCTCCGCCATGATCGCCCCGACTTCAAGGCCGAGGAAGCGGTGCACCCGGCCCATCCACTCCGAGTCGCGCTTGGCCAGGTAGTCGTTGGTCGTGACGACGTGCACGCCCTTGCCCGCGAGCGCGTTCAGGTAGGCGGGGAAAACGCCGGTCAGCGTCTTGCCCTCACCGGTGCGCATCTCGGCGATGTTGCCCAGGTGCAGCGCCACGCCGCCCCTCAGCTGCACGTCGAAGGCCCGCTGCCCAGGGTCCGCCGCGCCGCCTCGCGGACCGTGGCGAACGCCTCGGGGAGGATGTCGTCGAGGGTCTCGCCGTCTGCGAGCCGCTGACGGAACTCGTCGGTCATCGCCCGCAACTCGGCGTCACTCATCGCGACGAAGTCGTCCTCGATGGAGTTGATCTGGTCACTGATCCGCTTGAGTTGGCGCAGGATCTTCCCTTCGCCCGCGCGAAGGATGTTGTCTAGGATCGAAGGCACTTGTCGTCGTGCTCCTTGCGGACTTGCGGATCGGCTTCGGCTAAAAATAAACACGCCTCGGGTGCCATGGTAGGCGAAATGGGGGCCGGCTTCCGAGTCGCCAACCGTCTTGGGGTATTTTCGTGACACCCAGCATCTGGGCAGGGCCGACCAAGAGGCCCGACGTTGGAGGAGGAGTCGTGGCCGAGCAGGCATCAGACGTCGCAGAGAATGTGGTCGATGCGGTCACAACGCTGCCCGGGACCCCCCACGCGGAGGAGCACAACCCGGGTAGGCGCATCTCCTGGGTCGGCACATCGGTCGTCATCATCGGGTTCATCATCGGCGGCATCGCGTTCGTGCCGGCCCCTCACTGGACGATCTTCTGGATCGGGGCGGGCGTCGCGATCGTTGGCTGCCTCACTCTCCTGTTCGCCAAAACGATGAACGAAGACTGGTACTGATTAGTTTCGTGCGGGGGGCTGCCCTCCAGCATGGAGGGCTCCCGCCCCCCATTCCCCCTGGCCCCCTGCACCCCCCGCGCATGGGGACTGCACTCCAGCACGGGGGGCTCCCGCCCCCCGTCCCCCCTGGCGCCCCCCATACCCCCCGCAGAGGGTCCCGCAAAAAGCGCGGCACCCCCATGCTGCGGCTGAGGTTAGAGTCCGCACCCGGTTAGACCCAAATGTCAGACCGCTTCGCTAGGGTCATGAGCGTGGGAGAGACTGCCGGGTCCGTTCAGTATGAGCAGCAAACATCAGCGCGGGGCGACCTTGAGCTGAGCGACGACGAGCACCGGCGGCTCACCCTCTACTCTCAGGGGTTTCTTGGGGCCGCCGCCAGGCGCGGCGGCGTGCCGGGGATGCTGCGGCGGGTCAGGGCGGTGCAGCTCGACACGATCTCGGTGCTCGCGCGATCGCACGAGCTTGTCGCGTACGCGCGGCTCGGGCCGGTCGGGCGGGACGCGGTCGAGGCCGCCTTTTGGCAGCATGGGGGGCTGACGCCCGGCATGGGGGGCCGCCCTCCAGCACGGGGGGCTGCCCTCCAGCACCGGGGGCTGCCCTCCAGCACGGAGGGCTCCCGCCCCACGTCCCCCCTGGCGCCCCCCGTCCCCCCTGGCGCCCCCCATCCCCCTGGGCCCCCCGTACCCCCCGGCTGGCCCGCGGGCAGGCCGCAGACCTTCGAGTACTGGGCGCATGCTGCGTGCATCCTGCCGATCGAGGACTGGCCGTACTACGCCTGGCGACGGCGCGCGTTCGCGGCCCAGGGCCAGCGCTGGCACCAGGTCAGCGAGCAGGCCTGCTCAGAGGTTCTCGCGCGGCTGCGCGACGAGGGGCCGCTGACGGCGACCCAGCTCGGCGGCGCGAAAGCCGGCGGCCCCTGGTGGGACTGGTCGGAGGTGAAGATCGCCGCCGAGTGGCTGCTCGACACCGGTCGAGCGGTCTGCGTCCGCCGGACTGGCTGGCGGCGCGTCTACGATCTGCCCGAGCGGGTCATTCCGGAGGAACTGCTTGAGACCGAGCCGACCGATGCGCAGTGCCTGGCCCACCTCGTCGGCACGACCGCCCGCGCGCTCGGCGTGGCTACCCGTGCCGACCTGGTCGAGTACCAGCGGCTCAACTCCCACGGCCTGCACATCCGCGGCTTTGAGGCCCTCGACGCGGCAGCCGAGGAGGCCGGGCTGACCCCGGTCACCGTCACCAGTGCCAGCAAATCCAGTGCCAAGAAACCGGTTCGCGCCTGGGCCGACCCGGCCGCGCTGGCCTGGCTGGCGGCCGGCGGGCGCGGCACGCACCGCACGACGCTGCTCTCCCCGTTCGACTCGCTGGTCTGGGACCGGAAGCGGACGCTGCGGATGTTCGGCTACCGGCACCTCTTCGAGCCGTACGTGCCGAAGGAGAAGCGCGAGCGCGGCTACTTTACGATGCCGCTGCTGGCAGGCGGTCAGATCGTCGGCTGGGTGGACCCGGCGCGCTCCGGCCAGACACTGATCGCCAGGAACCTGCTCGTGGAGAAACCCGCAGCCGTCGCGCCCATGGCCCGAGCTCTGGCCGAGGCGGCCCAGTGGGCCGGTTGCTCGAATGTCAGTGTCGAACGGACCGCGCCCTCTGAAGTCTGGCAACCGCTTGTAATGGCGTTGAGGCAGGAAGCCGGTTAGTCCGTGCGCCTCGAGTTAAGAGATCTCGATCAGCTTCTCCCGCACCGCGATCATCACGGCCTCCATGCGGGAGTGGATCTGGAGCTTCTCCAGGATGTTCCGCACATGGTTCTTCACGGTGTTCTCGGAGATGAACAGGTCCTTGGCGATGTCGCGGTTGTTCATACCGCGGGCCACTAGGCGGAGCACCTCCATCTCCCGGTCCGTGAGCTTCGGCGCGGGCGCGTGCTTGGCCGGCTCTTCCTCGGCGTCCCTGCGGGCGAGGGTCGCGAACTCGCTGAGCAGCTTGCCCGCCATCGACGGGTTGATGAGCGACTGGCCGCCGTGCACGGCGCGGACCGAGTCTGCGAGTTCGTCAAGCGGGATGTCCTTGAGCAGGTAGCCGCTCGCTCCCGATCTGATCGCCTCGAAGAGGTCCTCCTCCTCGTCACTGATCGTCAGGATCACGATCTTGGCCGACGGGGCGACCTCTTTCATCTGACGGGCGGCCTCGATGCCGGTGATCTTCGGCATCCGGATGTCCATCAGCACCACGTCGGGCAGCGCCTCGCCCGCCAGTTGCACCGCCTCCGCGCCGTCGGAGGCCTGACCGACAAGCTCGATGCCGGCATCCTCGCCGAGGACCATCTCCAGGCCCCGGCGGAAAAGGGCATGGTCGTCAGCGATCAGCACCCGGATCGGGTCGCCGCCGGCTACCGCGTCAGTGTCCGGAGTCAGCCGACCCGCTGCCTTCGCGGCTGGCACGGTCGGAGCGGCAGGGAGGCTCACGCTGCCCAGGGGTTTTGCGTTCGCCGTCTTACTGGCCGTAAGGGACCTATCGGTCACGGCCGCTCCTTCCGCTGCGTTCGCAGTTCACGCACAGGATAGGACATGTAACTAAACCTACGCGTACCGCCCTGGTACTACCAGGGCGGTACGCGCGTGTCGTCTCTTCTCCATCTATTTTTCTATTCAGCTATTCAGCGACGAGGCGGATGACGCCGTAGTCGTAGCCGCAGCGGCGGTAGACCACGCTGAACGCGCCGCAGTCGCTGTCGTGGTAGGCGTAGAAGGCGTGGCCGACCAGTTCCATCTCGAACAGCGCCTGGTCGATCGTCATCGAGTGCGAGGCGTGGAACTTCTCCCGCACCACCAGCGGGCCGTCACCCTCCATCTGGATCGGCAGCAGGCCGGAGACGGCCTCCTCGGCCTCGGCCTCGTCGCGGAAGCCGACGAAGTCCCGGTCGCTGAAGCCGCCCTCGTAGTCGTCCTCAGGCAGCGACGGCAGTGGGACCACCGTCTCACCGCGGCGACGCCCATTGGCCCGGCTGCCGGGCCGGCCGTTCGCCTTCCGCCCGGCTGGCATCCCCTTGAGCACGGCCGCGGCATCGGGCGCGGGGACGGCCGGGATGGCGGCGTCGGCGAGCGTGGCCGCGCCCGCGGCCATCGCGCCCGCTCCGGCGGGCGCGGCGGCCACCGCCGCCAGCGCGTCGGTGGACCGTACGGTCAGGTCGCCATGGCGGACCTTGCGGCGCTCCGACGCCTTGCGCAGCCGCCCTTCGAGCTTGGTGAACGCGAGGTCGAGGGCCGCGTACCGGTCGTCGGCGGCCGCCTCGGCCCTGATGGCAGGCCCGCGCGACCTGACCGTGAGCTCAACGCGTTCGCTCCGGTCGGCCTGCCTCGGGTTCCGCTCGGTCGATACCTCCACGTCGACCCGAATTGCATTGTGATCGAGCTTCTCGAGCTTGGCCAGCTTGGCGCTAGCGTGTCGGCGGAAGCGCTCGGGGACACTGGTTCGCCTGCCCTTGAAGGTGATTTCCATCTCGATCCTCCTACGGCGTTAGATAAAGCGGGAGTAGACACTCGCCCGGCCGACCTGGTCTTCGACCCCACATCCGCCTGCTGAGAGGTTCGCGGCCTTCCATGGCCACTACTGCCCTTCTCCCGGGTCGGGGGACTCTGTATCTCCCGGCGGGGCAGGACTTACTACTAAGCCGCACCGTGATCGATCGACGAGAAGTCGTCTTACGTGGGCCGTTTTGCCTGCGGCTGGCGTCGGCTTGCCTGATGGGCCCTGCGAGTGCGGCTACCGCACCGAGGGCCTGCCCGGCGCAACCACGGACCCGGGCGAGTGCCATAGGTGAACGGTAGTCCTCCCGAGCCGAAATGTCAGGAGGGACATTAATGGCCGAACGTCACATAGGCCATACGGCGCAACGTTTCACCTGGGAGGTTCTTTCGCCGTTCAGCCTGGGTAGGTAACAAAGTTTCAGCCGGGGTAGGTGGGAGAGGTGCCCTTCCCCGAAACGGGCGTCCAGGCACCGGTCAAATTGGGTGCCTGGATCATGCCGCCCTTGGCGAGCCCGGCGATGAGCGCCTGGCCCGAGCTGGCGGTGATGGAGTCGACGGGCTGATCTAGCAGCTGCGAGGTCGACGGGCCGCCGTTCACCGGGTACTCCGTCAGAGTCGACCCGGTGCCGCTGAGCGTCACCACGTCGTCCGGCCCGTACCAGCTCATCGCGGTGTAGCCGGCGTCCGCAAGGTCGCTGACGTTGAACGGCGAGAGTTCGACCCCGACCCCGGCAGGACCGGGGCCCGATCCCTGCTGCCAGACGATCGCGCCGAAGGCAAGCTCGTCCGAGTTGATGATGAGCGCCACCCGCACGCCGTCCGGCGCAACTCGGACGGCGGTGACCGGCCCGCCGGGGGGCGGCACGTAGGCGGTCGCCTGCGGGCTGCCGGGGCTCAGGCCGGCCCGGAACGTGAGAATCTGGCCGCCGGTCGTCGTCCACAGGTTGTCGGTCGGGTCCCAGCTGATCGACGTGTAACCGGAGCCCTGGCGTTTCACCAGCGGGCCGTCGACTGACCCCATGTAAAGAGATCCGCCGCGCAGGGCCGCCAGGTATTTGTCGTCCGGGGAGACGGCGATTTGCGAGTACCCAGTGCCGATCTTGGCGATCTTCACCTGCTTGCCGTCCACCCCGTCGCGGCTGCACAGGTATCCCGCGCTGTCGAGGTAGTAAAACGCGCTGCTGGCACCGGTCGCGGGGTGATAGCTCGCCTCGGACTGGTGCTGCACGGGGATGCCCTGGCTATTGCCCGGCGGGTACTTCGGCTGGCCGTTCACGAACAGCTCGACCGACTGTACCTGCGAGTCGCCCTGGCCCGGGCCGATCAGCGTCCACAGCAGCTGCGCCGACACCTGGGCCAGCAGGGTCTTCTGGTTCGGGGCGGTGGCAATCGCGCCACCGAGGTCAACCACGGCCGTGTCGCCCGACAGCGTGACACCGCCGTTCTTGGTGCCGGCCGGGAAGGCGGTCTGGGTCGCTCCGGCCAGCCAGTCCCTCGGCGGCGAGATCAGGTCAGTCACCAGACCATTCATCAGGCTGGTGGTCGTGGCCTGCAGCGGCACGTACACCGGGTCAGGCACTAGGTGGAGGTTGCTGGGATCGAAGAAGTACAGGTTCCTCAGCTCGTAGTCGTCCGCGAACTGGCCCTGCGTGAGCAGCAGAGCCGACGGCGCGCTGGAGATCCGCCACTGGCCGCCCATCTTCACCAGCCCGAAGACCGGCAGGCCGACCGGTTCGGACGATGACGGGACCGCGTAGCTACCCTGCCCGGACAGGCCCGCGGAGATCTTGCCACTGACCACGACCGTCGCCCGCTCCGGCGCCTGCTTGCCGCCCTTCGCGACGCTCTTGCCGCCCCGCTGGGATCCCGTCGTCTGGGACTGATACACCGGGCTCAGGACATCGGGCCCGCTCTGGTAGACGAGCGCGTTCCAGGAGGGGTTCCAGCTCTTGCTCGCCTGGGGCGTCAGGTACGCCTTCGCCACCTGCTGCTGGTCGCCGATGGCGGCGGCGGCGGTCAGGAACCCGGTCACGATCTCATCCGGCGTCCAGTTGTTCCCCGGGCCCGCCGCTATGACCTGTAGGTTCTGACCGTTCTGGCCGCTGGTCTGCTGGGCCATCGGGTAGGAAAGCACCGGGCCCGCGTTCGGCACCGACACGCAGCCGGCGACGGCTAGCGCGGCGGCCAGCGCCGCCAGCGCCGCCAGCGCCGCGCGGACACGGCTAGCCACGTCCGCCGCCGCTGAGGTCGGTTTCGAGAACGGTGACGGCGCTGGTGATGATCTCCGCCTCGTCCGGGCCGAGCGGCAGCGGCGAGCCTGCAAGCGGCTGCCCCGCCTCCCTCGGCACGGTCAGCCGGAACACCGAGCCGCGCCCCCTCTCGCCCCACGCCTGCAGCCAGCCGCCATGCAACCGCGCGTCCTCCAGGGATATGGCCAGGCCCAGCCCCGTCCCGCCGACCGTGCGGGCCCGGGAGGGGTCGGCGCGCCAGAACCGCTCGAAGACCAGTTGCTCCTCGCCGGGAGAAAGCCCGACGCCGTGGTCGCGCACCGCGATCGCGACCGTGTCCCGGTCGCCCGCCACGGTCACCACGACATCCCGTCCCTCGCCGTGCTCCACCGCGTTGACCAGAAGGTTGCGCATGATCCGCTCCACCCGGCGGCGGTCGACCTCGGCCATGCATGCCTGGGCGGGCAGCCGGAACTCGATGCGGCAGCCGCGGCGCTCCGCCAGCTGCTGCGCATCGTCGGCGCTCCGGCGGACGATGTCGGAGACGTCCGCGAGTTCGGCGTCCAGCGTGGCCACGTTCGCGTCGTGCCTGCTCATCTCGAGCAGATCGGTGAGGAGGGTCTCGAACCGCTCGATCTGGCTCTGCAGCAGCTCGGCCGAGCGGGCCGAGGCGGGATCGAACTGCTCCCTGGACTCGAACAGGATCTCCGCAGCCATCCTGATCGTGGTCATCGGCGTTCTCAGCTCATGCGAGACGTCGGAGACGAACTGCCGCTGCGTCTTGGAGAGCTCCTCAAGCTCCTGCAGCTTCTCCTGCAGGCTGGCGGCCATGTCGTTGAAGGACGAGGCGAGCGACCCGAGGTCGTCCTTGCCGCCGACCGCCATCCGCTCCTCGAGTCGGCCGGCCGCCACCCGCTGCGCTGCCCTTGCCGCGTGCCTGACCGGCAGCACCACCCACCTGGTGACCAGCGAGGCGATAGCCGCAAGGAGCGCGACAAGCGCGATGCCGGCGCCGATCAGCGTCGTCTGGACCAGTTGCAGTGTCTGCTGCTCGTTGTCGAGCGGGAAGAAATAGTAGAGCTGGTACCAGTCGCCAAGCGGCGCGCCCACGACAATGGCCGCCTTGCCCTGCCCGCTGGCGAGCGTGAGCGTGGTCGGGGCGTAATAGAGCAGGCTTTCCGGCTTGCCGTCGAGTACCGCGGCCGCCTGCTCGGCCTGAACCGCGTTGAGCAGCGTCTGCGGCAGCGAGCCCGCGGGATCTTCCACGCTGGTCACCAACGGCGGGTACCCCGGCTTGCTCGCTAGCGTGGCGTTCAGGCCGACCGCCAGGTAGTACCTGGTCGAGCCGCTGCTGCTCGGCTGGAGCACGTTGCCGAGACTGAACATGAACTGCCAGGCGGCCGACCCGTTGGCCGGCTCCGTGGTCAGGCCGGTCTGCCCGCGCGCGGTGTTCAGCCCGGCCAGCATCTGGGTCCTGGCCGAGCTCTCCGCGTTGAGCACCAGGCCCTGGTTGATCTGCTCGGTGAGGAAGAAGCCTAGGACCGCGATCACCGTGGCGGAGATCACCAGCGTGGTCCCCACCACCCGCAGCTGTAGTGACCGGTGCCAGCGGTACCTGACCCTGGCCACGACGAGGTGCTGCAGGCGGAGCAGCGAGCGGACTCCGATCGTTACCCGGTGCGGTAGCCAGCTGACGATCCAGCGCACCCACCTCTTCCGGCGCAGCGCCACTTCCCACGCCGCGCGCACGTCCCGTTGCTCTCGCTGCTTTCGTTGCGAATCCGTGGTGAGCACGAGCGGGGCCGGAGCGGGCGCGGGCGCGGATGCGGGCGGCGGAGGCGGCGGAGGCGGCGCGGGCGCGACGGGAACCGGCGCGGGCGGTGCGCCGACCGCGCCGGGGTTAACCGCAGACCGCTCCATACGCCGATCAGCCAGGTCCCGCCTTGTATCCCACGCCGCGGACCGTCACCACGATCTCGGGGCGCTCTGGGTCCTTCTCAATCTTGGCCCGCAGCCGCTGCACGTGCACGTTCACCAGCCGGGTGTCGGCCGCATGCCGGTAGCCCCAGACCTGCTCGAGCAGCACCTCGCGGGTGAAAACCTGCCGCGGCTTGCGCGCGAGCGCGACCAGCAGGTCGAACTCGAGCGGCGTGAGGCTCAGCGTCTCGCCGCTGCGCTTGACCGAGTGGCCTGCCACGTCGATGGCGACGTCGCCGATCTGCAGCATCTCCGGCGCCGGGTCGTCCGTCCGGCGCAGCCGCGCCTTGATCCGGGCGACGAGCTCCCTGGACTTGAACGGCTTGAGAATGTAGTCGTCCGCGCCCGACTCAAGCCCGACGACAACGTCCACGGTATCGGTCTTGGCGGTCAGCATGACGATCGGCACGCCCGACTCGCCCCTGATCTGACGGCACACGTCGATGCCGTCGGTACCGGGCAGCATCAGGTCGAGCAGCACCAGATCCGGCCGGGTGTCGCGGAATGCCTCGAGTGCCTTGTCCCCGTCGGCGACGAACGTCGGCTCGAACCCCTCACCGCGGAGAACGATGCCGAGCATCTCCGCCAGCGCTGCGTCGTCATCGACGACTAGCACGCGTCCCTTCATGGGCCCCATCGTTCCATGTGTATTGCTCCAAGCGAGAGCTCACGGCGGCAGACGGTCCTGCCCGCCGCTTGACCCACCACCATGCGCAGGTTAACCCCTTTTTACCAGCTCCGCACAATCGAGGAGCCCGTTTGCCGGTACGCGGCCACGCGCGTAACACCCATCCCGCCAGTGGTGAGACCGGCCAGCGGCCCGCGCCGGGCCCCCTGCAACCACCTGACGGCAGATCTGGAAATATGCGGACATTGACACCTAAATGACTGAATTAAAGCCTCGCACTTGTTTATAGCAGACCGTCAAAAATTACGGAATATCGACTATTGTAAGCTACCAAGAAATCACATCGTCGGAGGCCTCCGGTCGGCCAACGCGTCGGCTGGCCTTGCAACAGTCAATCTTGATCGCCGGTGATTAGGTTACCGGCTGCCAGGGGCACGCAGGCTAAGCGGCGCGATAGGGGTAGGCCACGGCAACTACCGACGGGGGAAGTTGATCACCGACATATCACCGACATATCACCGGTAATCAACGAAATCAACGACCCGACCGTAAGTCAGCCGAGGCGCACGGCAGTTGTGCTGCCGGCCGCCTCCCGCGCGCTAGAGTCTCTTTCGTGCCTGAGCCGTTGAGCAAGGTCGTCGAGGCAGGGTGGGCCGACGCCCTTGAACCAGTCGCCGATCAGATCGCGCGCATGGGCGCGTTCCTGCGCGAGCAGATCGCCGAGGGCAAGCGGTACCTGCCCGCCGGGGAGAACGTGCTGCGCGCGTTCACGAAGCCATTCGACGACGTGCGGGTGCTGATCGTCGGCCAGGATCCCTACCCGACACCGGGCCACCCGGTCGGCCTCAGCTTCTCCGTCGATCCGGGCGTCAGGCGACTCCCGGGTTCGCTGGTGAACATCTTCCGCGAGTACTCACAGGACCTGGGGTACCCGGCTCCGGCGACGGGCGATCTGACCCCCTGGGCCGAGCGCGGCGTGCTCCTGCTCAACCGGGTGCTGACGGTCGAGCCGGGCAAGCCGGGCAGCCACCGCGGCAAAGGCTGGGAGGAGGTCACCGAACAGGCCATCCGCGCCCTCGCCGGGCGCGCTAAGCCGCTGGTCGCCATCTTGTGGGGCCGCGACGCCAGGAACCTGGCCCCGGTGCTCGGCGACACGCCGCGCGTCGAGTCCGCGCACCCCAGCCCCATGTCCGCCAATAGCGGATTTTTCGGGACGCGCCCGTTCAGCCGGGCCAACCGCCTGCTCGAATCGCAGGGTGCCGCGCCCGTTGACTGGAAGCTGCCTTGACGGCCACGGCTACGCAACGGACTCGGCGGATGCTGTCAGCCGCAAGAAGTACCTCCGCGGGCGGACGCGGCTGATCCTGGGGTGAACGTAACCTGAGTAATCATGGATAGCGAGTCCGTGCCGGGGGCTGGCGGCGCACCGGCGACGGGGCAGTCGCTCCAGACGCATGATGCCCGCGAGGACGAACACCAGGACGCGGCCGAGGCGGCCTCGGCTGGGCATTTTGGCCTGCCCGGCCGACGCGCGATGACTGCGTGGTTCGCCGCCTTCACGGTCTACGCGGGCGTGACCATCCTCACCGGGCACGCCGATGGCACCTGGGCCGCCTGGGCCTGCGGCGGCTACGCGGTGACGACGATCCTGCTGCTCGTCACCAGGAGCTGGGTGGTCCCGCTGTCCGCGGCCGTCGGCGGGGCGGTGATCGCGCCGCTGCTCTGGCTGATTACCAGGGCGGCCCCCACCGGTGAAGTGGTCGTCATCAGCCAGTCGGCGAACTACCTGCTCAAGCATGGCACCCCTTACCTGCCGAACAGCCTGCTCACGAGCTGGACGTCCTACAATCCGTACCTTCCGTTTATGGAGATCTTCGGCCTGCCTCGCTCGGCGGGGCTGACCGGCGTGCTGGGCGACCCGAGGATCTGGACGACGCTGGCCACGATCACGGCGCTCGCGGCGGCTTTCACTGTCGTCTCACCGCACCGGATCCGGGACTGCCGTCAGTGCCGGAGCCGCCTGGTCTGGCTCACCACGGTCGCAACCGTCTCGCCGATGATCGCGTTCCCGCTCGCGGTCGGCGTCACCGATCCGCCGGTCATCGGGCTCACCTGCCTGACGCTCGCCCTGGCCTACCGGGGCAAGCTAGTGCAGGCGGGCCTGGTGCTCGCGCTGGCGTGCGCCATGAAGACCACGGCCTGGGCGGTGATCCCGGTGCTCGCGGTCATGGCGTGGGTACAGCACTCCCCGCGTGTGGCCGCCCGGTTCACCGCCTCCGCGATCGGGCTGGCCGTCGTCCTCGGCGCCGCCGCCGCGCCGGCCGCGCTGGCGACCACGGACGCGGTCAGCGCGGTCAAGCAGAACCTGATCGACTACCCGCTGGGCACCACCAAGTACAAGACGCCTGCGCAGAGCCCGCTCCCCGGCCACCTCATCGCCGAGCTCGGCACCGTCGGCCATACGGCCGCGGTGGCGCTGATGGTGATCGCGGTGGTGGCTTTCGCCGCGTGGCTTCTGCTGCGCCCGCCGCGCGACGTCCGCGATGCCGCGTTCCGCCTCGCGGTCGGCTACGCGGCGCTGTTCACCCTGGACCCGTCCACCCGGTTCGGCTACTACGCCTACCCGCTGGCGCTCCTCGGCTGGCTGGCCCTGACCCCATCCGAGGCCGACCCGCAGGAGTTCCCCTGGCTGACCAGCCTGGCCGGCCGACTCCGTGTCAGGTTTCCGCGCCGGAGGCCGTTAGTTACGAGCCGAGCCGCCAGCTCGCCAGGTAGGCCCGTTGGGCTGGGGTGAGAGAATCGGTCTTCGTGCCCAGGGCCGCGAGGACCATGCGGGCCGCCTCGGCGTCGATGTCCGGCGGCACCGGGTGAACGTCGGCGGGCAGCCGCTCCGCCTGTCCCGCGAGCCAGGCCAGCGTCAGCGCCTCGATGCCGAACGCCAGGTCCATCACCTCGGGCGGATGGCCTTCGGCGGCGACCAGGTTGACCACGCGCCCCTCGGCCAGTAGCAGCAGGCGGCGCCCATCGGCGAGCTCGTAGGCGTCGGCGTGCGGGCGGACGTCGGGATCCACCCGGACCGCCATGGCCGCCAGCGCCCGCACGTCGATCTCCACGTCGAAGTGGCCGGCGTTGGCGAGGATGGCGCCGTCCCGCATCACCGCCAGGTGCTCGCCGGTGATCACGTCGGCCGAGCCGGTCGCGGTGATGAACACCTCGCCCAGCGGGGCGGCGTCGGCCAGCGGCAGCACCAGGAACCCGCGCAGCACCGCGTCGAGCGCCCGCACCGGGTCGACTTCGGTGATCATCACCCGCGCGCCGAGCGCGCGGGCGAACTCGGCGATGCCGACCCCGCAGGCGCCGAACCCGGCCACCACCACGGTCTTGCCCGCCAGCAGGGCCCCGCTGGCGCGGAGCAGCCCGTCGATGACCGACTGGGCGGTGCCGTGCCCGTTGTCCACCAGCCGGGTGACGGGCGTGTCGCTGGCCGCGATCACCGGGAACGCGAGCGTGCCGTCGGCCGCCATCCGGCGCAGCCGGAGCACGCCGGTCGTCGTCCCCTCGCACCCGCCGCGGACCCGGCCGAGCATCGCCGGCTGCGCCCGCGTGTGCAGCGTGGACACAAGGTCACCGCCGTCGTCGAGAACCAGGTCGGGGCCGCTGGCCCGGTCGGCGCCGAGCGCGAGCTCGATGTGCTCGTAGTAGGCATCCCGGTCCACTCCGGCCTTGGCGAAGACCTCGACACCGTCCCGGGCCATGAGCGCGACCGCGATGTCGTCCTGCGTGGAGAGCGGGTTGGATGCCGCCAGCCGGACGGACGCGCCGCCTGACCGCAGCGCGCGGACGAGCACCGCCGTCTCCGCCGTCACGTGCAGGCAGGCGGCGATGGTCAGGCCGTCGAACGGGCGCTCCGCGCGGAACCGCGCCGCGAGCGCCGATAGCAGCGGCATGGACCGCTGGGAATAGCTGATACGGCCGTCCCCGAGCTCCGCGAGCCCGGGGACCGGCCGGTACCGGCGCGTTGCGTCGGTATTCATCTGCCTACCAACTGAAGGAGATGATCAATACCGGTAGTGGTCCGGCTTGTACGGGCCCTCGACCGGGACGCCGATGTAGTCGGCCTGTTCCTTGCTGAGCACGGTCAGCTTGACGCCGAGCGCGTCCAGGTGCAGCCGGGCGACCTTCTCGTCCAGGTGCTTGGGCAGCGTGTAGACGCCGATCGGGTACGCCTCGGGCTTGGTGAAGATCTCGATCTGCGCCATGACCTGGTTGGTGAAGGAGTTGGACATCACGAAAGACGGGTGCCCGGTCGCGTTGCCCAGGTTCAGCAGGCGGCCTTCTGACAGCACGATGATGGCGTGGCCGTCGGGGAAGACCCACTCGTCAACCTGCGGCTTGACGTTGTTCCGCTTGATACCGGGCAGGGCCGCCAGGCCAGCCATGTCGATCTCGTTGTCGAAGTGGCCGATGTTGCCGACGATGGCCTGGTGCTTCATCTGCGCCATGTCGGCGGCCGTGATGATGTCCTTGTTGCCGGTGGTCGTGACGAAGATGTCCACCGCGGCGACGACGTCCTCGAGTACCGCGACCTGGTAGCCGTCCATCGCCGCCTGCAGCGCGCAGATCGGGTCGACCTCGGTGACGATCACCCGGGCGCCCTGGCCGCGCAGCGACTCGGCGCAGCCCTTGCCGACGTCGCCGTACCCGCAGACCAGCGCGACCTTGCCGCCGATGAGGACGTCGGTGCCGCGGTTGATGCCGTCGATCAGCGAGTGCCGGCAGCCGTACTTGTTGTCGAACTTGGACTTGGTCACCGAGTCGTTGACGTTGATCGCCGGGAACTTGAGCGTGCCGGCCTTGGCCATCTCGTAGAGCCGGTGGACGCCGGTGGTGGTCTCCTCGGTGACGCCCTTGATCGTCTGCACGGCCTTGGTCCACACGCCGGGCGAGTCGGCCAGGGAGTTGCGGAGCCGGTCGAGGATGACCAGCCACTCCTCGTTATCGCCCGAGGACGGCGACGGGACCGCACCGGCCGCTTCGTACTCGGCGCCCTTGTGCACGAACAGGGTGGCGTCGCCGCCATCGTCCAGGATCATGTTCGGGACCTCGCCGCCCGGCCAGGCCAGCGCCTGCTCGGTGCACCACCAGTACTCCTCGAGCGTCTCGCCCTTCCAGGCGAAGACCGGGATGCCCTTGGGGTCGTCCGGGGTGCCGTCGGGGCCGACCGCGATCGCGGCAGCGGCGTGGTCCTGGGTGGAGAAGATGTTGCAGCTCGCCCAGCGGACCTGCGCGCCCAGCGCGACCAGGGTCTCGATCAGGACGGCGGTCTGGATGGTCATGTGCAGCGAGCCCGTGATCCGCGCGCCGAGCAGCGGCTGGGACTCGGCGTACTCCGCTCGGGTGGCCATCAGGCCAGGCATCTCGTGCTCCGCGAGCTGGATCTCCTTGCGGCCAAAATCAGCCAGGTGAATGTCGGCGACCTTGTACGGTTCGGCGCTCATGCGCGTTGACTCCTCCATTGACGCCTGATGCGTCAGCGACGGCTGCGGGGTGCGCGGCGGGCGAGGCTCGCCCGCGGCGACGATCTCGACGCTACGGCATCCGGCCGGCCCGTCGCACGCGACCCACTTGGTTTTTGACAAAAAAATGTTAGATTAATGATATGCGGATCACGGAAGCCGCCGCGCGGCTCGGCATGTCCCCCCGGATGCTCCGCTACCGGGAGGATCTGGGGCTGCTGCCACCGCTGCGACACCGGCCCACCGGGCGCGGCCAGGCGCACCGGCATTTTACCGACGAGGACATGGCGGCGATCACCACCGCCCTGCGGATCGAGCAGCAGTACGACATCACCCCGGCCGCGCTGGCGTTCGGGCTCCGCGTGCTCGCCGACCCGGCGGCCCGCGCGGCCGTCGCCGACCTCGGCCGCCGCACCGGGCACGTGCCTGCCGGTCCCGGCGCGGGCCGCGCCCTCGACTTCGAAAAGGAGCGCGCCCTACGCGCCCTCGGCGCCACCTAAGAGACCGGCTGGAGGCCTCCGGCTGAGGCATCGGGCCGGGGCATCGGGCTAAGCGGCGGGCTTGCGACGGGGACGGCGCGGGAAACTGGGGCGGCTGTGTCGGACCACCGCGACGGACGGGTCGGTCGGGTCCGCCTGGTCCGGACGGTAGATGTCGGGCTCTAGGTAGATGGTGTCCGCGATCGGCACCGCCGCCCGGACGCGCTCTTCCGCCGCGTCGATCTCGGAGACCAGGGCGCCTGCCGGCATCGCCGCGGGGACGGCGATCTTGGCCGTCACCAGCAGCGACTCCGGGCCTACGTGTGAGGTCCGCAGGTGGATGACGCGGAGCCCCCGGCCCTCGTCCTCCAGCGCGGCCACGATGGAGGCCGCTACCTCCGACGACGCCGACTCCCCGATCAGCAGGGACTTGGTCTCGTACCCGACCACGAACGCCGCGCACGCCAGCAGGATGCCCACCCCGACCGACCGGCCCCGTCCCAGACACCGGAACCGGTCAGCACCGAGAGCAGCACCCCGAGGAACGCGAACAGCAGGCCGAGCAGCGCTGCGGAGTCCTCCATCAGCACCACCGGCAGCTCGGGCGACTTGGTTGCGTGCACGAACGAGCGCCAACTGCGCCCGGCGCGCTCGGCGCTGGCCTCGCGAATGGCGGTCCGCAGCGAGAACCCCTCAAGCACCGCGCAGACCGCGAGCACCCCGAATGCGATGCCCGGCGACCGGACCGCCTCGGGTGCCAGGATCTTGTGCACGCCGTCGTAGACCGAGAAGACCGAGCCAACCGTGAACAGCAGCACCGCCACCACAAACGCGTAGAAGTAGCGCTCCCGGCCGTAGCCGAACGGGTGCAGCTCGTTGCGCGCCCGCCCCGACTTGCCCCGGCCGATCAGCAGCAGCACCTCGTTGGCGGTGTCCGCCACCGAGTGCACCGACTCGGCCAGCATGGACGCCGACCCGGTCAGCAGGAACGCCGCGAACTTCGCGATCGCGATGCCCAGGTTGGCCGCGAGCGCGGCGATGACTGCCTTCACTCGCGCCCGGTCAGGTCTCGCAGATCCTTGATCGCCGCGATGGCTAGCGGGTCGATCCCGATGGCCATGCCGAGGTATACCGAGGCGTAGTCGATCAGCTGCACCATCCCGGCCAGCCGACGCAGCGGGCCGCCGCGCTCCATCGCGATCTCCGACACATCGATGCCGCGGGCCTGCGCGAGCGCTGCCGCGGCGACCCTGGTCCGTTCCACGATCGGGTGCTCGTCCGTCTCGTCCGCGAGCAGCACGAGCCGCAGCTGCGCCTCGTCCATGGACGGCCCGTCCAGGCCAAGCTCGTCGTCGCCGACCTCGGAGAACTCGCCGAATTCCGCGCCGCCGAACCCGAAGTCCTCGGCGGCGGGGAAGGCGGGCTCGGGCGCAGGCGCGTACGGCCCGTCGAACGCGGCCACCTGGTCGTGCCCGGCGGCGGGCAGTACGCCGACCACCGCCGGGTACTTGGCGTTCGCGGCGAGCTGGGAGGCGAACCTGCCCGCCGCCGCCGCCGCGAGCGCCGACCCGCCCCAGATCACCGGGAGGCGGCCGACCAGGTCGAGCGCCAGCGACTTGGCCGGGTTGACGAACGATTCGCTGGACGGCCGACACTGGTGGGAGACGTCCTCCATGACGGCCGCCGCCTCCTCATAGTCCTCATCGGCGATCCGCGCCACGCCGAGCCTGGCCGCGGTCACAAGCAGCGGCACGGTCAGCGCCCAGGCCATCGCGCGGGCCGGGCCGACCGTGGTCACCGGGATGAACGTTCCCCGGGCGCGGGCCGCGAGCTCCTGCAACGGCGACCCGGGCGCGCCCACGCCGACCAGGTGGCAGCCTCGCCGGGCGGCCTCGCCGGCCAGCGCGATTGCCTCGGCCGTGTGCCCGGAACGGGACACCGCGATCACCAGGTCCGCCGCGCCGATCCAGCCGGGCAGCCGGTACCCGAAGGTGCCGGTCACCTGGACCGGCGACCCGCTTCCGCAGATCGCGGCGAGCGCGTCGCACGCGAACATCGACCCGCCCGCGCCACCGGACCCAGCTACCACGATCGCGCGAGGCCGGATGTCCGGGCGGAGTTCGGAGAGGTCGGTCTCCGCGCACGCGCGCAGCGCGGTTCGGACCTGCGCCGCCGACGAGGCGACCTGCCTGAGCATGCCGCCTGGATCGCCCGCCTCGACGAGCTCGGCGTCATCGAGGCGGAGCGCGGCGAGCGCTGCCCCGCCGTCGGGCGTATTCACCCCGCGCTGCCCTCTGCCTGCGGCACCGGCGTCTGGCGCGCTTCGTCCACGAGCAGCACCGGGATGCTGTTACGGACCGGGTAAGCAAGCCCGCAGCCGGTGCACACCAGCTCGCTCGCGCTGTCGTCGGCGCGCAGGTCGGCGTGGCACTTCGGGCAGATGATGAACTCCATCACCCAGTCTTCAAGTTCCATAAGTTCAAAATCCTTCTGAGTTAACGGGCCGTGCCTTCGCGTATCAGGCCAAGTACCTCGTCGCTGATGGCGGCCAGCTCGGCGTCATCGGACGCCTCCACGTTCAGCCGGAGCAGCGGCTCGGTGTTGGAAGGACGGACGTTGAACCACCACGTGTCCCCCGAGACGGTGAGACCATCTAGCTCATCGAGGGTAACCCCGGCCCGTTCGGCATAAGTGCTCTTTATCTTCGCGATCGCGGCGGCCTGGTTGGCGACCTCGCTGTTGATCTCGCCGCTGTCGCGGTAGCGGGAGAAATCGCTGAGGATGACCGACAGCGGACGGTCGTCGTGGCCGAGCGCGGCCAGCGCGTGGAGCGCGGCCAGCATGCCGGAGTCGGCGAACCAGAAGTCCCTGAAGTAGAAGTGGCCCGAGTGCTCGCCGCCGAAGATGGCGTTGTTCTCGGACATCTTCGCCTTGATGAACGAGTGCCCGACCCGGGTCCTGACCGCGGTGCCGCCGTGCTCGGAAACCAGCTCGGGCACCGCGCGCGAGGTGATCAGGTTGTGGATGACCACGGCCCCCGGCTCGCGGGCCAGCTCGCGGGTCGCGATCAGCGCGGCAAGCACCGACGGGGAGACGATCTCGCCGCGTTCATCGACGATGAAGCACCGGTCCGCGTCACCGTCGAAGGCGAGGCCGATGTCGGCCTTGTTCTCCTTGACCGCCCGTTGCAGGTCGCGCAGGTTCGCCGGGTCGATCGGGTTCGCCTCGTGGTTGGGGAACGAGCCGTCGAGCTCGAAGTAGAGCTGTATGAGGGTGATCGGGAGCCCGGCGAACACCGTGGGCACGGTGTACCCGCCCATGCCATTGCCCGCGTCGACGGCGACCTTGAGCGGGCGGATGCCGGAGAGGTCGACGAGCTTCTTGAGGTACTCGGCGTAACCAGGGAGCAGGTCCTTTTCCGAAGTCGTGCCCGGCTTCCCGTCATAGGCCGGGACGCCGCTGGCGACCATCTCCTTGATCTCGACGAGGCCGGTCTCGATGCCGACCGGTTTGGCGCCGGCCTTGCAGAGCTTGATCCCGTTGTAGCGGGCCGGGTTGTGGCTCGCGGTGATCATCGCGCCCGGGATGTCGAGCGATCCGGCCGCGTAGTACACCATGTCGGTGGAGCCGAGTCCGCCGCGGATAACGTCCGCGCCCTGGGACGTAGCGCCGCGGCCGACCGCGTCGGCCAGCGGACCGCTGCTCGGGCGCATGTCGTGCAGCGTGACGATCGTCTTTGCCCCGGTCAGCCGGACAAACGCAGCGCCGACCGCTTCGGCCACCGCCTCGTCGAGCTCGTCAGGGACGACACCCCTGACGTCATAGGCCTTGAAGATCTTGTCAAGGTCGCTCACTTCGTCCCCGCCTTCTGACTGATCCAGTCTTATTTAACACTTCCCACGACCAAACCTATCGGTCGCGGAAGTATGGGGGGATGCGATGGTGCCGGGGATCGGGGTTCCTGCCCGGCTACCGTTCCTCTTGAGCTAGCGGGAGTTACTCCCGGCTAGCCGACGGCCCCGGACGGTCCTGGCCTCGGCGAGTCTAGGTGGTTAGCGGTCACGGCAGCAGAGCTGTTCCTACCTGGCCAGGTTCTGGGGACTTGACCAGGATCAAGTGCTGCCCTAACCCTTCCGGCCGCGGGGACGGCGCTGAGCGCACCACCCGCAGGTGCCCGCGGCGGCCGACCTCGACGCCCTGGCCGACGGGCTCGGACACGGCGGCACCGGGCTGCGCGGCCGCGCGGGGCTGGGCCGCCGCCCTGGACTGGCCAGCCACCGCCCTGGGCTGCGCGGACGCCGGGCGCGGCCCGACGCCGCGGTCGGGGCGGCCGACTTCACGGACGATGTTCGCCAGCGCCTCCAAGTCGTCGGCCCGTTCCTGCGCCGGGTCCGGCGGCAACCGCACTACGTCCCAGCCGCGCGGCACCACCAGCCGCCCGGCGTGCATCTCGCATAGGTCCCAGGAGTGCGGATCGACTGCGACCGCAAGCGGCCCCAGCACTGCGGTGGAGTCCCTGTACACGTACGTGAGCGTGTAAACGGGAGGCTTCTTGCACGCGGTTCGCGAGCAGCAACGGGTATTCACCAGCCCACCTCCTGTCGTCTCCCGGGGGAAAGGATTTCCCGCATGGGGGGCTCCCGCCCGCCTATTTCCAGCATGGCGGGCTTCGGGCTTCCCGCATGGTGGGCTGCCTTCCGGCAGGGGGGGCTGCCTTCCGGCATCGCGGGCTCCCGCCCCCGATCACCCCCGGCGCCCCCGATCACCCCCGGCGCCCGCCATTCCCCCTGGCCACCCATTTCCAGCATGGGGGGCTCCAGCCCCCCATTCCCCCTAGCCCCCCTGGACCCCGGCTGTCGCTCGGAGGAAGCATCGGTGGGGGGAACCGCCATCATGTCGGGGCCGCGCCCGGTCGACGGCGGCTGTTGTCCATCGTGATCCCCGTCATCGGTGTGAGCGCACGCGCGGTCGTCCGACCGCCCGGCCGACGCCGCCCCCCGGGTCGCCGGCAGGATCTCGTTGTCGCTCACAACGGCTGACGGTACCTATCCGGAGCCGGTTTTGCCACCACCCCGGCACGGTTCGCGATCGTGTCGTTTTGTCCGGCTGGCCAGCCCGCCGCCCCGCGCCGCGCCCCGGCCGCAACTGGGGTCTTCGCGCGGCCGCGCCGGCCCGATATCCTTGCCTTTCATCGCGCCGGCGCGGCCGCGCACGGCGGGCATGGGGGTCACCCCACGGAAGGGCGGGGAGGGCGGAAGGGCGGAAGGGCGGAGAAAGGTGGGAGGGTGGGAGAGGAAACAGTGCAGAGCGGTGAGAACGGCGCCATCCAGCCCGCCCGATCCCCCAGGGTCCGGCGGCGCGACCGGCACGGGCGGGGCCTGCGGGGCCGCCTAGTGCCGCCAGGGGTGCCGCTCTACCGCACCAGGTCGCAGCAGTTCGACGACATGGTGCTCGACGCCGTGGCGCGCCTCGAAGGGCGCTGGGAGGCCGAGCTGGCGGGCGTTGAGTTCGCCGTCCAGGAAGTACCGGAAGCGGACGAGCTCACCGACGACAGCGTCCCGCTCCCCCTCGCCAGAACCCTGCCGGGGTCGCCGGACCCTGGCGACCCCTCCCGCCCGGCCACGCCCACCAGATTCGTCATCTACCGCCGCCCGCTGCTCGCCCGCTCCGAAAGCGAGGGCGAGCTCAGCGACCTCGTCTTCGACGTTGTGGTGGAGGAGTTCGCCGACTTCCTCGGCGTCGAGCCTGAGTCGGTCGACCCCGGCTACCGAGGCGGCCTCGACTAACCATCGCCAAGAAACCGCAATTTCCGACATTTCACCATATCAGCCCGCCCCGTTTCCGTTATTGTGTGTACTTTAGGGCGCTCCACGCCACGAACTACACACAATAACGACAATGGGTCGTTATGTCCGAATCTTGTGGGCATATTGCGCTGCTCACCTGCATCACCGGTGCCGTGAACCACCTGCGTATCCGTCTAGGGGAGGACGGCCGTGTAGGAGTTCTGGGCGGCCGGGAGCGTGATCTCGGTGAGGGCGCTTTGTACCGGGAGCAGCGACACCAGCGGGGCCGAGAGGCCGCCGGAACCCGAGGTCACCACCCGCGCGGCGTAGAGCGGTCCGGAGTCGGCGCCCGGCTTTAGGACGATCGAGAACGACTGCCGACCGGGCGCCCGCGGCACCGCGAGGGCGAGCGTGCGCCCGGCCGCCACGGTCACGTTCTGCAGGCCGGCCGGTGACGTGATCGTGCCGTCCGCGCTGATGACGCTGACGCTGGCCGTCGCCGCGGCAGCGGGCGCGGTGAGCAGCAGGCCGACCGTGAGACCGGCGGCGGCCGGGTTCCCCGCCACCACCCCCTGCTCGGTGACCGGTGCGACTGCGGTGGCGAACGACCCGATCCCCGTGCCGGCCACCAGCACGCCGGCCACGATCGGCACATTCGAGGTGAGCTCAAGCCCGGCGGCCGACGCTCCTAGGGAGCTGAGCGTCACCGGGGTAGTGGCGGAGGCCGATGCCTGCACAGGGACGGTCGCGAACTGCTGGAACGCGCCCGCCGGGGTGTAGGCGACCACCTTCACCCGCGCATCGGTCTGGCCGGGAACGCTCACGAAAAGCCGCGCCGCGCTACTCGCCACGGTCAAGCCGGGGATCACCAGGGTCGTCGACGGCTCGGCCGACTGCGGCACCCAGGCACCGCTGCCCGTCCCGTCGCTCTCCCAGACCGAGGCGGCAACCTGACCCGAGCTGGTCTGAACCTCCATGGCGACCGCCTGGGCGCCAACCACGTACGGGGAGATGTTCTCCTCGATGACCTGATCCGGGGCGACCGTGATGGCGTTTGCGAGCCCGTTCTGCTGGCCGGTGTCGGTCAGGATGTTCACGTTGACGCTGGCCGCGAGGGCCCCGGTGTTCATCAGGTAAAGCCGGACGTTCGGCGCCCCTGAACCCACGAACCACATGTCGGAACTCGGGTGCGAGCAGCTCACCAGGCCCATCCCCGCCGAGGTCGCCTGCTCCGCCTCGAACCCCTCGGCCATCTGGCCGGTCACCGCCAACGCCGTGCCGGCGGCGTCGCCATCGGCTGGCGCGGTGACCGTCGTCGCCGCGCCGGGCTCGGAGACGGTAACCGACGCGGCTGGCGCGCTCTTGGTCACCGACGCGGTGCCCGTCGACGTCTTCTCGGCCGACTTTGCGGCCGGCTTGATGGCGGCGGGCGAGGCGGGCGCGGCCGGGACCGCGCTCAGCGTGGCGAGACCGGTCGACGCGGCGGTCGAGCCCGTGGCTGATGCTGCCTGCGACGGCACGGCGATCATCGAGATGTGCGTGGTCGTCCCCGCGCCCGGCGCCGCCGGCGGGCAGGACCTGGTGACAGAGGTCACCGCGGCGATCTGCCCCGCCTCGACGGCGGGCTGACTCGGCGCCGGCTTCGTCGACCAGGCGAACGCGACGACCACGGCGAGCGCGAGCACCACGGCGCCGAGGAGAGCGAGACGACGCATCAGGACTCACCGCCGGAGCCGGAGCGGTCGGCGGACCAGCGCCACCGGCTCGGCTTCCCGTGCTTGCTCGCCCGGTGCGAGCGGCGTTCCGGCTTAGCCGCACCGGAGGTATCCGGGCCAGCGGACACGGGCCAGGGCGCGGAGGCGGTCTGCCGCTGGGCCGGATAGTCGGCCTCAACCGGATAGTCGGCCTCAACCGGATAAGCGCCCTCGTCAGGGTAGGCGCGCTCGTCAGAGTAGGCGGGCTGCTCAGGGTAAACGGGCTGGTCAGAGTAGACGGGCTCAGCAGGCGACGGGAGCTTTTCCCATTCCCCCGTGTCGCGATTCCAGCCCGTCGGCGCGCCCGGGTTACCGGTGTCCCACGGCCTGGCAACGGGCCCGGATCCGGTCGCGGGCAGCGGAGCCTGCCGGCCCGTCGGCCAGGGCGCGGATCGCTGCGGGCCGGTCCCGGACACGGGCTGCTGCGGGCCGGTCCGCGTCGGCGCGGTGGTCCGGGGACCCGGGGATACCGTGGCCTGCGGGCCGCTGTCCCACGAGTCGTGCGGCGGGGCGGCAGCCTCCCGGGGCAGCAGCGGCTGGTGGCCGGTGCCGCGCGACACAGCGGCATGCGGTCCGGTGAGGCTGCGCCGCGCCGGGCGCCCCCACTGCTCCGTCTGGCCTGTCCGGTCTGTCTGGCTCCAGCGCTCGGCGGCGTCCCGCTGCTCGGCGGCGTCCCGTTGGCCGACAGGCTCCCGCTGCTCGGCGGCGCCCGGCCGGACGCTAGCCCCCCGCGGGTCATCACCCCACGGCTCCGGGTCCGGACGTCGCCCGCCGCTGCCCCAGTCGCCCGCCATGCCCCACGGCGCGCGCTCCTCGCCGTGGGCACCGCGGCCGTGGTCGCCGTCGCCCTGCTCGCTCAGGCCCTGATCGCCCCGGGCTGGATCTTCATCATCGTCACCGGGGAAATCCTGGGCGGCAAGGCCCGCGACACCGCGAGCGCCAGCGGTCTCGCCGACAGGCCACTCCGCCACCGGAACGGTCTCCGGCAGCTCATCGGCGCCGAAGTCGCCGTCGCCGTCGTCCGGCTTGCGGCCGCGCCTGCGCGCCATGACCAGCCGGGTCGCGCCGCCAAGGCCGGCCACCGCGACGCCGGGACGCCGGGTCCTCGCGCGGCGGCCGGGGGTCCCGGCCGCCGCGGCGGCGATTCGGCCCGCGTCGGGCGAAGCCGGCC
>CAWJQG010000010.1:0-94919 GCA_963844925.1 uncultured Actinomycetota bacterium | reverse complement strand
CTTTTCGGCTGCCGGATCATCTTGGGGCAGCTGACGGGGTTCGTCAAGCTGCGGGGATTGCGGGCCGCTGGCGGCGGCGGTAGGACTCGCCTTCGACGATGAGCTCGTGGCAGGTGGAGGCGAGGCGGTCGACGGCCGACTGGGCGAGGAGCGGGTCGCTCATGAGGGTGACCCATTCGTCCGGGGTGCGGTTGCGAGGTGACGATGGTGGGGTTCTTGCGGTGCCGGGCGACGGTCAGCTCGTAGAAGTCGGCGGTGGCGATCTCGTCGAGTGGCTGCAGGGCGAAGTCGTCGATGATCAGTACGTTCACGGCGGCGAGGCGGCGGTGCTCGGCCTCGGTGCTGTTGTCGAGCCGGGCGGCTTTGAGTTTCTTGAAGAGCTGGTCGGCGCGGGCCATGGTGACGGTGAGGCGGCGGCGGACGGCGATGTGGCCGAGGGCGGTGGCGAGGTGCGTCTTGCCGACGCCGACGGGGCCCGAGGATGAGGGCGCCGTGCCCGGCGTCGGCGAACCGGAGGCTGGCGAGCTCGTTCCAGAGCTGCTGGTCGTAGCGGACGGCGGCTGTCGGGGTCCCAGGTTTCCAGGCGCATGGCGGGGTCGAGTCCGGCGGCGCGGGCGCGGCGGGCGGCCGATCCGTTCTCGCGGCGGGTGACCTCGTCGGACAGCAGGAGCTCGAGGAAGTCGGCGTGGGCCATTTTCTGCTGGCGGGCGGGGTGAGCCGTTCGGGGAGGGTGTCGTCGAGGCTGGCCGAGCTTGAGGGCGCGCAGCAGGCGCTTCAGGTCGGGGCTGACGGGGCTGGTCATGGTCATCGGTGCTGTTCTTTCTCTCGTTCGCGGGGCTGGTTCCGGGGCGGGCCGTCAGGCCCGCCCCGGAACCGGCGGTGATTACTGCGCGGCTGGCTGGCGGCGGGCCGCGGTCTTGCCGGCCGGGCTGTCCGGGCCGGGGATGAGGCCGCGGAGCAGGACGGTGGTCTCGTGCTGGCGGTCGCGCTCGCGGTCGAGGGCGGCCTCGGCGCGGGCGAGCTGCTCGCGCAGCGCGGCGACGGCGCCGTCCGCGGCGGCGAGCGCCTCGTCGTGCTGCTGCCGTTCCTGCTCGTGGCGGCTGGCGGCGTCGCGGGCGGCGGCCAGTTCCGCGGCGTGCGCGGCGCGCTCGTCCTCCAGCGCCCGGGCCGCCTCGGCGCGGCTTCCTCGGCGCGCTGCCGGGCCGCGGCGTGTTCTTCCAGCATGGCGATGGCCTCGGCGGCGGCGGCGCGGGCCTCGGCGGCGTCGAGCTCGGCGGCGTGCCGGGCGGCGGCGTGGCCGGCGGTCTCGGCGCGGGCGTGCTCGAGTGGCGGCGGCGGTCTCGGCGCGGACGGCCTCGGCCTGGGCCTCGGCGGCCTCGGGACCGGCGGCGGCCAGCTGCTCGCCGAGGACGGCGAGCTGGTCCAGGGCCGCGGCCAGCTGCGCGCCGAGCCTGCTCATCGCGGCCAGCGCGTCGTCGCGGATCGCGCCGGCCCGGCTGATCGCCGTGGTGACCGGCCGGCCGTCGTCATCCGGCTGCCCGGCCAGCTGCTGGCGGCGGCGGAACGCCGTCAGCGCGGTATGCCGGACCAGCACGAGGGCGCCGTCGCGGTCCTCGGGCATCTCCTGCTCGCAGTAGCCGGGCCGCCGGCCCGGCGCCCCGGGGTCCCTGGCCGGGTTCGGGCAGCCGGGATACCGGCATGCCCCGGCCTCGCGGCCGGCCGCCGGGGCCGGCGGCTGCGCGGTGATCGTCATGAGATCGCGTCCTCTCCCGCCCGTGCTGGCGCACGGCGGAACGAAATGAAACGAAACGAATGAAATGAAGCGAATCAGCCTGGAACGAATGAAATGAATCGCGGCGTCAGCTGTCGCCGCCGGGCAGGACCCGCATCCGGACCCCGGTCGAGGTCGCGAACTCCCGCGGGTCGCGGGCGAACCTCGCCGCCAGCACCTTCCCCGCCGCCGCGTCGGCCTGCCGTGAGCGGGCGGCGGCCCGGGCGGCCTGCGCCCCGGTGCCCTTCTCCACGATCGACCGGATCTTCGGGACGCTGATCACGTCCAGCTCCAGCGCCGCCGCGCAGGCCTGCTCGACCGGCCCGTTCCCGTAGGTGCGGCAGAGGCCGATGAGGGCGTAGACGGCCCGCATCTTCGTCCAGGGCAGGTCGGTGTCCAGGATCCTCGCCGCGTAGGCGCCGATCGCCTCGCCGCGGGCGGCGGCCATCTTCTGCAAGGCGGTCCACGTCGCGGCGGGCGTAGACGTCGGTGCCGGGCGGGAAGTCCGCCGCGTCCGAGGACCGGCCCCCGGCCGGCTGGCGCGGGTGGACCTTCACGACCTGCCCGCGGTGGTAGACCTTCACCAGCGCGTCGTCGGCCCGGACCGTGACCTGCTGCCCGATCAGGGCGTAAGGCACCGAGTAGAAGGCGTTCTGCGCGCGGACGTGGAAGTCCCGCTGCACCTTGGCCTCCGACCAGGCCGGAACCCGGTAGGGCTCGTCCGGGACCGCCATCAGCAGCGGCGCCTCGTGCTCGGCGAACGCCTCGGCCGGCCGCAGCCGCGTCGTGCCGTGCACCCGCATCCCGGCCCGGACCCGGCACCAGTCGTCGGCCCGCCGCTGCGCGTCGCCGATGTCCAGGAACGACTCCCCGGCGAAGAAGCTCCGCTGGGTGAACTTCACCCCGGACTCGACCCGGCCCTTGTCCTGCGGGGAGCGGACCCTCGCCGGGTCGACCGCGATGCCGCGGGCCTGCGCGTACTCCAGCCACTCCCGGTTCCACCGCGGCTCCAGCCGGTCCGCCGCATCCACCACCGGCTTGAGGTTGTCCGGGATCAGGACCGGGAACACGCCGCCGAAGAACTCCCACGCCGCCTCGCAGCCCGCGATCACCGCCAGCGTCGTCTGCGGGAACGTCAGGTAGACGTAGCAGTAGCGGGAGAACACCGCCGTGAACACCAGCGCGTGCAGCTTCCGCCGCCGCTCCCCGTCGGGGATCATGCCGAGGTAGCCGAAGTCGACCTGCAGCTCACGGCCCGGCGGCGGGTCGTCGACCCGCACCGTCACCCCCGGCCGGCCCGACGAGAAACCGCACTCGGCCGCGGCGAACCGCGCCAGCGTCCGGTACGGGACCGCGGTCCCCGACCGCTCCGAGCAGCTCGCCGATCTTCACCAGCGTCAGGTCCTGCCTCACCCACCCGGTGATCTCGTCCTTCCGCGGCGGCCAGGGCCTCCCACGACGAGCCGTGCCCCGCCGGGCGGGCCGGGCGGACCGCCCCGACCACCATGCCGATCAGCTCGTCGGTCAGCCGGCCTTCCCCGCTATCGCGGGAAAGACCGGCCTCCTGCGCGGCCCGGATATACCGGGCCGCCGTCTTCACGTTCACCCCCGCGCGGGCCGCGGCCGGGCGCTTGCCCAGCCCCGCCAGCCACGCACGCAGGACTTCCTTCACCTCTGTCACCAGGACCTCCCGGAACGCCATCCCTGCCATCTCTCGCAGAACGGTTCAAACCGGGCGATCCTGGCAGGGGTGGTCCATCAACTGGCAACCGGGGTGGTCCCATCCCCGTGGCAATAACCCTCAGCAGGTGGTCCCATGCTCATGGCAGATGACAAATGGAAAGAAAACCCAGCTGCCTGTCCAGCGCGGCAGTCATCACCTCCCCCTCGCGGACCTGACGCCGAGCGAGCTGGACGCGCTGACCGATTCCGTGGTCACCCTGCTAGACAAGTTCGCTCCCTACATGGATGATCCAGGACTGCCGGAAGCGCTAACAAATTTCCTGGATGTCCTTAATATCGAGAAGCTCGGGCCAGAGTCGAGTCCTGTCTCAGAGCAGAAAACACACTCGCGGGTGCGCCCCGCGCAAATAGGAGCGCAGCGCGCGGGATGGCCCCCTTTACTGACAGAGGGAGGGGGCCAGGCGGCCCCCCGTGAACGCAAGAATCTCAGACGGACCTACGTAGGACGGACCCAGGAGGGCCAGTGATCACATCGTCCCTAGTCAGGAACGTAAGAGTGGGTGAGTCGGCCTGTAGGCCGGGTTCTGTGCGCCCGCTTGCGCGGGCCGACGGTCATCCATCTAGGGCTGCCGTTGCCGGCAGTCTCGTGCGGTCTACCCGCGAGCATCGGGCGGGCAGCCCTCGAACGCTCGCGCAGGCCGACTGCCTAAGCCGACGGCCCTTTTGACCTTGCTCCTGGTGGGGTTTACCTAGCCGCCGCAGTCACCTGCGGCGCTGGTGGTCTCTTACACCACCGTTTCACCCTTACCCCTCCCGCGTCCGAGGGCGTGCGAGGGGCGGTCTGCTTTCTGTGGCACTGTCCCGCGGGTCACCCCGGGTCGGCGTTACCGACCACCGTGCCCTGTGGAGCCCGGACCTTCCTCACCGGGCCTGACGACCCGGCGCGACCGTCCGGCCGACTCACCCGCAACGAGGATACCGCCGGAGCCGACCGGCGTGCGCACACGTGATTACACGCCGGCAACCCCCGGCTCATGCTGGCGTCACGCACGCTGGTCATATTGACTTCTGTCATGACTCCCCGCTCTGCGGGCGGACATCGTCTAGCGGCAGCGAAGTCCGCTACCGCGATCGGGCGCGGGGCCTGTCAACCTCGCGGTCTGCGCCGTCTGGAAGGCGGCGGCGGGCATCCCTCGGCATCTTCCTATCGGTTCTGACCACTTTTGCGCCCGATTTGTACTGGTATGGGTGTGTAAAACTGATAGGAAGGCGAACCGAAATGGTCAAAAGTGATAGGAAGCCGCGGGCAACTGGGGAGCTTCTTGCTGTTATCCGGCTACGAGACCGAGTCGGGGACGGTGGACTCGACGGTCTCCGTCTCGGTCTCGGTCTCCGTCTCGGTTGACGAGGCGGGCGGGGTTGCCGTGGCGGCGGCGGTGCGGCGAGGGGCGAAGGCCAGGCCGGCCGCCATGCTGGCGAACGGGATGACCGGGATCAGGTAGCGGTAGTCGAAGTCGGCCACCGCGATCGGGGCCACCAGCAGGGCGGCGGCGGTGAACCAGGGCAGCATCGAGGTGCCTCGCGGCGACCAGTGCAGCCGCAGCGAGCGGAGCGCTTGGAAGGACAACGCCGACCGCAGCCCCTGCCCGCGCCGCCGCGCCGACTCGGTCACTGAGATCACGCCGCCGAGGCCCACCAGGAAGATCACCCCGAGCAGCGGCCCGTAGGTGAATACCACCCGCTGGTAGATCGCGATCGGCGCGGCGAAGATCTTGCGCACCACGCCGGGTGCCTGGTGGCCGTACTTCAGCCAGTCGTTGTAGGCGGAATCCGCCGGGGTTAGCGGAGCGATCCAGGTATGGTTCTTCGGCGGAAGCAGGGAGGTCGGCTTGCCGGTGCCTGGATCCGTTCCGGTGAAGTGGAGGTGGAAGCTGTAGTAGTAGGTCGTCCCGGCCCCGGGGTAGGCGATCCGGGGGAAACCGAACGACAGCAGCACGCCCTTGACCACCGTCTTCAGGTAATCGAGCGGCTGGACCTCGACCGCGTGGATCGCGAAACTGGTAAGCAGCTGGTTGCCCTTGTAGCTGACCGGGCCGCCGATTGACTTGGCGTTGATGTTCTGGTGCACGTACGGGGCGTGCCAGATGTAGTCGCCGGGCGGAGTGCGGTCGGCGAGCGGCTGGGTCGGGCAGACCAGCGCCTGCTCGCCGGTCGGCTTGATGATGGCGCAGTTGGCGAACGACGAGACCCGGCCCCAGGTGTAGTACCCCGTCGACAACGTCAGGTCGTAGTGGCCGTTGCGCTCGTGGAACCAGCTCGCGTAGGCACCGACCGGGATCAGCGACGCCACGGCGAATACGATGGCCAGCGTCCAGCCGCGCAGCGTCCTCCACGACCAGCCCCGCAGCAGCAGGAACAGCGGGAGCACCACGAGCATGACCTCGCCCTCGGTCCGCACGACCGCCGCGGCCCCGACGAGCAGGCCCGCGACCACCGCCGTCCACCAGGCGGGCCGGGGCCGCCACAGCAGGAGCAGCGTCACGATCATGAGCATGAACGTGAACAGCGACTCCGCCATGACCAGGTGCTCGTCCTCGATGATGTAGCCGTCGAGGAGCTGCGGCAGCGTGGCCAGCGCTGACCAGGTCTTAGACACGCCGTTGCGCAGCAGCAGAACGTAGATCATCACCGCGATGAGCAGGCCCATCAGGTGCTGCAGCCCGGTGACGAGCGTGAATGAGTGGAACGGCAGCAGCGCCCGGAGGAAGAACGAGTAGCCCGTCGCCTTGGACAGGTTCGGCTGCGGGCGCAGCGCGGCGCCGATGTAGACGTACGAGTCGCCGGCGAACCAGAGCGCGCCGGGATAGCCCAGCATCGTCAGCAGCCGGAGGAACGCGCCCGCCGCCAGCACCCCGGTGAAGAGCCTGTTCTCACCGGCAACGTGACGCAAACGAGATAGCAGCTGACGCGGATTCACGCCCACGATCCTATCGGGGCGAATCAGGCGACGTGCTCACTGCGCCCATTCATGCCGAGCGCTTCCGCAACAAACCGACATGATTCGAATGATTCGCTAACTATTAACCCAATGATTAACTGTTCATTCCAACGACGGCCAAAGCGGCACGTTCAGGGGAACGGCCACGACCACAGGTACTATCTGACTGGGAAGGGAGTAGCATGCCGCCGCACGCTTATGAGCGCCCGACCCACCCCGGGTCGCCGCTTGGGCCGCCACCGCCGCCGGGCACGCGACCCGGCATGCCAGCTGGCGGAATGCGGGATCCCCGTCCGCAGCAGGATCCGCGTCTGCAGCAGGATCCGCGTCTGCAACAGGATCCGCGAATGCCCCGCGATCCCCGCGAGCCGCAGTATCCGCGGCGACAGCAGGATCCCCGCGGACAGCAGGATCCCGCGGACAGCAGGATCCCCGCAGGCACCATGAAGAACGCGGCCAGCAGGGCCAAGCCCAGGCGCCCGCCGTGAGCCAGCCCCCGCCCGTGCACCCGAGCTCGGCCGCCCGCATCGAGCAGCTCCTCATCGACGCCCAGCGGCAGGTCGCCGACTACATCGAGGCCGCCACCGCCGAGGCGGAGCGCGAGGCCGCCAAGATCAAGTCCGCCGCCGAGTCCTACGCCGCCGGGCTCCGCGCCGCCGCCGAGTTCGAGAAGGCCGGCGCCCGCGCGGACGCCGAACGGGAGCTGGCAAAGATCAAGGCGGCCGCCGAGCGCGAGCGCGATGACATCGTCCGAGCCGCCCGCCGCGAGGCCGACGACATCCGCCGGCGCGAGCAGTTCCTGCTCGAACAGTCCGAGGCGCTCAGGTCCGAGGCCGAGGCCGACCTCGAGGTCGAGCTGGCCGCCCGCCGCGAGGAGACGGAACGGCTCGAGGTCGAGCGCCTCGCCGACGCCCAGGAGGCCTCCCGCAGGCTGGTCGAGGAGGCCGAACGGCGCGCGGCCGACGCCGAACAGCGCGCGGCCGACGCAGTCCAGCGCGCCGAGCAGGCCAGGCGCGACGCGGAAAAGGACGCCAGCAAGGAGATCGCCGACGCCCACCGAAAGGCCGAGCTGATCATCGCCCAGGCCAAAGACGACGGCAAGCAGGCCCTAGCGGACATCGAGGCCGACGCCGACAAGCGCCGTGCCGCGGTCAAGCGCGAACTCGACGACCTCGCCCGGCAGAAGAGCGAAATCGACAAGCAGCTAGCCAAGATGCGCCAGGTCTTCTCCGTCGGCACCTTCCTCGACACGCCGGCCAGCTAGCCTGCGACTATGACAGCAAGCACAGCCCGCGCGGGCTACGCGTGATGTTGACGAGTGCCGCCAACCCGCGGGTGAGGGCCTTGGTGCGACTGCGCAAGAGGAGCTCCCGGGACGACCGTGGCGTCACCCTGGTCGAGGGATACGACGAGCTGGCGCTGGCGCTCGAAGGCGGAGGGCGGCCGGTGGAACTTTTCTACGCGCCCGAGGTTGCCGGATCAGATCCGCTGGGGGTCCTGGGGCGGGTCAGCGCGGTCCCCGGGGCTACGGTCACCGAGGTCGGCCGCGGCGTACTCGAGAAGGTCTCCTATCGTGAATCGCCGGACGGGTGGCTCGCGGTGATGGAGACTCCCGGCTGCGCGCTGGACAGGCTCGACCCGGCGCCGCAACCGTTGATCCTCGTGTGCGAGAGCATTGAGAAGCCCGGAAACCTGGGAGCGATGCTCCGCACCGCCGAGGCAGCGGGCGTGTCGGCGGTGATCAGCGCCGAGGCGGTGACGGACTGGGGCAACCCCAACGTGGTGCGCGCGAGCAAGGGGACGGTCTTTACCGTGCCGGTTGCCGCCGACAGCAGCGCCGCGGTGCTCGCGTGGCTGCGGACGCGGCACGCCGCTGTCGTTGTGACGACGCCGGACGGCACCCGCAGCCCGGCCGAAGTCGACCTGACCGGCCCTACGGCCGTGGTGATCGGCTCGGAGAGTTCGGGCGTGACGCCTCTCTGGCACAAGGAAGCGGACGCGAGCGTTCGGATTCCCATGTACGGACATGTCAATTCGCTTAATGCCGCGGCGGCCGCGGCCATCGTCTTGTACGAGGCCAACCGCCAGCGCCACGCTGACCCTGGCTAGGGGTTACCGGCCCAGGCCTCAAGCTGGGCGACGAAGGCAGCCGCGTGCGGTGCCCAGGCCAGGTTGCGGAGGGCGTACTCGTGGGCGCGCAGGCCCATCTGGACGCGCAGGTCCGGGTCGGCGTCGAGTTTCAGGATCGCGTCGCAGGCCGCCTGCGGGTCGTTGAAGGGCACGACGAAGCCGGCGTCGGCCGCTTCCACGAGCTCCACTGCCAGCGGCAGCGGGGTCGAGATCACCGGCACGCCGCGCGCCATGTACTCGGCGACCTTGGTCGGCATCGAGTGGCGGAAGTTCGCCTCGTCCTGCAGTAGGGAGAGCCCGGCCAACGCCCCCTCGACGAGTCGTAGGGCCTCGGCGTTGGGCACGAAGCCGTGCCAGCGCACGCAGTCCCCGCCCGCCTCGATGTGCGCCCGCGCGGCGCCGTCGGCCTGCCCGATCAGCTCGACCGCGATGCCGTGCGGCTTCAGCAGCCTGCCGAGTTCCACCAGCTCGGCCGAGCCGCGATCCGGGGAGAGCCACCCGAGGTACACGACGCGGCGCGGCCCGCCCGGCGGCGCGGCGGTCTCGGGCACGTTCGTCGTGTTGGGCACCACCGGGTGCGAGCCGCGGAAGCGGTCGTTGTAGCCGTGCTCGGCCAGCAGCAGGTGGAGCCGGCGCTCGGCGGTCCGCTCGGCCACGTGCACTCCCCCGGCCGCGATCGACCGCAAAAACGCCGGCAGCCATGCCTTGGTCGTCAGCGCGGCGGCGGTGTCCTCGTGCACGTCCCAGACGGTCGGCGGCCGGTGCCGCCGCGGCGGCAGCACCAGCAGCAGCTCCGGGTCGTGCACCAGCAGCAAGTCCGGGCGACCCATGGGCGGGGCGCCGGCCGCCTGCGCAGCCATCGCGGCCCGCGCCGCCCGCAGCGCGGCCAGCCGCCGCCGGCCGACCGCGCGGGGGATGGTGACGGTGGTCAGAGACCCCCGCCCCCGGGCTCCGCCCTCGGAAAGAGCAGACGCTGCGGTCGCGGGCGAAGCAACGGACCGTTCCCCATCGCGTGGGGCTTGACCTTGACTTTGATCCTGAACGTACCGTTGCTCCGCCTCGTCATGCGGGGCTATGTACGTGACGTCGTGGCCGGCGTCGAGGAGGGCGTGGATCTCGCGGTAGAAGATCCGCGCGTCGGCGGGGTGATGCACGAACGTGCAGACGACGACGCGCACCATGATCCTCCAAAGGGGGGTCCGGGGGGTCTCCCCCCGGGGGATGCTTTAGAGCGGGTAAACCGACTCTCCGGAAATCTTGCCACGGGTGTCGAGCAGCAGGTGCGCCTTCGCCGCGATGTCGGCCAGGTCGTACTCGGCGTGCGCCTGCAGCAGGATCGTCAGGTCGGCGCTGGCGGCCGGCGAGTCGGCGCGCGGGATGTCGCGGCCGTCGACCTGCCAGCCGTCCACGTACGGGTCGTGGTAGCTGAGCACCGCGCCGCGCTGGAGCAGCTTGCGGGCGATCGGGCGGGCCGGGCTCTCCCGCTGGTCGGCGATGTCCTTCTTGTAGGTGACGCCGAGCAGGAGCACCTTGGCGCCGTTGAGCGGCTTGGCGTCGGTGTTGAGCAGCTCGGCGGCGCGGTCGACGACGTAGACGGGCATCCGGGAGTTGATCTCCTGGGCCAGCTCGACGAAGCGGAACGGGTGCTTGAGCTCGGCCCGCACCTTGTAGGAGAGGTAGTTCGGATCGATCGGGATGCAGTGGCCGCCGACGCCGGGGCCGGGGTAGAACGCCTGGAAGCCGAACGGCTTGGTGGCCGCGCAGTCGATCGCGTTCCAAAGGTCCACGCCGAGCTCGTGGCAGAAGATCGCCATCTCGTTCACCAGAGCGATGTTGACGTGCCGGTAGGTGTTCTCGAGCAGCTTGGCCATCTCGGCCTCGCGGGCGCCGCTGGCCTTCACAACGTGGTCGCAGACGGTGCCGTAGAAGTCCGCCGCCGCCTCGGTGCAGGCCGGGGTGAGGCCGCCGACGACCTTGGGGGTGTTGCGGATGCCGTAGGTCTCGTTGCCGGGGTCGATCCGCTCCGGGGAGAACGCCAGGTGGAAGCCGATCCCGGCGGCCAGCCCGGTCGCCTTCTCCAGTGTCGGGCGGACGATCTCGTCGGTGGTGCCCGGGTAGGTGGTCGACTCCAGCACCACGAGCGCGCCCGGCTTGAGCATCGCGGCGGCGGACTCGGTCGCGGCCTTGACCGCGGTCAGGTCAGGGCCGTCGGACTCCGACAACGGGGTGGGAACGCAGATCACGGTCACGTCAGGGGCGTTGTCGCCGGTCAGCTCGGACAGATCGGTGATGGCGCGGAAGCCGCCCGCCACCATCGCCGCGATGTCGGCGTCGGACAGGTCGTCGATGTGGCTGCGCCCCGCGTTCAGGCCGTCCGCCGTCGACTGCTTGACGTCCAGGCCGGTGACGCGCAGGCCGGCTCGGACGGCCTCCTGAGCCAGCGGCAGGCCCACGTAGCCAAGTCCGATGATCACCACGTTCACGAAACCGACCTCCTCGAAGCACTGACCTTTAAGAGTAGCGTCGCCGCAGCTAGGCCGTGGCCAGTCGACTTGACGGAGCCGCGCAGGGCGGGCCCCATGTCGGAGCCCGCGTCCCCGGGGACCTGGGCTGCTCGCTATTTTCGCTGGGCCCCCCGGGGGGCATGGGGGGCGGGCCCCCATATCGGGGTCACCGGGGGGTCGTCCCCCGGGAGAGACCTGGGGTCTGCTCGCGGTTTTCGCGAGTGGGCCCCCGGGGGGCATGGGGGGCGGGCCCCCCATGTCGGGGGGTCACCGGGGGGTCGTCCCCCGGGGGTAATACTGCGCCGAGCCGCTCGTACGCCGCACGGTACCGGGCCGCGTTGTGCGCCCAGGTGCGGTCGCGGGCGACCCACTCCCTGGCGTTCGCGCCCAGCTTGGCGCGCAGCTCCCGGTCTTCGAGCAGAGCCTGGAGGGTGTCCGCGAGCGCGCCGGCGTCGAGCGGCGGCGACAGCCGCCCGGTCGCCTTGTCGTTGACGATCTCGCTGAGCGCCTTGACCGCGCTGACCACGACGGGCAGGCCGCTGGCCATCGCCTCGACCGGCTTGAGCGGCGTGACCAGCTGGCAGACGCGGTCCGGGGTGCGCGGGACCACGAAGACGTCGAGGACGGCGTGGTACCGCCTGACCTGGCTCATCGGCACCCGGCCTGGGAAGATCGCGGCGATGCCGAGGGCGGCGGCCTGGCGCTGCAGGGCGGACCGTTCCGGGCCGTCGCCGACGATCAGCGCCCGGGTACGGACGCCCCGGTCGTTGAGAATTTTGACCGCCTCGAGCAGCGTGCCGATGCCCTCGTGCGCGACCAGGCTGGAGACAAGGCCGACGACGTGCTCGCCGGGCTGGATGCCGAGGCTGGCCGCCAGGCGCCCGTTGTCGTCGGGGAGCGGCCGGAGGAACTCCTCGCTGACGCCGTTGGGGACGATGATCACCTTGTCCGGGTCGACACCGCGTTCGATGATCTCGTCGCGCATCGCCTCGCCCAGCGTCACCACCAGGTCGGTGTCCTCCATGCAATGGGTTTCGAGCGCCCGGGTGCGCAGGTAGCGGTCGCTGCGCGTGAGGTCCCTGGTGCCGACGTGCCGCGACAGCCAGGTGTCCTCCCAGAACCCGCGTACCTCGTAGACGACCGGGAGCTGCGTCGCGTCGCGGAGGGCCAGCGCGATGACCGCGTTGGCGTAGTTGGAGGCTGCGTGCAGCACGGCCGGGCGCAGCCTCGCGGTCAGCCCGGCGGCGTGCCGCAGGTGGGTCTCGTACAGGGCGTCCATCCGGCCGGGCATGACCCACGGGAGCAGCCGGTGGTAGGGGACGCCGTCCACGTCGACCGTGGCCCGGCCGTCGATCGCGCCGGCCGTGACGGGGAAGCCGATCCGGGTGACAACGTGCGGGTCGAGGCCGACTCCCTGCTGGGCGAGGGCTATCTCCTGGGTGCGGACGGTGTAGCCGGCGCTGGTGGTGGGCAGCGCGTCGGTCACGATGTGCAGTATTGGCCTGCGGGGGGGCGCGCCGTCCCCCGCGCTGTGGTCGCGGTTAGAGCCGTCCTGGTTGCGGTTAGAGCCGCGGCTCAGAGCGCCTGGTTGCAACATCGTGATCTCGGCTTCAAGCGCGCGGCGGAGCCGGCCGACCCGCCAGCCGCGCGCGCCGTCGAGCGCCCTGACCGCGTCGGTGAGCCGACCCTCGCGGTAGGCGAGCCGGGCCGCCAGCCGGGGGCGCGCCGCGTTGTCCTGCGACAGGCGGGCAAGCGCCGACCGGGCGACAGTAGGCTGGTCCACAGCCAGACTGAAGGCCGCAAGCCGGGCCGGCGACGCTTCCAGCGCGGTGAGCGCGCCACGGCGGTCCCCCGCGCCCCACAGCGCGGCGGCCCGGCCATACGGGCCGGCCAGCCGCAGCCAGCTGCGCAGCGGTGCCGGTGACGCCCGCCAGGCGAGCGTCACCGCTCGCACCGGGTCGTCGGCCACATGCCGCACCATCACGGATGCGGCGAGTACGACGGCGCGCGGCGTCGGCTTTACAGTCACGAAGGCAGATGGTAGCGCCAATTAGCGGCAAGCCACGCGGGGACAGAAGGACCGTAGTCTCAACCGCTTGACGCGCTCCCCGTCTTGAAGGGCGGGGCTCAGTCCGTGCCGGCTCATCCGGCACCTCTGCGGCTTCCCGCTTCACCGGCCTGTGCCAGCGTCGCCGCTGGTCTAACCTGGCCTCCACGGGCGTTTAGACTCTCCCTGCGTCCCAGGGCGAGGATGTTACGGGCGGCGTTCACGTCTCTGTCGTGGACGGTGCCGCATTGCCTGCACTCCCACTCGCGGACGTGAAGCGGCTTGGGGCCGTCCTTCACGCCGCATGTGCTGCACACCTGGCTGGTCGGCTCGAACCGGCCTATCTTGGCGAACCGGCGGCCGTACAGTTTCGCCTTGTACTCCAGCATGGCGACAAACGCCGACCAGCCCGCGTAATGCACGGACTTGGCCATCTTCGTGCGGGCGAGTCCCTTCACCGCCAAGTCCTCAACCACTATCGCTTGGTTTTCGCGAATGATCCTGGTTGAGAGCTTGTGGTGGAAGTCGCGCCTTGCGTCGGCGACTCCGGTGTGCGCCCGCGCCACCTTGACGCGGGCCTTCTCCCTGCGGTTACTTCCCTTCTGCTTGCGGGACAGATCCTTTTGCGCCCGCTTCAGGTTCTTCTCCGCGCGGCGCAGGAACCTGGGGCTGGCGATCTTGGTGCCGTCATCCATGACCGCGAAATGCGCGAGGCCGAGGTCGATGCCGCGCTCGGCGTCAGTCTCCGGAAGCGGCTCGGCAGTCATCTTAACCACGAACGACGCGAAGAACCGACCGGCCGCGTCGCGGGTCACCGTCACGGACGACGGGACGGCGGGGAGGGGTGCCGTCGAGCGCTGGAACCGGAAACCTGAATGAAGCTCGGGTCGCAGCGCCCTCTGTCGCGTCTATGGCGGCGAGTGCACGCGTCCGCAGGGCAGAAATGTGCCGTACGCTATCAACCCGACACGCCCGACGGTCTCATTTAAGGATGCACCCGATCACTGTCCATGCCATTGACCTGAAGGACAGCAGTAGCTTGGACAGGCGCGGATCCGACCCGGCGGGAGGTCGGGGGTACGGGGCCGCGCCCCGGGAGATAGCGACACAGTCCTGGGGCCGACTCAGGGATCGAGGCTAAAGGAGACTCCGAAGGCTAATGGGCGCGACGATCACGCATGTTCTAGGGGCCAGGCCGAACTTCGTCAAGGCCGCGCCGGTCATCCGGGCGCTTTCCGCGCTCGGCCACCAGCAGCGGGTGGTGCACACCGGGCAGCACTACGACGAGCGGATGTCCGACGTCTTCTTCGTCCAGCTCGGCCTGCCCGAGCCCGACGTCAATCTGGGCGTCGGGTCGGGCACGCAGGCGCGGCAGACGGCGGACGTGCTGGTCGGAATGGAACGCGAATTTCTCGATATGTCACCATCCCTGGTGGTCCTGTACGGGGACGTGAACTCCACCGTCGGCGCCGCCCTGGCCGGCGCCAAGCTCGGCGTGCCGCTGGGGCACGTCGAGGCCGGGCTGCGCAGCTTCGACAACACCATGCCCGAGGAGATCAACAGGCGGGTCACCGACCAGCTCTGCGACCTGCTCTTCTGCACCTCCCCCGAGGCCGTCGGCCACCTGGCGCGCGAGGGGCGGCCCGCCGACGCCATGCACTTCGTCGGCAACCCGATGATCGACACGCTCATCGCCAACCTGGACAAGTTCGAAGAGGCCGCTGCCCGGGCCGCGTTCGGCCTGGGCGACCGCCGGTACGTCGTCGCCACCCTGCACCGCCCGGCCAACGTCGACAACCCGGAGCGCGCGGCCGAGCTCGTGACCGCCCTGCACGAGGTGGCGGCCGAGCTCGAAGTGATCATCCCGCTGCATCCCCGGGGCCGCGGGACGCTGACCGCGGCGGGCCTGCTCGACAACGCGCGGATACACGTGGTGGATCCGCTCGGCTACATCGAGTTCATGTCGCTGGTGCGGGGAGCGGCAGCGATCGTCACCGATTCGGGCGGCGTGCAGGAGGAGACTACGCTGCTGCGCGTGCCCTGCCTTACCCTCCGGCCCAACACCGAGCGGCCGATCACCATCACCAGCGGGTCCAACCGCCTCGTGACCCGCGAGGAGCTGGCGGCCGCGGTGCTGAAGGCCGCCGACGACGGCCCCTACACCGGCGAGCTCCCGCCGCTCTGGGACGGCCACGCCGGGCCCAGGATCGCCAAGATCATCACCGCGTGGCTCGAGGCGGGCCGATGACCGACCTGACCCCGGCCGACGCACCCGGGCCCGGCGGCACGTCGGCCGTCAGCGACGCAGGCGGGACGGGCGACCTTGCCGAGGACGCGGGGATCGCCGCCGAGCGCGAGCGGCTGGCCCGCCAGCTCCGCGATACCCGGATGCAGCTGGTCATGACCGAGACCCGGCTAGCCGCGCTCGAGCAGTCGTCCACCATGAAGTTCGGCCGCACGATCGCGAACGCGGCCAAGAAGCCGTGGCCGCGCGGCGCGCTGCTGCCCCGGGAGCTGTACCGGATCTGGAAGGACCGGGGCGCGCCGAAGAGCGGCGCCAAGAACGCCGCCACCGCGCTCGCGGCCGCCCAGCTCGCCGACCTGTCGGGGACCGGCGGGCGGTTCCTCTCCTCGCTCACCGCGCCCGGCGTGCTTGCGCTCGCCGACCCGGCGCTGGCGCTGGCCGGCGGCCTGTCGGGCGGCGCGGCGGGGACCGGGGCTCCCCTGGTGATCACCGGGGCGATCAGCGAGCTCGGCTGCGCCACCCTGGCGCCGGACGCGGTGGTCCACCCACTGCTGCCGCACGACGCGGACGTGCTCATCGAGGGCACCGGCGCGGACCTGGTGCTGATCGAGGCGGCGGCGCTGCTGCCCGGCGCGCCGTGGGCGTACGCGACGGACCCGGCCGCGGCCGACCGGGGCCGGCGGCTGGCCCGGCTGATCGTGATGGCCCGCTCCCTCGGCAAGCCCGTCGTCCTGGTGCGGAACGTGCCCGTCTCCCTGATGCCGGGCCTCGGCTGGCTCGCGGCCGTCTGCGACGCGGTGATCGACGGCGGCCTCGGCGTGCAGCTCGCCCGGTTCAACCCGATTGGCATCACCGTCGCTCGCGCGACCTCCCCGGTCTACGCCGGCGAGCGTGACCCGCGGGAGGCGCCGGCCGTGCGGGCGCTGCTCGACTCGCTGACCGTCGGCGTGGGCGGCGCGGACGCGCCGGTGCGGCTGACCGGCGCGCGCTCTTGGCGGTCGCTGCCCGCCCTGTACCGGGATCACTCGCTGTTCGTCACGGCCTCGGCCGACCAGGTCAGGGAGCAGATCGCCAGCGGCGCGCGGGTGATCGGGCCGATCGGCTCCGGCACCGACGCAGGCACCGTCCGCGGGCAGCTCGAGGCCGTCCTAGGCGGCCGGCCGGCCGCCCTGTCCGAGGTCCGGGTCTGGCTGCGGGACATCTTCGCCTCCCACGCGACGCCCGCCCGGCTCACCGACATCCTCCGCGCCGCCGATCTCCCCGGTGACCTGGTCCGCGGGCGGCAGATCGCCGTGCTGGCCACGGTCACCGACGCGGCCGAGGCCGGGCGGCTCACGTCAGCCCTGCTCGACCAGCGGCTCCGGCCCGCCGAGGTGATCGCCGCGACGCGGCCGTCGGCGACGGCGGCGGTGCGGGAGGCGCTCGGCAAGCTCACCGACCACGACATCCGTGTCGTGGTCACGTCCGTCGCCGACGACGACCCCGGCCTCCGCGACGGAAGCCCGAGCCTCGACTGGACCCGCCCGCTCGCCCGGCTGGCCAGCGTGCCCTGGCTGGCGCCGTGGACCGCCGACGGAGCCGCCGACTCCGGCGCCCACGGCGCTCGGCCGGCCTGGTACCTGCTCGACCTGGCCTGCGCGCGGGAGTGCGCGCAGGCGGACGCGGTCGGGTTCGGCTCGGGCGAGTACGAGTTCACCCACTGGCTCGAAAGGCCAGCGCTCGTCAAGGCCGCCCTGCTGGCCCCCGGCGGCCCGGCGGCCGGGGACTGGGGCAGCCACGGGCTGCGGCTGTTCACGATCACCGCTTAATCGAATTTCAGCGAACGGAGCGACACCCATTGGCCGGATCCAGACCAAGCGCGCTGGTCTACGGTGACGTCGACCTTAACCTGCTCGACGGCTCGGCCATCTGGCTCCAGTCCGTCACCCAGGCTCTGGTGGCCGCCGGGTGCGCCGTCACGCTGGTACTCAAGGCGCCGGTCCGGACCGACCGGCTAGTCGCCCCGCTGCGCGACGTCGAGGCCGTCACCATCCGTTCTCCGCACGCGGAGAACCTGCTGCCCGGCCTGACCGACGTCAGCCTGACCGTGCCGGAGGCGATCTCGGTGCTGGCCGCCGTCGACGCCGTTCACCGCCACGACCTCGTCGTGCTTCGCGGCCGGGCGCTGGTCTCCGCGGCAGCGCGCGACGGCGCGTTCGATGGACGGCTCTGGTCCTACCTGACCGACGTGCCGCAGGCGATCCCCGCGGTGACGCCGAAGGCCGCCGAGGACCTGACGGTCATCGCGAAGGCCTCCAGGTACCTGCTCTGCCAGACCGAGGAGCTCCGCTGCTTCCTTGAGGGCTCGGTGGCGGCCGCCTGCGGCAAGTCGGTGCTGTTCCCGCCGGTGCTGCCCGCGCTGGACATTCACCGGGACTCCGAACGGCCGGTGGCTCCGCCGGGCACCCCCCTGTCCCTCGTGTACACCGGGAAGTTCGCCCCCCGGTGGAACACCCTGGAGATGACGCAGCTGCCGGCGCTGCTCGCGGCCCGCGGCGTCGCCGCCGAGGTGCACATGGTCGGCGACAAGGTGCACGACGACCCGCGTGACGCCGGCTACAAGCGCCGGATGCGGGCCGCGCTGGGCGAGGTCGGCAACCCCCATGTGCCCGGGGTGATCTGGCACGGCGGGCAGCCGCGGGCCGAGGCGATGCGCATCGCCGCCGCCAGCGACATCGGGCTCTCCTGGCGGCACCCGGAACTCGACGCCTCCCTGGAGCTGTCCACCAAGGTCCTCGAGTTCGGCCAGCTCGGGCTGCCGGTGATCCTGAACCGGACGCCGATGCACGAGGCGCTGCTCGGGGCCGACTACCCGCTCTTCGCCGCGTCCCTCGACGACGTGGCCGACGTGGCCGCTGCCGCCGCCGCTGATCCCGCGGTGTACGCGCTCGCGGCGTCGCGGACGTCCACGGCGGCCGAGTCGTTCGCGCTCGACCGGGCGGCGGGCCGGCTGCGGGCCTATCTGGCGCAGGCCGTCGCGGCGGGGGCGGACGTGTCCGGCGCGTCTGGCTTGTCTGGCTTGTCTGGCTTGTCTGGCGCCGGACGTTCGCGACGGCGCGCCGCTGCGCGTGGTTATCGCCGGGCACGACCTCAAGTTCTTCACCCCGCTGATCCGGTACTTCAGGCTCCAGCCGGGCCTGGAGGTCCGGGTGGACCAGTGGGCGGCGCTCGGCGAGCACGACGAGGGGGTGTCGAAGGAGCTGGCCGAATGGGCCGACGTCGTCATCTGCGAATGGTGCGGACCGAACGCCGTCTGGTACAGCCGTCACAAGCGGCGCGATGCCCGGCTCCTGGTCCACCTGCACCGGTTCGAGCTGTACTCGCACTACCCGGGCCAGGTCAAGATCGGAAACGTCGACCAGGTGATCTGCGTGTCCGATCACTATGCTCGGCTGACGCGCGAGCACACCCGGTGGCCGGCCGCCAAGGTCATCTCGGTGCCCAACCCGCTTGACGTCTCCCAGCTCGACCGGCCCAAGCTGGACGGGGCGCGGTTCCACCTCGGCCTGATCGGCATCGTGCCGTCAAGAAAGCGGCTCGACCTGGCCCTTGACGTGCTCGAAGAGCTCCGCCGCGACGACGACAGGTACCTGCTGTACGTGAAGTCGGGCATGCCGTGGGAGCACTGGTGGGTCTGGCAGATCCCGACCGAGCGCGAGCACTACTCGGTCGCGCTGCGCCGGGTGCAGCGCTCGCCGCTGCTGCGCGACGCCGTGGTCTTCGACGACGCCGGCCCCGACGTGGCCGCGTGGCTGCGCCGGGTCGGGTACGTCCTGTCCACCAGCGACGACGAGTCGTTCCACGTCGCCCCGGCCGAGGGCATGGCGTCCCGGGCCGTGCCGGTGATCAGGCACTGGCCGGGCGCGGAGACCATTTACGACCGCCGCTGGATCGGGGAGACGCCGGCCGACCTCGCCGCGTCCATCGCCGCCCTCGACTCCGACGCGACCTGGCGCGCGGCCGGCCAGACCGCCCACGAGCAGGCTCAGGCGTTCGAGCTCACCTCGGTCTGCCGCGCATGGGTCCGCCTGATCACCGGCGACCCCACCGGCGACCCGATTCACCAGCTTGAGGGCGCCGGCTCGCGGATCGCCACCCGATGAGCTCCAACCTCACCCGCAGCGCGAGGCGGCGCGGTCTTCGCGCCGCCTACCTGCAGCAACCCCAGGGCTCTAACCCCGGCCAGGCAGCCTGATGTTCTTCACGCTCGCGGTCAGCGCGGCCACGCCCGAGGCGTGCGCGGCGCTGACCGACCGGGCGCTGGCCGCGGACCCCGCGGTCATGCCGATCCCCGGACCCGCCGTGGTCGCCTGGCGCTCCCCCGACGGCCGGGCGGCGCTGCTGCACTGGGGCAGCCGACCGGGCGGGCCGGACCCGGCCGAGGACGCGGGCACGACCTCGCACGCGGGCACGACCTCGCACGCGGGCACGACCTCGCACGCGGGCACGATCTGGACCGGATCGGCGACCCCGGGCAGTGGCCGCGCCCCGGTCTACGCGCGCACCTCGATCACCCGCGTCGATCCGGTCTACGTGGCAGAAGTCTCCGACTCGGTCATCGTCGCCGACCGCGCGACCTGGGTCGCCTGGACCGCGAGCCGCCTCGACGCCCACGACCCGCTGCACGTCGCCGCCCTGCTCAATCCCGGCTTCCCGCTAGGCTCCGCCACTCCGTTCACTCGCGTCTCAGCCCTCACCTCCGCCACCACTCTGCACCTGCTCAACGGCGCCCTCACCCGCCTCCCGACCCCGAACGGCGCCAAGCCGCCTGCGCCGCGCGCTCACCGCGGCCGACGGCGCGCCCAGCGGCCTCGCGGAGGCCGTCGCTGCCGCCGACTCGATGCGGCGGCGTCCACGGCGGGGCGCGCGCGGTGGCCGAGGCGCTCGTCGCGGCCGTCTCGGACCTGGTGAAGACCGGACAGCCGGTCGAGCTGAGCCTGACCGGGGGCAAGGACAGCCGCCTGGTGGCCGCCGCGCTGGTCGCGGCAGGCGTGCCCGTGGTGGGCAGGACGCACGGGTTCGCCGACCATCCGGACGTCGTGGTGGCGGCCGAGATCGCGCGCCGCCTCGGCATCGAGCACATTGTCAGGACGCCCGCCGCTCCCGGCCAGCAGGTTGACGTGCTCGGGCGGATCCGCGCGACCGTGCTCGTCGCCGACGGGATGCTCTCGGCGTTCGAGAACGTCGGCCGGCCCGACCCGGCCGCGTCGCCGGTTATCACCGCCGGCGGCCACGGCGGCGAACTGCTCCGCGGCGGCTATGCCGAGACGGCTGGCCGATCCGGCGCGGCCGGCGACCGCGGGGTCCGCGCCGCCCTCGCCCCGGCCCGCCGCGCGGCCCGCTCCGCCGAGATGCTCCGCCGCCTCACCGCCAAGCACCTCGGCCTGCTCCGCCGCGGCCCGGCCGCGGGCTACGTCGCCAGCGTGGCCCCATGGTCGGTCGCGCTCGCCCGCGGCCCGCTCCAAGCCCTGGATGACTTCTACCTGGTCAACCGGGCCGGCCGGTGGTCGGCGGCGGCCCGGCAGGCCTACCTGCTCAGGGAGCGCCTGGTGCAGCCGCTCTTCGACGACCAGGTCGTGCTCGCTGCCCGCGCCGTCCCGCTGGCCGACCGGATCAGCGGCGCGCTCTCTGCCGCCGTCCTGGCCGAGCTCTGCCCCGCGCTCACCGACGTCCCGCTGGCAGGCAAGCCCCCGGCCGGCGCGTCCCCCTTCGACTGGCGCCGCCAGTACGGCGACGCGATCGCCTTCCTGCTGCGCGACTACACCCTCGACCACGGCACCGTCGGCGGCCTCTTCGACGTGGTGAACCGGTCCGCCGCCGAGAAGCTCCTCGCCCCGCCGCACTCCGACCGCGCCACCGTCTGGGCCCTGGCCACCCTGGCATGCCTGCTATCCGGCGACTACCGCAACGCCCGCGACGCCTCCCCCACCCTCCCCGTCGCCTAGCCCCCCGCCCGCCGCGCGGCATCGTCAGCGCTGAAAGTTCGACCGCCTATCACCGGCCGAACTTTCAGCGCTGAGACCGGGCATGCCTTTCCGCACGAGCGGAGCGCGCCTGGGTAGCCGTTCCGGCGCAGTAGGGTGAATATCTCGATGGCGGTCTCGCACGCGTGGTAGGCCACTTCCGCCCAGCCATAGCGGAGAGTCTGGTAGCCGCTGAGTGTGTTCGCGTTGTCCCGCCGAGCATCCCGGTTCTTGTTCTCCGCGGGGTGCGCAAGCACGCCGTCAAGCTCGACCACCACGCCGTGGCCGGTGTACCGGACGTCCAGGTACTGCTTGGCCGCACCCCGCGCTACCAGCACTTGACGGTCCCCGCGCGGCAGCCCGTGCCGACGCTCCACGTCACGGAAGTAACGCAACTCGAGCGGTGAGTGAACGCCGATCCGATGCACGGCGATGGCGTCGGCCACGTCACCTCGCCAACGCATCCGGGTGCGTCCCTCCAGCGCGCCCGCTATCCGGGCCGGCGTGGTCAGGCGGCGCTGGCACGCCTTGATTGGCCACGCCACCGCGTCCTCGGCGGACGTCGAGATGCCGGCCAGGTCGAGGACCGTCTCCTCGAGCTTGGCCTGGGGCGGGAGGCGCGCCGGGTGCCTGGCGACCGGAATCCGCGCCGAGTAGTGCAGGACCAGTCCGGGAATGATCAGCGGCCCGGCCTGCCTCGGCACGGTGACGTGTATCGACGCGGACGGCGCATCGGAGAGGCCCCAGAGCTCGGCGGCGGTGTGATGGCTGAGGACCGCGTCGTCTCCGACGCGGAGCACGGCGCCCCACAACTGCGAAGTACGCGGGATCGGGCCGCTGAACGTGACGAACACGCCTCGGTAAAGCCGCTGCCACCGCCCGGTCTCCACCCTCGCCGCGATCGCGTGCCGCGACAACCCCGCGCTTATCGCCTGACCGCGGGTGAGGACGCCCTGTTGAACGTCGAGCAGTTCACCCAATGATGGCGCAATGCGATCAAGCACATACATATAGTCACATAAACCCTGTTCCTGCCATAGCCCCGAGGTGGGATTTAAGCCAGCGCTGAAACTTTGACCGCCTCTGACCGGCCAAACTTTCAGCGCTAAGCCGACGACCTAACGGGCGGGGAGCACGGGGCTTATGGGGGTTGGGGTGGAAGGGGGAAGGGGGAAGGGGGGGGGGGGTTAGCCGCGGCCGTAGAGGGCTTCGGCCTGCCAGAAGAAGACGATGCCGAGGAGGAAGACGACGATGCCCCACCCGGCGGCGGCCATCCAGAGCTCGTTGTTGGTGACGATCGCGTGGCAGTTGGCCTGCAGCGGGATGTTCGAGAGCCGGGACAGCGGGCCGGTCGCGGGGATCGTGATGGTCGACGGCTTGGGGCTCGGCAGCAGCTTCGGATCAATGAACCAGGTCGACACCGTGGTGTGCGGGAGGATGTGCCCGCCGGTGCTACTGCCGACAACCTTACCGAGGAACTGCTGGCAGAGCCCCGAGTTGTAGGGCTGGTTGCCGGCCGAGTCCGCCCGGTAGGAGCTCATGAACGCGACCCGGATCAGCGAGATGAAGACCGCAAACGGGTTGAGCGACAGGACCTGCTTCTCCCAGTTGGACAGCACGGCGGGCAGCGTGATGATCAGGTACATCACGCCGCAGAAGTACCGGGAGATCCGCAGGAAGAACGGGATCAGCTCGGACACGTCCGCCATCGAGCCGCCGAGCCGGGCGACGATCAGCGCCGCCCCGGTGTTGAACATCGACTGCAGCAGGATGGCCGGGATCAGCAGCAGCCAGTACCAGGTGGGGTACTGCCCGCTGACCAGCATGACGACGGTGACCACGACCATGCCGACGAGCATCTGCTGCAGCTCGACGATCACGTAGGCCAGCGGCAGCGACGCGCGCGGGAAGTAGAGCGCGCGGATCAGCTGCAGGTTGGCGCGCATCACGTTGGACCCGGTCACGATCGACCGCTCGCTGAACGCGAACACGAACACGCCCGTGATCAGGAACGCCGGGTAGTGCGCCACGCCGCGGGCCGCCTCGAACAGCAGGCCGAAGATCAGGTAGTACACCCCTGCGTTCAGCAGCGGCGTGAGCACCTGCCAGAGCTGCCCGAGCCGCGCCTCGGTGTACATCGAGACGTTGCGCGCGGTGGCGTAGCCGACGATGAAGTGCCGCCGCTGCCAGAGCGTCGCCAGGTAAGTGCCCAGCGTCGGACGCGCTCCGGCGTTCCTCAGCCCGTGCCGGGCCGCGAGCTCCCCGAGGTTCCCGGTGGGCACCCGAGGTGCTTCTGGCGCGATGACAGCGCCGGCCTCCAGGCTGCCCGGGGCGCTGATCTGCCCGCTCGCGCTGATCTGGCCACTGTTGTCCACGAGCGGGAAGTCTATTGGACGCCGACCACGCGACACGCACCGACGGAGCGGTTGAGAGTAAGCCGCGTCCGTTCTGAGTGCGAATCTTTATTCTTTTACAGACCCGCGTCGGCGGTCCTGACGAGAATCCTGCGGCACTCCTCGCAGCGGATGACCTCGTCGGGCGCGGCGGCGCGGATCTCGTTCAGGTCCACGGTGGAGAGCTGGACCCGGCAGCCGCCGCACTGGCCCCGGCGGAGCGGCGCGGCGCCGAGGCCGCCGGACTGCGCGCGCACCTTGTCGTACAGGGCGAGCAGTTCATCGGGGATGCCGGACACCACGTCGGCCCGCGCCGACGTCGCCTTCTTCGACTGCCCGCCGATCTCGGCCAGGGCCACGTCGTGGCGCGCGGCCACGGTCGCGGTGTCGGCCGCGACGGTCTCCGCCTCCGCGGCGGCGCCGTCGCGGAGCGCCTGCGCGTTCTCGCGCTTCTCCATCAGCTCGAGCACGCCCTCTTCGAGGTCGGACTGGCGGCGGCGGAGCGAGGCGACCTCGGACTGGAGCGACTCGAGCTCGCGGGCGTTCGACACCTGGCCGGCGTTGAGCCGCGCGTTGTCCTTGTCGATGCGGACCCTGACTTGGTCAACATCACGTTCCGCGCGGGACAGCTCGCGGTCGGTGTCAGAGAGGTTCGTGTCCGCGATCGTGATCGCGTCCCTGGCCTTGGCCGCGCGCTCGCTGAGCTGGCTGAGCTCGGCGATTTCGGGCAGGGAGCGCCGCCGGTGATCGAGCCTGCTCAGCTCGGTGTCCAGGTCGGCTAGTTCGAGCAACCGCAGCTGCGCCTCTTCAGATGCCTTCACGAAGGCCAACGTTAGTCGCCCGCGCGGTCGTTGTCGCATGGTAGACACTTCAGGCATGGGTATCCCTCGGGTAAGCAGGCCCTATATGCCCGGGTATGGCGTGGCGGGGCCTGAGCACGGGACCGGCCTGCTGCATTGGTCATGGGCCGCGGAACGGCTCACCGCCGCGCGGAACTACTGGGTGGCCAGCGTCTGGCCGGACGGCCGCCCGCATACCATGCCCGTCTGGGGCATGTGGGATGACAGCACCCTCTGGTTCACCTCCGCGGCGCAGTCACGGAAGGTGAAGAACCTGCGGCACGACCCGCGCTGCTGCGTGACCACGGAAGACGCGTCGGACCCGGTGATCATCGAAGGCACGGCGCGGTTCGTCACCGACCCCCCGACGCTGCAGCGGGTGGTCGACCTGATGAACGCCAAGTACCAGAACGGCGCCGATCTGGACTTCCTCGACCCGGCGAAGAACGCGACGATCGGCGTCCGGCCCCGGCGCGTGTTCGCCATGGTGCACGGCGACTTCAACGGCTCGCCGACCCGCTGGGTGTTCGACGAGGACTGAACTCGGTAAGTCCTCGGCAAATCATAAGAAAACCCGGATCATCCCGAACGCACGCGGGGTCAATCCCGCAGGTAGCGTAATTACGTATTCCCAACGTTCACATCACTACGTGGTTCGCGCGTAACGCGGACCCACTGCGACGGACTACAGGTGCATGACTTCTAGGGTTGGGCCCTCTCGCTGGCTGGCCGCCGTATGCGGCCTGCTAGCCGCCGCGGTCGCACTGGGCATCGCGCAACTGCTGGCCGGGATTTCGGCACCCAATGCCTCCCCCGCGGACGCCGTCGGGTCGGTGGTGATCAACCACACGCCGCTGTCGGTGAAGGTCTGGGCGACCTCGACGTTCGGCACAAACGACAAGACCGTGCTGCTCACCGGGGTGTTCGTCGTGGTGTTCGGGTACGCCATGGTGGTGGGCGTGCTCGCGGCGCGGCGGCTGGCCTACGGGTTCGCCGGGCTGGCGCTGTTCGCCATTATCGGGATTGCGGCGGCGGTCACCACGCACGGGGCGTCACCCGGATACGCGCTGCCGACGGTGTTCGGCGCGCTGGTCGGGGCGTTCGCGCTGTACCGGCTCATCGAGGCCGCCCAGGCGATGACCGCAGCGCGCGGCCCCCGGGCGACGGCGGTGCGCGACGCGCGTCCTGCAGCCGGGCTGCCACCGATCGTCTTCAGCGGGCGGCGGCGAACCCGGATGAGGATACGGCGGCCAGCCCGGATGAGGATGCTGACGACGACGAGCTGCGGGCACCGGACCTGCCGCGAGGCCCGCGCGGGTCCGGCGAGGCCAGGCCCGGTCCCGACGGCGGCGGGCGCGGGCGCCGGGCGGGCGCCGGACAGGCCAGCCGCGGACAGGCCCGCGTGGGCTGCGGGCAGCGGGACCGGCGGCCGACGATCGTTCCTGCTGACGGCGGGCGTGACCGTGGCCGCCGCGGCCATCGGCGAGGTCGGCGGGCGCAACCTGGGCGAGCGCAAGAACGTCTCCGCCGCTCAGGCGGCGATCCGGTTCCCCAGGGCCGCCGTGCCCGCACCGCCGCTGCCCAAGGGGTTCAACCTGCCGGTACCGGGGATCAGCCCGTTCATCACGCCGAACGGCCAGTTCTACCGGGTGGACACCGCCCTCATCGTCCCACAGGTAGACCCGGCCAACTGGACGCTCCGCATCCACGGCATGGTGGCCCGCGAGGTCGTGATCACCTTCGATGAGCTGCTGCGCCGTCCCCTGACCGAGGACTACATCACGCTCTGCTGCGTGTCCAACCCGGTCGGCGGCCCCTACATCGGGAACGCCAAGTGGCTCGGCGCGTCGCTGGCGGCGCTGATCCGCTCGGCCGGGCCGATGCGCGGCGCGGAGCAGCTGCTGTGCACCTCGGTGGACGGGTTCACGTCGGGGGTGCCGCTTGTCACGGTGCTCGACGGCCGGGACTCGCTGGTCGCGGTGGCGATGAACGGTACCGTGCTGCCGACCGAGCACGGGTTCCCCGCCCGGCTGGTGGTGCCCGGCCTCTACGGGTACGTGTCGGCGTGCAAGTGGGTTGTGGACATCGAGGTGACCACGTGGGCGGCCCAGGCCTACTGGGTGCCGCTCGGCTGGTCGCAGCAGGCCCCGATCAAGACCGAGTCGCGGATCGACGTCCCCGCCTCCGGCGAGCAGGTGAAGGCGGGGAAGACCGCGGTCGCCGGGGTGGCCTGGGCGCAGCACAAGGGCATCGAGGCCGTCGAGGTCCGGGTGGACAGCGGGCCCTGGCACGAGGCGACGCTGGCGGCCGTGCCGGACCTCGACACCTGGCGGCAGTGGGTCTGGGAGTGGGACGCCACCGGCGTCGGCCCGCACACCATCGAGGCGCGCGCGACCGACAAGACGGGGTACACCCAGACGTCGGTCCAGGAGCCCGAGGCGCCCAACGGCGCCAGCGGCTACCCCACCTCCCAGATCAACGTCTACCAGCCGACGTAGGGTCTCTCGCCGGCTTTTCGCGACCGACCGGATCACCTCGGTCTCGGTCACCGCCGAGGTGCCGCCGCCGCTGCCGCTGCGGCGGCGGGACCTCGACATCCCGTGCGAGAAGGTCCGCCAGCTCACCCTCGGCTAGCCGGCGGGCGGCGGCGTGAAGATCTCGAAGTGGTTGTCGGCTGGGTCGAGCAGATGCGCGAAGGTCAGCCTTTCCGCGCTTGAAGCCCTGTTGCCGTCGCCTGCTGACCGCACGCCTGGCACCGGGGGAGCCATTGGCGCGGGTCCCTTTCACTTGCGGGCGAGCACCAGGAACTGCTTGCCGAGCAGCGGACAACAGCGGCGTCCGCATAGTCCTGGTCAGCAGCGGCGACGGCGGCAGCAGGCCGCGGAAGCATACGGCAGGATCCGCAGTACCCGCGGTCACGCCGCGGCGGCGTGCAGGTGCTCCGCGACCGCGACGTGGGTGAGGACCACCGTGTGGTCGGCGCAGTCGAAGTACTCCCGGGAGCAGTACCGCGAGTCCGGCCCGCCGCCGTGCGCACGGCCGGCGAACAAGTGGTTGGGCGTTGAACAGGATCTCGGCGATGCCATCGGCGCCGGTAGCTGAGGCCACGTCGGCGTAGCCGGGCTGCCGATCCAGCATTGCCGCTACCAGGCGACGGCGCCCAGGCCCGCGTGGATCCCAGGGCAATTCACCTACTGCGGCGGAGTCGTTACGTTGAGTGCGGGACCGCAGTGCCACCCGGCAGCCGTTCAGCACGCTGGCCCGTAGGTAACCTGGGGCGCTGGCGGTGTCACGCAGGTGCTTCCACCGCTTGTACAGCCCAAGGAAGGCATCCTGGACGACATCCTCAGCCGCTGGACGGTCGCCCAGCATGATGTAGGCCAGCCGGGTAAGGCTCAGCGCTTGCGCCTTGTCAGCGCGGCGACTTCCCGCCCGGATGCCTGCGCGGCATCGGCGGACGTCACCGCGGCGATATCGGCGAAATGGATCTCAGACAAGTAGCTCGATTCGGCTTCCACATGTATAGGGATTCACGCGGCGGCCAGAGGTTGCCTGTCATCCGGGAGATCTTTTTTGCATCCTGAAGACGGTTCTGGCGTCGGCGGCCGGTGATCGGTCATCAGGCCTGGCCAGTCGGCCAGATGCGTCGCCGTCGGGTGCATCGACGCCGAAGGCCTCGGCGTACCCGAGCAGCCTGCGGCGTCGATTTCTCGTCGATTCCGCGCCTTGGGCCGGCATTGACGGCTTGGCCTCCGGTTGATTCGCCAGCGACCGGGCAGTCCTGGCCGCGAAGACGTGGCGCTCGGCGGCGCTCCAGCCGGTCGAGGTGATCAGGTAGATCGCGCCGGCCAGCGGAGCGAACGCCGCGATCACCACCGTCAGGTAGGGCAGGACCTTGGTCACGGCGGTGAGTGCCTGCGGGCTCGACGCTCGCGCCGCCCGCCGCCAGGTGGCCAGCGCGGTCTGCGGCAGCGCTCGCCGGGCGCTCCGGGCCGCCAGCCAGCAGGCCGCCGCGAGGACGGCGAGCACGCCGATGAAGACGGCGCCGTGCGCGCTGACCGCCCCGGCGCCGGACAGCCAGTGGCTGCCAAGCGGGACGCCGAGCAAGTTACGCGAGAGCGTGTCCTGACGTAAGAAATTCGCGCTGGGCGAGGGAAAAGTCTTCGTGATCACAGGCAAGCGGCCGGTAGATACCCCCTTAGGGTATCTACCGGTAGGCGACGGGTCCCGAGGAAGGCAGGGGAGGCGAGGAAGGCGGGGAAGGCGAGGAAGGCGGGGGAGGCGGGGAAGGGGCTGGTCAACGGGGCGAAGGAACTAGAAGGAGGCGCTAGGCAGTGGTGCCTGAGGGGTGACTGAGGGCGGCCAGTGTTGCGGGACGGCTAGCGGGGGAGGTCGGCTAGGCCGAAGAGGAGGCGGTCCACGTCGGAGGCGTCGTTGTAGTGGACCAGGCCCGCCCGGACCGCGCCGGCGGGCTCGAGGCCGAGGGCGGTGCAGAACTCGTAGGCGTAATTGTCGCCGTTCCACACGTTGACGCCGCGCGCGGCCAGGTGGACGGCCACCGCGTGCGGGTCTATCCCTGCGATGTTGAAGAACGCGGTCGGTGCGCGGTGCGCGGCCTTGCCGTACAGGGTCACCGGGCCAACGGAGGCGAATCCGTCGAGCAGTCGGGCGAATAGCTCGGCCTCGTGCGCCTCGACCGCCGCCATCGACGCCAGAATCCGCTCCCGACGCGACGCCCCGGCGGCGGACGCGCCGAGGCGCGAGCGCGGCCAGGTGGTCTACCGCCGCGGTCACGCCCGCGAGGTCGGCGAACGGCAGCGTGCCGCGCTCGAACCGCCACGGCACCGCGTTGGACGACGGGGCGAGCTTGTCCGGCCAGACCGTCACGAGCAGCGCCGGGTCGGCCACCAACGCGGCCACGTGCGGACCCGACCACTTGTAGGCGCTGGTCGCGTAGAAGTCCGCACCGAGCGCGGCGATGTCGACCGGCACATGCGGGGTCGCGTGCACGCCGTCCACGTAGCAGAGCGCGCCCACGGCGTGCGCGGACGCGGCGATCGCGGCGACGTCCGGCCTGGTCCCGATCGCGTTCGACGCCGCCGTCACCGCCACCAGGCGGGTACGCGGGCCGACCAGTTCGGCGTACTGCCCGGCGGGCAACTCCCCCGTCGCCAGGTCGGCCTCGGCCCAGCGGACGATCGCGCCGACCCGCCCGGCGGCCTGGATCCACGGCCGGATGTTGGAATCATGGTCGAGCCGGGAGACCACGATCTCGTCGTCGGCCGTCCACTGCCGCGACAACGCGTCCGCGAACCCGTAGGCGAGCGCGGTCGCGCTCGGCCCGAAGACCACCCCGTCCGCGGTACCGCCGACCAGGTCCGCGACCGCGGCCCGGGCCTGCGAGACAAGGGATTCAGAACGACCGCTGGCTTCGAAGGCGCCGCCCAGGTTCCCGATCCCCGCGCGGTACGCGTCGGCGATGGCCTCGATCACCGGCACCGGGACCTGGGTCCCGGCCGCGCCGTCCAGGTATGCATGGCCATCGGCGAGCGCCGGGTACAGGGCGCGCACCTTGCGGACGTCGAAGATCAAGAGCCGGAAATCCCCCTGTCGGCCGTATCGGCTAGCGAAGCGGCGGAACGGACATCAGCATACAACTCGCCCACCCGCCCGGCGATGACCGCGAACAGCCCGGCGAACCCGGCCGCGGCGAGCACGGCGCCGGTGATGACGTCGGTCTTGGTGGCACCGGTCCAGCCGACGCCGGCGGCCTGATACCCGAGCGCGAACGGCGCGGCGACCAGCCAGACGCCCACGGCGAAAACTGCCAGCACGCCGGCCACGCCGACCCGCGTCACCACCACGCCTCCTCGCTGTCGACCGGGCCCCCCAGCCCGCGGTCGTCGACTGCGGGCGCGGCCATGTGAGGCACCGGCCTCTGCAGCAGCGGCACCTGCAGCAGCGGCACCTGACGCACCGGTACCGGGCCCGGCTCGACCCGAGGCATCGCGGCCGTCGTCCGAGGCCTGAACGCCGACGCGGACGGTGTCCGCCGCGGCAGCGCCGACGCCGCCGACCCGGCGTGTTCGCCCGGGGCGGGCTGACCGTGTTTCGCCCGGTGGCCTTCCGCCGGCAAGGCGGGCTGACTCCCGGTGGCGGCGAGCAGCGGCACCAGCATCTCGCGCAGTTGGCTGATCAACTCCGCCGCCCCGGCCCCTGCGGACCCGTTCACGCCCGTCCCCGCCGACCCGTTCGCGCCAGCTCCGTTAACGCCGGTCCACCCAGGCCTGTTTGCGCCGACTCCCTTGACACTGGTCCCGTTCGCCCCGTTCGCGCTGGTGCCGTACGATACCGCCACGCTGCCCGGCTTGTCGGCGTCCGCAGCGGCGGCGAGGCCAACGCCGGCGCCGCGGACGCCGCCCTCGCTGAGCGCGCCGCCGCTGTGCACGTCAACGCCCCCGGCCCGCGCGGACCGCCGCGCGGACCGCCGCGCGGACCGCCTGGCGCCGCGCGCCGACCGCTCCGCGAGCTTGCCTGCGCGCCGGATGTCCCGGCCGAGCGCCCGCCTGTTCCGCCGCGCCTCGCGCTTCGAGACCACCAGACACCGGTCCGCCAAGACCCCGTCGACGCGCATCCGTTGCCGCCACGCGAATGACCAGCAGACCACCGACAGGCCGCACAAGGCGATCAAGCCCGCGCCCGTCAGCAGGTTAACCCGCCCCGCGAGACCAGCAGATTCTCCCCCGAAAGCCACCGCCGCCACTACCAGCCAGCCGCCCCCACACAGACCCAGGCCAGCGACGCACAGCCCCGACAGGTATCGACTCATGATTACCCTCCGAAGCCATTCAATAACAGAACATCTCACGCTAGCACTTGTGCACCCTTCGCATCCGGGATATCACGCATGGCGACACCAACCAATTTTCATCAGAAAAAAACCAGGTGACACGCCCGAAATGCCAATCAGGCTCCGCATAGTGTCAGTTAACCGAGTCGCCCCCCCCTCAGGCGGCTGCGCCCCTTATCTGCGCGCTTAGCGGATCGCGCTGGCCCGCGCGATCCTGGCCCGACCCTGCAGGCGGCGCAGCTGCGGCAGATGGCGCTCCCGCCCAGGCCAGCTACCGGGCAGGGGCCTACCCGTCGCCGCGCAGGCCGGACAGGTCCCCGCCCGTGGCTGTAGCGAGCATCGTGGGGATCGCCTCTTCGTTCAGGAAGCCTCCGGACTGGTGCTGCCAGAGGCGGGCGTAGGTGCCGCCGAGGTCGAGGAGCTCCTGGTGGGTGCCCTGCTCGATGATCCGGCCGTGGTCGAGCACGATGAGCCGGTCCATCCGGGCGACGGTGCTGAGCCGGTGTGCGACCACGAACGCGGTCCGGCCCTCCATCAGCCGCCACAGCGCCTGCTGGACCAGGCCCTCGCTCTCGGAGTCCAGCGCGCTGGTCGCCTCGTCGAGCAGTAGGAGCGGCGCGTCGCGCAGGACCGCCCTGGCGAGGGCGACGCGCTGCCGCTGCCCGCCGGACAGCTTCACGCCGCGCTCGCCGACTAGCGTGTCGAACCCGTTGGGCAAGGCATCGACGAACTCGGTCACGTGCGCCGCCTCCGCCGCCTGACGGATCTCGGCATCGGTCGCCCCCGGGCGGGCGAACGCGATGTTCTCGCGCAGCGTCCGGTGGAACATCGACGGGTCCTGCGGCACGTAGGCGATCAGGCCCCGCAGGTCCTCCTGCCGCAGCCTGCTGATGTCCTGCCCGCCGATGAGGATCCGGCCTTCCTGTACGTCCATCATCCGCAGCAGCAGCCGGGTCAGCGTGGTCTTGCCGCCGCCCGACCGGCCGACCAGTCCGATCCTGGTCCCGCTCGGCACGTCCAGGTCAAGACCGGTGAACAGCGACCGCCCGCCGGCGTGCGTGAAGCCCACGCCTTCGAACCGGACGTCGGACGACTCGCGCCGTAGCGGCTCGGGCTCGTCGGGGTCCGTCACGGTGGCCGGTGTCAGCAGCAGTTCGGTGAACTGCGCAGCCTCGGTGAGCGAGCTTTCCAGCTGCCGGTAGATCTGGTTGAACTGGAACATGATCGACATCGCGTTGGAGAAGTAGGTGAACGACACGAAGATCGCCTCGATGCCGTGCGAGCCGGTGCCGAGCGTGATCGCGAGCAGCAGCCCGAGCGCCTGGGCCACCACTGACGTCGGCGCCACGACCGTGTCGATGCGCAGGTTGCTGTAGTCCCAGGAGAGGATCGACTTGCGCCGCTGGTCCGCGACGCGCGCGGCGTGCTCGGCGGCCTCCCGCCGTTCCGCGGCGAACGCGCGGACCGTGTCCATGTTCGCGATGCTGTCGGCGACGTGCCCGGAGACGCGGGCGATCGCCTCCTCGCGCTGGTCGACGAGCCGCTGGCGGCGGCGGATCAGCGGCGTGATCGCGACGGCGGTGGCCGCGAGCAGTCCGAGCAGCGTGGCGACGAGCCAGGGGCTGTAGCGCCACAGGATCACGCACGCGAACCCGATCGGCACGAGGTTGCCGACGACGTTGAACATGAGCGTGTCGGCGAATTCCTCGAAGCGGGTGGCGAAGCTCAGCGCCTGCTTGGTCAGCGACCCGGCGAAGTTTTCGTGGTAGAACGCGGAGTCCTTCGCGAGCAGCTCGTCCATGCCGATCACGTACAGGTTCTCGATGGCGTGGCCGTCGAGGCGGTTCATGCAGTGCAGGCCGATCCGCCACAGCACCTCGGAAAACAGCAGCAGGCCCGCGAAGCCAAGGACGTACGGCACGGCTTCGCCCGCGGTGACGGCGCCATGGGCCGTGAACCGGCCGATCAGCGCGGCGACGATCAACGGCGCAATATAGGACATGCCAGTGGCGCCGAGCGCGGGCAGCAGCATCCCCGGCAGGGCGAAACGCCGGAGCAGCGCCATCTGCCCGCCGTAGTAGCGCAGCACGAGCAGCACCGCGCGCTTCCGGTGCGGTGCGCCGCCATGGTCAGGTCCCGCCACCGTCCCTCTCCCTATTCCGAGCAGCCAGCCACTGGCTATCGTGCGGGACGGAGCGTTCCGACGGCCACCTATTTTTCGGCTGGCCGCAGTCCCCGGACGCCCGCTTGGCCGCCAGCCTCGCCAAGAGCGGGTGCTTGGCGGGTGGGGGGGAGTGCTAGCTGGCCTGGGTCGTCACGATGATGCGGGCCGCGCCCGCGGTCGCTTCGACGTCGTACCCGGCGACGCCCGCTGCCCAGGCCGCGGTCGTGAACACCGACCCGGCGGCGACGCCGACGTGGTCCTGGCCGTCGAGCGATACCTCGCCCGCGCCCGCGGCGGCGTTCACCCGGGCGGGGACGCCGCCGGGCAGGCTGAGCTGGAGCCGGCTCGCCCCGGCCGCCAGCCGGACCGTGACGCTGCCGTCCGGCCGCGGCAGCGTCAGGTCGATGACATCCGAGCCCTTCGTGACCGCGATGCCCGCCACCCGGCCGCCGACCAGGTCGGCCACGGTCCTGGTGGTGCCGGCCGCCAGGTCGAGCTGCCAGCTGACGGCCGCGTTCAGGGTGACCGTGATCGCGGAGGCGTGCGCCGCCGAAAGGGAGACCACCGGGTTCCCCGCCCGGCCGGCCGTTCGCAGTCGCGGGCCGGGCTGGCCGGCGGCGTGCTGACCCGGAGCAGCGTCCCGGTCACGCCGAGGTCCGCCACGCCGATCGTGAGGGCGGGGGTGCCGGTGATCACCCGCAGGGTGGCGCCCGAGTGCCCGTCGGCGGCCAGGCTCGCGACGTGCGGCGGCGTGGGCGCCGATGACCTGGAAACCGTGCGGACCACCAGCGCCGTGCAGGCGGCCAAGCAGCACCACCCCCATCGCGCCCTCGACGGCGAGCGTGCGCCACCTGGGGAATCCTCACGGGGACACGATACGGGACGAGTCGGCTCAACCGCGGCAGCGAGCATCTAGAACCCTAGGCGGGCCACATCGGCCGGGCCCGCGCCGGGAATCAAACAACCCCAGGAATCAGAGACGCTCTGGGATGGCGTAATCTACGGTACGGATCGACGCGGAGGACGGAACTTGAGGACGTATAAGCCTAGCCAGGAAGCGCTTGACCTGCACGCGGCGGACGTGGCCGCGGCCGACGAGCGTGGCAAGCTGCTCGACGCGGCGCGGGCGGCGGATGGAGCGCTGCGCGCGGCGGAGGCCGGGAACGCGCCGGTCACCGAACTGCACCAGCTGGCGATGGAGCTCGACGCGGCGCTGACCGACGCGATGCGTGCCGCCTTCGCCGCGCAGCGCGCCGAGATCGGCCCGCGCGGCTACGAGGACCGGATCTACTTCCGCAAGGCCAAGGCCAGGCCCGATGTCCACGCGCTCACCGGCGAGGCCGAGCGACTGCTGACCCTGCGCGAGAACCACCGGCTCAACCGGATCCCCGAGGTCCCCCGCGTGCCGACCGTCTAGGTAGTCCCCGCACTGCGACCGTTACCGAATTGAGAAACAGACCGTTGCCGGATCGAGATGCTCGGGTACGTTCCATCTGTTCTTCGGGCATTTTTCTTGAAGGTAGGCTCGATTGAGAAACCTGCGGGTGGTCTGAACCATCGCCCCGCATGGACGTACCAACATTTGGGAAAACTCTGCTTAACGCGGCGGCAAGTCGCTTGCGATTGCTGGCGCAGCGGGGCAAAGTTGTGTGTAAGTGGTCTAGGCCACTTGGTAGGGGGAAGCGGGCGCGACTCAGTGCGGAGTTCGGTTGCAACGTAACTCAGGAGCCGTAACTCAGGAGCTGAGTGCACCCAAGAACCAAGTGGTTCCAGGCCGTGGACTGCTGAGGAAGGCCAGGAGGCACTGAATATGTGCCCGCACATACCGAGGTGCCCGGAGTCAACGGCACCCGACCGTGAGGCTGCTCGCACGATCGCCAGCCACCCGGAGCAGGGCTGGTCACTGCTCTGCAACGGGGTCGTGATCTTCGATGACACCGGGGAGCTGCTGCCCAACGGCGCGACGATCGCGCCGCACCGCCCCACCGACTATCACGCGCCAGCTGCCTGAGTCCGGCCGCTAACCACAGACCGGGAAGACCGTCCAGCCAGTGCGCGACGGCCACGCCTATCGCCTCGGGGTGTTTCGCGAGGGCGTGGGTCTCCCCGGGGATGACGACGACCCGCGTGGCCGGGTCCGGTTCGGGGACACCGAAGGGATCATGGTCCCCGCTGACGACAAGCACGCTGGTTCCCGCCTGACGGAGTTCGGCGTCACGGGACTTCTCCGGCTGGCCTGGCGGATGGAGCGGGAACGCCAGGGCGATCACGCCGATGGCGTTCACCGCTGTCGCTGTCCGGCAGGCGACCCGCGCGCCGTTTGACCGGCCGCCCTGGACAAGGGGCACGCCCGGCGTCCCGGCCCGCAGGGCGCCGATGATCTCGGTCCACGCCGCGTCCTGCCGCGCCGCCGACCCGGGAGCGCGGGCGCCCTTCACCCGGTACGGCTGCGTGACCAGCGCGGTCACCGCGCCCGCAGCCCGCGCCACGTCGCGCACGGCGAGCACGTCCGGCGTGTCGGGCGTGCCGCCCGCCCCGTGGGTCAGCACGGCAAGGAAGGTCGGCCTGCCAGCTGGCGGATCTTCAATGTCGAGGTGCGCGGCCCCGGCACCGGTCATGATCTCCACGCTGGCACCGTACCTTGTGGCGGCTTCGCGCGTTCCGGCTACCCAGGTCGGGAGGAGAGGATGGTCTTCAGGAACTGCCCGGTGTAGCTCTGCTCGTTGTCGGCCACCTGCTCCGGGGTGCCTGTCGCCACGATGGTGCCGCCGCCGTTGCCGCCCTCTGGACCCATGTCGATGATCCAGTCGGCGGTCTTGATGACGTCCAGGTTGTGCTCGATGACCAGGACCGTGTTGCCGGTCTGGACCAGCTTGTCGAGCACGCCGAGGAGCTTTCTGATGTCCTCGAAGTGCAGGCCGGTGGTGGGCTCGTCGAGCACGTAGATGGTCCGGCCGGTGGAGCGGCGCTGCAGCTCGGTGGAGAGCTTGACGCGCTGTGCCTCACCGCCGGAGAGCGTGGTGGCGGGCTGGCCGAGCCGGACGTAGCCGAGGCCCACGTCGACCAGGGTCTTGAGGTGCCGGTGGATCGCCGGGACCGCCTCGAAGAACCCCGACGCCTCCTCGATCGGCATGTCGAGCACCTCGGCGATCGACTTGCCCTTGTAGTGGACCTGCAGCGTGTCGGTGTTGTACCGGGCGCCGTGGCAGACCTCGCACGGCACGTACACGTCCGGCAGGAACTGCATCTCGATCTTGATGGTGCCGTCGCCCGAGCAGGCCTCGCACCGGCCGCCCTTGACGTTGAACGAGAACCGGCCCGGCTGGTAACCGCGGACCTTCGCCTCGGTGGTGGCGGCGAACAGCTTTCTGATGTGGTCGAAGACGCCGGTGTAGGTGGCCGGGTTGGAGCGCGGGGTCCGGCCGATCGGGCCCTGGTCGACATGCACCACCTTGTCCAGGTTCTCCATCCCGGTAACGCGGGTGTGCTTGCCCGGCACGGTGCGCGCGCCGTGCAGCTCCTTGGCAAGCGCCCGGTAGAGGATGTCGTTGACCAGGGTGGACTTGCCCGACCCTGACACGCCGGTGACCGCGATGAAGGTGCCGAGCGGGAAGGCGACATCGACGTTCTTGAGGTTGTTCTCCGCCGCGCCCTTGACGACCAGGTCGCGGCCCTTCGTCGGCTTGCGGCGGATCTTGGGGACGGCGATCTGCCGCCGACCGGACAGGTACATGCCGGTCAGCGACGTCTCGCTGCTGACTAGGTCCTCGACAGGGCCGGAGACGACGACGTGGCCGCCGTGCTCGCCGGCCCCGGGCCCGATGTCCAGCACCCAGTCGGCGGCGCGGATGGTGTCCTCGTCGTGCTCGACCACGATCAGCGTGTTGCCGAGGTCGCGCAGCCTGAGCAATGTGTCGAGGAGCTTCTGGTTGTCACGCTGGTGCAGGCCGATGGACGGCTCGTCGAGCACGTAGAGCACGCCGACGAGGCCGGAGCCGATCTGGGTGGCGAGCCTGATCCGCTGTGCCTCTCCCCCTGCGAGGGTGGCGCTCGCCCGGTCAAGGCTGAGGTAGTCAAGGCCGACGTCGAGCAGGAAGCCGAGCCGCGCGTTGACCTCCTTGAGTATGAGCCGGGCGATCTGCATGTCCCGGTCGGAGAGCTCCAGGTTGAGCAGGGTCTTGGCCAGCTCGCCGATCGGCTGCGCGCTGTAAGCCGCGATCGACTTGTCGTCGATGGTGACGGCCAGGGAGATCGGCTTGAGCCTGGTGCCCTTGCAGGACGGGCAGGGCACCTCCCGCATGAATCCCGGCGAACTTCTCCCGGCTCGAATCGGACTCCGCCTCGGCGTGCCGCCGCTCGACGTAGGTGATCGCGCCCTCGAAGTCGGTGTAGTAGGAGCGCTCGCGGCCGTACCGGTTCTTGTACCGGACGTGGACCTGGGTGTCGTGCCCGTAGAGCAGCGCCTTCCTGGCCTTGGCCGGGAGCCGCCCCCAGGGGGTGTCGAGCCGGAACCCGAGGGTGTCGGCGAGCGCCTCGATCAGCCGGTCGAAGTAGTCGCTGACGTGCCCGCCCGCCCACGGGGCGATCGCGCCCTCGTTGAGCGACTTCTCCGGGTCGGAGACGATCAGCTCCGGGTCGACCTCCATCTTCGTGCCGAGGCCGGTGCAGTCCGGGCAGGCGCCCCACGGGGAGTTAAACGAGAAGCTTCTCGGCTCGAGCTCGTCGAAGGAGAGGTCGTCGTAGAGGCAGGCGAGGTGCTCGGAGTACATCCGCTCCCGGTGCGGGTCGGTCTCCGGCAGGTCGACGAAGTCGAGGATGACGACGCCGCCCGCGAGGCCGAGCGCGGTCTCGACCGAGTCGGTGAGCCGCCGCCGGGCCGTGTCCTTCACCGCGAGCCGGTCGATGATCACCTCGATCTCGTGCTTCTCCTGCTTCTTCAGCGTCGGCAGGCTCCCGGCGTCGCCCGCGACCTCGTCCAGGCGGATGACCGTGCCGTCTACCCGCGCCCGGGAGTACCCCTTGGCCTGGAGTTCCTTGAGCAGCTCGGTGTACTCGCCCTTGCGGCCGCGAACAACGGGTGCCAGCACCTGGAACCGGGTGCCCTCCTCGAGCTCGAGCACGCGGTCCACGATCTGCTGGGGGGTCTGCCGGGCGATCGGCCGACCGCAGATCGGGCAATGCGGCTTGCCGACGCGGGCGAAGAGCAGCCGCAGGTAGTCGTAGACCTCGGTGACCGTGCCGACGGTGGACCTCGGGTTGCGGCTGGCGGACTTCTGATCGATGGACACGGCCGGGGACAGGCCGTCGATGAAGTCCACGTCCGGCTTGTCCATCTGGCCGAGGAACTGCCTGGCGTACGCCGACAGCGACTCGACGTACCGCCGCTGGCCCTCGGCGAAGATGGTGTCGAACGCCAGGCTGGACTTGCCCGAGCCGGACAGCCCGGTGAACACGATCATGGCGTCGCGCGGCAGGTCGATCGAGACGTCCTTGAGGTTGTGCTCGCGTGCCCCGCGAACGACAAGCCGGTCAGCCACTGCGTGCTCTTCTCTCGTTCTTATTCCGGTCGTTCTTATTCCGGTCGTTCTTATTCCGGTCGTCTGTCTTCTTCTGGTCTCGTCTTCTTGGGGTGCCGTCTCGGACGGGCGGTCAGGCCGGACCGTGGGCAGGCACCACGCACCCGGCATGCTAGCGAGGGGGTCTGACATTCCGGGTGGTGCGAACCCGGCGGCCCGTTAAAACTCTGAGAATTTCTTCAGAGCCCGCGCTGCCGACGCCTTTGTTATCAGCACAGAGAGCGCCGCCGTTATGCCCGCCGCCCCCCCGTTGGGCCGACCGCTCCCAGCCTACGGCACCGCCCCACCGGCGGCGAGCCGGACGGGAAAGTATCTTCGAACGCGCGGAGCGTCGAGCGGGCCTGCGGCCGCCGGCCCGCCGGCGGCGGTCGCGGCCCCCCGACGCGGGGCGCGCGACCCTGCTGACCTGACGCGCACGGCCTCGGCGCTAGATTCGTGTCGTGACCTACACCGGAAACGTGAGCGTCGGCGGGCCGTCGGACACGCGAGAGATCGGCGGCGGCCTGACGGTGGCCAAGCTCGCCGTCGGCGCGATGAACAACAACGCCTACCTGCTGACCGACGGCAGCGGCCAGGGGCTGCTCATCGACGCCGCAGCCGAGCCGGCCCGGCTGGTCGCGCTGATCGGCGACACGCCGGTGGCGAAGATCGTGACCACGCACCAGCACCCCGACCACTGGCAGGGCCTGGCCGAGGTGAAGGCGGCGACCAACGCGCTCACCGTGGCCCACCCGGCGGACGCCCCCGGCATCCCGGTCGCGACCGACGAGCTGGTCACCGACGGCGGCACGGTCGCGTTCGGCGACACCGTGCTGTCGGTGATTCACCTGGTCGGGCACACCCCGGGCTCTATCGCGCTCGTCATCGACCCCGACGGCCCCGCGCCGCACCTGTTCACCGGGGACTGCCTGTTCCCCGGCGGTCCTGGGAGGACAACACGCCCGGAGGACTTCAACAGCCTCATGACCGGCCTGGAGAACAAGATCTTCGGACGGCTGCCGGATACCACCTGGGTGTACCCCGGGCACGGAGCCGATACTACGCTCGGCGCCGAGCGACCGCACCTGGAAGAATGGCGCGAGCGCGGCTGGTAGCGTCCGCATCCCGACGGCGCTGCTTCTCGCAGCCCCGCAGCAAGCCTGTTATCCAGGAAAACTAGTTAGCGCTGAAAGTTTGACCGCCTATCTATCACCGGCCAACCCTATTAAGCTGCGTAGTAAACCCGGATCTTTCAGCGGTCGCGTTGCCGACGCCGCTCCGGCGCTCCGCCCACCCACCCCACCCAACCGGTTGCGCTCCGCGCTTCTTGCTGTTATCCACTCCCATGCGAGCTAACCGGAGATCGTGGACCGTTGTGTACATCCCCGTGTACACAACGGTCCACGATCCCGTAGCGCGCCCGCGCGGGGACCGCAGCGAGCCGCCGCGACGGCGCTTCTCAGGGTTGGCGAGGGCGTCTCAGCGGTTGAGCAGCACATCCCGGTGCGCGTGCGCCAGGGTGAGCAGCGCCGACGCGGCGGCCTGCAGGGGCGCCTGGGTGAGCAGCTCCTTGACCGACGGCTCGTCAAAAGGGCCGGGGGGTGAGCACCAGGCCCTCGGCATTGTCGGTGACCAGCGCGCCGAACAGCTCGTCGTAGAGCGGCGCGTCGATCACCACGACGGCGAGCAGGTCCATCGCGAACGTCAGCGGGTCGGTGCCGAGTCCGAGGCAGTACGCCCGGATCTCGCCCGATCCGAGGGCGTCCGTCATCGCGCGCGCCAGCGGCCAGCCAACGTAGTCGACCGGCGCGTCCTCGCTCCCGTACTCCTCGGACGCGCCGAGCAGCTCCTCCGCGTACTCGCGGAGGAGGCCGCGCCAGAGGTCGAAGTCGTTGGCCTCGTTCCATTCGGCCTCACCGGACGGCTGGAAGATGCCGACCGGAATCACCTGGCAGACCCCGCCGGCGTGCCCGACCAGGGCCGGGTCGCGGTAGTGCATGGGGAACGTCGCGGTGCCCGCCGCCCGGTCGTACCTGAGCGTCAGCGCTGAGGTAGCCAGGGCGGCGGAACGGACGTTCAGGTTGGTCGGGTTGCCGAAGGCGTCCCGGTAGGCGCACCGGTCGATCAGGCCGAGGTCGGCCGCCGCGTACTCGAAGCCCGCCACGCCGCCGGCGTTGATCCCGTCGAAGAACCGGCCGCGCCCGAACACCAGCCGGGGATCGCCGGTGGCCAGGTCGGCCGCCAGCAGCCGGTAGATGGGGCGGTTCTCGAAGATGGCCGGGGTGGCCAGCTCCCCGATCGCGTCGCTGTAGCGCCGGTACCGGCTCCCGTCGGCGCGGGACGGCAGGGCCGACGGGGCCAGCGACGCTACGTCCGGCACGGCCGGCCGCGGGGCCTCCGGCCGGAACTCGAGCCTGATCCGCGACAGCGGGATCGGCGCGGACGGCTGCCACCCAGGCGCGGCGAGCAGGGGCGTGCCTGCCACCCGGGCGGCCTCGGGGTACTGGCCGGCGGCGCGCACCCCGAGCGAGTACCGGTTCTGGCGCAGGTGGCCGCTGACGCGAAGCCACTGCTCCTGCGATGGCGTGCGCACGGGCAGGCCGGCCTCAGGGTTCACGGACGTAGCGTAGTTCCCCGGCACCACCGAGGTCGGTGCGGATGCGGGTCGCGCAGTCGAGCGCGAAGCCGGCCTTGCCTTGGAACCGGCCATCGGCTCGGCGCGCGGCCGGCGGCCGGGGAAGTCAAGTTCCTTATAGTGAACGGACCGTTGTTTCACCTCGTCCGGCCGGCTCGCGCGCTTTCACGTGGTACCCAGGGCGGCGGCGGCTCGCGGTCTTGCCGGCTGGACCGGGCTCGGGTCGGGGCCGTCGCCGTGGCCGTCGCCCTGAGGAGGTCGGGATGAACATGGCATCGGACGCCGCGTCGGGGGCCATCGGACGCCGCACCGGAGGAGACAGCGCCACGGGAGCAGCCGGAGCAGCAGCAGCCGGCCGGGGCCGCGCGCGCCGACCAAGACGCCACGCCGGCCCGGCCCGCCCCGGCACAGCCCACGCCGTCGCGCCGATCCTGCCCGCGCAGAGCAGGGAGGACACCGACGTCGGCTGGGGCGACTACGCCGAGCGGGATGACAACGACCGGTTGCTCCGTGACCGCCCGCCGCACTGGGACGACGCCTGAGCCCGGCGCGGCCGACCGCTGACGCTCGGCGATCCGGCGGCCGAGGCCGCGGTGCTGCCGACCCGGTGCTGCCAGCCAGGCCGCGGGTGCCAGCACCGCGGGTGCGCGCAGGAAGAAGAAGTTTCCAAGATCTTAGTCAGCGATCGAGCTATCTTGCTGTTATCTGGGGTTGGGCGGTCCTCCGCGGGACATCGGGGCTGCGGTGCGCGGTGCGGCGAAGCACGCCCCCGTTCCATATTGCGATTTTTCGATTTTGTCGTTTGCTCGGGCGTGCTGGGAGCAGACTTGTCCGGTGACCAATCCGGCCGGGCGGCATCGAGCGGGACGCGGGGCGGGACCTGGGGAGCCATCGTCCGGGCCGCGGGCCGAGCCTGGCCCGGTGGGGTTCGATGACGCGGATCTGGACAACCTGCTCGCTCGCGTGGCCCGCGATGACCGGAGCGCGTTCGAGGCGGTGTACGCCCGGATGGCCGGGCCGGTCTACGGTCTGATCCGCAAGGTGCTGCGCGACCCCGCCCAGTCCGAGGAGGTCGCCCAGGAGGTTCTGCTCGAGGTCTGGCGGACGGCCGCGCGGTTCGATTCGGGCCGAGGCAGCGGCACCGCGTGGGTGCTCACGATCGCGCACCGCCGGGCCGTCGACCGGGTGCGATCGGAGACGGCCGCGGCCGAACGGGAGCGGAGTGTCCCGCTGGGACCGGACCTGGCGGACGGGGTGGCGGAGAGCGTCGAATCCAGTCTGCACGCCGAGCAGGTGCGCCGCTGCCTGGCCGGGCTGACCGAGTTGCAGCGCGAATCGATCACGCTCGCCTATTACAGTGGCTACACCTACCCGCAGGTAGCTAAGGCGCTCAAGGTCGGACTCGCCACGGTGAAGTCGCGCATCCGCGGCGGCCTGCTGGCACTGCGGGGCTGTCTGGGAGGGGTGAGCTGGTGAGACTCTTGCCTCGCCGGCTGCGCCCCGTCAATCGCCTGCATGACCTGGCCGACGCCTATGCGCTTGACGCCCTGGACGATTCGGAACGGGAGCGCTTCGAACGTCATCTGCGCGGCTGCCCGGCCTGCGCGGACGAAGTCCGCCAGTACTCCGAGGTAGCGACGGCCATGGCCATGGCCGTGGCGGCCGAGCCGCCGCCCGGGCTGCGGGACCGGGTACTCGCCGCCACCGCGGTCACCAGGCAGTTGCCGCCCGAAGTCGCCGAGCCGCGCCGTCGGCCCTCGCTGCCGCGATCATCCTGGGTTCCGCGGCTGGCTGTAGCGGGAGCCGCGGTCGGGGTCGCGGCGGCCGTGACGCTCGGCGTCGTTGCGGTCTCGACCCAGGACAGGCTCAACACAGTGCAGGCGGAGAACCAGGCAATCGCGGCCGTGCTCGCGGCGCCGGACGCCCGGCTAACGTCGGCGACCGCCAAGGTCGGCGGCACGGCCACCGTGGTGCTGTCCTACTCGGAGCAGAAGATCGTCTTCACCAGCTCCGGGCTGCCCGCCCTACCCTCGTCCGAGGTCTACCAACTGTGGCTGATCGGCCCGGTGCACGCCCGCTCGGCCGGCCTGCTGTCTGAGGCGAGCGATGGGAAGACCAGCCCGGTGCTCGCCTCCGGTCTCCAGACCGACGACGAGGTGGGCGTGACCGTCGAGCCCGCTGGCGGAACCAGCAGCCCGACGACCACGCCCATCCTCGCAATGACCCTGCCGCACTATTGAGCCCACCCCTCCTGCATTCAGGCTCACAGGTCGGACGGCCACTACGGCTCTTCTTCGGAGCCGCGCCGCGATCGGATGGGCCTCAAGCGACACTTAATCAAAACGTTATATTTTCGGCGGAACGCCGGGCAATCCGGCCGGGCAACCTCGCCGCCGGTGCTTCCGCCGGCCGGGCGCGCGTGCTTGGCTGTTGCCCATCCCGCTCGCCGTGACCGGGGTGACCTGGGAGGTGGAGTTTCAGAGTTGCCGCTCGAGGAGTTCAACGCCGCGCCCGCCGACGAGGCGATCTCGGCGCTGCTGGCCTGCTGCGCGTCCCGCCGGTTCGCTGCCGCGATGCGGCCGGCCGCCCGTATCGGTCGACCGCCGCCGCGCTCGCCGCCGTCGACGCGGCGTTTGCGTCGCTGACCTGGACCGATGTCCTTGAGGCGATGGACCGCCACCCGCGGATCGGCGCCCGGGCCAGCGGCCAGTCCGCGCGAGAGCAGTCCGGCGTGACCGACGCCGACCGGGCGCGCTCGCCGCCGGCAACGTTGCCTACGAGGATCGCTTCGGTCACGTCTTCCTCATCTGCGCCGCTGGGCTGTCCGGCGATCAGATGCTCGCGGCGCTGGAGGAAAGGCTGAAAAACAATGAAGAGATGGAACGGACCGTGGCTACCACCGAACTCCGCAAGATCACCCGCCTCCGGGTGGCGAAGGAACTCGTCTGATGACCGTATCTACGCACGTCCTGGACGCAGTGGGCGGCACTCCGGCCCCGGGGGTGTCCGTCGCGCTCGCCAGGCGCGATACCGACGGATCGTGGCTGTCTGTCGAGGAGGGCGTCACCGACGCTGACGGCCGGCTCCGGTTCGCCGCTGAGACGACCGGGACCGTGGGCCGGCTGACCTTCGGCACCGGGCTGTACTTCGCCAACCGCGGGGTCGCGACGTTCTACCCCGAGGTCGTCATCACATTCAGCACCTTTACTCTCGACGCCACCCCGGGCCACTACCACGTCCCGCTGCTGCTCTCCCCGTACGCCTACTCCACCTACCGAGGCGGCTAACCGCCCGGCAACTGAAGCCTGACGCGGACCGGTGCTTGTCGCCCTCCAGCTTGACGGAGAATCTGCCCGGTCAACGATCACAGACGTTCGAGGGTGGCCTGGTCGGGCTGGCCGTCGAAGTACCTGGCGAGTACGTCGCTGAACGCCTGTTCTTCGCTCGGGCGCCGCGGCGGCAAAGAGCGTCATCGACGAGCGGAGCTTCATAGCGTCGACGGACCCGAAGATCTCCGTCGCGCTCAGGCCGACAGCGGCGGCGTTCAGTATCCGCGCGCACTCGGCCAGCCGGGGCCCGAGGAGCGGGTGGGCCAGGTAAGCCCTAGCCCCCTCATGTGCTTGGAGACGGCGCTGTCGGTGATCACCAGGGCGGCGCCGATCTCGGCGTTGGACTGGCCCTCCGCCATCAGGGTGAGCACGTCGCGTTCGCGCTGGGTGAGCGCTTCCAGCGGGTCGGCGCCCCGGCGGAGCAGGAGCTGTGCGACGACCTCCGGGTCGAGCGCGGTCCCGCCTGCCGCCACCCGGCGCAGCGCCTCGAGGAACTCGGCCACGTCGGCTACCCGGTCCTTGAGCAGGTAGCCGACGCTGCTGGTGTTCGCGGAGAGCAGGTCCGGGCGTACCGCTCCTCCACGTACTGCGAGAGGACGAGGATCGCTATGCCCGGCCACCGGCCTCGGATGGCGAGCGCGGCCCGGATGCCCTCGTCGGTATGGGTCGGGGGCATCCGTACGTCGGCGATCACCAGGTCGGGCTGTTCCCGCTCGACGGCCTCCACCAGCGCGCTGCCGTCGCCGGCGGTGGCGACGACATCAAACCCGGCGCTTTCGAGCAGCTTGACCAGGCCGGCCAGGAGCAGGACCGAGTCCTCGCCGAGCACCACGCGCAGCGGCGCGCCGCCCGTCCCCCGCCCGGCCGTTTCCTGTTCGCCTGTCACGGGTTCCACCGTACGGCCTTCCAGCCGGGTGAACCCGCCGGGTTCAGCCGCCCTCGCACCTGTGTCGTGCGCCGTCATTCGGCGCGCAGCGCCGTGGCGGGGCGCGCGCGGGCGGCCCAGGTGGCCGGGAGCAGCGCCCCGGTAACCGCGATAGCCAGCGCGGCCAGGGAGAGCAGCGCCAGTCCGGCCGGGCCGAACACCTGGGTGAAGCTGGCCGGGATGCCGGTGTGGGAAGCGGCGCCCATGGCGTGCAGGGTCGCGGTGTTGAGCGCGACGGCGGCGGGTGCCGCGAATCGCGGCGGCGATGATCGCGGGGACGGCGATCCAGCAGATGACCATGGTGACGATCTGGCCGGGACGCATGCCGAGCGCCTTGAAGGCGCCGAGGTCGTGCACCCGGTCCCTGGTGGTCATCAGGACCGTGTTGAGCACGCCGAGGCCGGCCGCGATCGCGACCATCAGCGCGAGCAGGCCTATCAGGGCGCTGGCGATCGCGTAGAACTGCCCGGTGCTTGGCTGCATCGCGGCGAACGGGCTGATCGCCGCGAGTCTGCCGTTCACCGCCTGAATGTAGCTGGTGGGGCTGGTGCCGGGGCGCAGCCCCACGTCGACCTGCCAGAAGTTCGTGCTGGTGGCCAGCCCGGGCAGGGTCTGGGTGGCGCCATACAGCTGCGGCTGCCGTGACGGCGTTCGGGCGGGGCAGACGGAGTCTGGCCGCGAGCCGGTGCGCGGCGTAGCCCCGGCCGGAGCGGGGGGCGCGCCCGGCGGCGATCGCGTCGACGGCGGAGAGCCGTCCGGCCCGCACCGCCGGCCCGAGCGCGGCGAGCATCGTCAGCGCAAGCATCCCGGCCGGCGCGATGACCAGGGCCCACGATGGCACCTGCTGGCTGCCGACGCCGTAGGCGGCCCGCCGACTGATGCAGCACCGGGCGGATCGGCGTGCTCAAGTCCATCGGCCTCACCCCGACCCAGGTGGTGGCGGTCTACCTGAGCCGGGTGGGCGGGCCGCCCCTTGTCGGGTGCCTCGTCGGCGTGCTGGCGGGAGGCCTGCTGGCCAAGGCCGATGAGCGCGAACGCGATGACGAACGGCTCCATGATCGCGCCATTCCCCTCCGCGGCGGCGAACTGCGCGGTGAGCCAGGAAGCGCTTCCGACGATCGCCCCGGCGGGCAGCGCCCGGGTGATCACCTGCACGTCGGCGCGGATCTGCGCGTCGCTGCCCGCGGCGGCGAACCGGTAGAGCACTTGCGCGGTTGGCGGCGTGCCTGGCGTGCGCAGCGCCGCGATCTCGCCGGGGGCGACCCAGCCGTCGGCGGTGCCGGTGATGGAGTTGGCGATGCCCACCACGGTGAGGGTCGGCTTGCGCCCACTGCTGCACCCGGGCCGTCAACGACCTGACCGTCCACGATCCTGATCGTGCGGGCCGCGTACTGGGCCGCGAGCGCCGGGTCGTGGGTAACGAGGACGAGCGTCTGGCCAGCCGCGTTCAGCTCGCTCAGCAGACGGCCGATCTGCTGGCCGGTTGCGGTGTCGAGCGCCCCGGTCGGCTCGTCGGCGAGCAGCAGCTCCGGGGAGTTGACCAGCGCCCGGGCGATCGCGACGCGCTGCCGCTGACCGCCGGAGAGCCGCGCCGGATAGGCGTTGCGCGCTGGTCCGCGAGGCCCATCCGGTCGAGCAACTCCGCCGCCCGTGCCCTCGCGCGCCGCCTGGACGCGCCGGCCAGTTGAGCGGGCAGCAGCACGTTGTCCTCGACCGTCAGGTCGTCGAGGAGGTTGAAGAACTGGAAGATGATCCCGACGTGGCGGGCGCGGAACCGGGCGAGCGCGCTTTCCCCCAGGGTGTCGATGCGCTGCCCGGCCACGGTGACGGTTCCCGCGGTCGGCCGGTCAAGGCCCGCGATCAGATTGAGCAGGGTGGACTTCCCGGACCCGGACGGCCCCATGATGGCCGCCACCTCCCCGGCCGCCACGCTCATGCTAACCTCCGCCAGCGCCGGCCACCCCCCTTCCTGGAATGCCTTCGTCGCACTCCCCTGATAGGCCTTGGTCACGTTGTCAAGGCGGATCACCTCGGCGAGTCTGGCAGTGCCGAATCTGGCGGGGGCGCCCGGCGCGCCGGGCTCGTTCTGCTGTCGTGTCATCGGGTCCTCTTTGGTCATCGGCTGTGAAGTCGCTGGCCACGTCGGGCATAATCGTGGCGTCCTGGCGGGTCTTCGGCTCGGCTTGCAACGCCGCGCAGACCGCCCGCGACCACGGCGCTCTCAAACGATGACAGGCTCGCTTGGGTGCGCGCAGTAGCCGTAGACTCCGAACGCGAGGTGAAGCTGGCTGCACCGTCGAATGTGAACCACGCTGGATAGGCTTCGGCAGCCGGGGCGAATAGCGTGGATGACATGGCGATCATCGTCGAGAAACAGCACCTGCCTCCGGCAGCGGAGCGGCAACGCCGCCCGGTGCCATGGTCGCCGGGCGCCTGGCGGCAGGCCCTCTTCGTCGCGGCCGCCATCCCGGCGCAGGTGGCGTGGGTAGTCCTCTTCCTCATCATCGTGCGCGCGTACATCAAGCCGGACTCGCCGGCCCGCCATCACTGGCCGGTGCTCCTGGCTTTGCTGCCACTGCTGTTTCTGCTCCCGGTGCTCACCTGGATCCACCAGCACCGGCTGCGGGTCACCACCGGGGTGGCGATACCGTCGCAGCCCGTCGGGGCGTACGGCTGGCTGTCCCCGCGCGCCATCGCCTCGGCGGCCCGCTCGCAGGCCGTGTGGCGGCAGGTCAGCTATCGCGTCCTCGCCGCTCCGGTGCTGGCCGCAGCCGCGATCGTGGCGGTCGGCTGCTGGCTGGCCGGCATCGCGCTCGCGGGCCTCTACTCTTACGCGCGGGCGCTGGCGGCGGTCCGGCTACGCTCACGTTCGACGGCGCGCCGACCACCGTGACGGTCAACACCGACGGCGGTTCCGCGAACCTGAACGTGCCCGGCGGCCCTTACTCGGTGACCGCTGACAGCGACGGCGGCTCGCAGACCCTGGATGTTCTCAACGCACCCGGAGCTCTCCGCTCACTCAACGTCAGCAGCGGCGGCGGCCCGCTCGAGATCGTGCCGCGTTAGCGGTGCGAATGATGAGACGGGGAACCACGCTCCCGGTCAGCAGAGCCTGATCAGCCGGGTGACCTCCTGCCCGCGCTTGGTTCCCTACGTGCGGACGATCAGGTCTGCGGCGCGCTCGGCGATCGCGATCACCGGCGCCTGGATGCTACAGCTGGGGATGACGGGGATCACCGAGGCATCGGCGATGTAGAGGCCGTCGAGCCCGTGCACGCGAAGGTCGGGGCCCACCACGGCGTCCGGGCCGACGCCCATCGGGGCCGTGCCGCACGGGTGGAAGAACGTCGAGCAGTTCTCCCTGACGAACTCCTCCTTCTGCGTGCGGGACGGCCGGCCGCGCGGCATCACCAGCCCGGCGATCAACTCGCGGTAGGCCGTCGTCGCGGCGAGGTCCAGGACCGTGTCGACCGCCTCGACGAGGGCGTCCACGTCGGCCTGCTCGGTGAGGAAGCCCGATTCGAGTTCGACCGCCGCCGGGCCGGTCGCGGACAGGTCGCGCACCGTCAGCCGTCCCACGCCGCGCGGGCGCATCAAGGCCGGGGAGATCGCGAACACGTCGGCGTCTCCGTTCAGCCCGTACCTTCGGGCGGCGTCCGGGTAGGCGTGCCGCCCCTGGACCACGAACGCATGCAGGTCGGGACGGTCCGCGCGCGAGCTTCGCCAGTTCATGATCGCCCCGCCGCCGTTGTCACGGGTCAGGCCGAGGCGGCGGCGGGCGCGGAAGTTGAGGCCCATGACGAGCGGATGGTCCTGCAGGTTGCGGCCGACGCCGGGCAGCGCCGCCGCTACTGGCACGCCCAGCCGACGCAGGTCGGCGGGATCGCCGATGCCCGACCGGACGAGCAGTTCGGGCGTGCCGAAGGCGCCGAGTGCGAGCACGACCGCGGTCCGCGCGCGGGTCTGGCGCAGCCTGCCGCCGACCCGGTGGATCACCGAGCTGCAGCGGCCGCCGACGCCGCTGAAGCCGAGGCGGAAGGCGGTCGATCCGGTGAGCACGGTCAGGTTGGCGGGCGGGTCCGGGGCGCGCGTCCAGGCCCCAACCGGTACCTGGCCGGGCGCGGGCGGCGGCGCCCAGGCCGGCAGGTAGCCGTCAACGACGCTGAACCGGCGGCCCTTGGCGATGTTCAGGTTGGTGAGGGCGGCGCCGCAGGTCTCCCCCGAGTTCGCGTCGTCGAGCCTGGGTATCCCGAGCTCGACCGCGGCTTCGATCATGGCAGCGGCGATCGGGTGCGGCTCCGGCGGACGGGTGACCCGCATCGGGCCGCCCGCGCCGCGCTGGCGGGACGCGCCGCCCTCCCAGTCTTCGCTGCGCCTGAAGTAGGGAAGCATGCCCGCGTAGGTCCAGCCGGCCGCGCCGGCCGTCTCCCAGGCGTCGTAGTCGGCCGGGTGACCTCGGGACCACTGCATAGCGTTGGTCGCGCTGCAGCCGCCGAATACCTTCCCGCGCGGGATTCCGATGGCGCGGCCGACCACGGCGCCCGTCGGCGCGTACGCGTATCCCCAGTCCAGGGCCGTGCCCGGCAGTTTGGTCCAGGACGGCGGGTCGACGACTTGCGCGACGCCGCGCCCGTCCGGGCCCGCCTCGATCAGCAGCACCGTGGCGTCGGGCGAGGCGGCGGCGAGGCGGGACGCGACCACGCAGCCCGCCGAGCCGCCGCCGACGATGACGTAGTCGTAAGCTGCCGTCTCAGTTGTGCGCACTGGGCCCCATGATGACGATCCCCTCTGTCTCCTCAGCGGGTCCACCCTAGTGACGATCATGACCGGGGATTTCGACTGACGCGCCGAGTCGTTAACGGCGCGTTACACCTCCCGCGCGAATCGCGCGGAACCGTGGCGGCCGCGGCTGCGTCCAAAGGGCATGCGACACGCGATCAGGATGTCTCTTGCGGTGCTTGCGGGCACCTGTGTGACGGCTGCTGTAGCCGGATGCGGTGCGACGTCGACGTCGGCTACGACGCACGCCTCGGATGTCGCCATGGTGCGCGGCGTGGCGACGGTCGAGCCCGCCGCGGACCCGAAGCCGTTCGGGGCGGCGGACACGGCATTCGGGCTCGACGTGATGCGGGACTGGTGCGCGCAGAGTCCAGGTCAGAACCTGGTGTTCTCGCCATCCACCCTGGCCAGCGCGCTCGGCATGGCCTACCTCGGGGCGCGCGGAGCGACCGCCGCCGAGCTGGCCAAGGTGCTGCATCTGCCCGAGTCCTCGCGGGCCGCACTCGCAGCGGGGCTGCAGGCGCGGCTGAAGGCGCTGAGCAGCCTGGACGGCCCGGGCGTCACCGTCGCCGCGAGCGACCAGGTCTGGACCGACCCGACGCTGACGACACTCCGTTCCTACCTGAACGAGGTCGCTACCGGCTACGCCGCGGGGGTCGCCAAGGCCCCGTTCAGCACCGATCCGGCGGAGGCGGCGGCCGAGATCAATGCGGCGATCTCCGCCGCCACCCGCGGGCACATCACCCAGCTGGTGGACGCGAGCATGCTCAGCCAGGTCGGCTGGGTGCTGACGTCAGCGCTCTACCTGGACGCCAAATGGGCCACGCCGTTCGACGCGAACCAAACGCAGCCGGCGTTCTTCACCCCGACGAGCGGGAAGCGGGTCACAGTGCCGTTCATGAACGGCGACGCGTTCCGCTACGCCACGGCAGGCGGCTGGCAGGCGGTGGCGCTCCCCTACCAGGGCGGCAAGCTCACGATGACCGCACTGCTGCCGCCGGCTCGGTCCGGGGCCTGCGCGCTGCCGAGCGGGGCGGAGATGGCTGCGATCACCGGGGCGCTAGACGGCGCTGGCGCTGCTGCAGATGCTCCTGTCGCGGCGGCGGACGTATCGCTGCCCAAGGTGAACCTGGACACTAGCGGCGGCGCGGGCAACATGCAGCCGGTGCTTAAGCGGCTCGGCATGGGCCTGGCGTTTACCGACAACGCTGATTTCACTGGGCTGTCCCGCCAGGCGTGCTGCATCGGCTTCGTCCAGCAGGCCGCGACGCTCCAAGTCGGTGAGCGGGGCACGGTCGGCGCCGCGGCCGCGGCGGTCGGCATGGAGCCGGCGATGGCCATCGCCGCCCCTCGGACCATCACCATCACGTTCAACCGGCCGTACCTGCTGCTCGTCAGCGCCAAGGGGACCGGGGAGCCGCTGTTCCTGGCTGAGGTCGCCAACCCGGCGTCCAGCTGACGACGGGGCCGACGGGACGACGCGAGGACGGGTAGTCCCGGTTTGCAATGCGCGGCGGTCGCCGACTGACCCCGTCAACCACGCCCGCGAACCGCGATCGGGCGACGGGCAAAGCTGAGATGATCGACGCGTGACGAATGATGGGCCGGAGCGCAAGGAGCCGAGGATCACAAGGAGCACGAAGAGCGCGCAGTCGAGCGGCTGATCTTCTTTTCCGACGCCGTGACCGCCATTGCGATCACGTTGGTCAGGTCCTCGTCCGCGACGGGGCGCTGACGGCGCCCGGCGTCGTCGAGGAGAAGCTTCGGTCGCACGCCGTCGCGGCCGCCCGCATCCAGGGAGTGTCTCAATGATCACGATTGGCAAGCTGTCCCCGGCGGACCGGCCGGTGTGGGAGGAGCTCTTCCACGCGTACAACACGTTCTACGAAACCGAGTACCCGCAGTCGATGTACGACCGGGCGTGGGCGGAATTCCAGGCGGATGACCGGATGCACGCCCTCGGCGCGTGGCTGGACGGCGAGCTCGTCGGCATCACCCACTTCTTCATTCACGTGCAGACCACCGCCGCCGACTCCTGCTACCTGGAGGACCTGTTCACCGCCCCGGCGGCGCGCGGCCACGGCGTGGGCCGGGCGCTGATCAACGCGGTGGGCGAGTGGGCGGCCTCCCGCGACTGCGGCCGGGTCTACTGGCATACCAAGGAGACCAACGCGACCGCCCGCCTGCTCTACGACAAGGTCGCGACCCTGCCCGGGTTCATCATGTACACGATGGAGCTCCCCGGCCCCGCCGATTAGGCCAATTTGCGCGCTTGGAGAACTCGAGGATCCGCTCGTCTTGGCAGTCGGTTACGCGTGCACTGGCGGGTGCCGGTCACTCCAGGGCGCGGCCTGCTCGAGCTGGCTGGCGACGCGGATCAGGATGTCCTCACGCCCGTAGGCGGCGACGAGTTGCACGCCGACCGGCAGACCGCCGGGCGTCCAGTGCAGCGGGAGGCTGACGGCCGGCTGGCCGGTCAAGTTGAACTGCGCGGTGTAGGGGATGAAGCTCCCGATCCGGACTGCCTCTTCCTCGGGGCCGGCCGCGGTGAACCAGCCGAGTTCGGGCGGTGGCGCCCCCACCGTAGGGGTCAAGAGCAGGTCATGGCCGTTCCACCAGTCCGCCATCCGGCGCGCCCACATCCCGAACCAGGCCCGGCTCTCCAGGTAGGCCACCGCGCTGAGCTCCCGGCCGGCCCGGCGGTGGCCGGCGTTGCGCGGTTCGATCTCGTCGTCGCCGATCGGGCGGCCGAGCAGCATCTCGAAAGCCTTGAAGGTCGCGGCGGTGTCGGCGGCGACGATGGCGCTGTAATTCCCGAGGATTTCCGGCTCGAACATGGCCGCGGGCGCGGACTGGTCGACGTTGTGGCCGAGCGACTCCAGCAGCGATGCCGCACGGGCCACCGCGGCACGGCACTGCGGGTCGTCGAGGTAGCCTTCCGCGCCCGGGTGGTCGAGCACTCCGATCCGCAGCCGGCCCGGGTCGGCGCCGATCTCCTGCACGAGCGGCCGCGGCAGCGGCGGCGCGTAGTAGGGCTCCCCCGGCATCGGCTTGCTGATCACGTCCAGCACGCCGGCCGCGTCGCGGACGGTCCGGGTGACCGATCCGTCGATCGTGCCGCCAGCCCAGGCCTCCCCGGTGACCGGCCCCTGGCTCACCCGCCCGCGGGTGGGCTTGAGCCCGACCAGCCCGCACTCACTCGCCGGGATGCGGATGGAGCCGCCGCCGTCGTTGGCGTGCGCCGCCGCCACCATGCCCGCAGCCACCGCGGCGGCCGAACCGCCGGACGAGCCGCCGGTCGAGTGACCGGGATCCCACGGGTTGCGGGCCGGGGGGAAGCTTCGCGGCTCGGTGGTGACCGTGGTGCCGAGCTCCGGCACGTTGGTCCGCCCCAGCGGCAGGAAGCCGGCCGCCCGGAACTGTTCCGCCAGGTAGGACGTGACCGGGAACGGAAGATCGCGCAGCGGCCCGAGGCCGAATGCCGTCGGCTCGCCCGCCACCGTGCACCCCAGGTCCTTGAACAGGATGGGGACACCGCGGAAGGGGCCGTCGGGCAGGTGAGCCTCAGCGTCCAGCCGCGCCGCGTCGAACCTGGTCCGGATCACGGCGTTCAGCTTTGGATTGACCGCCTCAATCCGCGCGATGGCCGCCTCTGCCAGCTCCCGGGGACTCACCTCACCGCGTCGGACAAGGTCTGCTTGCGCGGTGGCATCCAGCCACGTTGTATCGACCACCAGGCAAACGTACCCCGCGCGCCCCCTGTTCCGGCTAGCCTGACGTTCCCGATCCCGCGGTGGGGTGATGGCCGGAGGCTTCCCAGCTGGGGCACACCGGATTCCCAGGCAGCTGGGTTAGCGTGCAGGGGTGGACGAGCTAGCCGATTCCCGCCCCCTGGCCGACGACCCGGTGGCGCTGCGGGCGCGGCTCGCCGCCGACGGGTACCTGTTCCTGCGCGGCCTGCTGCCGGCCGAGCCGGTCCGCGCCGCAGGCGACGCGGTGGCCGCGGCGCTGCATTCGGGCGGCTGGACCGCGACGGGGTCACCGCTCCTGGGCCCCGCGGCCGGACCGCGGGAGGCGCTGGCCGACCCGGCGTACCGCAGGGCCATGACGAGCCCCGCGTTCAACGCGCTGCCGTACCTGGCGCCGCTGCGCCAGACGGTGCGCCGCGTCCTCGGCCCGGAGGCTTTCTCCTATCCGGTGAAGGTGCTGCGCGCGGTAGCTCCGGAGTCGAGAGCGCAGCGGACCCGCGGCCGGTACATCCACTGCGACTACACGGGATCGGGAGTCCAGGACATGCTGACCGCCTGGCTCCCGCTGGCGGAGGTCCCGGCCGCGCTCGGCGGGCTCGCCGTGCGGCCCGGCGGCCACCGGGACCGCCCCCGGCACCCGCGCCTGCTGACCGGCGCCGAGCGCGGCTGGGGCAGCACCGACTACCGCCCCGGGGACGTGATCATCTTCCACTGCCTGACGCCGCACGCGGCGCTGCCCAACACGGGTCGCCAACTCCGGCTGTCCGCCGATTTCCGCTGGCAGCAGCCAAGCCGCCCGGCACCGTCGGAGATGATCCTCGGGCCCGCGGGCCGGCCGCCCGAGCTGTTCAGCCGACTGCTCGGCCGCCAGCCGTGGTGGGAACCGGTCCCCGCGGGCCTGACGCTCCGTCCGCGCAGCGAGCTGGCCGCCCGCCCCCCGGGCCCGTCAGGGCTGTTCGCCGTCGACCCCGCCTGGCAGGCGGCTAGCAGCACTGGGCGGCAGGCAGCCGCAGCCAAGTCCGGCCGGCTGACACGCGGCAACCCTGTCCTCCCTGCCATTTGCCCTGGCCTGCCAGACTTTCTCCCGCGACTTTCGGCAACGGGAAATCCCCGAACGCCTAGTTCAATCCTGCTCCAGGGCGAACCGGCCGAGGCTGTTCATGATCATTTACTCGAAATGTTTGTCTTTTACGTCATCATAACGACGTAAAAGGCAAACATATATTTGAGTTGCCTGCATGGCGGTACGACAGGCTGTACTCACGTTGCGGGGCCGGCTGGACACGCCGGGACGAGGCACGGACCGATTCCTGCTTCAGGCAGCGGCCGGGTTGGCTGGGTGCTCTTGATGGTTGCGGGCGGTTGGGCGGGAAGACGGCCGACGAGCGGCCTTTCTGCGGCTTCGCGGCGCCGAACGAGCTGCCACGTCGGTCGCTTGCGCGTCAGCAGCGCGGTCGGGCCTGGCGTGGCGCCCAGACTGCAAGGTCATGTCGTCGGCCCAGAAATCGATGAGCTCCTCGGCGCTGAGCTGCTCCGGCGGCACATCGCGCCGCAGGGTCCGGCCTGACGCGAGCGCCCACATGCGGATGAGGAGGCCGGCCAGGACCTCATCGCCTGGGTCGTCGTGCTGCGTCCCGGAACGGGGCGCGGGAGGGGACCAGCGGTCGGTGGCGCCGGTGGTGTGCTGAGGCATGTCTGTGCTCCGTCATTGCTCGGGGGACCATGGCCGACACTGCTGCGGCCAGGCGGCTCGCAGGCAGCCGGGCCTGCGCGCGCAGGGGCGGGCGCAGGCCCGGGATGCGCTGTCAGGCGATGATGGCCATCAGGAGGCGGACGGCCCCGGCGAACGCCGTGCCGGCTGCCAGGGCCGCGCCGGCGAGGTCCGCGGGGGACCTCCCCAGCGTGAGGTACGCCAGCACGCCGGCGATGACGGCAATGATGAAGCTTGCTCCCAGGATGACGGCCGAACGGGCGGACAGCAGGCCGCCCCCGTCCCGGTCACGGCCGGATATTTCCGGGCCGGGCTGGCTGGGAGGGTTCCCTTCTCCAGGGGGTTCAGTTACTCTAACTGTCATGATTGCTCCTTGCGGGTGATCAGAAAAAGAGTTACCGGTGGCGGCTCCCTGTTGCGTAGGGAGCCGTCGTCATTTCTGGCAACGGCTTGCGCCTATCCGGCGGCATCACTGTAGCGCCGGGAAACCAGGAGACGTAGGTAATTTCGGAGAAGTCAGGCATTTGCCTGTTTGGCAGTGTCATATCACCGCAGACCCAGTGCTCCTGCTTCTGACCACCGGTGTCATGGGCGAAAGATGACGTTGACATGCGGTGCAGGGCCAGATTCCCGGTTTTTCACCAATGTGCCGCTTCGCCAGGTTTGGTGCTGGTTGTCACGCCGTCGCCAAGTGCCCTGCGTTCCTCCGCAATGCCCGTTTCGCTTAAGGTGCGATACCTGTGCAGTTTAAGGTGCAATACGCGTCCTGTTTAAGGTGCGATAGTCCTGTCCTGGTTATGGCGCCATAGCCAATGACACGGGCTGTCCATGCAGGTGAAGGCGGAACGTGCGCCGCGCCGCGGCGGCGCCCAAGTCCGGCACGCCATTACCCGCCTCATCCGCTACGCCGCAAACACCACATCGAAGTCATCGCGGTCAAGGATTCGCCAATGATGGGTATGACGGGTCGGTGGGGCTAGAGTACGTGCTGCTGTTAGCGCGGGGTCCTTCGGGCGGGTGCGCCCGGGGGCAGTATCGAAAGGGCCGAGCCTTGAGCGAGACGCTGGTCATCAGGTCACGACGGATGGTGCTTCCATCGGGGGTGGCGGAGTCAGCCGCTTTCGTTCGAGATCGTCGAATTGAGCTGCTGACCGACTACGACGCGCGGCTTGACGCCGACCGCGCCGTTGACCTCGGGGACCTTCCGCTCCTCCCCGGCCTGGTCGACTCGCATGTGCACGTGGACGAGCCGGGGCGGACCGAGTGGGAGGGGTTCGCGTCGGCGACGCGGGCGGCGCTGGCGGGCGGGATCACCACGATCGTGGACATGCCGCTGAACTCGCTGCCGGTCACCACCACGGTCGACGCGCTGCGGACGAAGGTCGCGGCGGCCGCCGGGCAGTGCGCGGTCGACGTCGCCTTCTGGGGCGGGGCGGTGCCGGGGAACGCACCCGAGCTCGGTGCACTGCTCGACGCGGGGGTGGTCGGATTCAAGAGCTTCCTGATCGACACGGGCATCCCGGAGTTTCAGGCCCTCGGCAAGGACGAGCTGCGCACGGCGATGAAGTTCCTCGCCGGGGCCGGGGCACCGATGATCGTGCACGCGGAGGACCCGACCGAGGTGACGTTGCCGACCGGCCCGTCGTACGACGCGTTCGTGGCATCCCGGCCGACGGTCGCCGAACGGCGGGCGATCGAGACCGTCCTGTCCGCGGCCGCCGCGACCGGAGCGCGGGCGCACATCGTGCACCTGGCCGCCGGCGACTGCGCGGCGCTGATCAGCGCGGCGAAGGCGGCGGGGGTCGCGCTGACCGCGGAGACCTGCCCGCACTACCTGTTCTTCGCCGCCGAGGAGGTGCCGCCGGGGCACACCGAGTTCAAGTGCTGCCCGCCGGTGCGGTACGCGGTGAACAGGGAGGCGCTCTGGCGCGCGCTCGGAGACGGGGCGATCGACGGGGTCGTCTCCGACCACTCGCCGTGCACGCCGGAGCTGAAGGGTCTGCCGGACGGGGACTTCAGGACCGCATGGGGCGGGATCTCCTCGCTCCAGCTCGGCCTCTCGGTGGTCTGGTCGGTGGCGCGGCGGCGCGGGTTCACGCTCGGCGACGTGGCGCGGTGGATGTCGTCCTTCCCTGCGTCGCTCGCCGGGCTCCCCAATAAGGGCCAGATCGCGGTGGCGAGCGACGCGGACTTCGTGGCGTTCGACCCGGACGCGTCGTTCGTGGTGCGGGGAGCGGAGTTGGAGCACAAGCACCCGGTCACGCCGTACGAGGGGCGGACGCTCACCGGTCGGGTGATGCGGACGTGGCTTGGCGGGGTCGAGGTGACGCCCGCCGATCCGCCGCGCGGGCGGCTGCTGGCGCGGGGCGGCGGACCTCTTGAGGTCTGAGGACTCGGCTTCTGGCTCGGCTCGGGGTTCGGGTTCGGCAGGATTACCGCCTTGCACCCTGAGCGTTCTGCCGGTAGGCGGGCTGCCGGTAGATAAACGCGATGTCGAACCTGCTCGCGTGCACCTGATTGGTCCGCGTGCCAGGCGACGAGCGTGAGGATTTCCCTGTCCGCGTCGAAAGGGCGGCTAGGGCGCGGAGCACGGCGTGGCGTTCGGACACCTGGTCGGCGATGTCTGCTGCCGTCCCCGAAGTCCACGACCTGAGTTCCACCGCCAGAGACTGGTGGCGGGCCGATGCGCGGAACTCGCTGCTAATGACGTTCCGCGCTACCACAAGCAGCCAGGGCAGCGGATCGTCGGGCACCTCGCCCAGCTTCCCCCAGGCGACAAGGAATACCTCGCTGACCACCTCGTCGGCCAGCTGGCGGCCGGCGCGGCTGACCGCGTAAGCATAAACACGCCGGTGATAGTTGTCGTACAGCCCGGTCAATCGGTCGATCTCAGCGGCGTCGGTCAAGGACACAGCTCCTCACGTCGGGGATCGCCAAGTCAGCGCGGTCAACCTGTAATGTCACGCGTTCCCGCTTTCTTACAGGCCATCTTTCTGGCGGAGGCCGGGCGCAGAGTGGAACCACGGAGGTTGCCGACATCGATGCAGGTGCCGCTAGATGGTATGGCGGCTGCGGAATCTGTCAACCTGTCTGGGGCACCGCTGAGTGTCTTTTATTGAGTGGCGGGTTCCTTCTCCTGGGGCGGGTTGATCCAGGATGTGCCTGGCAGGTCTGGCGGGGCGGGTGGCTTGCTGACGAAGCGCTCGGGGTGGGCGTGGTAGGCGGCGTCCAGGACGCGGGCGCGCTGGGCCTGGACGGCTTCGGCGTGGCCGTAGTGGATGTCGGCGGCGGTGTGCAGGCCGAGCCCGCCGTGGCGGTGCTCGTCGTTGTACCAGCGGAAGAATTCCTGGCAGTGCGCCCGGGCGGTCTCGATCGAGGGGAACCGGGCCGGGAACGCCGGCCGGTATTTCAGGGTCTTGAACTGCGCTTCGGAGTACGGGTTGTCGTTGGAGACGTGCGGGCGGGAGTGGGACTGGGTGACGCCCAGGTCCGCCAGCAGCAGCGCGACCGGCTTGGAGGTCATCGAGGATGCCGCGGTCGGCGTGGAGGCTGAGCTGGCCGCGGGTGATGCCCTGCTTGGCGCAGGTCGCCGCGATGAGCTTCTCCGCTAGGACAGCGGACTCGCGGGTCGCGACCATCCAGCCGACGGCGTAGCGGCTGTAGATGTCCAGGATCACGTAGAGGTGGTAGTAGGCCCATTTCGCGGGGCCGTGCAGCTTGGTGATGTCCCAGGAATAGACCTGGTTCGGCCCGGTGGCGACGAGCTCGGGCTTGACCGCCGCAGGGTGGGTGGCCTGGCGCGCGCCGCTCGCGGCTTTCGCCGGCCTCGCGCAGCACCCGGTAGTAGGTGGACACCGATCCGAGGTAGGTGCCCTCGTCCAGCAGGATCGCCCAGACCTCGTCCGGGGCCAGGTCGGCGAACCGGGGGCTGTGCAGCGCGTCCAGGATCGCCTGCCGCTCGGCGGGGGCCAGCGCCCGCGGCTGGGCCCGCTCCTTATGCGGGACCGGCGCCGCCTTCGGCGCGCGCCGGGCTGGCCCGGTGCCGCCGGTACCAGGTGGCCTGCGGCACGCCCGGCCGCGCGGCAGGCCGCCCGGGTGCCGATCATCGGCGCGAGCAGGGCGATCGCCTCGTCGGTCAGGACTTCGACCCGGGCTCGGTGTCCGCGCCCTCGGAGATCGTCTCCAAGAGCGCCTGCAGTTTTGACTGCACATCGGCCACGAAGCGGGCCTTGGCCAGCTCCTGCTCCAGCTTGGCTTTCTCTTTCCGCAGCCGGGCGATCTGCGCGTCCCGCGGATCAGCCGCCGGTCGGCCCGGGGGCTGCTTCAGCCCGGCCAGCGCCCCGGCGTCGCGGGCCCGCCGCCACTCAGTGATCAGGCTGGAGTACAGGCCCTCCCGCCGCAGGATCGCGCCCTTCTCGCCGGACGCCGCCGCCTCGTAGGCGGCCAGGACCTCCTGCTTGTACTGCGCGGTGAACGTCCGCCGGCGGGCCTTCTCGGGCACCTCCGGATCGGGGCGCTCCTGCCGCTCGCCAGTCACCCGTCCAGCATCGCCGGCAACCAGCGTGCGGTCGAGCACGGTCATTGTCATCTAGGAAAGTGTCTCCATCCCCGCCCTCGGGGGGTGTCAGTGGTTACTGAGGGGCGGGTGCCTCACGACAGCTTGGCAGAGAGGGCCGTCCCTGGCCTGCAGGCATCCCTCGACGATCTCGCGCCGTGGCTGGCAAGAATCCGGCTGTCGGTGCTGGCGGCGGCCGTGCGTGCCGGGAAGATCCGCCCCACCGAAGCGCTGCGTGAGGCCGCCGTCGAACCGAAGCGGATCGGCCGGATCCGGCTGCTTGCCGGCCTCATCGCCTTGTGCTGCGGAGTCGGCGGCGCTCGCCGCCGTAGCGCTGATCATCCCGTCCGCCGCGACAAACCCGAAGCCGAGGCCGAGATCGTCATACTCCTCGTCGGGGGTACCTGCACATCCCGAAAGGCAGGCGCGACCATACCACCCCCGCCGAAGCGCTCCCCCCGCACGGCCTCGATTAGGACAGAAACGGACATTCACGGAACACGCCCGAGCCTTGGGGTGAACAGTGCGGAGGCGTCGGGCCGAGAAGTCGAGTTCCCGGAATCCGCGACCCTGTCCCACTAGTCTCTTTCCTGTCACTAAATGCCAAAGAATGGGGATCGGCGTCCGGATTAGTTTCCTCTACATCTCGGCAGACACCAGAAGCCGCCGTGGCGGCCACCGGCCCTCACGGTTCCGGGGTGCCCTCGTTCTCGCGGGAGGCGCGGCGGCGGGCGCAGGTCACCCGCATCGTAACCGGAGATTCCGCTCTCTTCCTCGTCGCGGTACTCCGCCGGCTGCGGCAGATCGGGTCGGTCGGGTCGGTCGGCGGCGGCTCGCCGACGGTTGTCCGCGCCCAGCGGCTCAGCGTCGGCCACCGCGAAGCCCCGGCCGACGGCCACGAAGACGACGAAGCCCCACGCCAACGACGACGGGTCCGCCAGCGCTCCCTCCCAGACGCCGGCCCCGACCAACTCCGCGCCAGGGCCATCGCCCACGCCCGGCGGGACAACCCCGGCCGCTCACGTCACAGCCAGCGCCAGGCGAGGGGACCGCGTACACGGCGAACTGCCCCAATCACGGGTCAACCAGCACGCCCGGCTGCGGCTCCTGGAACGCGGGGCCATCCTTAGGCCAGGCTCCCGGCTCCGCCGCGGGCCAGCGGTCGACCCGAACCTGCTCGGGGTCAACCAGGACCCGTGGACCGGCGGCCAGGGCCCGCAGGACCTGACCGCGTCCTCCTTCCAGGACTGGTCGGTCACCGCGACCGACGCGGACCCGTCCGACGCACCCGGCGAGGTGCTCACCTACCCGGACGCGAGCTACAACTACTACGAACTCAACACGGCTGCCTCCGGCTACAAAACCCCCCCGGCGCAATACGACCTGAATAACATCACCTCGCTGACCAGCGACTTCACCGAGTCCATGCCACAGATCAGCGACCTCAACGCCGAGGCCGCCTACGACATGTGGCTGAACGACTGGAAGACCGAGATCATGGTGTGGGTGGACACCTCGCCCGCCAAAGTGCGCAACCTCGCGTACGACGGCATGACCGAGGTAGGCACGTACACCTACAACGGCCAGGACTTCGCGCTGTGGCGCAGCGGCAGCGGGATCACCGGCTTCTACGTGTTCCTGCTGAACCACAACGAGACATCGGGCACGTTGAACCTCAAGGCGATGCTGGAGACCATGGTCTCGCTCGGCTACATCCCGGCGACCTCGCCGCTGACCCAGATCCCGATCGGCTGGGAGATCAGCGACACGGGCGGCAAGCCGGTTACCTTCTCACTGTCCAGGTTCGACGTAAACCTACAGGGCTGAGGCGCTTCCTGCGAGTTGCCCCGGCAGGTCCACAGGGCGAGGCTGCGCGCCACCGCGGGCCAGGCAAGCGCTGGCCCGCCGCCGGGAGCGCCACTCCAAAAGCCGCGGAAACACCCGCCCGCGAGAGGCACCGGTCGCGGTGGTCACGGAATGGGAAGGATGATCTTCGGATAGTCGGTGGGAGCCTTGCCGCGACGCCATGTCCCGGCGAGCAGGACGCTCATGGTGGACATGTGCCAGACCTGGTTGATCCATCCCTTCTGCGCACCGGAGCGGAGGTCGCGGAGGAGTTCCTCGGCCTTGGTCCGGTCGATGATCTCGAACAGTTCCCTCGGGCCGTCCAGGATCTGTTCGGTCAATACGTCGAGAAGGGCCGGGTCGGTAAACTTGCGCGTCGAACCGGCGGTCCGGCCGACGGGCATGACCGGCGCGCGGCGATGCCATGCTGGCCATTGGCCGAGCCGTCTGGGCCTGTGCGCTTCGAAGCGCCAGCGCTTTCCCTCGGTCGGGATGCCCGCGATCGCCGGCGCCAGCGTCGCGATGGTCAGGTAAAACGGCTCCTCGGTCCGGCGCCATTGCGCGGGAAGGCGCAGCGCGGCACGTACCACCCGGTTATCGAAGAACGGATGATAGAAGAGGCAGTTCATAAGCGTGGCGGTGTGTGATCCGACTATCCAGCGCCCGGTGCGGTAGTAGAGGTAGATCTGGTCGAGAGCGGTGAATCCATCACAGGCTTCCCAGGGAGCGGACGCGGCCCGGAAGCCCTCAATCGCGTCCTGGGTCAGGAGCCGGTCCGCCGAGTGGAAGATCGAGCGGACTGCGTTGGCGAGACCTTCGGGACTCACGTCCTTCTGGTCATAGAGAAACCCGCCGCGCAGCGTTTCGCCGCCCGATCCCGAGGTCGCGGGCGCTAGCGCGAACGGCTGGTACCGGTTGACGCTTTCGTAGCCCGACGTCATGCCTTCGCACATCTGGACAACATGGATCACGCGATCCAGGGGGTGCTGGACGGCGAGCGTTCCGGTGTCCGTCTGCTGCGGTTTGGTCAGCCGGACCTCGTGCTCGATGCCGAGAGCTTCGGCTATGCGCTTGCCGAGGATCATGTCCGGATCGTCCGCGAAGCCATGGGTGTAGGCGTGGAAGGGGATGCCGGCCGCCCGGAGTACCGAGGCCATCAGCCTCGAGTCGCGCCCTCCGGACAGCGCGAGCCGCACCGGCGCCGCGGCGCGGCCGAGCGGCGCAGCCGCCGTGATGAGCGCTTCGGCTAGCTCCGTGACGCAGACGGTGGACGAGAAGGCGCTCGCCGGGTCTGGAGCGGGCGGATCGGTATGCGAGATCGAGAACGCCGACCCGGTCCTGGCAACAAGGACGGAGGCCGCAGGCAGGGCCTTCGCCCCGGAGAACGGTGTCGCGTCGGTTGTGAAGAAGCCGTGATGCGCCAGGGGGGCGAGCGCCGCCACGTCGATGCGCAAGCCGGGATCGCCGGCCGCCTCCTGCGCGATGAGGATGCGCCAGGAGCGCGCGGCTGCCGACGACCACCACATCCTGGTTCTGCGTGTAGTAGACCGGGCACACTCTGGCGAGCGACGTGGCGGCCTCCAGCTGGTCCTCGCCCGCCCGGAACAGCGAGAAGACGCCGCCGAGCTCACCCGCGCCCGCTAGCGTCTCCCAGCCGAGAACGCGGATCGCGTCGTCTGGCCCGGTCAGGTAACCGCAGTAGCCAAGAGACCTGCCTCGCGGACTGTCGGCGAGGATGCCGGGCAGCAGATCGCTCGCAGGCTCATTCGACCACCCCAGCAGGGCGATGGAGCCGTTGGGGGACGTCCACTCGTCCCGGGTAATGACATCTGCGGGAACGGGGAAGGCTTCCCCGATCAGTTCGCGGGCTGCCCGCAGGAGCGTCGGCGCGACCGGGATGCTTGGCCGGCGAGCCACGATGCCCAGATAAACGCGCATGCGGACGAACCCCGGGCAGGGTCGCTATTCTGCTGCGTGATCGCCGCGAGAGCATGCCGCTCATAGCGCGCACCCGTCAGTTTCGGCTGGCGCGGCAGGCCCGCCATTGGCTCACTGCCTGAGCACGAATCGCATGTTATAGCACTTATGTCTAAAAAAGGGGAAATATTACATACCGCGGTGATTGCGGGCACCCGTGTAGCACGAGGCCGAACAGCGGCGGCAGCACCATGAACGGGATCCATGGCGGCGAACCCGACGCACCTGGCATCGTTTGTCGCCGCGCTGGCCGACTTCGCCCGCGCGTTACCGATCTGGGTGTGGGTTGGCTGGGCCCTGGGTAACCCAATCAGGGTCATGGTCGAACGCGTCGTGGTGGCACCGGACAAGTTCAAGGGGAGCCTGTCCGCGACGGACGTGACCGCCCGGGTGGCAGCCGGGCTGGCAGCGGCGGGCTTCGGCGGCGACGTAGTGCGGGTGCCGGTGGCCGACGGCGGGGACGGCACGGTCGCCGCAGCGGTGTCGGCGGGCTACCGCCGGGTCGATATAGGGGTACGCGGGCCGGTCGGGAAGGCGGTCACCGCCTCGATCGCGCTGCTCGACGGGACCGCGGTCATTGAGGCGGCACAGGCGTGCGGGCTGGCGCTGCTCCCGTACGGCGAGTTCGCCCCGCTGACCGCTACAAGCCGCGGTGTCGGCGAGCTGGTGCTGGCGGCCAGCCGGATGGGGGCCAAGCGCATCGTGCTCGGCGTGGGCGGCGTGGCCACCACCGACGGCGGGGCCGGCCTCATCAAGGCCCTAGGGGCAAGGCTGCTCGATGCCGACGCGCGCGAGCTGCCGGACGGCGGCTCGGCGCTTAGCGAGCTGGCCGAGATCGACCTGTCCCGGCTGCGCGATCTGCCCGGCATCGAGTTCTGGCTCGCCTCCGACGTGGACAACCCGCTGCTCGGCCCGCACGGCGCGGCCTCGGTCTACGGGCCGCAGAAGGGGGCGTCCGGACGACGACGTGCAACTGCTCGAGGCCGGGCTCGCCCGGTGGGCGCACATCGCCGAGGCAGCCGTCGCCGCCTGGCAGGGTGGCTCCGGTAGCCAGGACGGCTCCGACCGGCAGAGCAGCTCCGGCGAGCAGGACGGCGCGGACTGGCAGGACGGCCTGCCGAAGCGGTTCCGCATGGCGGATGAACCGGGGGCTGGCGCGGCCGGCGGGCTCGGGTTCGCGGCGCTGCTCTTCCTCGGCGCGCGGCGGCGGCCGGGCATCGAGCTGATGCTTGAGCTGGCCTCGTTCGGCGAGCGGCTGGACGGGGCGCGGCTGGTCATCACCGGCGAGGGGTCGCTCGACGCGCAGACGCTGCACGGCAAGGCTCCAGTCGGGGTGGCGCGCGCCGCCGCCGCGCACCAGCCGCCGATTCCGGTGGTCGCGGTGGCGGGCCGGTGCACGCTGTCGGCCGACGAGCTCCGGGCCGCGGGCATCTCCGCCGCCTACGCCCTCACCGACATCGAATCCGACCTTACCCAGTGCATCACCAACGCCGGCCCGCTCACGGAGCGGCTAACCGAGCGCATCGCCGCCGAGTGGCTCCGCTGACCCGAAGCTCACGTGCAAACCCGAAGCTCGCCTACTGAAAGCTCACTGCTGGGCTGCGGGCCTGAAGCTCACCGGCTGGGCTGAACCTCACTCAGGGAAGCGGAGCGACAGCGGCGTCGGCGACGGTTGCGCAGTCGGCGGCGTAGCTGAAGGTGGCGCGGAGTCGCTCGCCGGCCAGGACCCGCGGGACCCAGAGCTTGCCGTCATCCCACATCCGGTCGAACGGCAGGTCCGCGACCGGAAACCACTCCGGCCGGATCTCCTCGGTCTCGGCCGCCTCGCCGCGCCAGGTACCGCTGGTAAAGACCGTGACGGCCATATCCCAGGCAGGGCAGGTGGGGAAGAGGAACGTGATATGCGCTGCTTCGCGCAGCGAGCCGGCGGCCACCTGGATGCCCGACTCCTCGGTGACCTCTCGCGCCGCCGCGTCCGCAGGGGTCTCGCGCTCCTCAACGTGCCCGCCAAGCGCGACGATCTTCCCGGTGCCGAGCCCCGTCTTCTTGTGCCCGAGGAGAACCTCGCATTCGCCGTCGCCAACGACTCGGGTCAGCAGGCAGAGGCAGGTCCGGGTCAGCGCCACCGGGTCATTTTCGCAGACGAACCAACTCGCCTACGGCGCCGAGCGCACACTGGCAGGCGCAACTTCGATCAGTGCTGGGAGTTTAGGCCGCTGTGTCAGCGGCCTAACTCCCAGCACTATGGGCCCAACTTCGGATCAGTGCCGCTTCTTGCTGTTATCTCCAGTCGTTCGGCGCGCAGCGCGGCCTCTGCTCGCCATGGGCGTCGTATGCGGGTTGATCACGAAGGATCCAATCCTGGCGAAGGATCCGAATCGTATAGGTGCACAAATCCTTCGCGATCACCGGAACAAGATGTGAACGTGACTAGTAAATACCGCCTATCGGGGTATCAACGGCGAGCGCAAACGCAAGTGAGCGTAACTGCCAACTTGAGCCGGAATCCACCTATCTCTCGGCCCTCCGCTAAGGGCACTTCATGCACGGTCATGTGCCGCTAAAAGGGGCATTTCGGGCAGACGTGGTGCGACTTTGCCCTGGGTTGCCCGAGGGCCGCGGCGTCCGTCCGCTGCTGGCGGGAATTCTTGCTCGAGCGCCTGGGCGTAGGCGGCCAACGCGGCCGTGACGGCGTCGTCCTCCGTCGGCAGCGCGGCACCTCGCCGTGAAGCCGCAGTGCGGAGCCGACCCGCGAGAGCGACGTCAGTGAGCACCGCGCGGACGGCGGCGGCCAGCGCGGGCACGTCACCCGGCGCAACCAGCAGCGCGGCGTCGTCGCCGACCAGGTCCGGGATGCCGCCGACCCGGGTTGCCACGATGGCCGCGTCGGCCCGCAGCGCCTCCTGCAAGGCCAGGGGCTGGCCCTCCCACCTGCTGGGCATGACGAATACCGCTGCGGCAGCCAGCAGGCCGGCAACGTGGTCGCGGCGTCCTAGGAACACCGCGTCCACGCCGATCGACGCGGCCCGCGATCGCAACTCCCCGGCCAGCGGCCCGTCGCCCGCGATCGCGAGCAGCGGTACCGGGTCGAGGTCTCGCCAGAATGCCGCCGCGTCAAGCAACGCGCCGAACCCCTTCTGCGCGGCCAGCCGCCCCACGGCGAGGACAACCGGACGTCCGGCGGCGAAGGCTTCGCCAAGGCCGACAGGGACCGGAGGGGCGATATCGCCGTGACCGGTCACCGTTTCCGCATCGGGGGGAGGCACGACCGCCCGGCCGATACGGCGCGCGCCTGCCGCACGCATCCGCGCCTCAAGGTCGGCCGATACGCAGAGCACCAGATCCGCTCCGCGCGCGACGATGCGCTCCAAGACCCGGTAGATCAGCGCGGGCGCACCTCGGCCGGACGGCGGCGCGTTGTGCACCGTGACCACGAGCCCCGGCCGCAGCCCGCGCCGGCCTCGGCCGGAAACGCCGGCCACCGCAAGGACGGTGAGCGCGCCTGCACGGAGCCCGTGCGCGTGCACTACGCCGGGCCGCTCCGGCCGACCCGCCCGAGACCTGAGCAGCCGACGCAGCCGCAGCACCGCCGCCACGTCGCGCGCCCTCGGCCGGTCGCCGAACTCCAGCGGCGAGAACGTCACCCCGTCAATCGCCTCGAACCCGAATGCCCTATCGGCGGAAGACGGGCCGAGGACGGACACGCCGATCCCCCGGCCGGATAGGCCGGCCGCGAGCATCCGGACGTGCGCCCCGGTTCCGCCGAGCGTCGTCCCGACGACGAGCGCTACCCGCCGGGGGCTGGGTGAGGCAGGGTCGTCCGAGGCGGCGGCGCTGGCTGGGCCGGGTACGAAGTCGGGGCCGGGTGAGGCAGGACATGCTGGGGCGGGCACGGAAGTGGAACCGACTGACGCGGGGATAGCTGACGCGGGGGTGCCTGACGCGGGGCCGGCCAACGCGGGATTGGGTGAGGGTGAGCCGAATGAGGCTGGCGCGGACGCCGAACCGACCGGCGCGGCGGGGCTAGCTGGGCCGGGCACGGAGACGGGCCAGGGCGGCGCGGAGGTCGCCGCCGTCGAGACTGCCCGCGACGCCGGCGAAGACCACGATGACCACGACGGTCACCAGCACCGACGTCCCGACGTTGACGATGAATCCAGGCGCCGACAGCGCCGCGGCCACCAACGACCCGGCCACCGCGCCGGCCACCGCGCCCGCGAGCCCCGCCACGAACGCCCGCGATACCCCGTGCAGCGCGACCGGGCCGCGCTCGCGCCTGACCAGGGCGAGCAGCGCTACGCCGGAGACGGTCAGCCCGAAAGACATGCCGAGGCCGAGCGCCGGCACCACCCGCGACGGCGCGACGAAACCGACGATGGCCAGGTCCGCCGCGATCACTAGCAGCCAGCCGCCGCCGATCGCCACGGCCGTCACGCGGTTGCGGCCCAGCGCGTACAGCACCCTGGACAGGTTGGCGGAGATGCCGTAGCCGACCAGCCCGGGCGCGAACGCCGCGAGCGCCAGCGCGAGGACCGACGCGCCGGGGGCGAAGTGCGACTCGAAGACGCGCGCCACCGGCACCCGCGCGCCGACCAGCGCCGCCGCGCCGAGCCAGGACGCCATCATCACCGCCCGGGTCGAGGTCGCCGAGGTCTCGTCGAAGCCGGCGCCCACGTCGGCCTGCGCGCCGGTGCCGGCCCCGGCGGAGAGCGCGGGGAACGCGCTCGTCGCGATCGGCACCGCGAGCACCGCGTAGGGCACCATGAACACGGCCCAGGCGAAGCCGTAGATCACCAGCGCGCCGGTCGCGCCGTACCGGTTCGACAGCACGATGACCACGGCGGCGGAGGCATCCTGGGCGACCAGGGTGAGCACCCCGGCCAGCGCCAGCCGCCGCACCCGCGGGCCGACACCGGGCGGGAACCGCAGCATCGGCCGCAGGCCGCAGGCGCAGCCGCCGCGTCGGGTAGACCGCCGTGGCCACCAGCGCGACCACGCCGAGGGTCGTGCCGACCGACAGCACGTACTCCGACAGCGGCGGCAGCTCGTGCAGCCGGTTGCCGAAGACGTAGGCGCCGCCGATCGCGCCGAACGCGGCGTAGGTGCCGATCACGACCAGCGACGACAGCAGCGGCGCCAGCGCCGGGGCGCCGAACCGCCGGTACGACTGGAGGATCCCGTACAGCACGACCGCGAGCCCGTAGAGGAGGACCTGCGGCGCGAAGACGACCAGCATCCGGGCGCCGACGCCGGCCATGACGGCGCGCGGGCAGCCGGAGGCGTGCGAAAGCAGCACCGTGACGATCGGGTGCGCGGCCAGCGCGAGCACGGCGCTGACGGGGACGAGCAGGATCACGGTCCAGGTCAGCAGGGCCGACGCGATCCGCCGGGCCGAGTCGGCCTCGTCCCGCCCGACAGTCCCTTGCCGCCCGACCGTCCCCTGCCGCCCGACCGTCCGCTGCCGACCGGCAGTCCCCTGCCGACCGGCAGTCCCCGCCGCCCTCCCCCAGCGCGGGCCCGGCGAGCACGGGCACCACGACGGACGAGAGCGCGCCGCCGAGGACGATGTCGTAGATGATGTTCGGCACCATGTTGGCCGTGGTGTACGCGGTGCCCAGGCAGGTCGTGCCCACGGTGTGCGCGAACACCACCTGCCGCCCGAACCCGACCAGCCGGGCGAGGATGGTGATGACCCCGATCATCACCGCCGCGCGTCCGATTCCCTGCCCCCGCCGCCGAGCCGCCCCGGGCTCGGCCACTGTCCCTATCACGGCTCCTGTCGCGCCAGGGTCTGCAGAGAGAAGTCAAAAAAACGAGCGATGGAACGATCGCGGCTTGCTCCGGACTCGACCCGCCGATGCCGTCCGGTTCTCCGGCCTGGCAGCCAGGGCACCACCACCGTGCCCGCTTTCGCGGCTGCCGCCGGAGCGGTGTCCGCCCGCGCCGGGATCGCCACCGGGGCGACGTCCGCGGGCGCGGGGCCGACCGGAGCGGGCCGACGGCCCAGCATGTCGAGGCGCCGCAGCGCCGGGGTCCGTTCGATGACCTTGGTGAAGCTGACCTTCTCGCTGGCCACGGTCAGCGCGACGATCCCGGTGAGCAGTCCGGCCCGGGCGGGCCTGCTCAGCGCCTGCGCTGCTGCCGCGCCGAGCATCGCCCCGAGCGCGTTGGCCCCGGCGTCGCCGAGCATGGCCCTCTCCCCGAGGTCCTCGGGGAGCAGCGCGAGCCCCGCGCCAAGCGGCGCGGCCACGGCGGCGAGCCCCGCCGACCGATCGGGCCCGGTCACCGCGCCGCCCGCGGCGATCAGCCCGGCGGAGAGCACCGCCACCTTGATGGCACGGCCGGGGCGGAGGTCGAAGAGGTTGAGCAGGTTCGCCCCGCCCGCGATGAGCCCGGTGTTGATCACCACGTCGGACCGCCGGCCGCCGAGCAGCAGCCCGCCTGCCAGCCCGGTCGCGGCGAGGCCGGCCAGCTTGACCGCGCCCGTGGTGACCTCGCCCTGGCGCAGCGCGCCGAGATGGCCCTTGAGGCCGCGGCGCTTGCCCGAGCCGGCCAGGTCGTCAAGGACGCCGAAGCCGAGGGCACCGCCCCCGGTCACGACCAAGGCGAGCGACGAACGGGAACCAACCGTACGTTCCGAAGACCCGGGAATTTGACCTTTTCCCTGACGACCGGCCACGATGGCACCGATCACCTCGGCCGTGATCGCGCCGACGGCGACGGCGGGGCCTTCGAGCAGGGTGACGAGCTCTTGCCGGTGGTTGGTCCTGGTCCAGGTCTTCTCGCCCGCTGGCGGGTGCCGTCGCAGCGCCCGGTAGGCGGCGCGCGCCGCGACCGCGCTGGCGATGCCGACCGGCAGCGCGCCGACCGTCACCGCGCGTCCGCCGCGTCTCACTTGTTCTCTCACGGACTTGTCGCCCTTTCCCGTCTTTGTCGGGCGCGGCGTGGGGGTCGTGGTCGTCGACGGCGTCGCGCTCGGCTCTGCCGAGGGTACCGGGCTGACCGCGGACGCACCCGAAATACCGTAGCTATTGGGCTTGCCGCCGCCCAGTTGGTTCGGCGAGCGCCCACATCGTCGAGACCTGGCCGATCGTGGTGTCCGCGTTGTCGACGCTCGACACCTCGCTGGAGACGCTGCTCGACCGGAGCACCGAGATCGCGCTGCCCGCGGCGGAGCCGGCCGTCGAGCCGACCACGATGGTCGCCGCGCTGAGGGCGGCGAACTGCTGCGCCACGGCCAGCAGGACCTGGTTGGCGGGGTCGTTCTGGCCGTCGGCGGGGGCGGTCGCCGGGGTGACGATCACGGCGAGCGTGGCGCGGTCGTAGGGGGCGCCGCTGATGGTGAGGTAGCCGCCCTGCGCGTAGGCGCCGAGCAGTTGCTGCCCGTCGGCGATGGAGATGCCCTGCGTCTCGCGCTGCCGTCGTGGTGGCCAGGATCGCGGTGCCGATCAGCTGCGCGGCCTGCTGCTGGGAGGCGGTCTGCTGGTTGCTTGGCGTGGCCAGCGTCGTCTGGTCGGTCGACGCCTGCGCGCTGCTGAGCGCCGACAAGCTGGACTGGGTGGCGCCGGACAGGTCGTTGAACGTCGGCTGGAGCGCCACCTCACCGGTCACCGTGGCGCCGGCCAGGCCGGCCGCCTGCTTGATCCCGGAGATCACCGCGGACGAGGCGCCGGGCTCGGTGACGAGCACGACCCGTCATCCCGGGCAGCTCGTTGGCGAGCAGCCGCGGCTCGGCCGCCTGGTCAGGAACTGCTGGTCGGCGCTGACCTGCTGCTCGTAGCTGTCGCGCTGCTCGCTGGTGGCGTTGAGCTCGTTCTTGAGCTGAGTTCGACGACTGGCCGGAGCACGTCGATGGTGTCGCCCTGGAGTTCGGTCGAGCCGAGAACGATGCCGATCGCCAGCGCCAGGAACACGGCGACGATCGAGACGAGGTGGTAGCGGAAGTCGATCATTTGAACAGTCCGGTGAACCAGTAGGTGAACGTGTGCCAGGTACCGCTGAAGTAGTCGCCGAGAACGGGGCCGATCGGGCGAGTAGGCGATGGCGATCACGATCGTGAAGGCCGCGGCGAGTACCAGCGCGAACAGCGCCCACCCGGAGATCCGGCTCTGGTACAGCTCATGCACGCCCCGGGCGTTGACAACCTTACCGCCCACCCGCAGATGGGTGAGGAAGGTCGACGCCATCCCCGGGCGGCCCTTGTCGAGGAACTCCTCCACGTTCAGGTGCGTGCCGACGACCGCGATCAGGCTCGCGCGGCAGGCGTCGGCGATCAGCAGCGCCACGTCCTCGCTGGTGCCGGGGGCCGGCAGCGGGACCGCGTAGAGGCCGAGGTTCTTGATCCTGGGCAGGCCGGGGGCGCGGCCGTCGGGGTAGGCGTGCACCACGAGCTCGGCACCGCACTCCAGGGCCTCGTCGGAGACCGAGTCCATGTCGCCGATGATCATGTGCGGGCGGTAGCCCGCCTCGAGCAGCGCGTCCGCCCCGCCGTCCACGGCGAGCAGCACCGGGCGGTACTCGCGGATGTAGGGCCGCAGGGCGCGCAGATCCTCGCGGTACCGGTAGCCGCGGACCACGACGAGCACGTGCTTGCCGCCCATATCGGTGTCCAGCGGCGGCAGGTTGCTGATGCCCTTGGTGAGCAGGTCGCGCTCTCGGCGCAGGAACTCGAGGGTGTTCGCGGCGAAGGCGTCGATCTGGCTCTCCACCCCGGCGGTCGCCTCGTCCATCGCCTGGCTGAGGGTCTCCTCGGTCTGCTGGATGCCCTTGGCGACGGCCTGGTCGCCCTTGTAGAGGACACCGCCGTCGAGCCGCACGGTGTCGCCTTCCGACACCCGGGCGAGGACCTCGCGACCGACGTCGTCGACCAGCGGGATGTCCGCGTCGAACAGCAGCCGCGGCCCCAGATTGGGGTAGCGGCCGGTGATCGACCTGGCGGCGTTGACGACGGCGGCCGGCCGGCAGGAGATCAGCTCGTCGGCGGACACGCGGTCGAGGTCGGCGTGGTCAATGATCGCGATGTCGCCCGGCGCGAGGCGCTTGACCAGGACCTTGGTCCGAAGGTCGACCCTGGCAACCCCGACAAGGCCGGGCGGCACGTCGGCTTTACTGCGCCTGACGTGCGCAAATATCCTGGCTCCCGGCCTAATGGACGGCACTCGCATCGAACCTCATCCTGGCATACCCCCGAGACCGCACCTCGGCATCTAAAACATCACGGCGTGTTACGTTGTGGCCGTGGCCGCGCAGCCTGCCCCGATCAGGCAACCGCCCCGATCCGGCTCGCCGCTCTGTCACATTGCGCCGACTGTGGGTGCAAGCTACCACTTTCGGCTCTGGATAAGCTCAAGGTCTCGCTCGGACCCGGCGTTTTCTGCGGCATACGGAGCCCTGCATACGGCCTTGCGTTGTGGGTAGGCTCCAACGCCGGAGCGTTGTACTACGCCGGCGGTGCGCCGGGGACCTGTGGGGCGTGGGCGGGTGGGCGTTGGAGGTCAGCGCAGGGCGTGCCATACAGTGGTTTGTAACAGATGTGTTGCGGTCACCCAGATGAGGATCCTTACAGGCCGGACGGCGGCGGGACGCCGGACCGGCCAGATTTGCGTAGATCGCAGGTGACTTGCGGCGCTCTCAGGAGCCGACCTGGCGCTGCTGGAATGTCCGAGGTCGTGGTTAGGGTTCCGCTATGACGATGGCCGATGAGGAAAAAGTCGATGAGGACGCGGCGGCCGAGCACGTCCACGGCATCTGCCTGAAGACGGGGCCCCCGCGTCGGGTCGGCGTCGAGCTTGAGTGGCTGGTGCGCGACGCCCGCAGTCCCGGCATGCCAGTGCCAGCAAGGCGGATCGCCGCCGCTGTGGCCCAATTCAACACCGCGGCACACTTTGACACCGCGGCCGGATTCGCCGCCGTACCCGGACTCCCGACGAGCTCAACGCCCGGAGCGCTGCCATCCGGTGCCACGCTCACCACCGAGCCGGGCGGGCAGCTCGAGATCAGCTCGCAGCCCGCAGGCTCCCTCACCGCCCTCGTGGACGCCACGCTTGCGGACCTCGCCACGCTCCGCTCGGCGGCCGACGCCGCCGGCCTTGAGCTTGCCGGGTTCGGCCTCGACCCGATCCGCCCTCCGCGCCGCCTGCTTACCCTGCCCCGGTACGCGGCCATGGAGGCGTTCTTCGACCGGGCGGGCCGTGGGGCCGCCGGATGATGTGCGGCACCGCGTCAGTCCAGGTCTGCCTGGACACCGGCGACGAATCCGATGGCGCGTCCGGCTACCGCCGACGGTGGCGGCTGGTGCACGCGATCGGGCCGGTGCTGGTAGCCGCGTTCGCGAACTCGCCGCTGCGCGTCGGACGGCCGACCGGCTGGCGGTCGTCAAGGCAGCAGGTCTGGTCGCACATGGACCCCAGCCGCACCCGCCCGCCGCGAACTGACCAGGACCCGCGCGAGGCGTGGACCCGGTACGCGCTCGACGCGCAGGTCATGTGCATTCGCAATGAAGGATCCGGTGACTGGTCCGCCCCGCCGGGGCTGACCTTCCGCGACTGGGTGCGCGGCGGCGCGATGGACGCCAGACGCCTGCGGCATCCCACCGTCGGCGATCTTGAATATCACCTGTCCACGCTGTTCCCGCCGGTACGGCCGCATGGGCATCTCGAGCTCCGGATGATCGACGCGCAGCCGCGCGACGGCTGGATTGTGCCGCTGGCGGTGACCATCGCGCTGCTCGACGAGGCGCGCGCGTCCGACGCCGCGATGGCTGCCGCCCAGCGGCTGTGGGCGGGCCACGGCCCGGGCGACGGCGATCTATGGCTGCGCGCCGCCCAGCTCGGGCCGGCCGACCCGGCCATCGCCCGGGCCAGCCGTGAGTGCTTCGAGGCGGCGCGCGATGCGCTCTCCCGGCCGTCCGCGTCGGCCGGCATCCAGTCGGCGGTGGATGACTTCATCGAGCGATACGTCAGCCGGGACCGCTGCCCGGCCGACGACCAGCTTTCCCCGGCCGAGTCTCTGGAGGCCCGATGACCGACAACACTCAGCTCGATGACGCCGACGCGCTGCGGGAGCGGATCGCCGCGGAACTGGCTGGCCGCGCGGGACCGCACCACCCTGCTCACCACCGCCATCGACGAAGCCGACCTGGTGAAACAGCACTCGCCGCTGATGTCGCCGCTGGTCTGGGACCTGGCCCACATCGCCAACCAGGAGGAGCTCTGGCTGCTGCGCGAGGTCGGCGGGCGCGATCGGATGCACCCGGAGATCGACCCGCTCTACGACGCGTTCGAGCACCCGCGGGCGGAGCGCCCGACGCTGCCGCTGCTCGCGCCGGGTGAGGCCCGCGGCTACGGCCACGAGGTGCGCGGCCGGGTGCTCGACCTCCTCGAGCGGGCCGCGTTCCGCCAGGCGCCGGCCGCCTTCGGCGAGTCGCTCACCGTCAACGCCTTCGCTTTCGGCCAGGTCGCGCAGCATGAGGTGCAGCACGACGAGACGATGCTGGCCACGCACCAGCTCCGAGTCGGGCCGCCGGTGCTGACCGCCCCCCCGCCGCCGCCCGCGCCGGCCGACGCGGCGGCGCTGCCGGCCGAGGTGCTCGTGCCGGGCGGCCCGTTCACCATGGGGACCTCAACCGAGCCGTGGGCGCTCGACAACGAGCGGCCCGCCCACGAGGTGCACGTGGCCGGGTTCTACCTGGACACCACCCCGGTCACCAACGCCGCGTACGCCGCGTTCATCGCCGATGGCGGCTACGACGACCCGTGCTGGTGGAGCGCCGACGGCTGGGCGCACCGGCAGCGCGCGGGGCTGACCGCACCGCTCTTCTGGATCAGGGAGGGCGGGCGGGCGGAGGCCAGCGAGTGGGTGCGGGTCGTGTTCGGCCGGAAAGAGCCGATCATCGGTAACGAGCCGGTGGTCCACGTCTGCTGGCACGAGGCCTGCGCCTACGCGCGGTGGGCGGGGCGGCGGCTGCCCACCGAGGCCGAGTGGGAGAAGGCGGCGCGCCACGACCCCGCCACCGGCCGCTCCCGCCGCTACCCCTGGGGCGACGACGACCCGACGCCGGCGCTGGCCAACCTCGGCCAGCGCCACCTGCGGCCGGCCCCGGCGGGCAGCTACCCGGCCGGCGCGGCGCCGTCCGGGGCGCGGCAGCTCATCGGCGACGTGTGGGAGTGGACGAGCTCGGACTTCCTGCCGTACCCGGGGTTCCGGGCGTGGCCATACAGGGAGTACTCGGAGGTGTTCTTCGGCCCGGACTACAAGGTGCTGCGCGGCGGGGCGTTCGGGGTGTCGCCCGTCGCCATCCGCGGCACGTTCAGGAACTGGGACTATCCGATCAGGCGGCAGATCTTCGCTGGCTTCCGCACCGCACGGTCAGCGACCGACGTCGTCTGATGTGCCGTCATATCGCATACCTGGGGCCGCCGACGGCGCTGCGCTCGGTGCTGGTAGACCCGCCGCACGGCCTGTACCGGCAGGCGTGGGCACCTCGGCTGATGCGCCACGGAACGGTGAACGCCGACGGGTTCGGCGTCGGCTGGTACGCCGACGGCGACCCGACGCCCGCCAGGTACCGGCGGGCGGTGCCGATCTGGGCCGACAAGTCACTGCCCGATATCGCCCGGGTCACCCGCTCGGCGGCGGTGCTCGCGGCGGTCCGCAACGCCAGCGCGGGCATGGCGGCGGGCGAGCAGGCAGCGGCGCCGTTCGCGTCGGGTCGGTGGCTGTTCAGCCACAACGGGGTCCTGGCGGGCTGGCCGGCTTCGGCGGTAACGGTCGCCGCGGCGGCCGGGGCGGCGGCGCCGACCCTGCTGTCGCTTGAGGCGATGGTGGACTCCGCCTTCCTCTGGGCGCTGGCGCTCGAGCGGCTGCGGGCGGGCCGTTCCATGGCCGCCGCGCTGACGGAGACGATCGCCGCGATTGAGGCGGCCGGGGCGACCGGGCGGTTCAACTTCCTGCTTACCGACGGGCAGTCGATCGCCGCCACCGCCTGCGGCGACACGCTCTGGTACCGGCGGTCGAACGGTTCCGTCGTGGTCGCATCCGAGCCGGGCGACGACGAACCCGGCTGGACCGAGGTGCCCGACCGGCAGGTGCTGACGGCGACGCCAGCACGGGTCAGCGTGCGACCCCTCACAGCCGAGCCCGGAGTGACCGCAGTCAGTGACGTCCGCAACGAAGGGATCCGTGACCCGATGACCACCGTCGAATACCGGCTGCCGCCCGGCTACCGGGCCGCGTCGCTGCGCGCCGACGCCCTCGCGGGGCTCACCGCGACGCCGAAATCGCTGCCGCCGAAGTGGTTCTACGACGCGCAGGGCAGCGCGCTCTTCGAGAAGATCACCGAGCTCCCCGAGTACTACCCGACCCGCGCGGAGCGGTCGATCCTCAGCGCGGTCGCGGCCGATATCGCCCGCATCTGCCGGGCTCGCGTCCTGGTCGAGCTCGGCTCCGGCTCGTCCGAGAAAACCCGGCTGCTGCTCTCCGCGCTGCGCGACGAGGGCACGCTGCGGGCCTACGTGCCGGTGGATGTCAGCGAATCCGCGCTCGTCCAGGCTGGCGACGCGCTGGCGGTCGAGTACCCCGGGCTCGCGGTGCACGCGGTCGTGTCGGACTTCGAGGAGTACCTCGGGCCGGAACCGTCAGCCGGCCCAGCGCCGACGGACACAGCGCCGACGGACAGACAGCGCCGACGGAGACAGCGCCGAGGAACTCCGGCGACGCCGTGGGCGGGCCGCGGCTGGTGGCCTTCCTCGGATCGACGATCGGCAACATGGTGCCGGCCGAGCGAGCGCTGTTCCTGCGGCGGGTCCGCTCGCGGCTCCGCCCGGGCGACTTTTTCCTGCTCGGCACCGACCTGGTCAAAGACCCCGCCGTGCTCGTCGCCGCCTATGACGACTCGGCCGGGGTGACCGCCGCGTTCAACAAGAACGTCCTGGCCGTGCTCAACGCCGAGCTCGGCGCGGACTTCGACCTCGACGCGTTCGAGCACGTCGCGCGCTGGGACTCCGGTCACGAGTGGATCGAGATGCGGCTGCGCTCGACTGCAGACCAGCAGGCGCGGGTGCGGGACCTGGGCCTCGTGGTCCCGTTCGCCGTCGGCGAGGAGATGCGCACCGAGGTATCCGCCAAGTTCCGCCACGCGGGCGTTGAGTCCGAGCTCGCCGCCGCCGGCCTGGCCCTGCGATCGTGGTGGACCGACCCGGCCGGCCAGTTCGGGCTTTCCCTGTCCGTCCCGGCCTAACGCGGCACGCTTCTTGCTGTTATCCACAGACGAGCAATCGGCCGATCGATATCGTGTCACGATAGGTGACTTATCGATAGCATCCCGTCAGTGAGCTTCATGACGCAGTGGCCTGAGGGCACTGGTCATGCCCCGCCGGGCGGGAGCAGGGGGGACCGCGGCGGAGCGCGGCACCGCGGTCCGGGCCATGCCCGGAGGCTGAGGCCGACCGCGCGGACCGTCCGGCGGGTGCTTGCGGTCATCGGGGTCTGCGGGGCGGCGGCCGGACTGTTCGCCTGTTACCTCCGGCTGTCCGCGACGTTCCCGGTCGGGTCGGACGGGGCGTCCAACGCGCTCGAGGCATGGGATCTGCTGCACGGCAACTGGCTGCTGCGCGGGTGGACGTTCACCGACGTCTCCTTCTACACCACCGAGCTGCCCGAGTACGCGGCCGTCGAGCTGGCGCGCGGGCTGAACGCCGGCGTGGTGCACACGGCCGCCGCGATCACGTACACGCTGCTGGTGCTCGCGGCGGCGGCCCTCGCCCGCGGCCGGGCGCGGGGCGCGGAGGGCTGGGCCCGCGCGCTGATCGCGGCCGGGATCATGCTCGCGCCGCAGCTCGGCAACGGCATCCACGTGCTGCTCTCGCAGCCCGATCACGCGGGCACCCAGGTACCGCTGCTCGGGATCTTCCTGCTGCTCGACCGCGCCCCGCGCCGCTGGTGCACGGTGGGCGGGATCTGGGCACTGCTGGTGGTCACCATCGTCGCCGACAAGATCGCGATCATGGACGCGGTGGCGCCGCTTGTCTTCGTCTGCCTGTTTTACGCGGCCCGGGCGCGGACGCCACGCACCCCCCGGGTCGATTCGGGCGCCGGGCCGGTTGCCGATCGGGTCCGCACGCACTCGTTCGAACTGTCGGTTGCCGTCGCCGCGGCCGCCGCGGCCGGCCTGGCCCAGCTCATCCTCGTGGGCATCGCCCGGCTGGGCGGGTTCACCCTGCTGTCAGTGGATACCCGCATGGTGGCTCCGGCTGGCGTTCCCGGGCATCTGTCGATGACCCTGCTGGACACGCTTAACCTTTTCGGCGCCGATGTCCGCGCGGCCCAGCCCGGACCGCAATCGGTCTTCGCCTGGCTGCACCTGCCGGGGATCGTGCTCGCGACCGCGGCGGTCGGCATCGCGCTCTGGCGGATGCCCTCCCGGCGCGACCTTGTATCCGACGTGCTCGCCATCGGGCTAGTGGTGAACCTGGCCGACTTCGTCGCCAGCGCCATCCCGAGCACGCCCTTCGACGCCCGCGAGCTGGTCGCCGTGCTGCCGTACGGCGCGGTCCTGGCCGGCCGGATCTTCGGCTGCTGGCTCACCAGCGAGAACGCGTCGCAAATCCGGCCGCCCCGGATCAGATCGCTGCCGCTCAGGTCGTTCTGGCTCAGGTCGTTCTGGCTCAGGTCGTTCTGGCTCAGGTCGTTCTGGCTCAGGGCGGGCGTCGCCGTGCTAGCGCTGGCGGGCGTCTGCCAACTTGCCGCGCTCGGCTACGGGGCCACCCGGCCCGCCGCTGCCAATCCCGAGCAGGCGCTAGCCGGCTGGCTCGCGGAGCACCACCTGACGACCGGGCTGGGCACGTACGCCGAGGACAACGTGACCACGCTGGACAGCGGCGGCGCCGTCCGGCTGCGCACGGTCTCCTGGCCGCGATCCGGCCGCGCGGTGCCCCGGCTGTACCAGTCGTCCGCGTCCTGGTACGACCCGCGCGCCGCCTACGCGAACTTCGTGCTCAGCGGCACCGCCGACGGGGCAGCCGACCTCATCCCCCGCGCCGAGATCCTGGCCCTGGCCGACCCGCCCGCCCGTACCTACCGGTTCGAGTCATTCACGATCATGATCTGGAACAAGAACCTGCTCGCCCTGCTCGCCGCCCCGCCATCCCGCCTCCCCGGCGATATCGGCCACCCCTAAGCGACGCGTTGGCTACCAGACGGACTGGTGGAAGGACCAGGCGTCGGCGATGATGTCGTGCAGGTTGGGGCGGGCGGGGCGCCAGCCTAGCTCGCGGCGGGCCTTGTCGCTGGCGGCCACGGTGGCGGCGGCGTCGCCGGGGCGCCGCGAGGCGAGCTTGACCGGGACCGGCCGCCCCGTCACCTCGCGGACTGCCTCGATAACCTGGCGGTTGCTGTAGCCGTCGCCGTTGCCAAGGTTGTAGATCTGGTGGCTGCCCGGCTTGATCGCGTCGAGCGCGAGCAGGTGCGCGGTGGACAGGTCGGCTACGTGGATGTAGTCGCGGATGCAGGTGCCGTCGGGGGTGGGATAGTCGTCGCCGTACAGCATCAGCTCGCCGCGACGGCCGGAAGCCACGTCGAGGACGATCGGGATCAGATGCGATTCCGGGGTGTGCCGCTCGCCCAGCTTGCCGACCGCGCCGGACGCGTTGAAGTAGCGCAGCGACGCGGCGGCGAGCCCGAACGCGCCACTCTCCCCCGCCAGCATGAGGTCGACGGCGTACTTGGTGGCGGCGTAGGGGTTGACCGGGCGCACCGGCGCGTCCTCGGAAAGCTTGCCGACGGTGGCGGCGGAGTCGTACATCGACCCGGTCGAGGAGAAGATGAAGCGCGGCGTGCCCGCGGCGCGAACCGCGTTGAGCACCGCGATCGTGCCGACCACGTTGACGTCCCAGTACAGATCGGGGCGGGCCACCGACTCGGCGACCTCGAGCTTCCCGGCGAAGTGCAGCACGCCCTCGAACCCCGCGTCCGGCGTGAGCACCTCGGCGACGCGATGCACAGAAAGCTGGTGGAACGGCACGCCGGCCGGGATGTTGTCGGCGTACCCGGTCGACAGGTCGTCCAGCACGACCACCTGGTGGCCCGCCTCGACGAGCGCGTGCGTCACCACGCCGCCGATGTACCCGGCACCGCCAGTCACCAGCACCTTCACCCAAGGACCCCTCTCACGCGGCGAGCATGCGGCAGGCGCCGGCGAAGAGCCAGCGCCTGCCAGACGATACCGCTACTTCCTCGGCACGCTCTTCATGTTGTCCGTGCCCTTCGCGGCGCCGTCCTTCGTGGCGCCCATGCCACTCTTCATGGCGCCCATGCCCTGCTGCGGCACCATGCCCTCCGGAGTGGCCTGGTCGACCAGGTGCGGGAGAGCCCGTGCGATGTGGTCGCACAGCTCGTCGGGCGACATTTCCTGCTCCTTGGCCATCGTGCGAAGCGCGGCCGAGTCGGCCGCCTTCTTGATGTCCGCGGCGGTGACCTGCTGGTTCTGACCGGTGGAGATCCAGGACTTGACCTGGCGGCCCAGCCCCTTGGACTGGAGCGCGGCCATCAGGCCCTGCAGGTCCTTGCAGCCGAAGAGGCGGCAGATGGCGTCCATGCTGCCGGCCTGGCCCTTCTGGCCGCCGATCTTGCTCAGCGTGTCGTTCAGGTTCACTGTTGTTTTCCCCCGTTGTTGACTTTGGGTAGCCGCTTCACTACCTCAGGCGTTAGCCGATCGAGATACTTCCCAACTGCCACATGGGCAATCCTGCTAACTCACATCACGTGACTCGGCGTGAACGAGAGGGCCTGACAGCGGCGCGTTCTCGTTTTATGCTCACCACGACGCGGCGGTGCGGTCCGTCGTGAATCGGGCAGCGCTGATCACCCCTCGGAGGTAACCGGTGGCAGAAGTAGTTCCGGCGCCGGAGCCAGCACGGCGGCCGACGCTGTCGCCGGACCCGGAGCAGACCTGGCGTCCCGGCCCCCGGCGGACGCAGCCGCCGGAGGAGATCGGGCAGGCCTGGCGCCACTGGGAGGCCACGCACGTCGTGCTCGGGCTGATAGCCCTGGTCATCGTGGTCATGCTGATCATGATCGTCGCCCTGGTGCTGAGCGGGTTACCCGCGGCGGGGCTTTCGTCATGAGGCAGACCAATCCGGTCTTCCGAGACGGACCAATCGAGATATAACGCGTTGGTCACAACTGCCGTCTCCGGGCCTGGTCTCAGCTAAGTCTCAGGTAGCCGTTCGCTATTGTGGGCGAGTGCATGCCGACGACATCTTCAGGGCAATAGGCCGGTTCTCTGTCTGGTTTCGCTGGGTAATAGTCATTGCCTGGCTGGCCGCGGCGTTCGTCATCCCGAGCGCGCTGCCGTCACTGGCCAGCGTGACCCAGGGCAACAACAGCGACTTCCTGCCGGCCAGCGCGCCGAGCGAGCAGGCGGCGAACCTCGCCGCCCCGTTCGGCGGCGCCAACCTGATCCCGGTTCCCGTGATCGCCGCGGTCGGCAGCGGGACGCTCACCTCGGCCGACCAGGCCTGGCTGTCCACGCTGGAAACAGACCTCGGCAAGGTGCCGACCGTCGTCACGGTGCACAACCTAGGGGTGTCGGCTTCGCGCCCGGGCGTGAGCGGCCAGGCCGCGCAGCTTCAGGTGCTGTCCAACGTGAGCCAGAACAACCAGGGCGCGCAGACGACCCTGATCAACGACCTGCGGGGCGTGATCAAGGACTCGTCGCCGCCGCCGGGCATGCAGGCGCACCTGGCCGGCCAACTGGCGATCCAGGTGGACCAGCAGAAGCAGTCGGGCAACACCGGCAACGAGGTCGAGATCTTCGCGTTCCTCTTCATCCTTATCCTGCTGTTCCTGATCTTCCGATCGGTCGCTCGCGCCGTTCATCACCGTCATTCCGGCGGTAATGTCGGTCTCGATCGCGGGCCCGATCGTCGCCGAACTGGCCAACCACGGGCTCAAGGTCTCGTCTCTCGCGCAGTTGCTGCTGACGGTGCTCGTCCTCGGCGCGGGCACCGACTACGGGCTGTTCCTGGTGTTCCGGGTCAGGGAGAACCTGCGGGCCGGGCAGGGCAACCACGACGCCGTGATCAACGCGCTGACCAAGGTCGGCGAGTCGATCACGTTCTCCGCCTTCACGGTCATCGCGGCGCTGCTGTCGCTGCTCGCCGCCAGCTTCGAGATCTACTCCAACCTCGGCATCCCGCTTGCCATCGGCATCGGCGTGATGCTGGTGGCCGGGCTTACCCTGCTGCCGGCGGCGCTGGCGATCTTCGGCAAGGCCGCGTTCTGGCCGTCGAAGCCCAAGACGGGCACGTCCTCGACCGGCGTCTGGGGCAAGGTCGCCACGCGGGTCGTCGAAGCGCCCGGCGGCCGCGCTGCTGATCGGCGTGATCACGTTCGGCGCGCTGTCCGTCGCGGTCACCGGCTACAAGAGCGCCGGGTTCGGCGGCACGATCTCCGCGCCGGCCAGGCACCGACTCGGCCGCCGGGCAGAACCTGCTGGCCAAGTACTTCCCCTCGTCGTCGGCCAACCCGACCAACCTCGTCTACAAGCTGTCGACGCCCGTGTGGGAAGACCCCGCGGTCGTCGCGGCCGCCACCACGCAGCTTGAGCACAGTCCGCTGTTCACCGGCGTGACCGGCCCGCTGAACCCGGTCGGCGGCACCGGGTTCACGCCGACCGAGTTCACCGCGCTGCACGCGGTGCTCGGCGCTGGCAGGCTTCCCGCCACCGCCCCGGCCATCCCGGCCGCCTTCGCCGGCAAGGTCACGCCCACCCAGTGGGCGCAGGCGTACCAGGAGTACCGCGCGACCGCGCAGTACGTGGACCCGGCGGGCACCACGATCCAGTTCGAGACCGGGCTGACGGCCGGGGATCCGAGCAGTACCGCCGCGCTGAACGCGGTTCCGGCGGTGCGGGCGGAGGCGGCCACGGTCGGCACGACGCTGCACGCCACCGCGACCGGCGTCGGCGGCGAGGCACCGGCGTTCTACGACATCAGCCAGATCTCCAACAGCGACCTAGCGCACGTGATCCCGATCGCGATCATCGTCATCGGCGTGCTGCTCGCGCTGGTCATGCGGTCGCTGGTGGCCCCGATCTACCTGATCGCTTCGGTGGCGATTTCCTACTTCGCCGCGCTCGGGTTCGCGGTGATCGTCTTCATCTGGCTTGGCAACTCCGGTGGCATTACCTTCATCCTGCCGTTCCTGTTGTTTATCTTCCTGCTGGCGCTCGGGGAGGATTACAACATCCTGGTGATGACCAGAATCAGGGAGGAAGCGCACCGAATGCCGCTGCGGGAGGCGGTCAGCCGCGCCATCAGCGTCACCGGCACCACGGTCACCTCGGCCGGCCTGGTCCTGGCGGGCACGTTCGGGGTGTTCGCCGTAGTCGGCGGCGGCGGCTCGGGCGGCAGCCAGATCCGGGATGTCGGCATCGGCCTGGCGGTCGGCGTCATCATGGACACGTTCGTGGTCCGCACCGTGCTCGTGCCCTGCACCGTGGTGCTGCTCGGCAAGTGGAACTGGTGGCCGTCGAAGCTGGAAGTCGACTCCTCGGAGCCCGATGCGGTGAGCGCGGACGCGGATGCCCTCGGACTCGCGGTGCCGGGCGCGCCAGGACCAGCGCCGACTGCCCACCGACACCTCCCCAGCGCCGACATGCCCACCGACACCGGGTCACCAAGACCCTGAGCATGCCACCGCTCGCAGGTCCGCACAGGATAAATGTCACCATGATCCTCGGACATGCCGGGCGCGGTGCTTTTCTTCTGGCACGCTGACCGGAACACTCTTGACCTAAGTGTGTACCCGTGGGCAGGCAGAGTGACGTACGGCGGTGCGGCTGCGGGGCAAGGGAAGGGACGCCGATGCAGGAGCTCCGCTTCGTCGCGGTCAGCGAGGACGGCAGTTACGCCGTTCTCGCCGTCCCCGGGCGAAGCGGGCGCTTCATCCTGCCGATCGACGAGCGGCTGCGCGCTGTCGCGCAAGGCCAGACCACCCGGCTCGCCCAGTACGAGATCGAAGTGGAGAGTCCGTTGCGACCCAAGGAGATCCAGGCACGAATCCGCGCTGGCGAGACGGCGGAAGAGATCGCCGATGCCGCTGGCATCCCGGTCGATCGCGTGCGCTGGTTCGAAGGCCCGGTCCTGGCCGAGCGCGCCTACATCGCCGACCAGGCCCAGGCGGCCTCGGTGCGGCGGGCCGGCGACTCCGGCGGTCCGGGCGCGCGGCTCGGCGACATTGTGCCCGAGCGCCTTACCACGTCCGGCGCGGATCCCGAGGACGGGCAGTGGGACTCCCGCAAGCGCGGCGACGGCAACTGGCAGGTCACCCTCACGTTCCCGTCCGGCGGCCGGCTACACGTCGCCGAGTGGGTCTTCGATTCCCGCCGCCGTCACGTCATGCCCGACGACGACAACGCCGCCCGCCTGTCGCTGCCGGAATCCGAACTGCCGCCTGAGCCGGTCTCCGTCCCGGGTGAGGCGACCGTCACGCCGCTTGCGCCGCGCCTCGGCGCGGCTGCGGGAATGGGCGGCGGCGGCATGGGAGGCGGCTTCGCCGGCGGCGGTTCCGGCGTCGGCGTGCGCTCCTTCCGCCCCGAGCGCTCGGTCATCCCCGACCGCTCCCTCGGCGGCGACCGCTCCCTGGCCGAGCGCCCCGCGATGTCGCACGGCCCGGCGGCGCCCCCGGCCCCGTCCAGGCCCGTCGCCCAGGACCAGACGTTCTTCCGCGATGCCGCGTCCGAGCCGGTCGCCCACCGTGCCCCGGCGCCCGACCAGCGCGCACCCGAGCAGCCGGCCCCGCCGGCACGGTACCGGTGACCGCGCCGCCGTACGTGTTCGAAGACCTTCCCTCCGCCGCGGGGGAACGGTCCGGGCATGCCCCATCCCGCCGTGTCGTCTTCGAAGACCCCGAGCCGGCCTTCCGCGACGAGCAACTGGAACTGGCGCCGGCGTCGAACAACACGGCCGCGCCTGCCAGCACCGGGGCGCCCGTCGCCCCGCCGCTCCCCCAGCCGCCCGCGCAGCCCGAGGAGCGCCTGCGCCAGCCAGAGCCCGCCTCCGCCCGCGAATTCGCGCCCACCGCCCCGGCGCCAGCCCGCCCCAGCCCCAGCCCCAGCCGCAGCAGCCCGTCCCGGCCAGAGCCGCGCCGCACGTCACCGAGACGGTTGGCAGCACGCACCCAGAGCCGGCCGCCGCGACCCGGCCCGCGCCCGCCGCCTCAGCCAACACGGCCGAGACGTCCCGTGCGCAGCACCCGGCGGCCCACACCGCCCCGGCCCCGGAGGCGCCTGCCGTGCGGGCCCCGGCGGCGACAGCCGCGACCGGCCGGACCGACCGCCCACACCGAGCCTGCCGCCCACACCGAGCCTGCCGCCGGACCGGAGTCGGCCGTGACGGCCACCGCGCCAGGTACCTCCGCGACTCGCGAACCGGCCCAGCCTGAACCCGCTGCCGCAGCAGAGCCGACCACCGTCGCGCCCGCCGAACCGCTCAGCGCTCCGGCGGCAACCCCGGCGGCAGCCGAGTCTGCGGCGGCTTCCGCGACGACCACCCCCGCGCAGCCCGACCCGGCCTCCACCGCAAGGCCCGAGCCCGCCGCAGCATGCCGCAGCATCCGCGGCAGAGCCCGAGCCCGTGCCGGAACCCCAGCCCGCCGCGGCACTGCCCGGCCAGGCCGAGTCGCCCGAGGAGCAGTCGGCACGCCAGCGCCCGGGCGGCAAGAAGAGCGCCAAGGGCCGCCGGTCCTCCGTCCCCTCCTGGGACGAAATCAGCAAGACGCACCGGGAGCCCAGGGAAGCACGAGATAGCCGAATGATGTCGTCCGGGCACATTCAGCATGCGCGCCGCGCTCCACGCCGTACACGCGCTTGAACAACGCATCGCCACTCTCGAAAAGGAAGCTGATGGGTTGGCGGCCGGCGACATCCGACCATCCGCGCTACTCGAGCAGCGCGGCACTGACAGAAGCGCACCAGGTAACCATCCATGTCCGTCGAGAGACAGCGCTACAGCGCGACCCCAGTGGGTCCACCCCCTCCCCCCGGGTCGCGGCGGTCACCGGGAAGCACTGTGGCTCGCAAGCTGTACGGGTCTGGGGTTTTTGCATGTTCACTCTCGTAGGCCGAGAATGTGCGCCGCACAGGTCAAGTGGGGCGTCGCGACAGAGGAAATGCCCACATCATTGACTGGTTGAGGCCGCTATGCGCCGACGGCGGCGGCCGGTGACGCTAGGCGATGACCGATCCGGGCTGGCTGGGGCAGGCTGAGTGACCTATGCGAGCGTTCATAACCTCTTGGCTTCCCGGCAGTCAAACGGGCACCGGCTTGCACCCCGAACATTGGAACCTTGCGGAACAAGGCGTTCTCTATTCGACCACTGATCGGCACCGCGACGGCGCCGCGGCGGTAGTGGTTGAGCCAGCTCGCGGGCGATCAGGGCGCGGTGGTCGTTGTCGGCGCGGGGACAGCCGCGCGCTGGCGGATTCGGCGGTCAACCCACCATGCCGCCACCACGACGAGCAGCGGCACGAAGAACCATGGATACCCAGCATCACGCTGATGATGGTAAAGATTGTCGGCACCGCAGCTACCGCCGCGCAGAACGGACGCCGCTCCCGCCAGGCCGCCTGCTTCTACTCCAAGCCGCAACGCGGGCAAGCGTGCCCGAGGTCATGATTGGCGCGCCTCGTCGAGCAACATGGCGGCCTGCAACGCGACCTGCGCGATGTCTCAGAGGCCCTGCGGGTCGTCGGCCCAGACCTCATGCTGGCCGCCGCGCCGCCCGGAAGGCTGGTCGTCGGGCCGTAGCCTTGCCTCGAACTTGACCGTGACGTGCTGCAGCATGTCCTCGACAGTGTGGAAACTGGCTTGCGGATCAAAGTCGGCGTACGTCTAATAGCGGCTGATCTCGGCGTGGACCTTGCGGCCGCGTATCACGGCGTCGGTGTCGAATTGATACTGGCGCTCGCGTGGCATGAGCTGCACTCGGATGGGAGGTAGCTCGGGACGTTCGACGACGACGCCGGGGCGTTGGTCGGGAGCGGCGGCGTTAGTAGTCATGTCTGGACCTTCCTGTGGGGAGCGGTCCACATTCCTCCAGGTACCGACAATTCGGGCTCCGGATTGGTTGCTGTGGTCGCTGCGCGGATCTCCTCACGGATACTGTGTGGAGTCCTGACCTGCACTTACGCTGTGGTGCATATGTGGTGCAAAGCCGGTCTTGATTGACCGTTTTAGCACGTCAAACGTGGTGCGCGATACTGGGATTGAACTCAGTTCAAGCGATTTGCTTTGGTCGTTTGAGCCGTACACGCCGCGGTCGTCGCCGGCCAGCCACTAGGCGTGTTGCTTATCAGCCCGAGCCGCCAGCGCGGCACGTTCCTTCCGGCTGTGGCGGCAGTGCTGGCAGACGTCACTCTTTGTCGGCGCGTCCCACCATTCAGTGGCGGGCCGGACCTGCAAATGAGCTGGGGATCGATCCGTTCAGTCATCAACCACCACCCAGTTGTGTTTACTCTCCGTCAGGCATTCAGAGGGGTCTTGAAATTACGATTACAAATGCACCGTCGTGCCGTGGTCGCGCTCGCCGCGCTCGTCCTCATCGCGATCGTCATCATTGTCATCGTTGAACATGGGTCATCGCCGACGTCCGCGCCACCCTCCCCGCCGTCGCAACAGTCCGCGCCACCCTCCCCGCCGTCGCAACAGTCCGCGCCGCCCTCCCCGCCGTCACAGACCGTCCAGAATCCCCAGCCGTATCAGCTCCAGCTGCCGTTCAGCGGCCTGAACGGTCCTGGCGGGGTGGCGGTGGACAGCGGCGGCAACGTCTACGTCGCCGAGTTCGACGACCACCGGGTGCTCAAGTTGCCAGCGGGGTCCAGGACCCCGGTCGAGCCGTTCACCAGCCTCGACAAGCCGGCCGGTCTGGCGGTGGACACCGCCGACAATGCCTACGTCGCCGACTTCGGCACCAACGGGTGCTCAAGCTGCCGGCGGGGTCGAACACCCCGGCCGAGCTGCCCATCACCGGCCTGAACCAACCCGACGGGGTGGCGGTGGACATCGCCGGCACCGTCTACATCACCGACGTCGGCACCAACCGGGTGCTCAAGCTGCCGGCGGGGTCGAGAACCCCGGTCGAGCTGCCCATCACCGGCCTGAACGATCCCACAGGGGTGGCGGTGGACATCGCCGGCGCCGTCTACGTCACCGACGCCTTCAACCACCCAGTACTCGGCTGCCAGCGGGGTCGAGAACCCCGGTCGAGGTGCCCTTCACCGGCCTGAACCATCCCACGGGGGTGGCGGTGGACAACGCCGGCGCCGTCTACGTCACCGACGCCGGCAACACCGGGTGCTCAAGCTGCCGGCGGGGTCGAGCACCCCAGTCTGAGCTGCCCTTCACCGGCCTGAAGGATCCCCATAGTGTGGCGGTGGACACTGCCGGCAACGTCTACATCACCGAGTCCATCCCCAACAACCGAGTGCTCAAACTACCGGCGCAATAAACGCGTCGTCAGTTAATTTGGTTTGGTGGGTCATCCCCGTAGATGCCGCGGTCATTGCCGGCGAGAACCCATTGCTGCTGATCAGCCCGGGCAACTAGTGCGGCGTGTTCGCGGCGCTCCCGCTCGTCGGCGTCATCGATCTGCTTGCGGCTCCACCACCCTGACAGGCAGCGGCCACGACAAACTAGCGCCGCCAGGATCAGCCACCAGACCTTCACCAACAACCCGAGCAGTAGCAAGACACGGAACACTCCCATTAGCTTCCCCTCCTTTGCGTCGTGCCCAGCACGGTGCCCACACTTGCCCAACAAACTGTGTGTTTTAGTGCGAAACACTGTGATGTTTTGCTGGCAGAGCCATTTCCCGACGCCTGACCGGGTGGCTGATAGGGTTCGGCAGCCTTACCCGCCCTGGAACAGCAGATCCAGCAGCCAGCACGGCCGACTCGATCTACATCAGACCCAGCGGTGACGACATTACAGCGGCGGTGGCCGAACGCACTGTCCCGGCACATGGGGGGCACATCGACACCTAAGCGATCTGGGTAGCCCGTTCACCGGCGCAGAATTGTTTGGGCCAGCAACAGGTCCAGCTGGGTGGTGATCTTGAACGCCACGGGTCGCCCTCGACTACCTGGACCTGGCCGCCGACGTGCGCGACCAGCGATGCGTCGTTGGTGAAATCGGCAGTCCCGGCCGCTTGATACGCGCGGTAGGCGCGCATTAGCAGATTGGTAGAACCCCTGCGGGGTCTGCACCGCTCGCAGGGCCGGCTCGCTCCGGCGTGCCCAGGACCACCCCGTTCGCGTCCACGGCCTTAATGGTGTCAGAAACCGGCAACGCCGGCACAACGGCGCCATGGCCCGCCCGCACGCATCGACCACGCGCACGATCAACCCCGCCGGCGTCAGCGCCCGCGCGGCGTCGTGCACTAACACGAAATCCGGTACTTGCCAGCCGGGCAAGGCCGATAGCGCCAGGCTGACGGATTGGGTACGGTCGGCGCCGCCGGCCACCACGGTGGCTCGTTCGGCCAGCAACCGCTTACCCTGCTCAACGCGATCGGGGGGCACCGCCACCACGACGTGGTCTACCGCCCCGGATTCCAGCAAACCGGCGACGGCACGTTCGACGAGTGTGCGCCCGTCGAGTTCAAGGAATGCCTTCGGGATGCCGGCACCCAGCCGCTGACCCGCCCCGGCAGCCGGGACAACGGCGACCGCGGTTCGCATTCAGGAGGCGGCGGCCAGAACCGCGTCGAGGAGGGTCTCTGCCTTGGCGTCCTCGGCGCTGGCGGCCCATGGCGACTCACCAACCAGAATCTGCCGAACCTTGGCCAATATCAGCTTCTCGCCGGCAGAACCAGCGTTCCTGGTCGCGGCGCCATAAATCACGCACGACCTCGGCTACCTTGTTGACATCGCCGGAGACGATCTTCTCGCGGTTGGCCTTGTGAAGGGTGTACCAGTGGGTAGGCTCTTCGGTGTGGGGGGCCGGTCCAACGGCTGCCCCGAGATCGACACCATCGCGCGTAGGGCCGGTCCGGCACCTTCGTCTGTCAACACCACGCAGAAAATTCAGCAGCGCAACGGTCGTCACCGCATTTAGTTCGATGCACTGCTCGACCACCGGCAGAACACGGGCAGGCCGGACCGACAACACTACCGTGCGCGACGAACAGTTCCGGCTTCCAGATAACCCAGCTGGTCGTTGGCCAACCCGAACCTTGCCTTCTGTCCGCCGGCGACCTGCCACACACCGTCATCATCCCGCTCCAGCCGCAACGCGCTTTCCGCCATAGGCACAGACGTAGCCTAGTTATCCCCAAATGGCAACGCGCTCGCCGAGACCATCGACGTCGCGCAACATGTCGGCGTCGTCTGAAACTGACCCCGTGTCGACGCCGTCGTAAAGGGGTCACTTTTCAGCCGCTGTTGACACAAGACGGAGCTAATCAAATCGCGCAAGCCTCGGCGAGCTCAAAGGAAGGCGGCCGGTAGCACCGAATGGTGGACCGGTTTAACCAGCGCTCGACTTGGACACGGAGATCTTCCACCCGCCGAGCCGCACGACGCCGACCACGCTCAGCACAGGGCACCGGCCGCCGGCGAAGATCTCACGTCACGAGGTCGCCGAACCCCACCAATCGACAGATCTCCGATTCCGCGAACTGTCAAGCGGCAGCCGGTTCTGGCGGTGCGGGCGCAGGGTTGTCCGAAAGCCTTGATCGGGCTGACGTTTGGCGAATTTGCAGGCAGTGGGAAAGCTGGCCGAGCATCTTGTTGAACAGGCGACGCAGGGCGGCGGCGTGGCGGACGCCGTGGTCTCGGCGTCTGCGATAGTGCCCGCGGGCTGGGCCGGGATTGATGGCGGCGTAGGTGGCCCATACCCAGCCCCGGTCGACGCGTTCTGGCGGACCCAGGCGCCCACGAGGCGACACCGATACCGAGTTCATAGGCGACCGTCGAGGCCGGCCTGCTCTGCTCGGACAAGAGCTCACTTCACCAGACTAAACTCCGACAGGACAGGACCCGCAACAGCAGAAGCCTTTCATCAAGGGCCTCGACGCCACACCGAAAGTCGTAACCAAGCTGTAGGTCAGGTCAAGGTGTCACCTATCCGTGCAGCAGACTCATCGCCGCTGGTGAAGCCAGCGCCTCCGCCGCGTTGAGCATCTGTTGCGTTCCATTTGGTGCCCGCGTCGCATTGTGGAGTTCTACATAGCCAGTGCGCGTCTGTTCGCTTGTCCGTGGATCCATTGCATTGATTGCCGTGGCCAACATTTTTTGTTCTGGCCCGCCTGGGGCGCCTCTTCCTGCGCGCGATCCCCGGCCAGCCGACCACCGTCGCCTGGGTACGCGCGAGCGGTCGGTCGGGCGCGCCCTTCTGATCGGCCCGAAGGCTCTCCCAGTGGCGATCAACGGGTACGCGACGGAGATGCGGGGTACGTCACACCCGGCGGAGACCAGAGTCGAGCACTACGAGGGATCCGAGCACGCTCTTCGGCGAGTGGACGCTGGGCGCCTATCAGACCGCGTTCGACGCGCTGGCCCGCGCCTGCCTGGGCGACGCCGTGGGCGCGCCCGTCGAGGGACCGCGCCTCTGCGCGATCCCGAGGGACATCCTGCTCGACCAGCGAGAGGCGGGGCGGACCCGCGACGTTCCGGAGGCACCATGACCAGAGCAGTCGACGTCATCATCGTGGGAGGAGGGATCTCCGGCCTTGGGCCGCGCGGCTCCTCAAGAAGGCCGGCGCGTGCCGCTTCGTGGCGATCGACGCCCGCGAGCGGCTCGGCGGGCGGATGCGCACCATGCACCCTGAGGTGCGGGCCACCTTGAGGCGGGCGCCCAGTACGCTCGGTGCGCTACCAGGACTACACCCGGATGGCCTGCCAGGCCTACGACGTCGACCTGATCCCCACCCACCACCCGCGCGACGTGCCCAGCATCTGGCACGACGGCGACAGCCGCGTGCTCTTCACCGACAGCCCCTATCCGGTCACGGCCGAGGTCGAGTCGGGATCCGCCGAGCTCGAGGAGCTGGTCCTCAACGTCCGGGCCAACCTGGCAGGAGCCGTGGAACGCGCTCCTGGCGCAGAAGCTCGACGCGGTGAGCGTTGCGCAGTGGATGGACGATGTACCCGCACGACCGCTACGTGAAGAAGCTCTTCCACCACGGGGTCCGCGCCGCGTTCTCCGCCGAGCCGCACGCGCTCTCGCTCCTCGACTCGATCCATTACTGCGCCACTGCCGGCTCGTTCGCGCGCCTCATGAACATCGGCGACGGGGCCGAAGACTTCCGGATCGCGCTCGGCGTGGGCGAGCTCGCGCGCCTGATCGGCGAGGACGTGGGGCGCGAGAACATCCGCTTCGGGAGCGTGGTGGATCGCATCGAGCAGGACTTCGTGGAGGGCCCGCGTGGCACACGACCAGGGCGCGGTGCGCGGCCAGGCGGTGATCGTGGCGATGTCTCCGCCGCTCACCGACCGCATCGCCTACTCGCCGGAGCTGCCGCTGGCGCGCCGCGAGCTCTCTCGGAGCATGAGGATGGGCCAGACCATCAAGGGTTTCGTGTGTTACCGGACGGCGTGGTGGCGCGAGCGCTACAGCGGATATTCGCTGAGCTCCACCGGCCCGTGGTCTGGACCATGGATAACGTGTGGCGGGACCCGGCGACGGGGGAGGAGAAGTACCCCTCGCTGATGACCTTCATCGCCGGCGCCCCGGCCGTGATGGCGGCCCAGCTCTCGGCGGAGGATCGGCGCGAGCTCGTCCTCTCCCAGCTCCAGGCGATCTTCCACGACCCGCGCGCGCGAACCGACGTGGTGGCGCCGGGCTACGTGGAGCACGACTGGGCCTCGTCCCGCTGGTCGATGGGTGGCCCGGGGAGCCGATTTCCCGCCGGGCGTCCCCTCACGCGGTGGGGCCCCGCGCTCCGCGAGCCCTTCCACCGGATCCACTGGGCGGGGCCCGAGACGGGCTGCGACTGGACCGGCGGCTACATGAACGGCGGCATCGAGGCCGCGATCCGCGCGGTCGCGGAGATCGAGCACCAGCGCCCGCCGCCTGCCGGAAGAGCTGGGTCGGCGTCTCGTCGTCGCCCTCGCCGGCGTCTGGCGCCGCGAGCACTTCGGGATCCGCAAGAGGGCGGGGGATGCTGGCGAAGCGCTGTCTCCTCGGACGCTGAGGGCCCCCGTCGAGATGGAGGAGAGCATGGCGAACGCAGGCATC
>CAWJQG010000009.1:0-258835 GCA_963844925.1 uncultured Actinomycetota bacterium | reverse complement strand
GGCATGATCTTCAGCGTGGTGAGACCTGCTTGAGCATCTGGGTGGCCCGGGTGCCCGCCGCGACGCCGCCGTAGCTGACGATGCCGGCCCCCTTGTGCTGCCACTCGTGGAACAGGTAGTCGATCGCGTTCTTGGTCGCCGCGTTGAACCAGTAGTTGTACTCGGTCGTCACGAAGATGAACGCGTCCGACGCCGCGACCAGCGCCGACCACTCCTTGGTGTGCTGGTTGACGTACTTCTTCAGCCGCGGGTGGTTCGGCTCGTCGTACATCGGCAGGTTCAGCTCGGCCAAGTCGGTGACCTCGACGTCGAAGCCGCCGTGCTCGCGCGCGCGCTCGGTGATCCACTCGGCGACAGCCGGCCCGACCCGGCCCGGCCGGGTAGAGCCAATGATGATCCGCAATACGGGCTTAGCCACGGGTAACCTCCAGGGCAGTGGCGGGTATCAGTAATTTACCTGACGCTTCAACCACATTCCCGGTCCGCAGATTCCCGGCACGGCGACCGGCGCGCTGGATCCGGGATGCCGGGCACGGGGCATGCGCTTACCGGCCGCGCCTCAGGGCAAGTGCCAGATTTGCGTCGTGCAGAGCCAGAACACCAGCGCCGCGATCGTGAGGAAGCCGATGGAGACGGCCGCGCCGGTGAAATCGAGGCGGGCCCGGCTGATCTGATGGTCTGGCACGAGCCAGAACCTCAGGGCGCGGGTCACGACCGGCATCACCAGCCAGGTCAGCACCGATACCGAGCAGATGTTGCCGACAAGCAGCGTCGCCCACAGCGGCCCACCTGGCCAGATTTCGCTAATGGCCAGGGTGAGCAGCACGACGGTCGGGTAGAGGCCGACAAGGACCGACAGACCCGTCTTCCAGTTCGGCGGACCGGCCTGCTCCTCGTCCCCGTCCGGCGGCGCGAACCAGCTGCCGAACGGGGAAGAGATGCGATGGAGTTCGAATTCCTTGAAGCGCTGGCCCTCCCGCAGCAACTGCTCGCGCTCCTCCGACTCGAGCCACGCGCTGGCATGCTCGTCGCTGTCATAGCGGTACAGCGCGGTCCACTCGTCCTGCAGGCCGGGCACGGGCCGGTACAGCTCCGCCCCCCGGAAGCCGGGAAACTGCCGCTCGGCGTCGGTCACCCGGTCCTGCCAGGCGAGAAATTCGTCCTGGTCGGCCGGCGCAACGGGGTGCGAAACGACGACCGTGACCATGGCGGCATCGCTGCCGCGGATGAGCACGTGTTGGGTCGCAGGCCCAGCGAAGAGGTGCGCACCGCGGTCGAGGACCTCGGCCCGCTCCGGGCTCGCAAGCCACTTCATCAGGTGCGGCTTGGAGTCGAAGCGGTAGAAGACCGTCCACTCGTCGTCGCCACCAGGAGCGACGTCGTTGCCCAGGTATCCGGCGAACGAGCCGACAGCATGGTTTACCGTTTCCTGCCAGCGGCGGACTTCCTCGTCGTGGCCACGCTTCACCCGCTGCGTGACGACCACCGTGGCCGGCTCGCGCTGTGCCGTGTCCGTCACCGAATGACTGCCCTCATGGTCCACGACGTCACCCTTGCTCAGATGCCCTGGCTTCCGGTCCGTGGCTACGGCGGTTACGTCAGTACGGGTGCTTGTCGCTCTTCTGCGCCCACGCCTTGTACGGCACCTCCGCCAGGTCTGGCCGGAACTGCCCGACCTTGACGTGGCGCTCGGAGTACGGCTTGGCGAAGTCCTCGTACTGGAAGGCGTCGTCGAAGCCGATCTTGGAGGTCTCCTCGAGGTCGTTGCCGAAGTACACGCCGTCGATGCGGGACCAGTAGATCGCGCTCATGCACATCGGGCACGGCGTGCCGCTGATATAGATCTCGTGGCCGGTGAGCATCTTCGCTCGCTCCGGCACCCGGTCGGGCGAGCCCGCCTGCCGCGGGATCAGCTCGAGGATTGACTCGTTCACGTGATCGGGCGAGATGCTCGGCGCCGCGGGGTTCAGCACTGCCGCTGCCTTGCGGATTGCCTCCACCTCGGCGTGGGCGGTCGGGTCTCCGGTCAGCAGGACGCGGTTCTGGCCGCGGGCGACGATGTCGCCGTTCCTGGTGATGACGGCGCCGAACGGCCCGCCCCACCCGTTGTCCACCGACTCCTTGGCGAGCCGACACGCCTCTTCCATGAAGGCATCACGGGTCATGGCCATCTAGTTCCCCCTCGTAGATATAGCTGTCCTGGGCCCGTACTGGCCTGCGGGTCGTTACCGCCCCGGCGTCGGCTATCCCGGCGATACCGGGCGCCTCCGGAGCTCAGCCCTCAGCCTCCCAATTGATTACTTTCTGTATTTTTAAGATTACCCAGAGCGATTTGTGTTAATCGCGGGGGCGACCCCTGGCGTCCCGGTGTGCGTTGGCTCCCGGGTCCTGCTCGCCATCCTTCTCGCCGGGCGGCTCCCCGTGGCCCCAGCGGCTCTGCGCCCAGCCCCACAGCCAGGAGTCGTGGAACCAGCGCCCGAACAACTGGGCGCCGTAGAGGACCCAGCCGACGCCGATCAGCCACGACTGCACGATCAGGACGGTCCCCAGCGCGCCGTAGCTGACCGCGTTCCTGATGATGAGCGGCTCGAAGACCAGGGCGGAGAAGACCCGCAGGCCGGCCAGGCACACGATCGTCGCCACCGCGCCCGGCAGCGCCGCCAGATAGCTCACCCGGCCGCCGAGCAGGAAACGAAGCCCCCACCAGAAGAAGGCGACGCCGAGCACCACCGCCACCGCCACTCGGCCCGCCGTCTCACCCGGCCCTCGGTGCGTCACCGTGCCGACCGTGGCCGTCGCGTAGATGTAGCCGGTGAGGCCGGCCATCCACACCGCCTGACGCCAGATCTTGTGCCATGGCCCGGCGGGAAGGCCCCAGATCCTCTCGAACCCGCCCTGCACGCTGCCCGCGAAGGACACTCCGGCGAGGCTCACAAGCACCGCACTGAACACGCTGGTCGTGCCCAGCACCCGGGCCGGCGCGGAGAGGAGTCGTGTCACCGCGTCAGCGGAGGAGCCGGTCAGGTCCATGCCGTAGATCACCCACCCGGCGAGGCCGCGGTGCGAGGTAGGGTTGGCGGCGGCGACGAGGATGAGCAGCGGGATCACGGTGAGGATGGCCAGTGCAGCGAAGCCCAAGGCTCGGTGCATGAGTTCGAACTCCTTGCCGCTCCGGTAGAGATCCTTGAACCGGAGGTCGTGCCAGACGCGCTCGGCGCCCCGTAGCACCGCGCGGCGCACTTCCCGGTACGAGCCCTCGCCCGTCACCGCTGGACCCGCCCATCGCGCCGCTGCCGCGTCCCGCTGTGGCGCGCTGGATAGCGCTGTGGACCGCGACGGCCTCGCCTCCAGCAACATGATCGTCGCGTCATCACCGAACTCCTTCCGGTGGCCAAGGATCGCCTGGATGGCGCGGCTTCGCGAAGGCGAGTTCTCCCGCCGCCGCCGACAGATGATGAACCGGTGAACCGCTCGCGCCCGGACTCCGCGCCAAGGCCACAGCAGGTAGCGTTCCCCTGCGCAGGAGACCGTAGCGAGGACACCCGGGGCTCGGCGGCGCCTTCGCGAGTACGAGGCCCCCGGTGGGCACACTAACAGTGCGTAAGTACGGGTCCACAGTTGAGGAGGCCTGCGCATGACATCAAGTTGGCTGGCTTCGTTCGTGCTCATCGTGGTGTTTCTCGGCGTCATGGGCGTTATCTCCGGCGGCCTCTGGTTGGCGTTCGTCTTTCTGTCGCGCTTGGATCGCTGGCGTGACTAAGGCCGGGAGCGGGATCCCGCTGAGCCGCGCGCAGTAGCCGGTCAACGCGTCCTGGGCTTCGGGGGAACGGGCCGCGCGACGGGACTGCCGCGGCTGCGCCTCTTACCTCGAGTTGCTGGGCTCGCCTGCGCCGAGGGCCGGGCGAGGGAGGCGCTCGTAGTCCGGGACGTGGGAGGAGACCGCGGGGGCGGGGGGTTCGTAGGCCGGGATCTCGTGCGGGGAGACCGGGGCCACCGGGTCGGTGCCGACGACCGACGGGTCGATGACGAGGGCCACCATCCGGCTCTCCGCCGCTGTTTGGCCCGAGGTCACCGCGTTGGCCTGGGCCGTCGGCCCGGCCGCGCCCGCCGCGCTGGACGTACCCCGCACGCTCGCCGGGTCCGGCGCGCCGGCGACGACGTGCGGGGCCAGCATCTGATCCTCCGGCAGCGCCATCAGCGTCTCCGGCTGGACCTGGTGGTCGTAGACGAGCTCGAAGGTGATCTCGTCGCCGACGCTGGTGCCGTCGGTGCGCGACCGGGACTCCGAGCGGGTGTGGCTGGTCTCCTCGGTGTTCGTCACCGACTGGGTCTTCGACTCGCTTGAGTGCTGGGCGGTGAACCACGTCCTGGTCTTCACCACGTCGATGGCCGGCTTCTTGGCCTTCGCACCCGACGAGCTGCCGCCGCCGCTCAGCCACCCCCCGCCGGACTTGCCCTGGCTCTCGAGCCGTCTGCCGCCCGCGACCCGCTCGGCGCCGTCCTTGCCCCCCCGGTCCTGCCCGCTGGCGCCCCCGCGCCCCGCCGACTGACGCGCGCCGCGACCCGACGCCGCGTCCGCCTCCGCGGCCCGCTCGCGAGCTGCCCTGTCGCGAGCTTCGTCCCCGCGTGAGCGGCCGGTGCCGGACCCGCCGTTGCCCGCGCCGCTATCACCGGCGTGGATGTGGACGTGGTTATCGCGGCGCGGCACCTCCGCCTCGGAGTACGACTGGCCGGTCGTGGTGCCCGTGGTGTGCGTCACCGCCTCGCCCTCCGCGCGCCCGGTGGTGTGCGTGGTCGACTCGGTCGAGGTCCTGGTCCGCGACCGGCTCACGCTCTGCCGGTGCGAAAAGCGCCCGGCGACGAACTTCCGCGCCAGGCCGATGTGCTCCGCCGCGCGCAGCGCCTCCGGCCGGGTCGCGAGCCGCATGAACGCGGTGTGCCTGCTGTCCAGGTGGCGCGCCGACTCTTCGGTCAATCGGGAGAACAGCCGCACCAGCGGGACCTGGTACCGCTCGGAGACGGTCGTCAGCCGGCCCAGGTGCCGGGTGGACTGCTCGTCCGCGCCGGCCAGGATGACCGCGGGGCGGAACCCGTTTTCCGCGGCGACGGAGCGGGTGGCCCACTGCACGATCAGCGCGGCGGTGAGGTCGGCGGCCACATCGCGCGGGCCGTCGGGCAGGGACAGGCAGGTCAGCCGGGCCGGCGGCCGGGGAGTGCCGCGACCGCGGCCGACCGCGGCCGCGCCGAGCTCGGCCAGGGGCTCGATCACCGCGGCGATCCGGATCAGGTTTCCCGCGACCTCGCCGCGCATCCCCGCGCCGAACAGCCCGCGCAGCCGTTCGCGCTCCTCCCCCGTGAGCGCCCCGGCAAGGTGACCTGCGGCGTAGTGACCCGGATGGTCGTAGCCGACCAGCAGCAGCAGCGCCTCGTGCAGCCGGGCCATCGGCACGTCGTCGCCAAGAACCCGGGTGATCTTGCGCAGGATCATCAGGTCGGTGGCCCGCCCGGCGGCGGTCGCGCTCGCGTCGTCGGCGTGCAGCACCTCGACGATGAGGCTGGCGATCTCGTCTCCGGTCAGCTCCGCGAGCAACGGGGTGTCGGACAGGTCCCTCGGCAGCAGGTAGTTCTGACAGGAGATCCCGTCCTGCTCCGCCGCCGCGATGAGGCCGTCGCAGACCCTCTCCTGCGACAGGTCGAGGACGATGACGGCGCCTTCCGCGAGGAGCCTCTGGCCGACCCCGGTGAGCAGGTTCTGCCGCCCCAGAGGGGTCCCGCCGAAGACGTCCAGCCGACTGATGTCCTCGTGGGCCGCGACTTGCAGCCACCGAGGCGCCGTCGCGATCCGCTCCGCCTCCGAGTTCTGCCACGCAACCCTGGACCGCTCGTACTCGGCGAGCTCGGCCGCGTGCCGGGCGAGCTGCTCCTCGCTCTCGCGCCGCAAGCGGCGATTGGCGCGGCCGCGGTTCACGGCGAACTCCGCCAGCGGCAGCCAGCAGCAGACGGCCAGGGCCGCGCCGACGCCCCAGAACCAGTCCCGCTGCGAGACGGCGCCGACGAGGCCGAAGAGCGTTAGCGCAAGAACGCCGACGACCAGCAGCAGTCGCGTCCAGAGCGCCCTGGTGGCGTGCGCGGCGCGCAGCGCCGCCGCCTTAGGCGAGTGGGGGTCGGGGGCGCCCGGCGCCTGTGCCGCGTACTCGCGAGCCCGCAACCCCGGTTCGTTGGGAATCCAGCCAAGGTGCAGCCCCATACCGGGAGACTAGAACCGGAACCCCAACACATCAAATTCGATGTATATCACTGTTATGCAGTGTGACAGATCGGTACCTGGCTGCTGTCAGTGGACGGGTCCATGACGGACTCCAACGGTCGTCTACTCGCCTCCGAGGCCGATCGACTGCTCGGCCGGGGCCTGCTCGGACGGGTGCGCGGAAGCACGCCAGAGGGACGTCCAATGACGTCCAATTGTTCCCTGCGCTACCGCGAAATACGAGGCGCTGGAAGGGGAACCAACCGCCCGTTCCATACCTTCGTTTTTGACTCTCATAGACGCGAAGATGACCGAATTGACCTAATTACCCCGCTATTTCCTCTGGATTGGCGGCAGTAGCTCACGAACGACGACGATTCTCGACGCGCGTCCTTTGGCTTCTGTGTTAGCGTAACGTTGGCTTCCTCGATCGCGGGCGCCCACCTCCATTCGGCCGGAGCTCTGCTGAGCTGTACCCGCGATGCCGAGGTTATGGCCCGCCGCGGGTGAGGCCTACCCAGAGCAGGTAGCAGGAGGCGGGTGTGGTCGAGCAGAAAGAACCGGTGCGCAAGGAACTTGAACACGATGGCCTGTACGACAAGATAACGGCTTACGGGACCATAGCGGGGGTCCTCGTTGCAGTAGTAGCCCTTTTCGTGTCCATAGCAGTGGCGGCAATCGCGTACTTCACCCTTGCGTACACTGCCCATTGGCCGCCGTTTAGCTCGTCTCCATCTGCATCACCAGCCGGCCCGCCGACCGTAATTCCCGCACGCACAACGGTCCCGGCTTCGCCTTCTGCGGACGGAGTTCCAGCCGATTACCAAGGTACCTGGGAGGGCAACATTTCGGGCTCGGCTGGCCCCTTCGAAGCCACCATGAACTTGAACCAAGGCACCGACGGCAGCAAAGTTGGCGTTTTTCAGAATGAAACGTACGGTTGCCAGGGAGCGATCTATCTTGAGAGCGGAGACGGGCCGATTTCGCTGCGCATTGTCACCACGTCAGATCCCTATGACGATTGCGTATCGCTAGCGTACGCTCAAGCCACGCTAACCTCCGACGGCCTTTATTTTTCGTTCGATCAGACGGCGACCGTCCCGTCGGGCGACGGTACGCTCACATCCGTTTCAGCGGTCACGCACCCGCCCCAATGACGCCCCGTCGAGCGGAGAGGCGTTCGGAGAAGCACACCGCGCAAGTGGCTCGCGCCTGCCGTTGACCGATGTGATGTCACGAATCTATCATGGTGATATCAGTTTTAAGGCCCTTCGGGACGAAGCGGCAGGTGGTGCACATGAGAACTCGATCCACATGGCAGACGGGCGCGACGGCTGCGGCGGCGGTGGCCACGGTGCTGCTGGCGACGGCGTGCACGTCGAGCCAGCCCAACCCGACGACCGGCACGTTCAGTGGCGCGGCGACGCCGAGCGGGACCTGGGCGTATCCGAACGGAAACCTGGCCAACACGCGGGTGGCGGCCGGTACGACGATCACTTCGGCCAACGTGTCCTCGCTTCGCGAGGCGTGGTCGTTCCACCTCTCGGGCACGGCGGCGGCCGGGGTACACGGCGCCGGCTCATTCGCCGCCACGCCGGTCGTCGTTAACGGCGTCGTATACCTGCAGGACCTGGACGCGAACGTCTACGCGATCTCGCTCGCCACCGGCAAGCTGCGCTGGGAGTACACGGTCAACGTGCCGGAGGCGACCGGACCGGGCCCGGACGGGGTCGCGGTCGCGGGCGGGGTCGTGTACGGGGACACCTCGACCGCGGTGTTCGCGCTGAACGCGGCGACCGGGAAGGTCATCTGGACCGCCGACGGGCTGCTGACCAGCGGCCAGGGATCGTTCGAGATCCAGCCGCAGGTCTCCGGCGGTCGGGTCTACCTGGCGAGCGCGTACGGTTCCGGACCGGGCGGCGGCGTGCTGCTGGCGCTGAACGCGTCGTCGGGGAAGCTGCTCTGGAAGTTCGGTACGGTCGTGGGCGGCGATGCCGGCGGCGTCGCGGCGCTCGGGCTCGGCTCGGGCGGGGCCTGGGAGACGCCACTGGTGGGAACCGACGGGTCTGTGACCTTCGGGATCGGGAACCCGTACCAGTCGATCGGCGACGCGATCAACCACCCGGCGAAGTTGCTCTACACCGACAGCGAGGTGAACCTGGACGCGGCGACCGGGAAGCTGCGCTGGCACTACCAGGCGGTGCCGAACGACTTCAAGGACCATGACCTGCAGGCCTCGCCGATCTCGACCGTCGTGGGCGGGGTCCCGGCGATCATCGGCAGCGGGAAGGTGGGCATCGTCTACGCGATGAACGCCTCGACCGGCGCGTTGCTTTGGAAGACGCCGGTCGGCGCGCACGACGGGACCGACAACGACTCGGCGCTGCTGCTCGAGCACAAGATCACCATCAAGCTGCCGTACACCTGGGAGCCCGGGCCACTCGGCGGCGTGCTGACGAACATGGCGGTGGCCGACGGCAGCGTGTACCTGGCCACCATCAACGCGCCGGTCAGGTCGACCACCCTGAGCTCGGTCGATGGCGACGCGCCGACACCCGGGGAGAAGGCCGACGGGGCCATCGAGGCGCTGAACCTGGCAACCGGGGCAGTCGAGTGGAGCACCACGGTGGACACGTTGCCGCTCGGCGCTACCACCGTCGCGAACAACCTGGTCTTCAGCACGCTCGTCACCGGGAAGCTGGTCGCGCTCAACCGGACGACCGGGGCGATCGTTTACCAGCACGCACTGCCCACGACGACCAACTCGCCGATCGCGATCGCCGGGAACACGGTGCTGGTGCCCGCGGGCGGGCCGGGGGCGTCGGCCAAGGGCGGCGGCGGCAACCCCCAACTGGTCGCTTACACCGTGCCCTAGCTAGTGGGTTTGTGGCCTAGCACCCCAGCTATCCTTCAGGCGGCATTCAGGTCCCCTATGCTTTGCGCTGATATGTCTCGCTCTGATGGAGGAACCTATGATCCATGGTGGACCGGGCTTCGCCCGGGTGGCTGCGGTTGCCGCGGCGGTCGCGAGTTGCCTGGCGGTCGCGGCGTGCGGCGGTGTCAGGCCCTCAAGCCTCAGCACCGCCCCCGATGCCAGCAGCACCGCGGATCCGCTGGCAAGCCTGACCGCGGGCAAGGTGGCGACAGAGGCCCTGGCCAACCTCGACGCCGCGTCGAGCCTGACGGTGGCCGGAACCGTTAACGACTCGGGTAAGAACGCCGCCCTCAACCTCGGCCTCAAGCTCGGTCACGGCTGCGCGGGGACGCTCTGGGAGGGCGGCGAGGGTGGCAGCGTTAAGATCATCATGATCGGCAAGACCATCTACCTCGACCCGGACGCCCAGTTCTGGAAGTCGCTGGACGGGTCCCGCGCGTCCGCGATCATCGCGCTCGTCGACGGCAGGTATATCAAGATCTCGACCAGCGCCACCGCCATGGCCCCGATGGTCAGCATGTGCGACCTGTCCAAGCGACTGGCGTCGGAAAAGGTGACCGAGACTTTCACCAAGGGCAAGCTCACCACGCTCGGGGGCACCCGAGTCCTGCCGCTCGTGGATCCCAAGGAAGGCGGCGTGCTGTACGTGACCGACACGAGCAAGCCAGAGATCGCCGAGATCCTCGATACCAAGAACACCGGTGACGGGACCGGCAAGCTCACCTTCTCGGTCGGCGCCCCCGTCACGCTGACCGCGCCGCCGGCCAGCCAGGTGATCGACGGCTCCTTGTTCGACATGTGACCAGCGGCCGACTCTCCCAGCCAGCCGTCCCCGTGGCCTACCGGCCAGTTCCGAACCGACGTGGCGCCGATCCTTACCGGCGCACCGTCGGCCCCCCGCGCTTCCGGATCCCCGCTGCCGAGGACCGGGACGGATGTTCCCACACTGTTCTCATCCGAGGATGGAGCAACGAAGTCACAATCGGCCGGCAACGGCTCCCACGCAGGTCAGACTGTGTGGGGCGGGTGGGGCTCGAACCCACGACCGGCAGATTATGAGTCCGCTGCTCTGACCTGCTGAGCTACCGCCCCGTGCCAGGCGCAAGATTATCGTACCGGGGGTGCTGGGAGCGGAGTTATGCGACGGTTGTCAGCCCGGTAGCCGGCCTTGCATAGCGCCTCTAGGATGCGGCGCGCCACGTACTCGGGGTTCGCCCGCACCAGCCAGGCGGGAAACCGCAGCGTTAGATAGCCGTCGAGGCCGAGGTCGATGTCCCGCTCCATGTCGTCCCAGCGCTGGAGCGGATCCTCCGTGTGCTGCGCGCCGTAAAGGGGCCGGGGGGCCGGGGGAATGGGGGGCGGGAGCCCCCCATGCGGGAGGAATGGGGGGCGGGAGTCCCCCATTCCGGGAAGTCTGGCGCCCCCGCACCGGGAAGGAGCGCCCCGCACGTTAGTAGCGGCCGGCCGACTGCATCGACATCGCGTGCTCGACCAGCGTCACCAGGGTGGCCTTGGTCGACTCGCGGTTCCGCGCATCACAGGGGATGACCGGGACCGTCGACGGGATCGCGAGCGCCTCGCGCACGTCGTTGGACCGGTGCGGGAACTGCCCGTGGAACCCGTTGATGCCGATGACGAACGGCAGGCCGCTCGCCTCGAAGTAGTCCACCGCCGGGAAGGAGTCGGCCAGCCGCCGGGTGTCGACGAGCACCACCGCGCCGATCGCGCCCTGGATCAGGTCGTCCCACATGAACCAGAATCGGTGCTGTCCGGGGGTACCGAACATGTACAGCACCAGGTCCTTCTCAAGCGTGATGCGGCCGAAGTCCATCGCGACGGTCGTCGTGTTCTTGTCGGGAACGTGGGAGAGGTCGTCCACGTCGGTCGAGGCCACGGTCATGACGGCCTCGGTCGTCAGCGGCGTGATCTCCGACACTGAGCCGACGAAGGTCGTCTTGCCAACGCCGAAGCCGCCGGCGACGACGATCTTCACTGAAGTCATCGCCGAAGCGTCGCCGCCTCTCTGCGGCCGGGCCACGCTAGATCTTACGGAGTCCACTAAGCACCCTTTCGAGCAGGTTAAGGTCGGGGCGGCCCTCGGAGTCGTCACGCTGGTGGATGCGCACGAGGCCGTCAGCGCTCATGTCCGCGACCAGAATCCGCGCCACGCCAAGCGGCATCCGCAGCACCGCCGAGATCTCGGCGACGGAGCGCCAGTCGAGGCAGAACTGCAGGATCGCCTGGCACTCCGGTGCGAGCACGGACAGGTCGCGCGGCTCGTACACGGAGGCTGTAACCAAGGCCTCAAGCGCCAGCTTGTACCTCGGCTGAGTCCGGCCGCCTGTCACGGTGTACGGGCGGACTAGCCGCGTCGCACCGCTCTCTTCCTCGGCCGGATACTGCTGCTGTTGTACCGGGGCGTAGGCCTGCCGCTGCGGCGGCGGCTCGTCCCATGGCCCGGCCCGACCAGGGCCTTGCCACTCGGGCGAGCCGCGGTCGTCACCGCCGCGGCCGAGCCCGGCCACCATGTCCCTCATTCGCCGTATTTTCCGATGGCATCATCGCCGCCCGTCTCCCGGAATCGCGCCCTGCATGACACCACCGCGCGCGGCGGGGGTGAGCACCCGGCCCGCGCGCTCTACCAGTAGGGTCATCTCATAGGCGACAAGCCCGAGATCACAGGTGGAGGCAGCGAGCACGGCTATGCTGGCGCCGTTGCTGATCGCCATGATGACTAGCACGCCGCGCTGCATTTCCACCACGGTCTGCACGACCGCGCCACCCTCGAACACCCGGGAGGCACCCTGGGTGAGGCTGGTCAGGCCCGACGTGACCGCAGCAAGCTGATCCGCGCGCTCCTGGGGAAACCCGGCGGAGAACGCGAGCGGCAGGCCGTCCGATGAGACGACGACCGCATGGGCCACGTCCGGGACCCGCTCCACGAAGTTCGTGATCAGCCAGCTGAGGTCCTGGACCGGGCGTCCTGGCGTGCTCACGCGCGCTCCTCTCCTTGCCCGAACATGCAGGCGGCTCCTCGTGTCCTGATTGCTCTATCCGTGGGATTCATCCGTCTTATGGCTCCTCGTTCTGAGATGCGGTGGCACGCGCATCGCGTACACCGCGCTGGAAGCTCGCCATCCGGCTGCGGATAGTCTCGGCCGACCGGGCGGGCGGCGTGCTCTCCGTCTCTGCGCCGGCACTGTTCCCAACCGATCCGGGTACGAGGTTAGCCCTCGGGGTGCGCTTCGGCAGCCCGGCCGTCGTAGTTTCATCCGACTCGGGTGCTGCTGCCACCCTAGCGGCTCGGTACCCCTCGTCGGCCGGGGAACTCCAGGTCCGCGGCGCGGCGCCGGCGGCGGCTGACGGGGCGGAGCTCAGCGAAGCAGTGCCGCTCCGGCGGAACCAGTCCGACTCAAGCGAGTCGAAGATCGGCAGCCGCTGGTCTGTCGTCCCGCCTACGGTCGGCGGGATCGTTACCTTGCTCCCGTCGGAGCCACCGATGCCGTTGCCGACACCGGGCGGCGCGGCCGGGACCGGGCCGGAAGGCGCCGAGCCGCCGTCGCCACCGAGCGCCGGGAGCCGGGTGGCGCCGAAGTCGTCGCCACCGCCGCCGAATACGGAGTTGCCGCTCCCCGCGCTGCCGCCAGCGTTGCCGTTGCTGTTGCCGACCGGACCCAGCGGGTTGCTGCCCGGTGTGCGCACGGGCAGCGGACCGCCAGGGGAGTTGATCGCGGGCGCCGGGCCACTACCGCCGTTTGCGCCCGGCCGACCGACGCCGAGCCCACCGCCGTTAGCGAGGCCGCCGCCGTTACCGCCGTTGCTATTACCGTTACCGCTACCGCCAAGGCGGGGAATGCGCTGCGCGGCAGCCGCCGCGCCGCCCAGCCCGCCAGAGGCGCCGGCTCCCGCGCCCGGCATGACGGCCGGGGCGCCGAAGCCGGGGCCGCCGCTCAGGGTCGCGGTCGGGGCGGAGAGGGATGGTGCGGGGCCGTAGTCGTCCGCCTCGAACTTGCGGAGCCGTCCGAGCGGCTGCGCCGGCTCCGGCGCGGCGACCGACTCGGGCAACCAGACCAGCGCAGTGAGACCTGCCGACTGGGCGTGCCGCAGCCGGACCCGGACCCCGTGCCTGGCCGCCAGCCGGCCGACCACGAACAGGCCCATTCGGCGGGAGACCGCGACGTCGACCACGGGCGGGTTGTCGAGCCGCCAGTTCGCGTGCGCCATCTCCTGCTCGGAGATGCCCACGCCGTTGTCGGTGATGTCGAGCAGCACGCCGCCGCTGGTCAGCGGCTGGCCGGTCACGTACACCTGGGTGTCTTCTGGCGAGAACGTGGTCGCATTCTCCACGATCTCGGCCACGAGGTGCACCACATCGTTGACCGCCTGGCCGATGACCTGGATGCCCGGTTGCACGTTGAGCACGACGCGCTCGTACTGCTCAATTTCCGAGATCGCGGCGCGGAGCACGTCCACTAGCGGTACCGGCTGGCTCCACCGCCGACTCGCGGCCTCGTGGCCCGCGAGGACCAGGAGGTTCTCCGAGTTGCGGCGCATACGAGTGGCCAGGTGGTCCAAGCGGAACAGGCTGGACAGCCGGTCGGAGTCCTGCTCGGTCTGCTCCAGGTTGTCGATCAGGGACAGCTGGCGCTCGATCAGGGACTGGCTGCGGCGCGACAGGTTGACGAACATCGCGTTCAGGTTGCCACGGAGCAGGGCTTCGTCGGCGGCCAACCGGACCGCTTCCCGGTGTACCTGGTCGAAGGCCCGCGCCACCTCACCGATTTCGTCGGTCGAGTTGACGCCGATCGGCTCGATCTCGGCGGAGGCGTCTTCGCCCTCGCTCTGGCTCAGCCGACGGACCATATCCGGCAGCTTCGAGCCGGCTACCTCGAGGGCGTCAGCGCGCAGCTTGCGCAGCGGGCGGATCATGGACCGCGCCACGAAGGTCGTGATCAGCAGGACCAGAAGCAGCAGCAGCAGCGTCGCGACCGAGATGACGATCGCGCTGTGCAGTGCGGACTGCTCGAGCGAGTCGGCCTGAGACTGGATCTGCTCGACGAGGCCGCTGGGGCCGCTGCTAACCTTGCGCATATCGTCAATCTGCGAGGTCTTCGTCGTCCACCAGCACTCGCCGTTACTCAGGCCGCCGCAGCTCTGCTGGGTGCCGATCTGCAGCTTCGACGTGCCTGCGGTAGCCATGGCGAGCGACTCGGCGCTCTCCGCCTCGTCAACGTCCTCGCCGGAGACCGTGTTGCTCAGCGTCTGCTGCTCGGAGACCGAGGCCACCGCGTTGAACTGGCTGCCGTCCGCCGACTGCTGGGCGACCGCCTGGTTCAAGTCGGACAGCGCGGAGGGGGTCAGGATCGGCGGCGTGGTCTCCAGCGCCTGGTAAAGGTAGGCGCGCTGCAGCGAGGTGTCGTCCTCCGTGTGCAGCAGCGCGTTGAGCACCGTGACGTCGGACTGGAGGGTGGCGTTGCCGGTGCCGGCCGCGACGTCGTCGCTGAAAGTGATGAACGACTGGATGATGCGTTCGTAGTTCGTCACGACCGAGATCGCCGGGGCCTCCGTCGTGGTCGCCGCCTGGCGGATGAACTGCAGGTCGCTGATGCCCGCCAGCACGCCGTTCTGCAGGTCGAGGACCGTCTGCGCGCGGTAGCCGCTGCCGTCGACCACGGCCGACGCGGCGGTCGTGATCTGCTTCACGGTCGCGTCGGTCGCGGCCCGGTCGGCCGTCACCGTGGCCTTCATCGACGCGGGTCCGGACGTGGAGCCGCCCGCGGCGACGTAGCCCGCGGTGGCGTCCCGCTCGTCGGCGAGCTCTCCGATCCCCGTGACCACGAGGGCGTTCAGGTTCGCCAGGGTCTGGACACGCTTGAACGACTCGTAGTTGTTCACCGAGCCGACGATCTGGATCACGCCGAGGATCAGGGCGGTGATGGTCGGCACCGCGATAATCGCGACAAGCCGCCAGCGCACGCGCCAGTTGCTGATCGACAGCGGCGAGCCTTTGCGCGCAGGAGGTGTGGCCCTGCCCGCAGGCGCCACACCGTTACGGCGGGCCGGCGCTACCGGGACCGGCAGGCTCACGTGGGAGGGGTCGCCAGCAGCGCCGGCACCCGGGCCGCTCTGGCCAGGGCCGACGGCCAGTGGTCCGCCCTGCGGCGGGCCTCCGCTTCCGTTAAGCGGAAGACCGGAAGCCGGCGTCTGCGGACCACCGTTTCCGTTGGTCATCGAACGTCTACGCACTGCGCTTACACCTCGCAGCTTCAAGGGCAACCTGGACAAGCACAGGGCAACTCTTCCAGCTAGCGCTACAAAACGGGTACCGACATATAATCATCAATCAGCCGCCTATGACCCGGCATTCACTGGGAATCACCCTGAACTTTGACGGACGCCCACCCCGTCCACCGCGACAGGGCTAGGCCTATTGTGGCCTGCGCAGCTCAGGGAAGGCTACCCCGCTTCTTGCCCCGATGACTCAGAAACGGCACAGACGCCCACTGGGCACTGCTCTTCCGAGCTCATCCCTAAGCGAAGGCTGTTGAATCCCGCTCTAGCCAGACACCCCCAGCGCCCGCGCGATTAGCATCCGCTGGACCTCAGAGGTGCCTTCGCCGATCTCCAGAATCTTCGCGTCACGGTAGAACCTGGCTACCGGGGACTCGTTCATGAACCCGGCGCCACCGAAGATCTGAGTGGCGTCGCGGGCATTGTCCATCGCCGCGTTCGACGCGATCAGCTTGGCGATCGCCGCCTCCTTCTTGAACGGCGCCCCGGCGACGAGCCGGGCAGCGGCGTCGTACCAGGCGAGCCGGGCGGCGTGCACCCGCGCCGCCATGTCGGCGAGCTTGAACGCGATCGCCTGGTGCCTGCCGATCGCCACGCCGAACGCGACCCGGTCGTTCGCATACCGCGTGCACTCGTCCACGCACCCCTGGGCGAGGCCGGTCGCGAGCGCGGAGATCGCCACCCGGCCCTCGTCGAGGATGCGGAGGAACTGGGCGTACCCCCGGCCGCGCTCCCCCAAGAGGTTCGCCTCGGGGACGCGGCAGTCGGCGAAGGAGAGCTCGCGCGTGTCGGAGGCGCACCACCCGACCTTGGAGTACTTGGGGGCCGGGTGGAAGCCAGCGGTCCCGCTCGGTATGACGATGGTCGAGTTCTCCCGGGCGCCGCCCTCGCCGCCGGTGAGCGCCAGCACCGTAACCAGCGAGGTGATCGAGGTGCCGGCGTTGGTGATGAACGCCTTCGTCCCGTTGACCACCCATTCGTCTCCGTCGAGCCGGGCCGTCGTCCGCATCGTGCCGGGAATGTCAGTGCCGCCGCCCGGCTCGGTCAGCCCGAACGCCGCGACCCGCTCCCCCGCGACCAGCTCAGGCAGCCAGCGGTTGCGCTGCTCGTCGGTTCCGAACCGGAAGATAGGCATCGCGCCGAGCGTCACCCCGGCGTCCAGCGTGATCGCGACCGAAGAGTCCACCCGGGCCAGTTCCTCGATCGCCAGGCAGAGGGTGAGGAAGTCGCCGCCCATGCCGCCGAACTCCGCAGGGAAGGGCAGGCCGAACAGTCCGAGCTTGCCCATCCTCGCGACGATGTCGTAGGGGAACTCGCCGCGCTCGTAGTAGTCCGCGATCACCGGCGCGACCACCTCGCGGGCGAACGAGGCGACCGCCGCGCGCAGGTCACGCTGCTCAGGCGCCAGTTCGTAATCCACCATGAACGCATGGTAGTGCCAGTTTTGAGGTCGACGAGGACCGCCGCGCCGCCACTTTCCGCACTACCAAGGGTTGATCCCCCGGAGACTACTGCGTCAGACGGCCCTCTGGCGGTATGGTAGCTGGCAACGGCTACCGGCTTCGAGCGAGGAGATGGCGATCCTGACCTGCCCAAACTGCGGCATCGGGGTGCAGCCGGAGGACCTGATCTGCTTCCGGTGCGGCGCTAACCTGCCGCACGCCCCGTACCCCGACGATGACATCCCGTCGCCGACGGTGTCACAGCAGTACATTCGGCCAGGCGAGAGTGGCGCACGGCGCCGTCCGTCGCTTGTCCTGCTGCGGATCGCGTTCCCCACCGGCAACGTCGATGTCCCGGCCGGCACCTCTGTCATCCTCGGTCGCGACCCCGCCCAGTCGCTTGTCGCCGCTGCGTTCGCGCAGTACGACAACGTGTCACGTAAGCACGCGACGGTGGTCGTCGATGACAGCGGCCGCGCCACCATTCGTGATGAGGGATCGACCAACGGCACGTTCGTGAACAACGAGCGGGTGAACCCTTACACCGAGGTTCGGCTGGTGGACGGCGACCAGATCCGGCTTGCGGCGGACGTAACCGGAGACGTCTCGCTGCCCAGAGGCGAGCCAGACCCGGCTAACCTTAGCCGCAACGGCTTCGTCTGACCGACCTGGCCTGAGTTACACACACGACTGCATGTCGCGTCGCCAGGAACGGAACAGCTAGTTATGTCGCGTGCATCAGATACGCCTGGGTACCCCGGAAAACCGGTCCAGCCTGCCGCGCTGCCCGCCCGTCGGCCGCTGGCACTGCCGGCCGCGGAGCCGATGCCGTCCGCCCCCGAGCCGGATGGCGGCTTCCCGGCGAGCGATGCGGGCAGCCCGCCCGGCGAGTACCCGGCTACCGGCGGCACGGCCGCGATGCCGCCGCCGGATTCCTGGTTCGCCCCGCGCACCGCGGGCCAGTCGCCCCAGGGCGGTGCGGAGGCGCCGGAGCAGGGCCCAAGCCGGGGGCAGGGCTGGCCACAGGACTTCGGGCGCCAGGTCCCGCCGAACGGGTACCCGCCCCAGGATGGCTCGAACGCGTACCCGCGTCAGATCGGCTCCGGAGGCCCCACCGGATACGGGACGCCCACCGAGTACGGGCCGTCCAACGGGTACGGCACGCAGCCGGGGTACGGTCCGCAAGCCGGCTGGACGCCCGCACCGTACGCCACGCCGCCCGCGCCACCGCGGCAGCCCATGCCGGCCCGGCCGTCGCCGCCGCCCATGCCGGCCGGAGGACCCGTCCCCGGGCCAGCGCCGTTCGACGCGTTCGGGCCACCGCAGCTGCCCCCGCCGCCGCAAGGCGGCGGGTACCCGGGCGCGCAGCCCGGGCAGCATGAAGGACCCGGCCAGTACTCAGGGCCCGGCCGGTTCCAAGGGCCGGGACAGCTCTCCGGGACCGGCCAGTACCAAGGGCCGCCGGAGTTCCAGGGCGCAGGGCAGCCGGAGGGATCAGAGCAATTCCCGGGGAATGGGCAATACCCAGGGCCCGGTCAGTACCAAGGTCCCACTCAGTACCAGGGGCCAGCGCAGCTTCAGGGACCTGGGCCAGCCCAAGACACAGGGCAATACCAAGGACCGAGGCCGCAGTTCCCCGGCAACGCCCAATACGGCCAATACGGGCAATACGGGCAATACCAGGAACCGACACAGCTCCAAGGGACAGGGCAGCCGCAGGGGCCAGAGCAATTCCCAGGCGCCAGGCAATTCCCGGGATCTGCTCAGCACCAAGGGCCGGCACAGCTTCAAGGGCCTGGGCCAGCCCAAGACACAGGGCAATACCAAGGACCGAGGCCGCAGTTCCCCGGCAACGCCCAATACGGCCAATACGGGCAATACGGGCAATACCAGGAACCGACACAGCTCCAAGGGACAGGGCAGCCGCAGGGATCGGGGCAATTCCCGGGCACCGGGCAATTCCCGGGGTCCGGTCAGTACCAGGGGCCGGGGCAGTTCTCCGGCACCGGCCAGTACCAGGGACCGAATCAGCTTCAGGGGGCAGGGCAGTTCCAAGGGGCGGGAGTGTTCCAGGGGGCGGCCGAGCGGCCCGGTGGGTACCTCGGCCAGCCTGCCGAGCCTTCCGCGCAGCCGCAGGATTCGTTCGGCGGATTCCAGCAGCAACCGGTGTTCGATCCCCGATTCGGCCCGGCGGGCAGTGGCGCCCAGTTCGGGCCGCCGGCGTCGGCGGTCGGCGTTGCGGCGGCGCGCAAGGCATCGTCGAAGCGGAAGCATGCCCTGGTCGGCGGCGCGGCCCTGGCAGTCGTGGTCGCGCTGGTCGGCGTGCTCTTTATGACCAAGGCCTTCGGCTACTTCGGAGGACCCTCCGATCCCGGCTGCAAGGCGTACACGAACACCGCGCTCGGCGCGTACAACAAGACGATCAACGACCTCAACGCCCAGGCCTCGCAGACCGCTCTCGACGCCGACATGGCGGCCGCGATCACCGATCTCACCACCGCGTCGGCCCAGGCGCAGTCCGCATCCGCCAAGTCCGCCCTCGGCGCCCTCCTCGCCGAGTTCAAGGTCGTCCGCGCGGACGTGGCCGCAGGCTCGGTCTCCCCGTCCACGGTCAAGGCCCTCAACGCCGACTCCGCCGCCGCCGACAGCGCCTGCTAAGCCATAGCCAACAGATCTCGCGTGATCTGTCATCACTTCTGACCACTCCATCCATCTTCCTATCGGTTATGACCATATTCGTGTCCGATTCATCCCGATATGGGCGACTAAAACTGATAGAAAGACGAAACCGACTGGTCAAAACTGATAGAAAGCTGCGCACGTGAGATGCCAACGGAAGAACTTCTTGCTGTTATCCGATCGTGAACGCTGAATCCGCGAAAACGCCGACGGCAGCCAAGGACAGGAGCCCCTGAACCAGCTATGCAGGCGTTAGCCCTAAAAGAGACTCCTAGACCGCCTAGCCAGCGTCAGCCCGTAAGAGGATTCCTCAGCCAGTTTTATGACGGTTTTGAGGGTTTTCGTGACCGCTGGGGAACGGGGAGCCGACCCGAAACCCCAGCCAGCGGAGCAGCAGCCGACAAGGGACGGATTGTCGGGACGGTACCCACGGGGTCGCCGCTGGCCATACTGTGGATGTGTGGCAGCCATCTCCAAGCCCCGGGAACCGGCCCATGGAACCTGACCCGCTTCTTGACAGCCTGCGGAACGCGGTAACGGCGATGCCCGACGACGTGCCGCTGCGCCTGCACCTGGCGGCGCTGCTGCTGCGTGGCGGGCAGCGCGACGAGGCGGTGCGGCATCTCGGCGCCGTCCTGCAGCGCGAGCCGGGGAACGGCGAGGCGCTGGCCATGCTCACGAAGGGGTCGGCCGGCGCTTCCGGCCCGCCGGTCCCCGCAAGCCCGCTGGCAGAGGAAGACGCGTCCGACGCGTTGCCACGGGACCGTTCGGGCGAACCGGTGCGATCAGCCGGGGCGGACGGGGACGCGGCCGTGACCCAAGCCCCTCGTGAGCCGGAGGTTTCGGCAGACCCCAGCAGCGGAGCCGCGGCCGGAGCCGCGGCCGGGGAGCCCGCCGACGGCTACGACTGGTCACAGGCCGAGGACGAGCTGCGGGACGTGCTGCCCGTCATGTTCGTGGGCGAGGCGGGGTCGGTGTCGGCCGGCCTGGACGAGGCCGGGACGTACGACGCGGAGCACACCGGGCTCACCCTCGCGGACGTGGCCGGCCTTGACGAGGTCAAGAAGCGGCTCGAGGCGGCCTTCCTCGCCCCGATGCGCAACCCCGAGCTGCGCAAGCTCTACGGCAAGTCGCTCCGCGGCGGGCTGCTGCTCTACGGGCCGCCCGGCTGCGGTAAGACGTTCGTTGCGCGCGCGGTGGCCGGCGAGCTCGGCGCGCGTTTCATCACCGTGTCGTTCGCCGACCTGATCGACATGTTCGTCGGGCGGTCCGAGCGGAATATCCACGACCTCTTCGAGGTGGCGAGGCGGAACGCGCCCTGCGTGGTCTTCCTCGACGAGGTGGACGCGATCGGGCAGAAGCGCTCCCAGTTGCGGAACACGCCGATGCGCTCGGCCGTCAACCAGCTGCTGCTTGAGCTCGACGACGTCGCGTCGGACAACACCGGGGTGTTCCTGCTCGCGGCGACCAACCACCCGTGGGACGTTGACTCCGCGCTGCGCCGGCCCGGGCGGTTCGACCGCACGCTGCTGGTTCTGCCGCCGGACGGGCCTGCCCGCGAGGGCGTGTTCCGCTTCCACCTGCGGGACCGGCCCGTCGCGGGGATCGACCTGGCCCGGCTATCGCGGCTGACCGACGGGTACTCGGGCGCCGACATCGCGCACGTCTGCGAGACCGCCGCCGAGCGTGCGCTGCTCGACTCGGTGAGCCGAGGCGAGCCCCGGCTGATCGGGCAGGCCGACCTGGAGGCCGCGATTGTCGAGGTCAAGCCCTCGCTCGGCACCTGGTTCGAGACCGCGAGGAATGTGGCGCTGTTCGCCAACGAGGGCGGCGCATACGATGACCTGGTGGCGTACCTGCGCAAGCGACGGCTGATCTTACGGAAACCGGTGACTTGACGGAGCTGAGAGAGGAGCTGGCGCGAGCAGCCACCATGCTCGACCTCGGGCGCTATGACGAGGCCTCGACGCTGCTCGCCCGCCTTGTCTCCACCGAGCCCGACAGCGGCCGGGCCTGGTGCCTGTTCGCCCGCGCCCACCTGGGCGCTGACCGCTACGCCGAGGCGGTCGAGGCCGCCAACCGGGCCGCGGCCATCGAGTCGGACGAGGAGTGGCCGCACCGGCTTGCCTCCAACGCCCTGATGCATTTGGGCAATCACGCCGAGGCGCTGCGCGCGGCGGCCGAGTCCCGTCGGCTCGCCCCTTCGTACTGGCAGGCACACGTGTGCGTTGCGCAGGCGGCGCTGGCGGCCGGGCAGCCCGCCCTGGCCGCGTCGGCGGCCGCGGAGGCGCGGTCGCTCGCGCCGAACGAGCCGGACGTGCACTTCCTCTCCGGCAAGGTGGCGCTCGCCCGGGGCGACCTGGTCGCCGCCCGAGCCCACCAGGAACGGGCGCTGTCGCTCGATCCGGTGCACAGCGGGGCGATGAACGAGCTCGGGCGGATCCGCCTGCGGCGGCATGACACCGTCGGCGCGATCAGGCACTTCATCTCCGCGGCACGCTCCACGCCGGGCGAGCACATTTACTCGCGGAACATCGACGTGGTCATCATCAGGTCGGTGTCGCGGCTGATCTACGTATTCGTGCTGATCGCGATGATCATGCTCTGGATTCCCGCGGTGGCGCACGTGGACCGGCTGCCGCTCGCCCTCGGGTTCGCCGGGGCCGCAGCGGTGATCATGGCGAGCTTCGTTCTCATGGTCGCGCGATTGCCTCGGGAGGCACGGCACCTGGTCCGCCGGACGGTGGCCAGCCGCAGGGTCGCGACGGCGCTGCTGATCGCCGTGGGCGGGGTGGGGATCGCCTTCGCCGCGGTGGCGTTCGTCCCGGCGGCAGAGCTACCCCAGACGCTGCCGATCGCCATCATCATCACGATCGCGGCGCGGATCACCGCCACCGCCCGGCTCCGTTCCGGCGGCTCTGGCCGGGGCGGGCCCGGGGGCAGGAACCAGCCGGGCACGCCGGTCGACGGCCGTCAGGGGCGCCGGACCAGCCCCACCCAGCCGCTGCCGCCCACGCGCCGCCGCTAGTTTCAGGTTGGGGAGCCCGGCCGCTGCGCCGGTCTGCTGGTGGTTGTCCCAGCGGGTGAGGGTCCGGTCCCAGTCGAGGGGAACCGTGAAGGCGTCGCCTTGGGCGAGTTCGCTCTCCCAGTCCTCGACGGGGACCCGCCAGAGAACCTCGAACTCGATGCCGCTCGGGTCCTTGGCGTAAAGGGACTTTGACAGCCGGTGGTCGCTCTCCCCCGCCAGCGCCCCGGCGTCGGCCAGCTTCTGCCTGGTCTCGACGAGCTCGGCCAGCGTGCCGACTTCCCAGGCCAGATGGTAGAGCCCGACGGCCGGCCGCCGTCGGCGTGACCGGCGCCGATGTCGAACAGGCCCAGGTCGTGGTCGTTGCTTGACCCCGGGGAGCGGAGGAAAGCGGCCTGCCCGGGGATCTGCATGCGGATCTCGAAGCCAAGCGTCCGCGTGTAGAAGTCGACCTCGCGCTCCAGACCGTTCACGTAGAGCACGGCGTGATTGAGACGGCGAACGGGCATGGCGGCTCCTGATCTCGGAGGCTAATGGGGCGGACAGCACGCTGCCCGCCCGGCTCAACGTGGATAACCAGCCACAACACCGGGGTGCGCCGGGGGTACGGCAGGTGGTTGCCTGGCCGTTTTGCTGGTTTTTCTGTGCAGTTTTACTCGCCGCGCTGGCGAGCGCGTATCGCCTTGATCCGGCGGCGCTGCGACTTGTCCAGCGCCAGGTAGCCAGCGACCGGGACCGCCGCCGCAATGGCGATAACCGCGATCCCCGCCCAGATGGCCCAAGTGGGGAGAATGATCAAGAGGATCAGCCCGAGAACGATCCCGGCTACCCCGACCTTCACGCCTGGTGTCATGATGACTCCATCCATCCCGAGCTATCCCGCCCAGTCACGTCCAGCTTAGCCGTTAACCGTGGAGGACCGCCGTGCCGATCTCGTTGCCGGTCGACGATGAGGCCAACGCCCTGCTGACGCGCAACGCACTCGCGCTGCTAATCGCGATGCTACTCGATCAGCAAATGCGGTTGGAGCGCGCCTTCAGCGCGCCGCGTGATCTGGTGGCGCGACTGGGACACGAGCCCACCGCCGAGGAACTCGCCGCGTACAACCCGGAGGAGCTGGCGGCGGTCTTCGGCGAGCGCCCGGCGCTGCACCGCTTCCCCAAGGCGATGGCGGCGCGGACCCAGGATCTGGCCCGGCTGATCGTCTCCGACTACCACGGGGACGCGGCCGCGCTGTGGTCGACCGCGACCTCGGGGGCGGAGCTGCTGAAGCGGGTGTCGGCGCTGCCGGGGTTCGGCGAGCAGAAGGCGAAGATCTTCGTGGCCCTGCTGGGCAAGCAACTCGGCGTGCGGCCGCCCGGGTGGCGGGAGGCGGCCGGGTCATTCGGCGCGGAAGGGTCATACGTTTCGGTAGCGGACATCGTCGATGACGAGTCGCTCGGCAAGGTCCGCTCCTACAAGCAGACGCTGAAGACCGCCGCCAAGGCGAAGGCGGCCAAGTAGGCCGCCGCCAGGCAGGGACGCGCTGGCGAGATGGCGGATCTGTCCCCCGCCTGTCTACGGGAGGACGGCGATCCACCAGCTGCCTTTTGGTCTACCTACCGGCGCCTTGGTCAGAAGGCCAGCGTCCCGGTGCCGAAACCGTAGCCAGCGGGCACCGGGACGCGCAGCGGCGTGAACTTGCCCGGTGTGAGCAGGCCGACCGTGTCGTCGATCGTGGTCCGCTGCTTGCTCTGATAGTGGTCCGCCTGTATCACCGCGATCGCGGTGCCGCCGACCCCGGCCCACACCAGATCCGCGTACGCACTCGTGCAAGTGCCCTGGTGGTAGCGGTAGAGGACGCGGGTGAGCTGCCCCGTCGCGGTCGAGTACAGGTCGAACTCGGGCTCCTGCTGGCGGCACGCGCCGGGGCCGTCGACGCTGGTGCCGCAGACCATCGTCCGCCCGTTGGAGGAGAGCAGCAGGGACACGCAGTTGTGCTGATCGCCCGGTATCGCCAGCACCGACCGGCTGTCCGCGAGCAGGTTGGCGCCCTTGCCGGTGACATTGAGCGTCCGCTCGTAGTCCGGCCAGCCGTACGGAGGAAACACGAACGCGAGCGTGCGGCCGTCTGCCGTCCAGGTGAGGCCCGCCTCGTTATCCGCGCCGGCGACGGACATCGCGCCAAACGCTGCCTGACTGGCGGGCGCGGTCCACGTGCGCAGCGTCTTCCCTGTGATCAGCGAGAAGGTCCGCAGCGTGTAAGGTCCAGGCGGACCGCTCCGGACCGCGGGCTGGTAGAAGATGGCGAGCGTGCCGGCGTCAGGGGAGATCGCCAGCCCATCGACCTGTGCGGAGTAGGCCAGTGCGGCGATCGAGAGCCTCGTCAGCGTGACGAGGTGCGAGGTCCCGGGGGCGAGTCGCAGCAGGTACCAGGAGCGCGTGCCCTGGGGTATGTGGTTCAGCTGGGTGACTTCCGTAGCGGAGATGGCGTCGATTACGAACGTGCGGTCGTCCGCTGCGCCGATCACGCCGGCGAACGCGAGGTGCGCGGGCGGCTTGACCGTGGCCAGCACCTTGCCGGTGCGACCGTCGCCCACGATCGCGGCTCGTTGGTAGCCGCCGGACCCGAGCGTGTACGCGGCGAGCTGCACGTAGTACCGGGGGATCGTGGTGGCGGCCGAATTCCCGACGGGCGCGGACGGCGCCGGGGACGCACTACGACCGTCGCGGACGGCCGCCAGGGTCACGGCCACGGCGATCACGGCCGCGGCGGCGGTCAGCGGGACAGCCCACCCGCGCCAGCGGCGGGGCTCGCGTGGCCGGGAGACCCGGCCGGGCCGCTGCGACGGCAGGGTGAGCGGGCGAACCTGGCGCATGGTGCCGGAGAGCTCCTCGGCAGTGGCGCGGAGCCGGTCTTCGACGGTCACGAGTCCTCCTTGAGAATCCTGGACAGGGTGGCGATCCCACGGGACGAGGCAGATTTCACGGTGCCCCGGCTGATCTTCATGGCCTGGGCTGTCTCGTCCTCCGACAGGCCGAGGCAGTGGCGGAGCACGACCGCCTCGCGCTGCCTGGCCGGCAACCGGCGGAGCGCGGCAAGCACCTCGCGGTGCTCCTCGCCGAGCAACGCCAGGGCCTCGGCGGACTCGGCGTCGGGCTCACGGTAGGACGGCAGGAGACGCCGGGACCGCTTGCGGAGAACCGTGCGGCAGCCGTTGAGCACGCTGGACCGGACGTAGGTCAGCGCCTTGCCCTGATCCGTCAGGGTCCCCCAGCGGCGGTAGAGGCCGAGGAAGGCGTCTTGCACCACGTCTTCGGCCGACTGCTGGTCGGCGAGCATGAGCATCGCGAGCCGGACCAGGCCCGTTGCGTTCGCCTGGTAAAGCGCTGTCACGTGACTCGCCGGGGTGCCGACCGGGACCGGCGGCGCGTGTGTATCCGTAAGGGGATCCATACAAAAGAGACGCGACCGCCGCCGGGAGGTTGCCTCTGGGCCGAAGCCCCCATGCGAGGGCGGGCTCTGACGGGTGCCGCGCTGCCGGGGTTCGGCGAGCAGGCGGCGAAAATCGTGCGGGGCAGCAGGCCAGGTCAGAAGGCGATCTGGCCCGCGAGGGGGACGCCCGAGGCGGGAGCTTGATTGGCTTGAGTATGCCCTTGGTGATCAGGTCGACGGCCTGGCCACGATCCTCTCGCCCTGAATAACGCGGCCGCGGACCCGATAGTCAGTCGCTTCCGCCGCCGCGAGGAGCGACGACCCGTCGGGCTCAGCCAGAGGATGTTGGCCACGCCGATGTTGTGCGGCAACCTTGAGCCGGTAGACCAGGCGTCCGGCGCCGGTCGCGAGCGAGTACTCGAAGATCTCCGGTCGTTGGTCGCTGCTCTTCTTCTCGGTGTTGCCGCCGTACCCGCCGCAGAAGACCGTCTTCCCGTCCGCGGTGAGCTGCAGGGTCATGCACCAGTGGTTCGTCGAGGAGAAGATGACCTTGCTGTCGGCCAGCAGGTCCCTCGCGGCTGGCCAGGCCGATCGTCCGGATCTTCACGTCGGCGAAGTGGCGTGCCAGCGGGGGACCGTTCTCCCCCGAGTTCCTCGCCGTCGACGAACGCTAGGGTGCTGCCCGCCGGTCAGCCAGGTGATCGAGCTGTTGGAGTACCGGCCCCAGTACCAGCCGTAGCCGCCGGGCGCCGTTCGTCGGCTGGGTCCAGGTGTGCAGCGTCTGCCCGGTCCGCACCGAGTAGACGCTCAGCGTGAGCGGCCCCGTCTTGCCCGAGTAGACCCATTCGCCTACGCTGGAACATCACCGCCAGTTCGCTGCCATTGGGCGACAGCGCGATGCCGCTGACTTGCGTGCCCGTCCGGCTGGCCGGGGATGGGCAGGCTGGTGAGCGTGACCGCGGCTGCGCTCTCCGGGGGCGAGACGGAGCAGTACCAGGCCACCCGGGCGGCTCGAGTAATGCCCCACGTCACCGGCAGAGACTCGGTCGCCAAAACGAACGTACGGTCGTCGGCCGCCGCCGTCAGGCCCGCGAACGTCTGCCCCTTCGGCGGGGGACGGTGGCGATCTGCTTACCGGTGCTGGTGTCACCCACCACCACGTCGACCGCCTGAGTGGTCTCCTTGTCGTTGAACGCCGTCCCGCTCGGGTCGTCGAGTGCGGCGTAGTACTTCGGGGCGACCGCGGCGGCGGTCACACCGCTCCAGGTGCGCGGACGCGGCGGGGGAACCGACGGCTCGTTCCTCACCTCGCGGAGCGTTACCACGGTGATGGCGAGCGCCACCACCACCGCGGCGGCGGTGACGGGGGCCATCCACGCGCTCCAGCCGCGGCCCGCGTCAGCGCGGGGCAGTCGTACGGCCCGAGCCGGCGGGCAGCTCGAGCGGGCGGATGTCGCGGACCAGGTTCGCGCGCGCCCTGGTCGCGGTGCGGACGCGGTCTTCGACGCTCATTGCTCCTCCTTGAGCAGGCGGCCGAGGGCGGCCAGGCCGCGGGAGGTCGCGGACTTGACCGTGCCCCGGCTGACCCGCATGGCCTGGGCGGCCTGGTCTTCCGTCATGTCCAGGTAGTAGCGGAGCACCACGGCCTCGCGCTGGCGCGCGGGCAGGCGGCGCAGCGCCGTCAGAACCTCGCGGCTGGCCTCGCCGATCAGCGCGATCTCCTCCGCCGACTCGGTGTCATCCGGGGCTGCCAGGCTGATCCCGTCGTGACGGGAGTTGGCCCGGTGCACCATGCGGCAGCCGTTGAGCACGCTGGCGCGGGCATACGCCAGCGCCCGGTCCGGGTCCTTCAGGGTGGGCCAGCGACGGTAGAGGGCGAGGAAGGCGTCCTGCACCACGTCCTCGGCGGTCTGCTGTCGCCCACCATGAGCACCGCCAACCGGACGAGGCCGAGTGCGTGCGCCTGTAGAGCGCCGTCACGTGCTGCCGCCCGGTTGCCGGCGCGGCGCGGCGCGGTTCCGTCAATGACTCCACATATCAAAGATGCCGGGGGCGCCGAGGTTGCCTCCGCACCGGAAGCTAGGCGGGGATGACGAGCGCGGCGGCGGCGATGACCGCCGCGGCGGCCAAGACGCGCAGGAGAGATGCGCCCGCGCCGGGGGCGGCGGCGGGGATCATCGCGAAGCCCGCGCCCAGGGCGAGCAGGCAGGCGCCGAGCGCCAGCAGCTTGGCGTGCCGGCGGAGGGTGCGGGCTGGGTCGGCGCCGGACTCGGCGATGTGGGTGACCAGCAGGTAGGCGGTCAGGGCGGCGCCGAGCGCGGCGGTGTAGCAGGGGCGGGCGTGGTGCTGTACCTCAAGCCAGAGGACGGCCGCCACGGCGATCTCCTCCCACGCGAGCGTGCGGAGCATGGCCAGGAAGTTCAGCCAGGCGTGGACGTAACCCGGCTCGAGGTAGGCGTCGTCCAGCTCGGGGACGTCGGCCAGGGCGAGCCGCAGGCCGCCGGCGGTCACCGCGATGATCGCCACCACGAGGGCGATGGTCGGCCACCTGCCGTGCCCGAGCGGCGCCGCTGACCAGGCCACGCATGCGGCGCCGAGCAGCAGGGCGGCCAGCCGCGGGGCGGCCGCGGACATGGTGCCGGAGCGCTGCGCGGGGGCGGCGTGCCGCGCGGCTCGGTGGGGGCGGGCGTGTCGGTCATCGGTGAGTCACCAGGGGGCGGCGGGTGTACGGGGCGAGGGGGAGGTCGAGCGGCGCGGTGCCGTCCCAGGCGACGACCGGGACGCCGAGCTGGCGGAGGGAGAAGCGGATCGCCTCCTGCTCCAGGCGCCAGATCCGGCGGGCCGCGTTGTCGGCGAACGCGCGCCGGCGCGGCGGCTCGGCGGTCAGCACGTCCACCACGATCAGCGCGAAGCCGCGCTCGCGCATGTCGCGCAGCGCCTCGACGAAGCGGCCGTCGAGCAGCGGCGAGAACGCGATCACCAGGGCGCCCGGGGGCAGCGCGGCGCGCGGCAGACGGCTGAACACCGCGCCGCGGGCGAACCCGGTGTCGGACTGGAGCAGCGCGTCGATGATCTTGTAGACCTGGCGGCGGCCGAGAGCGGGGGCCAGCCAGTGCGCGCCGCCCCACTGGTAGGTGATCACGCCCACCCGGTCGCGGGCCGCCAGGTGCGCGCGGGCCGCCCCCGCCGCGCCGCGCAGCGCCAGGTCGAGCGCGGAATGGCCGGGCTCCCCCACGTCCGAGGTCGCGTCCACGAGCAGCACCACGTCCTGGGAGCGCTCGGCGGCGAACGTGTTCACCTGGAGGCGGCCGAGGCGGGTGGAGGCCGGCCAGTTGATCGCCCGCTGCCGGTCGCCCGGGACGAACTCGCGGACGCCGGTGAACTCGGTGCCATCGCCGGGCACCCGGGCCCGGTGCTCGCCGAGGCGGTTCTGCAGCTTGCTGAGCACGACCTCGGTCCGCTGCGCGGCCGGGGACGGGTAGCAGTCGACGGTGGGGAGGGCGTACTCTACCCGGCCTTCGGTCAGCCGCCAGCGATCGTGGAGGGTGAGGGTGACGATGCCGAGCTTCCGCTTGCCCCAGCGGTCGATCGCGAAGGTGAACCGGGCGGCCTGGCCGCTGACGGCGATCGCGCTGCCCGGCTCGATGCCGCGGCCGGGCTCAAGCTCCCACCTTGAGTCGTACCGGGCATCTTTCTCCGGCTCTTCGACGTCGTAGACGGCGACGTCCGCCGCGGCCGACTCGCCCTCGTAGATGCGGGTGGCGGTCAGGCCGACGCGGACCCCGAGCCGGCCGGGGAGAGCGCTGCGGGTGGCGCGGCCCGCGCCGAGCAGCAGCAGGGCAGGCCCGGCCAGGCCGGCCAGCTCCGGGCGGCGGGTCACCACCGCGAGCAGCAGGCCGGCCACCGCCAGCGTCAGCAGGCGGCGGGCATGCCGGGACGGCCGCCAGCTGACCTCGGTCTCGTCGGCGGCGACCTGAATCGACGCGCCGAGATCGGCCTCGATCGCCGACCCGTCAGGCTCGGCCATCTCGGTCGGGCCGCCGAGCATCAGCCGACGACCGCGCCGGCCCGGGCACCGCCCGCGCCGGCCCGGGCGGTCGGATCGGTGCGCGGGGTCGGAACGGCGGACAGCATCCGCGCGACCACGTCGTCGGCGGAGACCTGGCGGACCCAGAGCTCGGGGCGGAGGGTGATCCGGTGCGCGAGCGCCGGGACCGCGACCTGCTTGATGTCATCCGGTACCACGTAGTCGCGCTGGTGCAGGAGCGCCTGGCCCCGGGCCAGCTGGACCAGCGCCAGGCCGCCGCGGGGGCTGGCGCCAACCTGGATCTGCGGGTCCCTGCGGGTCGCGGTGACGATCGCGATCACGTAGTCGAGCAGGTCATCACTGATCTCGACGCGCTCGAGCGACTCGCGCATGGCGAGCAGGCCCGCGGCGTCGGTGACCGGAACGAGCGCGACGGCCTCGGCGGCGCGGTCGACTCGCCTGCGCAGCATGTCCGTCTCGTCGCCCTGGGTCAGGTAGCCGAGGCGCAGCCGCATCAGGAACCGGTCGAGCTGGGCCTCGGGGAGCTCGTAGGTGCCCTCGTACTCGATTGGGTTGTCCGTTGCCAGCACGATGAACGGCGCGGGCAGCCGCCGCGACTGGCCGTCCACGCTGACCTGGCTCTCGCCCATGGCCTCAAGGAGGGCGGCCTGGGTCTTCGGCGGCGTGCGGTTGATCTCGTCGGCGAGCAGCAACTGGGTGAAGACGGGGCCCGGGCGGAAGACCATCTCGCCATTGCGCTGGTCGTAGAGCGGCGCGCCGACCACGTCGGATGGCAGCAGGTCGGGGGTGAACTGGATGCGGGCGAAGTCAAGGCCGAGCACGCTCGCGAACGATCGCGCGATGAGCGTCTTGCCCAGGCCCGGCAGGTCCTCGAGGAGCACGTGGCCGCCGGCCAGGATGCCGATCAGGACAAGCTCAAGGGTACGGCGGCGGCCCACCACCGCCTTGTCGAGCTCGTCGAGGATGGCGGCGGCCTGCCGCGCGGTCTCTTCCGGAGTCACAGCTGCTCCAATCGGGTGATCAGGCGGGCCAGGGTGCGGCGGGGGATTGCTTGCAACCGCCGGTGGCGATCGTCGGTGTTCAGTGCCTGCGCTGGGTCGATCCAGGGCCACAGGGACTCGTCGGCGCGGGTGCGGCAGAACGCCTTCCGCGCCGCCTCCGGCTCGGTGTAGAGGTTGACGCCGTGGTCATCGGCCAACCGGGCGGCGAGGATGTGCTCGAGAACCGGGCGCAGGTCCGACTCGTAGAGCCCGCGGCTGGTGAGGCTGGTCGCGACGATGAACCGGCGCTGGCCGTAGCCGGAGATCGGCCGCGCCTGCGGCTTGGCCTTGGCGCGGCGGGAGGCCCGGGCGGACGACCTGGGGATGGTGCCGCGGGCCGCGATCAGGGCGAGCACGGCGGCGGCTGCGGCGACGACCACCACGCCCGGCCAGCCGGAGACCGCGGCACCCGCGAGGGCGGCCACGACGACGGTGATCGCGGCGATGACCAGCTCGGGGAAGGCGTCGCGCCAGCGGCTGCGACCGTCCGCGGCGGCCGCGACGGCGGGGCGAGTCGGGTTGGCGCTCATGCCCAGCCGCCTCCCGTGGTTGGCGCTGCCGACCCGGCTGGCTCGGCGGCGGCGGCGTCGGCGGCGTCGGCGGCGGCCTTCGCGGCGGCCAGTTCGTCGGCGAGCTCGTCGAGCGCCGCGCGCGCGGCGGCCCGCTGGCCGACGGCGACCAGATGGGTGGAAAACCGCGCCTCGTAGAACAGGGCGGTCAGCCTGCTGGCGGCGGGCCCCCGGACCGTTCCCGCGGCGACGGCCCTGGCCAGCAGCTCGTCCGGGGTGTCGGCCACGGAGCGCAGGGTGCCGCGCTCCGCCAGGCTGCGCTCCATTGCCACGTAGCAGGCGATGATCGCGGCGCGCGCGTCGTCGGTCTCGGCCAGCGCTGCGCGTCCCGACTCCACCGCTTCCCGCAGCTCCTCGGCGCTGGTGTCCACGATCGCCAAGGGCGCGGCGGGTCGCCGCAGCCGCGAGGACCACCAGATGCTGATCGCCACGGCCGCGGCGAGCGCGACGACGAGCAGCCCGTAGAGGATGGGGCCCCACGGGATATGCACGGTCCGCCCGCCCCCATGGCCGGGCGGCAGCGTCGGCAGCGTCGGCAGCCTCTGCTTGCGCGGGGCGGACGCCGGCAGCTTCGGCGGCGCGACCTTGCCGAAGAAGTGCAGGTGGAGATCGCTGATCAGGACCACGGCGACCGCCACCATGCAGGCGCTGAGCAGCCACTTGAGCGCGAACCGGAGCACGCCCGCCGGCTCGACGTCGGCCGCCTCGCCGGTATAAGGCCGACGATCAGCCGCGCGTTGGGCCGCGGCGTGCCGGCGGAGCGTGATAACCAGCAGGGTGCCGAGGATGACCTCGAGCGCCAGGCCGATCGGGACGCCGTCGGACTTCAGCGGCCCGTTCCACCGGGGCGCCAGGACCTCGCCGCGCAGCCCCGCGGCCACCAGGATGACCAGAAGCACCAGCGGGAGCAGACGGGCGATCTGCTGCCTGGCTGTCATTGCTGGCGGCTCCTAGCCGGGCGGGCGGGTGCGCGGTTTGATTCCTGTTGATTCCGGTCAAATCATACCCGGGAAGCGACCGCGAGCGGCGCTAAGGGACCGTGAGCGGCGCTAAGGGATCAGCACGATCTTGCCTCGGAGGTGGCCTTTGGCCAGCTCGGCGTAGGCCGCGCCGACCTCGGTCAGCGCATGCGTCCGCGCGATCGGCAGCTCCAGCTCCTTGGTCGCGACGAGGCGCGCCAGCTCTTCGAGGGTAGCGGCGCTGGCGCCGGCGGCGTTGCCCTCGGCCTTGATCCCGTACTTCGCCACGGCGTCGGCGCGGACCACGCTCTCGATGCGCTCCGGCCGCACCTTCAGGTCGTTCAGCGCCAGCTCGACGTAGTCGCCGCCGAACGCGTCGAGGAACGCGTCGACGGTCGAGGGTGCCGCCGCCGCCCGGATCCGGTCGGCCACGCCCTCCCCGTACGCCACCGGGATCACGCCGTGGCGCCTCAGCCAGTCGTGGTTGGACGGGCCCGCCAGGCCGATCACCGTCGCCCCCTTGCGCTTGGCCAGCTGGACGGCGAGCGAGCCCACGCCGCCGGCCGCGCCGGCGACGACGACCGTGTCGCCCGGCTTGAGGTCGACCGCGCGGACCATGGCCCAGGCGGTGAAGCCGACCACCGGGATCGCGCCCGCCACCTCCCAGGGCAGGCCGGACGGCCGGGGCGCCAGGTTCTGCTGGTCGGCCACCACGTACTCCGCCTGGCTTGACCGGGTGTCGACCCAGCCGATCACGTCATCGCCCGCGGCGACGGCATCGACGCCGGGGCCGACCCGCTCCACCACGCCTGCGAAGTCGCTGCCCTGCCCCGACGGGAACGTGGCCGGCCAGAGCTCGCGCAGCGAGCCGTTACGGATCTTCGCCTCGCCGGGGTTGATGCCCGCCGCCTTGACCCGGACGAGCACCTGGCCCGGGCCCGGCTCGGGAGTCGGGACTTCACGCACCTCAAGGACGCCCACCGGGCCGTACTGGTCGAACCGTACCGCCTTCATCGTCGCCTCCGCTCGTCGCTTCGACTGCTGCTGGCGTTGCTGCCTTTCTAACCCTAGCCAGGTGCTCGTTATGCCATTGGCGAGAGCGCGGCGCGCGTGCGGCGAAGCACGGGACCGTTCCGGATGATGGGTTTGACTTGGAACTGAAGGTACCTCCAGTTGGCAGCGGGACCGCGGGGGCGGATAGTTAACCCTGAGAATTCCGGGATCGGGTAGGCGTAGCTGGCCTAGCCTCGGCATTGCCGGGCAAGATGAAGCTGCGGGATACACAGGCTTTCGGGAGGCTGGGATGCCGGAGATTATCCGGGCTGCCCTTGTCCAGCAGGCGTGGACCGGGGACAAGGACTCGATGACCGCGGCTGCGGCCGCTCACATCGCGACGGCGGCGTCCGCCGGGGCGCAGGTCGTCTGCCTGCAAGAGCTGTTCTACGGGCCGTACTTCTGCCAGGTGCAGGACGCGGACTACTACGGCTACACCGAGGCGATCCCCGACGGGCCGACCACCAGGCTGATGCAGGAGCTTGCGCGGCAGCACGACATGGTGATCATCGTGCCGATGTACGAGGAAGAGCAGCCGGGGGTGTACTACAACACCGCCGCGGTCATCGACTCCGGCGGGAGGTATCTCGGCAAATACCGGAAGAATCACCTTCCGCAGGTGAAAGGGTTCTGGGAGAAGTTCTACTTCCGCCCCGGCAACCTCGGCTACCCGATTTTCGACACCGCCATCGGCCGGATCGGGGTCTACATCTGCTACGACCGGCACTTCCCCGAAGGCTGGCGGGCGCTCGGCCTGGCCGGGGCGCGGATCGTGTTCAACCCGTCGGCCACCTCCCGCGGCCTCTCCTCCTACCTGTGGAAGCTGGAGCAGCCGGCCGCCGCCGTGGCCAACGAGTACTACATCGGCGCGATCAACCGGGTCGGCATCGAGCCCCTCGGCGACAACGACTTCTACGGGCAGTCCTACTTCGTCGACCCGCGCGGCCAGCTCGTCGGCGAGTCCGCGTCCGACAGCGCCGACGAGGTCGTGGTGCGCGACCTCGACATGGACAAGCTGACCGAGGTCAGGGACCTGTGGCAGTTCTACCGGGACCGCCGCCCCGACTCCTACGATGGCCTGGTCGCACCGTGACCAGGTTCATCACGGGCGGCACGGTGGTGACCGCCGAGGGGACGCTCGACGCTGACGTGGTCATCGAGGGCGAGAAGATCGCCGCGGTGCTGGCCAGGAACTCGGGAATCGCCCGTGACGCCGCGACGATCGCCGGCGATTACGAGACCATCGACGCCACCGGCAGGTACGTGATCCCTGGCGGCGTCGACGCGCACACGCACCTGGAGATGCCGTTCGGCGGCACGTTCTCCGTCGACACCTTCGAGACGGGCACGGCCGCCGCCGCCTGGGGCGGAACCACGACGATCATCGACTTCGCCGTGCAGGCCAAGGGCACCGGCCTGCTCGCGACGCTCGACAAGTGGCACTCGAAGGCGGACGGGAACTGCGCCATCGACTACGGCTTCCACCTGATCGTCTCCGACGTGAACGACACGTCCTTGAAGGAGATGGAAGCCTGCATCGGCGCCGGGGTGACCAGCTTCAAGATGTTCATGGCCTACCCCGGCGTGTTCTACGCGACCGACGGCGAGATCCTGCTGGCGATGCAGCAGGCCTCCCGGACCGGGGCCACGATCATGATGCACGCGGAGAACGGCATCGCGATCGACCAGCTCGTCGCGCAGGCCATCGCCGCCGGCCGAACCGACCCGGTGCACCACGGCCTCACCAGGCCGCCCGAGCTCGAGGGCGAGGCCACCGGCCGGGCGATCAACCTCGCCAAGGTCGCCGACTGCCCGCTGTACATCGTGCACCTGTCCGCCGCGCACGCCCTGACAGCGGTGGCCGCGGCGCGGGACGCCGGGCAGAACGTCTTCGCGGAGACCTGCCCGCAGTACCTCTACCTGACCCTCCAGGACCTGGCCCGGCCGGACTTCGAGGGCGCCAAGTTCGTCGCGTCGCCGCCGCTGCGGACCCCGGATCACGCCGCCGCCCTCTGGCGCGGGCTGCGGACGAACGATCTGTCCGTCGTGTCGACGGATCACTGCCCGTTCTGCTTCAAGGAGCAGAAGGAACTGGGCCGGGGCGATTTCTCCAAGATCCCGAACGGGATACCCGGCGTCGAGCACCGGATGGACCTCCTGCACCAGGGGGTGGTGGCCGGGGAGATCACGCTGGAGCGGTGGGTCGAGACCTGCTCGACGACGCCGGCCCGGATGTTCGGCCTGTACCCGCGGAAGGGGGTCATCGCCCCCGGCGCCGACGCCGACATCGTGATCTACGACCCGGCCGCCAGGCAGACGCTGGGCGTCGGAACCCACCACATGAACGTCGACTACTCCGCGTACGAGGGGATGGAAATCACCGGCAAGGTCGCCGTCACGATGTCCCGCGGCCGGGTCGTCGTGGCCGACGGGGAATGGCGGGGCTCTGCCGGGCACGGCCGTTTCCTGTCCCGCGATCTCAATCAATATCTCGTCTGAACGGACCGTGGTTTCACCGACGCCGCCCACGGCTCCTCGTCAGCGGGCAGGCCAGCAGTCGCGCGATTGGAGGGTTTATGGAGTTCGGGGTGGTGCTGCAGCCCAATCCGCCGGCCAGCGGCGTGGTGGCGATGATGAAGAGAGCTGAGGCGTCCGGGTTCGGGTACGGGTGGACGTTCGACTCGCACGTGCTGTGGCAGGAGACGTTCGTGCTCTTCCCGAGGATCCTCGCCGAGACACGGGCGATGGTCGTCGGGCCGATGGTGACCAACCCGGGGACGCGGGACTGGTCGGTGATCGCGTCCATGTTCGCCACGCTGAACGACGAGTTCGGCAACCGGACGATCTGCGGCATCGGCCGCGGCGACTCGGCCCGCCGGTACATCGGACAGGCCCCGGTCACGCTGGCCGCCCTGTCGGACGCGATGACGGTGATCAAGGGGCTGGCCGAGGGGCGCGAGGTCGAGCACCACGGCCAGCCGCTGCGGATTCCTTGGGTGCGCTCCGGGTCGCTTCCGGTGTGGATGGCGGCGTACGGCCCGAAGGCGCTGCGACTGGCGGGCGAGCAGGCCGACGGGTTCATCCTGCAGACCGCCGACCCGGACATCGCCCGCTGGACGTTCGCCGCCGTGCGCGCGGCGGCGGCCGCGGCGGGCCGGGACCCGTCGTCCATCACGATGTGCGTCGCCGCGCCCGCCTACGTGGGGACGGACCTGGAGCACCAGCGGTCGCAACTGCGCTGGTTCGGCGGCATGGTCGGCAACCACGTCGCGGACCTCGTGGCGCGGTACGGCACGGACGGCCCGGTCCCTCGCGCGCTGACCGACTTCATCGTCGGCCGCCAGGACTACGACTACTCCCACCACGGTCAGGCCGGGAACCCGTCGACGGACTTCGTCCCTGACGAGATCGTGGACCGCTTCTGCCTGCTCGGCCCCCCGTCGGCGCACATACAGCGGCTGCGCGAGCTAGCCGACATCGGCGCCGACCAGTTCGCCCTGTACCTCATGCACGACGACGAGGAAGGCACCCTCGACGCCTACGGCGACGAGATCATCCCCGCGCTCACCTGACTCCGGTCGTCCCGTTCGTCTCTTATCGTCGATCAGGTTGGAGCGTGACCCAGTTGAGCCCGACCCTTGACCAGATCCGGGCCGTGCCGAAGGTGCTGCTGCACGACCACCTCGACGGCGGCCTTCGCCCGTCCACCGTGGTCGAGCTGGCCGAGGAGACCGGCTACCGGGATCTGCCGACGCACGACCCGGAGGAGCTGACGAAGATCCTGACCGCGGGCGCGCATCGCGGTCACCTCAATCTGTACCTGGACGCCTTCCGGCACACCGTCGGCGTGATGCAGACGGCGGACGCCCTGTACCGGGTCGCGCGGGAGTGCGCCGAGGACCTGGCGGCGGACGGGATCGTCTACGCCGAGGTCCGCTTCGCCCCTGAGCTGCACACCGAGCGCGGCCTCACCCTCGACGAGGTGGTCCGCGCCGTCCTGGCCGGCTTCGCCGACGGCAGCAAGAACCGCCCGATCAAGGTGTACGCGCTGCTCACGGCGATGCGCACGGCGGCCCGCTCGCTGGAGATCGCCGAGCTGGCGGTCCGGCACCGCGACAACGGCGTGGTCGGCTTCGACATCGCGGGCGCGGAGGCGGGCTGGCCGCCGAGCCGCCACCTGGACGCCTTCCAGTACATCCACCGGGAGAACTTCCACATCACGATCCACGCCGGCGAGGGGTTCGGCCTGCCGTCGATCTGGGAGGCCGTGCAGTACTGCGGCACCGAGCGGCTGGGCCACGGGGTGCGGATCGTCGAGGACATCGCGATCTCCGCCGGCGGCGCCGTGCAACTGGGCCGCCTGGCCGGCTACATCCGCGACCGCCGCATCCCGCTGGAGATGTGCCCGTCCTCTAACCTGCAGACCGGCGCGGTCGCGTCGATCGAGCGGCACCCGCTGCGGCTGCTGCGCCAGCTGCAGTTCCGGGTGACGGTGAACACCGACAACCGGCTGATGAGCCAGGTCACGCTCAGCTCTGAGTTCGAGCTCGGCGTCCGGGACTTCGGCTACGGCTGGTCGGACATCGAGTGGCTGACGATCAACGCGCTGAAGAGCGCGTTCGCCCCCTTCGACGAGCGCCTGCTGATGATCAACACCGTCATCAAGCCAGGCTTCGCCACCGCCCGCGCGATGAGCAACGCCCACGTCTCCCCCCACCTGCTCTAACCAGGTTGAGCCACGATCGTGTGCGGTGGCGGGCACCTCGCCATGCTCCTCGGCGCAACCGGGACCTGAGACGCGGAGCCACGGAACCGTTCGGGATGACGGGGTTGACCTTATCGTTTGATTGAGGTCTTTATCAGCGCGGCGGCCGGCGCGGACCACTTGGCCACGGCGGTGTCCAGGTCGGCCAGCTCGGGCTCGGTCACGTAGAGGCCGCGGGCGGGGACGGTTGCGGCCAGCTCGACCAGGACGGGGCGGAGGTGGACCTCGACCGCGAGCAGGTGGCCGGGCCAGCCGCCGGTCATCACCGGGACCGCGGTGACGCCCGCCAGGCCGTTGCTCGGGTAGCGGTCGAGGAAGGCCTTGAGCAGGCCGGTGTAGCTGGCCTTGTAGGTGGGCGAGGCGAAGATGGCGATGTCGGCGGCGGCGACCTCGGCGGTCAGCCTGGTCAGCTCCGGGTCCGTCCAGTCGAACAGCCGGGGGGCGTGCTCGGCCAGGTCGATGACGAGGCGGTCGGCGGTCCCGTCGGTCTCGTTGGCCAGCACGTCGGCGACGGCGAGGGCGACGGAGTGAGTGCGGGAGTTCGGCTTCGGGTTGCCGGTGATGACGGCGATCGTGGTCAAGATGCGGCCACCCTTTCTGTCGCGCTGGCGATGTGGGTCGGGGCGAACGGGGTGGCCGTCAGCGGTGCTTCGCGGGCGGGGCCGGGTGCTGCCAGCGACCGCGGACCCAGGTACTTGACGGACGGCGGCCTGATCGCGCCGACCGCGCCGACCGCGCCGACCGCGCCGACCGCCACGCCGTGACCGCCGCCGACGATGTCGCGGCCGTCGCCGTTGGTGGGCAGGAACCAGTGGAACCGCAGGGACATGAGTGGCTCGCGCCCGGTGATAAACCCTACTTTTTTGGTAGTTTTACTATACATGAATCGATGGGCCGACGATAGGCGGGGCCGCGCTTGGGCTGGTTGGCTGGTCGAAAGGCGCCCGCGGCAGGCGCCAAGACTACTCGTGATGCGCAGGCGCGTCGTGTGACGTCAGCGCACCGTCGTCTTCATCACGAAGACTCGTCTTCCTATCACTTTTGACCACTTCACCCGCCTTCTTATCAGTTCTGACCATTTTTCCGCCCGTTATGTCCGAAATGCGGCACCAAAACTGATAGGAAGACGAAAACTGATAGAAAGCTGACGAACTGCCAGAGGTAGGGGTGGGCGATGTTGCGGGAGGGGCGGGCGGCGTTGACCACCCTGCCCTGAGTTGACCCCCCTGCCCTGAGACGGGCGGAAGGGCGGCCGCCCGGGCTAGGGACGGGGCGGGGACGCCCCGGGCTAGGGACGGGGCGGGCGGGCCAGGGACGCGCGGGGACGGCCCGGGCTGCGGGAGTGGTGTGAGGGGCCCGGGCTGCGGGAGGGGCGGGAGGGTTGGGAAGCTGACGGCGCTGGCTAGGGACGGGGCGGGAGGGGCGGGCGGTGCTTGGCCGGGCCGGTGGACGGGTCGGGGAGCGGGGCAGGCGGGTTCTCCGCGAGCATCGCCAGGGCGCGGTCCACCGCGGCCTCGAGCTGCGGGTCGCGGCCGGTCGCCCAGTCGTCGGGGGTGACCAGAACCTCGGTGTCGGGGTCGACGCCGTAGTTCTCCACCGACCAGCCGGACTCGTTGAACCAGGTCGCGTACCTCGGAACGGTGATCCTGGTGCCGTCGACCAAGTCGTGGCCGTGGCCGTCGATGCCGACCACGCCGCCCCAGGTGCGCGCGCCGATGACCGGGCCGAGGCCGAGGCTGCGGATCGCGGCGGTCACGATGTCGCCGTCCGAGCCGGCGAACTCGTCGGCGAGGGCGACCAGCGGGCCGCGCGGCGCATCCTGCGGGTAGCTGTAGGGACGCAGTCGGCGCGGTACCTTCCAGCCGATGATCCGGCGGGCGAGCTTCTCCACGATGAGCTGGGAGGTATGCCCGCCCCGGTTGCCGCGGACGTCCACGATCAGTCCGTCTAGGCCCATCTCGGTCCGCAGGTCCCGGTGGAAGTGCGCCCAGCCTTCGCCCATCATGTCGGGCACGTGCAGGTAGCCGACCCGGCCGTCGGACCGGTCACGGACGAACTGGCGGCACGCCGCGACCCAATCCTGATAACGGAGGCGGCGGTCGTCGCAGAGCGGCACGACGACGACCCGACGCGTCTCGGAGTACTTGGACGCGACCGGCGCCTGCTCGCTGGACTCGACCGTTACCGGCGCTTCCGCTGTGTCGGAGGAGACGGCTGTGGAGGAGATGGCGGATGGGTCGGAGATGGCGGATGGGTCGGAGATGGCGGATGGGTCGGAGCTGGCAGATGGGTCGGAGGCGGCAGATGGGTCGCAGCTGGCGGATGGGTCGCAGCTGGCGGATGGGTCGCAGCTGGCGGATGGGTCGGAGGCGGCAGATGGGTCGGAGCTGGCAGATGGGTCGGAGCAAGCGGAGCCGGTGACCGCGGACGTCGCGCCGCTCTCGCTGGAGTCGCTTTTGCCGGACTCGCTGTCCTCGTCGGCGGCGGCGGGGGGCCTGGGGACCAGGGAGGGGTCGGCGGGGCGGATGGTCAGCTCGACCGGGTTTCCGTGGGTGCCGGCCAGCGCCGGCCAGGGGCCGTAGACCGGATCGACCGGCCGGCCGTCCACCGCGAGGATCTCGTCGCCCTCGCGCACGGCCACCCCCGGGGCGGCGAACGGCGAGCGGGCTTGCGGGTCGGACGACTCGCCGGGCAGCACCCGTTCCACCAGCCACCGTCCGTCAGCCGACCGGGCCACGTCCGCACCGAGGACCGCCGCAGGCGCGCCGCGCAGCGTGTTGCGCGCAGTGAACGTGCTTGTCGGGTGGACATAGGCGTGCGAGGTGCCCAGCTCGGCGGCGACCTCCCAGAGCAGGTCGCCGAACTCGGCCGACGACCTGACCCGGTCGAGCAGGAACCGGTACTCGTCCAGCACCCCGTCCCAGTCCACGCCCGACATGTTCTGGGTCCAGAAGTCGCGGCGCAGCAGCCGGCCGAACTCCGCGTACGCGTGCTTCCAGAGCGCACCGGGATCGGCCTGGAACCTGGCCCGCGACAGGTCCACGGCGACCGCTTCGTCGGACGAGCCGTTGTCGACCTTGCGGTCAGACGGCAGCACGCGCACCTTGTGCTCGTCACCCACCACCAGCCGCCCGCCGTCGCCGCTGACCGCGAACCAGCTGACCTCGGAGGTCAGGGCGCTCGCCTCGCGCTTGCGCAGGTCGAAGCGCTCAAGCGTCGGCTTATGACGGTCCTCCTCGGGATCGGCGGCGCCGTCACCGAGCACCCCGGTGAGGGGATAGCGGAGCCAGACCAGCCCGCCCTTGACCGCGGCCAGGCTGAAGTACCGCGCCTCGTCCACCGGCACGGCGACCACGCGGGAGGAGATGGCCTCGGTGTCGACAGAGAGCGCGGTACGTTCCTCCCCTGGATCCTTTGAATTTTCCCCCGCGCCAACCGGGCGCCCGCCCGGCTGGGGACCGAACGGCGACAGCGTGTGCGCGGCCAGCGGGACCAGGTAGGGGCGGGCCCCGAATGGGAACGACAGGTCGAAGGAGTGCATGTCGTAAATCGGGTCGAAGGTCCGGCGCGAGAGGAACGCCAGGTACAGCCCGTCCGTGGTGAAGACGGGGTGGCTGTCGACGAACCGGCCATCGGTTACGTCCACGGTGAGCTGGTCTTCGATCCGCGCGATCCTGATCCTGGCCTGCGGCTGCGGCCCCGGCTGGGCCCAGGCCAGCCAGGCCGAGTCCGGGGACCAGGAGATGTCCTCGACTTCTCCGTCGTCGTTGCCGGCCAGTTCGGTGACCTCGGCCGACTCGACGTCGATGAGCAGCAGCCGGCCGTCGTGGGCGGCGACGGCGAGCTTCGCGCCGTCCGGCGATGCCTCGAGCGACAGGACGTGGCCGATCGCACCGGAGGCGATAGTCCGGGCCGGCCCGGACTGCTCGGGCTCGACCTCGGCGATCTGGATGGCGTCGGGACCTTCGGCGTCGGTGACCCAGGCCACCGTGCCGGTCTTGCCCAGCACGCGGGGCAGCCGGGCCCGCGCGGCCGGGTCGACCAGCAGCGCCCGGGCCGGGCCGTCGGCGTGCGTCAGCCAGTGCACCGTCCCGCGCACCGTCACCACGCTGGCCTGGCCCGTCTTGTCGCAGTCCAGGTCGGCCAGGTTGTCCTCGGCGGTGATCAGCTTCGGCGCGCGGGCGGCGGGCGGCGCGCCCAGCTGGAGGTCCAGCTTGCGCGGCTGCGCGGCGGCGTCCAGGCTGTCGAGCAGCCAGATTTCGCCGGCCAGGTGGTAGACGACGCGGGTGCCGTCGGTGGCCGCGTTGCGGGCGTAGAACCCGTCGTGGTCGGTGTGCCGGCGCAGGCCAGAGCCGTCAAGCGCGGCCGAGTAGATGTTGCCGGTGCCCTCGTGGTCACAGCTGAAGACCAGGCGGTCGCCGATGAGCATGGGGCTGGCGAACTGGCCGTTCAGGTGGCCGAGCACCCGCGTGAAGAGCGGGTCGTCGCCGGTGGCGACCCAGAGCCGGCCCCTGGTGCCGCCCCGGTAGCGCTTCCAGTAGGCCGGATCGCCGCGCTGCCCGGTCAGCAGCGCGGTCGCGGTGATGGTCAGCGCGAGATCATTGACCTGCCCGAACGCAAGCCGACGGGGCGGTGCGTCGAGCGGCACGGCGTACGCCCAGGTGCGCTGGGCGGTCGGCTGGTCTGCGGCGGAGGTGGCCAGCACCTCGCCGGCGTCCGTCCAGCCGGTGGTACGGGTGCGCATGTCGCCCCAGTAGGTCCGGCGAGTCGCGGGGCCGCCGGTCCCGTCGTCGATGGCGGCAGTGTAGACCTCGGGGATTCCGCCGTCCCGCCAGCTCGTCCAGGCGACCGTTGCGCCGTCGGGCGAGAACCGCGGGTGGCTGGCCTGGCCGCCGTCGGTGGTCAGCCGCCAGCCTCGGCCGCCGTCGGCGGGGGCGAGCCAGACGTCGTCTTCGGCGACAAAGGTCAGCAGATCGCCGTGAATGTGCGGGAAGCGCAGATAACCGGGGGTTGCCACGCGGTTCATCTTATGGGCGTTATGGGCGGCAATCCGCTGCGGGCGATGGTCAGTTGCTCACCTCACAGCCAGCCGCGTTCCTCCGCGATGCGGCGGGCCTCGGTGCGGTTGCGGGCGCCGGTCTTCTGGATGCAGGAGGAGAGGTAGTTGCGGACGGTGCCCTCGGAAAGGAAGAGACCGCCGGCGATCTCCGCGATCGCGGCGCCATCCGTCGCGGCCGCCAGGACGTCCGTTTCCCTCGGCGTGAGCGGGCTGGCGCCGTTGGCGAGGGCGACGGCGGCCAGGTCAGGGTCGATGACGCGCTGGCCGTTGAGAACGTCGCGGATGGTCCTCGCGAGCTTGTCCGCCGGGGAGTCTTTCACGATAAATCCGGATACGCCGGATTCCATCGCGCGCCGGAGGTAGCCGGGGCGGCCGAACGTGGTGAGGATCACGATCTTCGTATTCGGGCACGCCCGCCGCAGCTCCGCGGCGGCGGTGAGCCCGTCCATGCCGGGCATCTCGATGTCAAGCAGGGCAACGTCGGGGCTAGCGCGCTTCGCGGCCTCCATCACCTCGTCGCCCCGGCCGACCTGGGCGACCACCTCGATGTCGTCCTCGAATGAGAGCAGCGCGGCGAGCGCCTCGCGGATCATCGCCTGGTCCTCGGCGATCAAGACCCGGATGGTGTTCACTTCGCCACGGTAGCGCCTCGGCGCTCGGAACTGTCAGCACTGCGGCCGGGCTCAGCAGTCCCGCCGGGCTGGGCAGTCTGGCCGGGCGCGGCAGTTCGGTCGGGCGCGGCAGTTCGGTCGGGCGCGGCTGCCGCACCGGTGCGTTCTCTGGAGGCCGTGTCCGTGATGTCCTCGGGCACGCTGGCCGTCAGCTGGAAGCCCCGTCCCGATGGCCGCACCTCAAGGTGGCCGCCGAGCGCGGACAGGCGCTCCGACATGCCCCGCAGGCCCGTCCCGCTGAGTTCCGGCCCGGCCCCGTCGCTTGCCCCGGTGCCGGCACCGGGGCCAGGTCCGTCGTCGCGGACCAGAAGACAGCGGCTGCCGGCGCGGCGGGTGAGGCTGATGTGGCAGTTCCGCGCGCCGGAGTGGCGGATCACGTTGGTGGCCGCCTCCCGCAGGCACCAGGCGAGGGCTGCCTCCACGTCCGGGTCGAAGGTTCCGGAGAGCAGGGCGAGCTCCGCGTCGTCGTGCGTCGTGATCCCGGCGGACTCGAGCGCGGCGCGCGCGGTGATGATCTCGACCGCGAGCGTAGGCCGCCGGTAGCCGCTGATCGCCTCCCTGATGTCGTGCAGGGTCTGGCGGCTCACCGCCGCGACCTCCTCGGCCTGCGCGAGTGCCCGGTCCCGGTCGCAGCCGTCCGACAAGCGCCCCAGCAGCTTCGCGGCGAGCTCGGACTTGAGCGTGATCATCGACAGCGACTGCCCGGTCAGGTCATGCAGGTCGCGGGCAAGCCGCAGCCGCTCCTCGCTCGCCGCGAGCTGCGCCACCTCTTCGCGCGCCTGGGCCAGCTCGGCAGTCATCTGGAACTGCCGGCGGAGCCCGATAACGCCCAGGCCGACCAGCACCGTGGGCAGCAGGTTGATGAGAAAGTCCGTGGTGTCGACGTGCCCGGTCAGGCAGAAGATCGTGTAGCAGACCCCGATCGCCAGGACCGCCGGCACCGCCCAGCGGCGGTTCGCGACAAGCAGCCCGGCGGAGGAGGACACGAAGATCCACAGCACGCTCGCCCCGTTGACTGGGTACAGCACGCACGCGGTTGTCGCCAGCGCCGCCAGCGCGGCCACGGCGGGCAGCGCGTACCGGGGGGAGTATGGCCAGTTGGGCACGGCGAGCAGATAGATGGCGGAGAACACCACGATGATTGCCAGCCCGCCCCATCGGTACGGCGCGCTGAAGTGCTGGGTGAACAGGCCCACCGCCGGGCCGATGAGGTACAGCAGCCAGACCCCGGTGAACAGGTACCCGCCGGCCCGGGCGAGCCTGCTGTGATACCCGACGGGCGGTCTGTCGTTGACCGCCCGCCGCGTCGCCGTTCTGCTCATGATCACTCCGTCCAGGCCGCCGCGTTCCGCGGCCCTCTGCCTATCGTGACTCATCCGTGGCGCTGCCGCTAACGCCGGTCAGACCGACTCGGCCATCGAGCGGACCGAGAGGATGGCCAGCCCGGCGAAGATCGCCAGCCACGCCACCAGCCCGATGGCCAGGTAGGCGGGCACCGACTGGTTGGAGATCACGTCGGTGGAGATGTTCACCGCCTCGAAGGTGGGCGTGGCCTTGCTGATGTTGCCGAGCACGCCGGTGAACGGGTACCAGATCCCGCCCAGGGTGGCGAACACCAGATAGAGCATGATCGTGATCGGCTGGGCCTGGTCCGGGGGGTAGCGGTAGCCGACCGCGACGGCAAGGGCCGCGAAGATCGTCGAGCCGAGCCAGATGACGATCGCGATCACCAGCCACTGCCAGGCCGGCAGGTGCACGTTCCCGTAGAAGCGGCCGATCAGGAACACGATCACGATCGACGGGATGGTCGTCGCCATGGAGGTGAGGATCTTCGCGATCACGTAGGCGTTGGCGGGCAGCGGGGTGAGCCGCAGCTGCCTGATCCAGCCGACCTTGCGTTCCTCCGAGATCCTGATGGAGTTGCCGTTGAGGGTGCCCGCGAACGCGCCGAACGTCGCCATCGCGATCATGTAATAGGCGGAGAAGTTGACTCCGTACACGGTCGTGTTCGCCACCTTGGCGAAGATCAGGTAGAGGACCACGGGCAGGCCCACGGTGAAGATCAGATACCTTTTGTTGCGGCGCAGCCGATTGATCTCGGCGTGCGTCAGCATCAGGATGCCTCGCATCGGTGCTCGTCTCCCGTCTCAGCGCGCGCTGCGCGCGGTCTGCGTAGTGGTCTTGGGGGCCTGCACGGGGGGCCGGCCGTCGGCCGCCCGGTCATCCTCCGCCGTGATCGCGAGGAACGCCTGCTCAAGACCGAGGCCCGACACCTCGATATCGGTCGGCCGGTAGCCCGCGTCGAGCACCCCGTACAACGTCGCGTCGGAGTCGCTTGACTGGAGGTGCACGATGTCACCGCGCACGTCGAGGCTGACGAGGCCGGGCAGACCGAGCAGGAACGGCTCGTGCACGTTGCCGAGCCGGAACGACAGCTGCTTGGCCCCGGCGCGCGACTTGATCTCGGCCGGGGTGCCGTCGGCCAGCAGCCGACCGCGGTTGATCACCAGGATGCGGTCGGCGGCCTGGTCGGCCTCCTCGAGGTAGTGGGTGGCGAACAGCAGGGTCTTGCCCTCCGCGACCTCTTCCTTCATCTGCGCCCAGAACCGCTGCCTGGTTTCCACGTCCATCGCCGTCGTCGGCTCGTCGAGCACGATGAGGTCGCTCTCCCCGGCGATCGCGAGGGCGAACCTGACCCGCTGGGTCTGGCCGCCCGACAGCCGGTCCACCCGCTGGTTCGCGACGTCCTCGAGGCCGGATCGGCGCAGCGTGGTCGCCACCGGCACCGGCCTCGGGTGCAGCCCGGCAATGAGCGTCACCAGCTCGCGGACCGTCACCTCGGGCATCAGCCCGCCGGACTGGAGCATGGCGCCGACCTTGCCCACCTTGATGGCATGGTACGGGTCGCTGCCGAACATCCGGATCTTCCCCGAGGTGGGCTTGCGCAGCGCCAGCAGCATGTCGAGCGATGTCGACTTGCCCGCGCCGTTCGGGCCGAGCAGGGCGACAGTCTCCCCGCCGCGGAGGTCGAGGCTCAGCCCGTCGACGGCCTTGAGGGTGCCGTAGTGCTTGCTAACGTTCTCGAACGAGACGACGGGTCCCGTTCCGCTGTGGCTCATGCGCTGATCCCTTGCCTGGTCGGCCGGTCCGTCCGGTGGATTCGCGTGCTATCTCATCCCACCACCCGCGGTCCGCTGCCGCTAGTGCGCCAGCTCAGCCCATAATCATGACAAGTGTCATGGTTCGCGAGCCCAATATCGCCCCCAGCCGGCTCGCGAGTAACGTCTGGTGCATGGATGAGTTGGATGCACGGGTTCGGGCCATCTGCGATCTCAACGTCGCGGAGTCGCGCGAGTACGGCGGGCGGCACGAGTACGACGGGGTACCGCAGGATCTCTCGGCTGACGGGGTGGCCACCGGGCTGGCGCGGCTGGCAGCGGCCCGGGAGTCCGCCGCGGCGCAAGACGACCCGCATGACGAGGCGCACCTGCGCGCGTCCGAGAACCTCCAGCTGGTCGTCTACGCCCGCCTGGAGCTGCACCGGAGCAACCCGATAGCGCACCTCGGCGAGCTCGACCTAGCCTGCTACGACAAGGACTACGCACCCGAGGCGGACCGGCACGCCGCGCGCGCCGCGCACCTGGCGGCCTGGCCGACCGTGATCGGCGCGGCGATCGGCACCCTCGACCGCATTCCCGCCCCGATCGCCGGCTCGCTGCTCGGCGCCGTCCGCGGGCTGGCCGCGGGCATCCCCGCCGACGCCGACCCGCAGGCGCGGGAGGCGGCGCTCGCCGCGCACGCGCGGCTCGTCGCCCACGTCCAGCGGGCCGTCGATTCAGGGCCGCCCGACGCCGCGCTCGGGCCGAACGCGCTCGCATCGCTGCTGTCATCCGCCGAGGCGATCGACGTCGACCTGGGCGCTCTCACGGCGCGGGCGGACGCCGAACGAGACCGGCTGATGGAGCGGTTCGCCGAGACGGCCGCCCGTATCGACCGGCAGCGCGCACCGCTCGATCTCGCCCGCGAGCTGGTCAAGGACCATCCCGACCGGGCGGGCGTGATCAAGACGGCCCGGTACTGGACGGAGCGGGCGATCGCGTTCACCCGCGAGCGCGACCTGGTGCCGGTCCACGACGGCGTGTGCCTGGTCGGCGAGTCGCCGGAGTCGCGCCGCTGGGCGATGGCGATGATCTCCACCAACGCTCCCGCCGAGCGGGACGCGCCGTCCTGGTACTGGATCACGCCGCCCGACGAGTCCTGGCCGCACGAGCAGGCCGAGGAGTGGCTTGAGGTGTTCAGCGCCTGCACGCTGCCGGCCATCACCGTGCACGAGGTCGCGCCCGGGCACTTCTCGCACCACCAGGCGCTGCGCCGGGCCCGCGGCGACGTCCGGCGCACCCTGTTCTCCAGCGCCTTCGTCGAGGGCTGGGCGCACTACGCCGAGGAACTCTGCGTCGAGGAGGGGTTCCTCGCCGACGACCCCAGGTTCGCTTTCGGCGTCTGGCTTGAGGCGCTGGTCCGGGTGACCAGGCTGGCCTGCGCGCTAGGCGTGCACACCACGGGCATGACGGTCGAGGAGGCGGCGGCGCGGTTCGCAGCCGATACCCACCTGACCGGCCAGGCGGCCCTGTCGGAGGCCAGGCGCGCGACATTCGACCCCACCTACGGCCGGTATACCTGGGGCAAGCTGGAGATCATGGCGCTGCGCGACCAGGCCAAGGCGGCCTGGGGCACGGGGTTCTCGCTCAAGCGCTTCCACACCGCCCTGATGGACCTCGGCGCCCCGCCCCTGGGGCTGATCGGAACCGCGATCGAGCAGGGGTAGCCTGTTGGTCGTGCACAGGTACATCCGGGTCATGGGGCTGGTAGGCGTCGCTCTCGCGACCGCGTTCGGAGCAGCGGGGTGCTCCTCCGCGAACCACGCGGGCGGCTCGGGCATCGTCACCAACGGGGCGTACGTTCAGCAGCCGATCTCGTTGGGCGAGACCACCGTCGGCTACCTGGACATCCGCAACAACGGCGCCGCGGACCAACTGATCTCGGTGTCGACCAGCGCCGGCGGCATCGTCGAACTCCGCGGGCCGGTCACCAGGGGGGTCTCCCCGGTGGTCATGCACACGGTGAAGGACATACCGATCCCGGCCGACGCGACCACGCAACTGATCCCGAACAGCTATCACCTGCTGATCACCCACCCGGGCGCGATGCACGACGGCAAGGACATCTTCCTCAAGCTGACGTTCGCGCACGCCGGCACGATGACCGTCATCGCCCTGGTCACCAACCCGCAGAACGGCGGCTCAAGCTACTTCCTCAACTGACCCGCGAACGTCCCCTCAGCGGGCTCCGTGACCGCGGCCGATCCGAGCTTAGACCCAGGCCAGAATAGGTTAGCCGATCTTGATTTCGAAACATTCGCCTCCGCGCGGCCAGGAGGGCTAGTACGTCCCGTATGTCGGACTTACACGTTGAGCGCGCGGCCGGGCTGGTCGCTCTTATGCGGGGGTCCGCTTGCTTGTGCGATAGTCGCGATATATCGTGGATCTCACTATCGCCTCTGGCTGGAGGAACTGTGGCTTCGGGTTACGACATGAGGGTCGGAGACGCCGAGCGGGATGCCGCGGCGAACGAGCTGCGTGAGCACTTCGCCAGCGGGCGGCTGACCCAGGATGAGCTCAACGAGCGGCTCGACCGGACCTTCGCCGCCAAGACGCGCGGGGATCTCAGCGGGCTCTTCACTGACCTGCCCTCGTCGACATGGCAGGACGCGTCGGCCGACGGCGCCCGCACGGCGGGCGGCCCGTTCGGGGCCAGCGGGCCGCTGGGACGCCCTAGGGAGCAGTGGACCGGCGGGCGGACGGCCGCCGGGGCCGACGACCCGTTCGGCGACAGCGGCGCAGGCGGAGCCGGCCGGCCTGGTGGTTACGGCAGGCGCGCGCTCGGGATGGTCGTCGTCCCGCTCGTGCTGCTCTCGTTGCTGCTCGCGCTCGGCGTCTTCTCGATATTCGGCATCGGGGGCGGCCCGCGCCCGTTCGGATTCGTGCTCATCATCGCGGCGTTCGCGCTGCTCCGGCGGCTCATCTTCGTCATCTTCGGACGGCGGCGGGGCGGCCGCGGCGGCCCGCGGCGCGGCGGCGGGGGCGGCCCCCGGCGACGCGGCTGGTAGATCGCTCGCACGCCATTCGCATGGTCCGGGTTCCCTGGCGAGGGTCCGCGATTTATCGTGGAGGGGACCGAACTTCCGAGCGAACACGGAAGGCGAGATGGTGATGCGTTACTACGCTCCCCTGCCTGGCGGCGAACCGTTCTGGCCGCGAGGCCCGCATGCGATGCGCGTGGGGGACGCGGAACGCGATGCGGCGGCGGCCGACCTCGGCGAGCACTATACGGCCGGCCGACTCACCCTCGACGAGCTGCACGAACGCCTTGAAGCGGTATTCGCGGCAAAAACCTTCGGCCAACTCGCCCGGATCATGTCCGATCTTCCCGGGCCGGGGCGGCTGGCCGGGCTCGCCAGGCCCTTCGGACCTCCCGTGCTGCCGGGAACGCCGCCGACGTTGGCATGGATGCCGGTGTCCGGTCCGCGCTACCACTGGGGCGGCTACTGGAACCCCAACATCAGGTACGGCACGGCCATGGGGCCGAGCGTGGCCGGTTTCTCGCCGGGCAAGGAGTTCAGGCCAGGCGCTCGGTTCCAGTCGCGGGACGCGCAGCGTGATTCGCCGCCAGCGGACCGGGTGGCGAAGTTCGCCGCGCTGTCACTGCTGATCCTGGCCATGCTGATCTGGCTGTTCACCGCCCTGCTGTTCGCCAGGCACGGCTTCTCCGCCCCGCTCGGCTCGGGCAATTCGTTCACCTCTGGCCGCTAAGCGACCGCGAGCGGGTCCCGAGCGCCCGGCGGCGAGCGGGAAAACACCGCCGGCGGATAACTGCGCGACGCGTTGGGGGACAACGAGGTAGCGGAAGTTGGCTTCGGCTTGCTTCGCGTCCGAGTCCGGGTCCGGCTGACTGGTGATGACAGCGGGCTTGCTCGCACTGGTGAACCAGAGCCGGACTCGTCCGCTCGGTGCGCCGTGTCCGCCCCCGGCGGCATGCGCTTGGTCCGCCCCTGTGCCGCCACTGGTGCCGCCGGGCCGCCCGCCCGGGGCGTGGCCGCCAGTCGCCGTCGCCGCGGCTCCCGCCGTCGCCGTTGCGGCGACGACGCCGTCCAGTAGGTAATGCGGGCTGAAGGCGATCGCCGACTCGTCGCCGGTGAAGTCCGCAGCCACCGACTCCCTGGCCCGCGCCTGGCCCTGGGTCGCGGCACCCACCGTGACCCGTCCCGGCGCGAACGTGAGCTGCACCGGGGTGCCCCGCTCGGCGACGAGCGCGACCCGGCGGACCGCCTCGGCGAACGCCTCCGCGGGCAGGTCGGCGGTGCAGCCGAACTCTTCGGGGAACCGGGAACGGTATCTGACGAACTCCCCGGCCAGTAGCCGCGCAGTTAGCTGACGCTCGTCGGCTTCGAAACCGATCATGGCCTCGGCCGCGCCGGCACCACCCCCGCCGGCCGCGACTCGACCGGCACCGACACCTCCCCCGCCCGCACTGGCACTTCCCCCGCCCGCACCGCCCCCGTCCGACGCTGCGGCGCCCGTTCCGTCGCCGCTTGGCCGGAGCATTATGCGGACCTCGGTTCCCGTGCTCATCATCTTGGCCGCGTCGCTCAGCGTCCTGGCCGGCACCAGGAGCGCGGTCCTGCCCTGGTCACCGAACCCGGGTGCCGGGTTCCAGGCCATCTCCCTGACGGCGAGCCGGTAGCGGTCGGTGGCGGCGAGGGTCATCGTCTCCCCGTCGAACTCGACGTTGACGGCGGTGAGCATCGGCAGCGTGTCGTCCCGGCTGGCGGCCGGGGTCACCTGGCCGATCGCGGCGGCCAGCGCCCCGCCGTCCGCCGTGCCGGCCAACTGCGGCAGGTCCGGCAGCTCCGGGTACTCGGCCGACGGCAGGCTGGCCACCGCGAACGACGCCTCGCCGCAGGTCATGGAGATGCCGTCGGGGTCGTCGCCGAACGCGACGGGGGCGGCGGGCAGGCTGCGGACGATCTCGACCAGGAGCCTGCCCGGCACCAGGAACGTGCCCGGCTCAGCGACCTCGGCGCGCACCCGCATCCGGGCCGACACCTCGTAGTCGAAGCAGGACAGGGTGAGAAACCCCGGTCCGTTCCCCCCGATTTGATTTGGATCTCGGCCCTCCTGCTCGGCGCGGAGCAGCAGGCCCGCGAGCACCGGCAGCACCGGCCGGGTGGGCAGTGCCCTGGCCACCCAGCTGACAGCCTCGCCGAGCGCGTCCCGGTCCACCGTGAACTTCATGCCGCGTCCCTCCACGCGCGCGGCCGACCGCCGCGCGCTGCCCCGCCATCGTCTGTCAGGGGATCGTGCCACGCCCCACCGACATTTCGGACCGCCCGTCGGAGAATTAACCCCAGCCGCAGCTAAGGCAGCGCGGTCCTCGCGCTCCCTGCCTCAGCAACCACAAGGCTTTAACCGCAACCACGGGCATGGGGGTGCCGCGCTTTGTGCGGCACCCCCATGCGGGGGGAATGGGGCCAGGGGGCATGGGGGGCGGGTAGCCCCCCATGCGGGAAAGCGGGCGCCCCCCATGCGCGGGGGGTGCAGGGGGGTCGTCCCCCCGCAGGCTATAGGTACCTGCCGTAGAAGGCGAGGATCTTCTGCCAGCCGTCGGTCGCCGCCTCTGGGCGGTAGGCCGGGCGGTTCACCGCGAAGAACGCGTGCCCGGCGCCGGTGTAGCGGTGGAACTCGTAGGTCTTGCCGTTGGCCTTCAGCGCCTCCTCGAGCTCGTCGACCTGCGCCGGCGACGGGTACTTGTCGTCGTTGCCGAACAGGCCGAGCAGCGGGCAGGACAGGCTCGGGGTCTTGTCCACGATCGGGACCATCGTCGTCCCCTCGCGCGCCTCGCCGGTGACGAACGCGCCATAGCAGTCCACCGCCGCGTCGAGGTGGAGGCTGACCGCTGCGAGGAACGACTGGCGGCCGCCGGAGCAGTAGCCGATCGTGCCTACCTTGCCGTTGGCGTTGCTGAGGTTCTTAAGGTAGGCCACGGAGCCGGCCACGTCGCCGACCAGGCGGTCGTCGGGGACGCCGCCCTTGGCGCGCGCAGTGGCGGCCGCGTCGTCCGGGCTGGCGCCGGGCGCGTCGCGCCAGTAGAGGTTGGGCATCACCGCGTTGTAGCCGTGGAAGGCGAAGTTGCGGGCGATCTCCTTGGTGGAGTCGTCGTAGCCGGGCATGTGGTGAATGACGACCACGCCGCCGCGCGGCGTTCCGTCGAGCGGGCGAGCGGAGTAGGCCTCGATCGGGTCGCCGCCATTCCCGGTGATCATGATGGACTCGGCCAAGATCGCGTCGTACATGTTCTGCTGTCTCCTATTCTTCGTGACTTATCCGCTTAACGGGCGGCGGGCCGGTGGGCCGGTTCGGGAGCCCGGCGCCGCCGCTGTCAGGTGCGAGCCGTTACTCCAGCCCGGGAGGGGCGGAGTCGAGCGTTGCCTCGATCGCCTGCACCAGGGCGCGGGCCGACTCCTGGCTGAGCTCGACCGCCACCCGCCCGGCCGGGCCGAGCTCGGGCGCGAGGAAGTCGATGTTGAGCGAGTGACCGAACGGCGCGTGCACGGGATGGTCCAGGTAGACCATGCCCTCGGTCACCTTGATCCACCCGGACGCGCCCTTGGCGCTGCCGCTGATCGCGATCTTCTCTGTCAGGTACGTGCACATGGACAGGACTCCTTCCGCTTGCGCCGGCGAGACGAACCACGGGCCTTGGCCTTGAGCCGACCGGCCCCGCCTTACCGGCAGGGCTGCCCCATCGGGTCCAGCCGAATCATCCCACCTGAGTCGTTAGCGATGCGAACGGGCTGGCTTAGGCGGGGCCCTGAGGGGGCCCGTCGGACGGTTGCCACCGTGACAAAATAGGGGTTATGAGCTACGAAGCTGCCGAAGACAGATACGCCAAGCACCCCTACCGGCGCTGCGGTCGCAGCGGGCTCCAGTTGCCCGCCGTCTCCCTCGGCCTCTGGCAGAACTTCGGCGACGAGTCGCCGCTCGCCGCCCAGCGCGCGATCCTGCGGCGTGCCTTCGACCTCGGGGTCACCCACTTCGACCTGGCCAATAACTACGGCCCGCCGTTCGGAGCCGCCGAGATCAACTTCGGCCGTCTGCTGCGTGCGGACTTCCGCCCGTATCGGGACCAGCTGGTCATCTCGACCAAGGCCGGCTACGACATGTGGCCAGGCCCCTATGGGGAGTGGGGCTCGCGCAAGTACCTGCTTGCCAGCCTCGATCAGTCGCTCTCGCGGATGGGGCTCGAGTACGTGGACATCTTCTACAGCCACCGCTTCGACCCCCACACCCCGCTAGAAGAGACGATGGGCGCGCTGGACGCCGCCGTCCGGTCGGGCAAGGCGCTGTACGCGGGTATCTCTTCTTATTCGCCCGAACGGACGCGTGACGCTGCCTCCATCCTCCGCTCGCTCGGCACGCCGTTGCTGATCCACCAGCCGTCTTACTCCATGCTGAACCGCTGGATCGAGGGCGGGCTGCTCGACGTGCTCGAGGAGGAGGGCGTCGGCTGCATCGCGTTCTCCCCGCTGGCGCAGGGCTTGCTGACCACCAAGTACCTGGACGGCATCCCGGCCGGATCGCGGGCCTCGCGGAACGGGTCGCTCCCGCAGGAGCAGCTCAGCGAGAAGACACTGGCTCACGTCCGGGCGCTGAACTCGATCGCCGCGGGGCGCGGGCAGTCGCTGGCACAGATGGCGGTCGCATGGACGCTCCGGGATTCCCGCGTCACCTCGGCGCTGATCGGCGCGAGCAGTGTCGCCCAGCTGGAGGAGAACCTCGCCGCCGCCGACAAGACCGTGTTCACCGTCGAAGAGATCGCCGCGATCGACAAGAACGCGGTCGAAGCCGGCATCAACATCTGGTCCGCCTCCAGCTCCCACTGACTGCGGCCAGCAGATTGCTTACCGCGGCGGGCCGACTGCTGATTGCGGCGCCGCCGCTTCTTGCTGTTATCTGCCCGAAGGTGGGCCGGGCGGCGGTCGGGCCGGGCGGCGGGCTTCGCCGCTTCTTGCTGTTATCAGATTTGGGCGAGTCTCGGAAAGATAGTGGACCGTTGCGTACACCGGGATGTACACAACGGTCCACTATGTTGCCAGCCGCGTTGCCAGCCGCCGCGCCGCGGACCGTTCCTTGCTGTTATCCGACGTCTCCGCATGCGCGGCCGGATGCCTAGGCGGGTTGGATGGCTTGCGGGAAGTTGAAGAGGCGGGTGGGGTCGTAGGTTTTCTTGACCTTCTGGAGTTGGGCGTAGTTCTGGGCGTAGTAGGCCTGGGCCCAGTTCGTCAGGTCGGGGTCGACGTAGTTCTGGTAGGCCTGGCCGCTGGCGTAGGGGCGCATTGAGGTCCAGAACGAGCGGAGCCAGGCGTGCTGGCGGTTGATTCCCGCGGCCGACGCGCCGTTGGTCCAGCCGGTCGTGTACTGGGCGTCGAACAGCGCGTTCCTGTGCACGAACGCGGTCGCAGTGGGCGAGACCCGGTTGACCGCGCCGCCAAGGGCGTCGAACGCCACTCCCCCGACGCCGCCGGCCGCGCCGGCCACTGACTGCAGGGACTCGACGCCGTGCAGCAGGGTGTTGATCCCGGCGCTGGAAAGCGCCCTGGTGAAGAAGTCGGACTTGGCGAGCTCGGGCTGGCGGCTCAGCTTGCCGCCGGTGGCGTACCAGGGCAGGTGGCAGGCCTGCAGGCCGATCGTGGCGCAGCCCGCCTCCAGCAGCATCGCGTTCAGGAAGGAGAACTGGTTGAGGAAGGAGCTGGACGGGTGGGAGCCGACGTTGCCGTAGAGCTGGTCGAGCAGGTTCGCCGCACCGCTGACGCTGCCCAGGTAGCAGCCGCCGACCTGGATGGTGGGCGTGTGCCCGCCGGGCGAGGCGGCCAGGTGCAGGTTTGACCAGAGCGCGTCGGGTGCGTTCGGGGCCCAGGACTGCCACGCGGCGATCACCTTGGCCGCCTTCGACCAAGGCCAGGACAGGAAGAAGACCACGGGCGTCGGGGCCGGCACGGTGTTGAATTGGAACCAGGTGGCGATGCCGAAGTTGCCGCCGCCGCCGCCCCGGCAGGCCCAGTAGAGGTCCGAGTGCTCAGAGGGGCTGGCGGTCAGCGGCTTGCCGTCTGCTGTAATGATGCTGAGAGATGCCAGCTTGTCGCAGGTCAGCCCGTAGGCTCGGGCGGTGACGCCGATGCCTCCGCCGAGCGTCAGGCCGGCGATGCCGACGGTCGGGCACGAGCCGCCGGGCACGGCTCGCCCGTGGGCGGCCAGGCCGCTGTAGAAGTCGATCAGCCGGGTGCCCGCGCCCACGTTAGCGGTCGACCCGGACACCTGCACGCCGTTGAGGTTCTCGACGTCGATGATCAGCCCCCCGTTGCTGGACGACCAGCCGGCGTAGCTGTGTCCGCCGGAGCGCGTCGCGAACTTGACGCCGAACTTGCGGACGAACGCCAGGCATGTCCCCACGTCGTGCGCGTTCTTCACGTAGGCGATCCCGGCCGGGCGCAGCCCGTCGAACCTCGGGTCGAACAGGTAGCTGTCCGTCGTGTAGTCGGCTTCTCCCGGGCGCACAAGCGGACCCGCGATGTCATGGCCGAGGGCCGTCCAGTCGGCCGGCGTAGGACCGGACGACCGGGCAGCGATGCCGGTCGAGCTGGCCGGATGAGTGACGGCGGCCTGGACAATTGCGGGCGCGGCGATCGCGGCGACGCCGCCCGCTGCCACGCCGAGGAACGCCCGGCGCTTCAGCCAGGGTTCTGAGATGTCGGTCACAAATCTAAAGGACGCCATGACACGTCACGCGGTTGCCTGGCATGCCAACGTTGTCTAAAAGGGAAACGGGGCGAAGAAAAATTGGCCGGGTCGGGAATTGCTTGAGTTGCTCAACTGTTGAGCCAGTCATGAGCATCGGAGTGCAGGGGCCGGGTGAGACGGGGGCGGACGCGTCCGCGGTGAACCGGGACATCCTGGACGCGCTCACCACCCTCATCAAGCTGGTCGGGGGGGTGGCCCAGGAAATCGCGGCGGAGTTCGACATCGCTCCGCACGATCTGCTTGCCATGTTCAAGCTGGACTGCGTGCTGTCCATGAAGGAGCTCGCGCAGCATATGGGGTGCGACGCGTCGTTCATCACGACCGTCGCGGACACCCTGGAACGGCGCGGCTTCGTCAGGCGCGAGCCCAGCCAGCGGGACCGTCGGGTGAAGAACCTCGTCCTCACCGAGGCGGGCGTCGCCGCGAAGGAGCGGCTGATGCGAGAACTCGCGGCGAAGATGCCGTGGAGCTATGAGCTTGACGACGCCGAGCGATGGTGTTTCCTCGGGCTGCTCAAGAAGGCGCTTGGCGGCGCCCGCTCTGACGTCTGCCGCAGTGACGAGAACGGGGCCGACGACGCGAAGACACGCGCCCGTTCCGAACATATCTAAAGATTTTCAAAACGAGACGCAGTAAGTGCGTAGGTAAGACGCGCCCAAATCAGGTAAGGGGAACCAAAGTGTCACCAACCTCAGGCCAGACGGGCAGCGCTCCCGTTGCGGCCGCCGGCCCGGCCGGCGGCGTGGCGGCCGACGGGCAGACGGCCGAGCGACCGCAACGGCTTGGGCTCGCGCTCGTGGTCATCGCGGCCGCGCAGCTGATGATCGTGCTCGACGCGACCATCGTCAACGTCGCGCTGCCGCACATCCAGGACGCGCTGCACTTCTCCGGCTCGAACCTTGAGTGGGTCGTCAACGCCTATACGCTCGCCTTCGGCGGCCTGCTGCTGCTCGGCGGGCGCATGGGTGACCTGCTCGGACGGCGCCGGATCTTCATCGCGGGCATCGCGCTGTTCGCGCTCGCTTCGCTGGCCGGCGGTTTCGCCACCGACCAGGCCTGGCTGCTCACCGCCCGGGTCATCCAGGGCATCGGCGGCGCGCTCGCCGCGCCAGCCTCGCTGTCGCTGATCGCCGTTACCTTCCCCGAGGGCAAGGAGCGGAACCGGGCGATGGGCGTGTACGCGGGCGTGTCCATCTCCGGCGCGGCCATCGGGCTGATCGCTGGCGGGCTGCTGACCAGCTACGCCGACTGGCGCTGGGTGTTCTTCGTGAACGTGCCGATCGGCCTGATCCTCGTGCTGCTCGCGCCCCGGGTCATCGGCGAGTCGGAGCGAGTGCGCGGCAAGTTCGACCTGCCCGGCGCGATCACCGGGTCGCTCGGCCTGGGCGCCCTGGTGTACGGACTGTCCGAGGCGGCGACCACGTTCAGTAACGGCCAGGCGATCGGGCACTGGGGCAGCACCAAGGTCATCGCGAGCCTGGCGGCGGCGGCGGTGCTGCTAGGGGCGTTCGCGTTCATCGAGGCACGGTCGCGGCACGCGCTGGTGCCGCCCCGGGTGCTCGCGTCCCGCGACAGGACCGCGGCGTACCTGATCAGCTTGTGCATCGGCACGGCGATCTTCGGCATGTTCTTCTTCATGACGCTCTTCGTGCAGGAGGTCTGGGGGTACTCGCCGGTCCGCTCGGGGATCGCGTACCTGCCGATGGTCGGCTTGATCGTGGTCGGGGCTGGGCTCTCCTCGCAGTTGGTCGCGCGGATCGGCGCGCGGCCGCTGATCACCGGCGGACCGCTGCTGGCGGCCGCCGGCATGTTCTGGCTGTCACGGATCACCGAGAACAGCACCTACGCCGGCGGGCTGCTCGGGCCGATGATGCTTACCGGCCTCGGGATGGGGCTGACGTTCGTGCCGCTGTCGCTGGTGGCGCTCGCGAAGGTGCCGAACAAGGACACCGGGGTGGCGTCGTCGCTGCTTAACACCGGGCAGCAGGTCGGCGGGTCGATCGGCCTGGCGATCCTCGGCACGGTGGCCTGGTCGGCGGTGGCGTCGAACACGAAGTCGGCCATCGCCGCCACGCACGGGGCGCACCTGTCGGCAGCGGCGCAGACGGCGCTGGGCAACCACGCGCTCGCCTACGGGTTCGGCCGCGGGTACCTGGTGTCGGCGGGGATCTCGCTCCTCGCGGTGGTCATCGCGGTGGTGATGATCCGGATCAAGCGGGCCGACCTTGAGGGGATCGACCCGATGGCGGCGCCGGCCTAGGCACAAAATCCCGCGGATGGCTCGCGCACGATGCAGCGGAATCCGAGGTGCGCGGTGGAGGTGTCTACAGCCTCGCCCTGACGGGCGGCCGGCCGGTAGCGCAGGCAGTAGTTGGGGGCGCATAGGTGAGAGCCGCCCTTGATGACGCGGCGCGGTATGCGCGCGCCGGGCTGGCCCGGCGCCAGGCTGTCCTCGGCGGAGGTCACCCGGGGGTTCCTCGGCACGCAGCAGGCGTGGCCGGCGACGGGAGCGGCATAGAAGTCGCTGGTCCACTCCCAGACGTTGCCGGCCATGTCATAGAGCCCGAAGCCGTTGGGCGGGTAACTCTTGACCGCGGACGTGCCGCGGGAGTTCGGCTTGAGGTTCTGCCAGGGGAATTCGCCCTGCCAGGTGTTGGCCATCGCCCTGTCCTTCGGGGCGGGGTCATCGCCCCAGGTGTAAGTCGCGGCGTCCAGGCCGCCGCGGGCGGCGAGCTCCCATTCGGCCTCGGTCGGCAGTTCCTTGCCGATCCAGGCGGCGTAGGCGTCCGCGTCCTCGGCCGCCACGTGGGTGACCGGATGCTGCTCCAGGCCGTCCAGCGTGCTGGCCGGGCCGCGAGGATGCCGCCAGTTCGCGCCCGGGGTGTAGCGCCACCACTGGGACACGTCGTGCAGGCTCACCGGCCCTCGGGTCGGGTAGAACACCAGCGAGCCTGGGCGCAGCAGGGCCGGGTCCGCGTCCGGGTACTGCGCCGGGTCGAGCGGGCGCTCGGCGACCGTCAGGTAGCCGGTCGCTTTGACGAACCGGCGGAATTCGGCCACCGTGACCGGGCGGGTGTCCATCCAGAAGCCGTCGACTTCGACGCGGCGCACCGGGCTCTCCTCCGGGTAGAACTGCTCGGAGCCCATCGCGAAGGCGCCGCCGGGCACCCACGTCATGTTCTTCACCCGCCGGTTGGGCAGCTGCGTCGCGGTCACGGCTCACTCACGCATCAGCATGAGCGCCGCTTCGCGCTCGAGATCCAGGTAAGGGTCGCCGCTGACGTCGACCGCGACCCGGTTGATCGTTCCGCCGGTGAACGCGTACGGGGACTGGCCTGCGTAATCGCCGGTGATCGGCTCGCCCGGGTCGCGGCCCACGTTCAGGCCGGAGCCGGCGATGGCGAACGCGCCGAGCTGGGTCCTGATCTTCGCCATCCCGACCTTGCGGTCGCCGTGGTAGAGCGTCATGGTCCCCACGGCGCAGTCCGGCCGCTGCTCCTCCTTCTCGAATGACGCGGTCAGTATGAGGTTTTCCCCGGCCGGGATGTCCTCGCTGCCCACGATCTTCTGCTCCTCGCTGCCGAGGAAGTTGTTGACGTAGTGCAGCCGGCCGTTCTTCACGTAGAGGGTGTGGCCGCCGAACCGCGAGCCCATGGCGAACAGGACCCCCTCGGCCGACGGGCCGGGGATGTCGACGACCGCGCCGATCACGAAGGAACGGTTGCGGGTGCTGACGGCCTGCCATTCGGGGACCGGGGCGGTGCCAGGGAAGTACGTGTACCGCGAGCGCGGGGCGGTGAGCTGCGGACGCGGGGTCGACATGATCTCCACCGCGGACCGGTCGTCGAGCGGGAACGCCGCGTTGGCGCCGGCCTCGGAGAACCACAGCGCCACCAGCTCCCTGATCTTGTCCGGGTGCTCGGCGGCGAGGTCGTGCAGCTCGGCCCGGTCGAAGTCGGTGTGGTAGAGCTCCCAGGTGTCGTCGTTGAAGTGGCCCCATCCGGCGATGCACGGATGCGTGGTGACGGCCTTCCAGCCCTGGTGCCAGATCGCCCGGGAGCCGAGCATCGCGTAGAACTGGGTCTGGCGCGCAGACGTCGCGGACCCGTCGTCAATGCTGCCGCGCATGCTGACCCCGTCGAACGGGCTCTGCGTGTGGCCCTTGATCGTCTCGGGCGGGTCGACGCCGAGGATGTCCAGGATCGTGGGCACGATGTCGATCGCGTGATGGTACTGGCCGCGGATCTCGCCCCGCGCCTTCGTGCCGGCCGGCCACGAGATGATGCACGGGTCGCAGGTGCCGCCGTTGAACTCGTAGCGCTTCCACATCTTGAACGGGGTATTGAACGCCATCGCCCAGCCGTTGGGGTAATGGTTGTAGGTCTTGGGCCCGCCCAGGTCGTCGAGCTTCGCGAGGTTCTCCGCCAGGTCGTCGGCGACGCCGTTGGCGAACTTCATCTCGTTGACGGAGCCGTTCGGGCCGCCCTCGCCGCTGGCGCCGTTGTCGGAGACCAGGATGACGAGCGTGTTGTCGCGCTGGCCGTTCTGCTCCAGGTAGTCGAGCAGCCGACCGATGTGGTGGTCGGCGTGCGCCAGGAAGCCGGCGTAGACCTCCGCCATCCGCGCGAACAGGCGCTTCTCGTCGTCGCTGAGCGAGTCCCAGGGCCGGGTGTAGTCGAGCTCTGGGAACGGCTTGCCGTCCGGGCCGGTCCGGGACGTGGGTGTGCCGATCGGGTTGAGCGACGGCAGCCCGGTGTTGGGCGGGACTATCCCCATGTCCTTCTGCCGGGCCAGGGTCTGCTCGCGGATCGCCTCGTACCCCATGTCGAACTGGCCCCTGAACCGGTCGATCCACTCGCGCGGTGCGTGGTGCGGCGCGTGGCAGGCGCCGGGAGCGTAGTAGAGGAAGAACGGCTTCTCTGGTGCCACCGCCTTCGCGTCCTTGATGAACTCGAGCGCCTTGTCGGTGATGTCGTCGGTCAGGTGATAGCCCTCTTCCGGAGAGCGCGGCGGGTCCACCGGGTGGTTGTCGTAGACCAGGTCCGGGTACCACTGGTTGGTCTCCGCGCCGAGGAAGCCGTAGAACCGCTCGGTTCCCCGGCCGCTCGGCCAGTTCCGGCGGGTGGCCGCGAGGTGCATCTCGTCCGTCGGGCACAGGTGCCATTTGCCGACCAGGTAGGTGTTCCAGCCGCGTTCGGCGAGGATCTCCGGGAGCATGCCGTTCTCGGGCGGGATCGTGCCGCTGGCGTTCGGGAAGCCGATGGCGGCCTCGGTGATGCAGGCCATGCTGTTGCGCGTGTGGTTGCGGCCGGTGAGCAGGCACGAGCGGGTAGGCGAGCACAGCGCGGTGGTGTGCCACTGGGTGTAGCGGACTCCCTGCGCGGCGATCCGGTCGATGTTCGGCGTCGGAACCGGCCCGCCGTAGCAGCTCATCGCGGAGAAACCCACGTCGTCGAGCACGATGTACACGACATTGGGCGCGACCGGCGGCGCCTTGGGCGGTTCGAATGGCGTCCAGTCGGGCACTGAGTCGCGGATGTCGACGTTGATCGTTCCCTTGAATGGCCGGCCCATGAAGACTCCTCGTTGTCGTGCGCTCCGCGTTGTCATGAGTGGTCATGGCTCCGCCGACCCCGCTACGGACGGCTACCCAATGGGTCAGATCATCATGCGTACCGGCGGCGCGGGGTGAGCAGCGCCCAGATGATGAACGCATCGATGGCTATCACGACGATCGACCAGGCCGGGAAGTACGGGATGTACACCAGGTTCATCAGCAGGCTGAGCGAGGCCAGAGCCACGCCGACGGCGCGGGCCCAGAGCTTGTCCGTGAACAGCGCAACGCCTGCCAGGAAAACGACGGCGCCGGCGGCGATGTGGATCCAACCCCAGTGGTTGGCCGTGATGTTGTAGGTGTAGTGCGGCAGCGACACGAAGAAGGAGCCCCTGATGACAGCCGCGATCCCTTCGAGGATGTTGGCGCCTCCGGAGAGCATCATCAGCACCGCTGCCAGGGCGGTGAAGCCGAGCGACGCCCCGCTCGGGCCGACCGCGGCGTCGTTAACAGCGTCGTCATACCCCGGCGCGGGCCGAGGAACGTAGTGACTTGCGGTCTGTCCCCTGGACTCTCCCGCTTGGGCTGCAGGAGTTCCTGCTGTGCCACTGGTCCCCGTGCCAACGCCCGACTGGTCCTGTGCACTGCTCATCGAACAGCCCTCCACTCACCATTTGTAGTGTGAACGCTACATTCTGTTAGAACGCTACTCGTCGGGTATAGCTGAGGCATCACCCTGGAGGGGTGATCGCAGGCACGCAAAGCATTCAAAGCCGCCCAGTCGACCGCGCTCTTCCTCCGGCACGCCCCGGTTAGGACCTGGAGAATGCCCATCCCCCCAGGTAGACGAGGTTGCTGACAAGCAGGCGAGGGTACGGTCTTGCTTCGTAAGTGAAAATCGGGGGATTGAATGACGGATGTGGCCACCGCTGCTGATGCGGCGCAGGCGACCAAACTACGGATACCACGGCTGACTGCCGCCGTATTCCGTCGCGACCGGGTCTCCAGTCTAATCGAAAAGACTTCCGCGCATCCTGTGACAGTGGTCAGGGCCCGCGCCGGCGCCGGGAAGACCGTGGCGTGCGCAACCTGGGCGATGGCCGCCGGCAGGCGGCGGCGGGTCGCCTGGCTGACCCTGGACGAGGGCGACCGGAGCCCCGCCCAGTTCTGGGCGAACGTGACCGCGGCGCTCGCCGCCGACAGCATCCCGGCCGAGCAGCCGCTGGTCCCCTGCAGCCGCGTCGGGGCGGACGATTTGCCGGCCAGCGTGATGAACGCGGTTCGCGGGGTCGGCGCCCCAACCGTTCTCGTCCTCGACAACATGCAGGAACTGGCCGACAGCGACGTGCTGCCCGAGCTCAGCTTCCTGGTCCGCCACGCACCGCCGACGCTGCGGGTCATCCTGTCCGGACGGTACGTGCCGGGTCTTCATCTCGCCAGGATGCGGCTGGCTGGCGATCTCGCCGAGGTTACCGAGGCGGACCTGGCCTGCACGCCGGACGAGGCGGACGACTTCCTGGCCGCACTCGGCCTCGCCGCTGACGAGTCACAGCGGGACGCGCTCCTGCGCTACACAGAAGGCTGGATGGCGGGGCTGCGGATGGCTGCGCTGGCCGCCCGCCCGGGGCAAGGCGTGGGCTGGGACGGAATCGACAGCGCCCCCGTCGTCGCCGACTACCTGCATGACGAGGTTCTCGACCGGGAGTCATCGCAGGTGCGACTGTTCATGCGGCTGACCAGCGTGGCGAAGCGGCTTTCCGGGGAACTCGCCGACTGGCTCACCGGGGAGGCCGGCGGGGCGTTCGTGCTTGACCGGCTTCATCGGCAGAACAGCTTCGTGGACCGCGACAGCGACGGCCAGTACCGCTACCACCCCTGCCTTCGCGCCACCCTGCTGGCCGAGCTTCGGCAGTGGCAGGCGCCGCAGGTACCCGTTCTGTTCGGCCGGGCGGCCCGGTGGCACGCCGCCAGCGGCGAGGCGGTCGAGGCGGTGATCTGCTCAGCCGAGGCCGACGACTGGGCGTACGCATCGCAGGCGCTCGCGGAGGTGGGGATCGCCGGACTGCTTCCGGACCGTGCAGCGGAGCTAGAGGCGGTGCTGGCCGAGTTTCCGGCCGAGCTCCGCACAGACGACCCGGTCATAGCCGCCGCGCTCGGCGCGGCGCGGCTGTGTGACGGCGATCCGGAGTCTGCGGCCGTGTACCTCGACTGCGCGCAACGAGCGATCGACGACGGCGAGCAGGCACCGGTGATCGAGCTGTGGCTGGCAGCACTGCGGGTGATGCGGGCGGCAAGCTCGCGGGGCGCGGATCCTGGCACGCTCGCGGCCTGCCAGGAGCAGGCCGAGAAGGCGCAGGCATCGGCCAGGACGGTGCAGGCCCACCAGGCGCTTGGGCTGCTGTGGCTCGTGCTTGGCACGGCCTGGCTGCGGCGCTGGGAGCTGACCGAGGCACGGTCGGCGCTCGGGCACGCGGAGCATCAGCTGACCGCCGCCAACCTCACCGGTCTGCGCACGCGCACGCGCGGCTGGCGGGCGCTCGCCGAGGCGTTCTACGGCGACCTCAGCGCTGCGGGGGAGCTCGTCGCGCTGGTGCGTGCCAGTATTCCCGCCGATCCGGCCGGCGACTGCTTCGCCACGCTCGCCGCCGGGTGGCTTGCGCTTGAGCGCGATGACCTGGACACGGCCAGGCTGCTGCTTGATCACGCCGCGACCGGTTCCGTGCGCAGGCTGCCCGGTGAGCCGGACGCCGAGGCGTTGCGAACGATGATCAAGGCCAGCGTCGCGCTCGCCGCAGGCGATGCCGCCGCCGCTCGCGGCCTCGTCGCGCTTGGACGCGGCGCGGACCCGGACCTGGCGGCACTGAGCGCGCTCGACGCGGACATCGCTCTGCGCGGCGGTGATATCTCGCAAGCCCTGGACCTCTCCGCGGCGGACCGACAGTCCCGGAGCGTGGTCAGTACCCTGGCGCGCGCCAGGGTACTGCTCGCGGGCGGCGACCCGGTCGACGCTCTCGATGAGGCCAGCGCGTGCCTGGACGGCCCCGGCGCGGCGGAAGCGACGCTACGGGATCGGATCACCGCGCTGCTCACGGCCGCCGCCGCCAGCCGACGCTTCGCTGCCGCCGACGCCACCGCCGAACTGCTAGAGCGAGCGCTGCTGATCGCCGAGCCGCACGACGCGTACCGGCCGTTCCTCGACGCCGGCCCGGGCATCCACTCGGCAATCGCTGTCCTCGTCCCGCCGACCAGCCCGGCCGCCTCATTCGCGGCGCGGGTCATCGAGCGCTTCGTCTGCCAGCTGCCGGTGGCGAGCCGCGCCCCAGGGATACCGGAGAACTCGCCGCTGACGTCGAGCGAAGTGGCCGTGCTGCGCCTGCTTCCCTCCTACCTGACCAATCAGGAAATCGCGGAGCAGCTGTTCCTCTCGGTCAACACGGTCAAGACCCACCTGCGATCGGCCTATCACAAGCTGGGCGTGACGTCGCGGCGGGAGGCCATCGGCCGAGGCCGCCGACTCCGCCTGCTGTACGCCGGCTTGACGGCGCGGGCAGCGCGGGTTCCGCGCGCCAGCGCGGCGGTTATCCACGGAGGGTCAAGGTACGGGCAGGCCAGGGATCCGCGCCTCACCTGACGCGGGTGATCCTCAAACTCGACTCAGATCACTGAGCGTGATCACCCGTGACGGGTGAGGGCGGCTCCGGCCGAATGGGCACTGGTCGCAGTGACCAGCAGTTCGGCTCCGGCGGCTGGGACCGCCGGAAACCACGAAGCGGAGAAACGATGTCATCCCTTACCGCCTGGAAGTTCGAGACGCCTTACGGCGCCGACGAGGCGCTGAACAAGCTGAAGGCGCTGCAGACGCAGCAACTGATCCAGGTCCAGGACGCGGCGGTGGTCACCTGGGAAGCCGGGCAGCGGAAGCCCAAGACCCGCCAGATGCACGACCTCAAGATGGCCGGCGCACTCGGCGGCGGCTTCTGGGGCCTGCTGTTCGGCCTTATCTTCTTCGTCCCGATCCTCGGCCTGGCCATCGGCGCCGCCTCGGGCGCGCTCTTCGCCTCGCTGGCCGACGTCGGGATCAGCGACTCCTTCATCGCGACTGTCAGGGACAAGGTCACGCCGGGCACCTCGGCACTGTTCCTGCTCAGCTCGGACGCCGTGTTCGACCGGGTCAGGGACGAGTTCCAGGGCACCCAGGCCGAGCTGATCAGCACCAACCTCTCCGCCGAGCAGGAGAGCAAGCTCCGCGAGGCCTTCGCGGAAGACGCAGAAGTCTAAGCCGGGGGGAGAGGCGGAGGCCCGCGTTGTCCCAGGACAGCGCCGCGTCCGGCGCCGCGCCCGGCATTGCCGCCGGGCGCGGTGAGGACGTGCACGGCGAAGACGAGCACGGCGAAGACGAGCACGGCGAAGACGAGCACGGCGAGGACGAGCACGGCGAGGACGAGCAGGGCGAGCTTGAGCGGCTGCGCTCTGAGGTCCGCGCCCTGCGGTCCCAGCAGGCCGGCGGGGCGGGCGGGCAGGGAACAGGCAGTCCAGCCGGGGGCGCGCGCCGCAACTGGTGGCGCGCGCCGGTAGCGGTGATTGCGATCGTCCTCGGCTGCGTGCTCGCCCCGGTCGCGGTCCTGGGCGTCTGGGCCGGCAACCAGGTCACCAACACCGATCGGTACGTGGCGAACATGGCACCGCTGATCAACGAGCCCCCGGTCCAGCAGGCGCTGAGCACAAAGATCACGGCCGCGATCACCACGCAACTGAACGTGGAGGGGCTCGAGGCCCAAGCGGCCGACCAGCTTGACCGCGCTCACCTGCCGCGTCTGTCCGCCCTGCTGCGGAATTTCTCCGGCCCGATCTCCTCCGGCGTAAACTCTCTCGTGGGCTCGGCGGTGGCCCGGACCGTGTCCAGCCCGGCTGCGGCCAACCTCTGGACCCAGGCGAACCGGACGGCCCACGCCGGCCTGGTGAAGGTGCTGTCCGGTCAGGGCAACAGCTCGGTGAGCGTCACCAACGGAACGGTGACGATTTCGCTCGGCCCGTTCATCACGCAGGCTGAGCAGGCCCTCAGCCAGCGCGGGCTGACGTTCGTCGACAAGCTCCCGTCGGTCAACCCCACCATCGCGCTCTTTGAGGCGCCGGACCTATCGAAGGCCCAGTCGGCGTACCGGTTGATCTCAACCCTCAAGTGGGTGCTGCCGTTCCTGTCGCTGGCACTGCTGGCCGCCGGCGTCTACGCGGCCCGCGGTCGCCGCCGGGCGCTGCTCGGGGCGGCGCTGGGGCTGTCCGCGTCCATGCTCGTGCTGGCGGCGGCGCTGGCGATCGCCCGTGGCATCTATCTGAACAGCGTGCCGCAGTCGACGCTACCGCCCGACGCGGCCGCCGCGCTGTACGACACCCTGGTGCGCTTCATCAAGGACGGCCTCCGGCTGCTCCTGGTGGCCGGGCTCGTCATCGCGGCTGGCGCGTTCTTGACCGGGCCGTCCGCCGCCGCGGTCCGGACCCGTCGTGCGGCCAGATCCGGCATCGCCTGGGTACGCGCCCGCGGTGAGCTCGCGGGCCTGCGCACCGGCCCGGCCGGCTCGTGGACCCGCGCGCACAAGAGGCTGCTGCGCATTGGCGCCGTGGCCATCGCCGCTGTGGTCTTCGTCTTCTGGGGCCAGCCGACGCTCGCCGTCGGCATCTGGATCGTCATCCTGCTGCTTGCCGTGCTTGGGCTGATAGAACTGATCGGCGGCGGCCGGGCGGGCGATGCCGGGGCGCCTGCCCCGTCATGACCGCCCTACCTCGGGGTGACATCGTGCTCGCTGAGGCCGCCGGGTTCGCCCTGCTCGCCGATGGTCGCCGAGGCGATGTCCCGCCGCAGCCAGGCCTTCGGCGGGCAGAGTTGGCTCGACTTTTACGTGCGGCGGCTCGAGGAGTTCCCGCAGTAGGAGCTCGTGAGGATGACGAGTTGCTGGGTCGCCCTGGTCATCGCGACGTAGCGGTCGACCGCTCCCTCGATGCCCTTGCCGAACGCCTCCGGGTCGACCAGGACGACCAGGTCGAACTCGAGACCCTTCGACAGCTCCGGGGTCAGCGACCGGACGCGGGACGTCCCCGGGAACGCGGGATCGCCGATGACGCAGGCGATCCCGTCGGCATGCGTGGCGAGCCAGGTGTCGAGGATCGAGCCGAGATCCGAAGCTGATCCGTGCACGACGGGGACGCCACTGCCGCGGATGGAGGTCGGCACGTTGGCGTCCGGGAGGACGGCCCGGATGACCGGCTCGGCTTGCGCCATGACCTCTTCGGGCGTCCGGTAGTTGATGCTCAGGGAGGCCAGCGTGATCCGGTCGAACCCGATCCGCTCGAGCCGTTCCTGCCACGACTCCGTGAACCCGTGCCTGGCCTGGGCGCGGTCCCCGACGATGGTGAAGCTCCGGGACGGACAGCGCGTCAGCAGCATCTGCCACTGCGCGTCGGTCAGTTCCTGGGCCTCGTCCACGACGATGTGCGCGAACGGTCCAGCGAGCACGTCCAGCTCCGTGCCGGGCAGCGCGGCCTCTTCGACCAGGGCGTCCTGGAAGTCCTCGCCGCGCAGCATCGTCACCAGACCCACGCCGTATTCGTCGTCCGCGACCGCGATCAGGTTGTCGATGACCTTGTCCATCTGCTCGCGCTCAGCGGCGAGTGCCGCCTTTTGCCGACGCTTACGTCGCGGTGCCTCCGGGTCGCCCAGCCGTTGCCGCGCCGCGTCCAGGAGCGGCAGGTCGGACACCGTCCAGGCCTGAGCGTCGCGGCGCTGCAGCGCCCGAACGTCATCGGGGCTGAGCCAGGGAGCGCACTTGCGCAGGTAAGCGGGTACCGTCCACAGATCCCCGACGAGGTCAGTCGCTTCGATCAGCGGCCAGGCCCGGTTGAGGGCCGTGCGCAGTCCCCTGTTCTGCACCAGCGACCTTCGGAGCAGGTCGGGCGGGGCGTCGCCGGCGAGCTTGCCGATACCGATCGCGAGCAGTTCCTCCCAGATCCGCTCGCGTGCCTGGTTATGCGCAGTGCCGGGTTCCGGCGCCTCGAACGCCTCGGCCCAATCGTAGGGGCTCAGCCAGATGTCAGACCAGTGGGTCTCGACCGTCATACCCTTGGCAGGCAGATTCTCGTAGAACCTGACGGCCGGCTCGATCGCCTTCACCAGGTCTGCCGACGACTTCAGCCGGGCCACGTTCGGGTCGGTCTCCGTCGTTGCCGCGGCTCCCTCCGCGACCAGGTCCCGCAGGGTGCAGGTCTGCACGCCCTCCTCGCCGAGGCTGGGCAGCACGTCGGCGACGTAGGCCAGGTAGGGCTGGTGCGGACCGACGAACAGCACGCCGCCCCGGCGGTGACCGAGGCGAGGATCGGAGTACAGCAGATAGGCGGCGCGGTGCAGCGCGACGACGGTCTTCCCCGTGCCCGGACCGCCGTCCACGACGAGAGCGCCGCGAGATCCAGCGCGGATGACGGCGTCCTGGTCGGCCGCGATGGTGGCCAGCACGTCTCGCATCCGGGCCGACCGGCTACTGCCCAGGCTGGCGATGAAGGCAGACTGATCGTCGAGCGCGGCGCGCCCTTCAAGCCCTTCCGAAGTGAACACCTCGTCCCAGTAGTCGCTGACCCGGCCGAGGGTCCAGCGGTACCTGCGGCGGCTCGCGAGGCCCATCGGGTTGGCGTGGGTCGCTCCGAAGAACGGCTCCGCGGCGGGGGAACGCCAGTCGACCAGCAGTCGACGCCCCCCGCGGTCGGAGAGGCCAAGCCGACCCACGTACACCGGCTCGGGGTTGTCCGCGCTGACCATGCGCCCGAGGCACAGGTCCAAACCGAAGCGGCGCAGAACGCGCAGCCGGGAGGTCAGCCGGTGGACCTCCAGGTCTCGGTCCATCGCCTTCTGGCCGATGCCGCCGGGCACCCTGAGCTCGGCATCAAGGCGGCCTGACTGGTCGGCGATCGACTGCTCAAGGCTCGCCGCGATGGCCGCGAACTCCTGCTCGTCGTCGGCGATCAGCGCCGGGTCGGCCTTGGGGGCGAGACGGTCGGGAAGGTCGAACGCGCTGGCAGTTGGTGACACGTCGTCAGCTCCGATCCGCGGTCGCCTGCGACGATAGGGCGCGGCGAGGCATCCCGAGCCCGGCCGTCGGTCCGGCGTCCCCGCGCGCCCCCGCCGTTGACAACCACACACGCATTTCGCGACTCCCGTTTCCGCAGGTTCTGGCCTCGGTCGCCGATTCTGCCCTACGTCCCGGGGCTTGCCGCAAGCCCCCCGCTGCGCTATAAGTTGAAAATGGAGGGGTGTTGCCGCTGCTCTGGCGTCGGCGAGTCGGGCATGGACGCGGCGGATCGCCCCAGGTGCCGTATTTGTCTGCGACGCCCTCGGACTGGCCCCAACCTTGGGTGCCCGACGTCTGCGGGGCGCCCACCCGCACCGAACGCAGCCAATCGAAGGTATGGAACGGACGGTGGTTCCACCCACCGCGGCGCCCGGTTTCGATTCAGATCGCGATTGCCAGGATTGTAATCATGGTCAGTACATCTTCTGAGCATTTGGCCCAGTGCTGTAGCAGGCTGACTGCGATTCCCTGGCCGCTTTCTCGGCAGCTTGCGTCATCTTCGCCATGCAGCTAGGGCACTTCCCCAGCCGGTCGATGTCCGTCTGGCTAGCTTCCTCGCCGCAGTAGAAGCATTCTTCCATCATCGTTCTTCCATTCATTTTATTGGCAGCCTTGGCTTGCCAAGCGGTGCGTCACAGTAAAACTTCATCGAAAGCCTGGGTTGGGGCTGAATGCTTAGCCGTGCCAGCTGAATTCCTCTACCGTTCGCGACGTTACCGTTGCAGTCAGCAACGGCGCCGACGCCCATCGGGCCGAGCGCCGCGAAGGCGACGGTACGCTCCGGGCCGCACCCGACCCACCACTGTCGACGGGCCGGGGCCCGCGCTGCACCACCAGCAGCCTTATGTCTCATTTGCCCCATAAGACATAGTAAGGCCTAATTTTGGCCCAGCGTGGCAAAGTTCGGCGAAGAACCGACGCAAGGAAGCCAGGGAGCTGCTCCCGCCGGCACTACGGGAGCTGGCCCCGGTCGGGCCGGACATGACGGCCTGGCAGCCGAATGCCGGTGCGATCTGCGCAAGGCAGCGAACGCGGGCAAGATCGCCGCTCTAGCGGCCAAGAAGCAACAGAGGATGGCAGGGCCAACGCTTCCGCTCCTGCTGACGCTCTGGACGGTGGTACTTGCTAGCTCCGAGGCTCGGACTCGAACCGAGAACCGTCCGGTTAACAGCCGGATGCTCTGCCAATTGAGCTACCTCGGATTGGTATTCGGTGGGTTTTCCGTGACCGCTGGCCACCTCGAACCCTATGTCACTGCTCAGACCTGCAACTTCTCGACCCAGCGCCGCCCAAACCGGAAAACCGCCCGGTTAACAGCCAGTTGCTCTGCCAGTTGAGCTACGCGGGACCGTCGCGCACCGCGGGCTGAGTAACCCTGCCCGGTGTGGTGCTGCGGGATAAAGGGTAGCGCACTTTCGGGGTGCCCGCTGCACGCCCATCGCCCGCGCCCGGATGCATCCGGGCGCGTCCGTTGGCCTGGGTGCGGCCACGTCCGCGACGCGGGGCGGGGCGGGCGCTAGGCGGAAAACGTGGGACAGCTACCCTGGAATCGTCAGCGCATCGTAGCGCTGGATACCCGCGAGCCAACGGGCGCGCCGGTGCCTGGACGCAGGAGCGAGGCGGGTTTTGCCGAGCCTCGAGGGCAGGCACCGGGTCAAAGCGCCCGGCGTCGAGCGGGGGAAGCAGAGCCGGAACGTATGGGCGCCGCATGACGGGGTAGGCACAACGGCGTCGACGCTGCGCACCGGAAAAGCTGCGCACCGGGAGACTGGAAGAGGGGTACCAGATGCGGTATAAGGCAGTATTCATCGCTGGAGTCGCGGTCGGTTTCATGGCCGGCTCGCGGGCAGGCCGTGGTGCCTACGATCAGATCATCCGCTCGGGGCGCAAGATCGTCGGGCACCCTAAGGTTCAGCAGGCCGCCAGCACCGTGCAGGCGAAGGCCGCGGACCTGACCAAGACGGCGGCGGCCAAGGCGCCCGACTACGCCAAGAGCGCCGCGACGAACGCGACAGCCGCGGCCAAGACCGCCTCCACCCAGGTGCCCAAGATCGTCTCGAACGCCAAGCAGGCCGCGACGGACAAGATCCCGGCACGGCTGCGCGGCACGGCGGGCACCAGCGACGCGACGGACGACGTGGCGCCGGACGGGAACCTCGTCTACCCCGCTGACGGCGCCTCGCCATCGGTCAACGGCACCCGCTACACGCCCGACACCCCGTAACAGGAGAGATGCCCTGCTGTGAGAGGTGGTCTGCCTGCGGGTTTTGCAGGCAGACCGGAACGGATCAGGCCGGGGGGTGTGGGGGGCGGGAGCCCCCCACAGTGGGGGTTCCAGGGGGTCATCCCCCGGGCTAGCAGGGATCAGTCGAGGTACTCGCGCAGCAGCAGCGCGCGGGACGGGTGGCGGAGCTTGGCCAGGGTCTTGGACTCGATCTGGCGGATCCGCTCCCTGGTGACGCCGAACTCCCGGCCGACTTCCTCCAGCGTCCGCGGATGCCCGTCGGAGAGGCCGAACCGCAGCTGGATGATCCGCTGCTCCCGCTCCGACAGCTCGCACAGCACCCGGTCGAGCTGGTCCTGCAGCATGATGAAGGCCGCGGCCTCGATCGGCACGACAGCGTCGGCGTCCTCGATGAAGTCGCCGAGGTCCGACTCCTCCTCGCCGATCGGCGACTGCAGCGAGACCGGCTCCTGGGCGATCCGCTGGATCTCCGCGACCCGCTCGGGCTCGACCCCGAGCTCGGCGGCGAGTTCCTCCACCGTCGCCTCGCGGCCGAGCTCCTGGTGGAGCTGGCGCTGCACCCGGGCGAGCTTGTTGATCGTCTCGACCATGTGCACCGGCACCCGGATGGTCCGCGCCTGGTCGGCGATCGCCCGAGTGATGGCCTGCCTGATCCACCAGGTCGCGTAGGTGGAGAACTTGTACCCGCGGGTGTAGTCGAACTTCTCAACCGCGCGGATCAGCCCCAGGTTCCCCTCCTGGATCAGGTCGAGGAACACCAGGCCGCGACCGATGTACCGCTTGGCGATGGACACGACCAGCCGGAGGTTCGCCTCGGTCAGCCGCTGCTTGCCGCGCACGCCGTCGGCCGAGAGCCACTCCAGGTCGCCCCGGTCGGCGTCGGAGATCGTGTAGGCCGAGTTCAGCTTCTCCTCGGCGTACAGGCCCGCCTCGATCGACTTGGCCAGCTCGACCTCGTCCTCGGCGGTGAGCAGCGGCACCCGGCCGATCTCCCGCAGGTAGATCCGGACCAAGTCGCTGGTCCCGGCCCGGCGCGCCGTTTCGGCGTCGCCCTCCGGCAGCTTGGCGTCTGTCTCTTCCTCAATCGGTGCGTCAAGCACCTCGATGCCTTCGTCGGCGAGTACCCGCGCCACCCCGTCTAGTGCGCTTCTGGACAGCTCGGCCGAATCGATTGCCGCTGTGACGTCCCCCGTCGTCACGAAGCCCCGTGAGCGCCCGAGCGCCACGAGTTCCGTTAGCTGCTGCGTAAGCGATGGTCCGCTCGTTACTACGGTGAGGCTCACGAAGAACAGTCTGCGGCACGCACCCCGTGCTCCGGGGGACCCAATTTTGTAACTCTGACCAGAGGTTTAACATCGCCACAACCTGAGCATACGGGTTCGGTAATGTCTGCTGGCTGAGCCGTCGCCGACCCCCGTCACGCCCCGCTCGCCCGGTCGAGCAGCCACTTTCGCCGCTGCTCGAGCCCCACCAGGTCGCCGAACATCTTGTTGTACGCCGCCTGGTCTTCCTCCGGGTTCATCCGCTGCAGCCGGGCCTTGATCCCGGCGATCTGCCGCCCGGCGGCAAGCTCACCGACCCGGGCGAGCACGACGTCAGCGTACTTCTCGTCCGGCTCCCCCGCGACCTGCAGCGGCTCCACCGCCAGCTCCGTCACGAACCCGCGCACCACGTCGTCCGACGCCGCCGCCAGCAGCGCGGCCGCCCAGTCCCTGGCCCGGCCCGCGGTCGCCACCCCGCCGCAGTCGGCGATCAGCTCGACCACCGCCGCGTGGGCCGGCAGGGTGAACGCCACCGCGCCGAGCGCGTCGAACTCCGGCCCGATCAGCCCCGACCACTGCACCGCGAGCTTGAGCGCCTCGCGCTCCACCCGGTGCACCGGGTCCGCCCGGTCGGTGTTCCGCCCGGTCTGCCCCTGGCGGAGGTTGGCGGGGCGCTGCCGGCCCGCGTCCGGTGCCGCCTCCGAGTTGGAGTAACGAGCCGTGGCTGCTCGCTTCGGCTGCACTGCCGCGGCGGCCTGGCGGACCCGGTCGAGCACGTACCTCTCGTCCATGAAGCCGATCCAGCGGTCCAGGTCGACGGCGTACTGCTTCCACTTGGACCGGTCCTTGATCCGGACGATGATCGGCGCGGCCTCGTCGATCGCGGCGAACTGACCCTCCCGCGTGTTCAGGTCGTGCTTGCCGAGAACCGACCGTATCGCGAACTCGAACAGCGGCACCCTTCGCGCCACCAGGTCGCGGACCGCGGCGTCGCCGCGGGAGACCCGCAGGTCGCACGGGTCGAGGCCGTCCGGCTGGACGGCGACGTAGGTCTGGGTGACGAACCGTTCCTCCAGCGCGAAGGCGCGCAGCGCCGCCTTCTGCCCGGCCGCGTCGCCGTCGAAGGTGAAGATCACCTCGCCGGTCGACCCGTCGGTGTCCATGATCAGCCTTCTGAGGATCTTCACGTGATCCTCGCCGAACGACGTCCCGCAGGTCGCCACCGCGGTCACCACCCCCGACAGGTGGCAGGCCATCACGTCGGTGTAGCCCTCGACGATCACCGCCTGGCGGCGCCTGGCGATCTCGCGCTTGGCCAGGTCCGCCCCGTACAGCACGTGGCTCTTCTTGAAGATCGCCGTCTCCGGCGTGTTCAGGTACTTGGGGCCGTCGTCGTCGGCGTTGAGCTTGCGCGCCCCGAACGCGACCGTCTCCCCGGTCAGGTCCCTGATCGGCCACATCAGCCGGCCGCGGAACATGTCGATCAGGCCGCCCCGGCTCGTCCTGCGGGCCAGGCCGGACTTGACCAGCTCCTCTTCGGTGAAACCGCGGGCCCGCAGGTGCTTGACCAACTCCTCCCACGCGTTGGGCGAGTAACCGACGCCGAACCTGGTGGCCTCATCAAGCGTGAACCCGCGCTCCGCCAGGAACGCATTAGCTGGGCCACCAGAGGAAACCACGGCCCGTTCCAGATAAAAGTCTTGAGCGGCACTGTGCGCCTCGATCAGCCGCCGCCGCTGGCTGTGCTCCTGCCCCGGGACGTAGCCGCCCTGCTCGTAGCGGAGCTCGATGCCCGCGCGTGCGGCGAGCCGCTCAACCGCCTCGGTGAAGTCGAGGTGCTCTATTTTGCGGATGAACGTGATGACGTCGCCGCCTTCGCCGCAGGAGAAGCAGTGGTACAGCTCCTTACCCGGCGTGACGTTGAAGGACGGCGAACGCTCGTCGTGGAACGGGCACAGGCCCTTGAGGCTCCCGCCGCCCGCCGGCCGCAGCTGCAGGTACTCGCCCACGACATCCGCGATGGGGGAACGCTCGCGGACTGCGGCGATGTCTTCCTGACGAATACGACCCGGCATATTTCGAGTCTATGGCCGCCGGCGGGGACGGCGCGGCACGGTTCCCGGCCGGCTCACCCTCAGATGGTGAGTAGCCGGGCGCGGCTGGCTCACCCCCGGGTGGAGATTAGCGGGCACGCTGCTCGGGGAAAATCGCTGATGCGGTGGCCGCCACTGTAGGGGAGAGAAATCAGTGAGCGATCAGCTTGTGCTCTGGGACATCGACGGCACGCTGCTCAACGCCGACGGGGTTGGTCGTGACCTGTACGACGTGGTGTTCGTACAGCTCTTCGGACGTTCTATCAATGCGTTCGCGCCGATGGCGGGGCGCACCGACCGGGCGATCATCCTCGAGACGCTGACCATGGCGGGCGTCTCCGAGCCACGACGGTATGTCGACCCGTTCATCGCCGGGATGACCGCGCAGGCACCGTCGGTGCGCTCGCTGGTGGCGGCCCGAGGGCAGGTGCTGCCCGGCGCTTGCGATGTGCTCCGCGGCCTGCACGGGCACGCGCACCAGTCCGTGCTCACCGGCAACATCCGCCCGGTGGCCGAGGTCAAGCTGGCCGCGCTCGGCCTGCAGGACGGCCTCGACCTGTGCATCGGGGCATACGGCGACGACCACGAGTTGCGCGCCGAGCTCGTCCAGGTGGCCCGAAGACGGGCGTCCGCGGTGCACGGGAAGTCCCCCTCGGACTTCGATGGCGCGTCCACCGTGGTGATCGGGGACACGCCGCTCGACATCGAGGCGGCGCTGGTGTCCGGGGCGCGGGCGGTAGGCGTGGCGACGGGCTCGTACTCGTGCGCCGACCTCGCCGCCGCGGGCGCTGACGCGGTCCTGCCCGACCTCACGGACACCGACGCCGTCCTGCAGGCGCTGCTGTCCTAGCCACGGTGCCGTTACCGTTTGCTGCCACTTGCGCGGCTGTTCGTTGCCCCGGGCGATGCACCGCCCGGGGCCGTTCACTGCCCAGATCCGTTGCCCAGATCCGTTCATGGCCCGGGGCCGTTCACTTCCGCGGGTACCCGTTGACTCCCTTGACAGTTAACGCACTGCGAGGAGCTGAACCGCACCGCAGGTTGGCGAGCAGGGCGTCAAGGGACCGGTGTAGCCGCGCTTGCGCAGCGCCGCGTGCACTTGGGCCGCCGAGGCGCACTGCTTGCGGGTGACGTCGATCCAGCCGTAGCGGAGCGTCGACCCGGTGGTTGCCACAGCGTGGTTGTCGCGGTCCTGGTCGCGGCCCTTGAGCTCGTCGGGATGGTACTGCTTGCCGTCGAGCTCGATGATGAGCCCGTACTCCTCATAGCACCGGTCGCGGAAACCCCTGCTGCCGCTTGGCTTCGTGAACGGCACCTGTTTGCTAGCCGACGGGAGTCCGTGCGCCCGCTCCACGTCGCGGTCGTAGCGGTACTCAATGACGGAGTGCGCCCCGCCCGCCCCGGCCGCGATGATCTCGCCGAGCGTCGGCCCGCCAACGCAGCCTGCGGCCGCGCCGCCATCTCCTGCATCAGCCTTCCTTGCGTCCGTGAGCTTCCTGCCCGAACGCACCGGTCACGCACGCGATCACGTCATTGAGATCGTCCGCCGCGTGCACCAGGTCGATGACCGTCTTCTCGGCGAAGGTGTGCGGCGGAATCCCGCGAGCAAACCGCCAGCCTCCGCTGAGGTGCGACGAAATATGGATTTTGACGCCTTGAGGCGGTATGACGCGTCTGTTAACCGGAATGGCAACGTGGATGAACGGCGATCGGCGATCGGTGAGCCTAAGAATCTCCGCCGCGCTCTCGTGGCTGAGTTGCGCGCCCCGCCCGGCAACCAGCACTGCCGACCACAGCTGCGCACTCCTGTTCATCGGCCCGGTGAACGTCGCGTAGACGCCAGGATGAACCCGCTGCCATTTGCTAAACCGAATTCTGGCGGTGATCGCACCGACGGACATCCCGGCGTCAAGCGCCTGCCGGCGTGTCACCAGGCCTGCCTGGTCACGTGCCAGCGCCGGTAGACCTGGAGGGATCATGTCACCCATAACGATGAGTATGGCGACCGCTACCGACAATCCGCCCTTGCGCTCACCGCGCCCATCGTCCGATCTGGACGCCTGCGCCCGGATTGTCACGAAAGAGCGATCATGATCCGTCGACCCGAGCACGCGCTCACGTGATCACGAAGGATTAGTGCAGCTATACGATTCGGATCCTTCGCCAAGAACAAATCCTTCATGATCATGGGCGGCCGAAGGCGAGGTTGAGGTGCTGGAGGGGGTTGAGGTGCTGGAGGGGTCAGATCTCGTTGAGGGGGACGGTGGGGTCCGCTAGGCGGGCGGGGTCCAGGACGCGGCCGGAGCGGATGAGGGCCTGGATGTCGTCGGTTACGTCCCAGACGTTGACGTTCATGCCGGCGACGAGCTGGCCGGCGTTCAGCCAGCAGGCGATGAACTCGAGGCCGGCGCTGTCGCCGCGGTAGATCACCTCGTCGTAGCTGCCTGGCGTCGGGAGGCCCGAGCACTCCATGCCCAGGTCGTACTGGTCGCTGTAGAAGTACGGCACGCGGTTGTACTCGACGGGCTGGCCGAGCATGGACCTGGCTACCGCCTGCCCGCCGTGCAGGGCGTTGGCCCAGTGGTCCAGCCGCACGCGGTGGCCGACCAGCGGCAGGTACGAGTTGGCCACGTCGCCGGCCGCGAAGATGTCCGGGTCCGAGCTGCGCAGCGCGGCGTCGGTCAGCACGCCGTTATCGACCTCAAGGCCCGCCGCCTGCGCGAGGCCGTCATTCGGGGCCGCGCCGATGCCGACCGCGACGATGTCCGCGGGAATCTCCGCGCCGGAATCGGTAACCACCCACCCGACCGGCCAGCCCTCGCGGGAGTCGCCCGCCGCGGGCAGCTTGCCGGAGATCTCGGCCGGGCGGAACTCGGTCGACGACTCGCCGAAGCGGAACACCACGCCGTGCGAACGGTGCAGCTCCGCGAACTTCTCACCGAGTTCGGGGCCGATCGCGCTGTAGAGCGCGGTGGGCTGCGGCTCGACGATGGTGACGGAGCTTCCGGCCTGCCGGGCCGCGGCGGCGGCCTCGAGCCCGATCCAGCCCGCCCCGATGATCACGATCCTCGCCCCCGGCGTGAACGCGGCCCGGAGCGCTTCCGACTCCGCCAGGGTCCGCAGGTAGAGCACGTTGCCCAGGTCAGCGCCGGGGATCGAGATCTTCCTGGCGGAGGCGCCGGTGGTGATCGCCAGCTTGTCGTAGGAGAGCGTGCCGTCGGCGAACGCGACCGAGCGGGCGGCGCGGTCGATCGAGGTGACGGGGGTCCCCAGGCGCAGGTCCACGTTGTGCTCTGGGTACCAGTCGGCGGGGTGGACGAAGACCGAGTCGCGTTCGTCCTTGCCGAGCAGGTAGCCCTTGGCCAGCGGGGGGCGCTCGTACGGGCGCTCCGGCTCGTCGCCGAAGAGCACGATGTCGCCGTCGAACCCCTCATTGCGGAGCGTCTCGGCCGCCTTCGCGCCAGCCAGCCCGCCACCCACGATCACGAACGTCGTCATTTGCCGCCTCCGGAGCGTAAGCCGTCGTTGCCGACGATAGCCCAAAGGAAGGGGAGTCAGGGAAACCCACCGGTCGCAACACGCCCAGACGCACCGCGAGCCGACGGGCGCGCCACTGTCCTCGGACTGAGGATGGCGGGAGCAAGAAACGATCGACCGCGCGACGAGGGAGAAGGCAGGGCGTCCCCGAGCGCGCCCGGCGGCGAGCGGGAAAGCACAGCTACGTCAGGCGGGCGTGGCACGCCAGGGCGGAGGTGTCGGTCAGCGAGGCGAGCTGGTCGATGATCACGCGGCGGCGCTCGGAGTCGGTCGGGGCCGTGTCCCAGGCCGGCTGGAAGACCGGGTCGAGGGTGGCGGGCGCGCCCCGTTCGATGGCGAGCGCCAGCTCGGTGATCACCTCGCGTTCACGGGCCTGCTGGTCGACCGCGGCCTGGCGTCTCATCACGTAGTGCGCGGCCACCGCCTTGAGCAGCGCGCACTCGAGCAGCTGCCGTCGCGGCACGACGAGGTCGGCGGTGTAGCGGGTGAGGCGGGATGCGCGGGCGGCGGCGCGGGTGGCGTCCTCCACCGCCTGGCAGAACCTCCCGACGAGCTCGCTGGTCAGGTTCTTGGCGGCGGCCAGGGCGGCCGGGCCGCCGTCGAAGCTGAACTGCCAGCAGTCCAGCTCCATGAACTCGCCGAAGACCTCATCGAGCTCCGCCGCCGTGACGTTCCACGACGGCGGGCAGTAATAGGTGCGCGCCACCGTGGAGACCACGGCCCGTTCGGACTGATCTGTCAGGTTTTTTATGGACACCAGCCCGGCGTCCAGGCCGTCTTCCAGGTCGTGGACCGAGTAGGCGACGTCGTCGGCCCAGTCCATGACCTGGGCCTCCAGGCAGCGGCGGCGGCCGGGGGCGCCGGCCCGAATCCAGTTGAATACCGGCGATGTCGGCTTGGTAGGCGCCGTACTTGGCGGGCAGGTGCAGGGTGACGTTCTCAGGAGTGCAGTCGGGGTCGGGCGCGGCAGGACGGACGTGGGTCCGCGGCGCCTGCGCTGTCAGACGCGACCCAGGGGTACTTGAGCGCCGCGTCCAGCGTGGCACGGGTGAGGTTCAGGCCGGCTCCCGGGACCTTCGGCTCAAGGCGGGTGAGCAGGCGGAGGGACTGGGCGTTGCCCTCGAAGCCGCCGCAGGCCAGCGGGCCGCCCGGATCGGCCAGCGCGGCGAGCGCGGACTCCCCGTTGTGGCCGAACGGAGGGTGGCCGAGGTCGTGTGCCAGGCTGGCCGCGTCCACCAGATCGGGGTCGCAGCCGAGCACTGCGCCCAGGTCGCGGCCGATCTGTGCGCACTCCAGGGAGTGGGTGAGCCGGGTTCTCGGGAAATCAGCCAACCCGGCCCGCATCACCTGGGTCTTCGACGCGAGCCTGCGCAGGGCGGAGCTGTGCAGGACGCGGGCGCGGTCCCGTTGGAACTGCGTGCGCTCGGGACGCTTGGGCGGCTCGGCCACCCAGCGCTCCGTGTCGTGCGACGTGTACGTCACGTCTCTAGTGTGCCGACTAGGTCCGACAGTTCGAGCCACACCCAGGCAACGGGGCACGGCCACGGCGCGTCGGGGGTTGGCGAGTGGCGGTCAGCGGGTGTCGCCGCCGGCGGTGGAGGCGGCCCGGCCCGCTTCCAGACGGGCGATCGGGACGCGGAAGGGCGAGCAGGACACGTAGTCGAGCCCGGCCTGGTGGAAGAACCAAACTGACGCCGGGTCACCGCCGTGCTCGCCGCATACGCCGAGCTTCAGACCGGGCTTGGCGGCGCGGCCCTCGTCGGCGGCGATCTTCACCAGGCGGCCGACGCCCTCCACATCGAGGGTCTCGAACGGTGACACGCCGAAGACGCCCTTGGCGATGTACCGGGAGAAGAACGCGCCCTCCACGTCGTCCCGGGAGAACGCCCAGGTCATCTGGGTCAGGTCGTTGGTGCCGAAGGAGAAGAAGTCGGCCGATCGCGCGATCTCCCCCGCCGTCACGGCGGCCCGCGGCACCTCGATCATCGTGCCGATGAGCGCGTGCACCGCGGCGCCCGTCTCCGCTGCCACCTCGGCCAGCACCTGCTCCGCCGACTCCCTGGTGATCTCGAGCTCCTGCACGGTCGCGACCAGCGGGATCATGATCTCCGGTGACGGGTCGCCGCCCGCCGCCAGGCGGTCGGCCGCCGCGTGCGCGATCGCGCGGACCTGCATGTCGAACAGGCCGGGGATGACCAGGCCGAGGCGGACGCCGCGCAGGCCGAGCATCGGGTTCTGCTCGTGCAGGCGGCGGACCGCCGCAAGCAGCCGCAGGTCCTGCTCGCTTGCCTTCTCGCCCGCCAGGGCGACCTGCACCGACAAATCCGTGAAGTCGGGCAGGAACTCGTGCAGCGGCGGGTCGATCAGCCGGATCGTCACCGGCAGGCCGTCCATCGCCGCCAGGATCTCCCCGAAGTCGCCGCGCTGCAGCGGCTCGAGCGCGTCGAGCGCGGCCCGCCGGGCGGCGTCGTCGGTGCCCGCGAGGATCAGGTCCTCGACCAGCTGGCGGCGCTCGCCCAGGAACATGTGCTCGGTCCTGACCAGGCCGACGCCGTCGGCGCCGAACCGGCGGGCCCGCGCGCAGTCGGGGCCGTTGTCGGCGTTGGCGCGGACGCCGAGCCGCCGGGCGCCGTCGGCGTGCGTCATCAGCGTGTGCACGGCGGCGACGAGCGCGTCGGCGTCCGGTTCGAGCTCGCCCTCGAAGTACTGCACCACGTTGGAGGCGATCACCGGGACCTCCCCCAGGTAGACCGCGCCCGAGGTGCCGTCGACCGAGATCACCTCGCCCTCGTAGACGACCAGGCCGTCGGGGGACGTGAACTGCTTGCCTGCCTCGTCGACCTCAAGCGACTCGGCGCCGCAGACGCAGGTCTTGCCCATGCCCCTGGCGACCACCGCCGCGTGGCTGGTCTTGCCGCCGCGCGCGGTCAGCACGCCCTCGGCCGCGATCATGCCGTGCAGGTCGTCGGGGTTGGTCTCGCGGCGGACCAGGATGACCCGCTCTCCCGCCTTGCCCCACGCGACCGCGGTCGCCGAGTCGAAGACCGCCTTGCCGACCGCCGCGCCCGGAGAGGCGCTGATCGCCGTGGTGATGCGGGTGACGTCGCCGCTGGTGTCGAACCGCGGGAACATCAGCCGGGCGAGCTCCTCGCCGGTGACCCGGGCGAGCGCCTCGTCCAGGTCGATCATGCCCTGCTTCACCAGCTGCGTCGCGATCCTGAAGGCCGCCGCCGCGGTCCGCTTGCCGACCCGGGTCTGCAGCATCCAGAGCTTGCCGCGCTCGATGGTGAACTCGACGTCGCACAGGTCGCGGTAGTGGTTCTCCAGCGTCGCCATGATCGACATCAGCTCGTCGAAGGAGGCCTTGTCGAGGGTCTCGAGGTCCTGCAGCGGCACCGTGTTGCGGATGCCGGCCACGACGTCCTCGCCCTGCGCGTTCTGCAGGTAGTCGCCGTAGACTCCCTGCGCGCCGGTGCCCGGGTCGCGGGTGAACGCCACCCCGGTCCCGCTGTCGTCACCGAGGTTGCCGAACACCATCGCCACCACGCTGACGGCCGTGCCGAGGTCGGCGGGGATGCGCTGCTGACGCCGGTAGAGCACCGCGCGGTCGGAGTTCCACGAGTCGAAGACGGCCCTCACCGCGAGGTTCATCTGCTCGCGCGGGTCCTGCGGGAACTCGCGCCCGGCCTGCTCGACCACGATGTTCTTGTAGAACGAGGTCAGCGTCTTCAGGTCCTCGGCGCCAAGCTGGGTGTCGCTGGTCGCGCCCTTGGCCTTCTTTGCGGCGTCGATCGCGCGCTCGAAGTGCGCGCCGTCGATGTCGAGGACGGTCTTGCCGAACATCTGGATCAGCCGCCGGTAGGCGTCCCAGGCGAAGCGCTCGTTGCCCGACTGCTTGGCCAGGCTCTCGACCGACTCGTCGGACAGGCCGATGTTCAAAACGGTGTCCATCATGCCGGGCATGGAGAACTTCGCGCCGGAGCGGACGCTGACAAGCAGCGGGTCCGCCGGGTCGCCGAGCCTGCGGCCCAGGCTGGCCTCGAGGGCGTCCAGATGCCCGGTGACTTCGTCGTCAAGGCCGTCGGGGACCGTGCCTTCTGCTAGGTAGTAGCGGCACGCCTCGGTCGTGATGGTGAACCCGGGGGGCACCGGCAGGCCGAGACTGGCCATCTCGGCCAGGTTCGCCCCCTTGCCCCCTAGGAGGTCCTTGAGGTCCTTGTTTCCTTCAGTGAAGTCATAGACGAACTTCGGCACTGAACACTCCTCGCGCCGGGCGAGCTCCGTTGTACGGACTGTACCCGGCTCCGATACGTTCTAATAAATTTGACCGTACACAATTACATAAAATTAGACAATGGATGTAATAGTGTGGCATTAAACACGTCGTCGCCGCTGCTTAGGCCCGCCTGGGCAGTGGTTTAGACCCCTTCGTGGCCACTGGTATAGACCGCTGGTATAGACCCTCGGAATGGACCTATGTCCTGACTTCGGAAATTTCACAGCGATAATTCAGAAACTAGCGCACAACCTCAACTTGACGCATTCTTTACGCGCGCGCGCGCGGGCGGCGCGGCGCGCCGCCGCCCGCGCACTTCGGCCCGGCCCGCGACGGCACGTTCACCCCCGAGTGGGCGCTCTACCAGAGAGGGAGGCGCTCAGCCAGGTAGGGCAGCAAGGCATCGATGCCGACCCGCTCCTGGGTCATCGTGTCGCGCTCGCGGACCGTCACGGCGTGGTCTTCGAGGGTGTCGAAGTCGACCGTGACGCAGAACGGGGTGCCGATCTCGTCCTGGCGGCGGTAGCGGCGGCCGATCGCCTGGGCGTCGTCGAACTCGGTCGTCCAGCGCTTGCGGAGCGTGGCGGCGATGTCGCGCGCCTTCGGCGACAGGTCGGCGTTGCGGGACAGCGGCAGCACCGCGACCTTGACCGGCGACAGGCGCGGGTCGAGGCGCAGCACCGTGCGCTTCTCCAGCCTGCCCTTGGAGTCCGGGGCCTCGTCCTCGGTGTACGCGTCGAGCAGGAAGACCAGCGTGCCACGGTCCGCGCCGGCGGCCGGCTCGATGACGTACGGGATGAACCGCTCGCCGGACTCCTGGTCCAGGTAGGTCAGATCCTGGCCGGAGTGCTCCTGGTGCTGGGTCAGGTCGTAGTTCGTGCGGTTCGCGATGCCCTCAAGCTCGCCCCACTCCGAGCCGACGAAGTCGAACCGGTACTCGATGTCGACGGTCCGCGTGGAGTAGTGGGATCGCTTTTCCTTCGGGTGCTCGTACAGGCGGAGGTTGTCCCGGTTCACGCCCAGGCCGGTCCACCAGTCGAGGCGATGCTTGATCCAGTAATCGTGCCACTCCTCGTCGGTGCCGGGCTTGACGAAGAACTCCATCTCCATCTGCTCGAACTCGCGGGTGCGGAAGATGAAGTTGCCGGGCGTGATCTCGTTGCGGAACGACTTGCCGATCTGGCCAATGCCGAACGGAACCTTCTTGCGGCTGGTGGTGAGCACGTTCTTGTAGTTGATGAAGATGCCCTGCGCGGTCTCCGGCCGTAGGTAGGCCAGGCCGGACTCGTCCTCCACCGGGCCGATGTAGGTGCGGAGCATCCCGTTGAAGTTCTTGGGCTCGGTGAACGTGCCCTTGTTCCCGCAGTGCGGACAGGCGATATCGTCGAGGCCGCCCGGCGGGACATGGCCGTGCTTCTCCTCGTACGCCTCGATCAGATGATCGGCGCGGAAACGGCGGTGGCAGAACTGGCACTCGGTCAGCGGGTCGGTGAACGTGGCCACGTGGCCGCTGGCCTCCCAGACCTCGCGGGCCAGGATCAGCGAGGAGTCGAGGCCGACGATGTCGTCGCGCTCCTGGACCATGTACCGCCACCACTGGCGCTTGACGTTGTTCTTCAGCTCCACGCCGAGCGGACCGTAGTCCCACGCGGCACGCAGACCACCGTAGATCTCACTCGACGGGTAGACGAATCCACGTCGCTTGCTGAGGTTGACGATTGCGTCAAGGCGGTCGCTGCGTAGGGCCATGTCAAGTGAGCTTATGAGTCGGCGGCGGTTCGCGCGAACCGGTTTCCTCAGGTCCCGCGAACCGCCGCCGCACTGCCGCGTCATTGCGGCATCCCCGCGTGACCGCCGCGTCATTGCGCCATCACCGCGCCACTGGGCCCCCCACGATGTCGTCGTCGATGCTCAGCCTGATCCCGCCGACCGTCCCGGTGGTGTTCCCCCAGTACTGCTTGGACCGTTCATCGAGCGGCCAGCTCAGGGACCCGTCGTTCAGCGTGGCTACGCCATTCCAGAGCGCGATCCAGAGCGCGTCGGGTGCGGTGAACCCGGTCGTCTTCGCCGTGACCGCGGCCTGCATGTTCTGGATGCCGGAGTCCTGGCTTGAGTAGACTCCCGTCACGTAGCCGGCGGCGGCCACCGTGCGGTCCCAGGCGCCGATAAACGTCAGCACCGCGTTATTGCAGCTCTGGCTCTTGCCGTAGGCCTCCATGTCGTAGTAGATCGGCGAGCCGGCGGCCAGGCCGAAAAGCCTCGCGTCGCTGGCCGCGTCTTCCCCGGCCGTCACGCCTTCCGCCGCCGCCCGGCCCGGGACGATCCTGACGCCCTGGCCCGTGTACAACCAGCAGGGCGCCTGCGGGCCGACGTAGGTCGGCAGCATCCCCCACCCCATGCCTGCCGCCGAATTGATCCAGGCGGCCGACAGGTTGCCGTAGGCGCAGGCGTCGTTGACTCCGCCGATGTAGACGCCGATCGCGGCGTACTGCTGCCGCCAGACCCGCATCGTCGCGAGCGACGGCGCGGTGCAGGCATCGAAGCCCTTCACCGGGTGCACCGTCGGCTGCGGCTGCACGATCTGGACCGGCCAGTTGGGGGGGACACCCCGCCAACTGGTGGTGATGGCGACGGTGTCACTCGACTTCTTCGCGGTCGGCTTGTTCTTGACCGCTGCCGCCTGGGCGGGTGCCGACGACGGCGTGGTCTGCGCGGTCTCGGGCGCCCGCGCCGGGGCGGCGCGGAGGGTGCCGAGCACCTGCTCCACGACCGCGGGGTCGGTACCGTAGGTCGCAAGGACGGTGGTGCCGAGCGACGCCGCGCCGAGCGCGACCCGCAGCTCATGCTGGCTGGCGTTCAGGGTGACCGCCCCGCGCACGGCGGGCAGCGGCCGCAATTCGGTGCCGGCCACGCCGTCCGGCTGTTCGCGCTGGTCGGTGATCTCGGATCCGGATCCGGCCGCGACGGTGGCGCTCGGAATGACGCTCACCGTCTGGGTACGGCCGACCAGTCCGGCCGGGCACTGCATGTTCGCGCCCGGCGTGCCGAGGTAGACGGCGTGCACGTCGTATCGGACGCAGGTCGCCGGGTGCTGGTCAAGCCGGTACACGGGCCAGCTCGCCGGGATCTGGAATTCGTAGCCGTGGTAGACCACCGTTTTCATGGCTGCCTTCTCGGCAGTCGCGCTGGTGGCCGTCTTGGTTTTGATGGTTGTCCTGGTGGTCGCTTTTGCGGCCGTGGCGGCGAAGGCCGATGTGGCTGCCACTCCCCCGAGTACCAGCCCGCCCACAACTGCAGCTGCCATCGCGCGACGCATCTAACCCCCCGGTTTCGCGTAGCGTCGTCTGGTTCTGTTTTGCGCAACGCTGCGTTTCTTAAGGGGACTGGGTAACGTAACAGCCTGGATTAGCCGAGTATCCCAGCGCATCCCGGGGTGCTTGTTCCCCGGAATACGTACCGTTACTCTTTGGTTACGGAACGCGACTGATACCAGGCGCCGCATTCGGCAGCGCGCCGCCGAATCTGCGGTCCCTGGACGCGTAGATTTCGCACGCATGCCAGAGATGCCTGCGGTCGAAATCGGGCCAGAGCGTGTCCAGAAAGACAAGCTCGGCGTAGGCCGACTGCCAGAGCAGAAAGTTAGAGAGGCGCTGCTCGCCGGACGAGCGAATCCATAGGTCGACTTCCGGAATATCCGGCTCGTCGAGGTAGCGGGCGAAAAGCTCCTCATCGATCTTATCGGCGCGGACCTTTCCGGCGGCCACGTCGCGCGCGAGCGCGGCGGCGGCGTCCGAGATCTCCGCCCGGCTACCGTAATTGCAGCAGAACTGCAGCGTGAGGACGGTGTTCTCCTTGCTGAGCTGCTCGGCGTCCTCGAGCTCCCTGATGACGCTGCGCCACAGCCTCGGCCTGCGGCCTGCCCACCGGATGCGGACGCCCCGTTCCGCCAGCTCCTCGCGGCGACGGTGGATCACGTCCCGGTTGAAGCTCATCAGGAACGCGACCTCCTCCGGGTGGCGCCGCCAGTTCTCGGTCGAGAACGCGTACGAGGAGACGTACTCAACGCCCAGCTCGATGGCGCCCATGAGCACGTCCATCAGCGCGGACTCGCCGACCTTGTGCCCCTCGGTGCGCGGAAGCCCGCGCTCCTTCGCCCACCGGCCGTCGCCGTCCATGACGATCGCGACGTGCTTGGGAACCAGGTCAGCCGGGAGGACCGGCGGCCGGACCCCGCTCGGGTGCGAGTACGGCGGCTTAATCAGGCGGGGCTCTCGCGGCTCCCGGGGGGTCTTGCTCAAGCACGCTCCACATGACGCAGCGACCGGATCGAATGCTCAAGGTGCCACTGCAAGTAGGCGGCGACCAGGCCACTGCACTCTACCCGGTGCCTGCGCTCGCTCCGCATCGCCATGTCCCAGTCGCCGCGGACCAGCGCGCGCATCAGCGCGACGGTCTGCGGGCCCGGCGACGCGGCCCCCGGCGGCCGGCAGTTCACGCACACCATGCCGCCCGCGGCGACCGCGAACGCCACCAGCGGCGTGTCTGCCGTGCCGCAGCGGGCGCACTCCGCCAGCGAGGGCGCGTAGCCCTCAAGGGCGAGCGAGCGGAGCAGGTACGAGTCGAGGACAAGGCGCGGTTCCCGCGCCTGCCCGGCCGCGGCCTGGACCTCGGCGCTATCGCCGGTGCCGGGATCGCCGCCCGCGTCGGCCTCGCCTAGCCCGGCCGGCTGATCGGCGTCACCGGGATCGCCGGGTTCCGGCGCGTCGCCGAGCGCGCGCAACCCGCCGATGAGCAGCAGGAACTGGCGGATCGCGGGTTCCTTCTCGACCGGCGTCAGCCGTTCGGCGGTCTCGAGCATCGCGGTGCCAGCGGTGTACCTGGGGTAATCGGTGGCCAGCGGCTTGCCGTAGGCCCTGATCACCTCGGCCTGCGTGATCACGTCGAGCGATCGCCCGGGGTGGACGAGGGCGTCCACGTGCGTGAACGGCTCAAGCCGTGCGCCGAACCGGGACTTGGTCCGCCGCACCCCCCTGGCGACCGCCCGGACCCGGCCGTTCTGCCTGGTGAGCAGGGTGATGATCCGGTCCGCTTCGCCCAGCTTCTGCGTCCGCAGCACGACCCCGTCATCCCGGTACCCCTGCACGCCTCCATTCTCCCCCACGTCACCGCGCGGCCGGGGACGTCGCCCCGCGTCCGGAGCCGTGTTCCGGGCGGCGCGGAGCACGCGTGCGTTCGAGGGGATGGGGTTGAATTTGCTCTTCGAGTTACGCGCAGCCTCAGCTAGACGCGGCGGGAGCGGTTGACCGCGGAGACGATCGCGCGCATGGAGGCGGTCGCGGTGTTGGTGTCGATGCCCACCCCCCAGAGGACCTGGCCGCCGATCGCGGCCTCGACGTACGCCGCGGCCTGGGCGTCGGTGCCCTCGGTGAGGGCGTGCTCGGCGTAGTCGAGGACGCGGGCGTCGATGCCGACCGAGGCGAGCGCGGAGCAGAACGCGGAGATCGGGCCGTTGCCGGAACCCTCCACCTCCTGGGTCTCGCCGTCGACGGAGATCGCGGCGACGAGCGTGTGCTTGCCGTCGACGACCGAGGAGGACTGGTGGTCAAGGAGCGCCACCGGGCCTTCGGCCAGGTACTCGGCGCTGAAGGTGTCCCAGATCTCGGTCGGGGTGACCTCGCCGCCCTCTTCGTCGGTGCGGATCTGGATGAACTTGGAGAACTCGATCTGCAGTCGGCGGGGCAGGTCGAGCGAGTGGCCGGTCTTCATCACGTAGGCCACGCCGCCCTTGCCGGACTGCGAGTTGACCCGGATGACGGCCTCGTAGGAGCGGCCGACGTCGTGCGGGTCGATGGCCAGGTAGGGCACGTTCCACTCGATCTGCTCGAAGGGGACGCCGGACTGCTCCGCCTCGGCCTCCAGGGCCTCGAACCCCTTCTTGATCGCGTCCTGGTGGGAGCCGGAGAACGCGGTGTAGACGAGCTCGCCCGCGTACGGGTGGCGGGGGTGCACCGGGAGCTGGTTCACGTACTCGACGGTGCGGCGGATCTCGTCGATGTCGGAGAAGTTGATCATCGGGTCGATGCCCTGGCTGAACAGGTTAAGGCCCAGGGTGACCAGGCAGACGTTGCCGGTGCGCTCGCCGTTGCCGAACAGGCAGCCCTCAATCCGGTCGGCGCCGGCCAGCACCGCGAGCTCGGCGTCGGCGACGGCGGTGCCGCGGTCGTTGTGGGTGTGCACCGAGACGCAGACGTGCTCGCGCCGGGACAGGTGGCGCGACATCCACTCGATCTGGTCGGCGTAAACGTTCGGGGTGGAGCGCTCGACGGTGCAGGGCAGGTTGAGGATGATCTCGCGGCCCGCGGCCGGCTGCCAGACGTCCATCACCGCCTCGCAGGTCTCCAGCGCGAAGTCCAGCTCGGTATCCATGAAGATCTCGGGCGAGTACTCGTAGCCGAAGTCGGTGCCCGCCAGGTACTTCTCCGCGTGCTTCATGACGTGCTCGGTGCCGGCCACCGCGAGCTGCTTGCACTCCTCGCGGCCGATCCGGAACACCACCTTGCGGAACGTCGGCGCGGTGGCGTTGTACAGGTGCACGGTCGCCTGCTGGGCGCCGATCAGGGACTGGACCGAGCGCTCGATCAGGTCCTCGCGCGCCTGGGTCAGGACCGAGATCCGCACGTCGGCCGGGATCCGGTCGGCCTCGATCAGCTCGCGTACGAAGTCGAAGTCGGTCTGGCTGGCCGAGGGGAACCCGACCTCGATCTCCTTGTAGCCCATCTTCACCAGCAGGTCGAACATGGCCCGCTTGCGGGTCGGCGACATCGGGTCGATCAGCGCCTGGTTGCCGTCGCGGAGGTCGGTGGAGAGCCAGCGCGGCGCGCGGGTGATGCTCTTCGCCGGCCAGGTGCGGTCCGGAAGATCTACCGGCTTGAACGGCACGTACCGATGGCATGGCATGCCGCTCGGCTGCTGGCGGACGGGTGCTACCGACGGATATGCGCTATTGCTTGGCATCGTTGCTTGCTTCCTTCGCGGAGTGTCTGCTCTGGGCTTTGATGACGGCCAGCGGACATGCTTAGGACCCGCGACGAGGGAGCCAGCCTATTACAGGCCCCCGCCGCGGCCGCTAAGGAGGAGCAGCTCGTACGACATATCGAACTAGAGCATAGCAGCCTGAACGGTCCCGTGTTTCACTAGTTCTGGCCGGCGTTCTGCCCGGTGAGGGTGATGACGCCGATGGCCTGGGCCTGCGTCATGCCAAGGGCGGCGGCCAGGCGCCCGGCGGCGGCGCGCTCCTGCCCGGTCAGCGGGCCGTCCGCCAGGCCGATCCTGATGGCCTCGGCCAGGTACCACTCCTTGGCCTCGACCTGGAGCTGGCCGCCGAAGGCGGCGATCTTGCCGATCTCGGTCTCGGTCTGCTCCTCGAGGTCGGCGTCGAGGGCGGCCTCGTCGTAGCCCCGCTCCCCGGTGCCGGCCACCGCGTCGATCGCGCGGCGGCGGGCCAGCGGGTTCGCCGGGTCGCCGACCCGGAGCATCGCCACCACCAGTGCGCGCATCCCGGCCGAGACCGCGAGCTGCAGCTGCACGGTGGTCGGCAGCTTGAGTACCTCGGTGACGTACCTGGTCTTGCAGGTCAGGCACTGCACGTGCTCGCCCGTCCTGGTCAGCGGGATCAGCGGGATGAAGAAGACCGTGATGTACCGGCGGCCGGCCCGGTGCCGGTACTTGCGGTCGCCGCCGCACCGGCGGCAGAAGAACACGCCCTGCCCGAGCGTCCGGTAGATGACGCGCAGGCCCCAGATAATGAGCATGTCCGTCCCTTCGGTGCGAGGTGACTCAGCCGCACAGCGTAGCGTGCCACCAGCCCTTATGCCAGAAAAGCGCGATATATCCGGCAAATCGGGCAGGGTAAATGTCGGGCGTCCTCGGCCGGCTGTAGCGGCCCTTCAGCCGTAGAAACCGAGGCGGCGCAGGAACTTGGGGTTCCGCTGCCAGTCCTTGGCGATGCGGACGTGCAGGTCCAGGTAGACCCGCGAGCCGAGCAGCGCCTCGATCTGGTGGCGGGCCCGGGTGCCGACCTCCTTCATGCGCTCGCCCTTGGTGCCGATGACGATCGCCTTCTGGCTCGGCCGTTCCACGTAGATCTCGGCGTACACGTCGATCAGGTCCGGCTGCCCTTCGCGCGGCCCCATCTCCTCGACCAGCACGGCGATCGAGTGCGGCAGCTCATCGCGGACGCCCTCGAGCGCGGCCTCGCGAATCAGCTCGGCGACCATGATGTGCTCGGGCTCGTCGGTCAGGTCGCCGTCGGGGTAGAGCGGCGGACCGTCGGGCAGGTGGCTGACCAGGACGTCCACCAGGGTGTCGAGCTGATAGCCGGCCACGGCGGAGACGGGCACCACGTCAGCCCACTCCCCGAGCTCGCTGACCGCTAGGAGCTGCTCCGCCACCCGTCCCTGCGAGGCCTCGTCGGTCTTGGTGATGATCGCGACGACCGGGGTGTTCTTGAGGCTCGCGAGCTCGCGTGCCAGGTACTTGTCGCCCGGTCCGACTAGGTCCGCGGCCGGGACGCAGAACCCGACGATGTCGACCTCGGTCAGGGTGGAGCGGACCAGGCTGTCGAGCCGCTCGCCGAGCAGCGTCCGCGGTCGGTGCAACCCGGGTGTGTCCAGCAGGACGAGCTGCGCGTCCGGCCGGTGCACGATGCCGCGGATCACCCGGCGCGTCGTCTGCGGGCGGTCGCTGGTAATCGCCACCTTCGCGCCGACGAGCGCGTTCGTCAGGGTGGACTTGCCGACATTGGGCCGGCCGACCAGGCACGCGAAGCCTGACCGGAAGGCGGGCTCGGCCGAAGCGGAAGGCGCGGAACCGGAAGGCGCGGCTACTTTCCTGGCGCGCCCGGCATTCTTCTCGGTCACTCGCGGCGGGCTCATTATTCAATTGTCCCGCATTCCGGTGACCGCTACCGTCGTTGGCATGGCTGAGACCCCCGTATGGCGGCCGGCTGCGCGCTTGTTCGCCGTCGACCCCGACGATCGGGCGCTGCTTTTAGATTAGGGTGGCGCGGAGCGTGCCGTCGGGAGCGGCGTAGAAGATCGGGGCGTCCGGGCCCAAGTCGCGCACGGCAGCCAGGTCGCCGGGATCCGGTTCGGAGTCGCTGACCAGGGCCGCGGCCTCGAGACGCGCGGCCCCGCTGGATACGGCCATCGCCACCGCCAGGCGGAGGGCGGACAGCCGGAGGGACGGCAGCGCAACAGCGGCCGCCGTGTACGTACGTCCGGTCTCATCCCGGACGGCGGCGCCCTCCGACGCGGCCACCCGTGCCCTCGTCGAGCGCGCCAGCGTGATGATCTTCTGATCCTCGGCGTTCAGCGCGTCGGCTGTCACATCGCTCACGGGCAGCAGTGTAGTGAGCCCGCCCGCCAACGGCAGGCATCGGCCCAGATCAAGCCCGGCATTCCCCGATCAAGCCCAGGCGGCTAGTCACGGGGGATGCGCTCGATCAGGACGGTGCCGAGCTTGTTGCGACGGCCGGCTATGTTCTCGGCGGTCAGGTGGAGGCCCGCCACCGTGGCCTCGGAGCCGGCGATGGGGACTCGCCCGAGCTCGTGGGCGAGCAGGCCGCCGACGGTCTCCACGTCCTGCGCCTCGACCGTGACGCCGAAGAGCTCCTCGAGCTCGGTGACGGGGAGCCGGGCCGTCACCCGGGCCGTGCCAGGACCAAGCCATTCGACCGGGGAGCGCTCGTTGTCGTACTCGTCGGCGATCTCCCCCACGATCTCTTCGAGGATGTCCTCGATCGTGACCAGGCCTGCGGTGCCGCCGTACTCGTCGATGACGACCGCCACGTGGATCCGCTGGACCTGCATCTGGCGGAGCAGCTCATCCACCGGCTTGGACTCGGGAACGTAGGTGGCCGGGCGCATGATCTTCTCGACGCGCTCAGTGTGCTCCGTGCCCGGGTGCTCGTGATCCCAGGCCACCATGTCCTTCAGGTAGCCGATCCCGACCACGTCGTCGGTGTTCTCGCCGGTCACCGGGATGCGCGAGAACCCGCTTCGGAGCGCGAGGGAGAGCGCCTGGCCAACCGTCTTGTCGCGGGAGATGAAGACCATGTCGGTGCGCGGGACCATGACCTCGCGGACGATCGTGTCGCCGAGCTCGAAGACCGAGCGGACCATCTCCCGCTCCCCCGGCTCGATTTCGTCCTGGGACTCGATGTAGTCCACCAGGTCGTCCACGCCGGGGCGGCCGTTGAGCTCGGGATCGGCGCCGTGACCGCCGAACGGGAGCGCGCCGGCCACCCTCTCCAGCGCCTTCGCGAGCGGGCCGAGCGCGCTGTGCAGCGGGCTGAGCAGGCGGCGCGCGGTCCTGGCCACCCGTGCGGCCCGATTCTTGCCCATCGCGCGCGGGCCGACCCCGATCAGCGCGTACCTGGCCAGCAGCAGCAGGCCGACCGCGGGCAGGAAGACCTGCCAGCCGCCGCCGAGCCAGTGCGCGAAAGCCAGCGTGACCAGGACCGCGGCCGATACCTCGGCGCAGACGCGAAGCAGCGTCAGCAGACTGCCGTACTCCTCAAGCGCGTCGGAGTCGGCTCGCGCCATGGCCGTCTGCGCGCCCGCGCACCAGCCGGCCACCCCGATCAGCACGATCGCGGCGAGCAAGAGCCACCCGGCGGGTGACATAAGGCAGGACCTTCCCGGCCTTCCTCGGACTCCGGCGGCCCGCCGGCCGCCTCGTTAACGGCCGCCTTGTTAACCGCGTTAACCGCCGACTCGTCCCGGTTGACCGCCGACTCGTCCCGCCAGTCGAGAAGCAGCTCGTTCTGCAGGCCGAACATCTCGGCTTCCTCTTCCGGCTCGGCGTGGTCATAGCCGAGCAGGTGCAGGACGCCGTGCACAGTGAGCAGCTCAAGCTCGGCCTGGGTGGAGTGCCCGTGCTGCTTGGCCTGGGCCGAAGCGACCTGGGGGCAGAGCACCACGTCGCCGAGGAGGACCGGCTCCGGCTCGTCGCTGTCCCGTCCCCTGGCCCGGTTCGGGCCGGCCATCGAGTGCGGGCGCAGCTCGTCCATCGGGAAGGAGAGGACGTCCGTCGGGCCGGGCTCCTCCATCCATTTCTCGTGCAGGTTGGTCATGTGCGCCTCGTCCACAAGGAGCATGGACAGGTCGGCGAGCGGGTGCGTTTCCATCTGGTCGATCACGTATTGCGCGAGCTCGCGGAGCGCGTCCTCGTCGGCCGCCAGACCCGACTCGTTGTTGATCTCGACGCTCACCTTCGTGTTCCCCGTCTTGAGTGGTCCTGCGACTTCGCGTCGTAGCGTTCGTAGGCCTCGACGATCTTCCCTACTAGCTTGTGCCTAACCACATCATGGCTGGTAAGCCTGGCGAAGTGGATGTCCGCGAGCTCGTCGAGGATGTCCTGGACCACGCGGAGGCCGCTCACCTGGCCGTCCGGCAGGTCAACCTGGGTAACGTCGCCGGTGACCACCATCTTCGACCCGAACCCGAGGCGGGTGAGGAACATCTTCATCTGCTCGGGCGTGGTGTTCTGCGCCTCGTCGAGGATGATGAACGAGTCATTGAGCGACCGTCCGCGCATGAACGCCAGCGGGGCGATCTCGATCGTGCCGGCCGCGGTCAGCTTCGGGATCGACTCTGGGTCCACCATGTCGTGCAGGGCGTCGTAAAGCGGGCGCAGGTAGGGGTCGATCTTCTCGTAGAGGGTGCCGGGCAGGAAGCCGAGCCGCTCACCCGCCTCGACGGCAGGCCTGGTCAGGATGATCCGGTTGACATCCTTCGCCTGCAGCGCCTTCACCGCCTTGGCCATCGCCAGGTACGTCTTGCCGGTGCCTGCCGGGCCGATCGCGAACACGATCGTGTGCTTGTCGATCGCGTCGGCGTAGTGCTTCTGGTTCAGCGTCTTCGGGCGGATTGTCCGGCCGCGCGCGGACAGGATGCCCTGCGTCAGCACGTCCGCCGGGCGGACGGCCGCCTGGCCGTCGCCGCCGCGGAGCATGGCCAGGGTGCGCTCGACCGCGTCAGGGGAGAGCTCGGCGCCCTTGCGCTGCAACTCGAGCAGCTCGCCGAAGAGCCTGCCGACCAGCTCGGTCTCGCGTGGCGGGCCTGACACGGTGATCTCGTTGCCGCGGACGTGAATATCGGCGGTGGCGAACTCCCGCTCGATGACCTGCAGCAGCTCATCCCTGGTCCCGAGCAGGCCGACCATCGAGTGGTCATCCGGAATGACGATGCGGATCTGGGAGCCCGTCTTAGAGACCGGCAGGTCGCTGCTTGTGTCTGTCAATTCGCTGCTCTCGATGGCCCCGGGAGCGCCCCGTGGGCGATTTTTCTGCGGTCGGCGGCCACCGGAGTCGGGCCGGCCGCCATGCTCGCGGGTTAGCCCGGCGGCCACGTCATCGGACGCCCGCCAAGCACGTGCGCGTGCGCGTGCCCGACGGTCTGCCCGCCATCGACGCCGGTGTTGAAGACGATCCGGTACCCTGCTGCGTCGATGCCCTCGGCGACGGCGACTTCGCAGGCCCGGCTGACGAGTTCGTCGAGGAGCCCGTCACCCGCGGCCGCCAGCGCCGCCACGTCCGGGTAGTGATCCCTGGGGATCACCAGGACATGCGTCGGCGCCTGAGGGCTGATGTCGCGGAAGGCGAGCGTCCGCTTTCCGTCCAGCACGATCTCGGCCGGGATCTGTCCGGCAGCGATCGCGCAGAACAAGCAATCTGGCACGTCCACGATCATAGTGGCCCGACGGTAGCGCGCGGTGCCCGATGCCCCGCCACCTCCGCGCTGGTCTGCGAGGGCGAGCGCCGGAAAGCTGACAAGAAGGCCGGCATCGGCGTTCGGGCGCGGGTTAGTTCCGCTCGCAATGCCGGAAACTAACCCACACGTAACCGATCACTCGTGGGTGGAGGCAGCGGACAGTCGATCCAGAACCCACATCATTCACTTAAGTGACACGTACACCCGCCATGACGGTTATTCTTGTCTTTTCCGCAATCCTCCGGCGGTTTCTGGGGTGGAGTTACCGAATGTGGGTTGGGCAGTACCAGATTGTCGCGCAACGTTACATAACGTTGCGCGCCGCGACACAGAAGCCGCACCAGCGTGGGCGGTGGGCGAGTGAGCATAACCGTCGTGAATAGCCAGTCCACCGGGGCTGCCCGAGGCAGCCCCGTCGCGGCTCCGATTCTCGAGCCCCCGCCAGGGGGCATCCTCGGCGCGCCGATCCACGAGTCAGTCGATGGTGCCGACGCTTCTGGTGCCGACGCTCAGGGAGTTGACAACGGAAACCTCGGTGCGGAAGGTGAACCTCCCGCGCCAGACGGGCGTCCTACAGAGGTGACGGCAACACTCTCGGCGAGCGACGTCCTGGTTGAGGACGCGTCGGCCGATGAAGCGCTCGCCCCTGACACGTTCGCTAACAGCGCGTTCGATGCCGATGAACCGCGGACGCCTGCCGTCTGGGATGCCGCCGACGTCGTCACCGAGATCTACCACGGCCACTACAACCAGTTGGTGCGTCTCGCGGTGCTGTTGGTGCACGATGTACAGACGGCCGAGGAAGTGGTGCAGGACGCCTTCGAGGCGATGCATCTGGCGTGGCGACGGCTGCGCGACTCGGAGAAGGCGCTGCAGTACCTGCGGCAGACGGTCGTCAACCGGTCAAGGTCGGTACTGCGGCACCGCAAGGTCGTCGACATGCACGCGCCCAAGGCAGCGCCGGATGAGCCGAGCGCCGAGCACGCGGCGCTGGCGCTCCTTGAGCGCTCGGCGGTCGCGGCGGCGCTGCGCTCGCTGCCCGAGAGGCAGCGCGAGGCCATCGCCCTGCGGTACTACGCGGACTTCTCCGAGGCGGACATCGCCAGGGCCATGGGCATAAGCAAGGGCGCGGTAAAGAGCCACACGGCGCGCGCGATGTCGTCACTCAAGACGATCCTGTCTCAGGAGACGCCATGACGTGGCCGACCGCTGCGGGGCTGGTGAGGACGTGACCACACCAGATAACGGCATGGAGAAGGCGCTTCGGCGGGCCCTGACCGAAGCCGTAAGCCAGGTTGAGCCCGGCACTGACGCACTGGGGCGAATCCGCGCCAGGATCGGTCAGCGCCCGCCGCGGCCGTGGCTGGCCAGCGTCGCCGCTGACGTCCTCGGCCGCGCCAGGCACTGGACCTGGCGCGGGCACTGGGCTTGGCAGTTGTCCTGGGCATGGCCGGCAACGATCCCCGCGCCCTCGGCCCTGCCCTGGCCCCGGCTGCTGCGGCTGCCACGGCCGGGCGCGCCGCTGCCGGACGCCACGCTGCTGCCCGCCCCAGCGCGACCCCCGCGTTTCGTCCGGCTGGAAAGCATCAGCTGGCTCCGGCCGGTGGCAGTCCTCGCCGGGATCGCGATCATCGCCAGCGTCTCGTTCGGGGTGCAGCCGTTCCGCCAGGCGATCATCCAGGCGAGCCACACCGTGCTGACAGGCGGCCAGCCGGAGACCGGGGGCGCGGGCACCGAGGGCAGCGGCACGCCTGCGGGAGACGTAACCAGTTCCTCCGGCACGGGAATGCCGCCAGCCGAAACCTACGGCAGGGCGCCCGGTCACGGCACGACCTCGTCAAAGAGCCCGGCGTCAGCCAGCCCGGCCCCCTCCGCGAGCTGCCCGGCGACCCTCGTGGTGGACTGGACGAGCGTGCTGCGCTCCACTGCGACGGCAGACGAGGCTGCCGCAGCGAACTCGGTCGCCCCGAAGACGGCGGCGGGCCTCATGCCGTCCCCGACGCCGTCCCCCACACCGTCGTGCGCCGCGACATCCTCCGCGGCCGCCAGCCCGACCCCCTCAGCCACCGGGTCCGCGACGCCATCGGCGAGCGCCACGTCGCCCACCCCGACGCCGACCACATCATCGCCGGCCCCGACGACCACGCCGACGACCACTCCGGCCACCCCGACGCCCACCGCCACCGGCTCGGACAGCTCGACGCCGACCCCGACGGACACGGGCGTCGACAACGGCGACGGCATCACTCCGGCCGACGCGACGCTGGGCACCACTGCACGGACGGCCGCATCCTCGTAAGGCGCTCCGCAAGGCGCTTACCGCTAGCCTGGCCAACATGGAATCGCTCACGCCAGTGGCCGGCCCGCCGGTCTTCCTCGTGCTGCCGGGTGAGCTAACGACGCCGGTCCTCACGCTGTCCGGACCGGAGGGGCACCACGCAGCGGCCGTGCGCCGCCTGCGCCCGGGTGAGCGCGCGGATGTCAGCGACGGAGCTGGAACGCTCGCCGAGGGAATGGTCACGAGCGTCGGCAAGGACTCGGTCACCCTGGAGATCCGGACCGTGCGCTCGGTTCCGCCGCCGCAGCCGCGCCTCGTCGTCGCGCAGGCGCTGCCCAAGGGCGACCGGGGCGAGCTCGCGGTCGAGTTGATGACCGAGGTGGGCGTCGACGCCGTGGTCCCCTGGTCGGCCGAACGCTCGATCACGAAGTGGCAGGGCGACCGGGCTCAGCGCGCCCTGGGCAAATGGCGCGCCAGCGCCCGTGAGGCCGCCAAGCAGTCCCGCCGCGGCTGGCTTCCCGATATCGCTGAGCTCGCCACCACTGCCGTCCTCGCGAAGCTGGTTGCCGCGGCGGCGCTGGGCATAGTCCTGGAAGCCGACGCGCAAGCCAAGCTGCACGAGCTAGCGCTCCCCGAGGCGGGTGACATCCTCGTCGTGGTCGGCCCGGAGGGCGGCATCAGCCGAGCCGAGCGAGCCGCCTTCGGCGCGGCCGGCGCCGTGGCGGCCCGGCTTGGCCCCACCGTCCTGCGCACCTCCACTGCGGGCGCCGCCGCGGCAACGGTCCTGCTAAGCCGGACCACCCGCTGGTAGCGCCGGCGTTAGCGACCGTTGAAGGCGTCCCGGAGGCGGGAGAAGAAGCCCTGCTGGCCGGGCTGGAACTTACCGGGCGGTGACTCCTCGCCGCGAAGCTTGGCCAGGTCGCGCAGGAGCTTCTCCTGCTCGGCGTCGAGCCGGCTCGGCGTCTCCACCGTGACGTGGATGATGAGGTCACCGCGCCCGCTGCCGTTCAGGTGCTTGACCCCGAGGCCGTACAGCGGCAGAACCTGGCCGGACTGCGTGCCCGGCCGGACATCCACGTCGTTGGGGCCGTCCAAGGACTCCACCGACACCGACGCGCCGAGCGCCGCCGCCACCATCGGGATCGTCAGCGTGCAGTGCAGGTCGTCGCCCTGCCGCTCGAAGATCGGGTGCGGACGCTGCACCACCTCAAGGAACAGGTCTCCAGGCGGGCCGCCGCCGGGGCCGGTCTCGCCCTCGCCCGCCAGCTGGATGTGCGTGCCGTCCTCAACGCCCGCCGGGATGCGCACCTTCATCGTCCGCCTGGTGCGGACCCGGCCGTCGCCGTCGCACTCCGGGCAGGGCCGGGGCAGCACGGTACCGTAGCCACCGCAGTTAGGGCAGGGCTGGCTGGTCACGACCTGGCCGAGGAAGGACCGCCGAACCTGGCTGATCTCGCCCCGACCCGAGCAGACCTCGCAGGTCGCCGGGTGCGTGCCGGGCGCGGTGCCCTCGCCGGAACAGGTCGCGCAGACCACGGCCGTGTCCACGGTCAGCTCGCGTGTCGCGCCGAAGGCGCACTCCGACAGGTCAAGCTCGATCCTGATGGTCGCGTTTCTGCCGCGACGCGCCCGGGACCGGGGACCGCGCGCGGACTGCCCCGCCGCGCCGAAGACCGCGTCCACGAACTCACTGAACGGGAAGCCGGCCCCGCCGAACCCGCCGAACCCGGCCGCGCCCGCGCCCGCCCCGGCGAACGGGTCACCGCCGAGGTCGTACATCTGGCGCCGTTCGGAGTCCTGCAGGACCTCGTACGCCTGGTTGATCTCCTTGAACTTCTCCTGCGTCTCCGGGTCGGGATTCACGTCCGGGTGGAGCTCGCGGGCCAGCCGACGGTAGGCGCGCTTGATCTCGTCCTGCGATGCATCGCGCCGGACGCCGAGCAGCGCGTAATAGTCCTCAGCCACTATGACTCCCCGAGAATCTGGCCGACGTACCTGGCCACGGCGCGCACCGCGCCCATGGTGCCCGGATAGTCCATCCTGGTTGGCCCGAGCACGCCGAGCTTGGCCACGACCTGTCCGCCCGAGCCGTACGCGGCGGACACCACGGACGTGCCCCGCAGGCCGGTCTCCGCCCCGATTCTGACGGTCAGGGCGGACGGGCTCGCGGCCTCTCCGAGGAGCCGCATCAATACCACTTGTTCCTCCAGCGCTTCGAGCACGTCACGGAGCCCCTTGCCGAAATCTGGGGCGGCCAGGTTGGCGGCACCGCCAAAAACCACGCGTTCCTCCTGCCGCTCGGCGAGGCTGTCGAGCAGCACGGAGAAGACGGCCCCCGCGTTCGGCCGCTCGGTCGCCGGGATGCGATCCACCAGCCCAGTCACGGTCGCGGCCGCGTCGGAAAGCTTATGACCATCCAGGCACGCGTTGAGCACAGCGCGCAGATGGGCGATCGACTCGGGCTCTGCCGGGTCGGGCAGGTCCACCGTGGCCTGCTCCACCCGCCCGGTGTCGGTGATAAGCACGAGCAGCACCCGCTGCGGGGTGAGCGACACCAGCTCGATGTGCCGGACCGCCGACCTGGACAGCGACGGGTACTGCACCACCGCCACCTGCCTGGTCAGCTGGGCGAGCAGCCGGACCGTCCGCGCAACGATCTCGTCCAGGCTGTAGGCCCCGGCGAGGAACACCTCGATCGCCCGCCGCTCGGCCACGGACAGCGGCTTGATCGACGACAGCCGGTCCACGAACAGTCGGTACCCCTTCTCGGTGGGAATCCGCCCGGCGCTGGTATGCGGCTGGGCGATGAACCCCTGGTCCTCAAGGACCGCCATGTCATTACGGATGGTCGCGGGCGATACGTCCAGGCCATGCCTGTCCACCAGCGACTTCGACCCCACCGGTTCGGTGGTGGACACGTAATCCTCGACTATCGCGCGAAGTACGGCCAGCTTCCGCTCGTCAAGCACCGTGTTCACCTCCTTGGCACTCACTATCCCTGAGTGCCAATTCTATTTGCTCACGGGAGTCTCCGGACGGCAAGAACGGTTGAGTTACGCTTCGTCCAGCGATCCAGGTGTGGCGCGGGGCCTTCGCTGGGCGGGCCCCGAGCACACAGGCGGCCCAGAGTGCCCGATTGGGAGGAAAGATTGCAGAGCCGACAATACGGGCGGGACGTGCTCGCGCCGGAGAACCGCAAGCCGAAGCCCGGGCAGCGGCCGGTGGAGCAGGTCGAGGCCGAGGCCGGGCTGGTCGTCGAGGACTTCGAGGGGCGCTTCTGCGGGGCGGTCGTCGCGCTGGACTCCGGCGCGGTGACGCTTGAGGACCGGCACGGCAAGCGCCGGGTGTTCCCGGTCCCCGGCCCGTTCCTGCTTGACGGCGAGCGCGTGACGCTGGTCAGGCCCCGCCCGGCACAGGCCTCAAAATCTGAAATTTCCGGAACTCGAACCGCATCCGGGTCGGTCGCCGCGCCGCAGCAGCGGGCCAAGGTCGCCAAGGCCAGCCGGATTTACGTCGAGGGTAAGCACGACGCCGAGCTGGTGGAGAAGATCTGGGGCGATGACCTGCGCGACGTCGGCGTTGTCGTCGAGTACCTGGAGGGCGTCGATGACCTTGCGGCCATCGTCGACGGCTTCCAGCCAGCCCGCGGGCAGCGGCTCGGCGTCCTCGTCGACCACCTCGTCGCCGGGTCCAAGGAGAGCCGGATCGCCGCCTCGGTCGACCGCAACCCGCACGTGCTGGTGGTCGGGCACCCCTTCATCGACATCTGGGCGGCGGTCAAGCCCGCCGCGCTCGGCCTGGCGGCGTGGCCGGAGGTCCCCCGGGGAGAGCCGTGGAAGGAGGGCGTGCTGCGGCGGATCGGCTGGCCGCACCGCACACCGCAGGACGTCGCTGTCGCCTGGCGGCGCATCCTGCGCGCGGTAACCAGCTACGCCGACCTCGAACCGGAGCTGCTCGGCCGGGTCGAGGAGCTCATCGACTTCGTAACCGATCCCGTTTAGCGGAGATGTTTGTCTTTTACGTCATCCCTGTGACGCAAAGGACAAACATTTACGCGATCTTGGTGGCGGGTGCGCTAGGTGAGGTCGCGGATCACGGCGTCGGCTAGCAGGCGGCCCTGGCGGGTCAGGACCAAGCGGCCGGACGCGTACGCGTCATCGTCGATGAGGCCGCAGTCGCGGGAGCGCTCGGCCGCGGCCAGCGCGCCGGGAGCGAGCAGCGTCAGCGGGAGGCCCTCGGCCAGCCGGGCGCGGAGCATGATCTCCTCCATGTGCCGCTCGGCGGGGGTCAGCAGCTCGCGGGCGGCGGCCGGGGAGCGGCCGGCCGCCAGACGCTGCGCGTAGGCGGTCGGATGGCGCACGTTCCACCAGCGGACGCCGCCGACGTGGCTGTGCGCGCCGGGGCCGAACCCCCACCAGTCGCCGCCGGCCCAGTAGAGCAGGTTGTGACGGCAGTGCGCCTTGTCGTTTTTGGCCCAGTTCGAGAGCTCGTACCAGTCGAACCCGGCGGCGGCCAGCAGGTCGTCGGCGATCAGGTACCTGTCGGCCATCGCGTCGTCGACGGGGGCGGCGATCTCGCCCCGGCGGACCTTCGCCGCCAGCCGGGTGCCCTCCTCCACGATCAGCGCGTAGGCCGAGACGTGATCGGGGTCCGCCTCGATGGCGGCGGCAAGCGACGACCGCCAGTCGTGGTCGCTCTCCCCCGGCGTCCCGTAGATCAGATCGAGGCTGACCTGCTCGAAGCCCGCTGCGCGGGCCCAGCGAACACAATCTCCGGTCCTGCCCGGCTGATGTTCGCGGTCGAGAGTCCGCAGGACGCGGGGTACAGAACTCTGCATTCCGAACGAGACCCTGGTTACACCGCCTGCCCTCAATTGCTCGAGCTCGGCGGGGCCGACGGACTCCGGGTTCGCCTCGACGGTCACTTCCGCGTCGTCTTCCAGGCCGAAGGCCTCGTCGATTCTCGCCACCATCCCCGCGATCTCGGCCGGCCGGAGCAGCGTCGGCGTGCCGCCGCCGAAGAACACCGTGGCGACGCGCGTCCTGCCTGCTGGCAGCGTCGCGGCGGACAGGTCGATCTCCTTGCCTACGAGGCCCGGGTAGGCGGCCTGACTGCCGCCGCCGCCCAACTCGGTCGCGGTGTAGGTGTTGAAATCGCAGTACCCGCACCGGGTCCGACAGAACGGTACGTGTACGTAAACGCCGAACGGGGTATCGCCAAAGCCCTGGGTCGCCAGGGGCGGCAGCGACCCGTCTTCCGGAACTGGTTCTCCGTCCGGCAGCATACTTGGCATGCTGCCGAGGATAAGCTGTAGTTGGTATACCACGGGCGGGAGGAACTGGTGACATCAGATCCGGGACCTGGTTCAGACGATTTTCCGCTGCCGCCCGCCGCCAATGGCGAGCCCGAGCCCCACTCGAACGGCCAGCCCGGACCGGCGTCCGACGGCCAGCTCAACGGGCAGCCCCCTTATGAGCCGACCCCCTCCGGGCCGCCGCCCGTCGCGCCCCCGGCGTACGGGCCGCCAAGCTACGGGCCGGTTCCGCCGTACGGGCAGGGCCCTTACGGACAAGTTCCTTACGGACAAGTTCCCTACGGACAAGTTCCCTACGGACAAGTTCCCTACGGGCAGCCCGGCGCCGTCCATCCCGGGATGCTCACGGCGGCAGCCGACCGTGAGCGGACCATGGACGTGCTCAAGGCCGCCTACGGCGAGGGCCGGATCACCAAGGAAGAGTTCGACCTGCGCGCGGGCCGGGCGATGGGCGCGCGGACCTATGCGCAGCTCGCCGCCGTGGTAGCCGACCTGCCCGCCGGGCCCCACCTCGGCGTCATGCCCTACCAGCCCGGCTACTACCCCGCCATCAACACGCCGACAAGCGGGCTCGCCGTCGGGGCGCTCGTCTGCGGGATCCTGGAGCTTTTCACGCTCGGGTTCGCCGCGATCCCCGCGGTCATCCTCGGCCACCTGGCTCGCGCCAAGATCAGGCAGACCGGTGAGCGCGGCGATGGCATGGCCATCGCCGGGCTTGTCCTCGGCTACCTGGGCATCGGCATCTGGACGCTGATCATCATCGCCCTAGCCTCCCGCTCCTAAGTTACTTGGGGCGGGACTCGGTCTGCGTAGTGGAGAGCGCGGCGACGAAGGCCTCCTGGGGGACCTCGACCCGGCCGATCGTCTTCATCCGCTTCTTGCCCTCCTTCTGCTTCTCAAGCAGCTTGCGCTTGCGCGTGATGTCACCTCCGTAGCACTTGGCCAGGACGTCCTTGCGCAGGGCGCGGATGTTCTCGCGGGCGATGATCCGCGATCCCACCGCCGCCTGAATCGGAACCTCGAACTGCTGCCTCGGGATCAGCTCCTTGAGCCTCGAGGTCATCGCCAGGCCGTACTCGCGGGCTTTGTCGGCGTGCACGATCTGGCTGAACGCGTCCACCGGCTCGCCCTGCAGCAGGATGTCGACCTTCACCAGGTCCGCGACCTGCTCGCCGTCCGGCTCGTAGTCGAGGCTCGCGTAGCCCCGAGTGCGGGATTTGAGGTTGTCGAAGAAGTCGAAGATGATCTCGCCGAGCGGCATCGTGTAGCGGATTTCCACCCGCTCGGGTGACAGGTACTCCATGCCCCTCAGCACCCCGCGGCGGCTCTGGCAGAGCTCCATAATCGTGCCGATGTAGTCGGTCGGGGAAATGACCGTGGCCCGGACGATCGGCTCGTAGACCTCTTTGATCTTGCCGCCGGTATGGCCCTTGGGCGTGCCTCCGGCGGCCGCGAAGCCGTCGATGCCGCCGGGGAAGTCGCTCGGGTTGGTCACCTGGAGCTCGCGGCCGCTCTCCATGACGACGCGGTAGACGACGTTCGGCGCGGTGGAGATGAGGGACAGGTCGAACTCGCGCTCAAGCCGCTCCCGGACGATCTCCATGTGCAGCAGGCCGAGGAAGCCGCACCGGAAGCCGAAGCCTAGCGCGGTGGAGGTCTCGGGCTCGTAGACGAGGGCGGCGTCGTTCAGCCGCAGCTTGTCCAGGGCGTCCCTGAGATCGGGGTACTCGTCGCCGTCAACCGGGTAGAGGCCGGAGAAGACCATCGGCTTGGGGTGGTCGTAGCCGCTCAGCGGCTCCTTGGCCGGATTCGTCGTGAGCGTGATGGTGTCGCCGACGCGGGCCTGCCTGACGTCCTTCACGCCCGAGATGACGTAGCCGACCTCACCGGCGGCCAGGCCCTCGCTCGGGATCGGCTCGGGCGAGATAACCCCAAGCTCCAGGGTCTCGTGGACGGCCTGGGTGGACATCATGAGCATGCGCTCGCGCTTGCTGAACCTGCCGTCGACCACGCGGACGTAGGTGATGACGCCGCGGTAGGTGTCGTAGACCGAGTCGAAGATCAGCGCTCGCGCCGGGGCGTTGGGGTCGCCGTGCGGCGGCGGCACCTGCTCGACGATCGCGTTGAGCAGCTCTTGCACGCCCTCGCCGGTCTTCGCGGAGACCCTGAGCACCTCGGACGGGTCGCAGCCGATGATCGCCGCGATCTCGCCGGCGTACCGCTCGGGCTGGGCGGCGGGCAGGTCGATCTTGTTCAGCACCGGGATGATCTTGAGGTCCGCTTCCAGGGCCAGGTAAAGGTTGGCCAGGGTCTGCGCCTCGATGCCCTGGGCGGCGTCGACCAGTAGGACCGCGCCCTCGCAGGCGGCGAGCGAGCGCGACACCTCGTAGGTGAAGTCGACGTGGCCGGGGGTGTCGATGAGGTTCAGGACGTAGTGCGTGTCGCCCTTCTTCCAGGGAAGGCGCACTGCCTGGCTCTTGATCGTGATGCCGCGCTCGCGCTCGATGTCCATCCGGTCGAGGTACTGGGCGCGCATCTGGCGCGCGTCGACGATGCCGGTGAGCTGCAGCATCCGGTCGGCCAGGGTGGACTTGCCGTGGTCGATGTGGGCGATGATGCAGAAGTTGCGGATCACGGCCTGCTCGGTACGGGCCGGAGCCGGGGCCTTCGCCTGGGCTGCGGCCTGGGCCGGATCGCTCATTGCCACCATGCTTCCATGAAACGTATACGAATGCGGTGCGCCTTGCGCGGGGCGGTCGCGCGGGTCGCGCGGGTGACGTCGCGGCGCTGTCGCTGCGACCGCGGCTGTCGACGCTCGTCGCGCGGGCGTCCCCGTGATCAGCGTATCGTGGCGAGACTGCGGTCCTCGCGCGAAGTGACGCCGCCCCCCGTGCTGGCGGCCCGTGCTGGCCCCCGTGCTGGCGGCCCGTGCTGGCCCCCGTGCTGGCGGCCCGTGCTGGCGGCCCGATAACGCGGTTGGTTTGAGGTGGGGGCGGCGGGTCGGCTATCCTTGGCGTTCGCGCCCACTTTCTCACGCTGCCGCATGCCGCTCGGGGCGGGCAGGCCGCTCCCTGGGCCGGGTCAAGCAGACTTACATATCCAACGAAGGACAGACACGCGTGGCGAACATCAAGTCGCAGATCAAGCGCAACAAGCAGAACGAGAAGGCGCACCAGCGCAACCGCGCCGTCAAGTCGGAGCTCCGCACCCACGTGCGCAAGTTCCGCGAGGCCGTTGAGTCCGGCGACGTCGCGGCCGCGACCAGCGCGCTCCAGGTCGCCTCGCGCAAGCTGGACAAGGCCGTTTCCAAGGGCGTCATCCACAAGAACCAGGCCGCGAACCGCAAGTCCGCGATCGCCAAGAAGTTCTCCGAGCTCACGGCGGCCTGAGCTTAGAATTTGCGTACCGCGCCGGGCGCATGTTGGTGGCGTCCGGCGCGCTAGCGTGCGCTGGCGCGGTACGCGACGACCTGCCTGATGGCGCGTTCCAGGGCGTACTCGGGGCTGACGCCGCCACCCTTGACCTGTGCGTCCGCCTCCGCCACCGCCTGCAGCGCGCGGCCCACGCCGTCCGGGCGCCAGCCGCGCAACTGCTGGCGGACCCGGTCGATCTTCCATGGCGGCGCGCCGACCTCGGCCGCCAGCGCGTTGGCGTTCGCGCCTCTGGGGGCCGCGCCGACCCGTCCGAGGAGCCGTACCCCGGTGGCCAGCGCGCTGGTGATCAGGACCGGCGCGGTGCCGGTCGCGAGGGCCCAGCGGAGCTGCTCGAGGGCCTCGTTCAGCCTTCCCTCGACCGCGTGGTCGGCGACGCTGAAGCCGGTCGCCTCCGCGCGGCCACGGTAGTACCTGGCCACCACGGCGTTGTTGATTCTTCCCTCGGTATCGCTGGCGAGCTGGTCGACCGCGCTGGCGAGCTCGCGCAGGTCGCCGCCGATCGCGTCGAGCAGCGCGCGGACCGCGCCCTCGTCGGCCTGCCTGCCCACCCGCCGGAACTCCTGCCGCACGAAGTCGGAGCGCTCGCTCGCGCGGGTGAGCTTGGGGCAGCTGATGATCGCGACGCCGGCCTTGCCGAGGTCGGTGACGAGCGCCTTGCCCTTGACGCCGCCCGCGTGGGTGAGGATGACCGCCGCGTCCGGCGCCGGCGCCTTGGCGTACTTCGTCAGCTCGGCGGCGATCTCCTTGCCGGCGTTCTGCGAGTTCCTGACTATCACGGTCGAGCCGCCGCCGAACAGGGACGGGGACGTCAGCGCGTTGATCTCGCCGACCCCGAGCGCGGCGGCCTCCAGGTCGTGCAGGTCTCCCCCGCCGTCACCGCCGCCCGCCTGCTCGGCGAGCGCGGCCCGGGCCTGCGCGACCGCCTGCCGCACGGCCCGGTCGACGAGAAACTCCTCCTCGCCCACGACCAGCGTGACGGGCGGGTACGTAGCCATGCACGCAAGCATGCCACGTCCGCGGATGCGGAAAAACTTCTTCCGGGAACCGGGGCGGGCGGCTGGGCGCGTCAATTGGAGATCGTGGACCGTTGTCTACACCCGCGTGTACACAACGGTCCACGATGAGCCGTGCAGCCTCGTTGTACGTGGCGCGGGCGGGCTCAGCGGAGGTCGGAATCCGCTCACACGCCTGCCACTGGGGCAGGTGATGCTGGTGAAGGCAGGCGATGCTCGCAGGGAAAGCGATGCCCTCGGGGGGAGGTGGTGCTGACGGGGGACGGCGAAGCAACGGTCCGTTAACTATGGCGGTTTTGATCTTCCGGTTAGGGGGTGGCGGGCTCGCCGCCGCGCCAGACGCGGCGCGGTTGGAGGCCGTAGTTCCAGGCGAAGGCGCCCTCGTGGTCGGCGTCCCAGAGCACGATGTCGGCGAGGCGGCCGCGGACCAGCGCGCCTCGGTCCGGGGCGCGCAGCGCGTAGGCAGCGCCCAGGGTCGCGGCGCGCAGCGCCTCGGCGACCGACATCCCAAGGTAGGAGACGGCCAGGGCGATGACCAGGGGCATCGAGGTGATGCCGACGCCGCCCGGTGTGTGGTCGGAACCGAGGGCGACCACCACGCCCTTGTCGAGCAGCGACCGCACCGGCGGCCTGACCCCCTGCTGGAGGGCCGAGCCCGGGGAGATCACGGCGGCGACGCCGCCCCGGGCCAGCGCCGCGACGTCCTCGTCGGTCGCCGCGTACAGCAGGTCGGCGGAGGCGCAGCCGAGCTCGGCGGCGACCCGGACCGCGCCGTTCTTGCTGTTGCCGCAGGCGTGCAGCCGCGGCAGCAGACCGGAGCGGCGCCCCGCGTTGAGGATCCAGCGGGCCTCCTCCTCCGTGAACCTGCCGTCTTCGCAGTTCACGTCCACGCCGTCAGCGCCGACGGCGGCGGCGTCCGCGCACCAGGAGGAGACCGCGTCGATGTAGTCGCTGCGGCGGCCGAAGTACTCCGGCGGTACCGCCTGCGCCGCGTAGAAGGTCACGTGCACCCGGGGCATGCCCGGCTCGTTCTCGAGCGAGCGGAGCATTCGCACGTCGGCGAGCTCGCCGTCCCGGGTGAGGTGGTAGCCGGTCTTCGCCTCGATCGTGGTCGTGCCGGACTGGAGCCAGGCAGCGAGCCGTTCGCGCACGTTGTTGCAGAGGGTCCAAGGGTCGGTGCCTCTGGTCACGGTGATCGTGGAGCTTATGCCGCCGCCCGCCGCGGTGATCTCGGTGTCCGACAGGCCGGTGGAGCGCATCGCGAGCTCCGCGTGCCGGTTGCCCGCGTAGACGGGGTGCGTGTGCGAGTCGATCAGGCCCGGGGTAACCAGGCCGCCGCCGAGGTTCTCGACCAGGTCCACATCGACGATGTCTTCGACCACGCCGGGGAAGCTGCGGGGCAGTTCCGACGACGGCCCCACCCAGGCGATCCGGTCGTCGGAGATGAGGATGGCGGCATTGCCGATGAACTCGGAACCGGTCCAGAGCCGGCCGATGCTTGTGAGCAGGCGGGCGGTCATCCGGGCATCACGTCTTGCCCGGAACCACGCGGGTCGGTCCCTGCCATCATGAGCGGCCACCTGCCATGCATGTCGAGGTCGGCGCTGGCCGTGCTTACGCTTGCCTGGCGATTCGTCAAACAGCGCGCTTGTACGGTTGGCACCGTGTTGCGCGATCCGCCCCACATATCGGTTCCGTTACGGTATTGCACTGAAGGCCTTTAAGACAAGCCCCCTCAGCCAAGAACTAAGCCAACTCGAAGCTACCCGTCGGTACAGTGCGCGGGCCGCCGACGGCCGCTCGCTCGGGCGACCCGCGCAGGTTGGCTGTTCAACAGCTGCCCACCGTCTGTTGGCTGCTCGTTAACTGGCTAGCGAGTGCCTAGACGACGGCGTACTGCACCAGCTCGGCGGCAAGCTCCGGTGGCACCCGGGCCTCCAGGATCGTCCCGTCGGGTCCGTGCTCGGTGCGGGTGACTTCGCCCGCGGCGTGCGCCCTGGCCACCAGGTCGCCCCGGCTGTAGGGCACGCTCACCCGGACGATCTGGTCCCGCTCGGGCAGCCGCTCCTCGATCGCGCGGCGGAGAGCGTCAAGGCCCTCGCCGGTCCTCGCGGAGACGAGCACGGACTCGCGCTCGCGAAGCTGCAGCGCCTTGAGCGGCACCGGGTCCGCGTCGTCGATCTTGTTGATCACGACGAGCTCGGGCACGCCATCCGCGCCGATCTCCTTGAGCACCGCGCGGACGGCGGAGAGCTGGGCCTGCGGGTCGGCATCGGATCCGTCCACCACGTGCAGGACCAGGTCGGCGTCGGCGGCCTCATCCAGGGTGGATCTGAAGGCGTCCACCAGCTGGTGCGGCAGGTGCCGCACGAACCCGACCGTGTCGGTCAGCGTGAACGGGCGGCCGTTGGGCGACTTAGCCCTGCGGACCGACGGGTCCAGGGTGGCGAACAGCGCGTCCTCGACCAGCACGCCGGCCCCGGTCAGAGCGTTGAGCAGGCTCGACTTGCCTGCGTTGGTGTAGCCCGCGATCACCACGCTCGGCACCGCGTTGCGGCGCCGCTGGGCGCGCTGAGTCTCCCGGCCGATCTTGAAGCCGTTGATCTCGCCGCGCAGCTTGGAGATCTTCGTCCTGATCCGCCGCCGGTCGGTCTCGATCTTGGTCTCACCGGGACCGCGGGTGCCGATGCCGCCACTGCCGGCCACCCGGCCGCCGGCCTGCCTCGACAGCGACTCGCCCCAGCCGCGCAGTCGCGGCAGCATGTACTGCAGCTGCGCCAGCTCGACCTGCGCCTTGCCCTCGCGGCTCTTGGCGTGCTGGGCGAAGATGTCGAGGATCAGCGCGGTCCTGTCGACCACCTTGACCTTGACGACGCTCTCAAGGCGTCGTAGCTGGCTCGGGCTGAGCTCGCCGTCGCAGATCACCGTGTCCGCGCCGGTCGCCGCGACGATCCCGGCCAGCTCCCTGGCCTTGCCCGAGCCGACGTAGGTAGCGGCATCCACCCGGCTGCGACGCTGGATCAGGCCATCGAGAACCACGGAGCCCGCGGTCTCGGCGAGCCTGCTCAGCTCGGTGAGCGAGTTCTCCGCGTTGGCCTGCGAGCCCTCGGTCCAGACGCCGATCAGCACCACCCGCTCGAGCCGCAGGGCGCGGTACTCGACTTCGGTGACATCGACGAGTTCGGTGGACAGCCCCGCGACGCGCTTTAGCGCGTGCCGGTCCGCCAGGTCGAGCTCCCCTGTCGCAGCGTCCAGCTCAGTCCGCTCGCGCTGGCCCTCACGCACTTGCTCGCGCTCGCCGTAGGCAGTCGTCATTTTCCTCCAAGCATTCGCCGTTTCCTTCGATGGTGGCACCATCCAAGGCGGCAGTCATGTGAATAAACAACCGACTGGCTTCGGTTGTGCCCGAGCCGCGGGTCCGCCGCCCGGCGGCGCGCCGTACCCGGCCTACTCGGCGAAGAGAACGTTGACGGCTTCGCGGCCTGACACCAGCGCGGCTGTCAGCAGGGCGCTATCCGTGGTGAGCCCGGCTAACCGCCGGGGTCCATGCAGGCGGGAAGACGGTGAACGCCTGGCCCGCTGCCTGCCTGTCGGCGATGTCGGCCGCGTCGGCCATGTTGCGGGCGGCGCGGGTAAGCAGGGCGGTGCGAAGTTCGGCGGATTCGTTCCTGAGCGTGGTGCGGGTCAGCAGCCGGACGGAGCGGGGCGGCCTGGCCGACCGGAGCGCGGGCGAGGCGGGCGCCGATAGCGCGCTCGCGGCTCCCGCCTCCCCGTCGGCCGCAGCCTCATCGTCAGGTCCAGCCTGACCGTCAGGTCCAGCCTGACCGTCAGCTTCCATCTCGCCGACGATTTCCGCCTCATCGTCGGCTCCCGCCTGATAATCGGCTCCGGCCGGCCCGTTCGCCGCGTCGGGAGGGCGGCGGGAGCGGAGCACCAGGATGTGCGTCGCGCCCTGGGCAAGCGGGGTGCGGAACGGGATCGACTCGGCCACGCCTGCGTCGAAGAAACGACGGTCGCGCAGCTCGATCGGCGGGCCGGCCAGGAACGGGAGCGAGGCGCTGGCGCGCAACGCCAGACGAAGCTCGGCCTCATCGGCGATCAGCGGGTGCAGGTCGGTCGACTCACCGGTCGCGGCGTCGGTCGCCAGCGGGTGGTACTCGACCGGGCTGGCGAGGACCGAGGCGAAGTCCATCGGGAATTCCGTCTGGTACACCACCTCGACCAGCGTCTCGATGTCCACCACGGGCCGTCGGTTGGGCCGTCGGCGCAGCATCGCGGACCAGCGGATCAGCGACCTTGCGTATTCAGGGTCGGCCCAGCCGCGCAGCCCCTCGGGCGTGGAGCTGAGCAGCCAGGCGCCGCTGATCGCCCCGGCCGACGAACCGTAGACCGCATCGAAGGCGGACACCAGCCCGCGCTCGTGCAGCGCCAGCGCCATGCCGGCCGAGACGGTGCCGCGCATGCCGCCGCCCTCGATGGAGAGCGCTACCCGCAGGCCGTCGCTGCGGTGGCCCGGCCGGCTGCCCGACCGCGCCCGTTCCTCGATCACGCGCAGTACTTCGTGCACCCTGAAACCCTATCCGGCCCCGTCCCCCTTCTCGTGCCCGTGCCCGTCCCTCACACTTCTTGCTGTTATCTCGTTTGGACGGTTAGGTGCTGGGAGTTATGCCGCGGACAGCGGCATAACTCCTAGCACTAATGCGATTCGCATCGGCATCGCCTGGCGGGGGCGTCCTGGTTCACCCGCTTGTTGCTGTTATCTGGGTGCGATCAAGAGTGGGGACGTGATCACGAAGGATCGGTGCACTTATAAGATTCGGATCCTTCGCCGTAAATAAAATCTTCGCGATCATGACGATAGGTTGCCCGCGCTGACGTTATCCGATGTCACGCCAGCGCGCCGGTGCAACATGAGTACGCTTAGCCAAGGAGCATTGCGCGCCATGCGTGCAAAACTTCCGTCAGGAATTGAGTTGCCATGATCTTTAAGACGAATGGAGCCTCTTGACGTCGGGGCAGCCGTTATCGCCGGTCAGAATGCAAAAACTTCGCCGCAGCTACGACTCCCGTCGACCGGGCTGGATTAGCGGCGGGGTCAGCGACTGGAGGGGGCGGGGAGGGTCCTTCGTGGACAACGGTCAGGTGGCTTCCGCGGGACCGGGCTGGGTTAGCCGGCCGGGGGTCAGGGAGTGGGCGGGGAAGGGGCCTTCGTGGACAACGGTCCGGCGGCGGGTTAGGGAGGGGAGCCGGGTCAGGGAGCGGCGGGGGCCAGTGATCCGAGTGACGCGGGGAGGGGGCCTTCGTGGACGACGGTTAGGCGGTGGGTGGCGCGGGTGATGGCTACGTAGAGGTCGTGGCCGCCGTTGGGAGACTGGGCGATGACGCCGGACGGGTCGGCCAGGACGACGCGGTCGAACTCCAGGCCCTTGGCTTGCGAGACCGTGAGCAGCGTGGCCGCCGCGTCGAGGGATTCCGGGCGGTCGCCGGTAATCGCCTCGGGGAGGGCGGCCGCGACTTCGGCGACGCGGGCGTCGGGGGCGATCACCGCCAGGCGGCCGCCGTCGGGGCCGCCCAGTTCGGCCAGGTCCGCGCGGGCGACCCGGGCAACGGACGCCGCGAAGTCCGAGTCGGCGGGGACTTGGACCGCGTGCGGCGCGACGCCTTCGGAGCGGACCGAGTCTGGGGGGCACTCGGCCGGGGCCACTGAGGCTAGGACGTCGGCCGCTGCCGTCATGATCTCCGCCGGGGTGCGGTAATTGACCGTGAGGCGTTCCTCGCGCCAGCGGGTGCCGACCAGCGGGGTCAGCATCTCTTTCCAGGAGCGGGCGCCGGCCGGGGATCCGGTCTGGGCGACGTCGCCGACCACGGTCATCGAGCGGGACGGGTTGCGGCGGAGTACCATCCGCCAGGCCATCGCGGAGAGCTCCTGGGCCTCGTCGATGATCACGTGGCCGTAGGCCCAGGAACGGTCGGCGGCAGCGCGCTCCGCCGTTGACAGCGCCGGGCCGTTGTCGCGGTTCCAGGCGGCCAGGGTCTCGGCGTCCACCATGCCGAGATCGGCGAGGCCGGTGACGTCGAGCACGTCTTGGGCGTATTGCGCCTCAAGGCGCTGGGCGCGCTCCATCTCGCGGCGCGCCGCCTTGGCCGGCGAGTCGTCGACTCCGAGCAGTTCGGCCGCCTCATCGAGCAGCGGGGCGTCCGCCACGGTCCAGCGAGACGGGTGGGACGGACGTGCAAGCACGTTCCGTTCCTCCGCCGAAAGATGCGAGCCGGCGGCGGACCTGATCGCCTGGGATGACCCCAGCAAATCGGAGACCAGCTGCTCCGGAGTCAGCATCGGCCAGAGCGAGTCGAGGGCCTCGCGCACCCCTGGCTCGGCCCACAGCCGCTCGCGGGCGTAGGGCAGGTCCTCGTCGTCGAACGGGCCCCCGAGCACCCTCGCCTCCGCGCGCGCGAGCTCGTTGAGGAGCTCGGTGATGAATAGCTTGCGCGCGATGTTGTGCGGCCGGCGGGTGGATCGGGCACGATCGCGGGCGCGCAGGATCGCGTCGCGGCGCAGCGGGATCTGCACCCGGTCGGCGTCGACCAGCAGGTCGCGGCCGGGCGCCTGCTGCCGGTCGCGCACCGCCTGCTGCAGCACCCGCACCATCCGCTCGTCGCCCTTGACGACGGCGGCCGGGTCGCGGGTGTCGGTCGCGTGCACGCCGGGGAACAGGTCGCCCAGCGTGTGCAGCACGACGTCGGTCTCGCCGAGCGACGGGAGCACCTGGCTGATGTAGCGCAGGAACGTCGCGTTCGGGCCGATGACCAGGACGCCCCGGCGGTCGAGCGTGCGGCGGTGCGTGTAGAGCAGATAGGCGGCGCGGTGCAGCGCGGCGACGGTCTTGCCGGTGCCCGGGCCGCCCTGCACGACGAGGACGCCGGCCAGCTCGGACCGGACCACCCGGTCCTGCTCGGCCTGGATGGTGGCCACCACGTCGGCCATCCGGCCGGTCCGCGCGGCGCTGACCGCGGCGATCAGCGCGGCCTCGCCGGACAGGGTCGCCCGGTCGCTGTCGGAGAGCCGGTCGAGGTCGAAGACCTCGTCGTCCACGCCGGTGACCTTGCGCAGCCGGGTGTAGATGTGACGTCGACGGATCAGCCCGATTGGATTGCGCGGCGTGGCCGCGTAGAAGGGCCTGGCGGCGGGGGCGCGCCAGTCGATGAGCTTCAGTTCGTAGTCGTCGTCGCGCAGGCCGATCCTGCCGATGTAAAGAGTTAGCCGATTCTCGTCGTCGAAACGCCCGAAGCATAGGCCGCGCTCGGTGAGATTGAGCTGGGCGAGGCGCCTTTCGTGCTCGGCGGCCGACACGTCGCGCTCCAGCCTGGCCTGATGGGTGCCGCCGAAGCCGCCGCGGGCACGGACCGAGGTCAATTCCTGCTCGCTGCGCTCTCGTGCCTTATCGAGCAGGCCGTAGAGTATCGTCACGTACTCCTGCTCGGTGCGCAGGGCGGCTGCGTACCCAGTGACGTTCGCGTTTTCCTCGTTCTCCTCGCCTTTCGCAAGGTTTTCCGTGGAGCTTTCTGCGGGGTCCTCCATGGGATCTGTCGCAGGGCTTTCCACAGTGCTTTCCACAGTGCTTTCCACAGTGCTTTCCACAGTGCTTTCCGCAACCGGCGACTCGGAATCCGTTTGACGCATTGCCATAATGCTTGGTATACTCCCGACGATCCGGCACATGCCGGGTTCTTTTGTGTCTTCAGAAGCAGTGTTATGCCTGAGGAAGTACTTGTTTTAGGAAGCACCGCGTGCCGTGGGCAGGACTATTAAGCCTACCACAAGCGTCATTTTGACTCGCACCGCGACTAAGCGCGGCTTTCCCACGGTAATTACCGGCCGACCGCCCCCGGGCACCGCATCCCGCCGCATCCCGGCGCACGGCACCTGCCCCTAGGCCGACGTGCGGCGGCAGCCTAGGATGACAGCCGTACCTGGGAGGAGCTGTACTGATGGCCGAGCGCGTGGAGATCACCGGGCCAGCCGGTGAGCGGTATGTCGAGATCCTGTCCCCCAAGGCGCTGGAGTTGCTTGTTCAGCTCGACGACGCGCTGGGCGACCGGCGGGCCGAGCTGCTCGCCGCGCGCCGCCGCCGTCAGGCGGAGCTGAGCGCCGGGGCGATGCTCGACTTCCTGCCGGAGACCGCGCGCATCCGCGAGGACACCTCATGGCGGGTCGCGCCGCCCGCGCCCGGACTAGTCGACCGGCGGGTCGAGATCACCGGGCCGACCGACCGCAAAATGACGATCAACGCGCTTAACTCGGGGGCCAACGTCTGGCTGGCCGACTTCGAGGACGCCAACACTCCCCTCTGGGAGAACATGATCGAGGGCCAGCTCAACCTCAAGGACGCCCTCGACCGGACGATCGACTTCGCCTCCGAGGAGGGGAAGAGCTACACGCTCAACCCCGACGACACCCTCGCCACCATCGTGGTCAGGCCGCGCGGCTGGCACCTGGACGAGAAGCACATCCTGATCGACGGGCGGCGGGCGTCCGGCAGCCTCACCGACTTCGCCCTATACATGGCCGCGTCCGCGCAGCGCCAGCTGGACAAGGGCAAGGGCCCGTACTTCTACCTGGCGAAGATCGAGTCCCACCTCGAGGCGCGGATGTGGAACGACGCGTTCAACATCGCCCAGGACTTTCTCTCCATCCCGCGCGGCACGATCAGGGCCACCGTGCTGATCGAGACGATCCCGGCCGCGTTCGAGATGGACGAGATCCTGTATGAGCTGCGCGAGCACGGCGCCGGCCTCAACGCCGGCCGCTGGGACTACCTGTTCTCCCTGATCAAGAAGTTCCGCACCAGGGGCCGCGACTTCGTGCTGCCCGAGCGGAACGCGGTGACGATGACCGCCCCGGCCATGCGCGCCTACACCGATCTGCTCGTGCAGACCTGCCACAAGCGCGGCGCCTTCGCGATGGGCGGCATGGCGGCTTTCATCCCGTCCCGGCGCGACCCGGCGGTCAACGAGATCGCGCTCGCCAAGGTCCGCGAGGACAAGACCCGCGAGGCCGGCGACGGGTTCGACGGCTCCTGGGTGGCGCACCCTGACCTGGTGCCGATCTGCCGGGAGGTGTTCGACGGGGTGCTTGGCGCCAAACCCAACCAGGTCGGCCGGCAGCGTCCCGAGGTCTCCGTCACCTCGGCCGACCTGCTCGCGCTGGCCAAGACCCCCGGCGGCGTCACCGAGGCAGGGCTGCGGAACAACATCTCCGTCGCCCTGCAGTACCTGGCCGCCTGGCTCGGCGGCACCGGCGCGGTCGCGATCTTCAACCTGATGGAGGACGCGGCGACCGCGGAGATATCACGGTCGCAGATCTGGCAGTGGATCCACAACGACGTCATCCTCGACGACGGCCCGCTGGTGACAAAGGACGTCGTGGAGCGCATGATCGATGAGGAGCTCGTGAAGATCAGCGAGCTCGCCTCCGGCGGCTTCGACGCGGCCAGGTACGGGCAGGCGGTCGCGCTGTTCACCGAAGTGGCGCTCGCGGACTCGTTCGCGGAGTTCCTCACGCTTCCGGCGTACGAGCGCATGCCTTAGAGCCATGAAGCCGCTGGTCCGGCCGTAGGAAGGAGGCGATCGATGGCCGAGTCACTCGGGTCGGCTCCGTCAGTCGGGTCGACCGTGGCAGCTGCCGCGACCAGGCGCGCCGCGGAACTCGCTCCCCGGATGCGCGCGATCTGCGGTACCGCCAACGTCCTCACCGATCCGCTTGAGCTGCGCACCTACGAGTGCGACGGGCTGACGTCGCATCGCGCCACCCCGGCGCTTGTCGTGCTGCCCGAGTCCGCGGATCAGGTGACGGCCGTGGTGCGCGCCTGCGCGGAGGCCGGCGTGATCTTCGTGGCGCGCGGCAGCGGCACCGGCCTGTCCGGCGGCGCCGTCCCGCACTCCGAGGGCGTGCTGATCGTCATGTCGCGGATGCGCCGCATCCTCGAGATCGACCCGGTTGCCCGGCGGGCGATCGTGGAGCCCGGCGTCACCAACCTGTCGGTGACGGAGGCGGTGCAGCCGTTCGGCCTGTACTACGCGCCGGACCCGTCCAGCCAGGTCGTCTGCTCCGTGGGCGGGAACGTCGCCGAGAACTCCGGCGGCGCCCACTGCCTCAAGCACGGGTTCACCGTTAACCACGTGCTCGGCCTCGAGATCGTCACCCCGGCCGGCGAGCTCGCCTGGCTCGGCGACGGCACTGGCGTCGGCAACGGGTACGACCTGCTCGGCGCGTTCACCGGCTCGGAGGGCACGCTCGGCATCGTCACCAAGATCGTCGTCAAGCTCAGCCCCGCTCCCGAGGCGGTCCACCTGGTGCTGGCCGCCTACGACTCGCTGGAGGCGGGCGGGCGCGCGGTCACCGACATCATCGGCGCCGGGATCGTGCCCGCCGCGATCGAGATGATGGACGCCCTGTCGATCGAGGCGGCCGAGGCGGCGGTGCACTGCGGGTATCCCGAGGGCGCCGCCGCGGTGCTGCTGGTGGAGCTCGACGGTCCCGCCGCCGAGGTCGAGGCGGAGCTCGCCACCGTCCGCGCCCGCTGCGAGCAGGCGGGCGCGCGGGAGATCCGCGCGGCCGACGACCCGGTGCAGCGGGCCGGCATCTGGGCCGGGCGCAAGTCGGCGTTCGCCGCGGTCGGGCGGCTCTCCCCCGCCTACATCGTGCAGGACGGGGTGGTGCCCCGGACGGCGCTTGGCGACGTCCTCGCCCGGATCTCGGCGCTCTCGGCCGAGGCCGGCATCCGGGTGGCCAACGTCTTCCACGCCGGTGACGGGAACCTGCACCCGCTGGTCCTCTACAACGACGCCGATCCCGGTGAGACGGAGGCGGCGGAGGTGCTCTCCGGCGCGATCCTCGACACCTGCATCGCTTACGGCGGTTCGATCACGGGGGAGCACGGCGTGGGAGTGGATAAATCCCGATATATGCCGAAAATGTTCAGCGCGGCCGACCTTGACACTATGCAGCTGGTCCGCTGCGCCTTCGACCCGGCGTCCCGCTGCAATCCGGGCAAGATCTTCCCGACCCCGCGGCTGTGCGGAGAGGTCCCCGGTCACCACCGCGGTCCGCGCCCCGCCGTGCCCCCCGGCTTGGAGATCTTCTAATGCCATCGGGTGACCTGTCAATGGTCCGGAAGTCGCTTGCGGCGGCCTGCAGCGAGACGCGTGCGGGTATCGAGGCTGGCGGGGGCGGCGGCGGGATCGTGCCCGCGTTCGTTGTCGCGCCGGGGTCTACGGACGAGGCGGCGGCCGTGATGCGGGTGGCGGCGGAGCATGAGCTCGCGGTTGTGGTGCGCGGGGCGGGAAGCCGGCTTGGCTGGGGGGCGCCGCCGACCCGGTGTGATCTGCTGATCGACATGTCGCGGATGGACGCGGTGGTCGAGCATTCGGCGGGGGACCTGGTGGCGCGCATCCAGGCCGGGGCGCGGATGGGCGACGTCGCGGCGGCGCTCGCACCGGACCGGCAGGAGATTGCGCTCGACGTGCCGGACGAGGCGACTGTCGGCGGGGTGGTCGCGACCGGGCTTGCGGGGCCCCGGCGGCTGCGCTACGGGACGCCGCGCGACCTGCTGATCGGCATCACGATCGTGCGGGCGGACGGCACGGTGGCCAGGTCGGGCGGGAAGGTGGTCAAGAACGTCGCCGGGTACGACCTGGGCAAGCTGCTCGCCGGGTCGGCGGGGACGCTGGCGCTGATAACCGAGGCGACGTTCCGGCTGCACCCGCTGCCCGCCGCGGAGGCCTACGTAACCGCTGAGTACGTGGCAACCGGCGTGGCGTGCGATGCAGTGGCGGCCGCGGCGAACTCGCCGCTTGTCGCGTCCGCGGTGGAGCTGAGCCTGCCGGAGCCGGGCGGGCCGATCCGGATCGGCGTGCTCATCGAGGGGTCGGCGGACGGGGTCGCGGCCCGCGCGATGCGGATGGCGGGGCTGCTCGGCCCGGCCGAGACGTCGCTGGACCCGCCGTCCTGGTGGCGCGGCGCGCCGCAGGCCGACGGCGGGACTCTGGTCCGCGTCTCGTTCTGGGTGTCGGCGCTGCCGAGGGTGCTTGACGCCATCGACGCGGCGGCGCGCGACGCCGGCGTGTCCCCGGTCGTCAACGGCTCGGCCGGCGCGGGCGTGCTCTACCTCCAACTCGGCCCGGGCGCTCCGGGCGGAACGACGGGAATAAACACAGCTCGATTCGTGCGGGCGCTGCGGTCTGGGCTCGCGGGTGAGCGGGGCGGGGTTGTCGTGCTGGCGGCACCGGGGCCGGTCCGCGAGGCAATTGCCGTTAGCGGCGGGATGACGGGCGGCGTTCCCGCGCTCGCCCTGATGCGGGCGGTCAAGGACCAGTTCGATCCTGGGCACCGGATGGCGCCCGGCCGTTTCCCCGAAGCGATGTGAGGGATCTCGATGAGCGACGAGGCAACGTGGCCACCGCCGGCGAATCATGGGCCTGACGAGGCGGAGCAACGCGTCCGTTCGGCGGTGAAAGATTGTGTGCATTGCGGCTTTTGCCTGCCCGCCTGTCCTACGTATCAGCTGTGGGGCGAGGAGATGGACTCCCCGCGCGGGCGCATCCACCTGGTGGGCCAACTGCTCGACGGGGCGCCGCTGACCCCGGCGACGGCCGACCACTTCGACCGGTGCCTCGGCTGCATGGCGTGCATGACCGCCTGCCCCTCCGGGGTGCAGTACGACCAGATCATCGAGGCGGCCAGGGAGTGGACCGAGGCCGGGGTCAACCCGCTGGCTGGCGGCTCCGCGGTTGCAGTCGCTGGCGCGCCGACCGCGCCGCGGTCGCTGGCGGACCGGGTGACGCGGGCGGCGATCTTCGCGCTGTTTCCCTATCCGCGCCGGCTGCGGGTGGCGATCGCGCCGCTGCGGCTCGCGCAGCGGACCGGGGCGGACCGCCTGCTCGCCCGGAGCGGTCTGCTGGGCAAGATCTCCCCCGCGGCCGAGCAGGCGCTGCGGCTCGCGCCCCCGTCCCGCCCGCTGCCGCCGGGGCGGTTCCCGGAGCGGGTGCCGGCCCTCGGCATCCGGCGCGCGGTGGTCGGGATGCTGACCGGGTGCGTGCAGTCGGTGTTCTACCCCGGGGTCAACGCGGCTACCGCGCGGGTCCTGGCGGCCGAGGGGTGCGACGTGATCATCCCGCGCGACCAGGGCTGCTGCGGGGCGCTGTCGCTGCACTCCGGCCGGGCAGCCGAGGCGGTGCGATTCGCGACGCAGACCATCTCGACCTTCGAGGCGGCCGGCGTGGACGTGATCGTCGTGAACTCGGCCGGGTGCGGGTCGGCGATGAAGGAGTACGAGCGGCTGTTCGGACAACTGGCGGAGGAGGGCGGCGAGCAGGAGGCGGCGGCGGCCGGGGCCTCGCCCGCGCTGCCCGGGCAGCTGGAGTCGGCTTCCTGGTCAGCCCGGGCGGCGTTGCTGTCGGCCAAGGTCCGCGACTTCTCGGAGTTCCTGGACGAGCTGGGACCGGTCGCGGTGCGGCGCCCGGTCCCGGTGCGGGCGGCCTACCATGACGCGTGCCATCTCGGGCACGCGCAGCGGATCACGGCCGCGCCGCGCTCCCTGCTGCGCGCGATCCCCGAGCTCGACCTGGTCGAACTGCGCGACGCCGGGGTCTGCTGCGGGTCGGCTGGCGTCTACAACCTGCTGCAACCGGAAGCTGCTGCCGCCCTCGGGACGCGGAAGGCCGACTCGGTCATCGCCTCGGACGCGTCCCTCCTCATCTCCGCCAACCCCGGCTGCACGCTGCAGATCTCGGCGGCGCTGGCGACCCAGGGCGTGACGATGCGGACCGCGCACATCGCCGAGATCCTCGACGCCTCCATCAACTGCGTCCCGCGCGCCTGATCGGCGAAAATGCACTCGCTTCGTGTCAGCTGTGGCGGCCAAATCCGGCTTCCTATCAGTTTATGCGCCACATTTCGGACAAATCGGGCAGAAAAGTGGTCAGAACTGATAGAGAGATGGAAAAGTGGTCAGAACTGATAGGAAGCTAGGGAAGAGCCGCTACCCGGTTCGCCGGGAGGGGCGAGGCTCGGGGAGAAGGTCAGGGAGCCGGGAGGGTCACGACGGCGGGAACTCCGCCCCGACTCGGAGGTGCCGATGACATCGGTGCCTACGGCGGCCAGCGCGGTGATCTCGCTGTCGGGCGTCCAGGTCGGCCTCGACCAGGTCAGCCCGTCCCGCGACGTCCAGGTGACGGTGCGCACCGACCCGCTCTTGCCCGCCAGGCCGGCGGCGGTGAACCCGTTGGGCGTCACCGTCAGCGCGTTGATCAGCCCGAGTCCGTCCGAGGCGGAGAGCACGATCTGGCGCCACTGGGCGCCGCCGTCGACGGAGACCACGACCACGGGGATGCCTCCGGCCCGGGTTTTCGCGTAGCCGGCCGCGACCACGCGGGTACCGCTTGCCGCGACGGCGCTGAGCGTTGCGCTGTGCGTGCCGGCCGGCAGGTTCACGCCGATCAGGTGCCAGTGCTTGCCGTCCGGCGAGGTCCAGATGGCCTGGCCTGTGCCGTGCCAGCCGACGGCGACGAAACCGCTCGTCGTCGCGGCAACGGCGTTAACGGTGGACGACGCGATCCGACCGTCCAAGCCGCCGTTGCTGTCCATGGTCCAGCTGTGCAGGTCAGCGGAGTACCACAGGACCGCGACTACCCTGTCGCCGGCCATCTTCCGGCCAACGGCCACGTAACCGCCGTGGCCCGCCGCAATGCCGAGGAACTCGGTGCCCTTCCCGGCGAGCGCTTCGACGGCGCCAACCGGCTGCCAGGTCACGCCGTCGGCGGAGGCGAAGACCACCGGCTGCGTCGTCCCGCCGTTGGAGGCGGTGCCGACGGCGATCCAGCCCGCGTGGCCGTGCGCCGCCGAGGCCAGGCTCGCCTGGCCGGCGACCGCGCCTAGGGCGGCCGCCGATTCCAGCGTCCACGTGCCGCTCGCGGCCCGGCGCCAGATCGCCGGATGGCCATCCGCGGCGCCGACGGCCAAGGCGACGCCGCCGGCCAGCTGCATCGAGGCGACGGTCACCGCGCCGCGCTGGCCTGGGTACCCGGCCAGGGTCGCGCCGGCGAAGGCGGGCGTTGCGGCTTTCACCAACGGGCGGATGCTGGCGTGGGCAGCCGGGGACACCGCGCCGGTGTCCGGGCGGGGGGCGAGCATTTCGTTGGCCTTGCCGGTCAGCATCATCAGCGCGCCGGCCCCCACGGTGACGATGACCGCGGCTGGCACGCCGATCGTCGCCACCTGCAAGGCGCGCCGACGGCGCGGCGAGGTGCCCGGCCGGGACCGCGGCCGCGGCCGACGCGGCGCCGCCGCCTCCCTGACGGACCCCTGCCAGGCCCGGAACAGCTCATCTGGCTCGCCAAGCGGCGGCGCACCGCCCGCGCGCGGGGGCACTGCCGCGCCGGTGAATCCGGCCGTGCCGACGGGACCGGGTGCCTGCGCGCCGACCATGACCGGCGCGCCAACCGGCACCTGTCCGCTGTCTACCGGCCAGGCCTGCCCGGGGAACCCGCTCGCCGGGTACTCGTTCCAGCCCGGGCCAGGCCGCCGGGAGCGTGCTGCCCGGTCTGACCCGAATCGAATACGGTCCTGACGTTCCGGGTCCTCCCCCAACCGAGAATTATCGGCGGGCGTGAACGTGGGCTGCCGGGGGATCGCGGTGGACTGGAACTCGGACTCCATCGGGGCGACGCCAGAATCGGCGAAAAAGGGGCCCCTGAACTCGACGACCGTCGGCCTCTCCCCCACGGATCGCCTGACGGCGAACCATGGGTCGGCGGGCCCGGGGCCGTCGAACCAGCTGCCGACGGACTCAGTCACGGCAGGCTCGGAGTCGACGAGCTCGGAGTCAGACGTGGCTCGGACTCGGCAGGCTCGTCGTCGAACCACGCGTCGTCGGATTCCAAATCCGCAGGCTCAAGGTCGGCAAGTTCGGAGTTGGCAGGCCAGGATCGGCGTTCGTCGAACCAGCGCGGGCGGATTCCGTATCCGCAGGCTGGAGGTCGGCCGGTTCAGTCTGGGCAACGTCGGTGCCGAGAAACTCGGCCCCGTGGGGTTCGGTGCCGGGAGGTTCCCAGGCCACCCCGGACTCCTGCCAGACTTGCTGGGCCAGCTGCCAGCCGGAACGCTGCTGCGGGTCGAGCAACCCAGGGACCGCGCCCTGCGGCACGGCCATTCCGGGGCCACCGGGCCGTCCGCGCAATGCCTCGGTCGGACCAACCACGGGAATTTGCCGCGACCCATGCTGGAACGACCATGGCCAAACCGCGCTTATCTGTTGCAGCGAGGTCGGCTGCGGGTCCTGGTACCAGGCACCATCCTGGTCGTCGTCATTCGCGTCATCGTCATCCGCGCCCGACGCTTCGTACGGGTCATCCGAGCGGGCTGGCTCCATACCGTGCCGAAACGGGGGGGCCGCTTCCCCGTCGGCCGACAGGAACCAGCCCGCCGGACTTACCGCGCCGGGCCTCTTCGGCCAGGCGCTGCCTTCTCCGGATTCAGGCACCACTAGGTTTCTTTCCCCTATCGCGGCGTCATATCCGGCCGTGCTCTGAGGGTCCTGCCAAGCATTTCGCGCGGACTGCGCACCAGCCGTCTGGCCGTTCGCCGGGCGAATCACGTCGGTCATTAACTACTCCGAGTCCGCACGAAGTCACTTTACGTAGTAGATCTAGGCGCGGCCTTTGCGTCCAGAACTTCTATCGGCCGGTCCCTCGCTCTCGATAGTAACGGGAAGCGCGCGAAATACCCAGACTTTGCCAGCAAAAAAATCACAAATAGTTCTTAAATGATTACTCTAAGTGATGACGAGGCGGACGGGTTAGCCGGGCGAGGTAATTCGCGCACCTCAAGAGAATCCTGATGCGTTTGAATTCACGCTGACACCATGAGCAACTGGAGTTGGATCGGCTTATAGGTATACGTCGATCTTAATTGCTTCGCGGATCATGAATATGCCGGGAGGCAGGGCCTAGATGCCGCAGGCGCTGGCGACTGCCTCGGCGGAGGCCTCGCGGGTGCCGGCGGCAGGGAGGCCCGCCCGCTCGAAGTCGGTGACGTAGATGTCCGCCGCGTCCGCCGGGGTAGCGGCCGCGTTGAGCGCGGGCAGGTAGGACGCCCACTGCTGGTTGTAGGTCAGCACCGCGGAGAGCTGCGTCTGCAGGTCGGCCGCCACGTCGCCGGTCACGTAGCCGCCCGGCAGCGGGGTGAAGCCGATCAGGCCGCCGCCGCCGTCGCCCTCGGACTCCGGGTTGCCCTTGGACTCCTGGTACATGTTGCCCGCGATGCCGGCCGCCGCGTTGTCGCTGTAGCCGTGGGCGAGCAGGAAGCTGACGATGGCGGTGACGTTCTCCGGGAGCATGCCGCTTGACACGTTGCAGCTCAGCGTCGTCGCGGCGGCCGTTGATGACGAGCTCGCGGTCGGGGCCGCGCTATGGGTGTGGATCACGGTCGGGGTCACGGCGGCCGCCTTGGACGTCCCTGCTGTCGTGGGCGTCGCCGGCGACTTCGCGGCGGCCAGCGGCCGCCTGCCGTCCCGCGGCCTGGCGGACGGGCGGGCGATACTGCCGCCCGCCGTCTTGGCGACCCGGGTCACGGCCGACGCGGCGGCCTCGGCGCGGCCGGTGGTGCCGGTGCCGACGTGCGCCGACCCGCTCAGGCCGACCGGCTGCGCGACATCCGCGAGCTGGACGGCGTGCGGACCGCTGCCGCCGGCCAGGCTGTAGGCGGCCGCCCCGGCCGCGAGCGTTGCGGCTACCACCGCGGCGGGGACGAAGCTTGCCGACCCGCTTGCGGGCCGGCCTGCGGCGCAGGCCCGAATGCCGCCGGTTGCAGGGCTCGGCGGGGCCGCCGACCTCGTGCGTGCGGGCCGTTCTCGCCGTCCTGCTGGGCGGCCGCGATTGAACAGGCCGAACTCGCTGCTGTCGCTGCGCCTAATGCCTGCGCTCAAGAATTCCCTTACGTCGTTCCACGCCCGGCTACGCAGCCATGAGGGGGAGACCTCTCGCCCGGCCCTACAAGTGACGAATCGCTTGCACCAAGAGTTACAGCCGGTAAACAACGAAATGTCACTTTTAGCGACACATGACCCAGGAGAGCTACTGATCCGTCAATCAGCCCGCAGATCGCCGCAGGCCAACGGAACGCCGAGCGCCACGTCCCTGCTGCCTGCCGCCCGCTCCCCTGACAACGGAAGTCACGGAAAGCGACTAACTACCCGAAATGACTAGCCGGCTTACAGTAGCCAGAGCAATGCAAAACGTACGAAAATTACTTAAAGCGACGAGTGTTTACCTGCGAGGCAAACACGGAGCGTAGCCAAGCGAGCCGCGCAAATCCTGAATATCTGGAATGTCGTGGTGCGCCGACGCGCGACATTCCGGCACATCGGCCGAGACCCTCGATGGGGACGCGCGGAGTCACGGGTCCGTTCGGGATGACTTGAAGAGGGCCAGTGCTCGGGTGGTCAGGTCCGCGCCGGGGGCGAGCCAGGTGACGCGCGGGTCTCTTCTGAACCAGGATTCCTGGCGGCGCGCGAAGCGGCGCGTCGAGCGGACCGTCTCGTCGCGTGCCTGGTCCTGGGTCCATTCGCCGTCGAGAGCACGGAGCATCTGCTGGTAGCCGAGCGCGCGGGAGGCGGTCCTGCCCGCGCGAAGGCCCCGGGCGGCCAGGCCTCGCACCTCGGCCTCGAACCCGGCCGCCCACATGCGGTCAACCCGCGCCTCGATGCGCCGGTCCAATTCCGGCCGGTCGATGCCGAGCCCGACCTGGACGGCGGGCCGGCCCGCGTCGTAGCCGGGCAGCGTGGCGCTGAACGGGCGGCCCGATAGCTCGATCACCTCAAGGGCGCGGACGATCCGGCGGCCGTTGGAGGGCAGGATCGCCGCCGCCGCGGCGGGGTCGGCCGCCTGCAGGCGCCGGTGCAGGAACACCGGGCCGTGCGCGGCGAGCTCGCCTTCGAGCCGGCTCCTGATCCCCTCGTCCGTGCCGGGGAACTCCAGGTCCCCGAGGGCCGCCCTGATGTAGAGGCCGGAGCCGCCGACCAGCACGGGAACCTCTCCGCGGGCCTCGATATCGTCGATGACGTGGCCCGCGAGCACCTGGTACTCGGCGACGCTCGCGGTCCTGGTGACGTCCCAGACGTCGAGCAGGTGGTGCGGGATGCCGCAGCGCTCGGCCATGGTCAGCTTGGCGGTGCCGATGTCCATGCCCCGGTAGAGCTGCATCGAGTCGGCGTTGATGACCTCGCCGCCGAGGGCGAGGGCGAGGTCGACCGCCAGGTCGGACTTGCCGGCCGCGGTGGCGCCGACGATCGCGATCAGCATGGGCGGCGGTCGACGGCTACCCGCGGCGGGCGGGCATGCCGAGCAGGACCGGGGCCGGCGTCGTGGCCGCCGCAGCGGGCGCTGGCGCCGCGGCCGCGGCGGCGGACCGGCGGAGCTCCCAGGCGTCGCCAGCCCGGGTGCGGCGGACCTGGAGCGGAGCGCCGTCGGCGATGAGATGGTGCGGCGCGGCGTGGGTGACGCGGGTGGTGACGATGTCGCCGGGCCTCGGGGGCGGGTCGGACGCGTCCGACCCGTCGGCCGGGGAAGCGGAGGCGGCGAAGTGGACGAGGCGGTTATCCCGCGCCCGGCCGGACATGCGGTGCGTGGCGGCGTCCTTGCGGCCCTCTCCCTCGGCGACGAGGACCTCGACCACGCTGCCGTCCTGCTTCTCGTTCTCTTCGGTCGCGATCTCCTCGATGAGCGCGACGAGCCGCTCGTACCGCTCCTGCACCACGTCGCGCGGCACCTGGCCGTCCATGGTCGCGGCGGGCGTCCCCGCGCGGATCGAGTACTGGAAGGTGAAGGCGGACGCGAACCTGGCCTGCCGCACGACGTCCAGGGTGTCGGCGAAGTCGGCTTCGGTCTCGCCGGGGAAGCCGACGATGATGTCGGTGGTGATCGCCGCGTGCGGCAGGTGCGCGCGGACGTTCTCCAGGATCGACAGGTAGCGGTCGCGGCGGTAGGCGCGGCGCATCGCCCGCAGGATCGCGTCCGAGCCGGACTGCAGCGGCATGTGCAGGCTGGGCATCACGTTGGGGGTTTCCGCCATCGCGGCGATCACGTCGTCGGTGAAATCGCGCGGGTGCGGGGAGGTGAAGCGGACCCGTTCCAGGCCATCGATCTGGCCGCAGGCGCGCAGCAGCTTGCCGAACGCCAGCTTGTCGCCGAACTCGGCCCCGTAGGAGTTCACGTTCTGGCCGAGCAGCGTGACCTCGATGACGCCGTCGTCGACCAGCTGGCCGATCTCCTCCAGGATGTCACCGGGGCGGCGGTCGCGCTCGGTTCCGCGCAGCGACGGGACGATGCAGAAGGTGCACGTGTTGTTGCAGCCGACGGAGATGGACACCCAGGCGGAGTACGGGGACCCGCGGCGGGCCGGCAGCAGCGACGGGAAGGTGGAGAGGGTCTCCTCGAACTCCACCTGCGCCTCGTGGCGCACTCGCGCGCGCTCGAGCAGCTTCGGCAGCGCTCCGATGTTGTGCGTGCCGTACACCACGTCGACCCAGGGGGCGCGCCTGGTGATCCGCTCCCGTTCCATCTGCGCCAGGCAGCCGCCGACGGCGATTTGCATGCCCTGGTTTGCCTTCTTGGCGGGGAGCAGGTGGCCCAGGTTGCCGAAGAGGCGGTCCGCCGCGTTCTCCCTGACCGCGCAGGTGTTGAACACGACCAGGTCTGGGGTCTCGCCCTCGGGCGCGCGGGCATAGCCCGCGTCCTCGAGCAGGCCCGCGACCCGCTCGGAATCGTGCGCGTTCATCTGGCACCCGTAGGTGCGGATCTCGTAGGTACGTGCTTCTCCCACCTGACCAGGATAGGGGCGGATACGCGCCGGGAGTGCCGCTCGTGATATCAGATAGGAGCATGACTGAGATCGCTGCGTATGGAAGCTGGAAGTCGCCGATCAGCGCCGCGGACGTGGCCCGGGGAGCGGTGTCGGTCGCCTTCCCCGCCATCGTGGGCGACGAGGTGTGGTGGCAGGAGAGCCGCCCGGCCGAGGGCGGGCGGGTGACGATCATGGCCTCAGCCGGCCCGGCGCACGAGCCGCGCGAGCTGCTGCCCGCCCCGTGGTACGCGCGCACCCGGGTGCACGAGTACGGCGGCAGGTCCTACCTGCCGGTGCCGTCGGCCGAGCCGGGCCGGTTCGATCTCGTCTTCGCGAACTTCGCCGACCAGCGGCTTTACCGCCTGTCCGCAGCCAGCGGAGCCGACCAGACGCCAGTGCCGCTGACGCCGGAAGGCGCCGGGCTCCGGTTCGCGGACCTGGTCCTCTCCCCCGACGACCGGGAGATCTGGTGCGTGCGGGAGACGGTCCCGGCCGGACGACGGCCGGCCGGAGACCGGTTTCCACGTCGGCGGCGGCATGAGGGTGAAGCGGGCGATCGTCGCGGTGCCGCTCGACGGCAGCGCCGCCGACAGCGCCGCCGCCGACAGCAGCGCCGCGGACGGCACCGTCGGGGCCATCAGGACGCTGGTCAGCGGGGCGCAGTTCTTCGCGTTCCCCACCCCGTCACCGGACGGAACGAAGCTCGCGTGGATCAACTGGGACCATCCCCGGATGCCCTGGGACGGCACCGAGCTGCGCGTCGGGGCCGCCGTCGGCGGTGTCACGGTCGCGGAGTCGGCGCTGGTCCTGGGCGGCCCGTCGGAGTCGGTACTCGCGCCGCGCTGGCGGAACGACGAGAGCCTGTACGCGATCTCCGACGCGTCCGGCTGGTGGAACGTGTACGAGGTCGCCGCCCTGGGCGGGGCGACGCCGCGACCGCTGCACCCCGCGCAGGAGGAGTTCGCCGGGCCGCTCTGGCAGCTGGGCGGGCGGCCGTTCGAGCTGCTGTCCGACGGCCGGCTCGCGGTGCTGCACGGCCTGGGTGAGCTGCACCTGGCGGTGCTCGACCCGGCGACGGGCTCGCTTGACGAGGTGGACCTGCCCGGCTACCGGACCGTCTGCGCGGAACTCGCCGTCTCCGGCACCACGCTCGCGGCGGTTGCGGCCGGCCCGCGCACCCCGTGGAGCGTGCTGCGCGTCCGGGTCGGCAACACCGCCAGCCCCGGCGGCCGGCTCGAGGTCCTCAAGAGGCAGCCGGTCGCGGCGCCCGACCCTGCCTATCTGCCGGACGCGCGCCCGGTACAGCTTTCCAGCGGGGGGAACGGACGCGTGGTGCACGCCCTCGTCTACCCGCCCGCCAATCCCGACGTGACGGCGCCAGCGGGTGAGCTGCCACCGTTCATCGTGCACGTGCACGGCGGCCCGACGTCGAACTCGGTGCCGTCGCTCAGCATGGAGAAGGCCTTCTTCACCAGCCGGGGCATCGGGATCATCGACGTCAACTACGGCGGCTCCGCCGGCTACGGCCGGGCCTACCGGGAACTGCTGCGCGGCGAGTGGGGCGTGGTGGACGTGGCCGACGCGATGAACGGGGCGCTGGCGCTCGCCGCCTCCGGCGAGGCCGATCGCGCCCGGCTCGGCATCAGGGGCGGCTCGGCGGGCGGCTGGACGGCCCTCGCCGCGGTCACAAGCGGCCCGGCGCTCACCGGCGTCTCCGAGGCGGTGTTCGCCGCGGCGACGTCCTACTACGGAGTATCCGACCTGCGGCCGTTCGCCGTGGACACCCACGACTTCGAGTCCCGGTACCTGGACGGGCTGATCGGCCCCCTGCCCGAGGCGGAGGCCCGCTACATCGAGCGGGCGCCGGTCGGGCACGTCTCGCCGCTGACGTGCCCGGTGCTGCTGCTCCAGGGGCTCGACGACCCCATCGTGCCGCCGGCCCAGTCCGAGGCCATCGCCGCGGACCTGGCGGCGTACGGCATTCCGCACGCCTACCTTGCGTTCGAGGGCGAGTCGCACGGCTTCCGCAAGGCGGAGACGGTCATCGCCTGCCTGGAGGCGGAGATCGCGTTCTACGGGAAGGTCTTCGGGTTCACGCCGCCCGGCATCGCGCCGATCAAGCTCTCGCCTCCGACGCGGCGTTGACAGTGCCGAACTCCCGGCACGTACCAGTGAATACGGCGACGCTAGGTACACAAGTGACGCACGAGGAAGATGATTGAAATATTCCGTAGTGTGCTTTTAGGGGTCAAAGCGGAGCCATGGAAGATGGACTGTGATGGGGGAACGCCTCATTTGCAGGCGCGCAGAACGGCATTTTCTGTCGCGTTGGCAATCATCTGGTGCCTGTATTCAGGCTTAACCTCGCAAGGGCCAATGTCTGACCTGGCCGTGGGTGCATATGCGTCGGCTGCGGGAATCTGGAAGACTATTGCTGATCTTCGGAGGCGGGCACCATTAGGTTGACATGCATGGGAGGGTCCGATGTTCACTATTAGCTTCGTGACCGACACGGTCGTCCCGGAGGACGTCGTGGTGCTGCGTACGGCGGCGGATGGATGGGCGGACCGGGCCGGGGAGTACACCGGCGGAGTCTGGCAGTTCGTCTTGGACGAACGCGATTACGTCGGCGGCCTGGAGTTCAAGTTCGTCATCCTGCCCGGGCGCTGGATGAACGGCGACAACCTCACCGCTGCTGCCCCGGCCGCTGACTCGCAGCTGGCCTACACCGACGCCCAGGTGACGTTCCCGCCGAGCACGGCCCTGGTCACCGAGAACGGCGTCGTGGCCCAGCAGCTGGTCAACCGAAACCTGGACGGCACCATCGTCTACGACGTCATCGTGGTCGGCTCCGGAATGGGCGGCGGGGTGCTGGCCAGCGCCCTGGCCGACGCCGGTGCCAACGTGCTGCTGCTCGAGGCCGGGCCGTACCTGTTTCCCACCCACGTCGGCAACCTGCCCCGCCGCCTACTCATCGGCCAGTTCCAGAAGCAGATCTGGTCACTGTGGCAGAACTTCCAGGTGATCAACTACGCCAACGTCAACGGCTCTGGCTACCAGGGGGCGCAGGCGTTCAACCTGGGCGGCCGGTCGTTGTTCTGGGGCAGCCTGGTCCCCCAGCTGAGCCCCTGGCAGCTGGCCGCGTGGCCCCCCGCCGTGTCGGATTACCTGCTCAATCAGGGCGGCTACACCGACGCCCTGCACACCATGAACGCTGACCAGCTGCCCGACAGCGCGTACCAGAACTCATCGCGGGCCTACGTCGGCACCCTCATGCCTGGATGGAATGTGCTGGACGGTCCCGTCGGCGTGCAATACATGGGGGCCACCAACTGGTCCATCCCGGTTGGGATCTTCTCCTCCGCCGACCTGCTGCTGGAGGATGTGCTGGCCGTCGAGCCGCCGAACCTGAACCCCACCGGCCGGAATCCGCTGACGATCAACCTCAACCACGCTGTGTGGACCGTCACCACCAACCCCGCCAACCCGGCCCAGGTGACCGGGGTTCAATGCTATGACCTGCTGGCCCAGAAGCAGCGCACCTACCAGGCCAAGACCGTGGTGCTGTCCGCGGGGACGATCGAATCGGCCAAAATCGCACAGCAGTCGGGCCTGAACGACCCGAATGGCCTGATCGGCAAGGGCATCACTGACCATATGATCCGCTACCGGCATTTCGTGGTGCCCCCGGCCCACCCCAATGCCAGCACCACGGACTCCGCGAAGCTGGTCCTGCAGCACCCACAGGCCACGGTTGACCAGCACGCCTTCGACATCGTGCTGGAACTCGGTGCCGAGTTCAATCAGGGCCGGTACATCGACCCCGATCACCTGACCCAGGACGAGAACATCCGCAACGGCTACATGCTGTGCGAGATCGTCTTCCAGTACTACTCGCCGCTGCTTGCGGACAACTACGTGGCCACCAACGGCGGCAACCCGGCCAACCCGGTAGATCTGTACATGGCACCGGCCACGCCCAGCCAGGCGCTGCTGTCGGAGGCCGATGAGCTTGCCCAGACGGTGCTGAGCGCCTTCAACGCCGAACCGGTGCTCGGCGAGGACCCGAGCCTGGCGTTGCAGGTGGCCGCCATCGGCGGCGTGGCGCACGAGGTCGGGACCTTGCGGATGGCCGGGGACGGCAGCGGCGTGGTGGACCAGAACCTCAAGTTCCTGGCCTACGACAACCTCTACGCATGCGATAACTCCGTCTTCCCGGTCTCCCCGGCGGCGAACCCGAGCCTGACGACGGTCGCTCTCGCGCTGCGGCTGGCCACCCAGCTCAAGTCCTGAGACAACGGCGGCTCGCGAGCCCGGCTAAGCTGCGCAAGCAGCCATGCCGCGGGTGAGCCACCACTTCATCGCGGACCATCCGATCGACGTCGTGTTCGACGCTAGCGGGCGAATTCGGTGGCGCGGGACTCGCGGACGACGGTGACGCGGATCTGGCCGGGGTAGGTGAGCTCCTCCTCGACCTGCTTGGCGATGTCGCGGGCGATCACCTGGGCCTGGATGTCATCGATCTTGTCCGGCTTGACCATGACGCGGATCTCGCGGCCGGCCTGCATGGCGAAGACCTTCTCCACGCCCTCCTTCTCGGCCGCGATCTGCTCAAGCCGCTCCAGGCGCCTGACGTACATCTCAAGCGACTCGCGCCGGGCGCCGGGCCTGCCGCCGCTCATCGCGTCGGCGGCCTGGGTGAGGACGGCCTCGACGGTGCGCACCTCGACCTCGTTGTGGTGCGCCTCGATCGCGTGCACCACGTCCGCGGACTCGCCGTACTTGCGGGCGACTTCCGCGCCGATCAGCGCGTGGCTGCCCTCGACCTCGTGGGTGAGCCCCTTGCCGATGTCGTGCAGCAACGCGCACCGCTTGAGTAGCATCGGGTCCAGGCCGAGCTCGCTGGCCATCATGCCCGCGATGTACGCGGATTCGACCAGGTGGTTCAGCACGTTCTGGCCGTAGGAGGTGCGGTACCGCAGGCGGCCGAGGAGCGAGATGAGCTCCGGGTGCATGTCGGTGATGCCGAGGCCGGTCATCGTATCCTCGCCGGCCCGCTGGCAGATCTGCTCGATCTCCGCCTTGCCGCGCTCGTAGGCCTCCTCGATGCGCTGCGGGTGGATGCGGCCGTCGTTGACCAGCCGCTCGAGCGTAAGCCTGCCGATCTCCCGTCGCACCGGATCGAAACATGACAGCAGCACCGCCTCCGGCGTGTCGTCGATGATCACGTTGACGCCGGTCACCGACTCGAAGGCGCGGATGTTCCGCCCCTCGCGGCCGATGATCCTGCCCTTCATGTCATCGCCGGGCAGGTGCATGACCGAGACCACGGACTCGGTAGTCTGCTCGACCGCGACGCGCTGGATGGCGAGCGTCACGATCTTGCGGGCGCGCTTGTCGGCCTCGGCCTTCGCGGCCGCCTCGATGTCCCTGATCGTCAGCGCCGCCTCGCGCTTGGCCTGGTTCTCCAGCGCGGCGACCAGCTCGGCCTTGGCCTGGTCGGCGGTCAGGCCGACCACCCGCTCAAGCTCGGCCCGGGTCCGGACGCCGTCCTCGGCGATGGTCTTCGCCCGCTCGTCGAGCTCGCTTCGCCGCCGGGCGAGAGCCTGCCCGCGCTCCTCAAGGCGGCGGCTCTCGTCGTCCAGCCGCTGCTCACGCTCACCGATCCGCTGCTCACGCCGTTCCAGGCCGCCTCGGAGCTGTCGCATCTCCTCTTTTAGGAGGCGGATCTCGTCCTCGACCTCACGTCGGCGCTCCGCGGCCTGCTCGGCCGCTCGCTCCCCGGCCACCTGCGCGGCCTGCCTGGCTGCCTGCTCGGCCGCCTCCGTCGCGTGGCTGAGGATCTTGTCGGCCTCGGCCTGCGCGCGGACCCGGACCTGCTCGGCGTCGCTCTGCGCCTGCTCGGCCAGCAATCCTGCGTTGGCGGTCACGGGGAAGCGGGCAGGGATACGACGCAGGACAACGACGAATACGCCGAGCGCGAGGGCCAAGGCGACCGCGCCGATCACCACCAACGCGCCTGCGCCGCTCACGGTCGCCCCTTCCGTTGCCAACCGGAAAAATCTGGCGTTGTGCGGCAACGAGCGGCCTGCGGATGGCCGGGCGGTCGGGTCAGTCGCGGGTGATTACCCGGCAGCGCCGTGCAACGCTTCACTGCCGTGAGGTTAAGCGTTGATAACGTTTTGAGCAAGGAGATACGCCCTGCGGATACCAAAGTTCACGATATGTAGTTATATGATATCATTCCGTGTCTACGTCTTCGTAGTCGAAGGACGGCTCCTCCTCTAGCGCCGCACTCTCCCCTTCCGCCTCAAGCGCCTCTCGGATCACACGGTAGGCGAGTCCCGGCGGGTACCCCTTCCGGGCGAGCACCCCGGCCAGCCGCCGGGTCCGCTGCTCGGCTGGGAGACCCCTCGTTCCGGCGATCCTCCGCTCCACGAGCCGCCGCGCCGCGCCGGCCTCGGCATCCGGACTGAGCTGCTCATCGATCGCTGCCCGGATCTCGTCGGCGGCCACCCCGCGCTGCCTCAGCTCCGCGCTCAGCGCCCGCCCGGCGAGCCCCCGGCTGTAATGCCGTGATTCAACCCAGGAGCGGGCAAAGGCGGCATCGTCGATGAGGCCGACGTCCTGGAACCGGCCGAGAACCTCGTCCGCCACCTCATCGGGGATGCCCCGCTTGCGCAGTGCCCCGGCGAGCTGCGCCCGGGTCCGGGGCGCGAGCGTCAGCAGCGTCAGGCACACCTGCCGCGCTCGCGCCTCAGGATTGTCAGGGACGTTCTCCCGGTCCTCGTCCGCCACAAGGACTCACGCCCGTCACACGCCGCCCGCGGGCGCCGTAGTCGCCTGCGCAACGGTGGGGTCATTGTCCAGGCGCGGGCCGACGCCGAGCTTCTCCTTGATCCGCTTCTCGATCTCGTTGGCCCGGTCCGGGTTGTCACGCAGGTAGTTGCGCGCATTCTCCTTGCCCTGGCCGAGCTGGTCGCCCTCGTAGGTGTACCAGGCGCCGGCCTTCCGCACGATCCCCTGCTCCACGCCGAGGTCGATGAGGCCGCCCTCCTTGGAGACCCCGATGCCGTACAGGATGTCCATCTCGGCGGTTTTGAAGGGGGGCGCCATCTTGTTCTTCACGACCTTGACGCGGGTCCTGTTGCCGACCGCGTCGGTGCCGTCCTTGAGCGTCTCGATCCGCCTGATGTCCAGCCGCACCGACGCGTAGAACTTCAGCGCCTTACCACCCGTGGTCGTCTCCGGGCTGTTGTGGACGATGATTCCGTCCGCCAGATAGTTATGCGAGCCTTCGACCTCAATGTCGTATCGGCTCATAACCTTGAAGTTCGACTTCGGTGTGATGCTGAGCACACGCGCCGGAACGGGGTGGATCGTCGCCTCCCTGAACTCCGGCTCTACCGCGAACTGGCCGCGGAACCGGGGCAGCAGCTTGTAGTCCATCGACGGGTGGATGTACGGGGCGACGAGCTTCTGGAACTTCTCCGACGCCGCAGTGGTGAATATGATCGCGTTGATCTGCCGCGTTCCCTTGGAGATGAGCTTGACATCAAGCTTGTGGGTGTCCCGCAGGTACTGGACGAGACGGTCCCGTGAGCCCGGGCTCATCGCCTCCACGCAGATCTCGATCCGGCCCGTACCTCCGGCGGTCCGCTCCTGGACACCCTTGGACAGGACAGTGAGGCCCCCGTCGTCCATGTACCAGACCGCCAGCGCCAGCGGCGTCAGCGCCTTGAGGTACTCCCAGGTGAGATGCTTCTTGCCGTCGCCCCAGTAGACGGTGTCGCGCAGCTCTGCCAGTTCAGCGAGCGGCGTAAAGTCAGCGAAGACTGCACCCTTCGCGTTGGTCGTCCGCGAGTGCTGGATGTTCGCCAGCAGCGACACCTTCCAGTCCAGGTAGTCCGCCTGCTTCGCGCCGTGCCCCATCCGGAAGCGGGCGCTGTCGTCGTCCGTTCGAATTGGCTTCGAGAGGCATCCATCACCCATAAGGGCACCGAGGATGACCTGCACCTGCATTTTGCTCAGGAGGCTCGGCTGAGCGAGCATGACGCGGTCGCCGACCGCGATCTTGCCTGCCTCACGCCATCCCCCTGGGGTACGGACGAGGTGGTTCCTGGTCAGGTCCATGATGGCGCGTCCGTGTCCTGTACCTCCGCCTGAGCGCTCGACGACGAAGTGCAGGAACTCGTCAGTCTGGCCGTTGTTGAACCAGTTGACGACCTTCCGCGGAACCATCTTTCCAAGCTCCGGGTCGTAAGAGAGGACCTCGACCGGCATCTTCTGGTTGACGATCTTCCCGATTCTCTCCCGTGAACCGTCCGCCAGAGTGACCCAGGTGTACCAGGATGCGCAGCCGAACATAACTCCGACCTTTTCCCGCAGTTGGTTAATGAAGATCGCGGTGGTCTTGGTCTGGCTGACGGCACCGGTGATCTTGCGGAGGGCCTGGGACATGAGGCGGGCCTGGAGGCCGACGTGGCTGTCGCCCATCTCGCCCTCGATCTCCGCCTTGGGGACGAGCGCGGCCACCGAGTCGACGACCACGACGTCGATCGCGCCGGAGCGGATCAGCATGTCCATGATCTCCAGCGCCTGCTCGCCGGTGTCCGGCTGAGAGACGAGGAGGGCCTCGGTGTCCACCCCGAGCTTCTGCGCGTACTCGGGGTCGAGCGCGTGCTCTGCGTCGATGAACGCCGCGATCCCGCCCATCTTCTGCGCGTTCGCCACAGCGTGGAGCGCTATGGTCGTCTTTCCTGAGCTCTCTGGTCCGTAGATTTCGACGATGCGGCCGCGCGGCAGGCCGCCGATGCCGAGGGCCACGTCGAGGGCGATCGACCCGGTGGGGATCACCTCGACCGGGACGCGCGTCTCCTCCCCGAGCCGCATGATCGAGCCCTTGCCGAACTGCCGCTCGATCTGAAGGAGCGCCGCCTCGAGCGCCTTGTCCTTGTCGCCGGCCCGATCCGGGGCCGACTTGCCGCTTGGTGCCATGAGAGGACTCCCTGCCGGTTGTATCGCTTCTGCAGTTGCAGAGGAACTTGGGGATGGTGCCGGGTGCCTCGCCCCTCGCCATCACCGCACACGCTACGCGTCGCCACTGACATTCCCGCGCCGCTCCGCACGGACCAGCTAAAACACGCACCGGACCGCCGTCGGCAGTCCGGCAACCACCACTATAGTGGAACGGTTGTTCGATCACGCGCCAGACGCGCCGATTCATTCGATCGGCGCGGTCACGTTAGGGGTCTGCTCGCGGTTTTCGCGAGCGGGCCCCCGGGGGGCATGGGGGCTGGCCCCCCATATCGGGGGGTCACCGGGGGCCAGGGGGGATGGGGGGCGGGAGCCCCCCATCCAAGGAGTCTGCCCCCCGGGGGCTAACACCAGCTAGCGGAGCGAATCGGGGACGTTGAAGGTGTCGCAGACCGCGCGCCAGATGACTTTCGCGTCCTCGCCGTCGGCCAGGGCCTTGTTGACGGTGCGACCGCCCAGGCCGGACAGCACGTAGTCCTTCGCGACGCTCTCGGCGTAGCCCTCGCCGAACTGCGCGCGCATCCGGTCCCAGAACATCGTCAGCCGCATCGCCTCAGGCTACCGGCGGTTGCCGATCACTCGCTTGGCCCGCTGGCCGCTTGGCCCGGACACGGCCTGCCCCGCGCGCAGCCCCCGCTTGCACATGCCGATTACGGCACGGACCAGCAACGATGGGGAAACCCCGGCCCTGAGGAATCTTTCAGGATCTTTACAAGATAATCGGGACATTTAAGGCTGGTATGTCGTTGTGCCCAATGGGGAACTTTATAGGCCAAGGGGCGCGCGCAGCCAGTATGGCACCGCGGAGCAGGAGCGGGAAATGTCCTCGAAGGTCACAGGCGATGCCCAGCCGGACGCGAACACCCCGACCGAACCTGATCGTACTTTGCTGACTGAAACAGTCGAGAACTTGGCGGGGGCGGTGACGGTGGCGGAGAACACCGAGAACACCGAGAACACCGAGCAGGCAGCGGAATCGCAATCGACGACGGAAACGGCGACGACGGAGTCCGCGCGGGACGAGCCAGCCAAGGTTACGGACGGTACCGAATCGGCCGACAGCGCCGAGCCGGGCGCGGCTGAAACCACGGCTGAAACCACGGCCGAGACCCCCGCTGAGACCGACGCCGAGGCTGCGCCCGAGGAGACCCAGAACCTAGCGGAAGTCGAGGACCCCGCGGAACCGACAGAGCTGATCGCCATGACCGGGCCGGTGGAACTGGCCGAGCCGGTCGAGGACCCCGAACCCAGTTTTCGGCGCGGGTACGGGGTCCTGATCGCGTGGGTGTTCGTGGTGGCGGCGTTGGCCATCGTCGGCGGCGCGTTCGCCATCATTGGCTCGCTCACCCACGGCTTCAAGACGCCGGTCGTCCTCCATTACAAGAAGTCCGCGGTCTTCTCGCTGAAGACCGGCGAGTGCATCGACCCGAACGGGCAGGCGGCGACCATCGTCTCCTGCGGCACACCGCACGACGCGGAGGTGTTCGCCACGTTCTCGCTCGCGGGGTCCGGGTGGCCGGGAACCACCGCAGTGCGCGCCGCGGCCAGTTCGGGGTGCTCAACCCGGCTGACCGGGTACCTCAACCCGCAGCTCGCGATCAGCCTCGCCTCGACCTACATTTACCCCGACTCGGTAGCGTGGCAGGCCGGGACCCGCACGGTGATCTGCGAGGTGCGGGCGACAAGCGGGCAGCTCACCGGCTCGGTGCGCGGGGCGTCCGCCACCGCCAGCTAGGAGGCCGCCCGGCTAGGGCGGCTAGCAGCCGCCCGGCGGGCGGGCACCCCCGGCCCCGGCTGCGGGTCGTCGACAATGCCCACGGGGGCAGGCCTGCTGAGGGCCCGAGGTGGACTAGGTACCAGTCTCCGCGCCAGGAGATAAAAGAAGTGATGCCCCCGGCACAGAGCTGGAATGTCGGTGCCCGGCGCTATGGTCGCGGTATGTACCGACAGGGAGACATTCTGATCTTGCCCCTCCCCGAAGAGGCGGCGCACGCGGCGATCCTCGGGCTGTCGCAAGCTCCCCGTGACCCGCGAGGCAGGCTGGTCCTTGCGCTAGGGGAGGTAACCGGCCATGCCCACGCCGTGGTCGGTCCCGGTGAGCTGTACCGTTCCGCCGACCCGCTCGCTCCCGCCTTCCTGGACGTCCCGTCGGGCGCACGGGTGGTGCATGAGGAGCACGGGCCGATTTCGCTGCCGCGCGGCTGGTACCGGGTGGTCCGACAGCGGGAGTACGTGCCCGGCGCGGTTCGCGTTCAGGCGGTCGGCGACTGATGGAAACGAGCCGCACTGAAGCAGCCCTGGGCTCAGTTGACTGGCGCGCCGCCGCGTTCGCCACAGGCCCGGGTGACCGGGACGGCGTCACACGAGGCATAACCGCCGCCTACGCGGCCGCGGGCCTTGATCTGCCGGAGCGCGTGGCCTGGCTGCCCTCGCCGCTGCACGGCGCGGTAGCGGCCGCCGTGATCGCCGATCCTGCGGTGCACACGATGCTGCGGGCCGCCGGGCTCGACGCCGAGGTTGACCTGGTGCAAGCCGCGCTGGCTGGATGCCAGGCCGGCGCGCCGGTTCGGGAGCTGGTCCGCACCCGGCCCTGGGAGGCGGCACGGTCCGCCGCCCACGCCGGTCTGGGAGCAGCGGGGTGGGCCAGCGCCTGTGCGGGCATCGGTGCCCTGTGGGACCAGGTCAACATGCTGGTCACCCGGATCCGGCGTGGCCTCGGCGACGTTGGCAGGATCGAGGCGGGCGACCCGCCGGCCAGCGACATGGCGGCCCGCAGCACCGAGGCGGGGCCGCTGCTGCGGCGGGCGGCCCTCGGGGCGGTGCTCGGCCAGCATGACGCCCCGTGGCTGGGCATGTTCGCGCAGCTCGGCAGGCTTGGCGGACTGCACGGGCTGGCCGAAGTAGCCGCCGAAGCGGGCTGGTGGTGGCCGTACGAGAACCTGGCCATCGTCACCGAACGGCCGGTTGCGCTGCACCGCGAGGAATCGGGACGGCTGCACCGTGGCGACGGCCCGGCGCTGGCCTACCCGGGCGGTTTCGAGCTGCACGCCTGGCGTGGCATGCCGATGCCCGCCGACTTCATCGCCTCGCTCGGCACCCTGTCGCCGGAGCGGATCGCCCAGGAGCAGAACGCCGAGCTGCGCCGCGTCATGCTGGAGGTGTACGGCTACGACCGCTACCTCGCCGACACCGGGGCCACGCTGATCGACCGGGACACGGTTGGCGTACTGTGGCGGATCGACCTGCCCGGCGACGAGCCGGTGACCGTGGTCGAGGTCGTCAACTCAACTCCCGAGCCCGACGGCACGCACCGCACCTACTGCCTCCGGGTCCCTCCCCGGACCCGCACCGCCAGGGAAGGCGTCGCCTGGACCTTCGGCATGGACGCCGCCGACTACCATCCCCTCACCCAGACCTGACAGATCGCGTTAGCGAACGCGGTTACTCCGCCACCTGGACGAAGCGGCGCGAGGTGCCGAAGCGCCGGGCGGGCTCCATGCGCCACGTCTCGACCGGGGCGAGAGCCGCGCTCACCCGCTCGACCATCGGCTCGGTGAGGTAGTGGTGGCTCAGGTCCAGTTCAACCAGATGCGTACGGCCATGGCTTCTTCCTTCAGGGGGCCGGGATGAGGGCTGGGATGCGCTCCAGGATGCCGTCGGCGAAGACATCGTAGAGGCCGAGCGGTTCCAGGTGCACGTAGCCGATGTGGCAGTCGCACAGCTCGGCCGGGCACGCAGGCGCGGGGCGCAGCGCGGTGCGGAACGAGCCGTCGTACAGGTTGCCGAGCACCGTGGGGACGAAGTGGCAGCGCCGGACCGTGCCGTCGCCGTCCACCGAGATCACCGTGTCCCCGGTCCGGCACGGCAGGCCCAGGCTCGGGTGCGGGTGGCGGCTCCACGCGAACAGCGGGTCGATCGCGGTCCACCGTGCGGCCTCGGCGTCGGTGTAGGAGTGGCCTTCGGCGGCATTGACCCACAGGTACGTGTCCGAAGGCAGCGCGCGGCGCATTGACCAGGCATCGTCGTAGTGTGCGGGTAGCCCGACGATCCCGACGCTGTGCCGGATGCCGAGCTCGGTCAGCTCCGCGCACCGGGACACGAACCGGTCGAACGGGACCTGCGACGGATGGTAGGTCGCCCACAGCGCCAGCCGGGACGGGTCCGCGTCCGCCGTCCAGCCGACCCGCTGCGACAGGTTCGTCTGGATCGCGACCCGCGACACGTGCGGCAGCTGGCTCAGTGCGGTCAGCGCCAGCCGGTACCAGGGCCGGACCAGGCCCTCGCCCCACGGAGTGAACAGCACAGAGACCGGGTGCCCGCATGAGGCGACCCACGCGGTGAACCGCTCAAGCGCCGCCCGGTCGGCGAGCAACCGCTCGCGGGAGTCGCGCCGCTTGGCGAACGGGCAGTACGGGCAGTCGTAGTCGCAGCTCGCGAGCGGCCCTCGATACAGGATCGTCAGGTGATCGTTCACTGTGCCCGGTATCCGTCCATGAGCGAGCGCACGTGCGGTGAGAACAGCGCCGGCCCGATCGCGTCGGACCAGCCGAGTCCCCCCGCAGTGAGCCGGATCGCGGACGCGTCCCAGGTCACCCAGCCGACGTCCGCGAGCGGCGCGAGCTCGTCCGCGAAGTCATCCCAGGGGTCGGCGCTGAACCTCCTCTTATAGAAAGAACGGTCCGTGCCCTCCGCCTGAAGCAGCGACTGGATCAGATGCCGCCGCCGACGTTCCCCGTCGGACATCGCGAACCCGACCGCCGCCGTCGAAAAGTCCTGGGTCGCGATGTAGTCGTCGATGATCCGCCGCACGTGCCCGATCTCCACTGCGTACTCGAACGAGTAGTGCAGTCCAGAAGTGTAGGAGCGCGCCCCGGAGCCAAGCCCGACCATGCCGTCCTCCTGGCAGGAGTACGCGGTCGACGCAACGGGTGCCCCGAGGCTGCGGAACATCCGCATCGACACCTGCTCGTACCCGGCGGCGAGCAGGTGGTCGCGGCCCTGCCGGTACAGCGAAAGCCGCTGGTCGCCGGCTGCGGCAGCCCCGCCGAGCAGCGGCCGCTCCCGCCGCCCGAGCCCGGTGAGCGGCCGCACGTACAAGGGGTAGAGGTAGATCTCCTCCGGCCTCCAGGCCAGCGCCGCGTCCAGGGACTGCGCCCAGGTCGCGCGCGTCTGCCCGGTGATGCCGTAGATCAGGTCGATGTTCAGCGTGGCGAAGCCAACCGACCGGATGCGGTCAAGAGCGGACTCCACGAGGGCGCGTTGCTGCGGCCGCCCGGCGGCGTGCGCCTCGGCGTCGAGGAAGCTCTGCACTCCCAGGGACAGCCGGGTGACGCCCCGGTCCTTCAGCACCGTGAGGCGGTCGGCAGTCGCGGTGGCGGGGGATGCCTCCACCCCGAACGGTACCGCGCCCAGATCAGCGAACCCGGACGCGATGTCGCACAGCGCGTCGAGTTCGGCGGCGGTCAGGTACGTGGGCGTGCCGCCGCCGAACGCGACGCTCGCGAACGAGGCAGTGCCAGGCGTCAGGGGGCCAAGGCCGTCGGCGACGGCCCGCGCCTGCCGGGCCAGCGCGCCGAGGTACGCCTCGGTCAGCGATTCCGGCGCGCCGGTGCGGGTGAACAGGTTGCAGAACCCGCAGCGCATCTCGCAGAACGGCACATGAAGGTAGAGGAAGAGCGCCGAGCGCTCCTCGGCGGCCCACACGTCCCGCAGCGCGGGCCGGGGCGACAGCGGCCGGTAGGCGGTCTTGTGCGGGTACGCGTACACGTACCCCTGGTACGGAGACTGATACGGCGGCGTCATGACAGCACGAACTCCCCATAGGGCACAGTCCACACGGCCTCGTGCCCGACGCGGTGGCCGGTGTGCCCGTCCTCGCCGTAGGCCGTGCCGTGGTCCGAGCAGACGATCACAAAGCTAGGCCGACGCAGCAGCGCGAACAGCCGCGCGATCCTGCTGTCCACGTACTCAAGCGCCGCCCCGTGCGTCGCCAGCGAGTCATCCACGGCGCCCGGCAGGTAGTGCTTGTTCGGCTGGTGCAGCGCCGACACGTTGAGCAGCAGGAACAGCCGCCGGTCAGCAGGCAGCCCAGCCAGCACCGAGGCGACCCGGTCGATCTGGCGATCCAGCGACTCGGGGGCGGTCACCCCGAACGAAGGCTCCCAGTGCCGCTCCGCGAACAGCGACGGCAGCGCCGACCCCAGGGGCGTCGCAAGGTTGAAGAACCCGACACCGCCCACGCACACGGTGTGGTAACCCTCCTTCGCGAGCCCGCCCGGCAGGTCCGCCGCGTCGAACACCCAGGTGCCTTCGGAGGTCGTCTCGCTGCCGGGGAACCGTGCCGCGAACGGCCGGGCATGCGGCCCCGACGTCACCGGCGTCGGCAGGAACCCGGCGAGCATCGCCGCGTGCGCGGCGTAGGTGAAGCTGCCCGGCGTGTGCCGCTTCTCCCACCGCCGGCCCGGCAGCACCCCAGCGAGCGTCGGCGTCCGCCCGCCAGCGCACAGCGAATCCGCCACGTCGTATCGCAGCGTATCGAGGGTGATCAGCACGATGTCGTGGCTCCCCACGACCAGGTTCATGTCCCGCATAGCGTGGTCCCTCCGGAAGGCGCCAGCGCCCGTGTTGCCCAGCCCGGCGCCGCCCGCACCTGCGCCTGGTAGGTGTCCAGTCCCTCGGCCGACCCCCCAGCGAGCCCGGTGAGCCCGGGCAGCAGGTCACCAAACGCGTTCACCTCGCCGACGTAAAACCGCCGCCACCCGATGTCCACCAGCAGGTCAACTCCGACCATGAGGCTCCTAGGGAAGCAAGCGGCCGCCCGGGCGCAGACGTCGAGCGCCTGCGCCCACCGGTCCGCGCCGAGCCGCTCGCGTACGGCGCTCAGGTCCCCGCGCCGACCGCCCATCTGTAGGTTGGTGATCGGCAGAGACGAGGTCCGCACCACCGCGTGCGTCGGGACCCCGCCGATCACCACGACCCGCAGGTCGAACGCCTGCCCGCCAGCGCCCGCCTTGGGCACCCACCGCTCCACGTGCAGCCCGTCGGGTGCGAGCGCGTCGACCAGGTCCGCGACCTCGCCCTCCCGCTCGTACACCGCCGCCCGCAGCGAGTTCATGTATACGCCGCCAGGACCAGGCACCGCCGATGTGACCGCGTGCACCCGTGACCCGTGCGCCGTCAGCGCGATCACCCCCGACCCCGACGACCCGTGCGCAGGCTTCACGAACACCCGCCCCCACCCAGCCTCGGCCATCGCGTCCCGCAGCGCCACATACCCGCTGACCACTCGCAACGCGCCCGGCACCGGCACCCCGGCGCTGCGGAGCCGCGCATGACAGCGCCGCTTATCAAACATCACCGCGATCTCATCCGAATCGTTCAGCCACGTCGTCCCAGGCTCCGCCAGGCAACGGAGTCGGCCAAGCGCCTCGGTGAACGTCGCGTACCAGCGAGCCCCGCCGCCCACCCGCGCCGGATCGCCAGCCCCGCGCAGCAGCACGTCAGCCTCCGGCTCCCCATCTGGCGAGTCGATCCGCACCACCCCCGCCGGAAGCGGACCCACGGAGCCGTTGAACACATCCAGCCAGGAGATCACGGTTGGCTCCGGCAGCCCCTCAGCCCGGCACGCCGCCGCGAACCCCGCAACCCGCCGGTCCCCCGGCGAACCGACGACGGTGAACGTATTCACTCGGCCACCGCGACGAACCACCGCGGCCCGTTCCACTCGTCTTCGTCGTCTTCGTCCCAGTCTTCGTTCATGTCATCGTCCGGGGCCGGCTCCATGAGCAGCATCTTGACCGGCGCGAAGGCCTCCCGAACCCGAGCCGCCATGGGGTCGGTGAAGAAGTGGTGCCGCAAGTCCAGTTCGGTCAAGTGGGTGAGCGGCTGCCCGGACAGCAGTGCCTCCGCCCCGTCGTCGGTCAGCACGCCCATATTCAGCGCGAGCTCCTTGAGCCGGGCGACCACGGGCGCGGTGGCGATGGCGGCGCAGATCTCGTCCTGGATCTCGCTGTTCATCAACCCAAGACGGGTCAGCGCAGGCAGCCGTTCGCCGCTGAGGATCGGCGCCAGGTCCGCGACGGTGGCGTCGCCGCTGTATTCGGAGACGCCCAGCCACAGTTCCAGGGTCTGCAGGTTCGGCAGGTCGCTGGCGCCGACCGCGCGGACCACATCGGCGCTCAGCCCGCCGGACTCGATCCGCAGCACCTTCAGCGCGGTGCTGGAGACCGGCTTCATGCCCGGGCCACCGCGTCCGCCCCGCACATCCAGCCGCTCCAGGCCTGGGAAGGCATCCAGCAGCGGGGTGACGTCGCACTGCTGGATCCAGGTGATCTCGGCTTCTTGCCTGATGATGTCGCCGAAGAACAGAGCCTTCAAGTTCGGCAGCCAGGCGGCGGCGGTCACTAGCAGGTTCCGCGGTACCTCGGCGGTGACTTGATAGTGATTACCCCAGTGGCCAATGACGAGGTGCGTGACGGCCGTCGTGTCGATGCTGTCGAGGAAGCGCCCGAAGACCGCGGCGAACGCATTGTTGCCTGGCCGGGGGTAGCTGTCCACGCGTATCTTCCAGGCGACCTGCTCGCCCGGTTCCGGCCCGTCATCCGACCCGAACTCGACCACCCGAAGGCCGTCGAACGTACCGAGGTGCTCTTCTACGGACACGGCAGCTTCCTTCCACGCGGCTAAGGATGCGCCAGTCCTATCAGGCCCCTCCGACAAAACGGTGTCACTCGCCCACCGCGACGTACCACGCGTACTCTCCGTCATCGGGATGGTGTTCCCGCGCAGTGTCGATCAGCAGCATCTTGACCGGGGCCAGGGCTGCCCGCAGCCGCGTCACCATGGGAGCGGTCAGGTAGTGGTGCCGCAGGTCCAGCTCGACCAGGTGGGTGAGCGGCTGTCCCGACAGCAGCGCCTCTGCCGCGTCGTCGGTCAGCGCGCCCATGCTCAGCGCGAGTTCCGACAGCCTGGCGACCACGGGCGCGGTGGCCACGGCGGCGCAGACCTCGTCCTGGATCTCGCTGTTCATCAGGCCCAGGCGGGTCAGCGCGGGCAGCCGCTCGCCGCTCAGTATTCCTGCCAGGTCAGCGGCGGTGGCCATGCCGCCACGCTCCTGGGTGCCCAGCCACAGCTCCAGGGTCTGCAGGTTCGGCAGGTCGCTGTCGCCGATCGCGCGGATCACGGCTGGGTCTAGCCCGGCCGTCTCGATCCGCAGCACCTTCAGCGCCGGGCTGGACAGCGCGGACAGTTCCAGCGCCATGCCGCCCCGGACGTCCAGCCGCTCCAGGGCCGGGTAGGCGTGCAGCAGCGGGGTGATGTCGCACTGCTGGATCCAGGAGATCTCGTCTTCTTCTCTGATGATCTCACCGAAGAAGAGAGCCTTTAGGTTCGGAAGCCGCGGGGCCGCTTCCAGCAGGAGCTGGCGCGGCACCGCGCTGCTGACCTCGTAGCCTGGGCCCCAGTAGCCGAGGATGAGATGCGTGACTGCCGTCGTGTCGACGGCATCCAGGAACCGGTCGAAGACCTGGACGAATTCCTCGGTTCCTTCCGGGGGGCCGTAGCCGGTGCGTACCCTCCAGGCGACCCGCTCGCCCGGTTCCGGCGCGTCATCGAACTCGAACTCGACGACCGGGAGCCCGGCGAACCTGTCGAGGTGCTCGTCCACGTCCACGTCCACGGCTGCTTCCTTTCACGCGTCCAATGATGTGCCTGTCCTATCAGGGTCCTCCGACAAACGGCGTTCCGCGGCTGAGATGCGGGCGTGCGTCAGAAATGTAGATGTCTCGGACTCTTGGCTGGTCGACCGCGGAGCGCATTACGGCTTGCGCGCGACACCGCCGTAGAAACTCACCTCGGCCGGCGTGGGGCGCGGGCCATCGTCGTCCGGCCGCCACTCCGACACGAGCACCACGCCAGGCGGCACGAGTTCAAGGCCGGCGAAGGCTAGCTCGGCGAACTGGCTGGAGTCACGGGCTTGCGCCGACACTCCGGCGTCGCGGTAAGCGCGCTGCCCGGCGGCCAGCCCGGCCGGGTTGTGTTCCATCGTGATGTGCGAGGCAACGAGATAGCTGCCCGACGGCAGGGCGTCCACCAGGGTCGCGATGAGCTCCGCTGGCTTGTCCTCGTCAGGGATGAAGTGCACGATCGCGACCAGCATCAGCGCTATCGGGCGGCTGAAGTCCAGCACGCTGTTCGTGACCGGGTCCGCGAGGATGCCCGCGGGGTCGCGTAGGTCGGCGTGGATGTAAGCGGTGCGGCCCTCCGGCGAGGTGGTCAGCAGCGCCCGCGCGTGCGCGAGGACCATCGGCGCGCCTACGGCGCTCCTCGGGCCGTTTCCGGCGAAGCTGACGCCGACCGGACCAACCAGGATGCACCGGGGGCGCGGACGGGAGATGATCTACAGACAGATTTTGCGCCTACTCGGCACCGTGCGCGGCTGCTGCGGCTTCAATCTGCCGCGCAAGCTCGATGTCATGTTCGGCGACATACCCGCCGATGTCACTGGAACTGATGGAAACGCGAACAGTCTTATAGCCCAGTGTCGCATCTGAGTGGTGGCCAAGGTCGTTCTGAATGGCCGCGATATGCATGATGAAGGCCGCACCTTGGATGTGCCTGATTGAATAGGTCCGCTCAATCTTGCGTCCGTCCGTTGACCAGCCGCTTAGGCTCTTGATGCGCTTCTCGACCTGTTCCGTGGACAGAGCTTGCGTCATGGTCAAATCTCCTCGCTGATAGGTGCCAATACTTCCGCGAAATCCCGGCCGACTGGCTCAGCTTGCCACGGTGTCATTGTGGCTTTCGTGGCTGCTAGCTCGCGGCGGACCCGCGCCGATCCCGTCTCTAGCGCGACCTTGACAGCGTGTCGGGCAAGCTCGACCGTCCATTCCGGCTCTCGGAGTGAAGCCGACAAAGTGGCTTGTCGAGCTACCCATACTCCGACGTCACGGCGAGCATTGGAAGGAGCAGCGGGAATGATCTGCCGCCATACTCCGAGCGCTTCCTTTGCAAGGCCAAGTCTTCCGTAGCAGGTGGCGCGGTGGACTTCAACATAATGCGGTGTACGAAGGCATGGCACGCCCCAGACTTCGACATCAACTTGGTCGACAAACCGCCCGGCTGCGTCAAGTAGTGCATCAACCTGGCGACGGTCCCCGATAATAGATGCGCCATGTGCCTTCTGCTGCAATGCGAAAACGCGAAGCTCGGGAGATAGATGCCCAGCATCCATCAATGCGCAATTGCAAAGATCCATGACAGCCACCCCCATACCCTGGTCTGTCCGTGCCATTGCCCGGTCCACGAGGGCACAGGCGACCGCCTCTCGGTCACGAGATCGGTGCGCCATTTCTTGGGCCACGTCGTGCCAGTGCAGGGCTCCTGCTATATCACCCGCGTCGAGGTAAAGCCAAGCTGCAAATGTGGCGAACGACGTTCCGACCACGGCCATGCGCTGGCGCGTGGGCTCGTCGGCACTATCTATCAGTTGGCCGATGAGTCTGCACTGTGCCGTGACCGTGCTTATCAGCGCGCGGGGGCCAAGGAGCATATCGGCGCGGTAATGTCCTTCAAGCTGCTGCTGGAAGTATGGGATGAGTTCCGGGTCCACATGCTTGAAAGTGGGTACCGTGCTTCCTGTCGCGCCAAAGCCGACGGTAGTGGCCATTCCCAATAGGAACTCACGTCGCTTCACGGCTTCCACCATATCACTCATATCAATTGCGAATGATGAGCGGAGCGGATCGGGAAGAGTCTCACATTGACTCAAATTCAGCGCCAGGTGAATTTGGAATTCCGCGGGACGTTCCGTCTGCCCGGGGGTGAGGTCATTCTTTTTCAGTCGGAAAAGTGGCTTCTGTGCGAGGCGCGATTCCGATTCCATCTCAGCGGCGGCCTTGATGAATTTGCCGTCGGCCCCCACTGCATGATCGATGTCGCGGGCCAGTGCTGGGCCACAGAGCTTTTTCCCGCGCAATGCCTTACTGACTGTGGAGGCATCGCGGTACACTGCCTTGGCTAGCGCGCGGACGGACATGCCGCGCTGCTCCATGTACGGCAGTGCGATATCATATAGGTCGTTCTCTCGGCTGGCTGCTTCTGTTTCCGGCCTTACCTCTGCAACCATGAGGAATTGCTGGAATCGGGCGCGCGTATCCTCAGGTACCCTGCCCAGAAGCTTATTCAGCATTGCGCGCTTATCTTCGCGCGGGATTCTTTCCCCAGCACAGGATTCCCATTTGGAGACAGCCCGCTCACTGACGCCAAGACGCAAGCCGAAATCACGCGGGTTCATGCCGAGTGTCTCGCGAAGCGCGCGAACCTCGCGGCCCGTCCACTCCCGAATCATCGTCACGTCCAGACCCGTCCAGACCCCTTTGGAAAACCGCGCACCCGAACAATCCGATCCTACGCCAGGTAGCAGCGAACGGGGCACGCACCGTGATTGTCTATGTCTACGTCTGATGCCCGCTTCGGCCCCATCGGTGCAGACGCGAGACCAGGCGCAGACATAGGCAAGTTTTCACGTTCCGTGATTGTCTCATTGTCTCGTCTCATCGTCCCACTGTCCCCTTACGTGCAGACACGCGCGAGGGATGAGACGACGAGACGATCACGGAGAGTGATAGCGAACGCGAACGCGAACGGTGTGTGTGGCCCTATACGCGCAGACGCGAGACCCGTTCGCGTTCGCTACTAACGCCCGACTTGTGCACGTGCACGCCCCCTCGCGCCTACACGTATAGGGCACACATCCGCCGTGCACGTGCACATGCACGACTACAGAACGCACTTTCTAGTTGCCATAAGTGATCGTCCACGGTTCGTCCACGAGCCTCGCGCCTACGCCACAACCGCGCCGTGGACGTGGACGTGGACGATCACACATCGTGCCCGCACGCCCGAGGATTGTCACGATACGCGATCGTTCCAAAGTTCCACTCTCACGCGCGTCTGCACGTACCAGGTGGTACGGAACTTTGGAACTTTCACGCGGCGCAGCGAACGAGACGGGCGGCAGAACGTGCACGAAAACGTGCACGCTCAGGCGCGCGCGTCTGCACGTAACGCGCGAGCGCACAGCCGTGCACATGCACGAATGCACAACAGCTAGCGGACCCCCCGATGGCCGACCACGAGACCACGCAGCAGTCCCAAGCCCCCACTTACGTCCTAGTGATCCTCCCGGCCCAAAGCATCACGCTTCCCGAAATCCTGAGGCCACATCGAAGCCGGAAGGATCGTGATAATCATCTACGCGCCCAAAGCCCCGCCCTAGCCGCACCCAAGCACAGCCGAACCGCCCCGTGACCGCCCGCCCGGTCACGGGGCGGTTCCCGTCTGCTGCCGGCTCTGCGGAGCGCTCAGGACGCCAAGAGCCTTTCCGCTCCCCTGCGTCCGCCTCAGGCAGCCCGACCGCAGACTAGCGAGCGTGCGCACAACCCGACTTGCAACGGTCGTTGTCCACGTAGACCACGCGCGCCGACGGCGTCACCGCCTGCGCGACCTCGTGCACGGCGTTCGCGGTTGGCAGCCCGGTGCCGATGTCGAGGAACTGCCTGATGCCGGCCTCCGCCAGGTACCTGACCGCGCGGCCGAGGAACTTGCGGCCTTCCCGCGCTGCGGTCCGGGCGGGCCAGATCTGCAGTACCTTCTCCGCCGCGTCGCGGTCGGCCGCGAAGTTGTTCTTGCCGCCCAGGTAATAGTCGTACATCCGGGAGCTGTGCGCCCTGCTCGTGTCGATCTCCGGCGTCGCCGCCGCGGACTCCTCCGCGTTTTCCGGCATGCGCGTTTTCTCCCCGCGTCAGTCTGTGGGTTTCACCTGAAATGGTACGCCTCCGGCCAAATTGCGCGCCGCGCTAGCCCGAGTTTCCGAGAATTCGGGTGAGGGCGGGCTGTTTTCGCCGGTCAGCTATGGTTCCGGGGCTGGTTTCCGCGTATTAACCACCGCAGCGCCTAGGGACGTAGCGGGCGAGGCTGAAGATGCCGGTGAGCTTGTCCTAGAGCGGGCTTGTTTCGGTGTGCATGCGGTGGGCTCTGGGCCGACCGCGGTCGCCGTGGTAAAGATGCGGTCTTCGGACCTGCCGGCGGGCGTGACCGCTGTTTCGCCGGATGTCTGGGGTGCCGGCCAAAACCTGTTGCGGCGAACTGAGGCCGCGCGCGAGGCTGCTGCGGTGGATCTCGGCAGCGCCGCGCGGGAGTGGCAGACGCGAACTGGTACCCGCGCGAGCGCGGCGCCGACGGAGGCTGGGTCGCGACCGCCGGAAGCCCGGATCTCTACGATGCCGAGGTCCGCGCCGCCGGCCCGGCGGGCACGGTCGTCGCCTGGGCGCCGGGAACCTTCCACCGCGGCACCGCGCTGACCTTGCCCCGCGGCGCCCGCTACACGATCCACCTCGCCTACCGGCCGGCCCGCGCCGAGTGGGGCCAGCGGATGCCCTGGGCCAACCGCAGCCACGAACCCGGGTGGTACCGGTTCGCGCACCGGGCGACGCCACGGCAGCTCGCGCTCTTCGGCTTCCCGCCGCCCGGTCACCCGTACTGGACCGACGCCACCCTCACCGGCACGGCGCAACGGTATCCCCGGCTGGATATGACCCCGTGGCGGCAGGCGCCGCGCGGCGAAGCGTGACCCGGCGAAAACGTAACCGGCCCAATCTGGATGCCTACAGGATCTGACCAGCGCCTATGGGTCTGGTTGCGACCGTTGCAACCGCCGTAAGCGCGCTAACAGCCAAAACTCCGAGGCCCTACATTTTTGACGCACACCCCTGAGGTGCCGCGCACCACGGGCGGACTGGAATGTCGGTGGGTGAGGGCAGACTGGAAGGGTGGAAGGGTGGAAGGGTGGAAGGGTGGGGAGAGGAAAGAGGCCGGTAGCTCACGGCAGTGAGGAGCCGGTGAGCAGCGCCGAGGCGCTTGACGGGTTCTCGATCACGACGCGAGCGTGGTTCGAGGGCGCCTTTGCCGTGCCCACGCAGGCGCAGGCGCAGGCGTGGCGCGCCATCGGCGGGGAGGGAACGGACGGGGAAAGGAAGCACGTCCTGGTCATCGCGCCGACCGGGTCGGGGAAGACCCTCGCCGCGTTCCTGTGGGCGATCGACCGGCTCGCCGCTACTCCGCCGCCCGCCGATAAGAAGCAGCGGTGCCGGGTGCTCTACGTCTCGCCGCTGAAGGCGCTGGCGGTGGACATCGAGCGGAACCTGCGGTCGCCGCTGACCGGGATCGCACAGGCGGCGCGCCGACTCGGGCTGCCGGAACCGGAGATCGCGGTGGCCGTGCGGACCGGTGACACCGCCGCCGACGAGCGGCGCAAGCTCGCCACGCACCCGCCAGACATCCTGATCACCACCCCGGAGTCGCTGTTCCTGCTGCTCACCTCGCAGGCACGGGAGACGCTGCGCGGGGTCGAGACGGTCATCGTGGACGAGGTGCACGCGGTCGCTGGCACCAAGCGGGGCGCGCACCTGGCGCTGTCGCTGGAACGACTCGATGCGCTGCGAACGGGCGATCGGGCGCAGCGGGTCGGGCTGTCGGCGACGGTTCGGCCGACGGCGGAGGTCGCGACGTTCCTCGGCGGCGCGCGGCCGGTGACCGTGGTGCAGCCGGCCAGCTCCAAGCAGCTGGAGCTCGAGGTCATCGTGCCGGTCGAGGACCTCAGCGCGCTGGAGAGCGCGCAGGGGGCCGACGGCGAGGAGGACCCGTCCCGGCGCCGCTCGATCTGGCCGCACGTCGAGGAGCGGGTGCTCGACCTGATCGAGGCGCACCGGTCCACGATCGTGTTCGCCAACTCCCGGCGGCTCGCCGAGCGGCTCTGCGGACGGCTCAACGAACTCGCCACGGAGCGGGCCTGGGACCTGGCCGGCGGCGACGGCGGAGACCCGGGTACGGGCAACGGCAGGCCCGGAGACCGGGGCCGGGACCCGGGCACGGCCATCGGCGGTGTCGGAGCCGAGGGCGGAGTCGGCGGCGGCGCCAGCGAGGAAGGGATCCCCGAGGGTTTTGCGGGGATCCCCCAGGGGGGCATGGGGGGGCGGGCAGCCCCCCAATACGGGGGGCCACCGGGGGCCAGGGGGGATGGGGGCCAGGGGGAATGGGGGGCGGGAGCCCCCCATGCAGGAAGACAGCAGCCCCCCATGCGGGAGATCCGTCCCCCGGGGGCAAACACTTTCCTTCCCGGCGGCACGGCAGGGAGCTGGGAGATGGCCGGGACCGGGGCCTATGCCGGGGGCGGAGGCACTGACGGGACCGTGGTGATCGCGCGGGCGCACCACGGGTCCGTCTCGCGAGCCGAGCGGTCCGAGATCGAGGAGGCGCTCAAGGCCGGCCGGCTGCCGGCCGTCGTCGCCACCTCAAGCCTGGAACTCGGCATCGACATGGGCGCGGTCGACCTGGTCATCCAGGTCGAGTCGCCGCCGTCGGTGGCCAGCGGCCTGCAGCGGGTCGGCCGCGCCGGGCACAACGTGGGCGACGTCTCCCGTGGCGTCATCTTCCCCAAGTACGCGGCCGACCTGATCCAGGCTTCGGTGGTCGCCGAGCGGATGCACGCGCGGGTGATCGAGGAGCTGCGGATCCCGCGCAACCCGCTGGACGTGCTCGCACAGCAGATCGTCGCGATGACCGCGCTCGACGACTGGGCGGTCGACGAGCTTGAGGCCGTGGTGCGCCGTGCGGCGCCGTTCAGCGGGCTGACCAGGTCGGTGCTCGAGGCCGTGCTCGACATGCTGGCCGGCCGGTACCCGGGCGAGGAGTTCGCCGGGCTCAAGCCCCGGATCGTGTGGGACCGGGTGGCCGGGGTGATCCACGGCCGGCCGGGGGCGCAGAAGCTGGCCGTGACCAGCGGCGGCACGATCCCCGACCGGGGCTACTTCGGGGTGTTCCTCGCGTCGGGCGAGGCCTCCGGCCTCGGCGGCGGCGAGGGCGGCGGGGCGGCCACCGTGCGGGGGGCCGGCGCGCGGCAGCCTAAGCGGGTCGGCGAGCTCGACGAGGAGATGGTGTACGAATCGCGGGTCGGCGACGTGTTCGTGCTCGGCGCCTCGTCCTGGCGGATCCAGGACATCACGCCCGACCGAGTGCTGGTGCTGCCCGCGCCCGGTCAGCCGGGGAAGCTGCCCTTCTGGCACGGCGATACGCCCGGGCGGCCCGCCGAGCTCGGCAAGGCAATCGGCGCCCGGGTCCGCGAGCTCGCCGCGATGACGGAACCGAAGGCGGTGGAGTCGCTGCGCGGCAGCGGGCTTGACGAGCTCGCCGCCCGCAACATGGTCAGGTACCTCGCCGACCAGCGGCAGGCCACCGGCCACGTACCGGACGACCGGACGCTGGTGGTGGAGCGGTTCCGCGACGAGCTCGGCGACTGGCGGGTCGTACTGCACTCCCCCTACGGCGACCGGGTGCACGCGCCGTGGGCGCTGGCCATCAGCGCGCGGCTGCGCGAGCGGTACGGCGGGATGGACGTGCAGGCGCTGCACACCGACGACGGGATCATCATCCGGGTGCCCGACTCCGACGAGCCGCCGCCGGCCGGCGTCGCGCTGCTCGATCCGGACGAGATCGGCGACATCATCACCGCCGAGGTCGGCGGCAGCGCGCTGTTCGCCTCCCGGTTCCGCGAGTGCGCGGCGCGCGCGCTGCTGCTGCCCCGGCGGCAGCCGGGACGGCGGACCCCGCTCTGGCAGCAGCGGCAGCGCAGCGCGCAGCTGCTCGAGATCGCCGCCCAGTTCCCCGGGTTCCCGATCACGCTGGAGACCGTCAGGGAGTGCCTGCAAGACGTGTTCGACGTGCCGGCGCTGACGGAGGTGCTCCGCGACCTGGCCGCGCGCCGGATACGGCTGGTGGAGGTCGAGACGGCCACCCCGAGTCCGTTCGGGCGAAATCTGCTCTTCCGCTATATCGGCGCGTTCATGTACGAGGGCGACGCGCCGCTGGCCGAGCGCCGCGCGCAGGCTCTCGCGCTCGACCCGACGCTGCTGGCGGAGCTGCTCGGCACCGAGGGGCTGCGCGAGCTGCTGGACCCGGCCGTCGTGGCGGAGACCGAGGCCGACCTGCAGCACCTGTCCGAGGGCCGTCGCTGTCGGGACGCCGAGGCCGTCGCCGACCTGCTCCGGACGTCCGGGCCGCTGACGGAGGCCGAGGTGGCGGCGCGATCGGCGCTGCCCGCGGCGGCGGCGGACTGGCTGGGCGGGCTCGCGGCGGCGCGGCGCGCCATCTCCGTGCGGGTTGCCGGGGAGCAGATGTGGGCGGCGATCGAGGACGCCGGGCGGCTTCGCGACGCGCTCGGCGTGGCGCTGCCGGTCGGCATCCCCGAGGTGTTCACCGCGCCGCTGGTCGACCCGCTGGGCGATCTGGTGGCGCGGTGGGCGCGGACGCACGGGCCGTTCACCGCCGACGAGGTGGCGTCGCGGTACGGGCTGGGGATCGCCGTCGTGGGGGTGGCGCTGCGGCGGCTCGCGGCCGACGGGCGGATCGCCGAGGGCGAGTTCCTGACCACCAGGCACGGCACCCAGTGGTGCGACAGCGGCGTCCTGCGCATGCTGCGGCGGCGCTGCCTGGCCCGGTTGCGCAAGGAGGCCGAGCCGGTGCCGCCGACGGTGCTCGGCCGGTTCCTCCCCGCCTGGCACGGGATCGAGGGGTTCAGCGGGCCCGCCGCCGACGGCGGCCAGGCTCAGGACAGGCCGGGCGACCGCGGCTGGCGGCGTCGCGCGGACGCGGGCACCGTCCTCGAGGCGGTCGAGCGACTGGCGGGCGCCCCCGTCCCCGCGGCGGCGCTTGAGACGCTCGTGCTTCCCGGCCGGGTCCCCGGCTACTCTCCCGCACTGCTCGACGAGCTCACCTCGGCCGGCGAGGTGGTCTGGGCCGGCGCTGGCACGGTCGGCACCGGCGACGGCTGGCTGGTGCTCACCCCGGCCGAGTCAGCGCCGCTGCTCCTGCCCGAGCCGGGCGAGCTGACCATGACACCGCTGCACGGAGCGGTGCTGACCGCGCTCGCCGGAGGCGGCGGGCTGTTCTTCCGGATGCTCGGCGACCGCGTTGCCGCGGTACTTGACGGCCACCCGGTCGATGATGGCGACCTGGTCTCGGCGGTGTGGGACCTCGTCTGGGCGGGGTTGCTGACCAACGACACGCTGGCGCCGCTGCGGGTGGTGACATCCGGTGGGGTGGCCGTGCGGCGAGCGGCCTCGCCCCGGCGGGCGACATCCCCTGGGCTGGGCAGCGTCTCCGGCCTGGGCGGATCCGGCCTGGGCGGATCCGGCCTGGGCGGATCCGGCCTGGCTGGCTCGGCCGGGTTCGGTGCCACTCGGGGCGATGCGGCGGTGCCCGGTGTGTTCAACCCGCGTCCCGCACCGCGCCGGTCCGGCGGGTACGGCGGAGGCTATGGCGGCAGAGCACGACGGCCGGCGATGCCATCGCGCACCGGGCCGCCCGCGGTGAGCGGCCGCTGGTCGCTGCTTCCCGAGCGGTATGGCGTCGTTGGCGGCGGCTCCCACGGCCTCGCGGACTCCACGGGAACGGGCAGCGGCGCGCGCGGCGCCGACAGCGGAGCGGCAACCATGCGAGCGCACGCGCTTGCGCTGACGTTGCTCGAGCGACACGGCGTCCTCACCAAGGGGGCTGTCGCCGCCGAGCGGGTGCCTGGCGGGTTCGCCGCCGTGTACCCGGTGCTGCGGGCGATGGAGGAGACCGGGCAGTGCCGCCGCGGGTACTTCGTGGAGGGGCTCGGCGCGGCGCAGTTCGCGCTGCCCGGTGCGGTCGACCGGATGCGGGCGGTGGCCGAGGACTCTATCGCGTCCATCGCCGACGGAGGCACGGGCGAGGCCTCGCGCCCGGACCGGTCCAGGCAGGCCGTGGTGCTCGCCGCGGGCGACCCGGCCCAGCCGTACGGGGCGGCGCTGCCGTGGCCGTCCCGCCCCGAGGAGACCGCGACCTCGCACCGGCCGGGGCGCAAGGCGGGCGCTGTCGTGGTGCTGCTCGCCGGCGACCTGGTGCTCTACGTCGAGCGCGGCGGTAAGACGCTGCTGTCCTGGACCGACGACACAACGGCGCTCGAGCCATCCGCGCGGGCACTCGCCGCGGCGGTGCGCGACGGCGCGCTCGGCCGGATCACCGTCGAGAAGGCCGACGGCGGCGCGGTTCATGATTCCCCCCTCGCCGCGGCTCTGTCCTCGGCGGGCTTCCGCGCGACCCCCCGAGGCCTGCGCCTGCGCGGCTGACCTACCGCCACCTTGTGATCACGTCACTTGTGGTCATGATTATGGTCAACTATAATTCTAGTCATGACGATTTTGCCGCTGAACGACGTCAAGACGCGCTTCTCAGCCATCGCCGATGAGGTGGCCGCGACCCATGACCGAGTAATCGTTACAAGGAATGGCAGGCCGCATGTCATGGTCATCGCCGTCGATGACTTCGAATCGTTGCAGATGACTCGGGAACTACTCGCCGAGCCCGGTGCCGTGGAAGACATCCTGGCCAGTGACCGCGAGGTTGCAGGCGGCAAGTTCCATACGCTGGATGAACTGCGCGCCGCGCTGGAGGCACGGCAGCGACAGGAAGACGCTGACGAATGAGCGACGCGTACACGGTCCAGCTCGCGTCTGGGGTGTTGCGCACGCTCCAGGCTGGACCGCCCAAAGGAATCCCGCTCAACGCGAGCTGGGCAATCTTCGAGTTCATCCACGGGCCGCTCGCTCAGGATCCGTGGCGCGTCTCCAAACCGCTGCACGACGAACTGGAAGGCTTCCGGGGCGCACGACGCGGCGAGTACCGGTTGGTCTTCCGGATCGACGAGGAACGACGCGTGGTGCGCGTAGTGCGCGTGGACCACCGATCGGATGTCTACCGGCCGACATAAGCGGGTTGGGCATCTGCTCCCCTGCCCCTGGCCGCGGTGCGGCGATAGGGCAGCCGAATTGATCAATCGCATTGCCTGGTTGTGGTGGTTGGTCGTTGGCTCGGCGGGAATCGAGTGGTTCATGTCGATCATCAATGTCCGGGGTACGGTCATCGGCTATAGCGACACCGGAGCGCCTGACGGGGTGCCTGATGCCCCGGCTGTTGTCTTCGGGCATGGGCTGCTCTTTGGCGGGTGGATGTTTCGGCCGCAGATCGCGGCGCTTAAGGACCGGTACCGCTGCGTGGCGATCGACTGGCGCGGGCAGGGCGAGACTCCCCCGGCCCCCGGCGGCTACGACATGGATTCGCTCACCGGCGACGCGGTGGCCCTGATCACTCAGCTCGGCATCGCGCCCGTGCACTGGGTCGGCCTGTCCATGGGCGGCTTCGTCGGCCAGCGCATCGCGGCCCGCCACGGTGAGCTGCTGCGGTCGCTGACGTTGCTCGACACCAGCGCCGACGCGGAAGAGCCTGGTAAGGCCGCGGAGCGCAGGCGGCTGGCGCTGTTCCAGCTGCTCTTCGGCATGCGGCCGATCCTCGGTAAGGTCATGCCGCTGCTTTTCGGGCCGGCCTTTCCTTGCCGATCCGGCCAGCAGGGACCTGATCGGCGAATGGGTCATGCGCCTGCGCCGCAGTCGGCGCACGGCCATCAGGAAGGCGGTGCTCGGGGTGGCCGGACGGGCGCCGGTGGACGGGGAAATCGGCGGGATCACCGTGCCCACGCTGGTCGTCGTCGGCGCCGACGACAGGGCCACGCCGCCCGCGCACGCCCAGCGCATCGCCGCAGGCATTCCGGGGGCCGCGATGGCGATCGTCCCCGATTGCGGGCACAGCAGCACCCTGGAGCAGCCCGCGGCGATCACCGGCCTGCTGTCGGAATTCCTCGGCGCGACCGACCGCGCCCGCCCCGCGGGTGTCAAGCCCTAGACTCGCTGCAAGCCGCCACAATGGCCCGTCGCTTAACGCAGCCCCCCCCCCATACAGGCGGTTTGCCATCTAGGTAGTCTTACAGGCGGTTTGCCATCTAGGTAGTCTCGAATCCGATTACGAACAGATTCATGCATTTACCAGGCCGACCTCAAAGCCCAGGAAGCCTAACACACCCGAGACCGAATCCGATTACGGACAGATTCATGCATTTACCAGGCCGACCTGAAAGCCCAGGAAGCCGAACGCGCCCAGATCCGCAACGAAATCGACGCCAAGGCGTCCTAGGTACAGCAACAGCGTTCCGCTGCAGGCGGCTGTCGCCGGGCTGCCCGTGTCCCGCGTTTTCCCCAGAGCCCCGGAAGACCCTCCCTCCCTCGACCGTTGCTCCGACTTCGCACAGCTGCCGGACACTTTTTCGTCTTTGCATAGCCCCCGGACATTTTCAGGCCGACTGAAACGTTTTATTTGTCCGGGAGCTATGTAAAGTACTCCGGCTGCGGCAAGGTCCCCCTCCAGAGGCGGCCAGCGCCGATGGGGGAGGGCGGGAAGCGTGAATATCTGTATTAAGGGCGGCCCCAAAATGGGGATCAAGGGCCCGCGCGGGAGTCTTCGGGGGTTCGCCCCCGGCAACCCCAAAAGCAAGGCCCCGCGGTCTCGGGTTCGCCGAAACCGTGGCGCTGGGTTCACCGGGGGCAACCTGGCCCCTTCCCTCCGAAGAGGCCGCCCGCGGGGTTCGTCGTTGCGGCGGGCGTGGTCCTCGCGGACCATCGCGCGCAGCAGGCGCGGACTGGCCGTCTCCAACAGCGCTTCCCGGTCGGCGTGCGGAACGGCCTTGAACGGAAGCTCGTCGGCTTCGTCGTCGCTGCGGGTGATGTCATACGCGGCCGACCAGTCAGCCAGCAGGCATTCCCACTGGTCGCGGTCCTCAACGGTCATTCTCACGGCGCTTGGTCCTTCAATTGCGGCGGGCCGGGGCGTCCCAGGGAACTAATCCCGGCGTTCCCTGGGACGCAATGACAAGCGTGCTTTGCGTGGCATACCGTTCGCATTAGGTCACGACTGCTTTTGAGGATGCCGAGGCAGGTTTGAGAGCGGGGCTGCCGGCGTGGGGATCGGGACGGGGACGTGAGGAGGCGTGAAATGCCAGGCGGACGCGGTGAAGACGACGACGGAGCATGTTCGCGGAGGAACTGATCGCGATGCGGAATCAGCGCGGGTGGACGCAGGAGGAAACCGCCGCGAAGATGCTCGTCAGCACCTCGACGATCGCGAACATCGAATCTGGGTACCGGGCTCCGACGCCGGCTCAGGCGATCAAAGCCGATGAGGTGTTCGGGACTCCGGGGACGTTCCAGCGGCATGAGCGGCGGATGCGGGGCATCCCGTTCTCCGTCGGGTTCCGCCCGTTCCAGCCGCACGAGGCGGCAGCACGGCTGATCAAGACCTTCCAGCACTCCCTCAGTGCCTGGGCTGTTCCAGACCAGGCCTTACGCGCAGGCGATCCTCAGAGGTTAACCCGGAGACAACTGCAGAGGTTGCGAAGGAACGGGTAGACGGACGGATGGACCGTCAGGCGATCTTGTTCCGGGAGGACCCTCCCCCGCCGCGCGTTCACGCGATCCTCGATGAGCAAGTGCTGTACCGGAACGTGGGCGGTCCCGTCGAGATGGCTCGAGCAGATGGCGCACCTGTCGAACTGGCCAGGATGCCGACCATCACAATCGGTGATCCCGGCCGACAGGCCCCATGCGGGGCTGCTTGGGGCTTTTGTGGTTGCGGAGACTGACCAGTCCCCGGCAATCGTGTACTTGGATAGCGCGCTGGACAGGCAGGTCGTGGAGTCTGCCGACGCCGCGGAGGCGATTGACGTGGTGTTCCGCGCGCTCCAGATGGAGGCGCTTACCGGCAGCGCTTCCCTTGCCAAGATGAAGGAAGCGGCGCAGCGATGGAAGGAACAAATCACTCCGTGATGACGTGGCGCAAGTCCACCTACAGCGGCAGCAACGGTAGTGATTGCGTGGAGGTTGGCGGCTCCGGCCCGGCGGTCATGGTGCGCGACACCAAGGACCGGGCGGGCGCGGCGCTGGCGTTCGGCCCTAATGCCTGGCGGCAGTTCGCAGCCACGATCAGGAGCGCGGGCAAGGCCTAGCGTGCAAATCCTGTAAGCCCCGACCGCTAGACCGGGTTGGGGCCAGAGGCGAGCGCCGGACAAAGCACGAAGTCACGACTCATGTAAGCCCCGTGCCCGTACTGGCCGGGGCTTACATGTATCCGTCAGCGCTTCCCCTCCGTATCAGGGCCGACACATGAGGAGCTCCATGATCCAGCTGCGGAGGGGAAGTCCTCAGCGCGAACGGTCTGGGCCGCGGACGACGGGCACGAGCCCGCCCGCGACTAGTCCGGCGCGGGCCGCCTGGCCGAGCCTGCGGGACAGTGTGCGGGCGGGCGCGCTCATGGCCCGCCAGCGGAACAAGCCGACGATCCCGGACAGCAGCAGGCAGCCGCCTCGCTGGCTAGCCAGGTCTTCCCACCTGGCGGGCGCGTTCCAGGGGCCCTGGTAGTACACCGACCCGTTGGGCGCGGCTAGCCGTGCCCTGGTTCCGCGCAACTCCAGCCGCCAGCCCGCCCGGCTTAGGCCAGCGAGCGCGTTGCCGTCGGCCAGCAGGGTCAGCCCGTCGGCCAGCAGGCGCGCCACATCCGGGTCCACCGGCGGGGGCGGCACGAGATGCCAGTTTCTCTCAAATTCGTGCAGCAGCACCGGCCACGCCAGCCCGCCTGACCCCCCTCCCAGGATGGCAGCCCGCACCCGAAGGAACTCCTCCTGGTCCGGGTTAACCTCGGCCCCGATCACCAGTCGCCCGCCCGCACGCACGACCACCGACGGCACGCACCCCGCGTGCGCCAAGTTCTCCGACGGGTAACCACCGTCTCTGTACACCAGCAGGACCAGCGATGTCGGGGTCGTCGACTCGCCAGGCTGCCCGCACCGCACGCACTCGTACCCGCCATCCCCCGGTCGCCACTCCCTGCCGATGATGGCCCGCGCTTCCTCGCAGATCCGAATATCGTCCACCGTTCCAGGACTCCTTCCCGCGGGCCCGCCGACGATCGACCAACATCATTCAAGCCACGCCGAGACGCACCAGATCCAGCAGGACATCCCGGTCCCGTGACCAGTTTCAAGGAGGCATCCTGCCCGCGCAAACCGGGCTCGATGAGACGGCGAGGGCCCGGAAGTCGCTGACGGCCGCGATGCCGGAGACGCCACTCGACGGCCTGCGCACGTGGCCCAACGCCCGCGACCGTGACCCGGCATCCCGACTCCCGAAAACCCCCCGCTTCAGGGGCCGGCTGGGGAGGGCACTTGCCAGCGCGACGGTCAGGACTTGGCCAACCTGATGTTGCGCATGGTGATGAGGGCGACGGCGCACAGGATCTCCTCGGCGCCGCTGACCGAGTAGAGGTCGGCCGCGGCGATGGTCATGAGCTGGCCGGGTTTGACGACCCGGCCGCGGACGATGATTTCGTCGCCCTGCCCCGGGGCCAGGATCTTGATCGTGTAATCGACCGTCATATTCGCCCAGCCGGCCGGCAGCAAGGTGCCCGCCGCGGCACCGCCGGCGAAATCGGCGAGCGAGCCGAGCACGCCTGCCTGAAAGAACCCGTCGTGCTGGGTGAGCTCTTTCCGGTAAGGCTGGACGATCTCGGCCTCGCCCGGGGCGACACGGCCGAACCCGAAGCCCAGGTGCCGCGCGGCCGGCATGCTGAGGACCGCCTCTTTCACGACCTGCTCGAAGTCGGGGTTCACGGCTTCCCACGCTGTCATGCCTGCGCGCTCTGTCTCGGCGGGTTCTCGCCTGGCGCCGGCGGCCATGCCTCGAACCGCGCGTCCAGGTAGCGCTGCCTCGCAGCGGCGCGCATGATCTTGCCGCTGCTCGTCTTCTGCAGCTGGCCGGCCGAGGCCAGCACGAGGTCGCCCACGGAGAGCTGATGTTCCCTGATGACCGCCGCGCGGATCGACCCGGCGATGTCGGCCGCCTCGGCCGAAGCTCCTTCATCCCGCTTGACCTCCTGGACGACGACAAGTTGCTCGCCGCCAGCGGACACGGGAACCGAGAACGCCGCGCACCCGCCCGGGTTCAGGGCGGGATGCGATGCGGCAACCGTCTGCTCGATGTCCTGCGGGTAATAGTTCCGGCCCCGGATGATCACCACGTCCTTCAGCCTGCCGACCACGTACAGCTCCCCGTCGACGACGAACCCGAGATCGCCGGTGCGCAGGTAGGCGCGATCGGGCTCGCCGTGACACCGCGCCAGGAAGGTGGCCTCGGTCGCCTCGGGACGCCGCCAGTAGCCGCGCGCCACGTGCGGTCCCGCAACCCAGATCTCGCCGACCCGATCCGGCGCGCAGGGGCGGCCCGTCGCCGGGTCAACGATCCGGACGTCCGCTCCCGGATCGGCCGGATCTCCCGGCGAGATGAGTCCCGAGCCGGCCAGCGGACGGCCCGGCCCGTCCGCTGCCGGGACGTAGCGCCGACGGCCGAGCTCGTCGGCATCAGCCTGCAGGGTTCGCGGCCCCCTGCCCTTGCGGCTGCCGGTCACCAGCAGAGTCGCCTCGGCCAGGCCATAGCAGGGATAGAACGCCTCCGGGCGGAACCCGAAGGGCGCGAACGTCTCGGCGAACCGGCGCAGGGTCTCCGGCCTGACCGGCTCGGCGCCGTTGAAGGCGACCCGCCAGCTGCTGAGGTCAAGGTCGGGGATGTTGCCGCGCGCGGCCCGCGCGACGCAGGCGTCGAACGCGAAGTTCGGCCCGCCGCTGGTGTGCGCGCGGTACCTCGAGATGGCCGACAGCCAGCGGAGGGGCCAGCGCGCGAACGTCATCGGCGACATCAGGATGCTCGTGGACCCGACCCAGAGCGGCTGCAGGACGTTGCCGATCAGGCCCTGGTCGTGGAAGAACGGCGCCCAGCCGACGACCGTCGAGTCCTGATCGTGACCGAACGCGCGCGCGATCATGCGCTCGTTGGCGCACAGGTTCGCGTGCGAGACCATGACCCCCTTGGGGTCGGCGGTGGAGCCCGACGTGTACTGCAGGAACGCGATCGAGTCCGCGGCGGGCGACTCCGGCTTGAAGGCCTGACCGGGCACGCCTGGGAGGCCAGGGAGGCCGGGGAGGCCGGGGAGGCCGGGGAGGCCAGGGAGGCCGGGGAGGCCAGGGAGGCCGGGGAGGCCAGGGAGGCCGGGGAGGCCAGAGAGGCCAGCGAGGCCTGGCACGCCGACCGCCCGGTCCGCCTGATCGACCGCCCGGTCCACCGCGAGCCAGTGCAGCGCCTCGGCGGCGGGCGGCATCGCGGACCTGGCCGCCGCGAGCTTGGCGCTTGTCGTGAGCACTGCTGCGGGCTCGCAGTCTCGGACTATGCTCTGCGCGGCGGCGGCGAGCCCGTTCCGGCGCGGCGGGTTGACGGGGACCGCGACGACGCGGGCGTAGAGGCAGGCGAAGAAGGCGACGATGAAGTCCAGGCCAGGCGGGAAGGACAGCAGCGCCCGCTCCCCCGGTGCGCAGTGCCCGGAAAGCTCGCCCGCGGCGGCGAGCGCCCGCGTGTGCAGGTCACCATAGGTGAGCGCGGCCCGCTCCTCGCCTTCGTCGTCGAGGAACGTGTACGCCGTCGCGGCCGGGTCGAGCGCGGCGCGGCTGGCGAGTATGTCCGTGAGCAGCGCTCCGGACGGCGTTCCTGGCAGCGTTCCTGGCAGCGTTCCTGCTGACATCAGGCACCTCGCAGCGAGATCGGAAGACGCTTCAGGCCGCGCACGATGAAGCTGTGGTCCTGCCACTCAAGCGATTCGAGCCCCTCGGCCGCCAGGTCGATGCGCCTGGTCTCGCGATATAGGCAGCCGAAGGCGATCTCCGCCTGGAGCCGAGCGAGCAGCCCGCCCAGGCACCCGTGCATCCCGTGGCCGAAGGCAAGGTGCGCCACCGCGTCGCGGCCGATGTCGAAGTCGTCCGGGCGGTCGAACGCGTCGGGGTCACGGTTGGCGGCGCCGAGGCACAGCAACAGCTGTTCGCCCGCGCGCACCTGCTTGCCGCCGATTTCGACGTCGCGGGTCGCGACCCGCTTCGTGAGCTGAAGCGGGGAGTCGTACCGCAGGGCCTCGTCGACCGCGCTGCCGACAAGGTCGGGCCTGCCGCGCAGCAGTGCGCTCTGGCCCGGATGCCGCAGCAGCGCGAGCAGGCCGTTGCCGATGAGCGACTTCGTGGTCTCGTTGCCCGCGACGAAGGACATGATGCACACGAAGATGACCTCCTCGTCGCTCAGCCGGTCGCCGCCCGCGGTCACGACGCCGGCCAGCCGGCTGATCAAATCGCCGCCCGGCCTTGCCCTGCGCTCCGCGACCAGGTCGCCCAGGGTTACCGCGAACGCCTCGACGACGCCGCCGACGCGGGTGAAGTCCTCCGCCGACATCAGCCCCGGCTCAAGCAGGAAACGCACATCGTGGGTCCACCGGCCGACCTGGTCGTGCAGGCCTGGCGGCAGCGCCATCCAGTCGCACATCACCATCAGCGGCAGGGGCGCCGCGAAGTCCGCCACGGCGTCCATCTCGCCGTCCCGCAGCGCCCGCCTGACCAGCTCGCCGGCGATCTCCGCGATGCGGGGGCGGACAGCGGCGATGGCCTGCGGAGTGAACACCCGGTTCACCAGGCCGCGCAGCCGCGCGTGCTCCGGATTGTCGGTGAAAACGAGGGACTTCTCCCCCAGCCGCTCGATCCGGCCCATGTCGATCCGGCCCATGTCAGCCGGCCCACGCCTACCCGGCCCTCGCCGCCGGAGGAACTCCGGCTCGCGTTCCTGCTGACGAGCTCGGGGATGAGCCCGGCGCTGAGGCCGCGGTCGCGCAGCGCGGCCCGCACGTCGCCATGTCGCGTGAGGACCCACATGCCCATCGTCTTGTGCACCGGGCGCGTCTCCCGCAGACCCCGGTACATCGGGTAGGGGTCGCGCCGGAACTCGGCGGAGAACGGGTTGAACCGCGCCGACGCGAGGGTGGCGGAAGCAGCGGGAACAGCGGGAGTGGTGGGAATGCCGGGAGGGACAGAGGCGGCAGGAGCGGCAACTCCGGTGTCGAAAGTGGCGGTGTCGGGAGTGGCGGCGGGAGTGGCGGTGTCGGCGACCGCGGGCCGCGGCTGAATCGTCATCGCGCTACCGCGCTTGAGTCGTGGACACGACCGCCGAAGTGGCCGTCAGCGTAGGGTCGCAGGACGAGCCTGAGCAGGCAGATCTTGCCCATCCTGAAGCCGAGGGCGGAGAGCTTCAGGTAGCGCTCGTACCGCGCGACCGTGTCCGCCCCCGCGGCGCGTTCTGCCGTTTCGCGCTGCTCGCGCAGCCGCCGTGCCCACTGTTCGCAGGTCCAGGCGTAGTCGAGGCGGTCGTTGCGGACCAGCTGGATCTCGAAGACCCGCTCCGCGGCGGCGGTGATTTCCGCGAGCGTCGGCAGCTCCGCGTCGGGGAAGATCTCCTTCTTCATGAACTGGCTGGCCTCATCCCCCGACATGTTCGCGTACGCGATCGTCTGCAGCGAAAGGGCGCCGCCCAGGTTAAGCCAGCCTCGGCAGCGGTCGAAGAACTCGCGGTACACGCGTACCTTCTCGGCGGGCGGGTCGTCGGGCCTCGCGAAGTGCTCGAAGGCGCCGATGGAGACGATCCCGTCGAACCGCGCGCCCGGCTCGTAGTCCATCCAGTTCTCGGTGCGCACCTCGACGCCCGGATAGCCGAGCGCCCGGACGAGGGCAGCCTGCTCCAGGCTGAGGGTAAGGCCCACGGATCGACGGACCCGGTGCGTCTGCGCCAGCTGCCGCAGCAGCGAACCCCACCCGCATCCGATGTCGAGCACGCTGTCGGCCCGGTCGGCCCTGATGGCGTTGAGGTGGAACCGCAGCTTCCGGTCCTGCGCGGCCTCCAGCGTGTCACTCGCGCCCCTAGGCATCGCGCAGGAGTAGGTCAGCGAACTGTCCAGCCAGAGGCGGTAGAACTCGTTCCCGACGTCGTAGTGGTAGCGGATCGCCGTGGCCGCGGCTGCCGCGCGGTCGCGGTCGGCGGATATGGTCATGGCTAGGCGACGTGCGGTTCGACGTGCGCGCTGAGGTATTCGGCGACCGCGTTCAGGTTCGGGTTATCGAACAGCGCCTCGGCGGGCAGTTCGACGCCGTAGCGCTCCTCGACCTCGATCAGCAGCGATACGGCGATCGCGGAGTCGACGCCGAGCCGGTCAAACCCCGTGTCGAGATCCACCGATGCGGCCGGGACTTCGAGGAGCTCCGCGACGTACCCCTTGCACCATTCCGCGATTGCCTCTTTGCTCGTATCTACCGTGCTCATCTGTCTGCTCCTCACGCCGCGGAACTAGAGACCGGGGTAGCGGTCCTGGTGATGCGCCTGGCGGCCCTGCGCTCAGGCGTCGGCCGCCCGACATCCCACGCGAGGCGGCAGGCCGCGAGCAGCTCGATGAGCCAGTAGCCGGGATCCGCCCGGTACCAGTCGAGGCCGAAGGAGGCTGACTCGGGGAACGCGTGATGGTTGTTGTGCCATGCCTCGCCCAGGGTCAGCAGCGCGAAGACGCCGCCGTTCCGGCTCTGCTCCCGTGACTCATAGGGGCGGGTCCCGTACAGGTGCAGGAAGGAGTTGATCGCCCAGACGATGTGCTCAAGCAGGAATATCCGGACAAGGCCGCCCCAGAGCAGGCCGCCGACCGCACCGAGCCAGCTCTGGGTGACGAGCCCGCCGATGAGGGCGGGGATCAGCAGTCCGCTGACCACCACCCAGTAGTAGGCGCGGGAGATCCGGACGATCGCGCGGTTCTTGAGCAGGTCCGGCGCGTAGTGCACGATGTTCGGGTAGTCGTGGCGGCGCATCCACAGGAAGTGGGAGTGCGCAAGGCCAGCCAGCCGGCCCTTGAGTCCGCCTCCCGACAGGTTGGGCGAGTGCGGGTCGCCTTCGGCGTCGCTGCACTCGTGATGACGCCGGTGGATGGCGACCCAGGACACCACGCCGCCCTGGCCGGCCATCGAGCCGAGGATCGCGAGCGCGACCACGACGCAGGGCGCGGCCTTGAAGGTCCGGTGCGTGAAGAGCCGGTGGTAACCGACGGTGACGCCCAGGCCGGTCAGCAGCCACAGCGACGCGAGCAGGACAAGGTCGGTGACGTTGAACGGGCGCACGGCGAGGAACGCGAAGGCCCCGGCGGTGCCGACGATCGGGAGGATATCGAACAGCAGGAAATGACGGCGCTGCAAGCGGTGCAGGTAGGCGTTGCTGATCGTCTTCTTGCGATGGTCGGCTGGTTCGCCCGCAGCCGCGGGCAAAGGAATCTGCGCTGCGGCCTGAAGATCGGCCATTCGTGAACACCCTTCAGCTAGCTGCCTAGGTATTCCCGAGCGTAACGAGAAAGCGAGCCAACCTGGAGGACTGATTAGAACTGTCAATCACATGATCTTAATTCTGAATCGGGGAACCTAACTCCGGCGGAAAGACCATGCAGGTGCAGGAGCCGTGCGCGATCAGCCTGCCGTCGGTGTCGGTGATCCTCGCCTCCGCGGTAGCGGTGCGCCTGCCCACGTGGATCGCCTGCCCCACGCACGTCAGCCGCTTGCCGTCGACCTGTACCGCGCGGATGAAGTTCGCCTTGAGCTCAAGCGTGGTGTAAAGGGCGCCGTCGTCAAGCGTGGTATAAACCGCACTGCCCATTGCGGTGTCCATCAGGGTAGCCAGGACCCCGCCATGCACCGTGAACAGCGCGTTGATGGTGGCGGGCGACGGGCTGAGCAGGTAAGTCGCGCGCCCCTCGGACAGCGATTCCACGAGAATGCCGAGGGACGCGCCTACCCCCACGCCTTCCCGTAGCCCCTGGTCGAGCAGCGCCCGCAACTCGGCAATCCGGCGGTCGGCAGCAGATTCCGTTTCCTGGCTGGTGCTTGTCATGGACATAACATGCTACCTCGGCGCACGGGCGACACCCCTCATAAGCAGATCGCATCGTTCGATTGAAAATCGAATATGGCGCTTTGCAGGTACGTCACCGTGGAGACAATAGGACCAGCATGTTGCCGGTATGTTTCCGGCTCATCGGTGCGGGTCAAAATCCGCACGCAATTTCCCATCGGTCGAACGGAGATAACTGAATGCAGCTCACAGTCCTTGGTTGCCGGGCTGGAATGCCGGCGGACGGCCAGCCGAGTTCCGGATACCTGGTCGACACGGGGACAACCAGGATCCTGCTTGACTGCGGGCCGGGCATCGCCACCGCGCTCAGCGCATGCGCGCAGGCCGGTTCGCTCGATGCCGTCATCATCAGCCACCTGCACCTCGACCACTGTCACGATCTGCTGCCGCTGGGAAAATCTCTGCTCTCTCCGCTCGCGCACTACCCCGGGGCGCCTGGCGGCCCGGTCGATCCGCCCGCCGCGCTGCCGCTGATGCCGTTGTACGTGCCAGCCGGCGCCAGCCCCACCCTGCTGACCTGGGCATCGCTCATGCCGGTCGCTACGATCCCGCTGCTTGACCAGGTGTTCGAGGGTGCCTTCGAGATCCGTGAATACGAGCCGGGCGACGCGTTCACCATCGGGGACGCGGCGATCGAGCTCTTCGGGCTGCGTCACTCCCGGCCGAATTGCGGCATTCGGGTCAGCTCGTCCGACGGCTCGCTCGCCTACACGGGAGACACGGGCGTGACCGACGAGATGACGCGGCTCGCACGCGATGTTGACCTGCTGCTCGCGGAGGCCAGCCTTGACCACACCGATCACGGCACGCACGGACACCTCTGCGCCGCCGACGCCGCCAGGGCGGCCGCGGCCGCAGGCGCGGGCGAGCTTGTGCTGACGCACCTCCCGTCGGCCGACGAGACCTTCGTGAAGGCGCGGGTCACGGAGGCGGCCCGGCTCTTCCCTCGCCGGGTAAGCGCCGCGTTCCCCGGCGCCTGCTTCACAGTCGGGCAATGACGGATCGGCAGAAGCCACCGTCCGTTCGAGCTGAAAGACTCTGATCCTCCCGAACGGACGGGGGTTGCCCTACCTGCCATCATTCAGCGCAGGCCGGAGCGGACGAACGCGCTGACGATGTGCCGCTGGAGGACGACGTACAGCGCGAACACCGGCAGGCAGGCGACGCCGGAGGCGGCCATCAGGCCGGACCAGTCGATGCCTTCCGGCGACGCCAGGAAGCTTTGCAGCGATAGCTGGATCACTGACGTCGTTCCGCGCAGCACCATGGCCGGCCAGAAGAACTCATTCCAGGCCGTAATGGAAAGCAGCAAGCCGAGCGCGGCGAGCGGGGCGCGCAGATTCGGCACGACGACAGTCCACAGCACAGCCCATGACGACCGGCCGTCCATCTCGGCGGCCTCAAGCAGCTCGCGGGGAAAGCCCTGCATGTGCTGGCGGAGCATCAGCACGGCGATCGCGGCGCACAGGTTCGGGATGATCACGCCGGCCAGCGTGTTGAGCAGGCCAAGCCGCACGATCACCGCGTAGTTCGGCACCATGGTCACCTGGAAGGGGATCAGCCAGGTGCCGACGAAGAGCAGGTAGAGCAGGCGCTGTCCCGGGAAGCGCCAGCGGGCGAGCGCGTACGCGGCGAACAGCGCGGTCAGCAGCTGGCCAAGTGCGATGAATATGGCCACGGTGAAGGTGTTCAGCAGCAGCGAGGGCAGGTCGATCGTATGAGCGGCATCGCTGTAGCTCGCCGCGGAAAGCGGCCACGGCAGCAGCGAAAGGCTGTAGACGTCCCCCGGGGTCCGCAACGCGGTCGCGTACATCCAGTAGATCGGGAACGCGCAGGCCAGGGCGACAGCGCCAAGCAGGACATGCGCGCCGACGTCGCTCAGCCTTCTCATTTTGCTCCTAGTTGTCATGAAAGCTGAACCGGTCAGCGAGCCACACGAGCAGCACGGCGACCGCGCCGAAGCCGAGGAAGAACAGCACCCCGGCCGCGGCCGTGGATCCAGCGTCGAAATTCTGGAACGCGTCCTGCCACAGGAAATAGAACATGTTGGTGGTCGCGCCGCTCGGGCCGCCCTGGGTGAGCGAGTCGATCACGGGGAACGACCACTGCCCGGAAAGCAGCACGGTCATCAGGCCGAGGAACGCCAGCGTCGGTGACAGCAGCGGCAGCAGGACCCAGCGTGTCACCTGGCCCCGGCCGGCGCCGTCAAGCTCCGCCGCGGCGGTGTAGTCATCGTTGATGTTCGCCAGGCCGGCCCGCACGATGAGCACGGCGAGGCCCAGGAGGTGCCAGCCGGTGATCACGATGACCGCGATCTGCGCCGGCCCTGGGTCGAGCAGCCAGTTGATCTGGCTTCCTGACTCCTTGTCGACGAGCCCGTGGGTCGGGTCAAGGAGCCATTCCCACAGCACCGCGCCGGCTACCGGCGGGATCAGGACCGGCGCGAAGATCAGGAACTGCCAGACCGCCGCGAGCCTGCCCGACACCCGGCGGGTCAGCAGGCCGACCACGGTCGGGATGATGAGGGTGAAGGGCACCATGCCACCGATGAACACCGCGGTCAGCCAGAAGGCGCTGCCCAGCTGAGGAGATCGGATCAGCTGCGCGTAGTTAGCGAGGCCGACGGGCGTCTTCGGGCTGGTTGGCAGCAGGTTCCAGTTGTAGAAGGACAGCTGCACGGTCTCGACTAGCGGGCGGTACACCCAGAAGCCCACGCACGCGAGCCCCGGCAGCAGGTACAGGTACGGCGGCAGCGCGCGCAGCAGCCGGCGCCGCAACGGCGGCCTGGCGGCCCGGACGCTGGTCCGGGCCGCCTCGGTCACCGCGGGAACCTCGACAAAGGTGCCGACGCTCATGGTTTCGTCAACCGCGGCGACCGCGTGCTCACGTCGCCGGGAGCAGCGCGGAGGCCGTCTTCTGGGCGGCGGCGAGCGTCGAGGTCGGGTTGGCGCCGTTGAACACCACCGCCTGGACGGCGCCCATCATGTCGTTCACGATCTCGCTGTAGTTGTTTCCCGGGAAGGACACCCACGGCTGCAGCCGGGAAAGCTGGTCGAGGTTGGCCTGCAGCAGCGGGTGTGCCTGCGCCCAGGCCTCCAGGCCGGACGCGTCGCTGACGAGCCCGGTCCGCAGCGGCAGGTACCCGATGTCCTCGGAGATCAGCGTGTAGGCCTGCGGGCTGGTCAGGTAGGTCATCAGGTCCCAGGAGGCCCGCTCCGTCGCCGGGGTCTTCGCGTACATGAACAGCGCCGCCCCGGAGTTCGTCGGCTCGGTCGGCTGCCCGCCGAAGCTGGGCATCTCGGCGTCGGCAAGCGTCCACTTGGCTGCCTTCGCGCCCTTCTGGAAGGTGCTCTGGAGGGAGCTGCTCTCCAGGATCATGCCCATGTCGCCCGCGGCGAAGTCGGGGTACGCCTGCAACTGGGTGAGCTTGGGCATGGCGCCGGAATTCACCAGGTCCTGGGCCATCGACACGGCCCCGACGGCAGGCTGGTTGCCGAAGGTCAGCTGGCTCCCGTCAGACGACAGCACGCTGCCGCCGTTGGAGTCGACCAGTGCCTGGTAGCACCAGTCGCCGGAGAGCTGGGTCAGGCAGTCGATGTAGGCGCCGGGCTTGCCGGTCTTAGCCTTGATCGCCAGCGCGTCGGTCTTGACCTGAGCCCAGGTGGTCGGGGGGTCGGCCGGGTTGAGGCCGGCCTCCTTGAAGATCGACGCGTTGTAGTACAGCACCGGGGTGGAGAACACGAACGGTATCGCGTAGGTCTGGCCGTCGAGGTTGCCCAGTGTCTGCGCGGAGGCTGCGAACGGGTAGCTGCCGCCGAACTCGCCCTGCACGGCGGACTGGCCGACGACCTTGTCAAGGTCTTGCGCTCCCAGATCCTTGACCAGGTAGTTCATGGAGCCGAAGACCTCTTGGGCGACGTCGGGCGGGTTCCCGGCCGAGGTCTCCTGGACCAGGCTGTTGATGGCCTTGGTCACGCTGCCGCCGAGGGCCGGCTTCTGCAGGTCCACGGTGATGTTCGGGTATTCCTTCTCGAAGCCCGCGACCAGGGTCTTGAACGTGTTCTGCCAGGGGCCGGCGACGGACAGGTTGTAGCTCTCGAACGTGATCGTGACCTTCTGGTTCGGCGAGAGCTGCGGAACGGTTGCCGCAGCCGTGGACGATGCGCTTGGCGAGGCGGCCGGGGAGGAAGAGCTCGCCGAGCACGCTGCGACGGCGATGATGGGGACGACTGCGAGCGCGATGCCCGCAAGCCGTTTGACTCTCTTCATATGAGCGCTCCTGCGTGTGGTGTTGAGTGCTATCGGAAATCGGTTTGCGATCTGGCTTGGGTTCAGAGGCGGGTGGCCAGCGCGCCGACCCGGCGGTCGGACGTATCCGTGGCGGCTTCCGGCCGCCACGCCAGCCGCCGCCCGCTTGCGGGATCGAACAGGTGCAAGTCGGACGGCGCCACCGTGAGGCCGAGGGCGCCGTCGGCGGCGAGACCGAGTGGCCTTGGCCCGCGCAGCGCGAGCGTCACGCCGCCCGGGGTCCGCAGGTGGGCGATCTCCTCGCTGCCGAGGTTCTCGACCGTCGTCACGGTCGTGGTGATCATTGCGTCCGAGTCGGGGCCGGCGAGCACCAGCCGTTCCGGCCGGACACCCAGGAGGACATCCCTGGCCGGCACCGTGCCGGCCCACAGCGGTATGTCCACCCCGGGCGCGCGCACCCGCAACTGGCCCGCCTCTGACCGCACCGTCGCCTCGACCAGGTTCATGCCTGGCGAGCCGAGGAAGCTGGCCACGAAGGCGGATGCTGGCTCGTCGTAGACCTGCTCGGGCGTGCCGACCTGCTCAAGGCGCCCGTTGTTGAGCACGGCGATGTGCGTGGCCATCGTCATCGCCTCGACCTGGTCGTGAGTGACGTAGATGAAGGTCGACGACAGGCGCCGGTGCAGGGCGGACAACTCCGCCCTTGTTGCGGTGCGGAGCTTGGCGTCCAGGTTGGACAGGGGCTCATCCATCAGGAACGCGCCCGGGTCGCGCACCAGCGCCCGGCCGAGCGCCACCCGCTGCCGCTGCCCGCCGGACAGTTCCCTTGGCTTCCGGTGCAGGAGGCTGGTGAGGTCAAGCACTTCGGCCACCGCTTGCAGCTTCTCCCTGACCTGTGGCCTGGGGAGCCGCCGGGCGCGCAGCGGGAAGGTGATGTTGCGCTCGACCGTCAGGTGCGGATAGAGCGCGTAGCTCTGAAAGACCATCGCGAGGTTGCGGTCTCGTGGCGGCTCGCGGGTGACGTCGCGGCCGCCCACCAGGACGCGGCCGCTGTCCGGTTCGACAAGACCGGCGGTCATGCGCAGCAACGTCGACTTCCCGCAGCCGCTCGGGCCGAGGAGGACCATGAAGTCGCCGTCGCCGACGTCAAGGCTCACTCCGTCGACGGCGGCGGTCTTGCCGAATCGCCTGGTCAGCGCCGCGAGCTGGACACGACTCATCCCCTGCCCTCACTTCCCCCACCGGCAACGGAATGTTTCTCTCTGGTTTCGTTTCCGCACGGCCCCATTTCTCTATGGGCTCAATGTGACCGCCTTCCAGAATCTACTGTCCGGAGAATCTCGTGGTCGAGCCTTATGACCCAACGATTCATGGCCCCAATTGAGTAATTACCTGCACCAATCACGGCTCCGACAGCAGACTGACACCTGACCGCCCGCATTACGGAGAGTGCAGTTCAGCTGGTGTTTCCAACGCCCAATACACTGGGTACCAGGCCCATACGTGGAGATGAGCATGGAGTTCAGGCATCTAACATCGTTCCTAGCAATCGCAGAAGAACGGCATTTTGGCAGAGCCGCCACACGCCTCCACCTAGCCCAGCCATCCCTGAGCCAGCAGCTTCAGCGACTTGAGCGCACTGTCGGGGTCAAGCTGGTCGACCGCACCTCACACCAGGTCAGCCTCACGCCGGCGGGCGAGATCCTCTACAGCCTGGGTCGCAAGATCGTCGCGCAGGTAGACGAGGCGACGCTGAAGGTCCGCGAGGTGGCAGCGGGCCGGGCCGGAACGCTGAAGGTCGGCTACAACTTCCCGGCCGGCCAGCGGATCCTGCCGGTCGCGCTGGCCAAGATGAGCATGCAGCTGCCCGAGGTCAGCTTCGTGCTATCGGAGAAGCAGACCGGTCCGCAGCTGGCCGCCCTCTCCTCCGGGGCGCTCGACGCGGCGTTGGTATACGGGCGGCCCTGGTCGTCTCAGTTCGAGTCCCGGCCGCTGATGCAGGTGCCGCTCGTTGCGGTGGTCGGGCGCCAGCACAGCTGGGCCGGCCGCTCCCGGACCTCGTTCAGCCAGCTGGGCGACCAGAGGTGCGTGCTGTCCAAGCGCCAGTCTTGCCCGGCGATGTACGACTCGATCCTGAGCGCGGCGGCCCGCAGCGGGATCACGCTGCGGATCGATACTCACATCGACGACCCCAATGCCACCGCCATCCTCGTCGCGATCAAGCCAGTCGTGGGGTTCGCCTCGGCGGTCAGGGCGGAGTCAGTCGGCTCGGCTTCTGGCTTCGGGCAAACCGTCACGGTGGCCCTGCACGACCCGGTCCCGATCGTCGACCTGCACGTGGTGTGGCGCGCGGACGACGACAGGTCGCAGGTAAGGGCCTTCATCGATTGCGCCGAGTCGGCCAAGCCGACCACCCCGTCACAGGGAACCACCCTCACCATCGCTGGCCAGGGACGATAGGAGGCGTCAACCGCGCGTGCGGTAAACATGCGTTGCCCCGGGCGGAAAGCCCGCTGAGAATGGTGCCGAAAGCTCCCCAGAGCCAGCTAGCAGCTCGCATACGCGAACGGGTGGTCAAAGTGCTGCGTGAAGAAACTGCCGCCGCGTCCGGACTGGCCGCTATATCCCACGGCAGCCCCGACTTCGATGTGCTGCCCGATGACCAGGGCCTGTTCTCCGTGATCGCCGAGCGCGCCCGGCTGCACCCCCAGCGTCCCCTGCTTGCCCAGCGGACGCCGGCCGGCTGGTCAGACGTGACGTCCGCGCAGTTCTACGCGGACGTGGTGGCTCTTGCCGCGCGCCTGCTCGGCTGGGGAGTACAGCATGGTGACCGGGTAGCCGTGCTCGGCCGGACCAGCTACCAGTGGGCGGTCACCGACTTCGCGGCGCTGAGCATCGGTGCCATCACCGTGCCCGTATACCCCACCGCGTCCGCCGACCAGATCCGCCACATGGTCACGGACTCCGGGGCCGCCTACGGCTTCGCGGAGACGCCGGAGCAGGTGGCGCTGCTCACCGAGGCCGCACCCGGCCAGTGGCGGGTACCGGTCAAGCTGCTCGCCGAGGCCACGTCCCCGGGCGCTGGCAAGAGCCTGGCGGCGGAGTCGTTCACCGAGCGCAGCGCCGCGGTGACCTCCGGCGATGTCGCTACCATCGTCTATACCAGCGGAACCACCGGCATGCCGAAGGGCTGCGTGCTGACTCACCGCAACATGTTCGCGTCGGCAGCGAACACGGTGCGTCATGAGCCGGCAATGTTCGCAGCGGACTCGTCGACCTTGCTCTGCCTGCCGCTCGCCCATGTCTTCGGCCGCACGGTGCTGCTTAGCTGCCTGGTCGCCGGCACCAGGACCGGGCTCCTCACGGCGATTCCCGACCTTTTCGGTGCGCTGCCGCAGTTCCGGCCGACCTTCCTCATGCTCGTCCCCTATGCCCTGGAGAAGATCCGCAAGCAGTGTCGCGGCACGGCAGGCGCCTCGGCGGAGTTGGTCGCGGTCGACTACGCCCGGGCGCGGGCGAGCGAGGCGGACATCCCCGCGTCGCTGCGGGCCGCCCACGAAGAGCTCGACCGGACTGTCTTCGCGCGGATACGCGAGAGCATGGGGGGCCGATGCGAGCACGTGATCTGCGGTGGCGCCTCCCTGGACGCGACGACCGAGGCCTTCTTCAACGGCATCGGCATCCGGATTCTCGGCGCGTACGGCCTGACGGAGGCAGCCACGGCGGTCACCATCAACGAGTCGGGGGCCAGTCGTCCTGGCAGTTCAGGACGCCCGATCCCCGGGGTCTCCGTCGGCATCGGGCACGGCGGCGAGGTGCTCGTCAGCGGGCTGAACGTGTCGCCAGGCTACTGGCCCGCGGGAGGCGAGCACGGGAATCCCCCGCCCCGCTGGCTGAACACCGGCGATCTCGGGCGGCTCGATGATGACGGCTACCTCTACATCACGGGTCGGAGCAAGGAGATCCTTGTCACCAACGGCGGCAAGAACGTGTCCCCAACGCCGCTCGAAGACCGGATCCGGCTGCACAGCGTGGTGAGCAACTGCATGCTGGTGGCGGAGGGCCGCTCGTTCGTGTCCGCGCTGGTTACGCTTGACGCCGCGGCGGTGGACCAATGGGCGGCCGCACGCGGCATAGCACCTGGGCACCCGCCCTGGCATGAGCAACCCGAGCTTCTCGCGGACGTGCAGTCGGCGATCGACGAGGCCAACCTGCTTGTGTCACGGGCGGAGTCGATCCGCGCGTTCCGCGTGCTCGACGGCGACTTCACCACCGGCAACGGCCAGCTGACGCCCTCGCTGAAGCTGCGCCGCTCGGTCATCGAACAAGCGTACCAAGACGTCGTCAACGACATTTACGGCCAATGAGGATGCTGTTGGCTCACCGGCCCGCTTTATTGTTACTTGTAATTTTTGGATTGCCTCATCGCCACCCGGATCATGCTTTCGTTTCCGGGACGTTGCGCGCCAGTTTCTCCAAATTTACTTTGTTTTCAATAGGGGCAGGCAATCACGCGATGGCATTCCACTATTGAATATTGACCGCACTAATACTGTTCTAAAGGATTGTGTCTGCGGCGGCACGCTTATGCAACAGCAGGCCGCCACAAAGAGACAGGAGAATGACTCCGATGTATGACGTGATCGTAGTGGGCGCGCGGTGTGCGGGATCATCGCTGGCGATGCTGCTCTCCAGGCGCGGGCACCGGGTCCTTGTCGTGGACCGGTCGTCATTCCCGAGCGACACCATCTCGACGCACTTTATTCACCAAATCGGCGTTTCCAGGCTGCGGCGCTGGGGGTTGCTCGACAATCTGGCCGCCACCGGCGTGACTCCGATTAGGCGCATGAACTTCGGCTACAACGGCGCGATGATCAGCGGCTTCGCCGGCCCGATCGAGGGAATCACTGAGGTGTACGCGCCGCGGCGGACCGTGCTCGACGAACTGCTTGTTGACGCCGCGCGTACGGCAGGCGCCGAGGTCATCGAGGGTTTCAACGTAACCGACCTGATCTTCACCGACGGTCGCGTAACGGGCGTCAAAGGCGACGACGGCAAGGGGAACGCGCGGGAGTTCCGCGGCGCGTTCGTGGTCGGCGCGGACGGCAGGAACTCTACCGTCGGTGACCTGGTCGGCGCCGAATACCACCGGGTGGTCCCGGCCGCGTGCTTTGTCTACTACTCCTACTTCAGCGGCCTGGACTGGGATTTCCACCACTGGACCGGCGCCGGTCATCAGCAGTTCGGAGCATGGCCAACGAATGACAACCAGCACTTGGTCACCGTGATGCGGCGGCTCGATCGCTTTGCCGATTTCCGCAAGGACGTCGAGGGCAGCTTCTACGGGATCTATGACCAGCTAAGGCCCGACCTCGGCGCGGAGCTGCGCGACCGCGGCTCCCGAGCCGAGCGATTCCGCCCCATGCGGTACCCGGATAACTACTATCGCCGTTCGTCTGGATCCGGCTGGGCGCTCGTGGGCGACGCCGGATATCACAAGGACCCGTTCACCGGCTGGGGCATTTCCGACGCGTTCAAGTACGCGGACATCCTCGCGGATAAGCTGCACGCCGGCCTCACCGGCGAGCAGCACATCGACGACGCGGTGCGGGAATACGAGCAGGTCCGCGACGAGCAAACCATCGAGACGTACGAGTTCACCTGCATGATCTCGGAACTGGAGGTCCCGCCCTTCTACCAGACCGTCTTCGAAGAGGCCAGCAAGAGCCCGCTGGGGACCAGCCAGTTCTTCACGGTGATCGGGGGCGGCATGAAGGGTTCTGAGTTCTTCGCCCCCGGCAACCTCGAGGCCATCTACAGCGACGCCGGCACGCCGTCGGCCAGGCGCATGTATCCAAGCATGGCCTCCTGAGCCGGTACCTGAGCGAAGAAAGGACGACATGTCATGCCGGCATTCAGGCTCACAGCGCTCGGCGACAGCTTCGTGGAGGGCCGGGGGGATCCCTCCCCCGCGCGATCATGGCACGGCTGGGTACCACGGCTGGCCGAGATGCTGGCCATTCCCCCGTTTGCCGTGCGTAACCTCGGCACCCACATGGCGACCACTCAGAACGTCGTCGACGGCCAGCTCGGCACCGCCCTGCTGAACAAGTCTCCGCTGATCGGGGTGGTGGTCGGGGTCAATGACCTGGTCAGCGACTTCGACCCGGCGCGGATGCGGCGGAACCTGTCGACGATCTTCGGCCGCCTCACCGGGATGGACACCGTGGTGTTCACCGCGACCTATGCCGATATCCCCGGCAACCTGCCACTGCCGGAAACCTTCAGGGCACTGCTGCGGCGTCGTTTCGCCGAGGCCAACGAGGCCCTGGCGGAGATCACCAGAGCCACCGGCGCCCTGTGCCTTGACGTTGCGGCGCTGTCGCAGTGGTCAGACCCCGCCCTCTGGTCGGCCGATGGCCTGCACCCGAGCCCGCTCGGGCACCAGCACTTCGCGGAGAGCGTGGCCGACCTGCTTGAGCGGGCCGCTGGCGTGCCCGTCGTCGCGGCCCCTGTCCGCACCATCTGAGAGGACGAAATTGAGCGAGCACAGCAGGGACGGTCGGCGACTTGCCGACGATCCGATCGCGATCGTGGGCGTGTCCTGCCTGTTCCCCATGGCCCGCGACTACCGCGAATACTGGCAGAACATCATCGACGGGGCGGACTGCACGTCCGAGGTGCCTGAGTCCAGGTGGCGGCAGGCCGACTACTACGACCCGGACGCGGCCAGCCCGGACAAGACGTACTCCAGGCGAGGCGGGTTCATCCCAGACGTCGATTTCAGCCCGGTGGAGTTCGGCATCCCGCCGAACCAGCTGGACGTGACGAGCACCGTGCAGACCCTGAGCCTGGGTGTCGCTCGTGACCTGCTCCAGGACGCCGGCGCGACCGGCTCGAGCTGGTACGACCCGTCGCGGTGCGGTGTGGTGCTCGGCGTCACCGGCCCCGTGCCGCTCATGCATCCGCTGGCGGCACGGCTGTCCACCCCGGTCCTGAAGGAAGTGGTACGCGCCGCAGGCTTGACCGAATCCGACGCCGCGGAGATCGCGGACCGGTACGTCCGCGCGTTCGCGCCGTGGGAGGAGAATTCCTTCCCGGGTCTGCTCGCCAACGTGGTCGCCGGCCGGATCGCCAACCGGCTTGACCTCGGCGGGCTGAACTCGACGGTGGACGCCGCGTGCGCCGCCTCCCTGTCGGCGGTGCGGATGGCGATCGCCGAGCTGACCGACCGCCGGGCCGACACCATGATCGCCGGCGGTGCCGACACCGAGAACTCGATCTTCGGGTACATGTGCTTCACCGCGGTCGGCGCGCTGTCCCGTAGCGACCGGATCAGCCCCCTCTCCGATCAGGCAGACGGGACCCTCGTCGGCGAGGGTATCGGCATGGTGGCGCTGCGGCGGCTGGCCGATGCCGAGCGCGACGGCAACCGGATCTACGCGGTCATCCGCGGCATCGGGTCCTCAAGCGACGGACGCGCCAAGAGCATCTACGCGCCGCGGGCGGAGGGCCAGCGCATCGCGCTGCGCCGCGCCTACGAGGACGCGGACTGCTCGCCTTCCTCGGTGGAGCTGTTCGAGGCGCACGCGACCGGCACGGCCGTCGGCGACCGGACCGAGCTGACCGCGCTGCACGAGCTGCTGTCCGAGAACTCGGCCGAGCGGCACTTCGCCGCGGTTGGCAGCGTCAAGTCGCAGATCGGGCACACCAAGGGCGCGGCGGGCACGGCCAGCCTGATCAAGCTGGCGCTGAGCCTTTACCACAAGACGCTCCCCCCCACGATCAACGTGGAACGCCCGAACGCGTACATCGACTTCGACTCCGCACCGTTCTATGTGAACGTCACGGCCCGGCCCTGGATCCGTGACCCGCACCGGCCGGCCCGCCGGGCGGCGGCCTCGGCCATGGGCTTCGGCGGCACCAACTTCCACGTCGTGGTCGAGGAGCACGACGGCCGCCGCTCGGCGGTGCGCAACCTGCACGGCACCGCACGGGCTCACCTGTGGCACGCGCCCGACCCCGCCGCGCTAGCCGACTTGCTGAACTCCACGGCACCGTCCGCCGACGGCGGGCCGGTGCCCGCTGACCACGCCCGCGTCGGGCTGGTCGCCGGCGACGAGCAGGGCGCGGCGGAACTGCGCGCCTGGGCAGCCGGCCAGATCATGGCCGACCCCGGCGCCGACTCCTGGTCGTCACCCAAGGGGGTGTTCTACCGCCGTGCCGCTCACGCGGACCTGCGCGTCGGCGCGTTGTTCGCCGGCCAGGGCAGCCAGTACCTGAACATGGGCCTCGAGTCCGCGCTGAACGTCCCGCCGGTCGGCGAGGCCTTCGACGAGGCCAACGCGGTCTTCGCCGGGCAGGACATCCGGCTGGCGCAGGTCGTTTTCCCGCCACCGGTGTTCGACCCGGAGCTGCGCCAGGCTCAGGAGGCCATGCTGCGGCAGACCCAGTACGCGCAGCCGGCGATAGGCGCCCTGTCCGCCGGGCAGTTCCGCTTCCTGCGCGAGCTCGGCCTTGACTGCGTCAGCTTCGCCGGCCACAGCTTCGGCGAGCTGACCGCCTTGTGGGCGGCGGGTTCCCTGTCCGACGCGGACTATTTCCAGCTCGCGACGGCCCGTGGTGCCGCGATGGCGGCCCGGCCGGGAACCGATGATCCCGGCGCGATGGCGGCCGTCACCGCCGACCGGGAGCAGGTCACCGAGATCCTTGCCAGGGTCGGCGGCGACGTGGCGGTGTGCAATCACAACGCCCCCGATCAGGTGGTCGTCGGCGGCGGGACGGCAGCGGTCGGGGCGGTCGTGAGCGCCTGCGCCGACCAGGGGATCACCGCCCGGATGCTGCCGGTCTCCGCGGCGTTCCACACCAGTTATGTGGCGCACGCCATGGAGGCCTTCGGCGCCGCGGCCGGCGCCGCGCGGATCGGGCCGCCCGCGGCGCCGGTGCATGCCAACTCGCCGGGCGCGAGCTACGGACCCGACTCCGACAGCAACGCGCAAACCCTGGCCGCGCAGTTGCTCCAGCCGGTCGAGTTCGTCGCGGCGGTCCGCGCGATGCGCGCCGACGGCGTCACGGTGTTCGTCGAGTTTGGCCCGAAGCAGGTGCTGACCGGCCTGGTCCGGCGCATCCTCGCCGACGACGGCGTGCTGGCGATCGCCGCTGACGCAGGCCCGCTCGGCGACGCCGACGTGGCGCTTAAGCAGGCGGCCGTCCAACTCGCGGTGCTTGGCGCCCCGCTGACCGGGATCAACAGGTACGACGAGCCGGAAATCGCCCACGCTAAGCCGTCCGGCATGTCGGTCACGCTCTCGGCCGCCGAGTACGTGCCGCCCGCCCGGCGCGCGGCCTACGCCGCCGGGCTCACCGACGGATTCCTGGTAAGCCCGCTGGCGGCGGCCACGGTCGCCGCCGCCAAGCCCGACGTCCCCGTCCATCCCGACGCAAGAGTCCAGCCGGCGTCGGTCCCGTCAGCGGCCGGGGTCCAGCCTGCCGCGTCGGCCCAGCCACTCGCCGCAGTCCAGGTCGCCGGGGTTTCCGGCAACGGCGCGGCTCACCACGTCGAAGCTCACTATGCCGAGGAGCGATTTCCGATGACTGCCCATCCCGGGGCCGCGCGGCCGGCCGGAGACGACCCGGCCACGCAGCACCTCGCCCTGCATTCCCGCTACCTGGAAAGCCAGCTTCAGGTGGCCGAGGCCCTCCTCGGGCTTGTCGCCGAGCACGGCCTCGACCACCCTCGGCTGCCGCAGATCGCGGAAACCGTGAAGGACCAGAGCGTCGCCATCGGCAGCGCGCACGCCGCGGCCGCCGAGGTGCTTGCCCGGCTGACAGAGCTCGAGGTCGGGGCCGCCCCAGGCGGGTACGCTCTAGCCGAGTTCCCGGTAGCGCCGGCACCGGCCGCGTACGCCCGGGCAGCTGCGGCACCGGCACCGGCCGCGCCGGCCGAGCTGCCAGGTCACCGGTACGCTATCGACCCGGCACCAGCGGCGGTCCTCGCGCCAATGCCGCCGCCGACGGCGCCGCCGCCCGCGTCCAACGGGGCCGCCGTGTCGGCACCAGCCCCCGGGCCGGCCCCCCTCCCCCAGCCGACCGCCTCCAACGGGGCCCCCGGGCCGGTCCCGGCCCCAGCGCCGGCCCCCACGCCGGCGGCTGTCTCGCAGCCGGCCGTGGACCCTGGGGCACTGCGCACCGCGCTGATCGCGATCGTCGCGGAAAAGACCGGCTACCCCACGGACATGATCGAGTCCGGCATGGACCTGGAGGCCGATCTCGGCGTCGACTCCATCAAACGAGTACAGGTGATCGGGGCCGTCCAGGAACAGTTCGCCGGCCTGCCTACCGTCGGACCAGAACAGCTCAGCGAGCTGCGCAGCCTGGACCAGGTCGTGGACTTCATGGTCGGCGGGGCCGGTGATGCCCGCCCAAAAGCACCGTCGCCGGTCGCTGAGGACGGGCCGGCCACGGAACCGGTACGCGTGCCTCGGTACCCGGTTGAGCTGATCGAGTTGCCAGCAGCCGACGTGCTCCAGGCGGCCTACCCAGACGATCCGGTCGCTGTGGTCGTACATCACGGCGGCGCCGACGCGGCCGCGATCGCCGCCTCGCTCGGCGCGCGGGGCTGGACGGTCCGCGAGGTCAGCCATCCGCGCGGCACCGAGAGCGACACGCGTGACCCGGAGCAGGCCTTCGCGGAGGCCCTGGCCGGCTCGGTGAACGCGGTCGTGATGGTGGTAACGGACGGCCAGGAACCCACCTGGGACGACGCGGCGAGCCGGCTTGCGGAGGTGGTCCTGCTCGCCAAGCACGCCCAGGGGCCGCTGACGGCGAGCGCGCGGCACACGGCGGCCGCTCACCGCGCCGCGTTCGTCACCGTGACCCGGCTGGACGGCGGCCTCGGCTTCGCCGGAACCGCCAGGCCCGAAGCGGCGCTGCTCGGCGGGGCCGCCGGGGTCGCCAAGACGCTGGCCGTCGAGGCACCCGGGCTGTTCTGCCGCGCGCTCGACATCCACCCAGGCCTCAACGACGACATCGCCGCCGCCGTGCTGCTCGACGAGCTGCACGACGCCGCCACCGACACCATCGAGGTCGGCGTGGACGCGGATCTCACGCGGCGGACCGTGACGCCAGGCCGGTACCGCCGAGGGACGCGGGGCGCCTCGGCCGCGGAGTCGACAGCGGAGCCGACAGCGGGCATCTCCGTCGCCCCCGATCCGGACGTGCGGGCCGACGACGTGTTCGTCGTCACCGGTGGCGCCAGGGGAATCACCGCGCTGTGCGTCACCGAGCTCGCCGCCTCGCGGCCCGCCGAGTACATCCTGCTCGGCAGGACCGAGCTTGCCGAGGAACCCGGATGGGCCGCTCCCGTCGCCGACGCCGACCTGCGGGCCGCGGTGATCGCCGCCGCGCGAGCGGAGGGGAACCGGCCTGCGCCACGGGACATCGAGCAGCGGTATGCGGGGCTTGCCGCCCAGCGAGAGATCCGCGCCACGCTGGCCGGGCTCGCGGCGGCGGGCGCCACGGTGCGCTACGTGGCCGTTGACGTCACCGACGCCGACGCCGTATCCGCCGCGCTGGCCGGCCACCGGGTCACCGGTGTTATCCACGGTGCCGGAGTGCTCGCCGACGCGTTCCTTGCGGACAAGACACCCGAGCAGATCGAGCGGGTGCTCGCGCCGAAGCTTAGCGGCCTGTCCGCCGTGCTCGGGGCCGTGGACACCGGCCAACTGCGCCACCTGGTGCTGTTCACGTCCGTGGCCGGACTGCTCGGCAACGCCGGGCAGGCGGACTACGCGGCGGCCAACGAGGCGCTTGCCCGGTTCGCCGCCAGCTGGAAGCACACGCATCCCGGCCAGCATGTCGTGGCCATCGACTGGGGCGCCTGGGACGCGGGCATGGTCACGCCAAGCGTGCGGGCGGCGCTGTCGGCGCGCGGGGTACCGCTGCTCGATCCGGCGATGGGGGCGCGCGCGTTCGCCGAGCAGTTCGGTGACGGCCACCGCGCGCAGGCGCGCGTGCTGATCGGCGCGCCGACCGCGCTGTCGGCGGGTCCCCTGGCCGGCGGCAGGGCGTTCACCGCCCGCCGCAGGCTGGCAGGACTTGAGGCCGACGAGGTGATCCTGGCGCACCGGATCGGCGCGCACGAGGTGCTGCCCGCCTCGTTTGGCCTTGGCTGGCTGATCAATGTGGCGGAGCGCGCGCACCCTGGTGCCGTGGTCGTGCGGGCCAGGGACTTCCAGGTGTTCCGCGGCGTCGTCTTCGACGGTGCCCAGGCGCACGAGTACCTGGCCGAAATCGGGGCAGCCACCGAAACCGACGGCAGGCTCACGGTGCGGGCCACCGTCTTGAGCGCGGGCACCGTCTTGAGCGCGGGCACCGTCTTGAGCGCGGGCACCGTCTTGAGCGCGGGCACGGTCCATGGCGCGACGGGACGGCCCATACCGCACTACGGCGCCACCCTGGAACTGGCCGCCGCGCCGGAGCCCGGGCCGCGGCTGCCCGTGCCGACGCCGGGTGCCGGGGCCGGGGACGCGCTCACCATCTACACGAGCGCGGTCATGTTCCACGCACCGCGCCTGCAGGGCATGCGCGAGATCATCGAGTTCACCGATCACCGGCTGGCCCTGCGGTGCCGTCTTGCGGACGCGGCCGTCGCCCGCGGGGCCTTCAGCGGCGCGCTGCACAGCCCCGTCCTGACCGACATCCTGCTGCAGGGGGCGTCGGTGTTCGCCCAGCGGATCAGGGAGCCGAGCCTCCCCCTCGCCATCACGACGGCCGACTACTACTCGCCGCTGCCCGACGACGAGGACTTCTTCATCGTGCTCGACCGGCTGCGCACGACCGGGGCGGGCGTCCTGGTCGACGCGACCGCCGCCGACCTGCGGGGGCGGGCGCTCGTCCGGTTCACCGACGTCTCGCTCATCCCGACGCCCGGCATGGCGGTCAAGTTCGCCGAGGCCGTCGACCACTGGCGCACGGAACTGGAGCTCATATGAGCGAGCAGCTTGGCTTCACCGGGGAGCCCTTCGACGCGCTGGCATTCACGGCAGTCCAACCGACCACGGCCCAGCCGACCACGGCCCCATCGACCACGGCCCAGCCGACCACGGCCCAGCCGATCACGGTGCCGCCAGTCGCCGTCGCGCCGGCAACCGCCCGGCCGGCTGAGACCGTGCAGGCGCCGGCATTCCCGGAAACGGCACTTGCGGTCCCTGTGACGTCCCCAGCCGTCACACCGCCCGTTCTGGTGGCCGCTTCGCCGATGACCGCCACCGCGCGCCAGCTGCGGCTCAGCGTGGCCCAGGCCCACGGCCAGTCGCTGCGGGCGCTGGCCGCGCTCCAGCGCAAGGCGCTCCTCGACGCGGGCTGGAGCGGTCGCCCGGTCAGAATTCACAACCGATTCTCCGGAACGGACCCGGCCGACTCCCACCCCTCGATTCCCGCGGAAACTATCGACGGAATCGTTGATGGTCGCGATGCGTCAGCCGCAGCGCAGGCATCCCCGATCCCGGTGACCGTCGAGGAGCAGTTCAAGCCGCTCGCGCGCACACCGGTGCGGGATCTCGACGCCGAGGCCCTGGCGAGGCTCGCCCGCGGGGACGTCGCCGGGGTCTTCGGCGCGGCCTATGACCAGGAGGGGAACAACGCGTCCGTTCGGGCCGATGGATCTTCGCTCTTCTCCATCAGCGGGCTCTCGCCACGGGGAGGAGCCTGGGGGCGGGGGCGGCTGACCGCGCGCACGATGCCGCTTGCGGCGGTGCACCCGGAAGCGGTGCACCCGGAAGCGGCGGCCGGGGATGACGTCGCGCGCGCCGTCATCGCGGCGGTCACGCAGGCGGCACAGGTGGCGGCGCTTTCGTTCGGCCTGCACCTGTGCCTGGCGGACGCGACGCTCGCCGGGGAATGCCCCGGGCTGCCGACGGCGCCAGCGCGGGCGGACGTGCGGCCGGTCTCCGGTCCTGTCGAGCTGCTCATCGACATCACCGCGGTGGACCTGGTGCCCCGGCCCTACCTGCGGGCGGACGCGGAGGTCCGGGCCGACGGGGCGACGATCGGATACGTCCGCGACGTCACGGTCGCGGTGCTGGAGCGGCCGGGCGTCCCTGTCGGCCCCGAGGTCGGCGGCCTCCCTTCCCGCTGGCTCGGCCGCCGGGGAGCCACTGGCGAACGCGCGATTCTGAGCGAATTCCACATGGCGCAATGCTGCCGCGGCGACCAGGGCATCGGGCTAGGCCCGGAATTCGCCCGCTATACCGGGCGCAAGGCGACCAGGCCGCCCGACGGCGGCCTGCTTCTCGTGGACCGCGTGATGGAGATAGACGCCCGGCGCGGGGTTCTCGACCGAGGGACGCACCGCACCGAGTACGACTCGCACGCGGACTCCTGGTATTACCAGGACACCGCGAACGCCTCGATGCCGAACTGCGTTTACATGGAGACGTCGCTCCAGGCCGCGCTGATGCTCGGCTATTACGCGGGCGCCACGCTCGCGATGCCCGATGAGACGGTCAGCCTGCGCAACCTCGGCGGCACGGCCACCGTGCTGCGCGAGGTCGACCTGCGGGACAAGACCATCAGCGAGGACGCCGAACTGCTCTCCACGTCCCTCGTGCCCGGCTCGTCGCTACAGAGCTTCGCGTACACACAGTCGGCGGACGGAGAACCGTACTACCGCGGCGAGACCCTGTTCGGCTACTTCAGCGACGCGGCGATGGCCAACCAGACCGGCCTTGACGCGGGCCGGAACCTGCCGACGTGGCTGGAAGCGCAGCAGGCAAGGCCGCGCACCCGGACCATCGACATCGCGGCGCGGCGGGCCGACCCGGCCGCCAGGCTGGCCGCACGGCGGCACCTGGCGCTGCTTGACGAGATAGGGGTGGTAGACGGCGGCGGGAAGTTCGGCCTCGGCTACCTGTGGGCGACCCGCGCCATCGACCCGGACGACTGGTTCTTCGCCCGCCACTTCCGCTACGACCCGGTGGTCCCCGGCTCGCTCGGGGTGGAGGCGGTCCTCCAGGCCATGCAGGAGTGGCTGCTCGACACCGGTCATGGCGGGCAGCTGCGAGACCCGCGATTTGTCCTCCCCGTCGGCCAGCCGTTCGGCTGGAAGTACCGCGGGCAGCTTCTGCCGACCGACCGCGAGTTCACGATCGAGGTGCACATCGCGAGCGTGCAGCACCGGCCCGGCCGGGTGCGGGCGGTCGCCGAGGCGAGCCTGTGGAAGCCGGGGCTGCGGATCTACCACCTGACCGACGCCGCCGTAGAACTTCGCGAGGAAGGAGCACCGCCATGGTGACCACCGCGACGGCCAGCGGACCGGCTGGCGCAACGGCCAGCGGGCCAGCGATCGCACCGGTTGACGGGCCGGCCGGGATGGTCGGCGACGACGCCGCCATCAGGGCCGCGCTGACCGACGTCGAACGCCCGTTCTTCCTGGTCAGGCTGGCGGACGGGACGCTTGCGGTCACCGCCGACGGGGGGCTTGCCCGGACCGCCCAGGTGCTCGCGGCGGTGCCGCCGTGCCCGCCTGGCGCGCTCGGCGAGGACGGGTTCCGCCGCTCCCACGGCGTGCGGTACGCGTACATGGCCGGCGCCATGGCCAACGGCATCGCGTCGGCCGCGATGGTTGCATCGCTCGCCCGGGCAGGCCTGCTCGCCTCGTTCGGCTCGGCCGGGCTGCTGCCGCCGAAGGTCGACGCGGCGCTTGCCGCCATCAAGCGGGAGGCGCCAGGCGCCGCGTTCTGCTGCAACCTGATCCACAGCCCGAGCGAGCCGGCGCTTGAGCGGGCGACCGTCGAGGCGTGCCTGCGGCACGGGGTCCGATGCGTCGAGGCGTCGGCCTTCCTGCGGCTCACCGCACCGGTCGTGCGTTACCGGGTGGCCGGCCTGGCCTGGCGGGACGGGCGGGTCGTGGCGCTGAACAAGGTCATCGCCAAGGTGTCGCGCGCCGAGGTCGCCGAGGTGTTCCTGCGGCCCGCGCCTGAGCCGATCCTGCGGGAGCTGATCGATTCCGGCGCGGTGACCGCCGAGCAGGCCGACCTCGCCAGGCGGGTCCCCGTCGCCGACGACATCACCGCGGAGGCCGACTCGGGCGGCCACACCGACCGGCGGCCGCTTGCCGTCCTCGTGCCGGAGATCATCGCGCTCCGCGACCGCATCCAGGCCGAGCTCGGCCGCCCGGATCAGGTCCGGGTGGGCGCGGCGGGCGGCCTCGGCACCCCGGCCGCCGTAGCCGCGGCGTTCGCGCTCGGCGCCGCCTACGTGGTGACCGGCTCCGTCAACCAGGCCAGCGTCGAGGCGGACCAGTCGGAGGCGGCCAAGAGGCTGCTCGCCTGCGCCGGAGTGAACGACTGCGAGATGGCGCCGGCGGCGGACATGTTCGAGATGGGCGCCGACGTGCAGGTGCTGCGGCGCGGCACCATGTTCGCGGCCAGGGCCAGGCAGCTGCGGGAGCTCTACCGGCGCTTCGACGGCATCGACGCGATCCCGGCCGTCGAGCGGATCACCCTTGAGGAGCGGACCTTCAGGCGGCCGCTCGAAGAGATCTGGTCCGACTGCGCGGCGTACTTCACCGAACGGGACCCGGAGCAGATCGTCCGGGCCGAGGGCAGCCCCAAGCGGAAGATGGCGCTCATCTTCCGCTGGTACCTGGGCCTGTCGTCCGGCTGGTCCATCGCGGGCGCCCAGGAACGGGTGACCGACTACCAGATCTGGTGCGGCCCCGCGATGGGCGCGTTCAACGGCTGGGTCGCCGGCTCCTACCTGGCCCCCGTGGAGAACCGCCGTGCCGCCGACATCGCCGCTCACCTAATGCGGGGAGCGGCGGTCGCGGCGCGGACCGCGCACCTGCGCACCGCCGGCGTGCGCCTGCCCGCCGCCGCGTGCGGATACCTGCCCATCCCGCTGGAGGAAGCATGACGCTTATGTCCCCCGTTGCCGCGCCGCCAGGCGAAATGGACTGGCTGCTGTGCGGCGGCTGCCGAGAGATGACCTACCGCAAGCGATTCGAGCGGTCCGGGCACGTGTGCCCGGCCTGCGGCTGGCACGGCCCGCTCACCGCGCCGCAGCGGCTGGCCCAGCTGTGCGATCCAGGCACGGCCGCTCCCCTGCACTTCGCGGTTGGCGACTACGACCCGCTCGCGTTCGCCGACAGCCGCCCCTACCCGGCGCGGCTGCGCGAGGCCCGCGCCCGCACCGGGCTTGCCGAGGCCGTGCTCTGCGCACGCGGCTCGATCGGCGGCCATCCGGTCGTGCTGGCGATCATGGATTTCCGGTTCCTCGGCGGCAGCCTCGGCAGCGCGGCCGGCGAGGCGATCACCCAGGCAGCCGAGATCGCGCTCGCCGAGCGCACTCCGCTGATCCTGGTCACCGCGTCCGGCGGGGCGCGGATGCAGGAAGGCATCATGGCCCTGATGCAGATGGCCAAGACCAGCCAGGCGCTCGGCCAGCTTGACCAGGCGGGCATCCTGACCATCTCGCTGATCACCGACCCGACCTATGGCGGGGTCGCCGCGTCCTTCGCCACCTTGCCAGACGTGATCATCGCCGAGCATGGCGCGCGGCTCGGCTTCGCGGGCCGCCGGGTCATCGAGCAGACCATCGGGCAGGAGCTGCCGCCGGACTTCCAGACGGCGGAGTTCCTGCTGTCCCATGGCGTCGTGGACATGATCAGGACGCGGGCGCGGCTGCGGGCCACCCTGACCAGGCTGCTGTCCGCCGCGGGCCGGCAGGCAGAGCCGGCGCCGAGCCCGGCAGGCGGCGCGAGCCCGCTGATCACCGACGCGGAACTACTGCCGGATCGGGACCCGTGGGAGTGCGTGCGGGCCGCCCGTCGGCTCGGCAGGCCCACCAGCCTTGAGTACATCGCGCTGATTACCGAGGATTTCGAGGAGCTGCACGGCGACCGGATCGAGGCGGACTGCCCGGCGATCGTGGCCGGCATCGGGCGGTTGTCCGGGATGCCGGTGGCCGTGATAGGCACCCAGAAGGGGCACACGGCCAGCGAGCTTGCCGCCCGCAACTTCGGGATGCCGAGCCCGTCCGGCTACCGCAAGGCCGCCCGGGTAATGCGACTGGCCGCCAAGCTCGGCCTGCCCATCATCACGCTGGTGGACACCGCCGGAGCCTACCCGGGCGTGGCGGCCGAGGAGCGGGCCCAGTCGGTGGCGATCGCGGAGAACCTCCGGCTGATGGCCGGCCTTCCCGTGCCCGTCGTCACGGTGGTCACCGGCGAGGGCGGCAGCGGCGGCGCGCTCGCGCTCGCCGTCGCCAACCGGGTGCTCATGTGCGCCAACTCGGTTTACTCGGTGATCAGCGCCGAGGGCTGCGCGTCGATCCTGTGGAAGAGCCCGGCCGAGGCGCCGACCGCCGCGGCCGCGCTGCGCCTGGACGCCAGGTCGCAGCTGAGCCTCGGGGTCGTGGACGGCGTGGTCGCCGAACCCGGCGACGGCGCGGAAAACGACCATCTCCGGGCGGCGGCGAACCTGCGGCAGGCGCTGACCGCCTGCCTGGCCGAACTGGCCCCGCAGGACCAGGCCGAGCTGCTCATCGGACGGCACGCCCGGTTCCGCCGGTTCGGCGCGGGCGCCTGCGTGCCGCTTGACCGCATCGCCGGGGCGACGCTGGCAAACCGCGCGGAGAACGCGTGATGAACGAGGCGACGGTCGTCGCTGGCGGCACGGCGAGCGGCGTCACCGATCTTGTCACGCTGCTCACCGATCGCGCGCTCGCGCTGGCGGCGCAGACCTCTCGCGCGCCTAGCTCGGTGCGGATCACGGCCGGCGAGGTCCAGGTAGAGATCTGCTGGCCGGCGAGCCAGCCTCTGCCCGGCCTGCCACCCCTGGAGAGCCGGTCTTCGGTGGTACAGGCGGCCGGGTCCGTTCCGGATGACGGGTTTGATCTTGGGCCTGCTGCCGCGTCCGACGCGGACCCCGGGGTCTTCCCGCTTTGCGCCGCCACGGTGGGGACGTTCTACCGGGCGCCCGAGCCGGGCGCCGCGCCGTTCGTGACCGAGGGCGACCAGGTCAAGACCGGCCAGCAGGTCGGCATCATCGAGGCCATGAAGCTGATGATCCCGGTCGAGGCGGACCGCCCGGGGCAGGTCGTCGAGTTCCTCGCCGCCGACCGTGCGCCCGTCGAGTACGGCCAGCCGCTCATGATGGTGCGCGAGACGTCGCTGGAGGCCGACCAGTGATCAAGTCAGTGCTGATCGCCAACCGCGGCGAGATCGCGCTGCGCGTCGCCCGCACCTGCCGCGAACTCGGGCTGCGCACGGTCGCCGTCTACTCGGACGCGGACGCCGACAGCGCCGTCGTGCGCTTCGCCGACACCGCGGTGCGGATCGGCCCGGGTCCGGCCAAGGCCAGCTACCTGCGCATCCCGGCGATCATCGAGGCCGCGCGGATCTCCGGTGCCGACGCCATCCACCCCGGCTACGGTTTCCTGTCCGAGGACCCCGACTTCGCGGAGGTCTGCGAGGCCGAGGAGCTGACCTTCATCGGCGCGCCGGCGCCGGTGATGACGGCTCTGGGCGACAAGGCCCGCGCCCGGGGAATCATGCTGGAGGCTGGCCTGCCGCTGCTGCCCGGCAGCCGCGATCCTTTTCCCGATCCCGCCGAGGCCGAGGCCTTCACCGGCGGGATCGGCTACCCGGTCATCATCAAGGCGGTCGCCGGCGGCGGGGGGATGGGCATGCAGGTGGTCCGTGACCCCGCTGCGTTCCGCGCGGCCTTCGAGCGGACCGGGGCGGCGGCGCTGGCCGTCTTCGGCGACGGCCGTCTGTACGTCGAGCGCTACCTCGAGTCCGCGCGGCACGTGGAAATCCAGATACTGGCCGACTCCCTGGGCAACGTGGTGCATCTCGGCGGGCGCGACTGCTCGCTGCAGCGGCGCCAGCAAAAGCTCGTCGAGGAATCACCCGTGCCCGCGGTCCCGGCCGGCCTGGTCGCCGAGATAGGCGCCGCCGCGGTCCGCGGCGCACGGGCCGCGGGGTACGTCGGAGCGGGGACGTTCGAGTTCCTGTTCGACCCGCGCAAGAGCGAGTTCTACTTCATGGAAGTCAACTGCCGCCTCCAGGTCGAGCACCCGGTGACCGAGATGGTCACCGGCCTGGACCTGGTGCGCGAGCAGATCAGGATCGCCTCCGGTGAGCCGCTCGGCTACGGCCAAGACGACATTGCGCACCGCGGGGCAGCCATCGAGTGCCGGATCAACGCCGAGGACCCAGCGCGAGGCTTTCAGCCCACTCCCGGCGTGCTCACCCAGTTCGAGCCGCCGGGCGGCCCGTTCACCCGGGTGGACACGCACGTGCGGCCGGGCTACGAGGTGCCACCGTATTATGACTCGCTGCTGGCCAAGGTGATCGTGTGGGCACCCGACCGGGACGCGGCCATCGCGCGGATGCGCAGGGCACTGGACGAGCTGCGCGCCGAGGGCCCGACGGTGACGACGACCGCGGCGTTCCTGGCTTGCCTGCTTGACCATCCGCGGTTCCGCGCGGCGGAGCATGACACCGCGCTGGTGGCGACTCTCACCTGAGGGCCGCCACCAGGCGGGGGCCGGTCTTGGCCGGCTCAGCCCAATGCCGCTTGGCTTGACCCGGAGGGCCGTCTGCGGGTGCCTCTGGACAGTAATCCATGCTCGAACTCGTGATCACGAAGGATTAGTGCACCTATTCGATTCGGATCCTTCGCCAGGAATAAATCCTTCGTGATCATGGCGATGAGGTGGACCGTCCGGTGTGATCCGACGTCACGTGAGTGCACCGACGCATCACGCGTACTCTTCGCTGACCGGAAATAACAACCTTTAGCGGGCATGGGTTCGGGTCGGTGGCGCCGTCGGCGTCCACGCCCCAGGCGGCGGGGATCGCGGCGATCAGCTCGCCGGCGCGGGCCGACAGCTGGTCGATCTGGGCGGTCAGGGCGTCGATCTGGTCCAGGATCATGCGGGCCAGCTCGCCGTGGTGGTCCTCGAACTTCCCGTTCAGGGCCTCGGCGAGCTCCCCGCGCTTGGCGCGCATCTTCCCGATCGCCAGGTCCGCCAGGGCCTTCGGGTTCCGCTCCCCGGCGATCAGCGCCTCCAGCATCGCCCGCACCGACTGGGTGTCCAGCGTGGAGGCGACCGACGAGACCTTGACCAGGGCCCTTCACCACCATCGCTCACCGAACCACAGAGCGGCAGCGACCCCAGCCCGAGACCACCCGCACTGAACCCTCATTTCGCGCCTCCGCGACGCCCGACCCGGGGGCCCATGGCTGAGCGACATTGCGGCTCAGCCCGAGAACTGCCGGTCCAGTCCCCTTTGCGATTCTCGGCCAGCAGGCTCACGGAGGATCACTAACGCTGCTCAGAGACGCTCGCCGCACTACCGGAACTCGCGCACCGGCGGCACCCGCGGACATCAGGACTGCGCCGCGGGTGCCGCCAGCTGGCACGCGTAATTGAAGTAGAACTTCGCGACCAGGACGTCATCGTCGTCGTACAGCAGTGCCCTGCCGTCTATGTCGAACTTGCCCGGGCCCGAGCGGCTCGTGATGGCCCCGATGTCGCGCTCGTCGACCGTGCCCACCGCGCGGATGCGGCCGATCGCGGGCTTGAGGAACGTCGAGTGCCCGCCGCGCACGACCATCCACTCGACCTGGCCGCCGTGCGCTGGAGCGGCACCGACGACCGCGACCGCGCCGGCGAAATCGGCGGCCAGGTACATCGCCGCGGCGTGCACGGTGTCGACGTGATTCTTTACGTCCTGGCTGTCGGGGACCTCGGCGATGGCATGTTCCGCGGTAAGCTCGATAATCCGCACGCCCGCCAGCTTGCCGAACGGGACAATCGAATTTGCGACTTCCTTGAGCTTGTCGTAATCGGGGTCCTGGGTGGCGAATTCCTTGAAAGCAGCGAATGCAGCTCCGGAGAACGCTGTCTGCATGCCCGGCACCTTCCCATCCGTATCGGCTGAGCCCTGGGCGGCCTGCAGGCCACTTTATAATTAGACCAGTTATAATCATGCCAGCCAAGGCCTCATATATGAGCGGCAATAGGAAGTTGCAATCGAAGACATCCCATTATCCGATTTTGCCTTTCCGGGCAGGCCTCAGCTAACGGTGATCGACAGCATCCCGGGACCGCGTATGTTGATGCGGCCGTTCCACCGCAGGTCTGCCACCGCTGCCGAGCGGAAACGCTGGGCGAACCTGCCGAAGGCGACCTGGGCCTCCAGTCGGGCCAGGCTTGCGCCCAGACAGTGGTGTATGCCCGCGCCGAACGAGACGTTCAAGTGCGCATTCGGCCGATCGAGTCGGAGCTCGCCGGCATCCGGACCCCAGAATTCGGGGTCTCTGTTGGCCGCGGCGAGAGCGCAAACCACCCAGCTGCCGGACGGGATTTCCGTGCCCTGGACGGCAAGCGGTTCGGTCGTTATCCGCCGCATGAGGTGCACCGGGGGGTCGTAGCGGACCAGTTCCTCCACGGCATTGGGCACGAGTTCCGGTTCCCGCCGGAGCATCCGAAGCTGCTCAGGGTGGCGCGCCAGCGACAGGATCCCGGCGGCCAACTGGTTCGCGGTGGTTTCGTGGCCGGCGATGTACAGGAACATGACCTGGGCGATCAGCTCGTCCTCGCTGAGCACATCGCCGCTGTTGGCCGCGTCGATGAGCGCGGAGAACAGGTCGTCGCCGGGATGAGCGCGCTTCCACCGGGCCAGCTCAGCGACCATCGACATCAGTTCCGCGTTTGCTGAGCTGACCGCCGCCTGCAGCGCGGGGTCAGGCATGGGTTCGAGCCCGAGCACTAGCGTTCCGATAAGCTCGCGGAGCCTGGCTTGCCCCTCGACCGGGATTCCGAGCATCTCCGAGATCACCGTGAACGGGAGCGGGAAGGCGAACTCGGCGACGACATCCGCGACGCCGGCGTCGGCGATCCGGTCCAGCGCCTCGTCGACAAGCGCTTCGATCCGCGGCCGCATGGCTTGCACGGCACCGCGGCTGAAGGCCTTTACCACCAGGCCGCGCAGCCGCGTATGGTTCGGCGGATCCTGGTCAAGGACCGACAATCCGCGCATCGGCCGTTCTTCGTTGCGGCGCGCAGCCGACTCGCTCTTCCACCGCGGAAACCGCGTCAGATTCTGCTCCTGGACCGAATGCCCGGACCTTTGCAGCCTCGATACGTCCGCGTACCTGGAGATGATCCAGAACCCAAGCGGGTGCTCGTAAGCCGGCGCCAGCGCGCGCAGTTCCGCGTAGTGCGGATAAGGATCTTCCGCAAAGCCCTCAGCGAACGGATTGAAGGTGAAAACTGCACCTGTCATGATTCAGCCACCTCCTGGAACCGGACCCGAGGTCTCCGGTCAGACGCGGTCAGACAAGCCGATAATAGTCACCGGCGAAGCTAACCAGAAGCAACGTTCCGGGCTTCCGATCGCAGGATAGGACCGCATTATCGATGACGCTCACCGCTAGACTGATCGATCATGCGAATGGGCTAATAGGAAATCCCATTCTAGGCTGAGCTTCGCCCGGTCCCGTGGTCCAATGTTTCCGTGTCCCGCCCTTGCCCTGCCGCTGCCCCGATAACGTCTGAAACCGCTGTCGGTCCCGCCAGGGCGGGCAGCCGCTGGCTGCCGGTGGTCCTGCTGGCACTGGGCACGGTCTGCACGGGCACTGACAACTTTCTCATCGCCGGCATCCTCACCTCGATGGCAAAGAGCCTGCACATCTCGGTCGCCGCCGGCGGCCAGTTCGTCACGGCCTACTCAATCGCCTACGCCATCGGCGCCCCGATCGTCATGACCGTCGTGCGGGTGCGGCATCCCCGCCGGATGCTGCTGACCGCCATCGTGCTGTTCGTCGCGGTTAACATCCTCGCCGCCGCGGCGCCTGACGCGGCGGTGATGGCGGTGGCCCGGGTCCTGGCCGGCTGCCTCGGCGGTGTCTACACCCCGCTGGCGGCGGCCACCGCGGCGGGCAGCGTGCCAGCCGACCGCCGGGGCAGGGCACTGGCGATCATCCTCGGCGGAATGTCGATCGCCGCGCTGGCCGGAGTACCCACCGGCATCTGGATCTCGCACCTCGCGTCGTGGCGGGCGGCATTCCTGTTCGTCGCGGGGCTCGCGGTCGTCGCCAGCTGCGGCATCGCCCTGGCCGTCCGGGTGGATGGCGCCACGCCGACGGTGCCGCTGCGGACCAGGGTGGCACCGCTGCGCGAGCCCTTCCTGCTGCTGTCGCTCTTCGTGACGCTGTTCGCCATGTGCGCTGGTTTCCTGCTCTATACGTATATCGAGCCCCTGTTCTCCTTTTACCCGGCACTGGGCCGGAACGCCGTCGGTCCATTGATCACCGTGCAGGGCCTTGGTGCCCTGGTGGGCCTTTGGTTCGGCAGTTCCCTGGTGGACCGGTTCGGCGGACGGCCGGTGCTGCTCGGCTGCCTGGTCATCTTCACCGCCGATGTGGCGCTGCTGCCGCTGTCAGCGCACACCCTGGTCAGCGCCGTGATGTTCATGTTCGTCTGGGGAGTCTCCGGCTGGGCATTCACCCCCGCGCAGCAGCACAGCCTGATCGCGTCCAGCTCGCCAGCGCTGGGCCCGGTAGTGCTATCGCTGAACGGCTCGGCGATGTACCTTGGCATCGCCCTGGGCTCGACGACCGGCGGGTTCGTGACCGCGACGTGGGGCGCCGCGGCTGTGGCTGGCAGCCACCGCCTTCGCGGCGATCGCCCTGGCACTGGCGCTGGCGGCCCGGGGCCGACGGCCCGCGCGGTTATCTCCGGTATTGCCCCGCGTCCCCCCGGGGGCTGCACGAGCCGCCCCAGCCGCCCGCCCTTGCAATGGTCAGGCGGGGGGAATCGTCGCCTGGCGGGTCCAGTCGGCGAGGAGAGCGCTGAGGGGCTCGGCGTCGCGGACCCAGGCGAAGTGGCCGGGGTTGCGGATGCCCTCGGCCGCGCCGAGGTGCCAGCGGGTGACCTGGGCCGCGGTCAGCCTGGCCGCCAGCCAGTCGACGGCGGGCCTCGGGCCCAGCGGGTCCGCGTCCAGCGAGATCATCAGGACGGGAAGCGGCAGCTCGCCGAGCAGCCGGTCGTAGTCGCGGGTCGCGCCCTGCGGCCGGTACCGGCCCGTGCGCGAGTGCCGCGCCCAGTCCGTCATGACCCGCCTGGCCATCGGCCCGCCCATCGCCTTATTCCCCGGCCAGTGCCCGCGCAGCCGGGACACCAGGCCGATGTACTGGCCCATCAGCAGCACCTGCGCGCCTCGGCGAAGCCCGAACGACCGCCAGTAGACGCTTCCCGTGCCGATCACGATGACCGCCGTGACCAGGTCCTGATGGGCCGGGGCGAACAGCAGCGCCAGCTGGCCGCCGAGGCTGTGCCCGAACAGGACGAGCGGCGCCTGCGGGAAGCGCTCGCGCAGCGCGCCGACGATCGCGGGCAGGTCCTGCTCGATCATCTCGTGGTAGCCGAAGCCGCGTGACTCGCGGACGCCAGGCACGCTCTCGCCTTGCGCCCGCAGGTCGACGGTGGCGCAGGACAGCCCCCGGGCATTCAGGGCCGCGGCGACCGCCCGGTAGAACTTCGCCTTCACCGCCATGGCCGGGATGACGAGCAGCACCGGCGCGGCCGGGTCAGCGGCGGGCCAGACGCGCAGCACGAAGGAGGCGGCCGCGCCGTCGACGGCGACCTTGACCGTTTCCGGCGCCTCGCCGGGGCGGGGCCGACCGTCGGCGGCCGGCGCGTGCGCGGAACTGGCGGACATCTTTTCCCCCACTGGGTCTCTGGCGGCGTCCGGCACCGGGGCCGCGATCAGGCACACGTAGTCGAAGGTGGCCTTAGCCACGAGAACATCGTCGTCGTAAAGAGGCCGATCTCGAAAGCCCGTCACCTCCGCCAGCGCCATTATGGTCCGAGTGCGGACGGCGCGCCGCACGCCGCACGCCGCACGCACACCCCCATTGTGACAACCGCGGTCGCCGCTATTAAGGGGTCATAGCCAATTCAAATCGAAGCGGCCAGCATATTCGATGCGCCCTTTCCGGTGCCTGCCGCGCCTTGATAACTTGCGGACGTGAACCAGGCGGAAACGGCGGGGGACGCCGCCTTGCGGCTGCGCGTCGCCAGGACGTGGCGGGGGGCCGATCGCGTGCAGTGCTTCCTGCTCGCGGACCCGGCCGGCGGCGAGCTGCCGACCTGGGCGCCGGGCGCGCACGTGGACCTGCGCCTGCCCGGCCCGATAACCCGCCAGTACTCACTGTGCGGTGACCCCGCCGATCGGCGGACCTGGCGCATCGCGGTGCTGCTGGAGGAGGACAGCCGCGGCGGCTCCCGCTACCTGCACGGGCAGGTCAGGGACGGCGCCGAGCTGGCCGTCGGCCTGCCGAGGAACAACTTTCCGCTGGTGGGCGGGGCCCGGTACGTGTTCATCGCGGGCGGCATCGGGATCACGCCGCTGCTGCCGATGATCGCGGCCGCGGACGCGGCGGGCGCCGACTGGCGGCTGCACTACGGCGCACGGTCGCGGCCGCATATGGCGTTCACCGGCGAGCTTGACCGCTACGACGGGCGCTGTGCGCTCTGTCCCGCCGACAGCCACGGCCTGCTGCCCCTTGACGAGATCCTCGGGCCGGCCGCCGACGGGGCGGCCGTCTACTGCTGCGGCCCCGAACCGCTGCTCGCCGCCGTCGAGGAACGGCACAAGCGGCGCCGGTCGGGCTCGCTGCACGTGGAGCGCTTCCGGCCGGCGCCCGCCGACCCCGGCCTCGCCGCGGCCGATACCGGATTCGACGTGGTGATCAACAGCTCGGGCCAGGTCGTCCCCGTCGGCCCGGAGCAGTCCATCCTGACCGCCCTTGCCCGAGCCGGGTTCGACGTGCCGTCGTCCTGCCTGGAGGGCACCTGCGCCACGTGCGAGACGGGGGTGCTCGAAGGCGAGGCCGACCACCGCGACTCGGTGCTGACCGAGCAGGAGCGGGCGAGCACCCGGACCATGATGCTCTGCGTCTCCCGCGCCCGCACCCCCCGGCTCGTCCTTGACCTGTTACCGCTTACCGCTTACCGCTTAACGCGTCCCGGCCGGCGCGCCAGCCGGCGGGGGCGCGCCGTGGCGCAACACCCGGGCGACGGTCGCCGGGTGCAGCAGTGCGGCGGCCGGGTCCACCAGGTTGGCGACGCGCATGAACGTCCGGGCCACGGCGGGGTCGGCGTGCGCGGCGACGTGGCAGCGGTGCACGTAGGCATTGGCGAGCCTGGTCCTGAGCGTCCGCCTGCCGTGCACGCCTGGGTGATTCAGGTCGGCGTTGGTCGACATCTGCCAGGCGACGTCGATCAGCGGCGCGGCTGCGGCGTAGAAGCGGCGCGGCAGCCCTTCCGTTCCCTCGCGCAGGCACGCGCGCAGCGCCAGCGCCTGCTGGGCCGCGACCGTCATGCCCTGCGCGTAGAGCGGGTTGAACGAGCACAGCGCGTCGCCGAGCACCATGAACCCGTCCGGATTGACGGCGAGCCGTTCGAAGCGCCGGCGCAGCGACCCGGTGAACCGGTGCGGCACCGGATCGTCTAGCGGCTCCGCGTCCACGATCAGCTGGTGGATGTCCGGCACCGGGAGCGTCGCGGCGAAGGCCTCGAACCCCGCGTGGTCGGTCGGCGGGTGGTCGCCGAGCATGCCCCCCAGCGTGACGTGCCAGCGGTTCCCCTCCACCGTGATGGCGCCTCCGCCGCGGCGGCCCGGCATCGTCGACACGACCACCCCCCGGTCGCCGCCGAGATGATCCGGCCGGTACCGGTAGGTCCGCGAGGCGTAGCCCAGGTCGACGTCGATCCGCTCGGTCTCGGGAACCGGCAGGCCGGCCCGGGCCAGCCACTCGGACGCGCGGGACGCGCGGCCTGTCGCGTCCACGACGAGATCCGCCGCGACGCCGTCCGGGCACAGCGTCCCCGACCGCACCTGGACGCCGGCTATCGCGCCCGGCCGCCCGTTGTGGACGAGACCGTCCGCCATTGCCCCCTGGCGCAGGCTGACGCCGGGCATGGCGATGACCCGGTCGCGCATCAGGCTCTCCAGCAGCGGCCGGCTGGCAAGCAGCGTGGTCAGGCCGGTCGAGGTGGTGATGGCCCGCAGCCCGCTTAGATACCAGCGCGATCCGGCGAGCACCTCGGTTGTCGGGGCGCCGTGGCCGACGGCGTCGGCGGTGATGCCGGGAAACAGCTCCTCGATGATCACCCGCCCGCCCGCCATGAGGCCGTGCAGGTGCCGTCCCTGCGGCACGCCGCGGCGCGGGGCCGGCCCCGCGAGCGCATCGCGTTCGAGCACGGTGACGTGCTGATAGTGCTCGGCGAGCACCCGGGCCGCGAGGAGGCCCGCGACGCCCGCGCCGAGCACAACGGCGTGCCCCGACCTTCCGTTGTCCCCCGACTTTCCGTTGTCCCCCGACTTTCCGTTGTTCACAGCCGTGCCTCCGCGCTTAGTGACTTACCGGGTGGCGATCATGAGGGTTCGCGGGCCCCGCCCGGCACGGCGCCGCACAGCTCGATGAACCGGACGAGTTCGTCGAGCGGGTCCGTCTTCGCGCTGACCGCGTGGTCGATGACCCGGGCCAGGTGGACATACGCGTCGGTGTGGTCGTAGGCGGCGGCGTCGGCGATCCGCAGCGCCCACCGCCAGTACCCGGAGATGGTGTCGGCGAGCGGCATGCGGAAGCCCTCGATCACCTCGCGCACCGGGGCCACCATGGCGTCGCCGTACCGGCGCAGGTAGCGGGTGACTATGTCGGCCATGAAGGAGAAGTGGCGAGCCTCGTCCCGGCTCAGCCGGTTCAGGATCGAGGCCAGCACCGGCTCGTCGACCACGGCACGGAGCTGCTGGTAGTAGAGCTGCGTCGCCTTTTCCTGAACGAGGGCATAGGCGAAGTACTGGACCGGCTGATCGAACGGCAGTGCGAATTCCTTGCGGCCTTCGGCCGCCAGCTCGACGCGCAGCTTGTCCGCGTCCGCCAGGCCGCTCGCCACCTGGTACCTGGCCAGCGCCCGCGCGTGAGTGTCCTCCTCGAACGCCCAGCGCACGGTGAAGTGGTAGAGCTCGCGATTGTGCGTGAAGACGTCCGGATCCACCTCGCCGGTGACCGGGAAATGCCGCTGGTAGAGGTCGAAGTATCCGGGCAGGTGGTCCTCGATCAGGGTGACGAACCGCACCGCGGATCGCTGTCCCTCGGTCAGCCGGCCGGCGTCCGCGGCCGGCCAGTCGAACGAGGTCTCCACGTCCCAGCGGCGCCCCGCCGGCTGCGCCGCCATGAAATCATCGACGGCCGAGGCGACGTCCCCGGCCCGGAGCAGCTCGCCGCCGACCGCGCCCGTGACGCTGGTGTTCCGCATGTGTTCCGTCCCTATCGAGCGTTCCGGCAAGTCACCGCGTAGTGCTTGGTCGTGTAGCCCCACCCGGCGTTGGCGATGAGCAGGTAGCGTTCAAGCGCCGCGGCGTAGCCGGGCGCCAGCTCCTCGATCCGCTGCCGCGCCGCCCTGACGTTCACCAGCCAGTCCTCGATCGTGCGCTGGTAGTGGGCGGTCAGATCGTCTACCGCCACGACCGAGAACCCGGCGTCCTCCGCCCCCGATATCAGGGCAGACAGCGGCCGCATGTCCCCCCAGCCGAAGATCGAGTCGCGGACGAACCGGGTGCCCGTGCGGCGGTCGAAGGTCTCTCGCGCGACACCGTTGCGGAAGCAGCTTTCCGACACGTACAAGTACCCGCCTCGGCGGAGCATCTGGCGGGCCTTGCCGAACGCGGCACCCAGGTCCGGCATGTGCACGATCGAGCCGAGCATGCTCACCGCGTCGAAGCCGTGTTCCGGCAGATCGGCCCGCTCGAAATACCCGGCCTGCGTGCTCACGAGGCCCGCCACGCCCAGCTTCGCGGCACGCGCCGCGATGTAGTCATGCTGGCGCGGCGCGGGGCTGATCCCGTGCGCGCGGCACCGGTACTCCCGCGCCATGAACAGCAGCAGCGATCCCCATCCGCAGCCGACGTCAAGCAGCCGCTCGCCTCCGGCAATCCCAAGCCGGGACGCGACAAAGCGGAGCTTCCTCTCCTGCGCGGTGGCGAGGGTATCGTCGGGCGACTCATACAGCGCCGAGCTGTACTTGAGCAGCGGGTCGAGGAACAGGCCGAACACTTCGGGGTCGATGTCATAGTGCTGGTTGGTCCCCGCGACCAGGCCCGCGGCGCCGGTCACGCCCGTTCCCCCGGCGCTGGTTCCCCCGGCGCCTGCTCCTCGAGCGCCTGGCGCACGGCCGCGGCGGTCCCGGCGATCGTGGACACGCCGAAGACCACCTCGTCCTCCAGCTCGATGTCGTAGGCGTGCTCGATCTTGGCGACCATGCGCAGCACCTTCACCGAATCCATCCCCTCGATCGCCTTAAGGTCGGCGTCCGGGGAGAGGCTCGCGGCCGACACGCCGAGCTCGGCGGCAGCGATCTGGGTGACGGTCGTGACGATGTCGTGCTCGGTGACGGGGGCGGTCATGCGTGGCTCCGTTCGGCGGGACTCTGCGGGGCTCGGGCGGATCGGGCGGACAGCGCGGCGGACAGCGCGGCGGCCTCGGGGTCGCCGAGCTTCAGCTGCCGCAGGGCTTCTTCGAGCACGAAGGGCTGGTAGGTGGCGGTGGCCATCGCGCAGACCGCGCCGTCGGCGTCGAGCACTTCCGCCGACGCCGAGTAGAGTCGGCTGCCTTCGGTCTCCCGGTCCAGCCGGGCGACGCACTTGTAGGACTGACCGGTGCGCAGCGGGACGGCGAACCGCTGCCGCATGGACACGGTGAAGGCCGACCGCCCGTGCCGCAGCACGATCAGGTTGCCCATCGTCTCGTCGCAGATCACGCCGGTCAGTCCGCCGTGCACGATCCCCGGGTAGGACTCGAATTCCCGGCCGAGGCGGAACCGGCTGCACACGCCGTCCGGGTGCGCCTCGAAGACAAGGCGCAGCCCGCCTGGGTTGTGCGGAGAGCAGCCGAAGCACCGGTAGTCCGTCAGGACCGCCCAGGGCAGGGGGATGGGGTTCGCCTCAGCAGCGGCCGGCGGATCGAGGCCGGGGGCGGACGGGTCAAGGCCGGGGGCGGACGGGTCAAGGCCGGGGCCGAGCGCGGGGTCCACGAGGGGGTTCACGCCAGTGCCTCGGCGAGCGCCCGGCGGACGCGCGCATTGCTGGACAGGTCACGCCCGGTGAGGCTGCCGAACGTGCGGCGGATCTTGTCCCGCAGCACCTCGAGCTCGCCGGGATCGGCGGCCTGCTCAAGGAAGAGCTCGAACCCGGTGTCGATCGTCTCCAGGTCGGCCAGCTCGCTCAGCCCGGACTTGAAGGTGGATACCGGGTGCTTGATGGCCGCGTCGGCGATGTAGACGTGCAGGGTCTCGAGGACTGAGGGAAGTTCTTCCGGTTTTCTGGCGATCCGGTGCGCCGTGTACCTGATGAACTCGCGGGCGTGCCCAGCCTCGTCCCTGCTGGCATTGAGCAGCAGCTGTTTCAGTACCGGCTCCGCCACCCAGGCCGCCATCCCCCGGTACACGTGGTTGACCGTGAGCTCGGAGATGATGTTGGTGGCCAGGGTCGCGGCCGGGGTCGTACCCGGCGCGTAGGGCTCGCGCATCGCCCCGACGGCCCGGTCCTCCACTCGCTCGCCGACGGCCTCAAGCCAGCCGCGGAACGCGTAGTGGTGCTGGACCTCCTGGTAGGCCCACACCACGGCGAACGTCGAGAAGTCGTAGTCGTCCGCGAACTCGTTGAGGAACCCGTGTACGGCCGCGATCACGTTGGACTCGCCCATAGTGGCGCTCTTCGCCAGCGTCACGTACTCGGGCCTGACCGCCGCCGGGTCGATCGCGGCGAAGTCCAGGTCGCCGAGGCGCCAGTGCAGCCGCTCGTAGTGAGTGAAGACGTCGTAACTGTGCATGAGCTCTCCTGGGTTCGCGGTGCGGCGAAATGGATCTACAGAACGGATGCGGCTGTCACCCGCTGCCTATGTCACGGGTGGCGAGGCGGCGCACCTTGCCGCTGCTCGTCCGCGGGATCGCGCGCGGCTTGACGAGCCGGACCGTGACGGCGGCCAGCCCGAGCTCGGCGGCCACGCACCGCCGCAGGTCGGCCGCCAGCTGTCCGGCCGCCGCCTCGGTGAGCGCGGTCTCCGCGACCAGCACGATCTCCTCGGCACCTCCTTCTTCAGCAAGGGCGGCGCCCGCCACCGCCAAGCAGTTGCCGCGGAAGACGCCCGGGACAGCCCGCGCGATCACCTCGACGTCCTGGGGGTAGTAGTTCGCGCCCCGGACGGTGATCATCTCCTTGAGGCGCCCGGTGACGTAGACCTCGTCGTCGCGCCGGTAGGCCAGGTCTCCGGTGCGCAGCCAGTCACCCCGCCCGGCCGGGCCGCTCGGGTTGCCGGGGTCACCGGCGTTGCCAAGGTCACCGGCCCGCGCCTCAGCGCCGCGCGTCAGGTAACCGCTAGTCACCGAGGCACCCCGGATCTGTATCTCGCCGACTACGCCATCGGGAACCGGCGCCCCGGTCACCGGGTCAGTGACCCGCAGCTCCATTCCGGCCACGGGGCGCCCCACGCCAGCCACCGCCCGCGCCCCGGACGCGCCCGGCGCTGGTACGCCCTGCGCCCCAGGTTCCGGCGACGTCCCCGGCGCCTCCGCGCTCACCGGGACTGCGCGCCCCGCGGCCAGCGCAGCCCTGTCCACCCAGTCGAAGACCGGCGCGCGGCCCAATGGCGGGAAGGTGACGGCGAGCGTCGCCTCTGCCATGCCGTAGACGGGGAACATCGCCTCGGGGCGGAACCCGGCCTGCCCGAACCGGGCGGTGAACTCCGCGACGGTCCGCTGGAGCACGGGCTCGGCGCCGTTGAACGCGATCCGCCAGCGGGTCATGTCGAGCTCCGCCGCCTCCGCCGGCGAGACGGCGGCGGTCAGCATCTCGTAGCCGAAGTTCGGCATCGCGGAGATCGTCGCCCCGCTTTCTGTGAACTCCCGCAGCCAGCGCTGCGGACTCTTGATGAACGCGACCGGCGACCACAGGTGCATAGGAAGGCCCGCCTGGATGCCGGCCAGCACGCCGAACAGGCCCATGTCGTGGAAGAGCGGCAGCCAGAACCCACCGCTGTCCCCTCCGCTGACGGCGCTGTCACCGAGCCCGATCCCGGTGCTGATCGCGGCGAGGCCCGCGAGCACGTTGCGGTGCGTCAGCGGCACGCCCTTGGGCTGCGCGGTGCTGCCCGACGTGAACTGCACGATAGCGATGTCATCCGGCGTGACGCGGGGCAGCGCGGCCGGACCGGCGCCAGTCACAGGGCCGCTGGACACAGGGCCGCTGGACACAGGGCCGCTGGACACAGGGCCGCTGGTCACTGGGCCGGTCACGGAGGACGTGCGGAACCGGACCCCCGGCAGCACCTCCGTCAGGCGGGCCACCAGCGGATCGAGCTGGGACGAGCCGAGCAGCAGGCGCATCCCCGCGCCCTCGGCGATGCCCGCCAGGCGCCGCCCGTAGCCGCCGACGTCCCGCAGGCCGAACGGGAGCGGCAGCGGGCACGCGGCGGCGCCCGCTGCGGTCACGGCGAACAGCGCCACGAAGAACTCCGGCGCGTTGGGGCTCAGCACCCCGACGGGGTCACCGGGCCGTACGCCCTCGGCGACGAGCTCGGCGGCCAGCGCGCGGGCCGCCGACGCCAGCTCACGGTAGCTGACCGACACGCCCTCGGACCAGAACCGCATCGCCCGGCCGGGCCAGCGCTCAGCGGTCTCGTCGAGCAGCGCGGCGATGGTCTCGCTCATCGCCCGCCGCCGCTCTGCGGCTGCCCGGCCGGCGGGCCGACGGCGGACGACACAGCAGGTGCGGGGGCCGACGGCCGGGCCATGGGTGACGCAGCAGGCGATAGCCGGGCAGGCAGCCGGGTCATGCTGCGGATGGACGCGCCGCCCTTGTACTCAGGTGGCCGGCGAGGCACCGAGATCTCCGCCACGCGCGACGCGAGCCGCTCGAAAACGATCTCTCCCTCCAGCCTGGCCAGCGGCGCGCCGAGGCAGAAGTGCGGCCCGTGGCTGAACGACAGATGCGGCGGCACCGCCTGGTCGCCGGCGAACCGCAACAGATCGAGACGGTCGGAGTCGGCGTACGCGCGCGGATCCCGGTTGGCCGAGCCCGCGACCACGATCATGCCGGTACCGCGCGGCAGCCGCCGCCCGGCGATCTCGGTGTCGGTCAGCGCGACCCGGACGGGGAACGGAACCGGGGTGTCGTAGCGCAGGAACTCCTCGACCGCCCTGGCCGCAAGGCCCGGCGTCCGGCGCAGCAGCTCCCACTGATCGGGATGCCGGCTCAGTGCCAGGATTCCGCTTGAGAGCATGGAATTGATCGTGTCGAAGCCGCCGACGAGCAGCAGCAGGCAGATGCCGGCCAGTTCGGCCACCGTGAGCGGGCCTTCTCCGCCCGCGACCGCCGCGAGCTGGCCGACCAGGTCCTCGCCTGCCCGTCCCCGTTCCCGGGCGAGCCGCCGCCGGTCCTCGACCAGCGCGGTGAAGTAGCCGTCGAACCACGACACCGCCGCGTTCCGCGCGGCGATCTGCGCCGCGGTCAGCGTCCCGTCGGGGTCGAGCCCTCGGCTGATGTCCGCCGCCCAGCGCTGGAACTCGCCGCGATCGGCCTGCGGGATGTCGAGCAGCCGGCAGATCGTGGTCAGCGGCACCGGAACGGTCAGCCGCGCGACCAGGTCTACCTCGCCTGACCCGATCGCCTCGTCGAGCAGCTCGTCGACGAGCGTGGTGACCGACGCGCGCAGCGCGGCGATCGCCCGCGACGTGAACGCCTTGCTGACAAGCCGGCGCAGCCGCGTGTGGTCCGGCGGATCCATCAGCAGGAATGAGCCCGGCAGCGTCGCCGGGTCGATGCCCGGGCGGAACGGGTTAATGCCGGCCGAGTACCCGTGCCCCCAGGCCGGGTCGAGCAGCACGGCCGCGCACTCGGCGTACCGCGCGACCAGGTAGATCGAGGGGTGCCTGCGCAGCAGCGGTCCCGCGGCGCGCAGCCCCTCGTAGGCGGCGAACGGGCTGGCCCGCAGCGCCGGGTCATACAGGTCGAGGCCGGTCGACGGAACGTCCGGCTCTGTCATGGCGGCCATTGCCTAGCCTCCTTCGGGAAGCGGATCGGGCCTCAGGAAACGAACCGCGTCGGAAGCTCGGCGAGGCCGCGCACCACAAGGTTGGGCTTGTACGCGGGGGTATCGGTTAGCGGCTCAAGAACCCGCACCCGGTTCAGCACCTCCGCGAGCAGCACCTCCATCTCAAGCAGCGCAACCGGGGCGCCCAGGCAGTAGTGGACGCCCAGGCTGAACGCGAGGTTGCGCGGCGGCGGGGCGCTCCGGTCGTGATAGCGGGCGACGTTAAGCCGGTCGGGGTCGGGGAAGGCCAGCTCGTCGCGGTTGGCGGAGCAGATCAGCGCGACCACGCCCTCGCCCGGCGCGAACTCCCGGCCGCCGACGATGGACGGCCGGGTGGCGGTCCGCGTGGTCATGGCGACCGGCGGGTCGAAGCGCAGCAGTTCCTCCACCGCTGACGGGATCAGCTCAGGGCGGTCGCGCAGCAGCTGAAGCTGGTCTGGCTGGCGCATGAGCGCGAGCAGGCCGCTGCCGACCAGGTTCACGGTCGTCTCATGTCCCGCGACGATCAGCGTGACGCAGGTAGCGAGGAGCTCGGTCTCGGTCAGCACGTCGCCCTGGTCTTCTACGGCGCCGAGGGCGCTCAGCAGGTCGTCGGCCGGGCGGGCGCGCCGCTCGTCGATCAGCGCGCGGAAGTACGCCTGGAACTCGCGGGCGGCGGTGCTGCGGGCCGCCCGCTCCTGCGCCGTCACGAGGACGTCCGGGTCGAAGCCCCTGACGAGGGCGGCGGCCCACTCCCTGATCGCGGCGTGCGCCTCGGCGGGCACGCCGACCAGCTCGCAGACGATCGTCAGCGGCAGCGGGTACGCGATCGCATCGATGAGGTCGAACTCCCTGGCCTCAAGCGCGGCGTCGATGAGCTGCCGGCACAGCTCGCCGATCCTCGGCCGCAGGGCGGCCACCCTCCGCGGCGTAAACGCCTTCGACACCAGCGTGCGGAGCCTGGTGTGATCCGGGGGGTCCATCCACAGGAATGAGGTCGGCAGCTCGCTCGCCGCCTCGTCCGCCGCCACGGTCGGGTGCAGCTGCGCCGCCTCGCTCGCGTGGCTCCAGGTCACGTTCTGGAGCACGGCGGCGCAGTCGGCGTACCTGGTCGCCAGGTACAGGCCGAGCGGTGTCCGGTGCAGCGGCCCGGCGGCGCGCAGCTCGCGCAGCACGCTGTACTGGTCGGCCCGCGCAGCGGTCGAGAAAAAACGCATAACGGCGTCGGCGGCGGACTGCTCCTGACGATCGCCGGGTTCCGCCACGGCCGGTGAAATGCTCATGCGCCGCCTCCAGTCTCCGGTGAATCGGTTACCTGAGACAGAACATCAGCGGACCGTGACAAATAGATTAATTAACCCTGAATTGGAGCCTTTGATAGCAATTGCCAATCGCAGGTTAATGTTTATGCTTTCACCGCCGCCGCGATTGTTGCGGATGGCGGTAACGTCGCGATGCCCCGGCCGAGCAGTGCGCGGGGCGGAGTAAGCCGCACCCGTTCGGGCGAACGGGCCGATGGGGGTGGTGCCTGGCACGATGACCGGAACCCGCTACATCACCGACTCCTCATCCGTGTCAACGGACCTGAGCTCAGTTGACCACTTCACCCGGCACCCGGCACCCGCTTTCTATCAGTTCTGACCACGCGGTCCATCTTCTTATCACTTTTGACCAGACAAATCATATCAAAACGGATAGGAAAGTGGTCAGAATTGATAGGAAGGCGAAAAAGTGGTCAGAATTGATAAGAAGATGGCGGGCCCTGGGAAGGCCAGGCTGTCACGTTTAGGGCATCATGATGTTAGTGTGACGGTGGCGGCGGATGGGGTGGGCAGGCGATGATAGCCGGACCGGCCCCGCGGCCGGGGAACACCCCTGCCAGCCAAAATAGGGGGCCGTTACCACCACGAGATGGGAGACAGAGCCCTTTTGTATCCGATTTATGGTGGATTGTCAGGAAGCTGACGACCCGGTCATGACCGACAGGAAGCGGAAGCTTATCGGAGGCCGGTCTGGCGCGCGGACCAGAAAATCAGTGGGTCGAGGAGAGACCACCGTACGTTAGGGCGAGAGATTTTCCTGGGGTGCGGCGGGCGAGGTCGCGACCTGCGATACCAAACGACTCGTTAAGACCGGAGGTCCGCGTAAGTGCCCTCGCTAACCTGAGGTGTGAGTACTTTGGCGAACGCGGCGCGGCCGGCGAAGCCGGGCGTCGGCGACGGCCGGCGCCGGGCGTGGCTGCGGTGGGTTGGTGTCACCGCGGGCGCGGCCGCGGTGCTCATGTACTGCTACCTGCGGATCGCGGGGACCGTGCCGGTGCTCTCCGACGGCGCGGCGAACGCGCTCCAGGCCAGAGACATGCTCCACGGGAACCCGCTGCTGCACGGCTGGTGGGTCACGGACGTGTCGTTCCTGACCACCGAGCTGCCGCAGTACGCGCTGGTGATCGCCGCGGGCGGGCTGCACCCCGAGGTGGTGCACATCTGCGCCGCGATGACCTACACGCTGCTCGTACTGCTCGCCGCCTACGTGGCGCGCGGCCGCTCCACCGGGGCCGAGGCGGTGGTCCGGGCGCTGGTCGCGGCAGGGATCATCCTCGCGCCCGAGCCGGGGGTGGCCAGCTGGGTCCTGCTGAGCGATCCTGACCACGTCGGCACCGGGGTGCCGCTGCTGCTGCTCCTGCTGCTGCTCGACCGGGCCCGTCCTTCCCGGTGGGTGCCGGTCGCGGCCTTCGCCATCCTCGCGTGGGGATGCGTCGGCGACCCGCTGGTTGAGGTGGTCGGCGCGCTGCCGCTGGCCGTGGTCTGCCTGGCGCGCGTCGCGCTATCACTGCCGCGGCGCAAGGGAACAATTCGGACGCTGTGGTACGAGGCGTCGCTGGCCGCCGCCGCCCTGCTTTCCGTGCTCGCCGCCAAGGCCGTCGCCCTCCTCATCCCGGCACTCGGCGGCTATCAGATCAACAAGGGCACCACCGGGATCATCCCGCTCGGCGAGGTGCCGGCGAACGTGCCGCTGGCCATTCGCAGCGTGCTCGCGCTGTTCGGCGCCGACTTCCAGGACGCGCCAACCGGCGGCGGCCGGGCGATCAACCTCGCGTTCGCGGCCGTGCACCTGGCGGGTCTGGCGCTGGTCCTCACGGCGGTGGCGGCGGCGGCCTGGGGGCTGGCCGGGTCGCTGGTCTGGCTGGCTCGCGCCCGCGCCGACGGACGGGCGGACGTCGGCGCGGACGGGCGGGCGGACGCCGCCGACCCCGACGCGCGGGCCGACGGCTTCGCGGTCGGCGACCTGGTGTCAGACGTTATCGTGGTCGCGATCGTCGTGAACGTCGCCTCGTACCTGGTGGCCTTCCGGATCAGCAACATCTACTCCGCGCACGAAATCGGGCCGGCGCTCGCGCTCGGCGCGGCGCTGGCCGGGCGGCGCCTCGGCGGCCCGCTGGCGCGGGCCTGCGGGCTGGGATCCGTTACGGCGGACCGGACCGGGGCGACTCGCGGGCGGATATCGCGCGTCGTGGTGCTGCCCGCGCTGGTGGCGCTGCTCGCCTGCTACGGCGCGATGCTGGGCTTCGCCGCCACGCAGCGGCAGACACCGCCCGCGAACGCGGCGCTGGCCGTCTGGCTGCGCCAGCACCGGCTGAGCAGCGGGCTGGCGGGGTACTGGGAGGCGTCGAGCGTCACGCTGGACAGCGGGGGCGCGATCACCATGGGCAGCATCGTCCCGCTGCGCAGCGGCACGCTTGCCCCCCGGCACTGGGAGCAGGACATGCGGCTGTACGACCCGGCCGGCCACTTCGCCAGCTTCGTCGTGCTCGCGCCGGACAGCCCGTTCACCGGGAAGGACGCGGTGCGCACCTTCGGCCAGCCCGGCGACGTTTACCTGTTCAAGACCTACACGATCATGGTGTGGCGCAAGAACCTGCTACCAGACCTGGGCCACGCCATCAACTAGCAGGCGTTATAGGGGCTGACGCCGCACACCGCCGCACACCGACGCACGGATGCAAACGTTTGCCGGGGGCCCGTCAGCGGCCCGATGTCACTAAACCGGTCGGGAAGCTGCATAATAGCGATCATGCGACTGTCCGCACGCGCCGACTACGCACTGCGCGCCGCCATCGAGCTTGCCGCGGCGCAGGACGGCCATGTCACCGCCGAACAGCTAGCGCACGCGCAGAACATCCCAGGCAAGTTCCTGGAGACGATCCTGACCCACCTTCGGCGCAGCAACATCGTGCGCAGCCAGCGCGGTCCGGACGGCGGATTCTGGCTCGCCCGGCCGGCCGCCGAGATCTCGCTGGCCGACATTGTCCGGGCGATCGACGGCCAACTGCTCGGCGTGCGCGGCGAGCGGCCGGAGAACGTCAGCTACCCCGGCGCGGCCGAGCCGCTGCAGCGGGTGTGGATCGCGCTGCGCGCGAACGAGCGGGCGGTCCTTGAGACCGTGACGCTGGCGGACATCGTCGCCGGCAAACTGCCGGACGCGATCCAGCTCCTCATCGACAGCCCGCAGGCCTGGGTCTAGCTCTAGCGCCTCAGACGCCCACGACCGACGGCAGGTGGTCGAGGCCGTCGTCAAGCTGGCCGAGGTCGTCGTCAAGCGACTCCGCCGCCTCGGGCACCCCGACCGCGACCCGCTTGACCGGCAGCCGGTCAGCCGCGATGCGCAGGCCGGGCTCGCGGAGGGCACCGGAGAGAACCGGCTCGTTCTGCAACTCGGCCAGGGCGAAGTTATCGGACACCTCGCGGAACACCTGGGAGAGCGGCGTATCGAGGGCGGCGCAGATCGCCGCGAGCAACTCCGAAGAGGCCTCCTTGCGGCCGCGCTCCACCTCGGACAGGTAGCCAAGCGACACTCGCGCCGACGCGGACACCTCGCGCAGAGTGCGGCCCTGCCTGATGCGCAGCCGACGCAGCACGTCGCCGAGCAGTTGACGAAGCAGCACCATCGTCGCACTCCCTTCCTGTGGCGCAACCGTTCCTAAAGCGCAACCGCTTGCCGGGCTCACTTGCGAAATTACCGGATCGCGACCCTCGCTATGTCCACCGTACCTTTCCGTACGGTAACCGGCGAGGCCACTACCGGGTGTGTTCGCTCCCGACGTAACACTGTAATCACGGACACTCTTCCCTAAGTCGGCCTAGTAGCAAACCAAGTACCCGTTCTACTGTCAGTCTACGTACCTCATACCGGTTTCCCGGCAGGGCAATCGTGCGGACAACCGTGTCGTCGGCCAGGCTGACCGCGATGTGCACGGTGCCCGGCGGATGGCCGTCCTGGGGGTCAGGTCCGGCGACGCCCGTGGTCGCCACGCCCACCGTGGCCGCCAGGCGCTGCCTGACGCCCTCGGCCATCGCCGCCGCCACCGGCGCGTAGACAGCGCCGTGCTGCTTGAGCATGACGGCGTCAACGCCGAGAAGGCGCGACTTGTGCTCTGTCGCGTAGGCGACGACCCCGCCGCGGAAGGCGCTGGATGAGCCGGGCACGTCGGTGAGCGCCGCGGCGACGAGACCACCGGTCAGCGACTCGGCGGTGGCCACTGTCTGCCCGGCCTGCGCCAGCAGGCTGAGAACCTCCGCGGCAAGCTCACGGGCGGCCGGTCCGGCCACGCCATCCACCATCCGCCATCCTCCGCTCTCGCCCGCGCTGCCTGGCTCTGCTCTCGCCCCCGGCCAGCCCGGCATCATGCAGGCTTCTGGATCATCCGCACCGCGCGTATCACGTAGTCCACGCCCGTCACCAGCGTTACCACGAGAGCCGCGCCCATGACAACTTCCCTGATCAGGACCGGGACGCCGAGTGACGGGGGGAGCACGTAGAGGCAGATCGCGATGATCTGCAGCAGCGTCTTGAGCTTGCCGCCCTGGCTGGCCGCGATGACACCGCGTCTGATCACGGCGAAGCGCAGCGCGGTGATGCCAAGCTCCCGGACCAGGATCGCCGCGGTGACCCAGACGGGCAGCTCCCCGATCACCGACAGGGTGATCAGCGCCGCCCCGGTAAGCGCCTTGTCCGCGATCGGGTCCGCGATCTTCCCGAAGTCGGTCACCAGCCCTCGCTTGCGCGCCAGCTGCCCGTCGAGAAAGTCGGTCAGCGACGCGCCGCCGAACGCCGCCAGCGCGGCGATCCGCCACCCCGTGCCGCCCGCGGCAAGGCACAAGACGAAGACGGGGACCAGGCAGATGCGGGCCACCGTCAGCGCGTTGGCGACGTTCATGAGCCCCGGCGGCGGGGTCGCGCCGCCAGCCTTCGGGGTCTCCCCGTGGTTTGCGCGGGGGGACCCCCCGGAGGGCATGGGGGGCACCAGGGGGGATGGGGGGCGCCGGGGGTGATCGGGGGCGCCGGGGGTGATCGGGGGCGGGAGCCCCCGATGCTGGGGATCTGCCCCCGATGCCGGAGAGCTGCCCTCCATGCCGGAGAGCTGCCCCCCATGCGGGGGGTCACCGGGGGGTCGTCCCCCTGGGGGGATACTGCTCACGCGCGAGCGACCAGGTCGGCGCCCGCCGACTCCACCACGCGTGCCTCCGTTAGGTCGCCGGGCGCCAGCGGGCGGTCCGCGAGCAGCGTCGTCGAACCATCGACGTCCGGCGCCTGATGGGCGGCGCGGCCTTCGAACCGGCCGTCCCCTAGCACCTCCTCCACCAGCACCTCGACCGTCTCGCCGATCCGGTCGGCGGCGCGCTGGGCCATGACCTCCTCGGCGATATCGGCGAACTCGTCGACTCGGCGAGCGATCTCGTCCTCGGCGAGCTTGGTCTCGTCGGCGAACGTAGCGGCCTCGGTGCCGTCCTCGTCCGAGTAGCCGAAGATCCCGATCGCGTCGAGCCGGGCCTCGCTCAGGAAGAGCTCAAGCTCGCGCAGGTCGTCGGCCGTCTCGCCGGGGAAGCCGACGATGAAGTTGGACCGGACGCCGGCCGCCGGGCAGGCCTGCCTGACCTGCTCGATCAGGCCGGTGAAGCGCGCCCGGTCGCCGAACCGGCGCATCCGGCGGAGCACCGGGCCGCTGGCGTGCTGGAACGACAGGTCGAAGTAGGGCACCACGCCAGGGGTCGACGTCAGCACGTCGATCAGCCCCGGCCGGACCTCGGCCGGCTGGAGGTAGCTGACCCGGACCCGGGCTATGCCCTCGATCTTCGCCAGCTCCGGCAGCACGCTCTCGAGCAGCCTCAGGTCCCCCAGGTCCTTGCCGTAGGAGGTGGAGTTCTCGCTGACGAGCAGCAGCTCGCGCACGCCGCTGGCGGCCAGCCACGCTGCCTCGGCGAGCAGCTCCGGCGGGCGCCTGGAGACAAACGCGCCACGGAACGAGGGGATGGCGCAGAATGAGCACCGGCGGTCGCAGCCGGAGGCGATCTTCAGCGGTGCCGTGACGCCGCCCGCGAGCCGTTTGCGAATCACCCGCGGGCCCGAAGCGGGCGCGATCCCGGGCGGCAGGGGCGGGACCCAGCGAGCGGTCAGATCGGCTTCGCGGTCCGCTTGACGGCTGGCCGGACTCACCGGCAGCAGGGTACGGCGATCCCTGGCCACGTGCGCGGGCCGCTGCTTGCCCGCCAGTACGTCGTCGAGGCGGGCGGCGATGTCGGCGTAGTCGTCGAAGCCGAGCACCTGGGCATCGACGTCCTCTTCTTCGAGGGCGGAGGCGAGCTCGGAGCCGTAGCGCTCGGCCAGGCACCCAACGGCGGCCACCTTGACGCCTGACTCGGCGGCAGCGATCACCTCGTCGATGGACTCCTGCTTGGCGGCCTGGATGAAGCCGCACGTGTTGACGAGGACGACGTCCGCGTCCTCCCCTTCCTCGCGCAGCGTCCACCCGCCCGCCGCCAGGCGGGCGGCGAGCTCTTCGGAGTCCACCTCGTTGCGCGCGCAGCCGAGCGTAACCAGGCTGACGGTACGGGAACTAGACACACGCAGAGGGTATGTGATTGCGCGATGCTCGCAGGCACCGCCAGGGGGAGGAGAGGGGTCCCGCGACAGCGCGGCTACTTGCCGCCGGCCGCTTAGCCGACCGTGACCGGGGTCTTGCTGAGCGGGTTAATGCTCAGCGTGACCACGTTGACCTTGCTCATCTTCTGATGCTTGCCGTTCACCGTCAGCGTGACCCCCGGCGGGTTGCCGATCACCATGGATACCGGGTTCTTCTCGTGCCAGGTCATGGTGGAGCCGGCCTTGACCGTCCCGTTGTAGAGCGACTTGCCGGTGGGGCTGTTCAGCCCGACCCAGCAGTTCTGCGCCGCGGTCAGCCTGATCACCGCCTCGGGCACCGTCGGTTTCGTCTCCGTCTTGTGCACGGCCGGCTTGGCCTCGGCGTGCGTCTTGTCGGTCACGGCCGAGTTGGAGCGGACCTTGGCGGGCGGGGCCGCCGTCGAGTGCGCGTCATGCGTGGTGTACAGGTGGTAGGCGCCGAAGCCAAGCACCGCGAGCACCAGCACCGCGAGCACCCGCCCGAGGTGGAAATGCCTGGGCTCGCGGATCCTGATCGGCGTCGCCGGCTCGAAGATCTGGGCCGCGCGCATGCCGCCCGGTGCCCCGTGCTCCTCGTCGTACTCCCTGATCAGCGGCACCGGATCCGCGCCGACCACGGCGGCGATCGAGCGGATGTGCCCGCGGGCGTAGAAATCGCCACCGCAGGACGAGAAGTCACCCTGCTCAATCGAACGGATTATCGATTCTCGGATCCGGGTCTGCTCGCTTACCTGTGCAAGAGTGAGACCGGCCTGACGTCGTGCCTGCGCCAAGGTGTCACCGATGCTCACGTCGCGCCTCCAGGAAGGTCTCGATCCTAGCCGCTTCTTACCCAGCGAACGCAATCAGTCACTCAGAGTAGTGCAGTGTATTCCGGGAAATTATTGTTCGCCGGTTGGGCACGTAGGCGTCGCCCTCGCAATTGGCCACGTTCTCTGGTGATGTTCGCGTTGTTGGCGTTATCAGCGTTATCCGCCCCGCAGCGACGTAAGCACCTCGTCAAGGTCATCCGGCCTTTTCAGGACATCTCGCGCCTTGGAACCTTCGCTTGGCCCGACAATACCCCGGCTCTCCAGCAGGTCCATCAGCCGGCCCGCCTTTGCGAACCCGACCCGGAGCTTGCGCTGCAGCATCGACGTGGAGCCGAACTGGCTGCTGATAATCAGCTCGGCCGCGGCGATCAGCAGCTCGAGGTCGTCGCCGATCTCGGCGTCGACCTCGCGGGCCTTCTCCGGGACCTGCTCGACGTCGCTGCGGTACTCGGGCCGCGCCTGCCGCTTGCAGTGCTCCACGATGTCCCGGATCTCCTTCTCCGAGACGAAGGCATTCTGCAACCGGATCGGCTTGGACGCGCCCATCGGCAGGAACAGCGCGTCGCCCTGCCCCACCAGCTTCTCCGCGCCCGGCTGGTCGAGGATGACCCGCGAGTCGGTGAGGGAGGAGACGGCGAATGCCAGCCGGGAGGGGACGTTGGCCTTGATGAGCCCGGTCACCACGTCGACCGACGGCCGCTGGGTCGCGATCACCAGGTGAATGCCGGCCGCCCGCGCCAGCTGGGTGATCCGGACGATGGAGTCCTCCACGTCGCGCGGCGCCACCATCATCAGGTCGGCGAGCTCGTCCACCACCGCCACCAGGTACGGGTAGGGCTCGTAGGCCCGCTCGGACCCCGGCGGCGCGGTCAGCTTGCCCGCCCGGACCGCCTTGTTGAAGTCGTCCACGTGCCGGAACCCGGACGCCGCGAGGTCGTCGTAGCGGCGCTCCATCTCCCCGACCACCCACTCGAGGGCCTCGGCCGCCTTCTTCGGGTTGGTGATGATCGGCGTGATCAGGTGCGGGATGCCCTCGTAGATCGACAGCTCCACCCGCTTGGGGTCGATCAGGATCATCCGCACCTCGTCCGGCGTCGACCGCATCAGCACCGAGGTGATCAGCCCGTTCAGGCAGACGCTCTTACCGCTGCCGGTGGCGCCCGCCACCAGCACGTGCGGCATCTTCGCCAGGTTCGCCAGGACCGTCTTGCCCTCCACGTCCTTGCCGAGCCCGACCACCATCGGGTGGTGGTCGGCGAGCGCGACGTCGGAGCGGAGCATGTCGCCGAGGCTGACGATCTCCTTGTCCGCGTTCGGGATCTCCACCCCGATCGCGGACTTGCCCGGGATCACCGGCAGGATCCGGATGTCGGCCGACTTCACCGCGTAGGCGATGTTCTTCGACAGCTGGGTGACCCGCTCCACCTTGACCGCCGGGCCGAGCTCGATCTCGTACCTGGTGACCGTCGGCCCGCGGCTGAACCCCGCCACCTGCGCGTCCACCTTGAACTGCTCGAACACGTCCTGAAGGGCGGCGATGACGACGTCGTTGGCCTTGGTCCGTGGCTTGTGCGGGGTACCCGGGCGAAGCAGCGCGGTCGGCGGCAGCGAGTAGCTGCCGGCCGCCGCGCCGGTGAGCGTCAGCTGTTCGCCCGGCAGCACCGGGCTCGGCGCCAGCGGCCGGGCCACCGCGGCGGGCGGCACGGGTGGCGCCGCGGTATCAGGTTCCCCGGCCGGCAGACCCGCGCCCGACGGGTGATCGCCCGCCCCGTCGGGGGGGCTGAAGCCGAGCTCCTCAAGCAGGTCGTCGCTGATCCTGGCCTCCGGCAGCCGGGCCGACGCGGCGCCCGGATCGGCGACGCCGCCTGCGCTGCTCAACCCGCCCGCGCCGCCCCGCCGCCGGCCGCCGCCGAGCACAGGGGAGTCGTAGGGCTTGAGGTGGTCCCCGGCCTCGATGGCCCCCTTCAGCTTGATCGCGCCGCGGCTGATGTCGCGACGGCGCGGCCCGCCGCTTAGCTCGCCGTCCTCGTCCTCGTCGTAGGCATCGTCGTCGTAGTCGTCGGCCACGGGTCGCTCGTACCCGAACAGCTCCGCGAGCTCGGCTAGTCGGCTGGGCACGTGACGCACCGGCGTGCCGGTAATGACAAGCAGTCCGTAACAGGCCGCCAGGCCGAGCAGCGGCGTCGCCACCCAGGGCGTCAGCCCCTTCGCCAGCGGCCACGAGGCCACCATGCCGATCAGCCCGCCCGCGGTCCTGACCGCGGGCCAGCCGCCGTCGGCGTGCGCCAGCGTGGGCACGCCCTTGGCGACGTTGAACAGGCCGAGCCCGCCCACGAGCAGCGCGGTCCAGCCGATCTCCGCGGGCGGCAGCGCCGAATTCCGGTCCGGGTGCCGGAAGAACCGCCACCCGAGCAGGGCGAAAAGCACCGGGATGGTGAACGCCCCCTCACCCACGACGGCGCTGGTCAGGCTGTAGATCCCCTGCCCCGCCAGGTTGTCCATGCGCGCCCAGATAGACCCGGCGAACACGATCGCGAGCCCCAGGCAGAACAGCCCGATGCCGTCGCGCCGATGATGGGATTCGAGCTCGCGCGCATTGCGCCCGAACCGGCGCACGGTGGACCCCACCGCCCAGGCGATGAGCAGCCAGAACTTGCGAGATGACCCGGTAGATCCAGCGCGTCAGGATGACGACCGGGTCCTTGGTCGGCGCCGACGACGGGCCGCCTCGCCTGGTCGCGGCCGCATTCTTAGCCTTAGCCGCCCCCGACTTCCCGGTCCCGCCTCTTCCTGTCCCGGCCGTCCGCTTTCCGCTCTTGCTCGCGGATCGGTTAGACCCGCCCCGGCCGCCGGCCGAGCCGCTGCCGCCTCGGCCGGCGCTGCCGCCGTTCCGGCTGCTGCCTGATCGACTACCCGACGTCCGCCCGCTGGACCCGGTGCCGCGTGCCGAGCCGCGCCTCGCCGCGCCGCCCGGCGGCACGCTCGGCAGGATCACGTCCGACGACTCATCGTTGTAGTAATCGTCGTCGACCGCGCGCGCCCGCCCGCTCCGCGAGCCAGCAGAGCCCCTGGACCGAGAGGTAGCCATACTGACAAACGTAGCCAGAACCCCGCCCACATCGTGGGACCAACCCGCGAACCCCCGCCGTGTCGCGTTTCCCCTACCCGTCTCTCGACCAACAGATGCGCTCGCTGTCCAGCTGCCAGGGGGCTTCTTGCCCACTATTCGGACATAGCCACTATTGTGTGCCTTTCGAGTCGTATAGCGCCCAAAAGGTCACACGATCATGATTCCAAGCCAGGCGATACCGCAACTCTTGGGCCAGACGCGTTAATGGCGGGACGGAAGTTATATGTGATGCGGCTTCGACCCGAAGCAGGGCATTATGGCCTGGTGTACGAGCAGATCATCGAACTTGAGCGAGTAGCGGCGGGGCACTGGCGAGGGACCGAGGAAGTAGTGGCTAGGCGGGTGGCTGCTCCGCGCGGCCGAGGGGTTCACCGGGCGCGCCAACTCGGCGCTACCGCTCGGCGATCCAGGACTGCCGCTCGACAGCGCGCTTGACGCCGTCGTCGGCTGGTACCGAGATCGCGGCCTGCCGCCCATGGTCTCGGTTCCCGGGCTGCTGGACGCGGACTCTCCCGACTGCGAACTCGACCGCTCACTTGTCCGAGCGCTCGTGGACGACTCGCCCGGGTCCTGCATTCGTCATGGTGGCCGACCTGTCCGATGACGCCAGCCCGATCTGCGACCACGCGGCCCGTGAACTTCCGCCCGGCGCCACGTTCCAGGTGGACACCGAACCGGACCAGGCATGGCTGGCCATGTACCACTACCGTGGCCAAGACCGCCAGCCGCCGGTGATGCGCGACGTGCTGACCTCGGCTCCCCGTCCAGGCGTTCGCCAGCATCCGCGCCGGCGACGACGTGCTGGCCATCGCCCGCCTCTCGATCGCCGACGGCTGGGCCGGGATCACCGCCGTCGAAGTGAATCCAGCCCGCAGGCGGGCCGGCCTGGGCTCGGCGCTGACCGCAGCGGTCTGCGCCGAGGCTGCCAGACGCGACATCAGCCGGGTATTCCTCCAGGTGGAGACCAGCAACGCCGCCGCGATAGCGCTCTACGAGCGGTGCGGCTTCCGCCACTCCCACCGCTACCACTACCGGGTCGCGCCGATCCCGCACTAGCCGAGCCGAGCAAGTGGCGGCGGGTGTCGGCGGGGAGGGTGGTGCAGGCGCCCCGGCGGCGCAGGTGGGGTCAGGTGCTCGAGGTGGGGTCGGGTGTCGGCCGGGAGGGTGGTGCCGGCGTCCCGGCGGCGGAGGAGGGGTCAGGTGCTTGATGTGAGGTCAGGTGTTGGCGGGGAGGGTGGTGCCAGGCGTCTCGGCGGCGGAGGGGGGTCAGGTGTTGGCGGGGAGGGTGGTGCCGGCGCCCCGGCGGCGGACGTGGACCAGGTCGGGGCGCGGGGTGTCGGCTGCCAACGGCGCGGCTGCACCGAAGTGGTCGCCGGGGCTGGGGTGGCGAATGTGCCCGATGTCGCCGGAGTTGCGGTCGGCGCGGTCGGCGCAGGCGGCGGAGAAGCCACCGGCGGGTTGTCGGCGCCTTCGACGGTGAAGCCGGCGTCGGCGATCATGGCCAGGTCGGCCGCGCCGGGCTGGCCCTCGCTGGTCAGGTAGTCGCCGAGGAAGATCGAGTTGACGATGTGCAGGGCCAGGGGCTGCAGCGTGCGCAGGTGGATCTCGCGGCCGCTGGCCAGCCGGACCTCGGCGGACGGGCAGACGAACCGGACCATCGCCAGGATGCGCAGGCAGCGCTGCGGGGTCAGCTCCCACTTGCCGGCCAGCGGCGTGCCGTCGAACGGGATCAGGAAGTTCACCGGAACCGAGTCCGGCTCGAGCGCGCGCAGGGCGAACGCCACGTCCGCCAGGTCCTCGTCGGTCTCCCCCAGGCCCGCGATCAGGCCAGAGCAGGGCGAGAGGCCCGCGGACTTCGCGGCGTCCACCGTCGACACCCGGTCGGCGTACTCGTGAGTGGTGCAGATGTCCGCGTAGTGGCCGCCCGACGTGTTCAGGTTGTGGTTGTACGCGGTCGTGCCGGCCGAGGCCAGCCGCTCGGCCTGGCCGTCGGAGAGCAGGCCCAGACAGGCGCAGACCTCCACGTCCGGGTTGCGGGCCTTGAACGAGGCGATCGTCGAGGCCACCCGGTCGATGTCCCGGTCGGTCGGGCCCCGGCCGCTGGCCACCAGGCAGACGCGGCGCGCCCCGCCGGCCACGCCAGCCTCGGCGGTGGCGATCACCTCGTCGGTCTTCAGCCAGCTGTACTTGAGCACGTCCGCGGCCGAGCCGACCCGCTGCGAGCAGTAGAAACAGTCCTCGGGGCAGAGCCCGGACTTGATGTTGACCAGGTAGTTCAGCTTGACCCGGCGGCCGAAGAACCGCCGCCGGACGCGGAACGCGGCGGCCACCACGTCCATCAGCTCGTCGTCCGGCGAGCGGAGTACGGCGAGGGCTTCCTCCCGGGTCGGGAGTTCACAGTCGAGTGCCTTGTCGGCTAGCGCGTCAAGCCAGTTCATGGGAGAAGACGGTACCAGCCCGGCCACAGCAGACTATGGGCGCCAGCGGGGCGAGACACCGCTGGCGATCACGGTGGGTCACAAGCTGAGTGAACTCCCGGTGAAACTGGCGGGGGCGCGGGGAGCCGGGCTTGATGAAGCCCAGCGCCGCCCAGCGAACGCCTCGCGATGCTGTCGTGGATCGCGACGCCCCTGCTCGCAGCTCTGCACGCTGGGCATATCGCGGGGGGCACACTTGACGTCTATGATGAGGAACCGTTGCTAGTGGGACATCGGCTGCGGTCCGCGCCGAACTAGATAATTCCTATCAAATAAGTTGACTTTACACCCGACTACGTGATCTGATGGGGATCAGCGCGAACCCGTAGGGAGTGAAACCGGTCCATGACACAGATCAGGCCCCGTGACCTGCTTACCGACAGCCTGCTGGCGCGGCTCGGTGGCACCTCACCGTACGCGAGCGCGTTCGCGGGGCAGGTCCTCGCGGGCGGCGCCCCCGCGCTGCCCGGGGCCGGATCGGCGATATCCGGGACATCGGGCACCGGACCGGACGTCGCCGCGGTCATGCGGCGGGACATCGCCAAGCTTGACGACGTGGGCTACCTCAAGGTCGCGCTGCCGCCGGAGTTCGGCGGGCTCGGCTGCACGCTGCGGCAGGCCGCGTGCGGGCAGCGGCGGCTCGCCCGGCACGCCCCGCTCACCGCGCTCGCCGTCAGCGCGCACCTGTACTGGACCGGCGCCGCGGCGGACGCCTACCGCGCCGGGGACAACTCGGTCCGCTGGATCCTGCTTGAGGCCGCCCGCGGCGCGCTCTTCGCCGCCGGGCACGGCGCGACCTCGGCCGGCGGCGACCTGCGGCTCGCCGACCCGCAGTCGCGGTGCGAGCCCGCCGGGGAGAGCGGGTACCGGTTCCGCAGCCCTGCGGTGCTGTCCTCGCTGACGCCGACCTGGGACTGGGTGGCGGTGCACGCCATCCACCCGGTGACCGGGGCCGACCGCCCGAGGCAGGACGCGGTGCTCGCGTTCGCCGGGCGCGGCTCGCGCTGCACGCCCGCGTTCCGGGTCGCCCGGGTCGCCCCGGTCGGCGCGCCGACCGACGTCTTCGCCTCCTCCGCGATCGGCTGGGGGCACTCGATCCTGGCCAGCGTGCAGTACTCCGACGCCCGCCGTGCCTTCAACGCCGCCGTGGCCGCGGCAACCTCGGAACTCAGCGGATCGCCGGCCGACAACCGCGCCGGCGGCCACCCGCTCGACCGGTGGCCGGTCGCCGAGGCCGGGCTGCGCCTCGACGCCATGAAGGAGCGGATCGCGGATATCACTTACCCGTGGCCGCTCGTCCAGGACACCACGCCCGACCTCGGCGGGCAGAAGCTGATCGGCATCTACGCCATGCGGCACGAGGTTGCCGACGGCGCCGTCAAGGTCCACGACCTGCTCGCGCAGATCGCCGCCGCCCCGACGGTCGCGGCCCGCTAGCCCGTCGCGCCCGCCGCGAGCCACGCTCCAGTTGACCGGGGGACTGGAACCACGCGTGCGTTCAGTGCGACTGATTTGACCTTGACCTTGGATTAGATGCCGGCTGGCAGCAGCTGGCAGCGGTTCGTGCGGGACCTGACAGCGGCGTGCCGCAGTATTAGCGGCATGAACGTGGCAGACGTACCTTACGCGGTCGAGGCGCGAGGGCTGGTCAAGCGCTTCGGCAAGACGACGGCGCTGGCCGGAGTCGACCTGACCGCGCGCGCTGGCACCGTGCTCGGCCTCCTCGGCCCGAACGGGGCCGGCAAGACCACCGCGGTCCGCATTCTCGCCACCCTGCTCCGGCCGGACAGCGGCGAGGCCTCTATATGCGGATACAACACCCAGCGGGACGCGCACCAGGTGCGCCAGCTGATCGGGCTCACCGGCCAGTACGCGTCGGTCGACGACGGGCTCTCCGGGACCAACAACCTGATCATGATCGGCCGCCTGCTCGGCCTCGGCCGCCACGAGGCGCGGGCGCGGGCGGCGGAGCTGCTGGCGCGGTTCGAGCTCTCCGACGCGGCCGGGCGGCGCGCGAAGACCTACTCGGGCGGCATGCGCCGCCGTCTTGACCTGGCCGCCAGCCTCGTTGGCCGGCCGCGGGTGCTGTGCCTGGACGAGCCGACCACCGGGCTCGACCCGCACAGCCGCAACGAGGTCTGGGCGATGATCAGGGAGATGCTCGCCGACGGCACGACCGTGCTGCTCACCACCCAGTACCTGGAGGAGGCCGACCATCTCGCGCACGACATCGCGGTCATCGACCACGGGGCGGTCATCGCCACCGGCACGCCGGACGAGCTGAAGGCCCAGTCCGGCCGGCAGGTCCTGGAGGTAACCCCCGCTCACCGCGGCGACGTGGACGCGGTCACGGCGCTGCTTGAGGCCCGGCTGGGAACCGCGCCCGAGGTCAGCGCCGAATCGGGCACCGTGTCTGCCGCGGTCGAGAACGGCAGGCTGCTGCCCGAGATCGTCCGCGAGCTCGACGCGGCCAACATCGAGCTCGCCGAGTTCGCGCTGCGCAAGGCCAGCCTCGACGAGGTGTTCCTCGCCCTCACCGGCGAGTCGGCCGGCACGTCGGCCGGCACGTCCGACCCGTCCGACACGTCTGACTCCTCGTCAACTCCGGAACTGAACGGGAGCACCCGATGACCGCTGGCTTTTCTTCCACCAGCATCCCAGCCTCTTCCACCAGTATCCCCGCCTCTTCCACCAGCATCCCCGCCGCCGCCCTTGCCCCCGCCCCCGCTCCCGCCCGCAGGCTCAGCCCGCTGGGCGGGCTGCGGAATTCCTTCACGCTCACCTGGCGGTCGCTGCTGAAGATGCCCACGAACCTCGAGGACCTGTTCAGCCTCTCGCTCACGCCGATCGTCTACCTGCTGCTGTTCACCTACGTATTCGGCGGCGCGGTCTCCGGCAGCACGCACAAGTACCTGCAGTTCTCGCTGCCCGGAGTCCTCGTGATGAGTGTGGTGTTCGCGACCATGGGCACCGGGATGATGCTCAACGCGGACATCACCACCGGCGTCTTCGACCGGTTCCGCTCGCTGCCGATCGCCCGCTGGGCGCCGCTGGCGGGCGCGATCTTCGGCGACGCGATCCGCTACGTGATCTCGATCGCGGTCACGCTCGGGTTCGGGATGATCCTCGGCTTCCGGATCGAGACGACCCCGTTCTCCGCCGCCATGGGATGCCTGCTGCTGCTGGTCTTCGCGCTCGCCATGTGCTGGTTCTCCGCGCTCATCGGCGTGCTGCTGCGGTCACCGCAGGCGGTGCAGGGGTTCGGCTTCCTGCTGATGTTCCCGCTCGTCTTCGGCTCGAACCTGCTGGTGCCGACGGCGACGCTGCCGGGCTGGCTGCAGGCGTTCGTGAAGGTCAACCCGGTGACCTACCTGACCGAGGCGGAGCGCGCCCTGCTCACCGGCGGCTCCGCGGCGGGGGTGGTCGAGCGGTCGCTGCTCTGGACGCTCGGGATCTTCGTGGTGTTCGCGCCGCTCGCGGTCGCGGCCTACCGCCGCCGCACGTGACCTTCGGGGCCCTTGCGCGAAAATTCGGAATTCAAAGTCTCGGTGATGGAACGCACGCGGCTTACTCCGGACGCCCCGTTACCCCCGCCAGGGCCTCGCGGGCCAGGGCGATCGACGCCTCGTAGGTCAGGCCGGCCGTCGACTGGTACGCGGCGCCGTAGGCGGCCTCGCCCAGCGCGGCGCGGGCGGCGACGCGGGACTGCGGGGCGTCGGGGCTTGACTCGTCGAAGGCGCCGCGGACGGCGTGCGCCGCGCCGAGCAGCCTGGCGGCAAGCTCGGCGCGACCGGCCGGCTCGCGTTGCCGACATCCTTGGCCTCGTCTGCCGCGCCAGCCACTTCAGCCACTCTGGCCACTTCGGTCTTGTGGCGGTGGATCGCGTAGCAGGCGCACGCGTCGAGGACCGCGGCTAGGGCCGCGTGGTCGGTCCAGGCGGCGGAGGCGTCCAGGGCGGCGGCGAGCAGGTCCTGGCAGCGTCTCTCGTCGCCCTGAGCAAGGACCACCAGGGCGAGCCGGGCGCGCAGACGGGCACGGAGCGGCTGCCACCAAACCGCCCGGTAGGTTTCGAGCGCGGCGAGCATGTCCGCGCAGCAGCGGGCGGCCAGCGCCACGTCGCCGACCTGCCAGGCCAGCTCGGCCCGGATCAGCGTCACCCAGCGGTCGATGTCGACCGTGGTGCCGCGCGCCGCGGCAGCCGCATCGATCCGGTCCAGATCGGCGCGGGCGCGGGCGAGCTCACCGGTTCGCGCTCGGACGATCGCGAGCCTGGCCTCGACGTAGGACACGTCGCCCCACGTGGTTAGCTCGCGGCCGATCGACACCGCCTCCTCGAGCGCGGCCAGCGACCCGGCATGGTCTCCGCGGAGCTCGGTGAACTCTGCCAGCTCGGTGAGCGCAAGGGCGCTGCCCCACTGCTCGCCGATCGCCCGGGACTCGCGCAGGGCAGCATGGAGATCGTCCTCGGCGCCGGCCAGCCGCCCCAGCTCGCGGGCATGCGCCGCCCGGTAGATGAGCCCCATCGCCCGCAGCCAGGGATCGCGTGCCCGGGCGTACAGGTCGTAGTGGTCCAGGGCGTGCTCGCGGTCTCCCTGGAACTGCAGGAGCACCGGCTCGGCCAGCGCTACCAAGGGGTGGAAGGCGATGTAGTCGTCGCCCCATTCTCTGAGGCCGGCGATGGCCTCGAGCAGCGGTGCCTTGACCCTCTCCAGGTCGAACGACCAGCCCGCCGCCAGCAGCGCGCAGATCACCCGCGCCTCGGCGGTCCGCTCGCTCGGCGGTTCGGGTGGCGGGAGCGCCAGCACCTCGCGGGCGAGGACGTCACCCTCGCCCTGCCCGCGCTGGAACCAGTAGTAGCCAAGGGCCCGGACCAGCCGCAGCGCGGTCTCCGAGTCCCGTCGGGCGATCGCCCAGCGGAGCGCGGCCTGCGCGTTATCCTGCTCGGCCAGCAGCTCGCGGAACCAGCGGATCTGATCGGCGGTGCGCAGCAGCGGGTCAGCGGTCTCGGCGAAGTCCAGGTAATAGCGGGCGAACGCGTCCCTGGTCGCGGTCTCATCGCCCGTCTCGGCCAGCCGCTCCAGACCGTAGGCGCGCACCGTCTCCAGCATCCGGTACCGGTGGGCGCAGCCGCCCGGAGTGTCCGCCATCGCGATGATCGACTTGCCCACCAGCCCGGAGAGCGCGGGCAGCACGCCCGCCCGCGGCAGCACATCAGCGCTGACCGTTGTCTTGCCGACGGCAGACGGCGTCCGTTTCGGCGTCGTGTCCGCGCACACCTGTTCCGCCGCGGCGAGCGTGGCGCCTGCGGGGAAGACGGCCAGGCGGCGGGCGAGCGTCCGCTCGGGCTCAGAGAGCAGGTGCCAGCTCCAGTCGACGACCGCGCGGAGCGTCTGGTGCCTGGGCTGCGCGGTCCGGCTCCCGCCGGTGAGCAGGGCGAACCGGTCATCGAGGCCCTCGGCGACCCGTTCGGCGATCCGTTCGGCCAGCTGGGCGGGGGCCAGTGTTCGCAGCCAGGGGGCGGCAAGCTCGATGGCCAGCGGCATGCCGTCGAGCGCCCGGCAGATCCGCGCCACGTCGGCCTCGTTGCCGGAGCTGAGCGTGAAACTGGGGAGGACAGCGGCAGCCCGGTCCGCGAACAGGCGCACGGCCGGATAGGAACCGGCGAGCCCTTCCGGGCCGGCATTCCGGAGGGCGGCGGGAGGGGCCGGGAGCGGGCCGACGGGGTACAGGGTTTCGCCGCTGATCCCGAGCGGCTCGCGACTGGTCGCGAGGACGCGCACCCCGGGGCAGTCGGCCAGCAATCGGGCGGCCAGGACGGCGGCGGCGTCGATCAGGTGCTCGCAGTTGTCGAGGATCAGCACCGCGTCCCTGGCGGCGAGCGCGGCGCACAACCGGTCGAGCGGGTCGGCCGCCCCGTCCGACCCGCGCAGGCCGAGCGACCGTTCGCGCAGGCCGAGCGCGTCCAGAACCGCGTAGGGCACCTCGGACGGCTCCGTCACCGGGGCAAGCTCGGCGAACCAGGCCGAGCCGGCGAACCACTCGCAGTCGGCCAATCGCCCGGCCGCCTCCGCCGCCAGCCGGGTCTTGCCCACGCCGCCCGGTCCGGTGAGCGTGACCAGGCGCTCAGCGGCGAGTTGTTTCAGCACGCCGACCACCTCCTGGTCCCGGCCGACGAAGCTGGTCGGCTGATACCAGGCGCCAGCACGGCGTGCGGGAGCGGCGTCAACAGGAGCACCGTCACCGGGAGCGGCTGCGGCGGGAGAGGCGGCGGCGGCCGGGATCTCCTGTCTGAGGACGGCGAGGTAGGCCTGGTCGAGCTGCGGCGACGGGTCCACGCCGAGACTGTCGGCAAGCAGGTCGCGAGTCCGCTGGTAGAGGGCCAGGGCCTCGGCCTGGCGGCCGGCGGCGGCGAGGGCGCGCATCAGCAGCGCGGTGGGGCGCTCCGCGAGCGGGTCGGCGGCGGTCAGCTCGCGTAGTTCGCCGATCAGCACCGGGCCCGCCTCGCCGAGGGCCAGGTCCGCCTCAATCCGGTCGAGCAGCGCGGCGTCGCGCAGCTCCGCCAGCCGGGCGGCCGGCCCGGCGGCGAACTCCTCCCCCGCCACGTCGGCCAGGGCGGGGCCGCGCCAGCGGGCGAGCGCCTCGTGCAGCAGACGCGCGGCCGCGGCCGCGTCGCCGCTTGCCAGGGCGTCGCGGCCCGCCCCTGCCTGCGCCTCGAAGGCGAGCGCGTCCACCGCCTCCGCTGCCGCCGCGAGCCGGTAGCCCACCGCAGACGACTCAAGCACCGCAGCAGGCAGGCCCGCCTGCCGGAGCGCGACGCGCAGCCTGGACACCAGCGACTGGAGCGCGTTCGCCGCGTCCGCCGGCCGTTCATCGGGCCAGAGCCGCTCGATCAGCGAGCGCGCGGAGACCACCCGGCCCGCGTCCAGGGCGAGCAGGATCAGCAGCGCACGCACCCGCTGCCCGCCCACGTGCACCGGCCGGCCTGCGGCATCGGTGACCTCAAGCGGGCCGAGCACACCCACCCGAACCGTGTCCGCCGCCGTGATCACGTCGCCTTCCTTGATCAGAGCCAGACCGCCTCATGACCCCACCATGCTAGCGCACAGCCGCATTCGAGATCTATCGCGTTTTCAGCTCGCCGCCTCGCCGCGACTTCGTCGGCGGCCTGCAGCTTGGGAAAGCGCCCAGGGAAAGCCGGAATGTTATAGCGTGATGCAAACGTTACCCCTAGGTTGAGGCTGCTGTCGCCGGGCGAGGACGCGCGGGCGGAAGCCGCTGACGTACCTAGCGCTCCGGTCACATGGAATGACCCATGCCGACCGGAGCATCCATTTTGAGACATCGATGTCGCTGGCAGCAGTGACGGCAAGGAGATGGCATGGAGCGAGCCGACTGGCTGGATGAGCGGGTTAAGCCGGCCGACGCGCGGTTTCTGATGGTGACCGCGATCACCCACCACAGGTTCAGCTCGCCGAACTGGGGAGCGCGCGAGGTCCGCAAGCTTCAGGCCGAGCTGGCGGAGATCACCAAGCACGCAGCGGAGATCCTGCACGAGCACCAGGCAACCGCCAAGAAGCAGCAGAAGGCGTCGCGCTCGTCATCCCAGTGGCCGGGAGTCATGTGGGCGCCCCGCCTTGTCAGGCGGCCGGGCCCGTCACCGCAGTGGCGAGGCGTCATGTCCCCTGCCTGGTAAGGCTGCCCGGCCGGTCGCCGGGCCGGGGGCGACCAATCGCCGGTGGTCGTTGACGGCTAGACCTCAACGACCACCGGGATGATCATCGGCCGCCGCCGGTAGTTGTCCGATACCCACTTGCCGATCACGCGCCGGGAGAGCTGGCGGATCGCGTGCGCATCCGCCACGCCGTCGTTCGCCGCGCGCTCCAGGGCGTCCTCCAGCTTGGGCAGCACGTCGGTCCTGAACGCCTGGTCGTCGATGCCGGAGCCGCGGGTGTGGATCTCCGGCCCGCCGACGATCTTGCCGCTGGACGAGTCGAGGACCATGATCACCGAGATGAATCCCTCGTCGCCGAGGATGCGCCTGTCCTTGAGCTGGGACTCGGTGACCTCGCCGACCGTGAGCCCGTCCACGTACACGTAGCCGCAGTCGACCGCCCCGACGATCGACGCCTTGCCGTCCGCCAGGTCGACGACCACGCCGTCCTCGGCGATCACGATCCGTTCGTCGGGCACCCCGGTCAGCGCCGCGAGCCTGGCGTGCGCCCGCAGGTGCCGCCACTCGCCGTGCACCGGCATGAAGTTCTTCGGCTTGACCAGGTTGAGCAGGTACAGCAGCTCCCCTGCGGGGGCATGGCCGCTCACGTGGACCAGGGACGATTCCTTGTGCACGACGCGTGCGCCGAGCCTGGTCAGCCCGTTGATCACCCGGTAGACGGACGTCTCGTTGCCGGGGATGAGCGACGAGGCGAGGATGACCGTGTCCCCGGCGGCGATGCGGATAGGGTGGTCCCGGCCCGCCATCCGCGACAGCGCGGACATCGGCTCGCCCTGCGACCCGGTCGATATCAGCACCACGTCGCCCGGCGGCATCTCCTCGGCGTCGCGCAGGTCGATGAGAAGCCCGCCGGGGACGCGCAGGTAGCCGAGTTCGCGGGCGACGCCCATGTTGCGGACCATGGACCGGCCGACGAAGGCGACCTTTCGCCGGTGCCTGGCGGCCGTGTCAAGCACCTGCTGCACCCGGTGCACGTGCGAGGCGAAGCACGCCACGATGATCCGCTGCGCGGCGTTGGCGAAAACCTCGTCGAGGACCGGCGCGATATCCCGCTCGGAGCGGACGATACCGGGAACCTCCGCGTTGGTGGAGTCGGACAGCAGCAGGTCCACGCCGTCGCCGCCGAGCCGCGCGAACCCGGCCAGGTCGGTCAGCCGCCCGTCGAGCGGCAGCTGGTCCATCTTGAAGTCGCCGGTGTGCAGCACGGTGCCGGCCGGCGTCTTGATGGCCACCGCCATCGCGTCAGGGATCGAGTGGTTGACCGCGAAGAATTCAAGGTCAAATGGCCCGAACGTACGCGTGGTTCCCTCTTTCACCTCGATTGCCTCGGGTGCGAGGCGATGCTCGGTGAGCTTGGATTTCACCAGGGCCAGGGTCAGCTTGGTCCCGACAAGCGGGATGTCGCCCCGCTCGCGGAGCAGGTACGGCACCGCGCCGATGTGGTCCTCGTGGGCGTGCGTCAGGATCAGCGCCTCGACCTGGTCGAGGCGGCCGTCCAGGTAGCTGAAGTCCGGCAGGATCAGGTCCACGCCGGGCTGCTCGGACTCGGGGAAGAGCACGCCGCAGTCGACGATCAGCAGTCGGCCGAGGTACTCGAACACGGTCATGTTCCGACCGATCTCGCCGAGTCCGCCGAGCGCGACAACGCGCAAATCGTTGCTGGCTAGCGGGGGTGGCGGGGTCAGGTCGGGATGCGGATAACTCACAGTATTCCTTCGTCTGGAAGCTTGACGCCGCCGGCGGTCAGATCCGCGCGGAGCGTCTGTCGCTCGGCCGCACTGGCCGGGAGCAGCGGGCCGCGCACGCCGCCTCCGGGCAGGCCGAGCAGGTCCATCGCGGCCTTGGTCAGCACCGCCGCCTGATTGCGGAAGAGGCCGACGTTGACCGGAAGCATGGAGAGGTGAAGCTTTGTCGCCTCGGCGTTCCGGCCGGCCGCAAACGCCTCGATCATCTCGAAGATCCTGTCGCCGACCACGTGGGCGGTGACGCTGATGATGCCGATCCCGCCGATCGCCAGCAGCGGCAGGGTCATCGGGTCGTCGCCGCTGTAATAGGCGAGGTCGGTGTGCGCCAGCACCTGGGACGTGCCGGCGATGTCGCCCTTGGCGTCCTTGACGGCGACGATCCTCGGGTGCTGGGCGAGCCGTATCAGCGTGTCGGCCGCGACTGCGACCGCCGTACGGCCGGGGATGTCGTAAATGATCACAGGCAGCCCAGTGCTGTCCGCGACATTCGTGAAGTGCGCGGCCAGGGCATCCTGGGCGGGCTTGCTGTAGTACGGCGTCACCACGAGCAGGCCGTGCGCGCCCGCCCGCTCAGCCTGCTTCGCGAGCTCGATCGTGTGGGCGGTGATGTTGGTGCCGACCCCCGCGATCACCGTGGCGCGGTCCCCGACTGCCTCAAGGACCACCCTGATCAGGCGAGATTTCTCCTCGTCGGTCGTCGTCGGCGCCTCACCGGTGGTGCCGTTGACGACGATCCCCTCGCTGCGCATGTCGCCGGTGAGGTGGGCGGCCAGCCTCGCCGCGCCATCATAGTCGACCGTGCCGCCGGTGGTCATGGGAGTGATCATGGCCGTCATCAGCCGGCCGAAGGGCGCCGAGGTGGTGGTCATGAAAGAACGCTACCGCGCCGACCGACCGGAGAGCCACTGACTACCGGAGGGACCAGGGTTCCGTTCGATGGTCCGGCTCCTCGTTGCGCGCATGCCCATGTAATCGCCGCAAGACCCCGCGCGCGGCATCTGGACGCTCTGCGCCAACGGCCGCAAGCTACAGGTTCAGCCGCTTGCAGTCGGGCTCTGGAGTGGCTCCCGTCAAAGTACTGGCAAGTAGTTGCCAGTAAAGAGTCGGCGGTCATCGGCTGACCGGGCGTGCGGAGATTCGTCTGTGACCTATGCCCAGAGACGGTCAAGAGGAAGAACCGTGATCCGGTTATCGTGCGTGTAGGCGTGCTCGCCCGTGTACAGCACGATGGCCTCCTGCAGGCGATTCCCTAGGCGGTCCCCCAGCAGCCTCAGGCCCCGCAGATCTTCACCACTGACTCGGGAGCCTGCCTTGATCTCGAAGGCAATCACCTGTCCATCGTCCCGTTCCAGTACGAGGTCTACCTCGTCTCCCGCTTCAGTGCGAAAGTATCCGGAACTGACCGGCGCGTCCGACCAGCTGGCCTGCTTGAGGATCTCTCCGACGGCAAAGGTCTCGAGAAGGTGACCGTACTCGGTTAGAGTCGCGGGTGCTCCCTGTGCGATCTTCTGCGCCGTCAGGTTCAGCAGCCATGCCATTACTCCGGAATCGGTCAGGTGCACCTTGGGATGCTTGACGATCCGGGAGCCCAGGGTCGTGCCCCATGCAGGAAGCCGGTAGACGAGGAAGACGGCTTCGAGGAGCTTCACATAGTTTTCGGCCGTTGATCGATCGAGCCCGATGGCCCCGCCGCTCGCCGCGATGTTGAGCACCTGGCCGGAACGAGCCGCGAGCTGGCCGAGGAGCCTGGGTAGCATTTCGCGCTGCCGGACTCGCGAGATGTCCATCACGTCCTTGTCGACCACTAGATCCACGTAGTTCGCGAACCACCGGGAGCGAGAGCGCCCCGGCGGACGGCGGAGCGCGACCGGCATTCCCCCTGAGGTCGACCGGCGCGCGTACTCGTCCCGGGTTGTGGGCGCCTGCTTCATCTCCATCTCGATGCCGGCGTCATCGAGGAGTCTGCCGATGAAGGTTTCCGTCACGCCGTCGACCTCGCCCTGAGTCAGCGGAAGCACCGGGATGATGTCCACGCGTCCGGTTAGTGCCTGAGCGGCCACCGGGATGGCCGCGTACCGAGTCGATCCGGCGAGCACATACCTGCCTGGGCGAAGATCCCGATTGAGCTGAGCCTTGATGGCGTCAAGCAACTCGGGAACATGCTGGTACTCGTCGATGAGCACGGGCTCGCTGGACTCAACGAATCGTCCCGGGTCAGCACTCACCGCTGCTCTCGTGGCAGGGTCGTCGCAGTCGATCACCGTCCGGTGGAGACGTCCGGCCAACTCGCTCAGCAAGGTGCTCTTGCCAACGGTCCGGGGACCGTTGAGAACGAGCACTGGCTCCTCAGCGAACCGGGCCTCCGCAACATCGACGAGCCGACGCCGCGCCAGGCCGCTTAGTACCTCACGCATGACCAGATACTACCCGCAGAGTTCCCGTTTTCCGCACGATTTATTCCGCGTTTCCGGACTCCTTCTTCCCGTTTTCCGTCACATGATCGCCGCAACTGGCCGACGAACTAGTCGTGGCCGCTGATACGTTGGCCGACCGGTTCGCCGCGGTCTCCGGCGGCCAGTGGCTCCGCCCCGGCCGCCGCAGCGACGGCGCCTCCTTCACCGTGGAAACATTCGCCCGCTACTTCATCCACGACCCCATCCACCACCTGCACGACATAACCGGCACCCAGACAGCCCCCTGAAGTGACGCCCGCAGCGCGAAAGGTGGGCGTCTTTCTATCAGTTCTGACCACACGATCCATCTTCATATCACTTTTGACCAGACAAATCAGATCAAAGCGGACAAGAAAATGGTCAGAACCGATAGGAAGGTGAGAAAGTGGTCAGAACTGATAGGAAGCTGGCGGGTTGAGGGGAAGCCAGGCTGTTACGTCTGAGGACGTCATCGCGTTAGCGCGACGGTTGCGCCGGATGGGATGAGAAAGAGGCGCCTGAGCTGGCCGGTTCGATTCAACCTATTAACGCGGAGCCGGGGCGCAGCCGGGTGTCCGCCGCGTCGTTCCTCCCCGATTCGCGTTTAATCGGGGAGGACTTGACGCGCCGGACACCCGGCAAGCCCCAGCGACACCCACTGGGCGGTCTAGCTAGGCCGCGCTTGCGCCTAGGTAGGCCTCCCATTGAGGATCGCCGTCGTACTGAGCGCCGATGAGCCGCCAGTGGGCGCCCTTGGGGACGGCCGGCGCCACCGGGAGGGTCCAGCCAAGCTCGGAGAGAAGCCGGTCCGCCTTGCGGTGGTTGCAGAGCTGGCACGCGGCGACGCAGTTCTCCCAGGCGTGCCCGCCACCTCGGCTCCGCGGGATCACGTGGTCGATCGTCTCGGCATGCCGAGCGCAATAGGCGCACTTGTAGTTGTCCCTGCGCATCAGCGCGGCCCGGGTGAGGGGCACGCGGTTGCGCTGCGGGATGCGGATGTACCGGCGCAGCCGGATCACTGAGGGGGTGACCACCTCGATCGCGGCGGAGTGCAGCAGCCGCCCGCCAGGGTCGTTATGCACGATCTCTGCCTTGTCGCCTAGGACCAGGCAGACAGCCCGTCGGAGACCGACGGTGGTAAGTGGCTCATAGGTGACGTTGAGCAGCAGCACGCGTCGCACGGGCACCTCCGGAGGCACCGGTCTTGAGGCGCCGCTCGCATCACCGGGACAGGACTGATCCAGGTGTGACCGAAGCCACGTGCCTCCGCCAACGTCTCTAGAGTACAAGGCGATCTAGGAATGTTGGTTAACGCCTGGTAACGAGCAACGATTAAGGTGCCGCTATGGCATCTTTTCGCGCCCAGTACCCGGCAGCGCAGCGGCTCGATCTCGTCGAGGATCTCTTCGGACACCGCGTGGCGGACCCCTACCGCTGGCTTGAGGATGCCGATTCCCCGCAGACCCGGCAGTGGCTCGGCGCCGAGGAATCGCTCTGGGAGGACTACCGGTCGGGCCTGCCCGGCCGGGAGACATTCGCCTCCCGGGTGCGGGAACTGCTCCGGGTCGGGTCAGTGGGGCTACCGGCCTGGCGCGGGACGACGCGGTTCTACACCCGGCGCGATCCGGACCAGGAGCACGCCGTACTCTACGTCGCAAATCATGAAATTTCCGGAATGTCGGGCGCGCCAGCGCCCGACATTCCGGGCGAGCGCGTGCTGATCGATCCTGTCGCGATCGATGCTTCCGGGCGGACGACGCTCGACGCCTGGCAGCCGGACAAGGAGGGCCGGCTGCTCGCCTATCAGCTCTCGCACGGCGGGGACGAGGAGTCGCTGCTGCGGGTGCTTGACGTCGCGACCGGCGAGCTGGTGGACGGGCCGATCGAACGGTGCCGGTACTCCGGGGTGGCCTGGCTGCCCGGGGGGAAGGCGTTCTACTACGTGCGGCGGCTGCCGCCCGAGGCGATCCCCGACGGGCGAGGGTCAGTACCACCGGCGGGTTTACCTGCACACGGTGGGAGAGGCCACGGAGTCGGACGTAGAGGTGTTCGGCGCGGGGCGGGACAAGACGACCTACTATGGGGCCAGCGTCAGCATGGACGGGCGGTGGCTGATCATCTCGGCGTCCATCGGGACCGCGCCGAGGGAGGACATCTGGATCGCGGACCTGACCGCCGGCGACCCCGCGTCCCCGGCGCTCGTTCCGCTCATGGTCGGGCTGGACGCTCAGGCTTCGCCCTGGATCGGGCGCGACGGCCTGCTCTACGTATTCACCGACCTGGCCGCGCCGCGCGGGCGGATCTGCGTCGCCGACCCGGCCGCGCCGGGACCCGAGGGCTGGCGGGACCTGATCGGCGAGGACGCCGCCTCGGTGCTGCGCGGCTACGCGATCCTGGACGACCTCGACCGGCCCGTCATGCTCGTCTCGCGCACCCGGCACGCGGTCAGCGAGGTCACCGTGCACGACCTGGCCACCGGCGGGCAGCTGGCGACGCTCGACCTGCCGGGGATCGGCTCGATCGGCGGGATCGCGGAGCGGCCGACGGGCGGGCACGAGGCGTGGTTCGGCTACACCGACTACACGACGCCGCCGGTCATCCTCCGCTACGACGCCGCGACCGGGGATCTGACCACCTGGGCGCGGTCGCCCGGCTCGGTCGCCGCCCCCCCGCTGGTGACCGCGGAGCAGGTCACGTACCGCTCGGCCGACGGCACCGAAGTCAGAATGGTGATCATCGAGCCGGGGGGCGAAGCACGGGACCGTTCGAAGGAAAGGCCTTGCATTCTCTACGGCTACGGGGGCTTCGACATCAGCATGACCCCCGGCTATTCCGCCAACATCCTCGCCTGGGTCGAGGCGGGCGGCGTGTACGCGGTCGCGGGGCTGCGCGGCGGCAGCGAGGAGGGCGAGGAGTGGCACCGGGCGGGGATGCTCGACCGCAAGCAGAACGTCTTCGACGACTTCCACGCCGCCGCCGAGCACCTCATCGCGGCCGGGGTGACGTCTCCGGCGAGACTCGCGGTCTGGGGCGGGTCGAACGGCGGGCTGCTCGTCGGGGCGGCGGTCACCCAGCGGCCCGACCTGTTCACGGCGGTGGTCTGCTCGGCGCCGCTGCTCGACATGGTGCGGTACGAGCGGTTCCCGATCGGCGAGACGTGGAACACGGAGTACGGGACGGCAGCGTCACCCGTGGAGCTCGAGTGGCTACTGGGGTACTCGCCCTACCACCAGGTGGTTGACGGAACGCCGTACCCGGCTGTGCTCTTCACCGTCTTCAGCAACGACACGCGCGTTGACCCGGTGCACGCGTACAAGATGTGCGCCGCCATGCAGCACGCCACGGCGTCCGAGCGGCCGGTACTGCTGCGCGCTGAGGGGCAGGTGGGACACGGACAGCGCGCGGTGTCCCTCTCGGCCACGCTGGCCGGCGACTGCCTCGCCTTCGCGGCCCGGGAGACCGGCCTGCACGAAGGCCAGGCCGACGGCGCGAGCGGTGTCGCTTCGGCCGGGGGCGAGAGCCCTCGCGTGATCCAAGCACCTCGCGCGCAGTGATCCCGGTAGCCTCGCCTGGAGACGCGAAGTTCGAACTGGGTCACGGGAGGGGTCGGTGTGATGGTTGGCGTCCAGATGGCGGTGCTCGGCGGCACGGATCCCGCGCCCGCGACGCTGCTCGGCAGCTGCGGCACCAATCCGGGCCTGGCCTGCCAACTGGTCTGGGACCTATCGCACAACAGGCACGCCTCGCTGATAACTGGGGAATTTCTCTCCGGACCGGTCCACCTGCTGCTGCGCGTGATCTTCGTCGTGATCCTCGCGCTCGTCATCCAGGCGATCGTCCACCGGGTGATCAACCGGCTGACCGAGCGGGCGACGCACTCCCTCCTTCCGCACCTGCACAACGGCGCGTCCGCGACCCGGCACGCGCCCGCGCGGGTGGCACGGCGACGGCGGCGGGGGAAGCCAGCAGCGGACGCGGGTGACGATGACGCCACCGCCCTGGGCGCCGCGGCGGCCTGTGGCACGGTGACGGATCCGGCCACCGAGTCCAGCCACGGCGCGATCAACAGCGCCGCCGCGCAGGCCGAACGGGCCCTGGTCGACGAGCGCCGCAAGCAGCGGGTCCGCGCCCTCGGCGCGATCTTGCGCAGCATCGCGTCGGTCACGATCTTCTCGATCGCCAGCGTCGTCATCCTCGGCGACCTCGGCATCAACCTCGCGCCGCTGCTCGCCAGCGCCGGCGTGGTCGGCATCGCGATCGGGTTCGGCGCGCAGAGCATGGTCCGCGACTACCTGGCCGGGATCTTCATGCTGGTCGAGGACCAGTACGGGGTGGGCGACGTGATCACCATCGGGGACGCGACCGGCACCGTGGAGAACGTCACCCTGCGGGTCACCAGGATGCGCGACGTGAGCGGCATCGTCTGGCACATCCGCAACGGCGCGATCGAGCAGGTCGGCAACGAGTCGCAGGGCTGGGCGCGGGCGGTCATCGACTTCCCGGTGCCGTACGAGGTGGACCTGGCGGAGATCCGGTCCCTGCTCTCCGGCGCCGCCGAGAATCTCTGGGACGATCCCGTCTGGCGGGTGGTCCTGCTCGACCCGCCCGAGGTGTGGGGGGCGCAGGAGATCTCCAGCAGCGAGGTCACCATGCGGATCGTCGCGAAAACCGCGCCGCTGCGCCAGTGGGAGGTCGAGCGCGAACTGCGCGCCCGGGTGAAGGCGGCGATCGACGCGGCCGGCCTCCACCCCGCGCAAAGCGAATCACAGGCATGAGTCAACTGCGGACGTGCGACGTCGCCGCCCGTGACCGGTGGCCCGTGCTCGCCGATCGCCGCTGCCGCTACCCCGGTACCCAGCAGGCCGACCAGGACCCCCATGCAGCACAGTACCGGCAGGATCACGGCGCATTTGGCCAGCAGCATCCGTGCCCGCACCGGCACGCACTGAAGCGACGAGACGATGCTGCCTGTGGAGTATTCACTGGCGATCATCAAGGTGGCCAGCGCGAGAGCCGCGAACTGGCCCGAGAAGAACACGCCGCTGGCGGCGGTCGCGGACGCCGACATCCCCAGCGGGTTCCCGCCACCGCCGCCCTGACGGGACGGGCTGGTGATCCCGGCAATCACGGCGAACGCCGAGACCAGCACAGCGGCAGCGCCCATGCACACCCAGGTAGAACGCACCGTCCGTAGCTTGATCCATTCGGCGGCGACGGCACCGGGGAACCCGCCCCCGGTGGCTGCAGGTCCGTCCTGCCCGAGCGCGGGAGACGAACAAGCAGAGAGCAGTGCCACGCATCTCGCGGCGATGAGCAGCACCGACAGCGCGAGCAGCCAGCCGCCCTCGATCCACTGGAATGGCCAGAACCGGTCGGCCGGCTGGTAGCTGGTCCATTGCGTGTAGCCGTGCTGGGAGAGGCACTGCGCGTTCCGAGAGCATTCGGAGAAACAAACATGGAAGGGCAGAGCTTCGAGAGGGCGTTGGAGTATCTGGGTGCCCCGGTCGGGCGAACGCGAACTTGCCGCCCTTGGTGTACCACTGGCTGATGATCCACGCGGAACCGGGCAGGCTGAGAGCTGCTGGTGACAAGCGGTGTCATGTAGTGCTCGCGCAGGCACAGCGCGGCCGTGAAGGCGAGCCCGGCGTAGACGGCCAGGGTGGCGGCGATCGCGGGGACGACCCGGCGGATGAGCATCCCGGCCAGGACGCCGATCGCGAAGGCGGCCAGCGTCCAGGCGGCGAACGCGACCTCGCGCAGGTCGAACAGGCGGGTAGAGAACGGGATCGCGTAGCCCGCGGCGAAGAACGGCTGGTTGTACCAGGAATACAGCACGCTGAACGCCCCGGCTGCGGCAGCCACCGCGACCGCGAGCAGCACCAGCTTGGCGAGCGCCCAGCGCCACCGGCCGAAGCCCTGGGTCCAGGCGTACCGGAAGGTGCCGGTCTCAATCTCCCGAGCCAGCACCGGCGCCCCGACGAACGCCCCGATCAGCGCAGGCACCGCCTGCAGAAAGATGCTGACGACAATCGCAGTCGTGCCGTATCTGCCGGTGAAGTTTATGGTGCAGGCGATTGAGCTTGCCGGGTGGCAGGTCGCGACGGCGTAGGCGTGGTGGATCTGAAGGCCGGTGAGCCACAGGTACAGCGCGGACGCGCCGAGGAACACGGCCACGCCGATCAGCGCGGCCCGGTGCTGTCGCCAGGTGACCCAGGCCATCCGCCGCCACGGCACTGGCCGCAGGCGGGCGTCGTGCGCCGGGACGGGCGGGCATGGTCAGTGCGGTCATTTCGTCACCTCCGATGGCTGGGTGTCCCGGCCGCGGGCCGGGCCGGGCAGCGCCGCGGCGCCGGGCTCGCGCAGGTAGGCCATCGCGAGCTCTTCCAGGCCGACCGGGTGCGCCTCCCAGCCCGGCGGTACCGGATCGTCTGCGGCGGCCCGGACCAGCAGGTGGGCCTGGGCCTCGGCCGCGGCGGGCATGCACCACCGGCCGTTCGGCGTACTTGTCGGCCTCGGCGGCCGGGCCGGTCAGCATGCGGTGGCTGGCGAGCAGGTCGTCGACCTCGCCGGCCACCTGGACCCGGCCCCGCGACAGCAGGATGAGGTAGTCGGCCACCCGCTCCAGCTCGGCCAGCACGTGCGAGGACAGCACCACCGACACCCCGTCGTCGGCCGCCGCCGTCAGCACGATGGCCATGAAGTCGTGCCGGGCGATCGGGTCGAGCATCGCCACCGGCTCATCCAGCACGCAGCAGCCGCGGCCGACGGCCAGCGCCAGGCTCAGCGCGAGCTGCGCCTGCTGCCCGCCGGACAGCTTGCCCGCCTTCCGCTTCAGCGGGATGCCCAGCTCGCCCAGCCGGGCCTCCGCGTAGTCCTGGTCGAAGCGCCGGTTCAGGTTGCGGGTCAGGTGCAGCATGTCAGCGGCGGACAGGTTCTTGTACAGCGGCGTGTCCTGGGCAACGAACGCGATGCCGTCCAGCGCGGCATGCGAGCCCGCAGACAGGCCGCCCAGCACGGTGACGCCGCCCGCAGTCGGTTCCGCCAGGCCGACCGCCAGGTTCAGCAGCGTGCTCTTGCCCGCGCCGTTCGGGCCGACCAGCGCGGCCACGTGCCCGGCCGGGACCGCCAGCGTGCACTCGCGCAGCGCCCACGTGCTGCCGTAACGCTTGCCTAGGCCGCTGGTCTCGATGACGTTCATGCGACGCCCTCCGTTTCGCGCTCGCCGTGCCGGGACGGGCTGCGGAGCCGCTGCGGCGGTTATAGAAATCCCGCAGCGCGCTGGTAAACAGCGCCACCATCCCGTCCTCGTCAAGTCCCGCCGCCTCGGCCGAGGCCAGCCAGCCGAGCAGGGACCGTGCAACCCGATCAGCTCGGGCAGCGCGACCTGGCTGAGTGTGGCCTCGATGAACGTGCCCTGGCCGGGCCGCCCGGCCGCCAGACCCTTGGTCTCCAGCTCCTTGTAGGCCTTCAGTACCGTGTTCGGGTTGATCGCCAGCTCGGCGACCACGTCCCTAACCTTCGGCAGCTGGTCGCCGGGCTTGAGGTAGCCCAGCCGCAGCGCGTGCTCGACCTGGTGCACAAGCTGCAGGTAGTCGGCACGCCCGAGGCCGCATCCAGCCGGAACTCGATCGGGGACACAGCCCGCCCGGACGGGGCCGTGCTCCGATCCCCGCCGCCAGCGTCTGGCGAGGAGACGCCGACGGCCCGGCCCGCCCCGGTCTCTTTATCTATATCCATACGACAAACATACAACTGCTAGCGCCGTGGTCAAGCCCGGCCCGCGGCATGGCGTCAGTTCCGGGGAACAAATGCGCAGGTACGATAGGCTGGCATTGTTATGAGCGAGGAGACCGCGCGCGCGCCGCGCACCTTCTATGCGGCCGTCGGCGGCGAGGAGACCTTCACCCGCCTGGTGCGCCGGTTCTACCAGGAGGTCGCGGCCGACCCCGTGCTGAGGCCGGTCTACCCGACGCAGGACCTGGGGCCGGCCGAGGAGCACCTGCGGCTGTTCCTCATCCAGTACTGGGGCGGGCCCGCCACCTACAACGAGCTGCGCGGTCACCCGCGGCTGCGGATGCGGCATGTGCACTTCAGCATCGGCGAGACCGAGCGGGACCTGTGGCTCAAGCACATGCGGACCGCGCTCGACGAGCTGGAGCTGCCCGCCCCGCTGGACGCGCAGCTCTGGGACTACCTCGTGATGGCCGCGCACTCCCTGGTCAACGCGGTACCGGAAGACGGCCCTGACCAAGGCGGACGCGGCAGCATCGGCCTCGCGCCCGCTTAGCTCCGGCTGAGACGGACCGACGCGCGCGACCGGCACATAATTATCCTTTTCAAAAGTATAGTTATGTGCATGACAACCAAGCCAGGACACGTCTTTGACCGGGACCAGGAGTGGGCCGGGCTTGACGCGTTCGCGGCCAACCCATATCAGGGAGCGATGCTCGGGGTCGTCAGCGGGCGGCGGCGGCAAGGGAAGAGCTTCCTGCTCGAGGCGCTGACCACGGCCACCGACGGGCTATATTTCCCGGCCGTGGAGGCTACGGAAACGGTGAGCCTCCGGGCGTTCACCAATGCGCTCCTGCGGCAGGGCGTCCCGCTCAGCCGACCCCTACAGGACTGGGACGATGCGATCAGGCTGCTCTTTTCCGCTGTTACCGGCGAGCCCAGGGTTGTGGTCATCGACGAGTTCCCGTTCCTGGTGAAGGCGAATCCGTCGCTGCCTTCGATCATCCAGCGCGAGCTGGGGCCTGGCGGTGCAGGCCAGAGGTCGGCGGCACGGCTGCTGCTCTGCGGGTCGGCGATGTCCGTGATGGGGCAACTGCTCGCCGGGCAGGCGCCACTGCGCGGAAGGGCCAGCCTTGAACTGCTGGTGAGGCCCTTCGGTTATCGGGATGCGGCGCGCTTCTGGAATGCCGATGATCCGGAGCTCGCGGTGCTGCTGCATGCGGTTGTGGGCGGCACGCCCGCCTACCGGCGCGAGTTCGTCGCCTTCGACGCCCCGGACGGGCGGGATGATTTCGACGCGTGGGTGCTCCGCACCGTCCTCAATCGGCAGAGCCCGCTTTTCCGCGAGGCGCGCTACCTGCTCGCTGAGGAGACAGAGATCCGCGATCCAGGCCTGTACCACTCAGTGCTCGCCGCGATCGCGTCGGGCAACCAGACGAATGGCGGGATCGCGAATTACGTGGGCCGGAAGTCGGCAGACATCACCCATCCGCTTAACGTGCTCGAGGATGCGGCGCTTATCACAAGGGAGCCCGACCTATTCCGCGGCGGCAAGTGGCTGTATCGGGTATCCGAGCCGCTGATCACGTTCTACGAGGTAGTGATGCGGCCTGAGTGGTTCCGCTTGGAAGGCGGATTCGCGGACCGGGTCTGGCGGGATCAGCGTCCCGACTTCCTCAGGCGGGTCATTGGGCCGCACTTCGAGTCGCTCTGCCGGGCCTTCGTGCCCCTTGCCGACGGCCTCGTGAACGGCCCTATCGGCGAAGTGGGGGCAGGGGTGGTGAACGATCCGGAGAAGCGAACCCAGATCCAGGTCGACGTAGCCGTGCTCGCTCCGCCGGAGTCGAATGGCCGTCGCCGGCTGCTTTCGCTCGGCGAGGTGAAATGGGGCGAGGTGATGACGCCGTTCCACGCGGAACGCCTTGCCCGGGCCCGCGATCTGTTGGCGGCGAACTTCGACGTCACGGACTGCGCGCTCGCCTGTTACTCCGCTGCGGGATTCAGTGGCGACATGCGCGCGAGGGCTGGCCCAGAGCTGTCGCTCGTTTCACTGGCCGACATATACCGCTCCTAGTAACTAGCCCACCGCTGTGGGGCTGACCAGCAGCTGGCGGGGAACGGGGCGCGATGGGCGGAGCCACGCCACCGTTCGGGATCACCGTGAAGAGCTAGCGCGGGAGCCGCCGCGGGCTGCTGACTACCTCAGCCCGCAGCGTCGGCCTGCGACGGCTGTTTCCTAACCGCGGGTGAGCTTCCGGTAGGTCACGCGGTGCGGCCTGGCGGCCTCCGCGCCCAGGCGCTCGATCTTGTTCTTCTCGTAGGCCTCGAAGTTGCCCTCGAACCAGAACCAGCTCGCCCCGCCCTCCCAGGCCAGGATGTGGGTCGCCACCCGGTCCAGGAACCAGCGGTCGTGGCTGGTGATGACGGCGCAGCCGGGGAACTCGAGCAGCGCGTTCTCCAGGCTGGCCAGGGTCTCCACGTCGAGGTCGTTGGTCGGCTCGTCGAGCAGCAGCAGGTTGCCGCCCTGCTTGAGGGTGAGCGCGAGGTTCATCCGGTTGCGCTCGCCGCCGGACATCACGCCCGCCAGCTTCTGCTGGTCGCCGCCCTTGAATCCGAACGCCGCCACGTAGGCCCGGCTGGGGAACTCCACGTTGCCGACGTGGATGAACGTCTCGCCGTCGGAGATCGCCTCCCAGACGTTCTTCTTCGGGTCGATCCGGGAGCGGTTCTGGTCGGAGTAGGAGATCTTGACGGTGTCGCCGATCCGGATGGACCCGCTGTCCGGCTTCTCCTCGCCGACGATCATCTTGAACAGCGTGGTCTTGCCGACGCCGTTCGGGCCGATGACGCCGACGATGCCGTTCCTCGGCAGGCTGAAGCTCAGATCGTCGTAGAGGACCCGGTCGCCGAATCCCTTGACCAGGTGCTCGACCTGCACGACGGTGTTGCCGAGGCGCGGGCCCGGCGGGATCTGGATCTCCTCGAAGTCGAGCTTGCGGTTCCTGTCCGCTTCGGCCGCCATCTCGTCGTACCGGTCGAGGCGCGCCCTCGACTTGGTCTGGCGGGCCCGGGCGCTGGACCTGACCCACTCGAGCTCGTCGTCGAGGCGCTTGCGCATCTTCGCGTCCTTGGCGCCCTCGACCTTAAGCCGGGAGGCCTTCGTCTCCAGGTAGGTGGTGTAGTTGCCCTCGTAGGGGTAGGCGTGGCCGCGGTCGAGCTCGAGGATCCACTGCGCCACGTTCTCCAGGAAGTACCGGTCGTGGGTGATGGCGATGACGGTGCCCGGGTACTTCTCCAGGTGCTGCTCGAGCCAGAGGACGGACTCCGCGTCCAGGTGGTTGGTGGGCTCGTCGAGCAGCAGCAGGTCGGGCTGCTGCAGGAGCAGCTTGCAGAGGGCGACTCGCCGCCGCTCGCCGCCCGACAGGCTGGTGACGTCGGAGTCCGGCGGCGGGCAGCGCAGGGCGTCCATGGCCTGCTCGAGCTGGCTGTCCAGGTCCCAGGCGTCCTTGTGGTCGATCTGCTCCTGGAGCTTGCTCATCTGCTCCATGAGCTCGTCCGAGTAGTCGGTCGCCATCTTCTCGGCGATCTCGTTGTACTCCTCGAGCACCCTCTTGGTCTCGGCGACGCCCTCCTCGACGTTGCCGAGGACCGTCTTCTCCTCGTTGAGCGTCGGCTCCTGGGCGAGGATGCCCACGCTGAAGCCGGGCATCAGCTTGGCCTCGCCGTTGGAGACCTGCTCGAGTCCGGCCATGATCTTGAGGAGCGTTGACTTGCCGGTGCCGTTTGGGCCTACGACACCGATCTTCGCCCCAGGGAGAAAGCTCAGCGTGACGTTGTCGAGGACGACCTTGTCACCATGCGCCTTACGGACGGCGCGAAGGCTGTAAATAAACTCGGGCATGCTATTCAGCGTAGAGGGTTTTCACAGGTGTCTGGTCTTTGGCGTCGCGTCGGACGCGTCGTAGAGGCAGACGCGGTCGCGGCCGGTGTTCTTGGCCCGGTACAGCGCGATGTCGGCGGCGGCCAGCAGTTCGAACAGGTCCGCGCCGTGGGTGCCAAGCGCCGCGACGCCGATCGAGACGGTGACCCCGACGATCTCGTCGTGGGTGAGCACCTTCACCACGCCGGCCCCCGGCGGACCCGCTCGGCGACCTGGCACGCCTCCTCCGCGGTGGTGCCGGTGAGCAGGATGACGAACTCCTCGCCGCCGAACCGGCCCACCAGGTCTGATTCGCGGACCTGCTGGCGCATCTCCGCGGCCACCGTCCGCAGGACGGCGTCGCCCGTCAGGTGGCCGTGGGCGTCGTTGACCTTCTTGAAGTGATCGACGTCCGCGAGCAGCACTGCCAGCGGCTCGCGCCTGCGCTGCGCCCTGGCGATCGCCAGGGCGGTCTCGCTCTGCCAGGCGCCCGCGTTCAGCACGTCCGTCTTCGGATCGGTGCGCGCCTGCGCCTTGAGCTGCGAGTGGAGCAGGCTGCGCTGGAGCAGGATCACCGGGGGCAGTGTCACGAGTAGCAGGACGGCGCTCAGCTCACAGGCGATCGTGACCAGGATGCCCACGCAGGTCTCGGTCAGGTCGAGCAGCATCCGCTCGCGGTCCCAGAGCATGTCGGCCAGCCGGGCGTCCGGGTTGGCGAGCCAGGCGGCGATCGCGACCAGGCAGGTGTTCAGCACGGCGAATGCGACGGCGCAGGCGAGCGCGACCGCCGCCAGCTGCGGCCGCAGGAGCCAGGCGTTCGGCCCCGGGTAGTTCAGCAAGCCCGCCGCCTGGCCCTGCGCCGAAGTCGGGGCGAGCAAGCGGAACAGTGCCGACGTGCACGCGCCGGCCAGGCCAAGCGCCGCTGTGCTGAAGATCCGGCGGTAGATCGGACCCCGGCGCACCCGCACGTAGATCAGCAGGCCGAGCACGGCCGGCGCGATCAGCGCGTAGAACGGCGGCAGCAGCAGCGCCACCGGCAGCCACCACGCGGACAGCAGATCCCGCCAGACCCCCGAGGGCTGGCCGAGCCGCCTGGTCGCCTCGACGCAGAGAGCACCGCAGCACATCAGCCCGGCGAACAAGGTGACGTCACCGGCTGTCACCGGGGCGCTGGTGGCCGCTACCCCGATGAGTGTGAGGTAGCAGGCGAGCACCGACAGCACATAGCCGACCAGCGTGAACGTTTCGTCGAACAGCGGGCAGCGCCGCGGCCACGCCAGGCCCTTCCGGGCCTCCCGCTCTCGCTGCCTCATCGCGTCCTGGACTGCTGACATGCTCGCTGCCTGTCGCCTTCCTGCAACTTCTTCCTACAACGTCCCGACGTCCGGATCCGGTCTAGCCCAGCGCTTGTAAGTCACTCTAGGTGACACCATAGATGCAAACTGTGCCGTGCGTGCGCAGAACTTCTATGTTGGCTATCGGCTCATTGGGTGCCGCACGGCTTGACATTCGTCACTATGAGTAACAGATGACAACGTGCGACACCCGTCGTGGCAGGTCACTGGCCGTTCGGAGGGCCGACGCGACCTCTGCCTGGAGCGTCGCGACTCATGATCATCTTTCTCGGACGTTCAAGGTACGCTCACATGTGCTCGACGTTACCTTCGGTGCATGAGCAAACACGAGCAGCATCCATTTACAGTCGGAGGCACCCAGAAACTGGACGCCGCGGCGGCCGCGGTCCAGGCCGAGGCGGAAGCGTCGTCCATGCTCCTCCCCTCCGGCACGGCGTCAACCGCGGCGGACGCGCCGCCGCCCGGGTCCGGGCGCGGGGGCACCATCTTCGTCGCCGCCAGCGACACCAGCAGCGCGGGCAAGGCCGCCGCCGACTATGTGTGCACGGGCACCAGCACGACCGGCGGCGACGAGGTGACGATCAACGCCGCGATCGCCCTCGAGCGAGGCGGCAGGGTCGTGCTCCTGGAGGGCACCTACTGGCGCACGAACCCGATCATCTGCGACAACGACTACACCGTCCTGGAAGGGCAGGGTCCCGCCACCACCATCGCCGTCCCGACGAGCGGGGTATCGCCGTCCGGGTACGCGAGCATCATCTTCGGGAACACCCGGACGCTCACCGGCTCGTCGATCCGGCACCTGCGCGTCCAGCCCCAGGGCGCCGGCACCGACCTGGTCAGCGGGTCAGGGAACGGGATCGCGTTCCGGTGCAACGACGGGCGCCTCGAGAACGTGACCGTCCAGTCCTGCTCCGGTGACGGGTGGAGGATCGGCGGTTGCACTAACACGTCGCTCCAGGTCACCGTTACCCAGGCCATCGACGCCGCGGTCGGCCTGACCGAGCAAACCTGGAGCGTCTCCGCCGTCCCCGCGATCGCGCTGCCCGCCTGGGCGAAGGTCGTCCCCCCCTCCTACTCCGGGACCCCGGGCAACGACGACGGCATCGAGACCGTCGCGATCACGGCCACGGGGAGCAACACGGTCACCGTCGTGCGCGGCTGGGACTCCACGCCCGTCGAGGCCATCGCCTCGAATGCACTTCTCATCCCGCTCGACCTGGTGTACGAGGTCGCGGGCGCCACGCTGAACACGGCCTTCCCCGGCGGCAACGGGATGGTGATCGAGGCCACGGTGCAGAACAGCGAGTTCACCCGGTGCGTCGTCAACGGCGGCATGAAACTCGACCCCCCGCGCGGCGCGCACGGCATCGTGGCGTTCGGCGGGATCAACAAGCTCCTTTACTGCCACCCCTACTTCAACCCGCTGGACGGGCTGTACGTCGACTGCCGGGGCGTGGGCGGGATGGGGGCGATGCAGGTAATCGGCGGCGAGTACGAGACCAACGGCCAGGCCGGCATCAGCATGATCAACGCCTACTACATGCAGATCTCCGGCACGAAGCACTATGCCAACGTAACCGCGAGCATCCTGCTCCAGGAATGCGACCGCGCCATCCTCGACGGCGTGAACTCGCTGTACAACGCCGGCGAGTCTGAGTCCCGAATTCCAGCACATCTTTTCGAATAACTGCCAGCGTACGACGATCAGCGGGGGGCTGTTCCAGCTCGGAGAGGCGAGCGCCATCATCATCAACGGGTACTCGCCCGGGACCAGCGTGCATGACAACACCGTCTACGGGCTCGACCCGTCCGCCCCGTACGCGAACGCGATCCGCCTGTCCGGCTGCTACGACGTGGACGTCATCGACAACATCGTGGACAGGCCCATCCTCGAGGACACCACGCCAGGCGGCGACTTCAACCGCATCTGGGGCAATCGCATCCTGAACACCAACAACGCAACCGGCGCCACGCTCGCCGGGGTGTACACGAATGGGCCGCACACCGTCGCCCACGAGAACCTCGGGCAGGGCGACAAGGTCTACAACTCCGAGAGCACTTTCACCGCCGTGCTCCGCAAGACGCACCTGGTCTCGGCGCCGTCCGGCGGCACCACCGTCACCCTGCCCGGCGCGGGCTACTTCGGGGCGAGCACGAACGTCGCCCTGGCCTCCGGGTCGCAGGGCGTCGCGCTCCCGCAGGGGACGCTGACCCTCGCAGGCGCGCCGGCCTACGTGCCGATCGCCGGGCAGGTCATGGTGCCGGTGACTGGAGGCCTGTGGTCGTTCGTGACCTACAGCTCGATCAACGGGGCGGTGATGAGCGGCTGCATAGGCGGCTCCGGCACCACGACGACGGGGAACGTTTACCTGCTCCCGCCCGACGGCGAGGAGTTCTCGATCGCGCAGATCAACAACTCGGACACGGTCACCCTGCAGGCGCCGCCCGGATCGCTCATCAACGGCGGGTCGTCCTTCACGCTGGCGCCCCAGCGGGTGTACCGGGTCATGCTGTGCTCGGGCAACTGGAACGTCTATTAGGAAGGCTGCCCGGTCACCGACTCGTTGGGTGCCGCACGACTTGGCATTCGTCACTATGCGTAGTAGATGACAACGTGCGGCACCCGTCGTGGCAGGCCACCGGCTGTCTAGTAGGTCGGCGCGATCTCCGCCTGAACGCCGAGACCCGTGGCCAACTTCTCGAAATCAGCGTCGGATATCTCGCCGTCGGGCGCCCCGGAGTCGGCGATCCCAGGGTCGGCGCATCCCAGGGTCGGCCATCTCGTAGTCGCGCGAAACGCCCGCCTCATCCAGCTCGTCGCCGTCGTCCCGGGCGTCCGCGCTCGCATCGAGGTCCTGCCTGGCCACCTCGCCGTCCGCCTGCGCCCGCACCGCGGCCCACGACGTGTTGGCGCCCCGGTTGAAGTGCGACCAGCCGAACGACAGATCGTGTCCGACCGAGTCCGCCTCAACCTGCATCTGCGTCCGCGTCCGCTGCTGATCGTCCACCCAGGTCCGGGTGACGAACTTGCCCCGGATGATGACCATGTCGCCCTTGCGCAGCGAACTCTTGACGTTCACGGCGAGCCTGCGCCAGCACTTCACGGTGTAGTACGACGTGTCCCCGTCCTCCCACTCCCCGGTGGCCCGGTTCAGCCGGCGGGGCGTGGAGCCCACCCGGATCTCGGTGACGGGCGTGTGCGTGGGCGTAGGCTGCCACAACTTCGGTTCGGCGGTAACGAAGCCGCGCAGGGTGATCGTGTTCTCCTGGCTCATGCCATCCTCCTTGCTCGCGTTTCCTGCTCTGCTGCGTCCTGCGGCGTCCGCCGCCCGGTTCGCACTTCCACCGTGCCCGAACCGACGACGTCCCGGCGATGGCAATCCATCGCCTGTGGACAACGCGCCCGAATTGTCCACCGCCTGTGGACGACGGCTTGCGATCATGGCGGCGGCGCGGCATACTGCACGGCCGCAACGCGGTGCGGACGTCGCGGCCGACCGAGGCGACGCCGGGGATGGCAGTGAGCGGGGATAGCGGCTTGGGCTGGTTAGGCGGATACCAGTTCGGACGGCTCGGCGATGACGTCGACCAGGGCGCCGTTGCGCATCACCGTGATCGGAAGCGGGCGGCCGATCGCCTCGGCGAACATCAGGCGCTGCAGGTCCTGCGCCGTCGCGACCTCCTCGCCCGCGGCGGTGAGCAGCAGGTCCCCGGGGCGCAGCCCGGCCCGGTCGGCCGGCCCGCGGGACACGACCGACGCGACCCGCAGCCCGGTGGAGCGCCCGCCGAGACGGGGTCGCCAGACCGGCGCCACCGGGGCGGGCACCACGACGACGCCCAGGTAGGCGCGGCGCACCCGCCCGTCGCGCATCAGCGCGGACACGATCCGCCTGGTCGTCGAGTTGACCGGGACGGCGAGCCCGACCCCGACCCCGGCCACCGCCGTGTTGATCCCGACCACCCGGGCGCGCGAGTCGGCCAGCGCGCCACCGGAATTGCCCGGGTTGAGCGCGGCGTCGGTCTGGATGACGTCCTCGATCAGCCCGTGCTCTCCCGTCGGCATCGACCGGCCGAGCGCGCTGACCACGCCCGCGGTGACCGTCCCTGACAGCCCGAGCGGGTTGCCCACCGCGACGACAAGCTGCCCGACCACGAGCTCGTCGGCCTCGCCGAGCTCAGCCGGCTCGGGGACGTCGCCGGTCGCGCGCAGCACCGCCAGGTCCGACAGCGGGTCCGCCCCCACGACCTGAAACGGCGCCGTCGTCCCGTCCGAGAACGCCGCCGTCCCGCCCGTTGCGTGCCCGACCACATGCGCGTTCGTCAGCAGAAACCCGTCCGCGGTGAACACCACGGCCGACCCCAGCGACTCCCCCGCCCGCCTCGGCACCCGCACGCTCGCGACCTTAGGGGTGAGCCGCTCCGCCACGCCGGCGACGATGGTCGAGTAGGCGTCCAAAGGTTCACTTACTCCCATACTTTGATTACATCATTACAGAGCAAAAAGTCAAAGAGATGAGGAACGGACCCGTGGCTCCGCCTAGCTCCTGCCACGGCACCCCCACCGGCCAGCGCGCACAGCCGGGGCCCCAGCGGCTGTTGTGACTGAAGAGACGTGTCCACATGGATGCGGACCCTGCGCTCGACCAGGGACCGCGATAGCGCTGAAAGTTTGGCCGCCTATCACCGGCCGAACTTTCAGCGCTAAGCCGAGGCCGTAGCGGGTGGGGAACGCGGGACACGGGGGTCGAGGGCCGGGGCGAGCGTGGCGGAGGCCGGGGGGAAGCGTGGCGGCTGGGGGGCGCGGGACAGTGGGGTTGAGGCTGGCGGGGAGCGTGGCGGAGGCGGGGCAAGCCGGGCGGGACTGGGTGACGTGGCAGTAGGGGCGTGCGCTGGCGGGGGAAACGGGGCGGGCCGGGCGGAGCAACGGTGCGTGCGCTGGCGGGGCGCGGGGCGGCGTGGCGTGGCGGGGCTGGGCTGCGGGGGGCGGGGCGCGGGGGGGGCGGGGTGCGCGGGGGGGGCGGCGGTGCGCGGCGGGGCGCGGAAATGGGGCGCGGGAGGGCGGAGCAGCGGTACGTTCATGATGAGTCTGGGGGTTAGCGGGGGGATGCTGGCGGGGCGGGGACCAGCGGGGATCTCTTGGGTTCGTGGTTTTGGATCTTGCGGGCGGGGATCGGGCGGGCGTTTGATGGGGGGATCATGCGGCCCGTCGCGCATCTGGCCAACCTTGACCTGAACCTGCTCGTCGCGCTGCGCGAACTGACGCGGGAGCGGAGCGTCACGCGCGCGGCGCAGCGGCTCGGGGTGACCCAGCCCGCGGCGAGCGCGGCGCTGTCCCGGCTGCGGCGGCACTTCGGCGACGAGCTGCTGGTCCGCGAGCACGGCGAGTACGTGCTCACGCCGCTCGGCGAGCAGCTGGCCGGCAGGTGGAGGCGGTCTGCTCGGCCGCCGAGCGGCTGTTCGCGGCGTCGACCGACTTCGACCCGGCGACCTCCGATCGCGAGTTCACCCTGGTCATGGCCGACTACACGATCATGGTGATGGGCGAGGCGCTGTCCCAGGCGCTGCAGCGGGCGGCGCCGCGGGCCCGGCTGCACATCCGGCTGGTGCGCGAGTCGCTGGCGACCGAGTACTCGGACGGCATCCGGTTCGTCGACGGGATGGTCGCCCCGCCGAGCAACGGGTTCTCGCTGCCCGACACGCGGTCGGCCGAGCTGTTCCTCGACCGGTGGGTGTGCGTGGTCGACGCCGACAACCCGGTGCTCGACGGCGGCAGCGCGCTGCGCTGCGCGACCTGGCCGGGCTGCCCTGGGTCGCGCCTTACTACCGGTCGGGGCAGCGCGGGGTCCCCTCGGTGCCGGTGATGCGGCAGCTCGCCGCTGCTCGACCTGCAGCCGCGGATCGCGGTCCGGGTGGAGAGCTACCTCGCCGTGCCGTACTTCGTGGCCGGCACCGACCGGGTCGCGCTGATGCAGGAGCGGCTCGCCGACCAGGCTCGCGGCCTCGCCAACCTGCGGGTGCTCGAATGCCCCGGTGACGCCGAGCCGATCGTCGAGGCGCTGTGGTGGCACCGGCAGTACGAGGACGACACGGCGCACGCCTGGCTGCGGCGATTGATCATGGAGACCGCGCGACGGCTCTGACGCTCGGCGAAACAGCAGGTCGGGGTGCGCAGTGAATAAATCCGGTTTATACCGAATAGCACGAATCTTTTTTTTGTTTGACACGGCTTGTAACAGATTTAACGTCCCAGACATGCCGCATGAACTTACCGAACTTCGGCTGGACGCGGTGACGCGGCCGGCCGCCGGGTCCGCGCACGAGATCAACGCCGACGTGTGCGTCGTCGGCGCCGGGATCGCGGGCTGCTCTGCGGCCATCGAATCGGCGCGGCTGGGCCGCTCCGTGGTGCTCATCGACTCGCTGCCGCTGATCGGCGGGCAGATGGTGCACTCGCTGATCGGGCTGTTCTGCGGGGTGTTCGGGAACGCGCCGGGTACGCGCAGCTGACGCACGGGGTGTTCGACGACATCTTCGCCGCGCTCGAGCCGTCCGGCGACCTGTACTTCTCCCGCGGGCACACCACGACGGTCTTCTACAACGAGGTCGCGCTCGGGCGGTGGCTGGAGCGGACCGTGCAGTCGCCTCGGCATCCAGGTGATCACCGGCGCGGTGCTCGGCGACGTGGCGATTTCGCGACGGGGTCGTCGACGTCGGCCGACTTCGCCACCCGGTACGGGGACGTGCGGGTCCGGGCGACCGGGTACGTGGACGCGAGCGGCGACGCGGCGCTGGCCTGGCAGGCGGGGCTGCCCTGCTGGGAGCCGTCGCGGCCGATCTACGGCAGCCAGCAGTTCATCGTGGAGAACCTCGACGAGGCGCACAAGCCGGAGGCCGGGGAGATCGACGCGGTGTTCGCCGCGCGGGGCGAGGAAGCCGGGCTGCTGCGGCGGGGCGGGCTCGCGTTCTTCTTCCCCGGGCGCGGCACCGCGGTGCTGAACGTGACGCACATCGACGCGCCGCTCGACCCGGTCGCCGCCGCGCGGGCCATGTTCGAGGGGCGGGACCAGGCCGATCGCGCGATCGCGCTGCTGCGGGCCGAGTTCCCCAAGGCCTTCGGCGAGGCGCGGGTGCGGGCCTACGGGTTCCCCGGGCGGCGGCAGACGCGCTGGATCCGCGGTGCGCACCAGCTCACCGTGGACGAGGTGCGGTCCGGGGTCCGGCTTCGACGACGCGGTGGCGCGGACGGCGTGGCCGGTGGAACTGCACGACCGCTCGGACGGCTACGTGTGGGAGATGTTCCCGGCCGACCACGTGCACTACGTGCCGCTGCGGTCGCTGCTCCCGCCGGGCGCGCACAACCTGGTGGCGGCCGGGCGGTGCGTCGACGGCGACGCCGCGGCGCTGTCCAGCGTGCGGGTGATGGGGCCGTGCTCGGCGATGGGCGCGGCGGCGGCGCACGCGCTCGACCTGGCCGGCGCGGCAGTCGGGCCGGAGCTCGTCCGGCAGCGTGCATGACATTGACGTCGGGCGGCTGCGGGAGCGCGAACTAGGCAGCCCGGTACGCGTAGCAACGCCTGCGGTTCGCGGCTCGGCGCGAACCGCGGGAGCACCGATGATCGACGACGATGGCGGAGCGGCTGATGTTCCTGACCGACGACGAGAAGCGGATGCGCGACGGCGCCGAGGGCGACGCCGTCGCGGCCGCGATGGACCTGCTGATCAGGTACGGGTTCGCGCTGGACGCGGAGCGGCTGTGCTCCATCAGGAACGTGGCCGGGACGATGACCCAGCCGTCGCCGGTCAAGGCGCGGCTGGTCGCCGAGGGCGGCTGGGACAAGGCGTTCGCGGTGATCAACCTGGACAGCGACCTCGACCTGACGATCCCGTCGATGCGGGTGCCGACCTGCCAGCTGCAGCACGGGTTCGGGCCCGACTCGGTGGACATCGTGCCGTATCCGGCGGCGAACGTGGCCCTGCAGTCCGACGCCGAGTCTTTCTACGGGCGGCACGGGGTGAACATCCTCGCCACCTGCACGCCGTACCAGGTCGGGAACCTGCCGCTGCGCGGCGAGCACTGCGCGTGGATGGAGTCCTCGGCCGTGATCTACGCGAACTCGGTGCTCGGCGCGCGGACCAACTGCGAGGGGATCGCCTCGACCGGCGCGGCCTCGCTGACCGGGAAGATCCCCGCTGGGGGAACCACCTGGACGCGAACCGGCACGGCACGCACCTGATCTCGGTGCAGGGGCTGCGGGTCGAGAGCGTTCCAGGACTGGGGGCTGCTCGGCTACTTCGCGGGCGGGGTCGCGGGCGAAGACCACCCGGTGATCACCGGTTCCGTCTCCCGGCCCGACCTGACCGAGCTGAAGCACTTCGGCGCGGCGGCGGCGACGTCAGGCGGGGTCGAGCTCTACCACCTACCGGGGATCACGCCGGAGGCGCCGACGGTGTCGGCTGCGTTCAACGGGTCGGCTGGGGTGCCATCCGCGGTGGTCTACGGGCCGACCGAGCGGCGGGCGATGTACGAGACGCTGAACGAGATCGGCTCGTCCCTTCGATGTCGACTTCGTGCTGCTCGGCTGCCCGCACGCGTCAGTGGACCAGATCAGGCGGGCGGCCGAGTTCCTCTACGGTCGGCGGCTTCATCATCGGACCGAGCTCTGGATCATGGCGCCGCGGGCACTTGGCGGTGATCGCCGATCGGTCCGGCTACACCGCGGTGATCGAGCGGGCCGGCGGGTGGGTGCTGGCCGACTCCTGCCCCGCCATGTCGCGGGCCGCGCCCGCCGGGACCCGGGTGTTCGCCACCGACTCGGCCAAGCAGGCGCACTATCTGCCCGCGATCCTCGGCATCGAGGCCTGGTTCGGCACCCTCGAGGCGCGCATCGACGCGGCCGTCACCGGTCGTTGGAACGGAGAGCTGAACTGATGCCCTTCTTCGTCTTGACTTTCGCTTCCACGTTCGATTATCTTGGTCGCGACGGGATACTCCGATGAGCGGAGCTCATCCTCCGCGGAAGAACGGTCGTCCCCGGCACTGCCGAGGGCGAGGCCCTGGTATCGCACGAGCCGATCTCCGGGTGGGCCGGCATCGACCCGGCTCGCGGCGTGATCATCGAACCCCGGCATGAGCTTTTCGGGGTCTGCTTCGCAGGCAAAATCCTCGTCTTTCCCAGCGCCAAGGGATCCTCCGGCTGGTCCGGTTTCTTCCAGACGACGCGGCTGTCCGGCACCGCGCCCGTTGGCATGGTCATCGGCCGGATCTCGGCCAAGTCGGCGCTCGGGGCGGTGGTGACCCGGGTTCCGGCCATCACCGACCTCGACGCCGACCCGTGCGAGGTCATCGCCACTGGCGACTGGCTGCTTCTTGATAACTCAACAGTGGAGGTCACCAAGCGATGACGCG
>CAWJQG010000008.1:0-423454 GCA_963844925.1 uncultured Actinomycetota bacterium | reverse complement strand
ACCCACTCTTACGTTCCTGACCAGGGACGATGTGATCACTGGCCCTCCTGGGTCCGTCCTACGTAGGTGCGTCTGAGATTCTTGCGTTCACGGGGGGCCGCCTGGCCCCCTCCCTCTGTCAGTAAAGGGGGCCATCTCGCACGCCGCGCTCCTATTTGCGCGGGGCGCACCCGCGAGTGTGTTTTCTGCTCTGAGACAGGACTCGACTCTTCGCGGGGATCTTTAGCTCTTAACCGGGTCACCCACCAGCAGTCGGACTATGGGGGAATCGCGTTTCGTTGTCATCGATCTTGACCTCGCGGTCTTGATCGCCCACCGCGCAGACAAGGATGTCGGCCCCATGAGGGTTAGGCGTGACGGCGACCACAGTCCAAGGGAATGTGGCGCTGATGCGGCACTGAAGCTCCATGGCCGCCCTGGCTTTCACTTGATGCCACCCCCAACCCAATGCCCGAGATCCGGCCGCCTGGCCCCCGTCTTGGCATACGTGTGCACAAGTGGGATTCGACGGTACGGATGGAAATACGCAGATGCTCGGCGATCTGCATATTGGTAAACCCCCTCCCCGCGAGCTGGGCCACCTCCAGCTCACGCCTGGTCAGCTCGACTCCAGGTGCCAGGTTGGGTTGGCATGTCAAGACGCCTTAGGGTTCCGCTCGTTCCCCTTATCGACCTTAACTGGCCCGAGCTTCTCGATATTAAGGACATCCAGGAAATTTGTTAGCGCTTCCGGCAGTAGATCAGCCGAAGGAGTCTGGCCTGACGTCGTAGACCTCGGTGTGGACCGTCAGGGAGGGCCACGCGGGGTCGACGACGTCACAGTGCTTCCGCGCGTCAGCAGCCGGTGACGCCGGCGAACCCGCCGCCGCTCCCGCTGACGGCGGCGACGGCGGTGGGCGTGCCGTTGACGTTGTTGTCGCCCGCCAGGAAGCTCTCGATCGCGCCGATGTTGGTGTTGCCCCCGGTGTAACCGGGCACCTGGAAGGTCGTCGCGTCGTTCTGCTCGAGTTCGATGTCGCCCCCCGCCTCACCTTGTGGACCTGCCTCGCCGGACCCGACGATGGAATTGCCGGTGATGACGGCGCATTCTGTGCCGTTGTCAGGGGCAAGCGCTCCGTCCTGGCCGAGGATCCCCCAGGTGCCGGGCTCGAGCGGCGGCGGTACGCCGTTGACCGGCGAGGGGTCGGTAATGAGGTTGCCGGTGATCGTCAGGTTCATGGCCGGGTTTCCCGCACTGTCGAGGAAATGGATTCCCCCCGGGTGCGAGTAATGGTAGAGGTCGTTGCCCGTGATCGCGAGCGTCTCGGTCACCGATCCCTCGGCGGAGATACCGATGCCGGTGCCGCCGGAGAAGCCCCCCACGGGCGTGCCAATGACGTTGCCGTGCACTGTGCCGGTCAGCGTCCCGCTGGTGCCGTCCTCGTCGATCCCGATGGCGTCGGCGGTAGGGGACTGCATCTGAATGTTGTTGCCGTTGATGGTGATCGCGGTGTGCGAGTTGCCGGATGGGCTAATCACCACGCTGCTGCCGCTGAGCGTGTTGCCTGAGAAGGCGACGGTGTTGGTGCCGGTAGAGCCGGTCGCGGTCGCGAACACGAGGGCGTTGCCGGAGTCGTTGTCGTTGAATGTCGATCCGGTGACGCTGACGGTCGCGTTCGTGGTGCCGTCCGCGTTGATGTTCAGCGCGACGAAATCGTTGATGCCGTTGAAGGTGGCGTCGGTGACCGTCAGGGCGAGCGTTCCGCTGGTGTCGCTGATGATCGCGCTGTAGCCGCCGAAGCCAGCGGTGATCGTGGAGTTGGAGATCGACACGGTGCCGGTCAGGCCGTCGGGGGAGCCCGTGCCGTTCGGCGAGAAGTCCAGGCCGTCGCCGCTGCCATCAGAGACGGTGGAGTCGGCCAGCGTCAGCCCGTTCACCTGGGCGCCGTAGATCCCGTCGCCGACGACGTTCTCAATGACCATGTCGGTGAAGCTGGGCGCGTAGGTCGAGGTCAGCTCGATGCCTGCCTCCAGTGAGTTCTGGATCGTCCCTCCCGACCCCGGGGTGCCGGTGCCGGTGACGGTGAGGCCGCCGGAGGACCCGGTGTTGGCCAGGTCGAGACCGTTGGAGTACGAACCGTTGGACGAGACACTCTGGAACGTCAGGTCGGCGGCGCCGATCGTGGTGTTCTGCACCGTCAGCACGGTCTGGGTCAGGCTGGTGAGCGTGCTGCCGGTCCCGGTCGCGGTGACCGTGCCGCCCCCGGTCGCAGTGAAGGCGGCGTTGTCCGTGCTGAGGGTCAGCGTGCCGGTGAAGGCGATGGTGGCACCGGTGTTGTTGTCGAGATAGACGCCCCCGCCGGTGCCGGTGATGGGACCGCCGAACGTGACGGTGCCGGCGCTACGGCTGGCCACGGAGACCGTGTCCCCGGCGCTGCCGGTCACGCTGGTGGTGCCGAAGTTCAGGGTGCCGTCGCCGCCGGCGATGGAGATCCCGTCGACGCCCGCCCCGGATACCGCGACCGGACTGGTGGCGCCGACGGTCGCATCGCTGACGTCGGCGGCCGCGATGCCGTCCCCGCTCGGGCCGGTGACGTTGACGCCTTCCACGTCGGCGTCCTCGGCCAGGTCGATCCCGTCACTGTCAACGCTGCCGTTGGTGATCGCCGGCGGGGACCCGCCCGCGGAGACTAGGGGGTACCCGCCGACGGTGAGGCCGTGCGGCTGGCCGTACAGGTCCTCGCCCGGTTGCATGGTCACGCCGCCGGTGTAGGCGGCGTTGCCCTGGTAGAGGAAGACGATGCTGTTCGGTCCGGCCGCGCTATCAGCTGCTGCGAGCGTGTTGAACGGGGATGCCGCCTCCCCGTTCCCGGCGGCCCCGACGGAGTTGTTGACGTACCAGACGACCGGGCCGACGGTGATGGTGACGGTCTCGGTCGCGGTGAGGTCCGGGGCGTTGCTGCCGGCGATGGTGGCCTGGAATGTGTCGGTGCCCGAGTAGCCCAGGTTCGGCACGTAGGTGAAGGTGCCGTCGGGGTTGACGGTCACGGTGCCGCGGGCGGGCGCGGTGGTAGCGGTCACGCTCAGGGTGGCGGTCGGGTCGGGGTCGCTGTCGCCGCTCAGCACGCTCCCGCTCACGGTGGCGGCCGGGGCTGCGGGGGTGGTGCCGACGCCGAGCGGGGTGTTGCCCACCGCGGTGTAGGCGTGGGCGGTGACGGCCGGGGGCTGGGGGGCGGTGCCGGACCCGGTGATGGTGACGGTGACGGTCGCGGGGTTGGACGTCTGGGTGCCGTCGGTGGCCTTGTAGGTGAACTTGTCGGTGGCGGTCTGCCCCGCTGCCAGGCCGGCGAACTGGCCGTTGGGGTTGTAGGTGATCGTCGTCTGGCCGGGGTTGACCGTGACGGCGCCCTTGGTCCCGGTGGTGCTGACGGACGCGATGGTCAGCGGGAGCCCGGCCGCGTCGGTGTCGTTGGCGAGGACGCTGATGGTGACCGGGGCGTTCTTGCCGGTGGTGGCCTTGTCGCCGGCCGCGACCGGGGGCTTGGCGGTGACCAGGACGGTTCGGGACTGCACGTTGCTGAGGCTGTTGTCCGGTTCCCCGTCGCTGACCTGGAAGCTGATCGTCCTTGTCCCGTAGGAGGTCGCCGGGTCGGTGTCGGTGTAGGTGACCGACCGCAGCTCGGTCGTGTAGGCGGACACCGTCGCGGTCCCGGTGAAGGTCAGGACGCCGGTGCTGGCGCTGTAGCTGCCGGCGATCCCGCTCTGGGGGGCGAACGCGAGGACGTCCTGCCCGGCGGCGAGCCCGGAGCTGACGCGGGCCGTCGCGCCGGCCAGGGTGGCGGTGGCGGTGGAGGTGACGGTGAGGCTCGGCGTGACCCGCGCCGGCGGCGCGCCCGCGGCGTACCGGAGGGCGGAGGACTCGATATCACCTAGAACGGGCGGCTTATGCTGTTGCGGCGCCGCGCTTTCCCCCTGATGGCCGCATTCCGCGGGAGCGGCGGAATATCTCAGTTGCCCGTTATGCTCTACCGCGCACGCGGGTTTCCCGTGATCGGGCGATGCGCCCGCGTTGGCCTGCGGCGTACTTATCGCCGCCATCGCGGTGATAAGCAGCGCAAGAGCCGACAGTACCGCCAAACGGCGGATTCTCCCCATGATGATCCCCCAAGCGCGCCGTCCCGCGGGTCCGCGTAACCCTGCGGGAAATGTTCGCGGAAAACAAACTGGCGCTGAACCTAGCAGCAACAGGAGAACGACACGCCAGCAAGCCAGAAGGAAAGAGGATCCGTGCAGGCGCAAGGGGAAGTATCCGTATATCATCGTAGATAAAAGAGAGGCGCTAAACGCGGCTAATGTGGTGAACCTTTTCCATCCTGGTGCTGCGCGGTCGCGCAGAGGATCGCCGCAGGCTAGCCGTACCAGGGAAGAACGATGCCCCGCTAGCGGCCAGCCGATGAACGGCGGTATGACCCCCTTCCCGGAGCCATACGGCCTTTCCCGGTGCGACCGCGCGATCCTCGCCAAGAATGTTTTCCTCGACAGATAACGACATGGCGACCTGTTCGGCACGGGTCGCGTCCAGCAGATCCTCCGCCCACCGTGACAAAGCGCGCTTGGAATCGTGGATAAGGGTATGAATGGGCCACCCCTGCTCAATGGCGATCGTGATCGGGCGAACTCCCTGCACGAGGAACTCTCGTGAGCGCTGCCGTTTCGTCCGATTCGTCAGCAGCGCCTCCCACTGCTGGAAGCGGGCGTTACGGCTTGTGATCCGCTGAACCACCGCACGTCCTCCATCAACCACGTCGATTGCGACTCGAACTAACCGAGCTACCTCGCCTGACAGAGCAAGCAGCAGGTTACACCGCCAGCAAGCCATAGTTCCCTATCGTGGTGTAGAAGCGGATGGCTTCTGTCTGCCCCCGGCAAACCTGCGCAGCACTGGCCGGTTCTCGACATCCAGCCGTGGATGCTCCCGGTAGACGACGCCTGGGGCCGGCCCACGCAGAGAAGGTACCTGGTTGCGGTATCTTTCGCGGTGGCTGTCGTGGGGCGGCGGCCGGGAAAGTCGTGGGAAAGGAGCGGGACCGGTGCTGAGGACGAGCGGCTCGCTACTGGTTGCGGGGACCACGTCGGACGCCGGGAAGTCCGTTCTCGCCGCGGGGATCTGCCGGTGGCTCGCCAGGCAGGGGGTGCGGGTCGCGCCGTTCAAGGCGCAGAACATGTCCAACAACTCGATGGTCGCACCCGACGGGGCGGAGATCGGTCGGGCGCAGGCGATGCAGGCGGCCGCGGCCGGAGTACCGGCGGAGGCGGCCATGAACCCGGTGCTGCTCAAGCCGGGGAGCGACATGCGCAGCCAGCTGGTGGTCATGGGCCGCGCGGTCGGCGAAGCAAGCGCCCTGGGCTACTGGGGAGCGGGGGAGGGGCGAGCGCGGTTGCTGGCCACCGTGCTCGAAGCCTTCGACGATCTGCGCTCCCGGTTCGACGTTGTCATCTGCGAGGGCGCGGGCTCTCCGGCCGAGATCAACCTGCGCCGCGACGACATCGTCAACATGGGGCTGGCCCGGGCTCGGGGACTGCCGGCAATCGTCGTCGGCGACATCGACCGGGGCGGCGTGTTCGCCGCCCTCTACGGCACGCTGGCGCTTCTTGACGCGGCCGATCAGTCGCACCTCAGCGGCTTCGTCGTCAACAAGTTCCGCGGCCATCGCGATCTGCTCGCTCCGGCGCTGACCCAGATCGTCGCGCTGACCGGCCGGCCGGTGCTTGGGGTGGTCCCGTACCTGAACGGGATCTGGATCGACGCCGAGGACGCCGTCGCGGCCGAGCGCCCGTACGTCGCCGCGCCGCCCGCGGGGACAGGGGAGGGCCGGGAGGGGGTGGGGCGAGGGCGGGAGGGGGAGGGGGAAATACTGCGGGTCGCAGTCATCCGGCTGCCCCGGATCTCCAACTTCACCGACATCGACGCACTAGCGCTCGAGCCGGGCGTCGCCGTCCGCTTCGTCACCACGCCTGCTGAGACCGCCGACGCCGACCTCGTGGTTGTGCCGGGCACCCGGGCCACGGTCGCCGACCTGGGCTGGCTGCGCCGCCAGGGCCTGGACGTCGCACTCGCGAGAAGGGCCGCGGCCGGCCAGCCCATCCTGGCGATCTGCGGCGGCTACCAGATGCTGGGCACCGACATCGAAGACGACGTCGAGAGCAGGTCCGGCGGCGCCGTCGGCCTCGGCCTGCTGCCGGTGGCAACGCGTTTCGCGGCCGACAAGACGCTCGGCCGCCCGGCCGGCTACGCGGCCTCGGTGCCGGTCGCCGGCTACGAGATCCACCATGGCCAGGTCGAGGTGCACGGCGGCGAACCGTGGTTCACCAGCGAGCCGGGCGGCGGAGGCACGCCGCTCGACGGCTGCCGGCGCGGCGCGGTCGCCGGCACGCTGTGGCACGGGATCCTGGAGAACGACGAGTTCCGCAGGGCGTACCTCAGCCAGATCGCTCGTCTCGCTGACCGCGACTTCACCCCGGCGCCTGATACCTCGTTCGCCGCCGCCCGGCAGGCTCAGTTCGACACGCTGGCCGACGCCGTCGAAGAGCACCTCGACACCGACGCCCTGCTGCGGCTCATCGAGCAGGGACCGACCCCCGGCCTGCCTACCCTACGGCCGGGCCTGCGGTGAAGACTGGGACTGCTGCGAAGAGCAAAACCTTCCGCGCGGCTGCGGACTGGCCGCTGGCGGGAGGCATCGTGGCCGGCGTCCTCGCCGACGCGCTGATCGGCGATCCCCGGCGCGGCCATCCCGTTGCCCTGTTCGGGCAGGCGGCAACGCTCATCGAGCGGCGCCTCTACACCGACGGCAAGATGCGCGGCGCGGCCTTCACCGCCTGCTGCGAGGCGCTGGCGGTAGCCCCGGCGCTGGCCGCCGCGAGGCTATTCGGGCAACGCCCCGTCGCCCGAATAGCCTCGGCCGGAACGGTCACCTGGGCGGTCACGGGCGCCAGATCGCTGACTACCGAAGCACACAGGGTCCAGCGCGCGCTGCTGGCCGGGGACCTGCAGGGCGCGCGCGGGCTGCTGCCGAACCTCTGCGGGCGTGATCCCGCGCAGCTCGACGAAGCCGGGATCGCCCGGGCGGTGGTCGAGTCGGTCGCGGAGAACTGCGGCGACGCCATCGTCGCCCCGCTGCTGTGGGGAGCGCTGGCCGGGCCGCCCGGCCTGGCCGCCTACCGGGCCGCCAACACCCTCGACGCAATGGTCGGTCATCACTCGCCCCGGTACGAGCGGTTCGGATGGGCGTCCGCCCGCCTGGACGACATCGCCAACTGGGCGCCCGCGCGCGTCACCGCGCTGCTGGCGGCCGCGTGCGCCCCGGTCGTGGGCGGCCGTCCGGCGGCGACCTGGCGGATCGCGATGCAGTACGGGCCGCGGCATCCGAGCCCGAACGCGGGCTGGTGCGAGGCCGCCTTCGCGGGCGCGCTCGGCCTCCGTCTGGGCGGCCCGCTCAGCTATTGCGGGCGGCCCGAGCGCCGGCCCGGGCTCGGCGCCGGGCGCCCGGCCAAGCCGGCCGACATCGCCCGCGCCAACCGGCTGTGCCGGTCAGTCACCGCCGCCGCCACGGCCCTCGCGGCGTCCCTGGCCCTGTCAGCCACGCCAACCACACGAGTACACGATGTCGAGGGCGGCATCAGCTGAAATGTTTGTCTTTTGCGTCGTCCCCGTGACGCAAAAGACAAACATTTATTCGACCTTGAACGGGCCGTGGCTCCTCCCCGATGGTCCCGTGAAACGCCTGGTCGGGCAGTCGTCACCAGGGGCTTCGGTGGGTAGACCCCCAGTGATCACCGCTCGGGGGTGCGGATGACTGGATCGCGCGCGGCCGGACGGCCATCGTGAACATTCTTCAGGGGCTTAACAGTCTGGTGGCGGTGGCGCTGGTGGCCGCGCTCACGCCGCTCGTCGTCGCCCTGCTGCCGGGGCCGCGGATTCCGCAGGTCGTCATCTTCCTGTTGGGCGGCGTCCTGATCGGCCCGCATGTCCTCGGCCTGGCCGACACGGGCAGCATCCAGCTGCTGTCCAATATTGGGCTGGGGTTCCTGTTCCTGCTGGCCGGATACGAGCTGGATCCCCTGCTGCTGCGGCAGCGGCCGGGTCGGCTGGCGATCACCGGCTGGCTGATGTCGGCCGTAATCTCCGTGGGGGTGACGGCGGCCCTCTACTCGGTCGGCTACATCGAGGACTTCGTGCCGGTCGGGCTGGCGCTGACGACCACGGCCCTGGGCACGCTGCTGCCCATCCTCAGGGACAACGACATGCTGGGCGGCAAGCTCGGCCGGCATATATTCGCGGCCGGCGCCGTCGGCGAGCTCTTTCCCATCCTGATCATCGCCGTGTTCCTCACCAAGCGGGGTCATTTCGTCGCGCTGGCCTCGGTGGTCGGGGTCGGCGTGCTCGCTATCATCTTGTCCGCGGTCCCGTGGCTGGCCAGAAGCGCCGCGGTGCAGCGGATCATCAGGGAGGGCCAGGACACGACCGGGCAGATCACGTTGCGCTGGGCCGTGGTGCTGCTGTTCGCGCTGCTCGCCGCCGCGTCCCGATTCGGGCTGGACGTCGTGCTCGGCGCGATGCTGGCCGGGATCGTGCTGCGCATCTGGACGCGCAGGCTCAACCTGGACACCGAAAGCCTTGAGCGCAAGTTCGACACGGTCGGGTACGGGATATTCATCCCGATCTTCTTCATCTCGTCCGGAATGACCATTGACGTGAAGGCCATCAGCCAGGACCCGCTCCGGGTGATCGTCCTGCTCGTGCTGCTGCTGGTCGTCCGCGGCCTGCCGTCGCTGCTGGTGTACCTGCATGACCTTGAACCCCGTCAGCGCGTGGAGATGACGTTCATCACGGCGACCTCGCTGCCGCTGCTGATCGCCTTGGCCGAAATCGGCGAGCAGGACGGGGTCATGCTCCCGGCCACTGCCGCCGCCCTGGTCGGCGCGGGCGTGCTGTCGGTACTGATCTACCCGCTCATCGCGGTCGGGCTGTACCGCCGTCGCAGTAAGACTCCGGTGCAGCCCGACAGCCTCGATGAGGCGCCTGCCTCGTGACGACTAGGCAGGCGGGGCGGCGGGTCTGCGGTAGGGACGGGCCATCGGCCAGTGCCGGTCCGCGAGCACGGTCTCGGCGTCGAACTGGCCCATGGCCTGGATCAGCCTGGCCACCAGACCGGTCCACCCGGTCTGGTGCGACGCGCCGAGCCCCGCCCCGTTGTCGCCGTGGAAGTACTCGTGGAAGAGGATGAGGTCCCGCCAGTGCGGGTCCTCCTGGAATAGCTTCATCCCGCCGTAGACGGGGCGATGTCCGTCGCCGTCCTTCAGGAAGGTGGACGCGAGGCGCCGGGACAGCTCCTGGGCCACCTCGAACAGCGTCATCATCGTCCCCGAGCCGGTCGGGCATTCGACTTTCAGGCTGTCGCCGTAGTACCGGTAGTGCTGGATCAGCGCCCGGATCAGCAGGAAGTTGATCGGGAACCAGACCGGCCCGCGCCAGTTGGAGTTGCCGCCGAACATTCCGCTGGTCGATTCGGCGGGCTCGTACTGCACCCGGTGCTCGACGCCATGGACATCGAAGACATAGGGGTGCTCCAGGTGCCAGCGCGAGATCGCCCGGATCCCGTGCGGGCCGAGGAAGCGGTCCTCGTCGAGCATGCGGGCCAGGATGCGCCGCAGCTTGTCCTCGTTCACCAGGGACAGCAGGCGCCGGCCGTGCACCCCCGGCGCGAGCGGGTCGGCGATGGTGGACAGCAGGTCCTGGTTGCGGTCGAGGAAGGCGGCCACCCGGGACGCGACCTCCGGATGGCGCTCGATGATGTCGGCCTCGATGACGGTCGTGGCGCAGATGGGCAGCAGGCCCACCAGGGAACGCACCTTGAGCCGGGTGCCGGCGCCGTCGGGGAGGCGCAGCACGTCGTAGAAGAAGCCGTCCTCCTCATCCCACATCGCGTCGGGGCTCTCGCCGATCGGGTCGATGGCGGCGGCGATCCAGAAGAAGCGCTCGATGAACTTGAGCACGAACTGCTCGTAGTTTCCGTCATGCTCCATCAGCGCCAGGGCCATCTCGAGCATGTTCTGGCTGAACATCGCCATCCAGGCGGTGCCGTCGGCCTGCTCGAGGCGGCCGCCGGTGGGCAGCGCCGCGCTGCGGTCGAACACGCCGATGTTGTCCAGGCCGAGGAACCCGCCCTCGAACATGTTGTGCCCGGACGGGTCCTTGAGGTTCACCCACCAGGTGAAGTTAAGCAATAGCCGGGAAAAGCTCTTCTCCATGAACGGTTGGTCCACCTCGCCCAGGTCGGCCTCCAGGTTCTGCAGGAAGAGCGCCGCGAAGGCGTGCACCGGCGGGTTCACGTCGCCGAAGTTCCACTCGTAGGCGGGCATCTGCCCGGTCGGGTGCAGGTAACCCTGGGAGAGCATCAGGTCGACCTGGCTCTTGGCGAACTCCGGGTCGACCATGGCGAGCGGAATGCAGTGGAACGCCAGGTCCCACGCCGCATACCAGGGGTACTCCCACTTGTCGGGCATGGACACCACGTCGTGGTTGAACATGTGGAACCACGACTCGTTGCGGGTACCGCGCCGGGCCGGCGCCCGCAGCGGGTGCAGGCCGCGCTCGCGCAGCCACAGGTCCACGTCGAAGAAGTAGCACTGCTTTGACCAGAGCATCCCGGCCAGTGCCTGCCGCATGACGGCCTTGGCGTCGTCGGTGACCGACGGCGGGGTGATCGACTCGTAGAACTCGTCCGCTTCCGCCCGCCGCGCGCCGATCAGTTCGTCCGCCCCGGCGAACGGCGCCGTGAGCTGCTCCGGGCTCTCCCGGGTGAGGCGCACCAGCACTGCCGCCCGGCCGCCGCCGGGCACCTGGAGCCGGACGTGCGCGGCGGCCTTGGTCCCCTCCCCGTCGGGATTGACGGTGTCCGCGCCGTGCAGCACGTGATCGCCGATACCGTCTTTGGGGAAGCGCGTGCCGGGCTCGGCGCCGAACACCCGCGCCGTGTTCGTCTCGTTCTCGCAGAAGAGCAGGTCAGCCTCGGGCTCGGCGTAGAGGTAGAAGACGCCGGTCTGGTAATCCTCGGCGCGCACGACCGGATGGGCCGCATCGACGCGGGCGAGCCGGGGCTTGGGCTCCTCGGCCGCCCATGACCAGGTATTGCGGAACCACAGCGTGGGCAGCACGTGCAGCACGGCGTCCTGCGCGGAGCGGTTGTGCACGGTGACGCGGCAGAGGATGTCCTCCGGCGACGCCTTCGCGTGCTCCACCTCGACGTCGAAGTAGTTCCCCGCGTCGAAGACGCCGGTGTCTAGCAGCTCGTACTCGAATTCCTGCCGCGACCGGTCCCGATTGACCGCGACCAGGTCATTGTAGGGAAACTCGCCCTGCGGGTACTTGTACAGATACCGCTGATAGCTGTGCGTCGGGACATTGTCGACGTAGAAGTAGTACTCCTTGACGTCCTCGCCGTGATTGCCCTCGGCATTGGTCAGGCCGAACAGCCGCTCCTTCAGGATCGGGTCACGCTCATTCCACAGCGCGAGCGCCAGGCACAGCCGCTGCTTGTCATCGCTGATCCCGGCAATACCGTCCTCACCCCACCGGTAGGCGCGAGAGCGCGCCTGATCGTGGGTGAAGTACGACCAGGCGTCGCCGCCGTCGCTGTAGTCCTCGCGGACCGTCCCCCACTGACGTTCGCTCAGGTAAGGCCCCCAGGCGCGCCAGGGAACCCCCGCCCGCGCCGCTCGCAGCCGCCGCTCCTCGGCCGTCAGCGAGCCAGGCTGATCAGATACGCCCTCATCGGACACCGTCATATCCTTCCCCCGTCGGATACACCTCTTGAGAGTGTGCCACTGGGCCGTGACGGCGCCGACGGCGGATCTGACTTTCAGTGACCGCTGGCTGCTCTCAGTGTTCTTCTGCCGGGCCTGACGTGGGCAGGAGCGCGGGGTCGGCCCGCTACGGTGTCAGCTACCGCTCACAGGGTTCGCAGGTCGTCGGCGACCTTGAACGGGGCGCCGGTGCACTCGCGCAGCTTCTGCACGTCGCCGTCGGACGGCATCGCGATCAGGACGAGCCCGTCGTCGGTCACGTCGAACACCGCGAGGTTGGTGATGATCTGGTCGGCCACGCCGCGGCCGGTCAGCGGCAGCGAGCACTCGGTGACGATCTTGGGGGTGCCGTCCTTGGCGACGTGCTCGGTGATCACCAGCACCCGGCGCGCGCCCGCGACCAGGTCCATCGCCCCGCCCATGCCCTTGACCACCTTGCCAGGGATCGACCAGTTGGCCAGGTCGCCGCCGGCCGACACCTCCATGGCGCCGAGGATCGCGGTCCCGACGTGCCCGCCCCGGATCATCGCGAACGAGGTGGCGGAGTCGAAGCAGCTGCCGCCGGGCGCGATCGTGACGGTCTGCTTGCCCGCGTTGATCAGGTCCGCGTCCTCCTCGCCCGGATAAGGGAACTCGCCCATCCCGAGCAGGCCGTTCTCGCTGTGCAGCACCACCCGCACGCCGGGCGGGAGGTGGTTGGCCACCAGCGTGGGGATGCCGATGCCAAGGTTCACGTACTCGCCGTCGCGCAGGTCGCGGGCGGCGACGGCCGCCATCTCGTCACGCGTCCACATGTCACGCCTCCTGTTCGGCCGCGGCCGCCGGCTTCCGGACCGTGTGCTTCTCGATCGGCTTCCGCGTCGGGTCCGCCTGGACCAGCCGGTGGACGAAGATCCCCGGCGTCATCACCGAGTCCGGGTCGAGGTAGCCGCCGTCCAGGATGATCTCGGCCTCGACCACGGTGGTCCGCCCGGACATGGCCGCCAGCGGGTTGAAGTTCTGCGCGGTGTACCGGTAGCGCAGATTGCCCTCCGCGTCGGCGGTGTGCGCGTGCACCAGGCCGATGTCGGCGACGATCGCCCGCTCGAGCACGCAGTGCTTGCCGTCGAACTCGGCCGTGGGCTTGCCCTCGGCGGCCGGGGTACCGAACCCGGTCGGGGTGTAGAAGGCGGGAATGCCCGCCCCGCCGGCTCGCAGCCGCTCGGCGAGGGTGCCCTGCGGGGTGAGGTCGACCTCGATCTCGCCGTCGAGGCACTGCTTGGCGAAGAGCTTGTTCTCCCCCACGTAGGAGGCGATCACCTTGCGGACCTGCTTGGACTCCAGCAGGACGCCGAGGCCGAGGCCATCGGTCCCCATGTTGTTGGAGACGATCGTCAGGTCCCTGGCGCCGATGTCGCGCAGCGCGTCGATGAGCCCGAAGGGGTTGCCCGACAGGCCGAAACCGCCGACGGCGATCGTCATCCCGTCTGCCACGACGTCGTGCAGCGCCTCGTAAGCGCTGGACCTGAGCTTGGTCATCTGCGTTCCCTGAACAACCGCTGCCACCTGATCATCCGTCCATTATCAAGGTCAAAAGCATCGTACGGAACGGTCCCGTGGCTGCGCCCGGCCGCCCCGTTGCCGTGCCAGCGGCCAAGCGCCACAAAGCTGAATGACTCGTTCTCTTGAAACGTTCGCCTCTTGCGGAGTAGGTTGGGCCTCATGACCGCGCCCCAGCCGCCGCCCGCCGCCGCTGAGCTGCGCGGCGCGGGCCTGCGGGTCACGGCTGTGCGCGTCGCGCTGCTCGAGACCGTCCGGCACGGGGACCACCTCGGGGTCGAGGCGGTCGCCGCCGGGGTGCGCGAGCGCGTGGGCCACGTGTCCCTGCAGGCGGTGTACGAGGCGCTGCACGCGCTCACCGCGGCGAGGCTGGTGCGCCGGATCGAGCCGGCCGGCGGCCCGCCCCGCTACGAGGGGCGGGTGGGGGACAACCATCACCACCTGGTCTGCCGGTCATGCGGCGTCGTCGCCGACGTCGATTGCGCGGTCGGCGAGGCGCCCTGCCTGACTCCAGCGGACGACCGAGGCTTCACTCTGAGTGAGGCCGAGGTGATCTACTGGGGCCTGTGCGCCGACTGTTCCGCACGCAGCACCTAATACTCAGCACCTAATACTCAGCACCTAATACGCAGTACCTGAGCTGCATGAAGATTCGAGCGAAACGCATCCGAGTAGCCGGAAGGATTTTGATGGCCGAGAACGACCACGACCCAGTAACCACTGATCCCCACACCCCGGAGGCCGCGGAAAGGACCGGCGGCGCGAGCGCGGAGGGATGCCCGGTCGCCGGCGGCCGCGTGCACCCCACCCAGGGCGACGCGAACAGCCAGTGGTGGCCCAACCGGCTCAACCTGAAGATCCTCGCCAAGAACCCGGCGGTGATCGACCCGAACGACGCCGGCTTCGACTACGCCGCCGAGTTCAGCACCCTCGACCTCGCGGCGGTCAAGACCGACATCGCCGCGGTGCTGACCGACTCCAAGGACTGGTGGCCGGCCGACTTCGGCAACTACGGGCCGCTGATGATCCGGATGGCCTGGCACAGCGCGGGCACCTACCGGGTCATCGACGGCCGCGGCGGGGCCGGCGCGGGCCAGCAGCGCTTCGCGCCGCTGAACAGCTGGCCCGACAACGCCAGCCTGGACAAGGCCCGCCGTCTGCTCTGGCCGGTCAAGAAGAAGTACGGCAAGAAGATCTCCTGGGCCGACCTGCTGGTCCTCGCCGGCAACGTCGCGCTCGAGACGATGGGCCTGCCGACCTTCGGGTATGGCGGCGGCCGGGTGGACACCTGGGAGGCGGAGGACGACGTCTACTGGGGCCCGGAGACCGTGTGGCTGGACGACGAGCGCTACAGCGGCGACCGCGAGCTCCAGGAGCCCCTGGGCGCGGTCCAGATGGGCCTTATCTACGTCAACCCCGAGGGCCCCAACGGCAACCCGGACCCGCTGGCGGCGGCGCGCGATATCCGCGAGACGTTCGGCCGGATGGCGATGAACGACGAGGAGACCGTCGCGCTGATCGCCGGCGGCCACACCTTCGGCAAGGCGCACGGCGCGGGCCCGTCGGAGCCGAACGTCGGCCCCGACCCCGAGGCCGCGCCGCTCGAGCTGCAGGGCCTCGGCTGGAAGTCGGCCTACGGCACCGGCGTTGGCAAGGACGCGATCACCAGCGGCCTCGAGGTCACCTGGACCTACCACCCGGTCCGTTGGGACAACGAGTTCTTCGACATCCTCTTCGGCTACGAGTGGGAGCTGTTCAAGTCGCCTTCGGGCGCCAGCCAGTGGCGGCCGAAGGGCGGCGCCGCCGCCGGCACGGTGCCCGAGGCGGACGGCAACGGCGCGCGCGAGCCGCGGATGCTCACCACCGACCTGTCGCTGCGCGTCGACCCGATCTACGAGCCGATCTCCCGGCGGTTCCACGAGGACCCGGCGGCGTTCGCCGACGCGTTCGCCCGCGCCTGGTTCAAGCTGACCCACCGCGACATGGGCCCGATCGTCCGCTACCTCGGCCCCGAGGTCCCGTCCGAGGTGCTGATCTGGCAGGACCCGATCCCGGTGGTGGACCACGAGCTGGTCGGCGGCGACGACATCGCCGCCCTCAAGCGCGAGATCCTCGCGTCCGGCCTGACCGTGTCACAGCTGGTCGGTACCGCGTGGGCGGCGGCCTCGACGTTCCGCGGCAGCGACAAGCGCGGCGGCGCCAACGGCGCGCGGATCCGGCTCGAGCCGCAGAGCGGCTGGGAGGTCAACAACCCCGACCAGCTGGCCTCGGTGCTGCGGACCCTGGAGGGCATCGGCGCATCCTTCAACGGCAGCGCGCCCGGCGGCCGGAAGATCTCCCTCGCCGACCTGATCGTGCTGGCCGGAAACGCGGGCGTGGAGAAGGCCGCCGCCGACGCGGGCTGCACCGTCGAGGTGCCGTTCACCCCGGGCCGCGCCGACGCGACGCTCGAGCAGACCGACGTGGAGTCCTTCTCCTACCTGGAGCCGAAGGCAGACGGGTTCCGCAACTACCTGGGCAAGGGCCTCCGGCTCCCGGCCGAGTACCAGCTCATCGACAAGGCCAACCTGCTGACGCTGTCCGCGCCGCAGCTGGCCGTGCTGCTCGGCGGCCTGCGGGTGCTCGGCACGAACTACGACGGGTCGAAGCTCGGCGTGTTCACCGACGCCCCGGGGACGCTGACGAACGACTTCTTCGTCAACCTGCTCGACTACGACACCACCTGGACGCCGGCGTCGGAGGACGGTGCGACCTTCGAGGGGCGTACCGCCGACGGCACCGTCAAGTGGACCGGCAGCCGGGTTGACCTGGTCTTCGGGTCCAACTCCGAGCTGCGGGCCGTCGCGGAGGTCTACGCGAGCGACGACGCGAAGGAGAAGTTCGTGGCCGACTTCGTGACGGCCTGGTCCAAGGTGATGGACCTCGACCGGTTCGACGTGGCCTGATCCGCGTCTGATCCTGGCTCCACTGCCCGAGCGATCGAGCAAGTGAGCGATGACGTGCAGGTCGGCCTGGCTGGGTCGGCCTGCACGTTTATTTGTCCGGCTTGTTGCCTGACCCGGTTGCCGCCGGGGCTTGCTCCCTGTTAAGGAGGCGAGCCCGGTCGGGGTGAAGGCCGCGTCGCGCACGTAGGTGATGACGGCCCGCTCCGGTATGCGATAGGAGCGGCCGACTCGGATCGACTCCAGTTCCCCCGTGCGCACCAAACGGTACGCGGACATCTTGGAGATCCGCATCATCAGAGCGAGTTCGTACACCGTCAGGAACCTCACGTCGCTCCAGGTGTCGTCCGTCATGAAACCGCCTTCCGTGGGAGCTGATCGCATCTCGCATCGCAAACATTTCTGCAATTTGCATCGCAAGACATCCGTCAGCTGACGGATCTCAACGGGCGCGTTCCACACCGTCCGCACCGCCCCATTCTCCGGTGTGGTGACTTTGCGTCTGCGGTTGACGGGCGTACCGTAGTCACGCTGCGCGTCCGGTTCCCTGCCGCCCCTGTCGGCACCCCTCTGATCGGCCAGCGGTTCTTCCGTTCTGTGGTGATCTAGCGAAATGTAGCGACTCAGCGAGGGGCGACTATGCGAAAGGGATCGAACGCCGAAACGAAGACCGGGTGCGTGGTCATCAGAAGCGGCGAAACCTACGACGGCAAGCAGGGCGTCAGCCTGGCCGCCGGGATCAGCCAGGGGTCGGCGGGGAGCCGGGCGCTGTGCATGCATGTCCTGACGATCCCGCCGGGCACCCGAGGCACGCCGCACCTGCACGATGGCCATGAGACCGCGATCTACATCGCGGTGGGCGAGGTCGAGGTGTGGCACGGCACGGGCCTGGTCGGGCGGGCGGAGCTGCGGGCCGGCGACTTCCTTTATGTCCCGCCGGGAACCCCGCACCTGCCGGTGAACAGGAGCGGGGCCCCGATGGTGGCGGTGGTGGCCCGCACCGACTCGGCCGAGCAGGAGTCCGTCATGATCCTGGACCTCCCGCCGCACCTGAGCGCGCTGCGCGACATGGCCGTCGCCGCAGGCTAGAACGGGCCGAAGCCCTCCGGCATCGCGTCAGCCAGGCGTCGCGGCGGCCCTCACCACGTGCCTGAGCAGCAGCGCCGTGGTGACTGGGCCGACGCCGCCGGGGACCGGGGTGAGCGCCACTCCCTCGACGCCGGCGATGGCCGGGTCAACGTCGCCCGCGAGGCCGCCGTCCGGCGCGGCGTTGGTGCCGACGTCGATGACCGTGGTGCCGGGGGAGACGTGGCCGGGGCCGATCAGCCCGGCGCGGCCGACGGCCGCTACCAGGACATCGGCCTGGCGGGTGATCGCGGCGAGGTCGACGGTCCGCGAGTGGCAGATGGTGACGGTGGCGTGCCGGTCGAGCAGCAGGTGGGCGACGGGCTTGCCGACCACCACCGATCGGCCCACCACGACCGCGTGCCTGCCGCGCAGCTCCACCTGGTAGTGGTCGAGCAGGGCGAGCACCGCCTCGGCCGTGGCCGGCGCGAACGAGGGCAGCCCCGCCGCCAGCCTGCCCAGCGACTCAGGACTCGCCCCGTCGATGTCCTTGGCCAGCGGGATCGCGGTCGCCAGTTCGGCCAGGTTCGCGCCGTCGGGGAGCGGGGTCTGCAGGATGACGCCGTGCACCTCGGGGTCGTCGGCGAGTTGGGTGAGCGCGGCGATGATGCCGGCCACGGTCGTGGTCCGCGCCACGTCGCAGGCGATCCCCTCCTTCGCCGCGGCGTTGGCGATCGATCGGACGTAGGCGGCGCTGCCGCCGTCGCCGTTGGCGGTGACCACCGCGAGCCGCGGCTGCCTGCCGTCCTTGGTGAGCACGGCGGCCTCGGCGGCGGCCTCGGCGCGGATCGCCGCGGCCAGCTCGCGGCCGGCGAGGAGCCTGGGGCCGCCGGGGTCCCTGGTCACTTGGACATCTCCTCGCGAACAGCGACGATCACCCGGTCGGCTCGGTCGGCAACCCCGTCGGCGAGCGCGGCGGTCGACTTCAGCTCCGCGGTCAGGCCCTCGTCCTTGATGCCGGGCAGGTTGGCCTCGATGTTCACCCGCGCGGTGACCGCCGCGGCGGTGATCGCGGCGGACGCGGCGGCGATGTCGGAGATCACGTTCTTGTTCGCCACCGGCAGCAGCTCCTCGGCCAGCCCGATCAGGCGGACCGAGGCGGCCATCAGGTCGGCCGGCGGGCGGGCCGCGCCGGCGACGGACTCGGCGATCGCGGCGGACCGGGCTTGCAGCTCCTCGGGGGTCTGCTTGGGCAGCTTGTAGGCGGCCGCGACCTTCGCGAACGCGGCCTCGTCGGCGACCGCGAGGTCGACCGCCTCATCGGACAGGCCGTCCGCTGCGGCCCGGACCCGACCGACGGTCTCGGCATCGTAGCGGGGACCGTCGCTGAACCGGGCGACCATGGCGAGCAGCGCCGCCGCCTGCGCGGCGTGCAGCGCTCCGGTGGCCCCACCGCCAGGCGCCGCGCTGCGGGCAGCTAGGCGGGTGAGGAAGCTTCTGATCGTCTCGTCGCGCATGATCGAGAGGCTACCAAGATGGCCGCGAGCGCGCGCCGACCTTCGCGGCCGACCTTCAACGTCGATCATCACGCCGGAGGCAAACCGCCGATCGTCATACTCGGAGGCAGCCGAGCCTGGAACCGGGGAGTCAGCCGCCCGCCAGTGATCCCCTCTGTAGCGGACGTCAGTAACGAGGGCCAACAGCGGCCGTCAGTAGCGTCGGTCGCGAGAGGTGCCGTAGCCATCGGCCTGCGGCTGCCCGTGCCGGTAGTGCAGGCCGTCTCGGGCGTCACGGTCGTCGCGTGCGTCACGGCCCTCCGGGGCGGGGTTCGCCGCTGCCGGGCGGACGTTGTCCGAGGAGGGAGTCGCGGCGGACGGATAAGGCTGGCTGGGATACGGATAGGAACCCGTGACCGCTGACTCGTACGGGTTCTGCCCGCTGGTAGCCGGCGCGGTCCGGCCCGGCGCGCTGCCCGCCGGGCTCCCGCTGGCGACGGGGCTCCCGCTGCCCCCTGCCGGGAGTTGCGACGGGGCGCCGTGCCGAGATGGCTGGGAGTTCGGGCGCTGCTGCGGCTGCCGGGGCTGCTGTGGCGAGGGTGCCGACGGCGTCGGATACGGTCCGGAGTGCGGGTTGGACCCGGTGGGCAGGCTGACCCGACCCGAGTTGCCGACTGGCTGCGGGCCGCTCGGCCGGCCCGACGCAGCCCGCCCCTTTCGGCCCGCCGGATCCGCTCGGCCGACCGAACCCGCCGGGGCCGTGCGGGGCGCTCGGACCGGTCGGCCTGCCGACACCCGATGGTCCGCCCGCGGTCGCTTGCCCGCTCTGGCCAGCTGACCCCGCGGAGTTGCCACGCCGGATCGGCTGGGACGACTGGCCGGGGCCGGCGTGTGAACTCGACTGGGCGGACTGCCCCGGCTGGCTGCCGTACCCCGGGTAGCGCGCGGCTGACGCCTGCGCGTCGGCTTGGTACTGGCCGTGCTCACTGGCCGGGTACTGCCCGGACCGATGCCCGTTGGTCGCCCCGGTCGGGCGCTGGGCGGCGCGGTACTCGGCGGTCGCGCCCGTCTGGTGCTGCCCGGCCGGGTAAGCCTCGGTCGCGCCGGTCTGGTGCTGCCCGGCGCGGTACCCCTCGGACGGGTAACCGGCGGCCGCGGTGAACGTCGCCGTCGCCTGCTCGGTCAGCTTCGCCTGGGCCTGCGAACGGCGCGCGGCTACCCGGTAGGAACGGCCGTCGGCGGCGCTCACGGCGGCGCGCGAGTACGCCCTGCTGGTGAGCGGGTCGTCGTCGCCCGCCCGGTCGGCGGGCGCGCCGCCGCGGGCGGCGGACGGCCAGCCGCCGCTGTCGCGGACGTTGTCGCGGTCCGCTGCCCTCCGGTCCGCGCCTTCGGCGCTGCCCCAGCCGCCCTCGCCGTTGGCGCCGCCGCCGGCGCGGCCGACCGCGGCCGGCGCCCCGGCAGGCCCGGAAGTCCTGGACGGTCCCGGCCTGCCGGGCCCCTGGCGACTGTTCCCGCGCGGCTCCGGGTAACCGGACGCGTTCACCCGGTCGATCCGTTCCGTCCGCTCGCCCCAGTCGGCGCCGCGGTCGGCCTGGCGGCTGTCGGCCTGGCGGCTGTCGGTCTCGCGGCTGTCCTGCGGGCGTCCTGCCGGCCCGCCCGGCTGGTAAGAGGCCTGGGGACCGCTCGTCCGGTAGGACGCTGAACCCGTCCCTGACTGCGCGAACCCGGCCTGGCTTGACCAGGCGCCTGCCGATCCCGACGCGCCGGACCGGACCGGCTGCGCCCCGGTTCCCGGGCGGGCCGCTATGGGGCCGGTCCCTGGGCGCGCCGCCTGCGGCCCGGTTCCCGGGCGGGCCGAGATCGGCGCGCCCGGCTGATAGTCGCCGCGCAGGCCTGGCGGGGGGCCGAGGCGGCCGGTGACACCACGCTGCTCGTCCGCGAACCGCTGGTCGCTGCCGGTCCGGGAGTCAGGACCCGGCCGAGGCCCCGCCCCGGCGCGCACGCCGCCGCCGGTCGCGGGCATCCGAGGGCCGCCGTCGCTGCTGGCCGGGCCGCCCGGCCGACCCATCGGCCGACTGTCCGCCGCGAGAGAGTCGGACTCAACCGGCGGGTTCGCCCCGGTCAGCGGCCGGTCGGAGGCAACCGAGGCCCAGTAGTCCTCGTCCGATATGCCGTCGTCGGGCCAGATGTCCTCGCCGCGGTCCCGGCGCAGGCGGAAGACGCCGGTCCGTTCGCCGCGGTCCTTGTCCTTGCGCCGCCTGCCGCTGCGCTCGGCTGGCTCTTCGTCGCTGCCTTCCGGCAGATCGTAAGCGCCGGTGGCGTACTCGTCGGCCCCGTAGCCATAGCCGCGGCCGGCTCCGTAACCGTCGTCGGCCCCGTCCTCGTAGCCCTGACTCGAGTCGCCCCGGCCGGCCTCGCCGCGGCGGCCTCGCGCGTCCGAGCGGTCACCGGAACGCTGGCCGTCGGCCCACCGGCCCTTGATGCCCTCCGGGGAGAAGTACTGACCCGGCGACCAGTTCTCGTCTTCGCCGCCGCCGTAGCCATCAGGCGCGTAGTCGTAGTCGCCGTATTCATCATCACGCCCGGCGTCGCCATCGCGACTGCCTGGCCGCGAGGGCCGACGGCTCAAGAACGACATTCAACACCACCCGGCAAAGCGCGGCCTGGCGTCGGCGCTAACGAGGCCCGCGCGGCCATATACGCGAGCCTGCCCCCGTTGTCGTGAGCACCTTTATAACCGGTATCTGGTTCGTTAGATTGTTACTAATCCTATGCCGACTTGTCTCGCGAATCGCGAAACTTCGTCACCGAATACCTCAAAACCCGACGTTGTGGTACGAAGCACACCGTGCGTTCCATACCGATTCATGACGTCGCGCTCACGGGCAGCCGGCCGCGCCCGATGGTGGCGGCGGCGATCGCCTGCCACGCGGACAGGAGCGACGTGCCGTTCGGCAGGTTCAGCACGCGGCTGAGAGCGTACACAGTGATGCGGTATTTGTGCCCCCGCGGGCCGGGACACGGCGCGTCGTACCAGTCGTACCCGGCGCTGCCCCGGGCCTGCTTTGCGCCGGGCGGCAGCTGCCCCTCCAGGATCGCGGAAGTCCCCGGCCCGATATCGAACGCGATCCAGTACACGTACGGGGTGATCGGCGCGTCCGAGTCGTCGAACACGATCGCAATCGACTGCGTGCTCTTGGGCGCGCCGCTCCAGTTGACCGGCGGGCTGACCGCCTTGGGCGCTGCGCAGGTGTACCCGCTGGGCATGGCGCCTTGCACCAACGACGAGCTTGACACCGTCATCACACTCGGCGCGGTGGGGGTGTCGCCCGAGCCGAGCTGCCCGCACCCGGCGAGCGCGACGGTCGCCCCGAGGCCGCCGCAGGCCGCCATTATCCGCCGTGCGCCACGATTCACGCCCCCGATCTTAGGCCCTGGGCCGGGTGCCGACGGTACTTACCGTTGCCGGCGGTGCCTAGTTGCGGAAGGCCGGCAGGCCGGTGATGGCCTGGCCGACGACGAGGGTGTGCATTTCCGGCGTGCCCTCGTAGGTGAGGACCGACTCCAGGTTGGCCATGTGCCGCATGATCGGGAACTCGTAGGAGATGCCGTTCCCGCCGAGGATGGTGCGAGCGGAGCGGCAGATCTCGAGCGCCTCTCGGGTGTTGTTCAGCTTACCCAGACAGACGTGCTCGGGGGCGAGCTTGCCCGCGTCCTTGAGCCGTCCGAAGTGCAGCGCGAGCAGCGACCCCTTGGCCAGCTCCACCGCCATGTTGGCGAGCTTCTCCTGGGTGAGCTGGTAGGAGCCGATCGGCGCGCCGAACTGGACCCGCGTGCCCGCGTACTCCAGGGCCGTCTCGTAGCAGGTCCGCGCGGCGCCGAGCGCTCCCCACAAGATCCCGAAGCGCGCCTCGTTCAGGCACGAGAGCGGGCCGCGCAGACCGGTGACCTCGGGCAGCACGGCGCCGGGGGGCAGCCGCACCGAGTCGAGGACGAGCTCGGAGGTGATAGATGCGCGCAGCGACCCCTTGTGCTTGATCTCCGGCGCGGCGAAGCCTGGCGTCGCGGTCGGCACCACGAAACCGCGGATGCCGTCGCCGGTGCGCGCCCACACCACGGCGATGTCCGCGATCGTGCCGTTGGTGATCCACATCTTCCGGCCGTCCAGCACCCAGTCGGTCCCGTCCCGCCGGGCGGCGGTGCGCATCGACGCCGGGTCCGAGCCCGCGTCCGGCTCGGTGAGCCCGAAGCAGCCGATCGCTTCGCCCGCCGCCATCTTCGGCAGCCACTCCTGTTTGTGCGCCTCGCTGCCGAACCGCCAGATCGCGTACATCGCCAGCGAGCCCTGCACCGAGACCAGGGAGCGGAGCCCGGAGTCGGCGGCCTCGAGCTCGAGGCAGGCGAGCCCGTAGTCGACGGCGGACATCCCGGCGCAGCCGTACCCGGACAGGTGCATCCCGAGCAGGCCGATCTTGCCCAGCTCGCGGGCGAGCTCCCGCGCCCCCGGCAGCTCGCCGTCCTCGTACCACTGAGCCACGTGCGGCAGGATCTTGTCCGCGCAGAAGTCCCGGACGGTCTGCCGGACGGCGAGTTCCTCCTCGCTCAGCAGGGCGTCGATGCCGGCCGGGTCATGGGGGTCAAGCCGTGGCCTGGCCGAGTTAACGGAACTCATCGCGTTGGCGGCTTTCTGTAGTGGTAGTCCAAGCAATTCTGCCTGGTGTTCGCCGGGATGACGAGGTCCCCCTGTTACCGCAGAGCATGGCGGGCACAGATAATGTCTGCGTGCGCTCATCCGCAGAACAGACGGCCGGAGGCGGTGCCGAGCAGCAGGTCTTCACCTCCCGGCTGAGCGGCCGTCCGCTGCTCGACAGTGACGACGTTGCCATCGGCCGAGTTCGCGACGTGGTCATCTGGCCGGTCGCGGGCAACGAACCGCCGCGCGCGCTCGGCCTGGTGGTCGCGCTGCGGCGGCGGACGATCTTCGTCCCCTTCGGGCGAATCAGAGAGGTCTCGGTTGACGGGGCGCATCTGCTCGGCGGCACCGTCGACCTCGACCCGTTCACGCGGCGGACCGGCGAGATTCTCGCCTCGTCCCTCTACGGCCACCGAACGCCGGCCGGCACCGTCGCCGACGTGGCCATCACCCAGCGGGAGATGGTCCGCAACGGCTGGGAGGTGACCGCGGTCGCGCTCAGCCGAGGGCGCGGGCTGCTCGGCCAGGGGCCGAATGTCGTGTCCTGGCAGGAGTGCCGCCAGCTGTTCGAACCGGGCCCGCTGGCCGAGCAGCTCACTAGCCTGCGTGAGATGGCCCCGGCCGACCTGGCCAGCGCGATCCATACGCTGCCCCAGTCCAGGCGGAGCCAGCTCGCCGCGGCGCTCGATGACGAGGAACTGGCCGACCTGCTCGAGGAGCTCCCGGAGCAGGACCAGATCCGGCTGCTCGACAGCCTGGAGATCGAGCGCTCGGCGGACGTCGTGGAGGAGATGCAGCCCGATGACGCCGCCGACCTGCTGGGCGAGATGCCACCGGAGAAGCGGGAGCGGCTGCTCACCGCGATGCAGTCCGTGCAGGCCGCCGACCTGCGCCGCCTGCTCCGGTACGACAAGTCGACGGCCGGCGGCCTGATGACCTCCCTGCCGCTGGTTTTCGCGCCCGACGCGCCGGTCGCCGAGGTGCTGGCCAGGGTCAGGGATCGCGACCTGCCCGCGACCACCGCCGCCCAGGTGTACGTCTGCGAGCCGCCGGTGCTCACCCCGACCGGCCGGTACCTCGGCAGCGTCGGGTTCCAGCGGCTGCTCCGCCGCGCACCGTCCGTCCCGATCGGCGAGTGCATCGAGGCGCGCGTTTTCGTCCGGCCCGGCCTGCCGGAGCGGGAGCTGGCGGCCCGGATGGCCGCCTACAACATGATCGGCGTCGCGGTCTGCGACGATGCCGGGCGCCTGCTCGGCGGGGTGACGATCGACGACGTGATTGACCGCCTGCTGCCGGCCGGCTGGCGAACGACAGATCGGGGGTAAGCAGATGGCACGGCTCACGTCTTTCCGCAGTGGCGGCGACCTCTCGGTGCCGCGGGGGGCGCCGGTGCGGGGCTCGCTCTACGACGCGGACGCCTTCGGCCGGTTCTCCGAGGGCCTCGCGCGGTTCCTCGGCACCGGCAAGTACCTGGTCGCCCAGACGGTGTTCGTGATCTTCTGGGTCATACTCAACTCGGTGGCGTACGTAGACCACTGGGACCCATACCCTTATATCCTGCTCAACCTGGCCTTTTCTACCCAGGCCGCGTACGCGGCGCCGCTGATCCTGCTCGCGCAGAACCGCCAGGACGAGCGGGACCGCGCCGTCATCGAGCGGGACAGGAAGGTCGCCGCCCGGACCCAGGACGACACCGAGTACCTGGCCCGCGAGCTCGCCGCCGTCCGCCTCGCCCTGGCCGACGTGGTCACCAGCCAGGACATGGACGAGTCCCTCACCCGGATCGCCGTACTGATCGCCGAGCGGCCGAACGGGCAGCACGAACCGAGCAGTCGCTAGGGCTGCGCTGAGCGCAATGGCACGCTGACGACTGGGGATCTTATCGCCGCAGGCCGTTAACCGGATATTGCGCCGTGCCTGGCGAACTGCTTGTGCAGCGGCGGCATCGCGGCCGGCAGCCTATCCAGGGCGAACAGCCTGGCCTCGAGAATCTCGCTGTCCTGGAGCGCGAGGCCCTCGATGCCGCCGACCAGGGCGGCCTCGTAGTACACCTCGGCCCGGTACCGGTCGCCGGCCCGGACCTCGAGCAGTCGGCCGACGGTGACGGTGAGGCCGGTCTCCTCGCGGACCTCGCGGACGACGGTCTCCGAGAACTGCTCACCGCGCTTAGCGAACCCACCGGGGAACCCCCACCGCATGTCCTCCGGCCAGAGCCGGTGCCGCAGCAGCAGCACCCGCCCGTCGTCAGCGCGGACGACCCCAGTGACGCCGACGTTGAACGTCGCGTGCAGCACCCAGGCCAGCCACCCCTGGAGCGGGCCCGCGGCCCGCCATGCGCGCGCCAACAGTTCGTCCATAGGGCTTAACCGTAGGGCAACAAGCCCGGAGTAGCTCTTGTTCGGGACGAACGTGGAGTTGCCGTCGGAGTTGAAGCTGGAGAGGCGCTAGTCGGCTTGCTCGAGCGCCGTGCGCATGGGGCGGAGCTTGGTTATCGTCTCCGCCAGCTCTGCGGCGGGGTCGGACCCGGCGACGATGCCGCACCCGGCGAACAGCCGCGCCCGGTTCCCGTCCAGCTGCGCGCAGCGCAGCGCGATGCCCCACTCGCCGTTACCGTCGGCGTCCACCCAGCCGACCGGGCCCGCGTACCGCTCCCTGTCCATCGACTCGAGCTCGCGGATCAACTCGACCGCGGCGTCGGTCGGGGTGCCGCCGACCGCGGCCGTGGGGTGCACCTCGGCCGCCAGGGCCAGCGCCGACCGATCGGCTGAGATCAGGGTGCCGCGAACGCGGGTGCCGAGGTGCTGGAGGTTGGCCAGTCGGATGAGCGCGGGGCGCGGGGCGACGTACATGGCCTGGCAGAGCGGCGCCAGCGCGTCACGCAGCGACGCCGCCGCGTACTGGTGCTCCTCGTTCTCCTTGGCCGAGCCGAGCAGGGCGCCCGCGAGCTCGGAGTCCTCGGCCGGGGTGGCGCCGCGCGGCGTGGTGCCCGCCAGGACCAGCGAGCTGACCCGCCAGCCGTCCCGGCTGATGAGCAGTTCCGGTGTGGCGCCGACCAGGCCGTCGCAGGCGAACGTGAAGCAGCCCGGGTAGCGGCGGGCCAGCCGGTCGACTAGGGCGCGCGCGTCGATCGGGCTGGTGGCGGTGGCGTAGAGGTCCCGTGCGAGCACCACCTTGCGCAGCTCGGCCGAGTGGGTGATCCGCCGCACCGCCTCGCCGACGGCCTGCTCCCACTCGGGGGCCGATAGCGACCCGTCGTGCCAGCTGATGGTGTCGGGCGGGGTCGGGGGCTGGAAGCGGGTCGACTGCCAGACGGCCTCGCCCTCGGGGGTGATCGTGGTCAGCCAGGCGTGCCCCGTGCCGTCCCGGCCGAGGATCGCACGCGGCACGATGAGCACCGAGCCGTCGGATGCGTCGTCGAAGGTGAAGCTGCCGAACGCGACCAGGCCCGAGCCCCGCCGGCGCACCTCATCGTCGATGCGCGCGCTGTCGACGATCTCGCGCAGCCACTTCTCGCCGTCAGCGAACCGGTCCGCACCGGCCGGCATTGTGATCCGCGCCGCCTCGCCCCATCCGACCAGGCCAGCGCCCTGCCGCAGCCACGCGAGAGCCTCGGGTACGGGGATCTCGCGGCGGAAGCCCTCGCCCGGGTCCGGGACCGGGGTACTCCGCACCAGCAGTCGCTCTGACATGACAGCTGATTCTAGTGGCCGTCCGGTGGCGCGCTCGCCGCCGGACGGCCACTACCGCTGGGCCGACTGCCCGCTCCCGGTGAGCAGTTCCCGCGGCTCGCTCGCTGTCTCTCGGCCAGCAGCTGCCTGCCGGTCAGTCGATGCTCTCTCGGGGCGAGAGCATCTGCGCCATGGCCGGGAGCACGCCGGGCGCGACCCGGCAGTACACCCAGGTCCCCCGGCGTTCGGAGATGATAAGGCCTGCCTCCCTCAGTTTCTTCAGGTGGTGGCTGACCGTGGGCTGAGAGACGCCCACGTTCTGTATGTCGCAAACGGAGGCTTCCCCGCTCTGGTGCGCGGCGACCCGGGAGAAGAGCCGCAGCCGAACCGGGTCTGCCAGCGCCTTGAACATGCCGGCCATTCGCTCGGCCTCAGCGGCCGATAGCTCCGCCGCGCCGAGCGGCGGGCAAGGAATCTCAGCCGCAGTCTCCGCGATGAGTTCCGCTGGAATCGTCATGGACCCAATACTCGCGTGCAACACTGCCCTCTTGCCACCGATCTGACGATAACGTGACATCACCTATATCAACGACAGACATGTCCGCGCCCGAGTCAATCGCCGTCCATTGTTATGCGCACCACTTCAGATGGGCAGAGCTGGTGTGACGGGGGTGGCACCCGTTGCTGGGGCGGCGATCCAGATCGCCGGGCGCTCGGAACCCGGGCCGGCCTGCGCCGCCGGAATCAGGCACGGTATCATTGTCACCGGTGCGAAATCCGCTATCAACTCGGCCGCCGACCGGTGGAACGGGCATCAAGGTGCCGTCGCCCGCGCGTGGAATCGTTAAGAGGGGCCGGATACGCCCCGGAATCCGTTTACAGGCTGACTTCAGCCAGCGGAATCGGTTTACGGCCGGACATCAGCTGGATACCATCCATTTACCCCGCAAATGGTTACTTGCGGGTAAAGCGCATTGTTAATTTAGATCGATGTTGATCTATAATCAGAAGAGCGCGAGCTGCTCGCGCCCACCCGCCTCGCCGCCAACCCGCGCGACGCCGCTGCCGCGCCCGACGCGCTCGGCCAGCAGGTTGCCGCGCCCGACGCCGTATCGCTCGGCGAGGTCGCGGACCTCGGCGGATACCCGCGACCGGTACTCCTGGCGAGCGTACGCGCCGCGTCCGTACAGCTCGGCGTAGCGGGGGACCAGGGCCGGATGCGCCTCGCGGAGCCAGCCAAGGAACCACTCGCGGGCGCCTGGCCGCAGGTGCAGCACGATCGGGGAGACGTGCGCCGCGCCCGCGGCGGCCGCCTGCCGGACGGCCGCCTCGAGCTGGCCGGGGGAGTCGGACAGGTACGGCACGATCGGCCCCATCAGCACGCCGCAGCGGAGCCCGGCCTCGTTCAGCGCGGCGCACGCGTCGAGCCGCCGCTGCGGCGCGGGCGTGCCCGGCTCGATGGCGCGCCACAGGTCCGTGTCGACGAAGCCCGCGGAGACGTTCAGCCCGACGTCGGTCACCTCGGCGGCCTCGAGCAGGAGGTCGAGGTCGCGCAGGATCAGCGTCCCCTTGGTGAGGATCGAGAACGGGTTGGCGGCGTCCCGCAGCGCCGTGATGATCCCGCGCATCAGCTGATAGCGCCCCTCGGCGCGCTGGTAGCAGTCCACGTTGGTGCCCATCGCGATGTGCTCGCCTGTCCACGCCCGCGACCGCAGCTTCGCCCGCAGCAACTCGGGCGCGTTCACCTTCACGATCACCTTGGAGTTGAAGTCCTGACCCGCGTCCAGGTCCAGGTACGTATGCGTATTCCGCGCGAAGCAGTAGGCACATGCATGCTGGCATCCCCGGTAGGGGTTGATCGTCCAGCGGAACGGGACCTGGGACGCGTCAGGGACGCGGGAGACGATCGACTTCGCCTGCACCTCGTAGAAGGTCATGCCGCGGAACCCGGGGGTGTCGAACGTCCGCGCCACGGCGTCCCGCTCGATCAGCGGCAGGGTCACCTGAGCCGCGACGGCCTCGCCACCGGCGTCAGTCGAATCGATTCGCAGGTTGTCCCAGCGCATGGGGGACAGCCTAGAAGATCCGTTCGATCATGTCAAACAGGTGTTCGTTATTACGCGCCGCGATGTGACGGCTGGTGCCAAATTGATTTTTGCGTGGACGCGTTTAGCGGTTAGTTCTTACCTGTTGCAAAAAGACTCAGGCACAAAGTAAGAACGATTGGATAAACCTTCCCCTGTGGGGGATAGTAAGATAGTTCCCATCGGCGCGCGGAACGCGGAGGTTTGGCGCTATGGCGCTATCCATGGACGAGCAGCGCATGCTCGCTGAGATAGAGCGGCGACTCGCCGCGGAGGACCCTGGCCTGGCGACCAGGCTCTCTTCCTTCAGGCGGCCAGGGCCGGCCGCCAGGCTCCGGACCACCCGGGGCGCGATCATCGGCTCGATCGCCGCGATCGCCTTGCTGGCGATCATCGCGGTGACGGTCTACGCCACGATCCCCTTCCGGGCGAACGGCCAGAAGCTAACAAAACAGCCCGCCACCACCTCGACCAGCGCCCCCGCGAAGACCAGTGCCGCGAAGACCAGTGCCGCGAAGACCAGCGCCGCCAAGACCAGCGCCGCTAACACCAGCGCCGCTAACACCAGCACGGTGAGAAAAAGCAGCCCCAACTCGTTCGCCGCCGCCCCCTAGCGCTAGCGCCCGGGCCGGCCCGGCCGTAACAGCGGACCGGGGCCAACGCTTACGAGTCGCGCCAGAGCTGCACTAGGTATCGCTCCACGCCCTCGAGCTTGCGCTTCTCCCGCTGGAACTCGTCACTCAGCGGGTCCTTGTGCTGGTTGAACAGGTCCGTGTACATCTGCACGACGGTCTCACGGTAGCGCGCGTACACGCGCACCTCGTAGTTGCCGACGCCGCCGGACAGCCGGAGCCCCGCGACCGCCGTGCCCGCCGTGCCCATGTCGATGGAGAGCGCCCCGCGCAGGTAGAGACGGGCCTTGGCCTCCTCGTCCCAGGCGTCGGGCAGCAGCGGCTGGCCGTCCCACTCCTCGAGCACGAGCCGGACATCGATGTCCTGCTGCAGGCTGCCGATCCAGAGTTGCTCGCGGGTGGCCGACACCAGCACGCCGGTCGGCGGCAGTGGCCCGCCCGGCGCGTCCGGGTGGACCTCTGGGTCATGGATCCGGAACATGCGGCGGTCGGGGAAAACCGGCATAACAAGCTGAAGCAGTCTGCGGCTCACGTAGCCCCCCTCCGCCACGGCCACACCTCACTTACCGCGCGTCCTGATACGGACACCACACGCTAGGGCCGGCCTCCCCGGCATCCTGCATAAATGTAGACCGACGAGGCGCCACGTGTTGGCCGAACTTAAGGGAACCCCGCCGTGACAACAGCGGCGAGGGCGCAGTAGGGGCGATTCCATGACAATTCCGCAGCGTTATCTATTGACTACACTGTGCAGCAATGTAGTCTCGTATTCGTATAACACTCGCTGACCCCCCCAGGCGGTGCGCAATGCGGTCGGTCTCCGCTGCCCAACCCCAGCTACAGAACGTGTCCTTGCGATCACATGCTGAAATAGTCCCGGCTTCTACTCCTATCTCGGCCTCCGTGTCCACCGTGGTTCACAACGCGGGCCAGTCGCTTTCTGTGGCCATCGGCTCCGGTCGCCGCGCGGTGGTGCTCGGCGTGTGCTGTTCCGCGCTTTTCATGGTCGGGCTGGATAACACGATCGTGAACGTGGGCCTGCCCGAGATCGGCAAGTCGCTGCACACCTCGGTCGCGGGGCTGCAGTGGACGGTGGCCGGCTGACACGATCGTGCTCGCGTCCCTGCTGATGTTCTCCGGCGCCGCGGCCGACCGGATCGGCCGCAGGACCATCTTCCAGGTCGGCCTGAGCCTGTTCACCCTCGGCTCCTGGCTCTGCTCGCTGGCGCCCAGCCTCAGCTGGCTGATCGCCTTCCGCGTGCTGCAGGGGGTCGGCGGCTCGATGCTCAACCCGGCCGCGCTCGGCATCATCGCCAACACGTTCACCACGCCGTCGGACCGGGCGAAGGCCATCGGCGTCTGGGACGGCGTCTCCGGCCTGTCCATGGCGCTTGGGCCGGTCATCGGCGGCATCCTGGTCGCGGCCGTCGGCTGGCGCGGCATCTTCTGGGCCAACATCCCGGTCGGGCTCGTCGCCGTCTCGATGACCGCGCTCCTGGTGCCCGACTCCAAGGCCGCCACCAGCCGCAGGGCCGACCCGCTCGGCCAGGTCCTCGTCATCACGATGCTCGCCTCGCTCGCCTACGCGATCATCCAGGGGCCGGCCAACGGCTGGTTTTCCGTGGCGACCGTTGGGTTCTTCCTGCTGTCGGTCACGGCCCTGATGATCCTGCTCCGGTACGAGCCGCGCCGCGCCGATCCCCTGATCGACCTGCGCTTCTTTAAGTCGGTGCCGTTCAGCGCCGCGGCCGCTACCGCTGTTTGCGCGATCGCCGCCAGCGCCGGGTTCCTCTTCCTGGCCACGCTCTACCTGCAGGACGTGCGCGGGTTCACCCCGCTGCGGGCCGGACTCACACTGCTGCCGATGCCGATCATGATGGCGGTCGCCTCGCCGATCTCCGGCCGCGTCCTGGCCCGCCGGGGACCCCGCGTCCCGTTCGTCATCGCCGGCGCGGCGCTCACCCTGTCCACCGCGGCGCTCTCGCAGCTCTCGGCCACCAGCGGCGCGATGTTCCTGATCGCCACCTACGGCCTGTTCGGCATCGGGGCCGGCATGGTGAACGTCCCGATCTCGAACGGGGTGATGTCGGGCGTGCCGAAGTCCCAGGCCGGCGTCGCCTCGGGAATGAACTCCTCAAGCCGCCAGCTCGGCCAGTCCCTGGGCGTCGCGATCGTCGGCTCGGTCCTCGCGGCCGGCCTTCGCGGCTCCATGCACGCCGGGTTCCTGGAGGCCGCCCACGCCGGCTGGTGGATCATGGCCGGCTGCGGCTACGCGGTCCTGGTCCTCGGCGTCATCGCCACCACCCAGTGGGCGAAGGCCACCGCCGTCAACGTCGGCGCCGGGGAGATAACAGCAAGAAGCGGCGGCAGCCGCAAACCACCGGAGACAGCTAACGGGCGCGCGACCGCGAAGCCACGCGCCCGTTCGGTGTAAGACTGAAAATCAAGCGCGGCCAGCGTCAAGCGCAGCCGCAGCCCCCGCCGCAGCAGCCCCCGCCGCCGCCGAGGGTGGCGGGCCGGGCGGTCGAGGGGCCGGCCGCGCGGCCGCCGACGGCGACCGTGGACAGCAGCTTGACCGTGTCGTCATGGCCCCGCGGGCAGGTCGCCGGGGTGCCCGACTCGCTCATCGGGCGGGTCACCAGGAAAGTGTCGCCGCAGGCGCGGCAGCGGAATTCGTAACGTGGCACGAATGGGATTGTACCCCGGCAGGCCCTCGGTAGCCGCGGCTCCTAGCTGGCGGGGGCGACGATGCTGTAGATCTTGTGCACGGTTTCCTGGATCTCCGCCTGCCTGCCCGGCAGGTCCTTGCTGGCGAAGTTGTCAAGGATCGCCAGGACCTTGCTCTGGCCGTTCAGGATCTCGATCTGCTGCTTGGCCATCTCGTGCAGCGAGATCAGCGTCTCGTGGTCGGCGAGCGCCCGGCGGTCGCTGGCGGCCTGCGCCCGGTTGGCGCTGACCTGGAGCGAGATCATGATCGATAGCTGCGGCAGGTTGAGGATGGTCAGCAGCAGCGGCCACGGCGTCTTGTCGAAGCCGACGATGTTGCCGAGGAAGAGCCAGGCCACGATGCCGACCGTGATGCCGATGAACACCCACATCGACCCGCAGATCCGGTTGACCGCGTCGGCGATCCGGTCGAGCAGGCTGGTGCCCCGGACGTGCTCGGAGAGGACCAGCTTGGGCACGTGGTCCTCGGGCGCGCGGCGGATCTGCGCTACCCGCTCGTGCATCTCGCCCTTGACCCGGGCGATCGCGCACAGCGCGTCCGCGTCAGTCTCCGGCCGGGGGATGATCGGGCTATGGGGCGGCGCGGCCGCCTGAGTTTCCGGCGCGGTGGGGGCCGTGCTCGTGTCGGTCATGGGGGTCCTCCTGGGGGGTGCTGCCGTTCTCGGCAAAGTAGCGCACTAAGGAGGAGGAGCGGGCGAAGTGAAGGGGAAGTGAACTAGCGCATGACCGGCAGGAAGACCGACTTCGAGGCCAGGTAGGGTCCATTCCCTCGGCTGTGCGGGGGCACAGCGTCGGCGGCGGCGGGTCACGTTCGTCGTTGTGAGGTATCTCCACTGGCCGAGAACCGCGCTAGAGATCCTTTTGTGTGCTTGCACAAAGGAACCCATAGATCGAGGTCGTATAATTCAGTGATCATGCGGGAGACGCCGCCGGCCGCTGGCCGGCTCGATGTTGCGCCGACGCCCAGGGAAAGCCCGCGGGACGTCGACCGAGAGAACTCCGTGCTGCGGGAGCTGGTGACCGTCTACCGGCACCTCTCCGGGCTCGCCATGCAGGACGCTGATCTGGCCGGGGTGGTCCAGCTCATCTCCGAGCGGGCGTCCGCCACGGTCGCCGTGGTCAGCCAGTTGATGGACGTGCAGACCGCGGCCTCGCCCGGGCTGCCCCCGGAGAAGGCGGCCGCACTGGTCAGGGAGCACGTGGTGCACCCTCGGCTGGGGCAGGTGCTGCGCGCCTCGCGGCTCTCCCAGCGCGCGCTGCGGCTGCCGAACGTCGGCGGGGTGCCTGCCGTCATCGTCGCGCCGATCCTGGTCGGCGACGAGGTTCCCTCGTACCTGATCACCCTCGACCCCGCCGAGGAGTCGTTCGGCGAGGACATGTCGCTGCTGGTCACCGAGCACGCCGCCACGATCTGCGGTGTCATCCTCGGCCGCGAGCGGGTGGTCGCGGCCGCCGCCCGACGAGTCCGCGATGACCTGGTCGAAGGGTTGCTGCTCGGCCGGGGCCGGGACTCGGCCGACGCCGCCCGGTGGGCCGCGCACCTCGGCTACGACCCAGGGCGCGCGCACAACGTGGCGGCGATCGCCTTCGAGTTGCCCCCGGCCCGGGCGGCCGACGCCGAGCCGCTCCGCCAGCGGGTCAGGGAGTCCATCGAGCATTTTGTCACGACCAGGGCGCCCGATGCGATCGTCTCCGCCCGCGAGTCCGAGGTCGTCGTGGTGGCCGCCGCGGTGCCGGACCCGCGCAAGCTCGGCCAGGCGTGCCTGGCGCGGCTCGCCGAGCTGTTCCCCGCCGCGAAGGTGGTCATCGGCATCGGCGGCGCGTGCAAGGACCCCGAGGAGATCGCCCGCTCCTACGACCAGGCGCACCGCACCACGCGGACCCTCTGGCGGCTGGGCCGGGCGGGCGCGGTCTCCGCGTTCGAGGACCTGGGCATCCACCGGCTGCTGCTCCAGGTACCCGACCTGAACGAGCTGCGGTCATTCGCCGGCGAGGTGCTGGGTAAGCTCAGCGAGCACGAACACGAGCACAAGTCCGAGTACCTGTCCACGCTGGCCTGCTACTTCCGGGAGAACAACAGCCCGCAACGCGCGTCGCGGCTGCTGCACGTCCACCCCAACACGGTGGCCTACCGGATTAAGCGGATCGAGGAGATCACTGGCCTGCGGCTGGACAACTACCGGGACCGGCTCATCGCGCAGGTGGCTCTCGAGATCCTCGACGCGCTGCCGGAGGGACAGTCGTGAACCCGCCGACGGCGCAACTGCTGTCCGGGGAGCGGGTGCTGGTCTGCGACGGAGCGATGGGCACCATGCTGCACGCGGCCGGCGCGGCGCTCGACCGGTCGCTGCCCGAGCTGAACCTGTCCGACCCCGGCCTGGTGGCGACCATCCACGACAGCTACCTGTCGGCAGGCGCGGACATCATCCAGGCCAACACGTTCGGCGCCAACCGGCTCTGGCTCGCCGACCACGGCTTCCCCGACAAGGTCGCGGAGATCAACCGCGCCGGGATGCGGCTGGCCCGGGCCGCCGCCGACCGGTCCGGCTCAGGCGAGGCCGGCAATTACGTGCTCGTGGCCGGGTCGGTCTCGCCCGCCGTGACCGGGCAGCAGCGCCGCCGGGTCGGCGCGGCCGAGCGGATGGAGGTGCTGCGGGAGCAGATCCTGGCGCTGGTCGCGGACGGCGCGGCCGACCTGCTCATCCTGGAGACCTTCGGCTACCTGGACGAGCTCGTCGAGGCGGTCTCGGTGGCCGCCTCGGTGACTTCCTCAACGGGGACCCGGCCCATACCGCTGATCGCGCAGGCGACGTTCGCCGACGACGCGCACACGCTGGGCGGTGAGACGCCGCGTGAGGTCGCGACCGTGCTCTCCGGCCTGCCGGTGACGATGATCGGCACCAACTGCACCATCGGCCCGCAGCGGATGCTCACCGTCGCCGAGGACCTGGTCCGGTACTCGGCGGTGCCGGTCAGCGCGCAGCCCAACGCCGGCCAGCCGCGCCGCACCGGGCCGCGCTCGTTCGAGTTCGCCATCGACGGCGGCTACTTCTCCCGCTATCTGGCCCGGTTCGCCGACGCCGGGGTGACCGTGGTCGGCGGCTGCTGCGGCACCACGCCGACGCACATCAGGGCCGCCGCCGAGGGGTTGCGCATCTCGGCCGTGCCCCGAGCGCGCGCGACGGCGACGGCCCGCGCCGCCGATGCCGCCGCCGCGAAGCCTGCCGGCCCGCAGTCGGACGGCGCGCCCCGGGCCACTCCGCTTGCGGCCCAGGGCCAGGCGGCCGGATCGCTCGCCGAGCAGCTCGCCGCACGGCGGTTCGTGGTGGCGGCCGCGCTCACCCCGCCCGCGGGCGGCTGGGCGGGCGGCACCGAGCGCGCCGCGGCCGAGCTGGCCGAACGGGGCATCGGGCTCGTCCTGGTGGAGCCGAGGGACACGGTGCGGGCGCGCCCGGACTCGCTCAACATGGCGCTCCAGCTCCAGCAGCGAGTCGGCGTCGAGACCATCGCAACGGTCACCACCTGGGACAAGACGATCATGTCGCTCCAGGCGGACCTGCTCGGCGCGCACGCGCTCGGCATCCGCTCGGTGGTGTGCACCACGGGCTCGCCGCCGGTGTTCGGCGACTACCCGGCGGTCGACGGCACCTGGGAGGTGGACTCGGTCGGGCTGACCGCGCTGCTCGCCGGGCTCAACTCCGGGCGCGACTCCAATGGCCTGGCGCTGACGTCGAGGATGTCCTTCTGCATCGGCGCCACGATCAATCCCGGCGCGCGCGATCAGGCCGCCGAGCTTGACCGGGCGCACGCGAAGATCCGGGCCGGCGCCCAGTACCTGGTCAGCCGCCCGGTCCACGACTTGGACGCGCTCACGCGGGTGGCCGAGGCCCTGGCCGGGACCGGCGTGCCGCTGCTGCTGTCGGTCGCGCCGCTGACCTCCTTCGAGGAGGCCGACTACCTCGCGCACGAGGTCCCGGGCGTGACGATCCCCGCCGCCACGCTCGATGCGATGGAGCGGGCCGGGCGCAGCGGCGGCCGGGCGGTCGGACTCGAGCTGGCCGCCACCGTGCTCGCCAAGGCCCGCCCATTGGTGAGCGGCGTGATCCTTGCCGCTTCCGGTGACGAGCCGTCCGCGCTCGAACCGCTCCTCGATGCCCTCGCGTGGCGACCGGACTCCCCGCGCATAAACGTGATTTAAATCAGTGTTCCGGCTGGTCAACGGCCCGGTCCCGAGGTTTGGGCGGGCGGGCCATGGGGGCATGTCAACACTCGGGTGCCGCGATACCAGTTACGCACGTGATCAGCACCGACATCGGCACATGTCGGATGGAAGGCGTTAGAGACTGATCGCCAGCTACATACGCATAAGCGCGTAGGTGCGTGCCAAAATGACGCGTATGGAGGGAAGTACCAGCCGCAGAGCTTTCCTGGCCATGGCCGCGGCCGGCGTGGCCGGCGCCGTGTCGGCCTGCAGTGGGAGCGCGCGCTCAATCGGGGCCGGCCACCCGGTCGCGGAAACCGCGCGGCCGTGGCGCGCCCGGAACGTCGCCGTCGCGGAGAATGCGCGCCCCGGCACCGAGGACTGGGTGATCAAAAACCTGGGCGCCGCGGACGAGATCGTGGGGTACGCGGGCAAGGCGAGCGTGGCCCAAGGCGAGCGGTTCCCGCTGTACGTGTCGACGACGGCGGACGAGTTCCGGGTGAGCGCCTACCGGCTCGGCTGGTACCAGGGGCTCGGCGGCCGGGAGGTCTGGTGGTCGGGGAAGTTCCGCGGCGCGCAGCAGCACCCGTTCACCGTCTCCGGCACGACCAAGACCGTCTCGACCGACTGGGATCCGGTGCTCGAGGTGCCCACCGACGACTGGCCGCCTGGAGCCTACCTGCTCAAGCTCATCGCCTCCTCCGGCGGCCAGCGGTACGTGCCGGTCACCGTCAGGTCGCCGTCCTGCTCGGGGAAGGTCGTGCTCAAGGCCTGCGTGCAGACCTGGCAGGCGTACAACATGTGGGGCGGCTTCGACCTCTACAAGGACGCCTACGGTAGGTACGACAGTCGCTCCCTGGTGGTCAGCCTGGACCGCCCGTACGACCTCAACGGCGCGGACATGTTCCTCACGTACGAGCGGAACGTGATCAAGCTGGCCGAGCACCTGGGCCTCGACCTGGCCTACGTGACCAGCATGGACATCGCCGCCGACCCGCACCTGCTGGACGGGGCGAGCGCCCTGGTCTCGATGGGCCACGACGAGTACTGGACGCCCGCGGAGCGCGCGAACGTGACCGCCGCCCGCAATCGGGGCGTCAACCTCGCCTTCCTCGGCGCGAACGCGATGTTCCGCCGGACCCGGCTGCAGTCAAGCGCCGTTGGGGACGCCCGCCAGGTGGTCTGCTACAAGACCGCCTGGCTGCGGGACCCGATGTACGGCGTGGACAACATGCTCGTCACCAGCGACTGGCGCGACGCGCCGCACCCCGACCCCGAGTCCTCGCTGATCGGCACGACCTACGAGGGGTACCCGGTCAACGCGGCCTTCGTCGTCGCCTCGCCGAAGAGCTGGGTCTTCAAGGGCGCCGGAGTCGCGGCCGGCGACAGCTTCCGCAACCTGGTCGGCGTCGAATACGACCGGGTCGATCCCGCCTACCCCCTGGAACGCCCCATCGAGGTGCTCTCGCACTCCCCGCTCACCATCGGCGGAGCCGCCAGCTACGGCGACTCGGCCTACTACACCCAGGCCGGCGGCGCCGGCGTATTCAACTGCGGCACGATGCGCTGGGTCGAGGCCCTCTACGGCGACCAGCCGCACGGCATCGGCGGCGCCGCCTCCGGCTTCGTCCGGGCGGTCACCACCAACGTGCTGCGCGCCTTCGCCGACGGCCCCGCCGCCGCCAAGTACCCCGCCCACGACAACCTGGCCGCCATCAACGAGCCCGTCGGGTCCCCGACCGGCTCCGTCGGCAACCTCCAGTAGCAGGGAAACCGTCCCCGCGCCGCGCACCCCCTCTCGCCCTCTCCCTTCTCCCTTCCTGAGCGCTTGCATCCGATCTTCGCGCGATACGTCGCGCTCGGCCGCAGTGTGCGGCTGTCTGGTGTGAGTCGGCTACGGCGTCAGCCGGTTCGGGCCCCGGAACAGGAACGTCGCCTCCCGGATCGAGTCGAGCCCGAGCAGCACCATGAGCACCCGGCCGAGGCCGAGGCCGAACCCGCCGTGCGGCGGGCAGCCGTACCTGAAGCAGTTCAGGTAGTCCCGGATCGGCTCGGGCGACAGCCCCTTCTCGGCCGCCTGCGCGAGCAGCACGTCGTACCGGTGCTCGCGCTGCGCGCCGGTGGTGATCTCAAGCCCCTTCCAGAGCAGGTCGAAGCTGGCGGTCAGCTGCGGCGATCCGGCCGGCCGCAGGTGGTAGAAGGGGCGAACGGACGCGGGATACTCCGTCACGAACGCGAACTCGTGGCCGGCGCTCTCGCGAACCCACGCCGCGACGGCCCGCTCGCCCGCCGGGTCCAGGTCGTCCCGCGACGAGTCGCCGCCGCCGCGAGGCGAGTGTCACTGCCCACTCCGCGATCCGGAGCGCTTCGGCCAGGGGGATCCGCGGGAACGGGACCGTCGGCACCACCACCTTCACCCCGAACTGCTCGGCCAGATGCCGCGCCGTGCGCGGCGTCGACCTCGGCCAGAACGTGCGCGAGCATCCGCTCCTCGAAGTCCATCACGTCCTCGACGCCGTCGATCCAGGCGAGTTCCACGTCCACCCCGGTGAACTCGGTGGCGTGCCGCGAGGTGAACGACGGCTCGGCGCGGAACACCGGGCCGACCTCGAAGACCCGGTCGATGCCGGCCGCGATCGCCATCTGCTTATAGAACTGCGGTGACTGGGCCAGGTAGGCGAGGCGGCCGAAGTACCCGACCTCGAACACCTCCGCCCCCGACTCCGACGCGGTGCCCATCAGCTTGGGCGTGTGCATCTCGGCGCAGCCCTGGGCGTAGGCAAACGCGCGCATGGCCTGCTCCACCGTGGTCTGCACCTCGAACACCAGCCGGGCGGCCGGGCGGCGGCCGGACGTCGAGGAACCGCCAGTCCTGGCGGCCCTCCGGCCCGGTGTTGGCGTCGATGGGCAGTGGCGTCTCGGCGCGGTTCTCAACGGTGACGGAGGTCGGGACGAGCTCGAGGCCGCCGAGGCTGACGGCCGGGTTCGCCACCACCCGCCCGGTCACCCGGACGGCGGACTCGACGGACAGCCTTGCAGACGTTCCTCGAGCGGTGTCGCCGTCGCGCCGGTGGGTGATCTGGACGGCGCCGGTATGGTCGTGCACGACCACGAACTGGAGGGCGCGCTGCAGCCGGAGGGTCTGCGCCCAGCCGGCGATGGTGACGGTCTCGCCGACATGGCGGTGCAGGTCGGCAACTAGGGTGCGGATCATCGCTTAGTCCTCCCGCGGACTACGTGAGTGATCCCTTGACTGGCGCGGGCGAGAAGGGCCAACTCGCGGTGCCACCGCGCCTTCACCGCCCGGGCGGACCGGGCGGCCTCGTTGCATAACGCTCGGGAGTGTCTTCGCTATCGGGGGCGCGGGTCCGCCTTCACAGCTTCCGGCGGCTCTCTCGGCCCGCGTGGTCCCCGGCTACTCGGCTCCGTCAGCGCGTTGCTGATAGGCTAAGGCACGCTTTTGCGGCCCGGCAAACGGAATTACCCCGTGGCGTACCGGGCGTCAATCGCGCTTCGATAGCACAGTTTTCTGGATGTATTTTCATCGATATGAGCAAGATGCTGCCTCTGTTCCCGCTGCCGACGGTGCTATTTCCGGGGATGCGCTTGCCGTTGCACGTCTTCGAGGAACGGTACCGGACGCTCGTGGCCGACCTGCTGGCCGGCCCGGAGCCGCGGCAGTTCGGCGTGATCGCGATCCGGTCCGGCCGCGAGGTCGGCGCGGTCGGCCTGGCCGCGCTGCACGAGGTCGGCTGCGTCGCGGTGGTGCGGCAGGTCGCGCCGCACGCCGACGGCCGCTACGACCTGCAGACGGTGGGCACCGAGCGGTTCCGCCTGGCCAGCGTCGGCCGGTCACTGCCGTATCTGCAGGGCGAGGTCGAGCTGCTGCCAGACGGCGTGGTCGAACCGAGTGTCGCCGAACCGAGTGTCGCGGAGCAGAGCGCGGACGAGGCGGCCCCAGTGATTGTGCGGCAGGTGCAGGCCGGGTTCCGCGCGTACCTGAATGCGCTCGCGGACCGGGGCGGCGGCGTGATCAGCGTCGCAGACCTGCCTGACGAGCCGGTCCTGCTCTCCTACGTGATCGGCGCCGCGATGATCATCGACCTGCCCGAGCGCCAGTCGCTGCTCGCCGCCCCGGACGCGCTGAGCCGCCTTCGGCTCGAGCGCTCCCTGCTGGTCCGCGAGACCGCCATGCTCCGCGCCACCACCTCCCGGCCGGCCCCCGACTACGCCCACGAGCAGTTCAGCCCGAACTAGGGCTGTTGCGAGCCGTACCCTCCGCCGCCCGGCGCGCCGCTCTCGCCGCCGGGTGCCCCGTAAGGGCCTGATCCGTACCCGCCGTCGGGTTCCCCGTATCCGCCGCCCGGAGCGGCGCCCGGAGCGGCGGGAGCGGTGCCTGGAGCGGCGCCCGGCGCAGTGCCCGGCGCCGTCCACGGTGCCGCTCCCGGCTCCGGCGCCTGGCCGTGCGCGATCTTCAGCCGGTCGTAGACCAGCGTCACCACGGCGGCGAGCCACGGCGCGACCAGGGTGCCCACCACGATGTCGGAGATGAAGTTCCGCGCCGCGTTCGGCAGCGCCAGCAGGATCAGGCCGACGACGAACTCGGCGACGATCATGATGATGAACACCAGGACGTAGGTACCGAAGACATGCCACGCGTAGCCGCGGACCGTCCGCCAGCTCCGCTCGAACGACTCGGACCAGCTCGCGCCGCCGATCACGATCTCCGGCACGATCAGCGACAGGAACGTCAGCAGGATCAGCCCGGGGATGATGATCAGCACGAACCCGATGCCGATGGCGATGCTGGCGAGGATCCCGGCGATCGCGACGGCGCCCACGAACGGCAGCGCCGCGCTCAGGGTCGCGCGCAGGTCGAGGTCGATCCGACCGTCACGGGCGTCCTGCACCGCCTTCACTAGCGCCGCCTGCAGCAGGAAGGTGCCGAACAGGCTGAGCACAGCGCCGATGATGGCGCCGAAGGAACCCAAGGCCAGGCTCAGCAGCGCGGTGACGACGGCGATCGCCAGGTAGATCACGAACGAGATCAGAATGAAATGCGCGGCGTGGCGCTTGTACAGCGCCCACGCCTCGCTCAGGACACCGGAGAGCGGGTTCATGCGCCCATCGTAGAGATCTACACTCAAGAAACCTACACACGACTCCCGGTAATCTAAGAAACTCGATCATCGTCCATGAACGGGCAGGGGCCAATCCACCGGGTCAGTCGTCGCGGAATTCCTCGTAGGGGACGATGGCTAGCGGGCCGCCGACGATGTCGAAGGTCTCGCTTGAGTGCCTGGCACCGCTACCGCCGGGGGCCGCGCAGGCGGAACTTTATCCAGGCCACGATGGCGACGGCCACCACCAGCAGCCAGGGTGTGAACAGGAGGTGCACCGCTAAGCCGACGATGATGACGGCCAGGACGGCGATGAGGGCAAGGGCGAGGATCCAGAGCATCGTGATCGGTCTCCGTTGAGGTTCAGTTAGGTCGAGCTGGCGACGGTTGCCGCGCCCATGCCTTAATGCTGCCGCCGACGGCGTACGCCGTCGATCGGGATCGGCCCCGGTCACCCCTGACCGTCCCCTGATCTGCCCCTTGACGCCATCGGGGGCATCCCTGACCGCAGTCTTGCTAGGGGCGGCCGGACGTGCCAGCGCCCCGGCAGCGTCTGCTCGCTATGGCCTGAGCGCGATCGCCCTCTGCGCCTCGGTCGGCAGCGCGGAGCGACCCGTTGTCACGATCGCCGTACCTGTCATCACGATCATCGCCTGGCTCATCGGACATTCAATCCGGCAGGCACATACCCAAGCTGAGCTGCTGCGGACCCAGTCGGCGGCCCAGACCGCGCTGGCGGAGCGGCTGCGGATCGCCCGCGAGCTGCACGACATCGTGGCGCACGCATCGGCATCATCGCGATCCAGGCAGGCTCGGGCCGCAGCGTCTTCGACGCTCGTCCCGACGAGGCGCGCGACGCCTTGGCCGCCATCGGGCCGCCAGCAGGAGACGCTGTCCGGACTGCGGCGAATGGTGACCTGGCTGCGGAGCGCCGAGGCTGAACCAGGCCGGGAAGCCGGCCCCGCTGGGCCCGGTGCCCTGCCTGGCCGACATCGAGCGGCTGGCCGCCACCACCCGGGACGCGGGCGTGCAGGTCGAGGTGGACTGGCGCGGCAGCCGGGAGCCGCTCCCGGCCGACATCGGCCTGTCGACGTTCCGCATCATCCAGGAGGCCGTCACCAACGTGGTCCGCCATGCCGGCACCGGACGGTGCCAGGTCTGCATCAACCAGCAGGACGGGCAGCTGTCGATCGAGGTCACCGACAGCGGCGCTGTGGCAGCCCGGCCGCGGACCGGCTACGGGATCACCGGCATGCGCGAGCGCGCCACGCTGCTCGGCGGCGATTTCTCGGCCGCCCGCGCCCCGGCGGCGCTTCCGCGGCGTCGCCCGGCTGCCAGTCCCGCGCCGCCCCGATGACGATTCAGGTCATCCTCGCCGACGACCAGCCGCTGATCCGCGCGGGCCTGCGCAGGCTCATCGACCAGACACCTGACATTGACGTCGCCAGCGAGGCCGGAACCGGAGCCGATGCGGTCCAGCTCACCCGGGAAGCCAGTCCCGACGTGGTCGTCATGGACATCCGCATGCCGGGCATGGACGGCATCGAGGCAACTCAGCTGATCACCGCCGGCGATACCCGCGCCCGCGTGCTCATCCTCACCACCTTCGACGACGACGACTACGTCTACGGCGCGCTGCGGGCTGGGGCAAGCGGTTCCTGGTCAAGGACATGCGCTGTACGACATCTTGACCGCCGTCCGCTTGATCCGGCTGGGAGGCCATCATCGCGCCCGGCGTCACCCGCCGTTTGATCGCGGTAGTTCGCCGGACGGCCCCGTCCCGGCCGCAAGCCCCGCGAGCTAACCGGATCACCGACCGTGAACGCGAGGTGGTCAGGCTGGTCGGCCTCGGGATGTCCAACGCCGAGATCGCCGCCGCCTTGTACATCAGCGCAGGCACCGTCAAGACGCACGTGGCCCGGCTGCTGGCCAAGCTCGGTGCCAGGGACCGGGTACAGCTCGTCATCACCGCGTACGAACGGCCTGGTAGCGGCGCCGCACTGACCGCGCTTCAGGCGCCCGCGGCGGCGAACGCGCTCCCGGCCTCGACCTCGACGACCACCTCGGCGTCCATGCCGGGGTCGAGCGTGTTGTCCGCTACCGGAGCCCGACGTGCTAACCGGGCTGGCTGACGCTCTAATCACGGGCCGAGGCAGACCCAGCCTTCCCCGGCGGTACGCGTAGAACGCGGCGAACAGCAGGGCAGCCGGCCCGGGCGCTCTACCCCTGGCACCTGCAGATAACAGCAAGATAATGATAACAGAAAGATCCCAATAACAGTTAGTTGCGATCCTGTTACAGCCCTCTGAACAGGAATTATGGCGCGCCGGACGCGTGTCTAGCGTTGTTGCGCTACGCAACTAGCGCTGGCTATCGTCGGAGAATGCTTAATATCCGGACCTCAGCCCGGCGGTTCTCCGTCGTGGCTGGCATAGCCTGCCTCGGCCTGACCGCCGCGGCCTGCAGCAGCTCGTCTTCGTCGTCTTCGTCGACCGCCGCGTCTGCGTCGGCTACCGCGTCCGCCTCCGCGTCAACGTCCGCCAGCTCGACCGCCGTCTCCGGCACCGCGAACGTGGCGTACGCCTCGTCCCTTGAGTACCTCAACGAGAACGTCGTGAAGCCCGCCTTCACCGCCGCGACCGGCGCGGGGTTCTCCGGCACCGGCAACGCCTCCGGCACGCTCGAGTCCGACATCGCGGCCGGCGAGATCAGCCCGAACGTCTTCGAGTCGGTCGGCAGCGACAACATCACGCCGCTGGAGCCGAAGTTCACCAAGTGGTACATCCCGTACGCCGGCACCTCGATGGTCATCGCGTACAACCCGAAGTCCAAGTACGCCAGCGAGTTCAAGGCCTACGCCGACGGCTCGAAGCCGCTCGGCACCCTCTTCTCGACGTTGCTGCAGACCCCCGGGCTCAAGCTCGGCCGCACCGACCCGAACACCGACCCGCAGGGCCGTGACTTCATCTACATGCTGGAGCTCGCGCAGAAGTACTACAACCTGCCGTCGGACACGGTGTCGAAGATCCTCGGCACCAGCGACTTCGGCACCTCGAACTCGAGCCAGATCTACGCCGAGTCCTCGCTCGACTCCACGCTCGAGTCCGGCCAGCTCGACGCGTCCAGCGCGTTCGTCACCCAGGCGATCGAGCTGCACCTGGACTACATCCCGCTGCCGGCGGCGATCAACCTCGGCAGCGCCGCGCTCGCCTCGACCTACGCAACGGCAACCGTTAAGCTCGAAAACGGCGCTACCAAGAGCGGATCGCCCAGGTCATTAACATCACGCAGATCGGCGCGCCGACCCCGGCCGGGACCGCGTTCATCGCCTACACGCTGTCGTCGGCCGGACTGGCGCAGTACAAGGCGGGGGGGTTCAAGCTGATCACGCCCACGGTCGTCGGCGACAAGAGCGCCGTCCCCGCAGCCATCCTCAGTGAGCTGGGCTCCTAGCCCGCAGGCCGCTTCTTCTGGGGCGGTCCGGGACGGGCATAGACCCCGTTCCGGGCCGCCCCGTTTCCGGCGCAGCGGTAGCGGAGGACGCGGAGCACGCGTGCGTTCCATCTCCGCTGGCTTCTCCATCCTGGGCGCGGCGGTCATCTGGATTGCCCTCCTCGGCCCGGTGATCACGCTCATCGGCCGGATGTCGCCCGGCGACCTGTGGGCCGCGCTGACCGGGCCGGGGAACCTGGACCCGCTGGTGACGTCGGTGGAGTCGGGGGCCGTGACGCTCGGGGTGCTGATCTGCTTCTGCACGCCGCTCGCATGGATGCTGGCGCGCGACCGGCTGCCGTTCCCGCGGGTCTGGGAGGCGGGCATCCTGTCCGCGCTGCTGCTGCCGCCGCTGGTGATCGGGCTGCTGCTGGTGTTCATGGTCGGCCCGTACACCTGGATCGGCTCGATTCTCGGCTGGCTGCACCAGTCGGCCACCAACACGTTCCTCGCCCTGGTGATCGCCGAGGTGTACGAGTCGGCGCCGTACTACGTGCTCGGCGCGCAGGCCGCCTTCGCCAGCGTGGACACCAGCCTTGAACAGCAGGCGGGGCTGCTCGGTGACCGCCCGTCGCGGGTGCTGCGGCGGATCACGCTGCCGCTGGCCGCGCCCGGGCTGGCGATGTCGCTGGCGGTCGCGTGGGCGCGGGCGATCGGGGCCTTCGGCGCCGTGGTGATCATCGCCTACCATCCGTTCGGCATCCCGATGCAGATCTTCACCACCCTGCAGCAGACCGGGCTGTACACCGCGCTGCCGTACGCCCTCGTCCTGCTGGTGGTGGCGCTGCCGCTGCCGCTTGCCGCCTACGTCTGGAGTGCGCGTGCTGAGCGTCGACGCCGAGGCTGACCGCCGCGACTTCACCGTCCGGGCGGCGCTCGACGTGGCGGACGGGGAGCGGGTCGCGCTGTTCGGTCCGTCCGGCGCGGGCAAGACGACCGTGCTTGAGATGATCGCCGGCCTGGTCGCCCCGGCGCGCGGGCGGGTCGAGCTGGGCGGCCGGGTGCTGACGTCGACGGACGCGCCGGCCGTCGCGGTGCCGCCGTGGCTGCGCCGGGTCGGGCTGCTGCGGCAGGACCCGGGGCTGTTCCCGCACCTGACGGTGCGCGCCAACCTGACGTACGCGCGGTCCGGTCTTCGCGGTCGGCTCGGCCGGGCTCCGCCGGGGGTGAGCCGGCGGGCGCGGCAGGCGCGCCAGCCGGTCGGCCGAGGTCGGGTGGCGGCCGTTCGGGGGCGGGCGGGAGCGAACTGGCCGAGATCGCCGCGTCGCTCGGGATTGACGGGCTGCTGGCGGCCATGCCCGCGCGGCTTTCAGGCGGGCAGCGGCACCGGGTGGCGCTCGGCCGCCTGCTGCTCGCGCACTGCGACGCGCTGCTGTTCGACGAGCCGTTCGCGTCGCTCGACGCCGCGCTCCGCCGATCGCTGACCGCGCTGGTGAAGGACCTTTCGTCGCAGCGGTCGGTGCCGTCGGTTCTCGTCACCCATCAGCTCTCCGACGCGCAGGCCTTCGCCGACCGGCTGCTGGTGATGGACCGGGGCGCGATCCTGCAGACGGGGGCGCCCGACGAGGTGGTGCTGCGGCCGGCCTCGAGACGGGTCGCGGAACTGGTCGGGTACCTCGGCTTCGTGCCGGCCGGTCCGGTGCGCAACGCGAGTCGATCCGGCCTGGGCGCGTCCGATGTGGTCGCCGGGGTGCACCCGGACCGCGTGGTGCCGGGCGCGGACCAGACCCGCGGGCTCGTCGTCACCGGCACGGTGACCGCGGCCCGGCCGAGCGGCGCCGGCTGGGAGGCGGACGTCCTAGTCGGCGACGCCCCGTTCACCTGCCGCCTGCCGTCCCGCCCGGCGGCCGCGGAGCTGTCGGTGACCGTACTCGACCCCCCGTACTTCGGCCCGGACGGCTCGCTCCGCGAGCCAACCCGCTCTCGTTCGCCCGACGCCAGCTGCCCGACACCGCCTGAACGTCCCGCCGACAGCGCGCTCGGAGCATGATCGTGTGTCGTTGGGGGCTCCATACGACCCGAACGGCACACGATGCCCGAACGACACACGATAACGGCAGAGTGATCTCAACGGGAATGGATAACAGCAAGAAATGTGGCGACCGAGCCATGCCGTCAGCCCGTTCTCGGAGATGGAAGCATGATTGTGTGCCCTTAGCGGTGATATCCACCGCTAAGGGCACACAAAGACGCTTGTGGCCCGATATGTCTAAAGCTTGAGTTCAGGCATAAGGCGAGGACTGTCACTTCTGTGGTGATGCGGTCGCCGCGCCGCTGTTCGCTGCGCGAACCCCTCCCAGGCCTCGTCAGATAACAGCAAGAAGCGCGTGCGCGTGCGATGTGGCCGCCGCGCCGTGAGCTCGTCTGGGAACGCGACGGCGTGAGCCGGTCGGGGGAGTTACACCACTTCGGTGACCTTGCCTTCGGCGACGGCCAGGTGGCGGTTGACCGAGAGACTCTCCAGCATCCGGCGGTCGTGGGTCACCAGCAGGAACGTGCCGGGGTAGCTGTCTAGCGCCGATTCGAGCTGCTCGATGGCCGGCAGGTCGAGGTGGTTGGTCGGCTCGTCGAGGATGAGCAGGTTCACCCCGCGCGCCTGCAGCAGGGCAAGCCCGGCGCGGGTGCGCTCGCCGGGGGACAGGCTGCCCGCCGGGCGCCTGACGTGGTCGGCCTTGAGCCCGTACTTCGCCAGCAGGGTCCTCGCCTCGGCCGGAACCAGGTCGGGAACCTGGGCCGCGAACGCGTCAAGCAGCGGCTGCCCGCCGCGGAACAGGCTGCGGGCCTGGTCGACCTCGCCGATCATGATGCCGGCGCCCAGCCAGGCCTGGCCCGACGTCAGCGGAATCCGGCCGAGCAGCGCGTCGATGAGCGACGACTTGCCCGCGCCGTTCGGCCCCGTCACCGTGACCCGGTCGGCCCAGTCGATCTGCAGGCTGACCGGGCCGAGACGGAACGCGCCGCGGTCGATGACGGCCTCGCGCATGACGGCGGCCACCGAGCCGGAGCGCGGCGCGGCGGCTATCTCCATCTGCAGTTGCCACTCCTTGCGCGGCTCCTCGGCCACCTCCAGCCGGCCGATCATCCGCTCGGTGGCCTTGACCTTGCCCGCCAGCTTCTCCGACCGGGCGACCTGCGCCTGGACCCGGTGCTTGTCGTTGTCTGCCGCCTTGGACTTCGCTTCGCGGACGCCCTTGTCGGCCCAGCCGATCTGGGTGCGCCGCCGGGCCTCAAGCTCGGCCTTGGTCTCCGCGTACCGCTCGTAGTTCTCGCGGGCGTGCCGCCGCGCCGTCTCGCGCTCCTCCAGGTAGCCCGCGTACCCGCCGCCGAACAGGCGCGTCTGCTGCTGGGCCAGGTCGAGTTCGAGCACCCGGTCGACCGTGGCTTCGAGGAACGCGCGGTCGTGGCTCACGAGCACGGTCGCCGCGCGCAGCTTGCGGACGAAGTCCTCGAGGATCTCGAGCCCGCCGATGTCCAGGTCGTTGGTCGGCTCGTCGAGCAGGAAGACGTCGTAGCGGGAGAGCAGCAGGGAGGCCAGGCCCGCCCGGGCCGCCTGGCCGCCGGAGAGCCCGGTCATCGGCCGGTCAAGCTCCACCCGCAGACCGAGGGTGGTGATGACCTTCGCGGACCGCTCCTCCAGGTCGGCGCCGCCCAGGCTCAGCCACCGGTCGAGCGCGGTCGCGTAGGCGTCGTCGGCGCCCGTCGCGCCCGCGGCCAGTGCCTCGGTGGCCTCGTCCAGGTTCAACTGCGCCTGCGCCACGCCGGCGCGCCGGGCGAGGAAGGCGGCCACGTTCTCGTCCGCGCGCCGGTCCGGCTCCTGCGGCAGGTACCCGACGGTGGCGGTCGGCGGGCTGAGCATGACCGACCCCTGCGCGAGCGCGCTGCCGTCGAGGCCGGCCAGCAGGCGCAGCAGGGTCGACTTGCCGGCGCCGTTCACCCCGACGAGGCCGGTGACCTCCCCGGGCGCGACCGTCAGGTCCAGCTCGGAGAAGAGGACGTGGGGCCCGTGCCCGGCGGTGAGACCCTTGGCTGTCAGAACGGCGCTCATTTGCGAGCAATCCTAAGGCCAACGCGCTGGTCGTCGGCGGCACCCGTCGAGTCCGAGGTGGCACGGCGCAAACTCCGCGCTATGGTATCTGGCGCGGCACCAACAGTTCCCCTCTCTCGCCTCGGGAGACGGTGACTCCCGATTCTCAGGCTCCCAGCGAACAGGAGACAGCAATGGATAGCGGATTCCTCTTCACTTCCGAGTCGGTGACGGAGGGCCACCCGGACAAGATCGCCGACCAGATCTCCGACGCCGTCGTGGACGCCGCCCTGGCCGGCGACCCGTACTCCCGGGTGGCGTGCGAGACCCTGCTGACCACGGGCCTGATCGTGGTGGCGGGCGAGATCACCACCGCGTCGACGATCGACTACGCGGCGATCGCGCGGAAGGTGGTCTGCGACATCGGCTATGACAACGGCGAGTACTTCTTCGACGGCAACGCGGTCGGCGTGGTGGTCGCCATGGACCGTCAGTCGCCGGACATCGCCCAGGGCGTGGACACCGCGCACGAGGGCCGGATCGGCGGCTCGGAGGATCCGCTCGACCGGATCGGCGCCGGCGACCAGGGCATGATGTTCGGGTACGCGACCAACGAGACGCCCGAGTACATGCCGATGCCGATCATGCTCGCGCACAAGATGTCCAAGAGGCTCTCCGACGTCCGCCACTCCGGCCTGCTGCCCTATCTGCGGCCGGACGGCAAGACCCAGGTGACGGTCCGCTACGACGACGCCGGCAAGCCGGTGGAGATCGAGAAGGTGCTGATCTCCACCCAGCACCAGGACGGCGTGGAGTCGAAGCTGCCTGAGGCGCTGTGGGAAGAGGTGGTCCTGCAGACGCTCCCGCAGGACCTGTACGACCTCGACCGGCTCAAGGGCGAGTTCTACGTCAACCCGACCGGCCGGTTCGTGATCGGCGGCCCGGTCGGCGACACCGGACTCACCGGGCGCAAGATCATCGTCGACACCTACGGCGGGTTCGCGCGCCACGGCGGCGGCGCGTTCTCCGGCAAGGACCCGTCCAAGGTGGACCGCTCGGCGGCCTACGCCGCGCGCTACGTGGCAAAGAACATCGTCGCCGCCGGCCTCGCCGGCCGCGCCGAGGTCCAGGTGGCCTACGCGATCGGCGTGGCGCGTCCGCTCTCGCTGCTGATCGAGACCTTCGGCACCGAGAAGATCTCCCGCGCGGCCATCGCCCTGCTGGTCACCGAGAACTTCGACCTCCGCCCTGGCGCGATCCTGCGCGACCTGGAGCTGCGCCGCCCGGTCTACCAGCCGACCGCGGCCTACGGCCACTTCGGCCGGGCCGGCGACTCCTTCACCTGGGAGCGCACGGACAAGGCCGACCAGCTCCGTACCCAAGCGGGCCTGGCCTAACTAACTAAATAGCCACGGCCCCTTCGTTACGGCCGCCTTCCGGCGCGGTCATCGGCAATACCTCACCCCGTGGTTGTGACATGAGGGGGTCATAGGCCCATCGCTGCCACAACCACGGGGCACGCTCAGTGGTTTTGGCAATCCCTCTTGCGAACATTTGTGATCGGCGGCAAAATTGGGACCCATCGGTTAGGGGTCTGGCGCGGTTATTACCGGTCACCGGCCGTGCGAACGTCACCATTAGTTAGCTCCAGCCCCATCAGGGCGAGCCGTGATCAGAGGGAAACGCGATGAAGCCGTTCTCCGCCACCCATCCTCCGCCGCCCGCGCCATGATCCATAGTCCAGAATAACTACTCGATAGCTGGCACCTGTGGAACATCTCAAAACGCAGTGCAAAGAGGCACCGTTTACCCTATGGGCTGGTCAACGGGATTTCTTTTGCCTGCCTCCCTGGGCGGAACGCATCACTCGAACTGCGGAGAAACGCGTCCGTTCGGAAGACAATGACTATTTCTGATAGTTAAGAGAAGGCAGAGCACATGAATAGTCCCTTCCACGGAAGGACGCGGACGGCCGCCGCTGTTGTCGCGGCGGTCACCCTCGGCGTCGTGGCCGGCTGTAGCTCAAGCTCCTCGACTGCTTCTTCCTCGACCGCCGCGAGCGCGCCGCTCGGCGCCGCCGCGCAAGCCACGTCGCGGCCGTCTCCGCCTCCGCCTGCGGCACCAAGCCGGGAGTGGCGGCGACCGGTACGCCGATCAACCTCGGGTCGATCGACACCAAGCAGACCGCCACCGACTTCAGCGACATCCAGAACATGACCGCCGCCTACTTCAACTGCGTGAACGCCAACGGCGGCATCAACGGGCACCCGGTCAGGTACTTCGCGGAGACCGAGCAGACCAATCCGTCGCAGATCGCCTCGCTGGCCAAGCAGCTGGTGACCAGCGACCACGTGGTCGGCATCGTCGGCAACAGCTCGCTCATCGAGTGCGCGGTCGACAGCGCGTACTGGAAGAGCGTGGGCATCGACGTGCTCGGCGCCGGAATCGACCCGGAGTGCTGGTCCACCCCGAACACCGCCTCGGTCAACATGGGCCCGCGGTACTCCTCGCGACGGCGCGACCTCGTACGTCATCTCCAAGGGCGCTACCAAGATCGCCTTCGACCAGTCGAACGTGCCGGGCACCGGCTACATCGCGGCCGGGCCCGAGCGCCATCGCGGCGGCGTCGAAGGTGCCGATCAGCGACTACACCGAGAACGTGCCGATCACCAGCGCCGACTCGGTCGCCATCAAGCTGGTCGACGCGGCCGGGCCGATCGGGCGCGGTGGTGCTCAACTTCACCCCGCCCGAGGCACTGGTGATCCTGCAGGCCGCGCAGAAGCTCAACCTGGAGGACCGGGTCAAGTACTGGGCCTGCTCGACCCCGTGCAACACCGACTTCCTGGCCACCGAGCTCGGGTCGAAATGGAATGACAAGCTGTTCGTCAACGCCGAGCTGACCCCGCTCGACGGAAACACCAGCGCCACCGCCCAGCTTTACGACGCCATTCTCAGGCAGTACGGCTCCAACGTCTCCGGCGGCGTCGGCTCTTTCAGCGAGATGGGGTTCGTGATCGGCGAGACCGCCACCCACGCGCTCGAGTCGATCACCGGGCCTTACACGATCGCCAGCGTGAGCGCGGCGCTCAAGCGCCTCTCCAACTACAACACTGGCCTGCTCTGCCAGGGCTTCACCTACGGCAACTACTCCGAGCACATCCCGAATAACATGGATTACACGGTCACGCCGGACAATGGCCATTTCGTCCAGGCCCAGGGGTGCACGCTCATCTTCGCCCGTCGACCCGCAGATCGCCGCCTACCGAGCGATCGCGGCACCGCGCCCATGGTCTCCTAATCCACCGCACAAGGATGAAAGGATTGAACAAGTCAGATGCCGAGCTGGTCTGATTTCCAGCCCTTCATCGTCTCCGGTCTCGCTCTGGGCGGGGTATATGCCCTGTCCGGGGTGGGGCTGGTCGTCCTCTACCGCGCGACGGGCGTGCTCTACCTGGCGTTCGGCGCGGTCGGTGGGATGGGGGCCTTTCTCGCCTGGCAGGATCCAGCAGGACGGCTGGCCCGGCTGGGCGTCCTGGATCGTCTGCCTCCTGTTCGGCGGCGCGGTGACGCTCGGCTACGGGCTGGTCTTCGGCCCGGCCCTAGCCGGGCGCGGCCCGCTCGTCCAGGCGGTGTCCACGCTTGGCCTCGCGCTCGTGCTGTTCGGCCTGATGGATCTGGTCTGGTCCAGCAGCGGCGGCCAATCACGGTCGATCACGCTGCCCACCGGACAGCGGCGGGTTCATGGTCGGGCAGGTCCAAGTCAACTGGACGTCGGTGATCGCGCTCGCGGCGGGCGTGGTCATCACGGCCGTCACCGGCGCGTTCCTGCGTTTCTCCAAGCTGGGCACCGCGATGCGCGCGATGGCCAACGACCGGGAGATCACCGGCGACGCTCGGCGTCCCGATCCGCCGGGTCGAGGCCGCCGCGTGGCTTGGCTGCGGGCTGCTCGCGGGCATCGCCGGAATCCTGCTCGCCGACCTGGCCGCGCTCGACGACACCACGCTCACCTTCACCGTCGCTGATCTCCTCGCTCGCCGCCGCGCTGATCGCCCAGCTGCGCTCGATCAGCGTCACATTCGTCGCGGCGATCGTGATCGGCCTCGTGCACGACCTGATCACCCCGATCACGCAGATCACCCAGTACCAGGACATGACCCCGTTCGTGCTCGCCGCGATCGCGCTGCTCGTCATGTCCAGAGGACAGCTCATGACGCGGTCCCGCGAGGAGGGGTAAGCCGGTGATCGACACCGCTGGGCCCAAGGCGCCCGCCGCCCCCTCCCGCCCCCCACTGCTCGACCGCCGCTCGCTGACCAGGGCGAGCATCATCGCGGTGCTGCTACTGCTCGCCATCTTCGCGCTGCCGCCGCTGATGACCGCGTACTACACCGACACGATGACCCAGGTGGCGATCTACTCGATCGTCACGCTCGGGCTCGGCCTGCTCGTCGGCCGCGTCGGCCTGTTCTCCCTCGGTCAGCTCGCGGTGCTTACCATCGGCGCGTGGGTCGCCGCGCGGCTGCTGTTCGCGACCAGCCAGCCGTTCGTCCTAGTGCTGATCGAGGCAGGGCTGGTCACGGCGGTCATCGGCTCGCTGATCACGCTGCCCGCGCTCCGGCTCCGCGGCCTCTACTTCGCGCTGATCACGCTGATGCTGGCCGGCGCCGTGACCGTGGTGCAGGCGACGCTCAACTTCCCGAACGGCGGCGGCGGCTTCACCGGGTACGACGGCGAACTCAGCTGCACATCCCGCACGATCAGGCGCCCGTCGTTCGCCGGCGCCGACCCGGCGTTCTACCGGTTCTCCGTCGTCGTCGCGATCGTGATGTTCCTGCTCGTCTTCGTCCACCTGCGGACCCGGCCCGGCCGGGCCTGGGCGGCGATCAGGCAGAGCGAGCCCGCGGCCCTGGCGGCAGGCATCAACACCACGACTACAAGCTCTGGGCACTGTCGCTGTCGGCGTTCGTCACCGGGTGGCCGGCGGGCTGCTGGCAGGCGCGGACGGCTCGCTGTACTCGATCGACTTCCCGATCCAGAACTCGATCAGCCTGCTCGCGGTCGTGCTCATGGGCGGCGCGTTCAGCCTCGTCGGCGCGGTGATCGCCGGGTTCCTGCAGGCGTTCCTGCCCGCTGTGCTGCAGATCCGGGGGTGTCGAACGACTGGCTGATCATCTTGTTCGGCGTCGGCGTCATGCAGGTGCTCGCCACCGCGCCCGGCGGCATCGCCGACCAGTTCCCCAAGGACATGAAGCGGCTGTACGGGCTGGTCAGCCGGCTGTGGCGGCATCCCGCGCCGGCTTCCGAACCCGTTAAGCAGGGCGGTGGCGGAGCGTGATCGAGGTCAAGGACCTCACCGTCAGGTACGGCGGCGTCGCCTCGCTTGACGGCATGAGCCTGACGTTCGACCGCGGCGTGTGCGGGCTCATCGGCCCGAACGGCGCGGGCAAGACCACCTTCTTCAACGTGCTGTCCGGGTTCGTCCGCCCGGCGTCCGGCACGGTCAGCGCGTTCGACGAGAACCTGCTGCGGATGACGCACTACCGCCGCGCCCGCTGGGGGGTGCGCCGCACGTTCCAGACCGAGCAGGCGATCTCCGACCTGACCGTCTACGACAACGTGGCGATGATCCACTCCCGGTTGCGCGGCGCGGCGCGCCGCGAGGACGTGCTTGCCTCGATCGTGTTCGTCGGCGGCGGCATCTCGCCGTGGGCGAAGGTCGGCTCGCTCACCGCCGGCCAGCGCCGTCTCGTCGAGGTCGCCCGCGCCGTCACCGGCAGGCCCCGGCTGATCCTGCTCGACGAGCCAGCGGCCGGCCTGCCCGACGAGGAGACTGCCCACCTCACCTCGGTGATCCGCGGGATACCGGCGCAGACCGGGGCGCTGACGATCCTCGTCGATCACGACATGGCGCTGGTCTCCGCGGTCTGCGCGACGGCCGCGGTGCTCGACTTCGGCAGGCTAATCGCATCGGGACCAACCGCGGCGGTGCTGCGGGACGAGCACGTGATGCGCGCCTACCTTGGCACGGCGGAGGTGTGATGGGATGAGCGAGCCTCGGAGCACGCGGGAGGCACAGCATGTCATCGCTTGAACTCATCGACATCACCATTGAGCGCGGCGGCCGCCCGGTCGTCAAGGATGTGTCGATCAGCGTGCCCGCCGGCGAGGTGACCGCGCTGCTCGGCCCGAACGGGGCCGGCAAGTCGTCCCTGGTCCTCGCCGTCGGCGGGGTGCTCCGCCCGCGCCCGGGGTCGGTGTCGCTCGACGGCCTCGAACTGGCGGGCAGACGCCCGGAGAAGATCCGCGCCGCCGGCGTGGCGATCGTGCCCGAGGGCCGCCGCCTGCTTCCCGACCTGTCGGTCGACGACAACATCAAGGTGGCCACCTACGCGCTGTCCAAGCAGGCGGCGGCCGAGGGGCGCGCCCGCGCCCTCGAGCTGTTCCCGCGGCTGGGCCAGCGGCTCACCGTGCAAGCCCGGTTGCTCTCCGGCGGCGAGCAGCAGATGGTGGTGCTCGCGCAGGCGCTCGTCTCCCAGCCGAAGTACATCCTCATCGACGAGCTCTCCCTCGGCCTCGCCCCGGTGATCGTCAGCCAGCTCATCCCGGTGATCCGCGCCCTCGTCGACTCCGGTATCGGCGTGCTGCTGATCGAGCAGTTCGCCGCCGTGGCGCTGTCACTGGCGACAAGCGCGCACCTGATGGAGGGCGGCGTGCTCCGTTACTCCGGCGCCGCCGCCGAGCTGAAGGCCCACCCGGATCTGCTCCACTCGGCGTATCTGCTGCGCGGCGTGGCCGCCGCGGGCGGCCCCGCCGACCACCTCCGCAGTGCCGCCATCACTCCGGCGAACGCGGATGACGCGTAGCCGTAGCGTGGCTAGTCCCCATTCCTGCCGTCGGGTTGGACCGCGGCCTCCGTTTACCGGACCGACGCGCGCGGTAACGGTTGCGACGTGCCTCTAGACTGGGCCGATTGCCCGATATGAGGGGACTCGGCCGGTGGAGGAGGGGCTGTGACGCCTGGCGCTTTGGGTGGGCGGCGGGCGTTGGCGGTGGTGGCGGTTACCGGGGGCGCAGTGGTTGCGCTTGCCGTGGCGGCTTGTGGGGGGTCGGGGGGATCTCCGGGGTTGGCGGGAGCGGGGGACGGCTCGCGTTCGGCGGCGTCGGTTGGGTCGTCGTCTGCTGCGCCGGCGGCATCGGGGGTTGGGATGTCGGACGCAGCGGCGTTGCCGGGGACGTCGGCCGGGGGGGCTGGGGAGGGCACGGGGCCGCGGCATGCGGATCCGTTCTCGGCGACGGTGGACGGGTACCTGGCGGGTCGGGCGGGGACCGTGCTTGCGGCTGTTTACGATGTGCGGACGGGGCAGTCGTGGCGGCTTGGGGATGGGCCTGCGCAGGATGCGGCGTCCGTAGTGAAGGTTGACATCCTGGAGACCCTGCTTAACCGGGGCGACGGCGCTGGGTTGCCGGCGGATGGCCAGGCCCTTGCGCAGCAGATGATCGAGGACAGCGACAACGACGCGGCCACTGCCCTCTGGTACGCCGCCGGGGGAACTGCCGGGCTTGCGGCCTACAACGCGAAGGCCGGGCTGACCAGGACCACGCCGTCGCCGTGCGTTGACTGCCTCGGCTTTCCCTGGCCCGGCTGGGGGCTGACCACTACCGTCCCGTACGACCAGATCACGCTGCTTAAGCGGATCATCCTGCCGAGCCCGCTGCTGACTTCGGGCGAGCGGAGCTATGCGCTGTCGCTGCTGGAGAACGTGACGCCCGACCAGGCGTGGGGTGTCAGCGGCGGCGTCCCTGCGGGTGTGACGGTGGCTTTGAAGAACGGCTGGCTCCCGCTGAATAACGCCGACACCGACTGGCAGATCAACAGCGAGGGCTGGGTATCCGGCGAGGGCCGTGACTACCTCATCTCCGTGCTCACCACCGGCAACCCGGACGAGCAGTACGGCATCGACACCGTCAGCCAGCTGTCATCCCTCGTCTGGACGGCGATGCGCTGATTACCGCGGACGGCCCGGAGGCGCCGACCGGTCCCGTGGCGTCGAGGGCGGATGCCAGTCAGAGGACCGCGCCGCGAGGTGCCACCTCAATGGCGGCGACGCCCCGGCCGAAGAGCACGACGAGCCGGTCACCGTGGCTGGCGCGAAGCAGGCCGGAGTCCTGGGCGAGCGCCGAGATGACATGCTCGGTGACCTCGTCCGCGTCGGCCGTTCCAGGTTCCTCGTACCCGACGTCCAGGTGATCGCCGCCGATGAGCCGGACGCGCAGCACAATTCCCGCCATGGCCATGCATCCTAACTGTCCAGCCGGCAAAACGACGAGTGCCGCGGTCCACGGCCTACCTTGGCCTCGGCTTCCTAATCACTTATAACCACTTTATACGTCTTCCTATCGGTTTTGACCATTTTTAGGCCCGATATGTCCGAAATATGGAGCAGAAACTGATATGAAGCTGGATTGAAATGCACCTACTGATTAAAGGCCTCAAACGGATATGAAGTCTGGTCGGGCGAGAGGGAAATGCGGTGATTTGGGATTTGGCGCGGGTTAGCTGGGGCGGGTGGTGGCAAAGAACAGCGAGAGGGAACTCGTGAGGCTTGGCTGTGCTGGTCAAGTTGAGGGAGGAGATCGGGGGGACTGTGTTCGGCCGCCGTCGCTGGCGTACGCCTTGGTCATCGGGGACATCGGGGGAGCCGTGGTCGCCGGGACCGGTCCGGCTCACCTGGGCGCCGAAGTCAGCGAGGTCACCGTGGGCGGAACCGCCGCTGCCGCCGGACGAGCCGGACGAGCCGGACGAGCCGGACGAGTCGGCCGAACACGCCAGCGGTCAGATGCCGTCGGGAACGCCGACGACATCTGAGGCGCCGTGTGCGGCGCCATCCGGGGCGGCGGGTACGCCAACGGTGAAATTGATTCCGCCGGGCGCTGCATCAGCGGGTATAGGAACCGCCCCGGCCGGAGCTGGCGCACCAGGTGCAGCGCCGTCGCCGGGACCGGCCTGGCCGGGGGCAAGCGGATCACCGGAATCGGCCGAACCGCCGGCCACGCGCGTGATTCGGATCCCCGCGTCGCTAGGAGTTGAGCACACGGGGGATTCCGCGTCGGATTCCAGCGGAACGGAGCCGACGCGGCAGCGCTCCCCGTTGGCGTTGACCGCGCGTGAAGCGCTGTTGGTGGATGCGCCTCCCTGCGAGCAGGCCGGCTCGGACGGGCAGGGGCGGATCGCCCCTGCCGTGATCGCCGTCGTGGCTGTCTGTGCACTGCTCGGCGGCCTCGGCGCGTTCGCCGCGACGCTCGGCGGGGGGACTAGATCGAGTCCGGGTCCCGCGGCGTCGATCGCGCCGGCGGGCGTGACGGTTCCCGGCGGGCATGCGGGGACTGGGGTAAGCAGGGCTGGCGCCAGGCACATTGGCGGCCACGGCCATCGCGGGCAGGGCAGCGCCTCCCCGCTGCGTGCCCCGGCCGGCGCCGCCCGCGGCGGCACCGGTAAGCCGACCGCTAAGCCCGCGGCGGCGGGTGGGGCGGATAACAGCAAGAAGCGCCCCGGCGCGGTGCACGGAAAGCGCGGTGCACGGAAAGCGCGATGAACGGGAGAGGGCCGGTCAGTAGGCCTAGATCTGGGTGTTCTGGTAGGTTGGCAGGCCGTCCTTGCGGGCGAGGGGGTTCCACAGTTCCGTGAACGCCACCTTCCCGTCGGTGGCCGCTCCGTCGTATGCGAGCGAAGCCTTCAGGTTGGGGTTGTTCATGTCCCCGCCCTTGCAGTGGCCGGCCGCCGCGTCCGCCCACTTGGCAAGGTCGTCGTCCACCGTCGCCGACGCCTCCCAGCCGCTGGTCAGGTCGCTGAGCATGGCGCTCGACAGCGCGGACCGATCCGGCATCACCGTGAGCTTCGCCAGCAGCGAGCGCCTGTTCTCGGCATCGGCCCTGAAGATCTGCGCGTCCTGGGTGAGGTTTTTGCCGCAGTCTTGCACGTTGGAGTACGCGTCAATGACGTTGGTGCGGTCGGTGCCGCTCTGCGCGAGCAGCCCCGACAGAGCCTTCGCCGCCTGCGGCTGCGCTGCGCCGCCCGAGGCATTCGCGGACGATTTCGCCGTCGATGTGGCACCGCCGGCGGCCGTGCCGGGCGACGAGCCGGGGCTGCTGCTCGAGGAGAGCACGAGCGCCGTGACCGCGATGACCACCAGGGCGGCGACTGCGATGGTCGGCACTAGCGGGCTTCTCGGCAGGGTGATCTTGCCGAAGGTCAGCGGCCGCTTCTGGTCGGCGATCGGTGTCCCGTCCGGGCCGTACTGCCCGCCGGGCCCGTACAGCCCAGGCGGACCGTACTGCCCGCCCGGTCCGTACTGGCCGGTGGCGTACTGGTCGGCTGGGTACTGGCCCTGCCCGTACTGCCCGGGTCCGTACTGCCCCGGCGCGTCCAGGCCAGGCTGATACTGCCCCTGGCCGTACTGGCCAGGCGGGTACTGGCCTGCCGGGGTAGCCGGGCCGCCACCCGGGTATCCCACGCCCGGCTGCGCCAGTGCTTCCGTGTGATGAGGCTGAGGCGGGTTGCCCGCGGGGTACTGGCCCCCGCCCTGGTAGGACCCGCCTCCCGGCGGCGGTGGCGGGGGGCCTCCGGCCGGCCTGCCCCCGTTGACGGGAGGAGTGGCCCACGGCTGCTGCCACGGGTTCTGGAACAGGCCCTGGGGGCGCAGCATCCGATCCATCGTGTCGGACAACCGGGACTCCGCAGGCGGGGTCTGAGGCGACGGCGGACCACCGGGAGGCTGGCCGCCACCCCGGGACGCCTGCGGGCCACCCGGGCCACCCGGGCCACCCGGACCGTCCGGACCGTCCGGCCAGCCGGGGGTCGGCGCGCCGCCCGGCGGGGGCGGCCACGGGAGCCGGCTGTCCGTCGGCGGCGGCGGCGGGCCGTTCTGCGCGCCCTGCGGCGGCATCGGCATCATCGGCGTCGCGGAGAGCGGCTGGCGGCCCATCGGCGGTGACTGCGTGGTTACCGTTGGCGGCTGCGCCGGGGCAGCGCCGACCGGGGCAGCGGGCTGCTGCCCGCAGCTGGCGCAGAACTGCGTTCCCGGCTGCACCGAGTACCCGCAGGACGGGCACCACGAACCATCCATACTGACCATCGCATCCCTTTCGGGTGTCCCAGACAGGCTAGCCCGGCACACCCGCGCTCGCCATCCGAACGGGCTAGCAGGCGCGTTCTGGACGCAGCCAGCTACCCGTCCGTAAGAAATTCAATCGCAACCTACCGCCCCTGGGGGCCTGCCCTGACACAATGCGTTTAGCTGCGTCCGGACGTGCAAAAGGGGGTCAGATGCGGATCACCGGCCGGTTGGCCGCGTCCACCGTAGTCGCGGGGATGGTCGCGGTATTGATCCTAGCGGTTGGCCCGGCCGCGCGGGCCGCGAGCGCCCGGAGCGCACGGGCCGCCGGTCCGGTCGGGGTGCGGGCGCCATGGGCCGAGCTGGCTAACGAGGCGACCGGCCAGGACCTCTGGTCCCAGTCGTCGGTCACCGAGCGGCCGATGGGGTCGATCACCAAGGTGATGACCGCGTACGTCGTCATCGAGGCCGGCCACCTCAACCGGCTCATCACCGTGCCCAGCGGCATCATCGGCTACGACCGCGCCTACGACGCGTCCACCGCCGGCCTGGTGCCGGGGGAGAAGCTGACCGCGCTCCAGCTCCTGTACGCGCTGCTGCTGCCATCCGGCTGCGACGCCGCCTACACCCTCGCCAGCGCGTACGGGCATGGGCACCCGGCGGCGTTCATCGCCGAGATGAACGCGATGGCGCGCAAGCTCCGCCTGTCGAAGACGCATTTCTCCGACTTCAGCGGGCTCCCGGACCCGGGCGAGTACAGCACGTACTCCACCGCGCGCGACCTGGTGAGCCTGGGGCGCGACGCGATGCGGCTGCCGCTGTTCCGCGAGATCGTCGCCACGAGCGCCTACCGGCTGGCGGGCACCCGCGACCACCAAGCGCACGTCTGGCGGAACCTCAACCCGCTGCTCGGGCACTTTGCCGGCGTGACCGGGATCAAGACCGGGTTCACCGCCGCGGCCGGCGACTGCCTGCTGTTCTCCGCAGAGCGCGGCGGCCGGGAGCTGATCGGCGTCGTGCTCGATTCATCGTCGTCCCCAGCCGGGCTGGGCGCCGCGGCCTCCGACGCGGCTTCCATGCTCGACTGGGGGTTCGGCCGGCAGCCGGCTTCAGGAGGATGAGCCGCTCTTACCTGGGCGGGCCGGCGGGCGGGTCCGCGCCAAGCAAGACCATCAAGCGGATGAGTAACGAGAGCGTGTTTTCGCCCCGCAGGCAGCAATGGGCCTGGGGGGCGGAGCAACGGCCCGTTAATGCGGCCTATATCCGTTAGCCCGATCGTCGCAGACCCGCACATTCCGGCAGCCCGGCCGGATCTACGTGCTCGCCCGCGGCCAGGTGGCCGAGGCGGGGACGCATGCGGACCTGATGGCCCGCGACGGGCAGTACGCCGAGCTCTACACCCTGCAGGCGTCGCAGTACGACTGATGAGGCTGCTGTGCGAGCCGTCATCCAGATACTCGCACATCAGCATGCTTGCGTCACTGCGCGAGAAGGAGTTCAAATCGGATACACAACGTGTCGCGTTGTTATCTAAACGGCACAGAGTTAATCCCTAGTGAGTGAGTGGGAAACTGTAAGGTAAGGGGATGATCTGGCCGGGGGCAGCGAAAGGCGTCGATTGATCACGTTCGAAAGCGTGACGAAACGGTATCCCGACGGGACGGTCGCCGTTGACGCGCTCAGCCTTGACGTGCCCGATGGCGAGACCATGGTCCTGGTCGGCCCGAGCGGGTGCGGGAAAACCACGTCGCTGCGGATGGTCAACCGGCTGATCGAGCCTTCGCAGGGGCGCATCCTGCTGAACGGCGACGATATCAGGGCGCAGCACCCGGCTCAGTTGCGGCGGGGAATCGGGTACGTGATCCAGCAGACCGGGCTGTTCCCGCACCGCACCATCGAGGACAACATCGCCACCGTCCCGGTGCTCAACGGCTGGCGGCGCCCCAAGGCGCGCGCCCGGGCCAGGGAACTGCTTGACCTCGTCGGCCTCGACCAGGCGCTCGCCCGCCGGTACCCGCACCAGCTCTCCGGCGGGCAGCAGCAACGGGTCGGCGTCGCCCGCGCGCTCGCCGCCGACCCGCCCGTACTGCTCATGGACGAGCCCTTCAGCGCGGTCGACCCGGTGGTCAGGGGGTCGCTGCAGGACCAGCTGATCGCGCTCCAGCGGGAGCTGCGCAAGACGATCCTGCTGGTCACGCACGACATCGAGGAGGCCATCAAGGTCGGCGACCTGGTGGCGCTCTACCATCCGCACGGGACGCTGGCCCAGGTCGGGCCGCCGGAACGGCTGCTGGGCGAGCCCGCCGACGATTACGTCGCCGGGTTCGTCGGGTTCGACCGGGGGATCAGGCGGCTGTCGTTCTTCCCGGCGGACAGGGTGCCGCTGTCGGCCGGGCCCGTGCTGCCCGCGGACGCGACGGCGGCGTCGGCGCTGACTAGCGGGGAACCGTGGATTCTCGTCGTCGGCGCGGGTGACGACCGCAGGCCGCGCGGGTGGGTCGCGGCCGACCGGCTGGCCCGGCTGGATGGTGGGACCCGGCTCGGCGACGTTCCGGCGGACGGCTTCGGGCACACGTTCGCCGTGGGAGGCGACTCGCTGCGGGCGGCGCTCGACGCGGCGGTGCTCTCGCCCGCCGGCCAGGCGATCGGCGTGGACTCCGGCGGGCAGGTGCTCGGCGTGGCGTCCTTCGACCAATTGCGGGCCGCGGTCCAGGCGGCGCGGGAGGCGGATGACGCGTCCGCCGGAGCGGCGCCATGATGTGGTCCTGGATTCCCAGCAACTGGTCGCTTATCTGGCAGCTGACCAGGGCGAATGCCTTCCTCGGTGTGGTGTCGCCGCTGCTCGGCCTCGCCATCGCGGTGCCGCTGGGAATCGTGGCCGCGCGCTGGCGATGGTTCTGGCCGCCGCTGCTGACTGTCATCAACGTGGTTTACGCTATCCCCGCGCTCGCCTTGTTCATCGCGCTGATCCCGGCGTACGGGCTGACCAACACGCCGGTGGTCATCGCGCTGACGGCATACTCGCTCTGCGTCATCGTGCCCAACGTGGTGGCGGGACTGCGCGCGGTGCCCGCGCCGGTAAGCCAGGCGGCGACGGCCATGGGGTACGGCCCGCTGCGCCGCCTGATCACCGTCGAGCTGCCGCTCGCGGTCCCGGTGATCATCGCCGGGCTGCGGGTCGCCGTGGTGTCGAGCATCAGCCTGGCCACGATCGGCCAGCTGATCGGGGTGTCCAGCCTCGGTTACCTGTTCGTCGACGGGCTGCAGCGGTCGTTCCCAACCGAGATTTACGTTGGCCTCTTCCTGATCATCGTGCTCGCCCTGCTCTGCGACCTGATCCTGGTCGGCCTGCGACGGGCGCTCACGCCGTGGGCGTCTACCCGGAGCCGGGCGGTCCCGCCGTGGGCGGTCACCAGGAACCGGGCATGACGGGTCGGCCCATGAAGGAGCACAGCGCATGAGCTTCTTCTCCTATGCGTGGGACTGGGTGACCACGTCCGCCAACTGGCACGGGTCCGGCAGCATCCCGCAGCAGATCGTCGCGCAGCTCGGCTACAGCGCCCTGCCGCTGCTGATCGCCGCGCTGATCGCCGTCCCCGCCGGGGTGGTGATCGGCCACACCGGCCGCGGCGCGGTCGTCGTCGTCAACCTGGCCAACGCCTGGCGGGCCATCCCCACCCTCGGCCTGCTGATCCTGCTCGCCGTCTACCTCGGGTTCTCGACGCTGACCTGGCTGCTCCCGCTCGTCGTGCTGGCGATCCCGCCGATTCTGGTCAATGTCGCCGAGGGGGTGGCGGGCGTGGACGCCGACGTCAAGGACGCGGCCAAGGGCATGGGCATGACGCCGTGGCAGCAGGCCATCAGGGTGGAGGTGCCGATCGCGATGCCGCTGATCCTGGTCGGCCTCCGCACCGCCGCGATCTTCGTCGTGGCCACCGCGACGATCGCCGCCTACATCGGCCTTGGCGGCCTCGGCCGTTTCATCATCGACGGCCTGGCAAGTAGCCAATACGGCCCGGTGGCCGGTGGCGCGCTCTTGGTCGTCATCCTCGCGGTACTCGTGCTGGCGCTCTTCGCGCTGCTGTCTCGGCTGGCCGTGCCGGCCGGCCTAAGGGGGCAAACCCGGCGCGACCAGTAGTAACACCAACACCAGAATGCGAATAGGAACACCCGTCCGAAAGGAAAACCATACATGGTTACCAGGATCGCCACCGCCAGCGGGATGGCCGTAGTCGCGGCCGTAGCCCTTGCCGCGGTAACCGCCTGCTCAAGCAGTTCCTCGAGCTCCACCAGTGCCGCCGCCCCAACATCGGCGAGCGCCACCGCAAGCTCAAGCTCCAACCCGCTGTCCGGCGGCGGCGCGTCCGGTTCGGTGGTCGTCGGCTCCGCCAACTTCCCCGAGTCCGAACTGCTGGCCGAGGTCTACGTGCTCGCCCTGCAGGACAAGGGGGTAAAGGCCACTGCCAAGCTCAACATCGGCTCCCGCGAGGTCTACTACCCGCAGGTGGTCAAGGGCGCGATCACGATCTTCCCCGAGTACAACGGGGCGCTGCTGTCCGGTGAGGTCGACCCGTCCTCCACCGCCAAGACCACCGCGGCGGTGGACGCCGCGCTGACGGCCAAGCTGCCGTCCAACCTCGAGATACTCAACCCCGCGACGGCGCAGGACTCCGACTCGGTAACGGTGACCGCGGCGACCGCCGCCAAGTACCACCTCAAGACGATCGCGGACCTCAAGCCGTACGCGAGTGGCTGGACGTTCGGCGCACCGTCCGAGTTCAAGACCCGCCCGGACGGCCTGCCAGGCTTGCGGGCCAACTACGGCCTCACCTTCAAGTCCTTCGACCCGCTCGACGAGTCGGGCCCGCTCACCCTCGCCGCGCTGAGCGACGGCAAGGTGCAGGCGGCGGACGTGTTCACCACCACGCCGCAGATCATCACGGACAAGCTCGTCTCGCTCGCGGACCCTAAGGCCAACTTCGCCGCGCAGAACGTCATCCCGCTGGTCTACAAGCCCGCGCTGACCGCCACCATCACCTCGACCCTGAACGCGGTCTCCGCCAAGCTGACCACGGCCGCGCTACTGAAGATGGACAACGAGGTGATCACGGACAAGGCCAACTACAGCACCGTCGCGGCCGGCTTCCTGCAGGCCGCCGGGCTCGGCTGAGGCGCTCCCCGGCCAGCTAGCGACCGGCGACCCGCTGCTCCGCCCCGGGGCAGCGGGTCCGCCCGGCCCGCGTTGCCTGCTACCGGGCAGGACGGCCCAGGGACGATTCCGGTCAGCGCATTGCGGCCTACGGGGGGCCGCCCCGCCGCGCGGCGGCAGCCGCTATCGTCTTGACCATGGTCGAGATCAAGACGCCGGGTGAGATCGACGCGATCCGCGGGGCCGGACGGGTGGTGGCCGACGTGCTCGCGGCCGCCCGCAGCGCCGCCGCCCCGGGCGTCACGCTCAAGGAGCTCGATGGGGCCGCGCGAGACGTGCTCGCTAAGGCGGGGGCGACCTCGCCGTTCCTGAACTACCAGCCGAAGTTCGCACCCGTCCCGTACCCGGCGGTGATCTGCACGTCGGTGAACGACGCGGCGCTGCACGGCATCCCCGGTTTCTACCGCCTTGAAGCGGGCGACCTGCTCAGCGTTGACGCCGGGGCGACGTTGGACGGCTGGGTGGGCGACGCGGCGATCTCGTTCACGATCGGCGCGCCGATGCCCGGGGACGCGGCGCTGATCGAGGCGACCGAGACGGCGCTGGCGGCGGGGATCGCGGCGGCTCGGCCGGGCGGCAGGCTGGGCGACATCTCGGCCGCGATCGGGCAGGTCGGCCGGTCCGGCGGGTACGGCATCTCGACGGAACTCGGCGGCCACGGCGTGGGCCGGACCATGCACGAGGACCCGCACATCCCCAACCGGGGCCGGGCGGGCCGGGGCCTGCGGCTCGTCCCCGGCCTGGTGCTCGCGATCGAGCCCTGGTTCATCGCCGGCGGCCGCGACGGCATCTGGCTCGATGACGACGGGTGGACCATCCGCACCGCGGACGGCAGCCGTGCGGCGCACGCCGAGCACACCATCGCGATCACGGCCGACGGCCCGGTGATCCTGACCGTTCCCTGATCCGCGGCAGCTGCGGATGCCGAGGGCCGCGGTCGGCTGCGTGTACGCAAAATGACAGCGGGTGCGCGGCGGATGTTCCGCCGCGCCCCCGCCGCGCCCCCGCCTCGTTTCTGTCTTGTCACTTGGCCGTTCGCTTGAACACGACGCGGTCGAACTCCACGCCGTGCTCGTTGATGGCCCGCAGGGTCATGGACGTCGTCTCGCCTGCCCGGGCGGGGACGACGTCGAGGGCGATGAACGCGTAGTCACGGAATCGGGCCTGGGACCAGTTGATCGACTCGTACCGGTCGGTGAAGTCCTTCTGGCTGACGTACGGGCCGATCTCCTTCTTGGCGTCGGCGGCGACGTTGACGCCGTTGCCCGGCTTGCCGGTGTCGACGCCGGCGATGAAGTTGCGGTCGCCCTCGACGCTGCCGGACCAGGCGTAGCGGGGGCGGCCCGCGGAGCCGCACACGACGTAGGTCGTGCCGTCCTTCGCCGGGATGGACCACCGCCGCCTCCCTGGGGGACAGGGAGATCGCCTGCACGGACGACGTCCCGCTGTTGGTGGCCTTGTGGTAGCTGATCGGGTTGGTCCGCTCGTAGAGGTGGTTGTGGCCCTGGATTGCCAGGTCCACCTCGTACTCGGCGAACAACGGCGCCAGCGTCGAGCGGACGCCGCCGTCGGAGGAGTGGCTCTCGCAGGTGGAGAAGGCGCAGTGGTGGAAGAAGGCGACGATGAAGTCGATGTTCTTGTCGGCCCGGAAGGCGGCCAGCTTCTTTTTCACCCAGGCTGCCTGAGTGCCCTCGCTGTAGCCGAGGTTGCCCTGGATCTCGTAGCTGAGGTCGTTGGCGTCGACGCTGATGACCGCGACGTTGCTGTAGGTGAAGCTGTACACCGACGGGCACTTGCTCGGGCCGTTCTTCGGCAGGTCGAGCCGCTTGGCGTGGCCGCCGTAGCCGAGTGAGCCGTAGTTCTTGATGGTCGTGGCGTCCGCGTCGAGGTCCGCGTGGAACAGCTCGACGTCGTGGTTGCCGGTGGCGAACATCCACGGGGTCGACGCGGAGCTCGGCTCGATCTGGCTGAAGTAGCTGGTCCACACGTAGGGGTCGAAGTCGTCCCAGCCGCCGCTGTTGGCGGGCGGCTTCGGCGTGTTGGTGTCCCCGGGCTGGGAGCCGCCCTTGCCGTCCGGGTTGATGATGGCGACGGCGTCGCCGCTGGGGTTGGCGTAGCAGATGTCCCCCGCCAGCAGGTTGAACCGGGTGGGCGTGTGGTTGTGCGGGTTGCGGACCTTGGTGATCTGCTGAACCAGGGCGGCCACCGGGTTGACGTCGCTCGGCGCCTTCTTCGACGCCGGGTCGAAGTAATCCGGGTCGGTGGTGTCGTAGTAGTCGTCGGTAATGTGCGAGTCCGCTTCCGGCTGCAGCGAGATCGCGTTGTCGATCGTGTTGCCGGTGCCGGGGGCGCCGGTGATCCCCTGGTCCCCGTAGGCGGTGAAAGTGAAGGGCTCGCGGGCGGACCGGTCCGGCGCGGTGGTGAAGGTGGCGTGCGGGGTGTAGCCGGTCTGCTTGCCGGCGGTGTAGACGAAGCGGTAGTGATAGGTCTCGCCGGGCCGCAGGTCGCGGATCTGCGCGTGCACGTAGAACTGGTCCGCCCGCAGCACATCGGTCAGCGATGCCTTAATCGGCCCGGTGGGGACGCCGTTCCACACTGGAACGTGGGTGACTAGCTCGCGCAGTTCGGCCGGGATCCGGAACCCGTAGGTGTGATCGGTGCCGTACTCGACGCTGACCTTGAAGCCGGAGGGCACGGCGTTGTAGTGGTTCAGGTTGAACAGCTGGCCCGCGACCCACATCTCCCGCTGCGGGTCGGCCCCGAAGGACAGGTGCCGTCCGTTGACGACGAAGCCGTCGGCGATCGTCCCGGTGCTCGACAGCTGGTCCGCGAATGCTCGTGAGCCGTAGCCGCTGCCGAGGAGGAAGGCGGCGCCGGCGGCACCCACGCTTCCCATAAGGATGCTCCTGCGGCTGACCCGATTCCGGCCCAGCTGCTGCTGAAGGAACTCGTGCTGCTCGGGGCCGGACAGCGCGGGGCGCCGGTCGGACCCACCGATAGGTGAGGACATGACCGGATCGTCGGCGAACCGATCGACATTGAAGCCATTGAATGGTGTCTTACAGGCGAATTCTGGCCGACATCAGGGGCGGAATACCGAGGATGTGACGGCCGGGTAAGAATGGCTCATGCCGAGCGGAGAGTTGACCGGTTTGCTGAGTTTTCGCCTTATAGTAGCGATCATCCACAGGGCCGGATACCTATGCACAAGTGTTTGCGCACGTGGGCATACCGACGCCCGGGGTTATGCACATGCAATCCACAGTTATCCACAGCCCTAGCCACAGCCTCGGCCGGCGTTGCGCACACCTCTATCCACAGCACGTGTGGAAAACTCACCGTCTCGGTCTCCGTCGTCACCGTCGCGGACGGGCCGCCGCCGGGCCGGGCTCGGCACCGGTGACGTTGCCCGGGCAGCGGACCCCCCGCCAGTGCGGGCCGTGCGTCCAGCCCGTGGGCGAGGCGGCCGCCTGGGCGATGAGGTAGCCGCAGTTCCTGCAGCGCGGCAAGGCGCGCCTGGCCCGCCGCCTACGGCGGCGGGTCAGTGCCCGCCATAGGCGGACCACCGCCGGGACCGATGCCAGGCCAGGGTCGTATCTCGCTACATCAGAAGTGCGGTGTAGCCGCCTGCGGGCCCAGTCGGCCAGCACACTGTCGTCGGGCATCGGCGTCTCCAGGGACCAAGCGGTTAGTCCTGATGCATCTCGGCCCGTGGGCCGAATGCCGCTCATCAAGTGAAGGGTTAACACGGCCAGATCTACGCTAGCTGAAATGTGGCAGGCCCCTTCGCTCATCGCCGTGAGTGCTTCCCGCTACCTACCGGAAGGGCATAGCCGAGCCCGGCACCCGGCCCGCAGCGAGTGCTGCTCTGGTTCTTCCAGGCCCGCCCGTGACCGGCCGCACATAGATCGGGGTTCAACCAGCTAGAGCATGCTCTCCAGCGCTGGGCCGTGCTCAGGAACAGGCGGTCCCTTTTCGTACAACTGTTTACGTCAGTTGACAGTGTGTAGCCAGCCGGGAGCAGTATGAGAAAGCAATAAGTCCCCAATTACCCGGAAGGCGGTGCATTACCGCGATGGACGCGCCAGCCGTGCCCCGCAGGCTCAAGCAGTTCGTCCTCAAGCCCACGGTGTTCTGCTATCACCGTTGCCCTTACTGCGATCCGCGCCAGGACTATTACCGCGAAATGGTTTCCGGCCGGAAGAAGACGCTGCCGCTCGCCGCCGGGCCTGGGTCGCGGCGGCCGAATCCCGGCCACATGCCCCTGGACATGGCGCTGCGGACGATCGACGAGGCTGCCGCACTGGGCATGGAGGAACTACAGCTCAGCGGCGGCGACCCGCTGCTGTACCCGCACCTGACCGAGGTGATCCGCGCCGCCAGGAAGCACCCGGGCGTGTTCGTCCTGATGAACTCGGTCGGCACCGGGCTCACGGCCGGGAAGGCGCGCGAGATCATCGAAGTCGGCCTGGGAGCGTGGAATTTCTCCGTCGATACCCTGGACCCCGTCCTGTACGAGCGGCTGCGCGGCGTGCGGGGGGCGCTGCCCGCGATCATGAACGCGATCACGGCCGTCCGGGAGGCCGGGGCCGAGTTCCCGGGGTTCCGGTTCAACTACATGACCGTGATCACCCGGCACAACTTCCGCGGCCTGCCGGAACTGCTGGCTCACTGCGTGGACACCGGGGCGGCCTCGGTCTACCTGATGAACGTCTACGGCGACACCGCCGGGCAGTCGCTGCTGAACGAGTCTCTCAGCATTTCCGCCCCGCTATGTCGCGGCTTTGGCGTATTCGCATGCGCGTCAGTTCGCCTTCTCGCCGACACCGCCGATGGCCCGCAATCCGGGCATGGGCTGAGGCTCCACGGCGGGATGCCATTCGGACACGTCGGTGATGCCGGGATACACCAGCTCGAAGCCTTCGAAGAAGCGCTGTATCTCGCGTTCGGTTCGGAACACGGCAGGCGCGGAAGCGTCCGCGTACGTGTCCTGAATCACGCGCAGCGCTGCGGGATCGCTGCCGTCGCTGGTGCCATGCGAGAGCGCGAGATAACTGCCAGGAGCCATAAGCTCACGGAGAAACGCAACGTTCTCCCACGGGTTTTCCTGGTCCCTGACGAAATGCAGTACGGCCACGAAAAGCACTCCGACCGGCCGGGTGAAGTCAATCACCTTCCGCAGGTCGTGATCATCGGTGAATTCATACGTATGGCGGGCGTCGCCGTCCACGACGGCGATTCCCTCGGCCCCGGCTAGCAGTGCCCGGTCGTGGGCTAGCACTACCGGGTCGTTGTCGACGTAGGCCACGTTCGCGGCCGGGTTAACCGACCGGGCAACCTCGTGCACGTTCGGGCTGGTCGGAATCCCGGTCCCGATATCGATGAACTGGTCAATACCCTTCCTCGCCAGGAACTTGACCGCGCTGACCATGAAACGTCTGTTAGCCCACGCCAGATCGCGCCCCGCTGGAAACACCTTAAGCGCCCGCTCGGCCGCCTCCCGGTCGCGCGGGAAATTGTCCTTCCCGCTTAGGTAATAGTCGTACATCCGCGCGGGTGACGGCGTGCGCAGGTCGATATTAGCCGGGCGGTAAGACGCCCGCCGCGCGGATGCCGGGCCATCGGTCAGTGCCATGTAATTACCCCTCCCTCGCAATCCGCCCTAAAGGACGGAGCGAGACGCTCATAAGAAAACCCGGACGCGTCGTTAACCAGACGGAGCGGCACCACACGGCCGAGACGCCCGGCCCAGTGGTGACTACTAGGGTCCGGGAAAGCGCTGTCATCGCCCGGCTACGGTCCCCGCAAACGCCGGTAGACGCGTGGTCGCCGCCCTGGTCCACAACCCATTCCCATAGTCGGTTGGAAGACAACGAGACCACCTCCCCTAACGGTTGACGGGACTGCCCCCGGCTCGAATCTCTTGGCGCGCCATCTGAGAGCGCTAGCGCGACGTGCTTTCATACTGGCAACTGGCTGTTGCGCATCTCGACACCGTGAGCGTCTCTCTAGTCACGCTCTCCCGATCATGTTGTCTCTTCTAGGTCTCATCTGCGGTATGCTGGAGCGGTCGGAGTGGGTCGTCGGCGGGATGGCTGGGTCGGGATGAGCGGGCAAACTATTGCATTCAAGGCATTGGTCAGGCAGCGCCATATGTCCTATGAGGCGTTCTGCCGTGAATGGGACCGCGTCGCAAACAGCATTGACGGCGCGCTGAAAGGCCACTATCCGGGACGTGCGCAGTATTATCGTTGGCTGCGCGGCGAGCTGACGAATAAGCGACCATACCCAGACGCGTGCAGAATGCTCGAAGCGATGTTTCCGGGATGGTCCGTCGAAGGTCTGTTTTCTCCGTATGCCGGGGAAGTCCCCCAACCTCCCACGGCTATGCCCGGAGCCAGCGTTTCGTCGCTCAATCAGGATGTTTTGGGGAGCCCGCATGTCGAGGTGACTGGAATCCCGTCGCTTACCATCGATCTGTCGGGAGAGTGGTGGGCTTCATGGCAAACATTCCGCGACGGTGTGGAGAAGATCGCCACTCAGCAAGTCGAGTGCAAGCAGTCTGGTGAGCTGATTCAAGTATCCACGATTACGCATGGCCTCAGTGTCGAGGACGGTGGTTACCATTGGAGCGGTGAACTGCGGCTGTGGGATAATGAAATTCTTATGGGATGGTATGCTGCCACCGAGGGGTCGGTGCGCTCCAAGGGGACTATGTACTTTGCTCTCCACCCGCACGGCCAACACATGGCCGGGCGATGGGTCGGACTTGGATACGATGGCCGGATAATGACAGGATGGGGGTCAATGGCAAAGACGGATGAGGCCGCAGAAACGGTCATTGACCGTCTGAATCACGGACTAGGAGGGGGCAGCGGCTGATGAGCGAACTGTGCGAAGTCGTCATTACAGCACCTGATCCCGATTGGCTGCTAGAGGTCACGCGGCAATTGGTAAGCGACGGGCTGTGTGCCAGCGTGCACAACTTTCCCCCTGTTCGTTCTATATACCGCTGGCAGGGCAAAATTTACGAGCGGACAGAAGGGCGAGCGTCCCTGCATACCCGCAAGTCGCGTGTTGCCGAGATAGTCGAGCGAGTGAAATCACAGCACCCGTATGATGTCCCGGGGATATCTACCCGTCCGATAGAAGACGGGAACCCCGAGTATTTGGAATGGATGCTCAGCGAAACCGACCCAGGAAACGGTAATGCATCGTAGCCGTGTCTGCCAATTCGTAATTGACGTCTCCGATCTTGACCAAGGTGTTGCATTCTGGGCGGCGGCGCTTGATGGTATCGAGGAAGAAACATCGGAATCAAGCCGCTGGATCTATCGCCGCATTCGTTTGCCCGACTCGGAGATTAGGATACTGCTTCAGAAAACAGGTGACCGGAAGATATCGAAAGAACGCATGCATATCGATCTGGAAACCAACAACGTGGAAGCCGAAGTTCAACGACTGGAAGCGCTCGGTGCCGTCCGCTGGGATCACCAGCAGGAACGTGGGTTTAACTTCTGGGTACTTCAGGACCCATGGGGTAACGAGTTCTGCATACTACAGGAAGAGTTCCCGAAACTCCTGGCGAGACGCCGGCCTTGGCCCGCCACACCTCGCGCGGACTGACCGACTGGACATCGACCAGCGCATCCGTTAGCGTGTGTGCTTAGAGGGAGCGTCCGCCCAGTAAGTAATTACACCTTGAATAGGTATTCACACTCGCGCTGTTACTGTAAGACTGTGGCACAATCCCGCAGGTGAGCTTCTTGTCGGTAAATGTTGCAAATGGGTGTTATGCGCATATTGACGTCTCGGCATCCCGCTACAGTCCGGATAGACCGCTCGGCGAGAAAGCACCAGGCAACCGGGGGCAATGTCCAGCTACCCAATGCTAACCAGGGTCGTTCATCGTCACCTTCTCACAAAATCGCCCAGATCCTGAGGCAAGCTGGCGGCTATGGCCGCTGCCAGTTTGGACATGAGGCCGTGGAATCTTGCGGGGGAACTGGGGAAGCGGAGAATCCGCAGGTCAACGGGACGAAAACTATGCGCAGCCGTACCTCCGCGCCAAAGACCCGGCAGTCGCCAGAAGAAAGTCGATGAACCTGGACCTTTCGGGCACCGGCAGCATAGAATGCTTTTTATATATGCAGACACGGAGGTGCGGGTTCATGTCTGGATGCAGCGACGCAGGAAGGTGCCACTGCGGTTGCGCGCTGTGCTTGACCGGGGCGCATTGCCGAGCGCACAGTTGGGGGGGCGTCACGAACTGCCATTTGTCATGTACCCATCAGCCGGTCACCTATGATAAAGCGGCGCTGGAAAACGAGAAGGTAATATATCGAACGAGGGTCACGTGCATATATATTGATTGGAATGCCGCTAATCAAAGCGGAGAGTGCATCGTTACGAACGTGCGTCTCGTTCTGAAATGGGATGATGGCACATCAAATGATTACCCGTTGACGAGAATTGCGTCTGTGCAGGCAGTACCTGACATAAGGTTCACTAGTCGACTCAGAAAGGACGTCCCCGGAATACGGATAAAATTGACTAATAGGAATAATCTAATAGATGATCTTAGATTGGAAACACCGACAGCCGGAGTACTTGCCACGAGAATCAGATCTGCCTTGAGTTAGCCTGAGCTGATTTATCCAATTGTTATGGCCAACGGATCGTGAGCGAAGCAGGAAAGTGCATCCACCAGGCCGACTAAGAAGTCAGTCTGCGTGCTGCGCGATGACGGGGCGGTGGCGACCACCCGCTGAGATTTCTACGAATCAGGTGGTCACGACCGACGTGCGGCGGGCGCTGGCGTACCCGTCGCGTGCCCGATCGAAGGGTCAAGACTCAATGTCAAAGCGGCTGCGTGCGACGATCTAGACAGCACCTAGCCGTGCAGCTAACGTGTGTTTAGAGGAAGTATCCGCCGAGCATGAAATCATAAATCCTGGCAACGTTCGGGGTGCTCGTGTCAAGCCGCGCGCCGCCAGTTGCACGCGCATCTCTTCCTCCGCGCCGTCCACGATTTGGTACCACATTTCTGACTGAGATCCTGACTCGTCACTGTTGCCGACACCGGCTGGCGGCACTTACGGCACCGCAGGCTGCCAGCGGCCGGCCCTCCTGCCGGGGCTGAGCCGCCCACTGCCGTCTCCATGCCTTCCTCCTGACCCTGGGGTTGCCGGCTCTGGGTCATGACGCTACGGACGCGCGGCCTGGCGGGGCAATGATGTTGACCGAAGTTGGCTTAATCAGCGCTGGATGTCGCTGAGCGCGCGGTGGATCAGGGCGCGGGCGTCGCGGCCGGAGACGGCGGACTCGCGCAGCAGCGCGAACCGGCGCGTGTACAGGGCGATCTCCTGCGGCTGGGTCACGGTCAGCTCGGCGGATACGGTCTCGGCCTGGACCGTCTCGCCGTCGAAGATCACGAACCCGCCCGAGGGCATGACCTTGCGCGCTGCGGTCACCGGGATGACGGCCAGATCGAGGCCGGGCAGGGACATGACGGCCAAGAGCCGGTCGAGCTGCCCGGCCATCACCTCCGCGCCGCCGGCGCGGGTGCGCAGGGCCTGCTCTTCAACGACGATGCGGAACTCGCGGCCGGTGTAAATGATCTTCTGCCATTCCATCCGGGCCGCAACCGCCTCGTTCAGGTCGGTGGCAGCCTGGGTGAAGGCCAGGAAGGAGCCGATCACGGCGGCAGCGTAGTCAGCGGTCTGGAGGATACCGGGGACAAGCGCAGGCTCGTAGAGGCGGAACAGGCGGGTCCGCTCGTAGAGCGGGAGCCGGGCGGCCTGGGAGCGGCGCATCCCGGCGCGGAGCTGCCTGCGCCACTCGGCGTACATGATCTCGGCGTCGCGGGCGGCGGCGATCAGGTCGGGCACCTGGTCCTCGGCCCCGCAGATCCGGCACCATTCGCGGATGTCGGCCTGGGACGGGACGCGGGCGCCGTTCTCCAGCTTGCTGGCCTTCGTGTAATGCCAGCCCGCCGCAGACGCGAAAGCCCGCGCGGTGAGACCCGCGTCCTTGCGGATCTCACGCAGGCGGGCTCCCAGCGCCTTCCGCGCCTGCTCGGCCGACGCGGACAATCTCAGATCTGGTAATTGCGATGAGGGACGGCGGCCTGCCAGACGGCCTCGAACGCCGACCGGCACAGCTCCACGACCGAAGGGGCCTCGGTGATCTCCTGGCCCAGCGGCACGCCGTCGCCGCTGAAGTGGTTGAACATCGCCCTTCGCTCGTCCAGCAGCCAGAAATCGTTGCCCGGCAGGGCGATGCCCGAGGCGAGCGGGCGCGGCAGCCACCGCAGCTCCTCGCCCGCCTCGATCGTCGGCCCCGCCCCGTGCCACTCGAACCGGATGTAGTCACTGACCGGCTCGGAGACGATCCGCGCCCGCCGCACCCGCACCCCGGCCCCGGTCACCTGGCGCATCAGGTCCAGCCACTCGCGCCGTTCTGGGTACTCGGCGGCGTGGTCACGCCGGCCGGCCGCCAGGAACCGCTCGAAACGGTCCTTCTCGTCCTCGGCGGCGTACCAGTCGCGCATCTCCAGGTGCGACGCCGACCGGGTGCACGAGGTGAGCAGTTCCGCCCACTGTTCAGCCGTCAGCGGCTGCATCGTCCTCCTTAGGCAGGTGCCGCATCAGGGCCTTCGGCACGATCACCGCGGTCTCCCCGTCCGGCAGCCCGAGCTGCGCAAGGGTGTCCGGGTCGTCGATAGTCCAGCCTTGGATCACGTACATGTCCTCATCGGTGTCGAAGAGCGTCGGCGAGTTGCCGCCTTCAGTCTCCTTGCCGAGGAATCGTAGCTGCACGGCAAGCTCCTTCGCAGACCAGGTGACAGATGTTGCCACAAAACAAAGGTCAACACACCGGACAGACGTTCGTCAACGTTCCGGCCGGAGAAAGACAACTCGCGGCAGGAGAACCGCAAATGGCTGCCCGCGTGGAAAGCCCGATCCTGGTCCCAGGACGCTGGGAACGCGGAAGTCCGAGCCAGCGTCCTCGCGTAGAACTGCGATGATCACGATGCCGCCCCGCGCATCGCGTCGAGTTCGGTCTCGGCCCGTGTGGCGCGCGCCCGTTCGGCGTCGAGCGCCGCCTGATGCGCGGCCGTCAGGCGTCCTACCTCGGCGTCGCGCGCGGCTTCCAGCCTGCGCAGCTCCTCGCGCAGTCGGCCGATCTCCGCGCGCGCCCGCTCGGTCTCGGCCGCGCTGGCATCCGCCCGGGCGCTGGCGGCCGCGGCGTTGGCCGCAGCGTCGGCGCCAGCCTCGCGCGCGGCTTCGGTCTCTCGTCGCGCTGCGTCGACATCGCGCCTGGCCTGGTCCGCCTGCGCGTCGGCGCGCGCTTCGGTCGCCTCGACCTGCCCCCTTGCCCGGTCGATGGCGGCCATCACCTGCTCGGACGCCTGGCGCCTGGCTTCGGCCGATGCCTCTTCGGCCGCGCGCTGTGCCCGCGCGATCGACTCGTCCGCGCGGGCCCGCCCGTGGCCGATCTCCGCCGCCGCGTCGGCCGCGGCCCGCTCGGCCGCGACCCTGGCCGCCGCAGCCTCGGCCCGGGCGCGGTCCGCGCGGCTGTCTGCGTCGCCGGCGCGCTGGAGCAGCGCGCGGCGGTCGAGATCGAACGCGGCGGTACGCTCGGCAAGCGCGGCCTCGGCCGCCTCGGCGTCGCTGGCCAGCTGCTCGGCCGCGGCGTCAGCGTGGTCGCGCAGCCGGATCGCGTCATCGCGCGCACGCTCGGCGGCGAGCTGGGCGCGGCGGGCTCGAACCGCGTCCTCCTCGGCCTGCGCGACGGCCGCGCCGGCTCGGCTGGCGATGGCGGCGATCTCCAGGTCGAGCGAGGCCGGGTCGCTCAGCGCCGCGAGCTGCTCGCCGAGCCGCTGGTAGAGCTCGCGCTCGGCGTGCAGGCTGACGACAGCGGCGGCGTGCTGCCGCCGCGCCTGCTCAAGCAGGTCACCGGCGCGCTTCTTGGCCGCTGAGTAAAGAAATTGATCCGGAACGGACGCGGCTTGCTGCCCGCTCCCCGTTGCCGTCCCCGCGTGGCCAGCGCTGCCCTGGCCGCCCCGCGCCGTGCCGGACGCGTTACCGAGCCCGCCGTGGCCGTCGTCCTCGACGGCATCACCGTCGCTGTCAGCCGGCACCGGAGCCGGTCGGCTAGCAGCACTGCGGAGCGCGGCCCACCGATTCCGCGCGTTGTGCACCGGACCGCCGCCCGCCTCGGGCGGGTCGGCCTGCAGGCAGTACTCCTTCTGCCGCCCTGACCCGGCTGTCCGCCCCGCCGCCCGCCGTCGCGCGCACCCGGGCCAGACGCATCGCTGACCGACCCGGACGATGCTGGGGGACGCCTTCGCACCGACGTCGTCGCCGTTCCCTCCGGCCGCCCGCGCCACGTCGCTCATGAGGCCAATCTATCACTCCATCCGTTGCTGTTGGAGTGATAGATAGAGTGAAAGAAAAGATGAAAAGTTCGCTCCCTTGTCATCAGTCCCGATACGGTTCAATATCGTGACCGAGATAACCGACGCGGTGGCGCGATACGGCCTGGCCGACTTCGAGGTGCCGGACGCGACCTCGGCGCTTATCGCGGAGGCGGTCCCGGAGAACACGGCGCTCGCCTACCGGTCGCGCTGGCGCTCGTTCGAGGCGTGGTGCGCGGCGGCGGGCCGGGTCGCGTTGCCGGCCACCGCGCAGACCGTGGCGGCCTACCTCACCCACCTGGCCACGAAACGAGCGCTGAAGGCAACCAGCGTCGACGCGCACCTCACCGCGATCAGGGCGGTGCATCGAGGCGCCGGCGCGGTGCCTCCCGACGGGCTGACCGCGCGGAAGATCGTGGTCGCAGCGCAGCGCCGGGAGGCCGCGCGGGACGGCCGGTACGGGCCGCGTAAGGCCGTGCCGGCCATGGCCTCGGACCTGCCCGCGATCGTGGCCGACTGTGACCCCGAGACGGCCACCGGCCTGCGCGACCGGGCCGTCGTGCTGCTCGGCTTCGCGCTGCTGGCCCGCCGCTCGGAGCTGGCCGCGCTCAACGTCAGCGACGTCGAACTCATGCCTGGCGAGGGCCTCGCAGTGACGATCCGGTCCTCGAAGACCGACAAGTCCGCCCGGGGAGTGGTCCGCCGAATCCATTACGCATCGAACGAGCCGGTCTGCCCCGTGCGCGCCGTCTTGGCCTGGACATCATTCCTCGCCGAACGCGGCGTCACGGCGGGCCCGCTGTTCACCCGCGTAGACCGCTGGGGCAACATCGGCCCGGCGGTGGGCGGCCGGTACGCCGCCGCCCCGTCGCGGGCCGGGCGGGACGGACGCCTGCGCCCGCAGGCCATCGGGGCCATCGTCGCGGGACTGTGCGAGTCCGCCGGCCTCGGGGCCCAGGGCTCCCACCCCGCAGCCTCGGATACCCCAATCGGGTCAGCTCAGCCGAGGGAGCCGCGTCGGTACAGCGGCCACAGCCTCCGCCGGGGCGGTGCGACGTCCATGCTCAAGGCGGGCGCCCAGCCCTTGAACGTCAGTCGCCACGGCCGCTGGACTGACGGCTCCCGCTCTTTCGCAGGCTACGTCGAGGAGGCCACCGGCTTCGGCGACGCCAACCCCACTAAGGACCTGCTGTAGCAGCACGTGCGCGGCGGCGAAGGGCGCCGCACGGCCGTCGATTCGCGGGTGCCTGCCATGACGTACTCGCCGCAGCGTTCAACCACAGGTGACGGCGCAAATGTTTGCAGGGTGCATTGCCCCGATAACAGAAGCCAGCCGCAGGTAGACACTGCGGGCGGCGGCCGGATCAACCGCCCGCGGCCAGCGCCGCGTCCAGGAGGATCTCGGCGGCTGCCCGCGCCGCGACGGACGCCGACGGGTCGTGCTCCATCCGGGCGGACAGCGAAGCCCCGTCGTAGATCATGTGCAGCTGCCGGCCCAGCGTCTCCGGCGCGGCGACGCCGACCTCGCGGGCAAGGTCGGTGAGGAGCGACCGCACCCAGCCCCGGTACGCGTCGGCGGCCTGCTGCACCAGCTCGCCCGGGGACTCGGCGCTCGCGCTGACGAACGCGCAGCCGCGGAAACCGGGATCGCCGAACAGCTCGCCCTGCGCCTCGAACACCCCGAGCAGCCGGTCGCGCGGGTCGCTGTACCGCGCGAGGTAGCGGGTGATGCGCTCGGAGGTCTGCGCGTGGCGGGCCTCCAGGTAGGCGCGGACCAGCTCGTCCTTGCTGCCGAAGGTGTTGTAGAGCGACGCCTTGGCCACCCCCGCGCGCTCTATCACCCGGTCGATCCCGACGGTGTGCACGCCCTCGGCGTAGAACAGCTCGCCGGCCGCGGCCAGCAGCCGCTCCCGCGCCGACGGCGCCGCCGATGCCCTAGTCGCCATCGCGCATCACCTCTCCAGACCGCTCTGTCTGATCATAATCATGGGTCGCTCGCCGTGATCGCGCTGCCAGGGCTCGCGTCGCGCCGGGCTCGGATCAAAATCGATTTTGCTGAACGGACCGTTGCTTCCACGCCAACCCCCCACTGATCATCAGGTACGGCGCAGGCCGACGAGGGCGAGTCCCGCGAGGACGATGAGCGCGATGCCGTAATCCCGGGCCGAGCCAAGCAGGCCCAGCCCGTCGGTGGCGCCGAAGCCCGCCGCGACCGCGGGCACGCCCATGCCCAGGTAGGAGATAACGAACAGCAGCGACAGCACGCCGGCCCGCTCGTGCGGCGCGGCCTGCGGGATGACGGTGCGGATGCCGCCCTGGAAGCCGGCCCCGAACCCGATGCCGCTGGCCGCGGTACCGGCGAAGAAAAGACCCACCGAGCCGGCGCCGAGCGCGACGAGCGTGATTGCCACGCCGACCACCAGAGCGGTGATGCCGACAACGAGCATGGTCCGCGCGTAGACGTCGCGGAGCAGGTAGACCGAGCTGACCGCGGTCACGGTCAGCACTGTCAGGGACGCGGCGCCGAGCACCACGCTGGCGGACCCGGTGAGCGACTGGACCAGCGCCGGGCCGAGCGCGGCGTAGAGGCCTGCCAGCGCCCAGGCGGCGAACAGGACCGGCGCCGCGGCCAGCACCGGTCCGCGCACCGCGCGCGGCAGCCGGACCTCGGGCACGAGCACCGACGCCGTGACCGGAACCCGCGTGACGGTCTCCCGCAGCAGCCCGACGCCGATCGCCTGGACGGCGAAGACACCGATCAGCGCGAAGTAGATCAGGTGCGTGGGCGCGGGCAGGAACTGGACGAACAGCGCCGAGACGAGCGCGCCGCTGCCGGTGCCGAGACCGGGGGACAGGGCGTTGGCGAGGGCGCCGCGCTCCCGGTCGGCGTCAAGCATGCCCGCCCCGATGGCGCCGAGTGCGGCCCCGGTGGCGAGCCCCTGGATGACGCGGGCGGCCATCAGCTCGCCGACCCCGCCCGCGGTGGCGTACACCAGCATCGACGCAACCTGGGCGCCCAGCGCGGCGAGCAGCACGGGCTTCCTCCCGATGGAGTCAGACAGACGCCCGAGGATCAGCAACGCGGCGAGGACCGCGACCGCGTAGACGCCGAACACGATCGTCGTCGTGATCGGCGTGAACCCCCACTGCCGCTGGTAAATCGCGTACAGCGGAGTCGGCGCGGCCGACCCTGCCAGCAGCGACACGATCAGCGAAGCCAGCAGATACAGCGCCGGCCGCCCGGTGATGCGCGCCCGCTTAACCACCCGATCGGACGAGCCCGAGCCCCGCGCAACCCCCGTGCTAATTGCGCCGCCAGTGGCCGCGCCACCCACAGTGGCCACGGCACCCACAGTCGCACTAGCAGTGCTCGCAGCTGTAGCAACGCGTCCGTGGACGGCATGCTCCGCGCCCTCCGCCGTCAACTCGGCCGTCCCGCAATTCTGGGTCATGGTCACTCCCGCAGTCAGAGATAGGTAGACCGGGCTGTCTACTGGTGTCCTCATTAAAACAGACCGGTCTGTCTAATGCAAGTGCCGACGTCGATCCGCTCAGTGTCGGTCAGATAACAGCAAGAAGCGCGCAGCGCTCGCTTTCCCGGCGCCGATCGGCGGCTGCTGGCGGAATGACCGCCCCGGGCCCGGTGCTTACCCAGGTACACAACGACTTTCGGAAGGCACATCCTCATGACCCGTACCGCCAAGATCCCTGACGCGACCCACCCGATCACGATCAGCCCCACCGGCTCCCGGGTGATCGTGCGCGTGGGCGGTGTCACGGTTGCCGACACGGAGCGCGCGCTTTCCCTGGCCGAGGCGGACTACCCTGTCGTCCAGTACATCCCGTTGGAGGACGTCGACACGTCGCTGCTCGACCGGACCACCACCCAGAGTTACTGCCCGTACAAGGGCGACGCGAGCTACTACAGCGTCAAGACCCCGGACGGGGCGGGCGAGACCGACCTCATCTGGACCTACGAGCACCCTTACCCGTTTGTCGCCGAGATCGTCCGCCACGTCGCCTTCTATCCCAACCGCGCCGAGATCGCCGTTGCCTAACGCAGCGGGATAACAGCAAGAAGCCCTCGGCGGCCGCCGCCAGTGCCCCGATCACCTCCGCTGCAACACCAGCCAGAATCAGGCATTAATCAGCGGAAATCACTATCTTCCCTCTAGTACCGGCTGCCGGATCCAGCTTCGTATCACTTCTGACTACACCCACCATCTTGCTATCAATTTGTGTCAGACAAATCGGGATGAATGGGACGTAAAAGTGGTCAGAAATGATAGGAAGACCGAAAAAGTGGTCGGAACTGATAGAAAGCTGGGGAGATGTCGGCGCTTCCAGCCGGATAACAGCAAGAGACCGCTACAGCGCGTGACTGCCGACGGCAGGTTAGCAGGGGGCGCGCCCGGCCTACTGCTCGGCCGCCTCGGGCGCGAAGCGGTGCTGTCTGAGCCACGCGTCCACGGCCGCGTAGGCGCGCTCGCGGGAGGCGGCCAGGGAGAGGAACACGTCGTGCCGCGCGCCCTCGATCGGCACCACGGTGGTCTCGCTGCCGAGGCAGCCCGCCCACCGGGCGATCTGCGTGACGTCGAGCACGATGTCGGCGTGGTCGCTCAGGTCCGTGTACCGGCCGGAGAGGTCGGACTTGGCGGAGCGGAGCACGAGTGACGGGACGCCGACATCCAGACCCCGGTGCAGCCGGGCGTGGCCGCGCCGCACCGCGTTGAGCCAGCCCGTGGTCACCGGGAAGCCGTCCAGCGGCTTCAGGGCCAGGTCGAAGTCCCACTCGCCGGTGCCGCTGGTGTGCAGGGTCCGCGCGTACACCCCGGGCTTCGTCTTGAACACGCGGAACGGCTGCGCCTTGGAAAGCACGCGCAGCGCCTGGGTCACGGGTCCGCGCAGCGTCGGCGTGCCCTGAAGGTCGAACCACGGGCTGTTCAGCACCAGGCCCGCGACGGGCGCGACGCGCCCGGCCGCACGACGGCGGTCCAGCCACAGCGGGACGATCAGGCCCCCCGTGGAGTGGGCGGCGAGGACGACGGGCAGCCCGGGATGGGCGTCGGCGATGATGGCGAGCGCGCGCTCGAGCTCATCGTCGTAGAGCGCGAGATCCGACGCGTAGTGCGCCGTGTGGCCGGGCCGCCGCGCCCGTCCGGACTTGCGGTGGTCGAGCGCGTAGAACGCCAGGCCGCGCTTGGCGAAGAAATCGGCCAGCGCCGTCTGGAAGAAGTAGTCGGTGAACCCGTGCACGTACAGCACGGCCGCCTGCGCAACCTCGCCGTCCCGGGGCTCGCGCCGCACAAGCACGGCGTCAATCTGCCCTTCCCCGTCGGGATCGGCACCCAGCTCAAGGACCGTCTGCGCGTAGCCGTCAGCCAAGCTGTCCGGCTTCCACTGAATATCACCCATGCATCATCACCAACCGGCACTGTACACGGGGGAGCAAGGCGTGGTCGCGCGAGCTTCGACGCTGTCTGGCTGGGCAGTCGGCACGGTCGCGACCGTTCCGGCGCCGGCGGCCGGGCGGCGCCGCCCGGCGCCACCCGGGTCATAAGACCCGGGCCTCATTCCCCGGGCATGGAGGGCCTAATTCCCTGGGCCTAATTCCCTGGGCCTAAAAGACGGGGATAAAGCCCTATGCACCTCAGGTAGTTGTCCTCTAACCAGCAGCAGCCAAAACGCGCAGATTGGAGTCAAGGAGAAAGGCTCCTGCGAAATAGAGGCGAATACCAATGGCACCCACCCAGCTGACCGCCAAGACCGCGACCGCCCTCCGCACCCCGGGCGCCGTCGCCGGGTCGCGCAGCACGCGCTGGGCCGTCGCCGGGGTCACAGTCGCCGTGCTCGCCGTCGACCAGGCCAGCAAGTGCCTGGTCATGGCCCGTAGTCTCCCCGGCAGCTACTCGAACAGCCCGCTGTCCATCGGCCTGGCCAGCAACCATGGGGCGGCGATGGGCGTAGCGTCCGGGTCCCCGATCCTGGTCACCCTCGCCGTCCTGGCCGTCACCGCCCTGGCCGCGGCGTTCGCCCTGCGGGTCACCAGCCGGGCCGCCGCGCTCTGCCTGGCCGCGGTGCTCGGCGGCGCGCTCGGCAACCTGTCCGACCGGATCTTCCGCTCCCCCAGTATCGGCGCCGGCGGCGTGGTGGACTGGATCCACCTGAACCTCGCCGGCCATGGCGTCTCCCTCAACATCGCCGACATCGCCATACAGGTCGGCGTCCCCGCAGCCATCGCCGCCATGCTCATCGCCGGCAGCCACGCCGCCAAGAACAGCAAGCCCGCCACCGTCGCAGCCGCCGCAATCTGAGAGACCCGATAAAGCAACCAAGGCCCGTCAGCGATGACGGGCTTTATCCTTTCTGAGCTACTGATCCCCGGCCGCGGAATTCGTGCGGGCATCCGAGGGCGGGGACCAGAAGGAGCAACCCGAGTCCGTTCGAGATGATGGTTTTGATTGAATGTTCCCGCACCTGTTGGCTACGCGCTGTCGAACGCCCCGGGCAGCGACACCCTCACCCGGAGCTCGCCCGGCCACCGGGCGAAGTCGATATCGGCCCCGAGCGCGGACTCCAGCTCGCCGCGAAGACTCTCGCGCCAGGCCGTGTCGGCGGAGCCCCGGGCGTCGTCGTGGAGATCGCCTGCCGCCCAGCTGAGGATGGTCTCGATGTCTATTGTCGGTTCCGTTTCCAGGACGCGGATGCGGGCGGTCGGCAGTTGGCCGCCAGCCGCGGGGGCGCCTGACGCCAGGAACACGGCCAGTTCGGCGACGTCGGCGGCGAGCCGCGCTGTTTTCTGGCTCATGCCGTCAGCCGGGGGACGGGTATCCACGACGGGAGGTGCGGCAAGAAGCCAGGCGGTTTGGTTCCTGATAATGTCCGCGGGCGGTTCTGCCAGCCAGGCAGGTGAGAGCCGGCCCATCAGTCCGCGTAGCGAGGTGGCCGCCTCGCTGACTTGCCTGACGACCGAGTCGAGCAGTTCTGTCTGAGTGGCCGGCGGCTGCTCGCGGATCAGATGCAGGCCCATGAGGGCGGACGCAAGGTCCTGCACCGGGCCGTCGTGCAGCGCGTCGGCGACCGCGGCGCGTTCACGTTCCCGGAGCAGTCCCGAGATGCCGAGGGGCGTTACAGCGGGTCCGGCGGAGGCCGTCGATTCGCGCGCGGGTGCGACCAGTGGCGCGAGCACGCTAGGTCCGTCCTCTGGTTCCGCGCTTCCGGCGGCCGCTTGCTCCGTCCCGCACAGCGCCCGCACGGCGTCGAGCAGTTGACCGGGCAGGAACGGCTTGGCCAGAGCGGCCACCCCTGAGGGGGTCTCTAGGAGGCCTCCGCTCATGAGCAGGCAGCGGCTTGCGAGCCCTGGATCCATCGCGATCAGTTCCGCGACGAGGGTAGTGCCTTGCTCAGCACCCAGGCGCATGTCGACGAGGACCGCGTCGTATTCGCCTGGTGCCGTAGCACGGGCCTCGGCCAGTGTCCCCACCGCGTGGACGCGGTACCCGCGTGACCCAAGCACCCGGCAGATCGCCGCCCGCATATCCGGGGCGTCGTCCACCACCAGGACGCGCGGGGAATCGGGGCTGCCCATCACGGCGGTCACCGCTGCCCGGATGCCTGAGAAATCATTCCGCAAGCTCGCCATCCATGTACGTATAGTATCGCAACGATCACTGAAAGTGATCTAGGTTGCCAGCTGGGAGGAGTCACATGGAAGGCACCGGCCCAAGGCACCAGGAGACCGGGCAGCAGAAGACTCGCGTATTCCTGCTGGAGGATCACGAGGTGATGAGGCTGGGACTGCGCATGGTCCTGTCCGCCGAGCCCGACATCGAGGTGGTCGGCGACGCCGGGACCGTTGCCTCGGCCCTCGTGCGACTGCCCGCGGTGCGTCCGCAAGTGGCCATTCTCGACGTGCGCTTGCCCGACGGCGACGGCATCTCCGCGTGCCGTGACATTCGGTCGATGCTGCCGGATGTGGCGTGCCTGATGTTCACCGCGTACCAGGACGACCAGGCTCTGCTCGGCGCGGTGATGGCGGGGGCCGTCGGCTATCTGCTGAAGGGCACCCCCGTGCAGGATGTCGTGGAGGCGGTGCGCGTCGTCGCGGGAGGAAAATCCATACTCGACGCAGCCGCCGCGCAGCGGATCATTGCTCAGTTGCGGGGAGGGGCCCCGGGCAGCGCCCAGAGCGACGAACGATTGTCGTCGCTGACCGCGCAGGAGAAGCGGGTGCTTGACCTCGTCGGCGAGGGTCTGACCAACCGGCAGATCGCGGAGCGGATGTCCCTGGCCGAGAAGACCGCCAAGAACTACGTCTCGTCACTGCTCATGAAGCTCGGTCTGCAACGCCGCTCGCAGGCCGCGGTGATCGCCGTACGGCATGCCAACCCGAACCACTCCTGAGCGCCGGCCGGCTCGCAGGCGTCGCCGCAAAATAGCCTTGATGGCGACGGGTTGCGGCGAGTCCCGGGGATGCTGCGAAGCTGGGTGCATGACGATCATCAAGCGCTCGGTGGCGGTGGTGGTGCGCGGGCCCGAGGCGGGCACGTTTCTGGTGGTGAAGCGGCCCGACGACCCCGCTGACCCGCTGGCCGGGGTGTGGGGGCTGCCGGCCGTGACCCTGGCGGACGGCGAGGACGAGCGGGCCGCCGTGATCCGCGCCGGGCGGGACAAGCTCGGGGTGGAACTGGCGCCGGGCGGTCGGCTCGGCCAGGCGAGCGCCGACCGTGGCACGTACCTGCTGATTCTCGCCGATTATGAGGCCACGATCGCCGGCGGCATCCCGTCGGTGCCGCAGCCGGACGCGTCAGTGACGCAGTACGTCGAGTGGCGCTACGCCGCCGACCCGGCGGAGCTGGCCGAGGCAGCCGACCGCGGCTCACTCTGCGCTCGGATCTTCCTTAAGCGGTAAGGGCGGCGGGCGGGTGGCGGAAGCCGCTCGGGTGGCGGAGTTCTCGGTTGCTCTCGGTAGCCGGGCGGGGCGACAGGTCCCGTCTGTGCCCGTCTGTCCGGGCTATTAGCCGGCTCTCCGTGCCTGCATATAGGTACGTGACGTAGGTACAGTTACCGATGTGAAACACAGCGTTACCCGTGAGGGTATGATAATACTGATTCGGGGGTCTGTTTATGGTTGTTACCCAGGTACCCAGCCAGCGGGGGGCGCCGTCGGCTGAGCGGCGCGACTGGTGGAAGTCTGCCGCCTGCCTGGAGGCGGACCCGGAGCTTTTCTTCCCTGTGGCCGCGCACGGGCCGGCCAGGGACGAGATAGCCCGGGCCAAGGAAGTTTGCGCCGCCTGCCGGGTACGCCGCCAGTGCCTCCAGTTCGCGCTGGCCACCCGGCAGATGCACGGGGTCTGGGGCGGCACCACAGAAGACGAGCGCCAGCTGCGCGTGCGCCGAGAGCGCGAGCAGCGCGATCAACGGCCGCGAACACGGACAGGGCGCGGGCGCGCCCAGTCCGCATGAGCGTTAGGTAGCTCTGCGGCAACAGGCTTCCCCGGCGGCGGCGAGGAGGACGCCTCCGACGGGGAGGATAAGACGGCGGTTTGGACTAGGGGGAGCCGCCGTCTGCACGGGGGAAATCGGCAGCGAGCCGGGGGGATCGCTGTCGGCCGGGCAACCGGTGGAGACGGCTGGGGGGCCCTCTCCACCGGTGGCCACGGCGAAAAGGAGCTCGGGGCGGTGGCAACACGCGGGCCGTCGGTTGGAGGTTGGGGGACCTCCTCCGGCGGCCCCGCGTCATTTCTGCGGCAGACCCGTCAGGGCGCGGACGGGGTTCACGATCTCGTCGGCCACCCATTGCACTGACGGCATGCCCAGGCAGGCGAGGACGCAGTGGCGCGCGCCCGCGTCGATCAGCTCCGCGAGCAGTTCGCGGGCGCCGGCCGGCCCGGGGTGGCGCGCGGTGCCACCCGACGGTTCCTGCGCGGTGAAGAAGACCTGCACGGAGCGGGTGAGCTCGGCCGGGTCGCGCCCGATGGCGGCGCAGTGGTCGTCGAGGATGGCGCTCTTGCGGCGGAAATCCGCGGCGGTGAAGGTGGGGCTCGACCAGATGTCGGCGTGCTGGGCGACGATCCGGAGTCCGTGCCGTTCGCCGCCTGACCCGATCATGATCGGCGGGTGCGGGCGCTGCGCCGGCTTCGGCTCGCAGATCGCGCCGCTGAGGCGATAGCACTGCCCGTCGAAGTCGAATGGCTCGGCTTCGTTCCACAGCCGCTTGACCAGCGTGCAGGTCTCGGCGAGGGCGGCCAGTGCCTCGCCGGTCGGCACCACGTCTATCCCGTACGCGTCGTACTCCCGGTGCACTATGGCCGCATGCGCCGGGTCGCTCATGGCGCTGCCGCCCGCGCCGATCCCGAAGACCAGCCGGCCGCCCGCGATAATGTCGACCGTGGCCGCCATCTTGGCCAGCACGGCGGGCGGGCGGATCCGGTTGCTAGTCACGATCACGCCCAAGCGCAGACGGCTGGTCTGCGCGGCGAGCGCCGCGAGCAGCGTCCAAGCTTCGAGCGCCGCGCCGGTCACCTCGCCGCGCAGCGGCACGAGGTGATCCCAGAGCCAGGCGTGCTCGAACTCGGGCACCTGGTCCGCCTCGCACCATACCCGCAGGATGTCGTCGTAGGCCAGGCCCGCCTGGCTGGTCTTGATCCCGAAGCTGAGCGGGGTACCATCAGTCGGCATCGGCGTTCTCCAGATTAGTCACTATTACTGATCATCAGTATTACTGACAATAAGTCTATTCGTAGGCTTGGTCTCATGTCCACCGATCGCCCAGACGCGCATCTGGGGTACCTGCTCAAGCACGTGCAGCTGCGGTTCTTCGAGCTCAGCGCGGCCGCGCTCGAGCCGCTCGGGATCAACGGGCGGGAGGCCGCCGTGCTTCGGGCCATCGCCGACAGGTACCCGGTCTCGCAAGGGGAGATCGCCCGCACGATGAACGTCGACCGCACTACCATGGTCGCGCTGATCGACGACCTTCAAGGCAAGGGGCTTGTCCGGCGACGCCAGGACCCGGAAGACCGGCGCAAGAACGCGGTCGAGCTCACCGACGTCGGCCGCCATACCGTCAGGCAGGCGGCCGGCGCGGTCGAGCGGGCCGAACGGGATTTCCTCGGCGCGCTGTCGGCCGCCGAGGCCGCGCAGTTCAAGCAGATCTTGCGCGCGCTCAGCGCCAACTGGAGCCACTAACCGGGAAGGCCACATCCATGAATTCTACGCCGAGCGCTACTGATGCCGAGTATCGGTATGACGCTGCACTTGCCGGCCAGATCGAGATGAAATGGCAGCGGACCTGGTCTGACCAGGGAACGTTTGAGACTCCAAACCCGGTTGGAGCCCTTTCGAATGCGGCCGCGCTGGACCCGGCGCGCAAATTCTACGTGATCGACATGTTCCCCTATCCATCCGGCGCAGGACTGCACGTTGGGCACCCGCTCGGCTACATTGCGTCGGACGTCTATGCCCGCTACATGCGGGTGAATGGCCGTACCGTCCTGCATCCGTTCGGCTTTGGCGCCTTCGGCCTGCCGGCGGAACAGCACGCCATCGAGACCGGGCAGCACCCGGCGGTGACGACCGAGCGGAATATCGCCAACATGCGGCGGCAGCTCCGGCGCTTGGGGCTATCGCACGACCCGCGCCGCGAAATCTCCACGGCGGACCCGGAATACTACCGGTGGACCCAGTGGATATTCCTTAAGATATTCAACTCCTGGTGCGACCCGGATACCGGCAGGGCGCGCCCGATTGACGAGCTCATCAAGGAATTCGAGCAGGGAACCCGGTCGGCCACGTCTGCGGCGAACCCGGAGGCCCTCCGGTGGGGCGAGCTCGATGAGGTGACCAGGCGGAGAGTCGTGGACTCGCACCGGCTCGCCTTCCTAGCGGACGCTCCGGTGAACTGGTGCCCCGGGCTTGGCACTGTGCTGGCGAACGAGGAGGTCACCGCCGACGGCCGTTCCCAGGTCGGGAACTACCCGGTGTTCCGTCGGCGCATGCGCCAGTGGATGCTCCGCATCACGGCCTTTGCCGACCGCCTGAGCGCGGACCTGGACGGGCTCGACTGGACCGACTCGCTCAAGACGATGCAGCGTAACTGGATCGGCCGGAGCGAGGGCGCGGACATCCGGTTCCAGCCAACCGCGGACGCCCGGATTCAGGTGTTCACCACGCGCCCGGACACCCTCTTCGGCGCCACGTTCCTGGTGCTGGCCCCTGAGCACCCTCTGGTGCCCGCGCTCACCGCTAGCAACTGGCCGCAAGGGACGCGCCCGCAGTGGCGCGGGGAGGACCTGCTGGGTGCCGCGGCAGCCGAGTCGCCGTCGGCAGCCGTCGCCGCCTACGTGGCCCGCACCGCGTCGGCGACCGACCGGCAGCGCCAGAGTGAGGCGCCTAAGACCGCCGTGTTCCTCGGCAGCTATGCGGTGAACCCCGTGTCTGGAGCGCAGCTGCCGATCCTGATCTCGGACTACGTGCTCGCCGGTTACGGCACGGGGCCATCATGGCGGTCCCCGCGCACGACCAGCGGGACTACGATCTGGCCACCGCGCTCAGCCTGCCGATCGTGCCTGTCGTCAGGCCCAGCGAGAAATGGCTGGGCGAGCGGCCCGGGGCGTCCGCTCACGCGCCGCAGACCTGGGGAGAGGCTTACGACGGCGACGGAGAGCTGATCAACTCTCCATGGCACTGACGTGTCGCTCGATGGCCTGGTACCGACGACGCCAAGGCGCGCGTCCTCGAATGGCTGGAATCGTCAGGCCTAGGCACCCGCCGCGTCTCCTACAAGCTGAGGGACTGGCTCTTCTCCCGGCAGCGGTACTGGGGTGAGCCCTTCCCGGTCGTCTACGACGAGACGGGGCTGCCGATCGCGCTGCCCGAATCCATGCTGCCCGTTGAACTGCCGGCCACGACTGACTTCCGGCCGCAGGCGACCGACAGCGACGATCCGCGGCCGCCGCTGTCGAGGGCACCCGGCTTCGAGATGGCGGAACTCGACCTCGGTCGTCGGCCTCCGTTCTCTACCGCAGGGAGACGAACACGATGCCGCAGTGGGCTGGGTCGTGCTGGTACTACCTGCGCTACCTGGACCCGCGCAACGATCAGGCGTTCGTCGACCCCGCCGTGGAGAGATTCTCGATGGCCGGCGAAGGACACAGCGGCAGGCCGGCGGCGTGGACCTCTATATCGGCGGCGTCGAGCACGCGGTCCTGCACCTGCTGTACGCGCGCTTCTGGCACAAGATCCTCTTCGACTTGGGATACGTATCAACGCCCGAGCCATTCCAGCGGCTGTACAACCAGGGATACATTCTCGCTGACGCCTTCACGAACCCAGTCGGCCGGTACGTCCCGGCCGCTGAGGTCGTCGAGTCGGAGGACGGTCTGTTCTACGAGGGTGAGCGGGTCCGCCGCCTCCACGGCAAGATGGGCAAGAGCCTGAAGAACTCCGTCTCGCCTGACGAGATCTACGAATCCTACGGCGCGGACACGCTGCGGATGTACGAGATGGCCATGGGGCCGCTCGACGTGGACCGGCCCTGGCAGCCCGACGACATCGTCGGCGTCTACCGCTTCCTGCAGCGGCTATGGCGCAATATCGTGGACGAGCGGACCGGAGAGCTAAGGCCCGCGGCGGGCCCGCTGCCAGTCGCCGGGCAGCTGTACAAGCTGGCGCACCGAACAATCGACGACGTCACGAGGCTCTTCGGCGAACTGCGGTTCAACGTCGCGACCGCGCGACTGACCGATCTCAACAACGCGCTGACGCAGTTCGCTCTTCGCGAGGAGGCGTGCCCGCGCCAGATCGCCGAGTACCTGATCCTCATGACGTTCCCACTCGCGCCCCACGTCGCCTCGGAACTCTGGGAGCGGCTCGGGCACCCCGGCCGCATCGATGACGAGGCGTTTCCTGTCGCCGATCCGAACGCGCTCGAAGAGGCGTTCGTCGTCATTCCCGTCACAGTCGACGGCAAGTCGCGCGGGACGATAAGCATCGGCCGTGCGGCTACTCGGCCGACGCCGTCGATGCCGGCCTCCGGCTTGAGACCGTGACCAAGGCGATGGAGGCCAGAGAGCTTGACCGGGTGGTTTTCGTGCCAGGAAAGATCCTCAATCTCGTGACCAGACACGCATACCGATCGGCTGACCCCTGAAATCCGCTCGTGCATGACGGGGTTAACGCCGGGGCTGTCTAACCGCAAGGGCGCGGAGCTTCAGGTGCAGGCGAGGTCGCGGCAGCAGGAAGTAATCCGCGCCCAGGTAGCCGGCCACGCGCCAGGCGGCGATGAGCAGCACGCCGAGGAGGACGAAGATTCCGTTCGGCCCGGCTGAGCCGCCCGTGATGTACATGATGTTGAGCGCGACGCCCCCGGCGGCGGCGGCCCCGGTCAGGCAGCCTAGGAGCAGTCCGATGCCGATCGCGAGCTCGCTGATCGTGACGACGCGGCTGAACACCTGGGCGTGCGCGTTGATGCCGTTGAGGATGTCCACGTACCAGCCGTAGGTGACCTGGGGGTGGCCGAAGGCCTGGGCGCGGTGGTCGTAGGAGCTGTTGGCGCCCGCGATGAAGCCCTGCAGGCCGGTGGAGTGGGTGAACCAGTTGCCGTTGCCGGCGGCGGTCAGCTTCTGCCGGCCCGCCGAGAGCCACTGCCAGCCCAGCCATAGCCGGACGATCAGCCACAGGATGCTCGCCTGGCGCGAGCGGAATAGCCGACGGGTCCATGGCAGCTCTGGCGCGCCGTGCGCCGGCTGGTCGGTGCGGGTGGCGCCGGCGGTAGTCACCTGCGGCGTTCTAGTCGTCATGATTGTCGTCCCTTCGGAGAATCTGACTGGTCAGCTCGTCGCGAGTGCGGTAGGCGTGCCTGGTATCCCGGAGCTGCCCCGCTTTTCCGGATTCGCGAATTTGCGGTTATATTTACGCGCTGGCCCTCATTTCCCGATATCCGTCCATGGCCTTTTGCGGGTTGGTACCCGGAGTGAAGATGGCTCCGAACTGTAGCGCAGTTCGATGTAGCGCGCGATGCTATCTCTTGCTTTCCGGCGGCTGCCGATAAACTGGTAATTTCCTTTTACCGACGGTCTGCTGCAAATGCTCTGCTGCAAAGTACGCAGCTACTTTTGTCGGAAAGGCGCACTTCATATCGAGCTCGCGGTTAACCCGCTCCAGCTCGGGAAGCCGGTCACGGTCCTGCGGTGAGCGGCTTCGCTGACTCCCCGTTCCTTTTCCCCTCAGCCGTTCGGCTTGCACCACGCGCAGGGCGCGCACTACGGTTGTGCCGGGCCGTGACTGGCGTTCAGGTGGGGCACCACCGGGGAGCGGCCCCTCGGCTGTGGCCGGGTGAGCCGTGCGCCTGGGCGAGCGCTATCCGAAGCCGTCCCCAGGGAGCCTGCTCATGACCAGCCAAATATTCGGTGCCGCCGCGACCGCCCGTACCCCCTCACGTTCGGCCGCTGCAGCGTATGCGGCGGCGCTGGAGACGATCGCGGCCGCCGAGCCTGATGTTGCGGCGGCGATCGTCGGCGAACTGGCGGCACAGCGACGGCAGCTGAAGTTGATCGCGTCCGAGAACTATGCCTCGCCGGCAGTGCTGCTCGCGATGGGGAACTGGCTCTCGGACAAGTACGCGGAGGGAACAACCGGTCACCGCCTGTACGCGGGGTGCGAGATGGTGGACCGGGTCGAGTCGATCGCCGCCGAGCACGCCCGGGCTCTGTTCGGCGCGGACCACGCCTATGTGCAGCCCCATTCGGGCATCGACGCGAACCTGGTGGCCTTCTGGTCCATCCTGGCCCGCCGGGTGGAAGAGCCCGCCCTGCACGCTGCGGGCGTCCGGCACGTGAACGACCTGCAGGAGGCGGACTGGCGGCGGCTGCGGACGGAGTTGCATTCGCAGCGGATGCTGGGGATGGCATTGGACGCAGGCGGGCACCTGACGCACGGGTTCCGGCCGAACATCTCGGGGAAGCTCTTCGAGCAGGCCAGTTACGGGACCGACCCGGAGACCGGGCTGCTCGACTACGACGCGATCGCCGCACTCGCCAGGGAGTTCCGGCCGCTCGTCCTGGTCGCCGGGTACTCGGCGTATCCGCGCACCCCGAACTTCGCGGTGCTTCGCGAGATCGCCGACGAGGTGGGCGCCACGTTCATGGTGGACATGGCTCACTTCGCGGGCCTGGTCGCGGGCGGCGTGCTGACCGGAGACCTGAACCCGGTGCCGAACGCCGAGGTGGTGACGTCCACCACGCACAAGTCGCTGCGCGGACCGCGCGGTGGGTTCGTGCTGTGCACCAGCGAGTACGCCCCGTTCGTCGACAAGGGCTGCCCGATGGTGCTCGGCGGCCCGCTGCCGCATGTGATGGCGGCCAAGGCGATCGCGTTCGCCGAGGCGCGCCAGCCCTCGTTCGCCGCCTATGCGTCCGCGATCGTCGGCAACGCCCAGGCGCTGGCCGAGGGCCTGCTGCGGCGCGGGGTCCGCCTGGTGACCGGCGGCACGAGCAACCACATCGTGCTCGCGGACGTGGCGGACAGCTTCGGGCTGACCGGCCGCCAGGCCGAATCCGCCCTGCTTGAGTCGGGCGTCGTGACGAACCGCAACAGCATACCGCGGGACGCCAACGGCGCCTGGTACACCTCGGGCATCAGGATGGGCACCCCGGCGCTGACCACGCTCGGGTTCGGCCCGGATGAGCTGGATGAGATCGCCGGCATCGTCGCCACCACGCTGCGCGCGACCACGCCCGCGACGGCCACCGCCAAGGCGAAGTACATCATCGACGCCAAGATTGCCGCTGACTGCCGGGAGCGCTGCGCCGACCTGCTCGGCCGCCACCCGCTCTACCCGGGGATCGAGCTCTGACGTCCGCTGCGGATCAGTACTCGGCCGGAGGGCCCGGCTGGCCGATGAGCCCGGCGCGGTGGGCGAAGACGACGAGCTGCGCACGGCCGCGCGCCCCGACCTTCGCCATGGCTCGGTTCACGTGCGTCTTCACGGTGGCCGGGCTCAGCACGAGCCGCACGGCGATCTCTTCGTTGGTCAGCCCGGTCGCCACCAGGGCGGTGATCTCCCGTTCGCGCTCGGTAAGCGCGGAAAGCCCGCGCAGCGCCTCCTCCGACAGCGTCGGCCCGGCCCCCGGCGTGGCCAGAAACTGGCTGATCAGCGTCCGGGTCGCGGCGGGGGATAGCAGCGCGTCCCCCCGGCTGACGGTGCGGATGGCGGCCAGCAGCTCATCGGCTTCCGCGCCCTTCCCGAGAAATCCGCTCGCTCCGGACCGCAACGCCTCGAAGACGTACTCGTCGATCTCGAACGTGGTCAGGATCAGCACCTTCACCGAAGCGAGCTCCGGGTCGCCGACGATCTGCCTGGTCGCCGCGAGCCCGTCGAGCACCGGCATCCGGATATCCATCAGCACCACGTCGGCGCGGGCAGTGCGCGCCAGCCGCACCGCCTCCCGGCCGTCGGCGGCCTCCCCGGCCACCTCGAAATCCGGATCAGCGGAGATCAGCGCCCTGAAACCGCTCCTCAGCAACGGCTGATCGTCGGCGATCAGCACGCGGATGGTCACGGCGCCGGCTCCTCGACGAGCGCAAGCGGCTGGTAGGGGACCGCCGCGGTGACCCGGAACGCGTCCGGCGGGCGCGGTCCCGCGGTGAACTGCCCGCCGAGGGCGAGCACGCGCTCCCGCATCCCGGTGATCCCGTGCCGTCCGGTTGGCAGGAAACCAGGATGCGGAACGATCCGCGATTTCACCGCTCCCGGTTCGCTCGAGCCGCCATCCCCCAGGTCGTCCACGGTGACGCGCAGCTCGCACCGGCGGTAGTCGAGCGTCAGCCGTGCCCGGCGCCGGGCGGAGTGCTTGTACACGTTGGTCAGTGACTCCTGGATCACCAGGTAGGCGCCGCGGTCGGCGGCGGGCGCGAGCGGCACTGCGGTGCCCGTCACCTGGCAGTCGACGGCGAGCCCGGAGCCGCGCAGCTCGGCGAGAAGCTCCGCCAGCGCGTCGAGGCCGGGCGGGAGGATCTCCGTAGGCGCGACGGGATCACCCGGCTGCCGGAGCAGGCCGATGGTGTCGCGCAGCTCTTCGAGGGCCTTACGGCTGGCGGACTTCACGTGGCCCAGGGCCTCGCGGCGGCCGCCGCGTCATCGAGGACCGACCACCCGGCGACGTCGGACTGCACGCTGATCAGCGCGAGGTGGTGGCCGACGCTGTCGTGCAGGTCGCGGGCGATGCGCAGCCGCTCGGCGGCGACCCGGCGCCGCGCGTCCTGCTCGCGCTCAAGCTCCGCCCGTTCGGCCCGCCGCTCGACCTCGGCCAGGTAGGCGCGGCGGTTGCGCGAGGAATCCCCGGCGGCGATCGCCAGCCCGCCGAGCGCGGCGAACGCCAGGTTCTGCGGGCCGAGACGCTCTGGGGCAGGCAACCGCGTGCGTGATGGTGAGCGCGGCGAGCACGCCGCCGCCGATTATCAGGCCGCGGCGGCGTTCGACCTGCTCAGCCACGGTGTAGAGGGCGATCGACGGGGCGAGCAGGATCAGCACGCCGCCACCGTCCCCTGGTTCGGCGATGAACACCTCCGCGGCCATCGCGCTGACGGCCAGTGCGGCGAGCGGGTGGAACCGCCGCAGGCCGAGCGCTGCACAGGCGACCGCCGCGGTGCCGGCTGCCAGGGCGCGGGTGCCGCCGGCGGCCGACGCGTGGCCGACGCAGGCCGGCACCACCGCGACGGTGAACACCACGAGCGCGATCGTCGCGTCCGCAAGCTGCGCATGTCGCCGCACGGTCCGGCGCAGCTGGCCGATAAGGTTCATGCCCTCACGATAGGCGGCACGCGGGGTCAGGCCATCGGCCGTCGGTGGCAGCCGCCACCGCCGCGCACGCGGTAGGCCGCCCCGCGTCTACCGCGGACGCGGTACCCGATGTTGCCGCGCTGAGCCGACGACACCCGCCCGCGGACTCCGCGAGGCTGATCCCGACATCAGCAACCTCGCATGACAGCGGCCCGCTCATCCGTCTGGCACCCGGTGACCGGCCCGTTCATGCGATGAGCGACGGAAGGGCGGACCTATGAACGGCAGCATCGTGGTGCGCGGACTGACCAAGCGGTACGGTCCCGTGACAGCGGTCGACGCGCTCGTGTTCGAGGCGGAACCAGGGCTGGTGACCGGCTTCCTGGGGCCGAACGGCGCGGGCAAGACCACCACCCTGCGCATGCTCCTTGGCCTGGTCGCGCCGACTGCGGGCGAGGCGCTGATCGACGGGCAGCGCTACGCCGACCTGGCCGACCCGCGCCGGGCGGTCGGCGCCGTCCTCGAGACGACCGGCGTCCACCCCGGCCGCTCCGGCCGCGACCACCTGCGCGTCCTCGCCCAGGCGGCCGCCATCCCCCGGTCCCGGGTAGAGATGGTGCTCGGCCAGGTCGGCCTGGCCGACGCGGCCGGGCGCCGGGTGCGCGGCTACTCCCTCGGCATGCGCCAGCGCCTCGGCCTGGCCGCCGCGCTGCTCGGCGATCCCCGCGTGCTCATCCTCGACGAGCCGGGGAACGGCCTCGACCCGGCGGGCATGGCCGAACTGCGTGAGCTGCTGCGCGGGCTTGCCGCCGACGGGCGCACCATCCTCATGTCCAGCCACGTGCTCAGCGAGGTGGCGCAGACCGTCGACCGGGTGATCATCATCGCCGGCGGCGCCCTCCGCTACGCCGGCCCGCTCGCCGCGCTGACCAGCGCGCACGGGGAGACGCTTGAGGCCGCGTTTCTGCGGCTGACTGCGGGCAGCGACCGCACTCCCACGGTCGGCACCACCCCCGCGCCTGACACCACCACAGCCGCCGACGCGGGCACGTCGGCCGGTCACTGAGTAATAAGCGGTCACTGAGTAATAAGTAAGAGGAGAGTCACCGTCATGCAGTACTTGATCCGCTCCGAAGTGCTGAAGCTCCGCACCGTGCGCGGCCCGTGGCTGCTGCTCGCCGCCGGGCCGGTCTTCGTCATCGCGGGCATTAGCGGCCTGGCCGTCTCCGGTACCAGCGTGCACGACCCGACCGCGCAGGCAGAGGCGCTCGCGCACGTCGGCCTGACCTCGATCTTCACGCTCCTGTTCGGGATCGTTGCCGTGGCCGGCGAGTACCGGCAACGCACGATCACCGACACCTACCTGTCCACCCCCGTGCGCGGCCCGGTGATCGGCGCGAAGCTCGTCGTCTACGCCGCCCTGGCCGCGCTGGCCGGGGTGGTCAGCACCTTCGTCGGTCTCGCCGTTGCGGCGGCCTGGTGGGCGGAGAAGGGCGCGTCCTTCGGCTGGGGAGACTCGGCGATGTGGGCCACGATCGCCGGCAGCGTGGCCTGGAACGCGATCTTCGCGGCGATCGGGGTGAGCGCGGGAGCGCTGATCCGTAACCTTGCCGGCGCGGTGGCCGCGTCGCTCGCGTGGATCGCCCTAGTCGAAGGGGTCGTCGGCCAGCTGATCGGCAACTTCGCCCGCTGGCTGCCGTTCTACGCTGGCCAGGCGCTCGGCGCCGGGGGCGCGGGCATTCTGTCCGAACGCCTGCTCCCGCGCGTGAGCGCCCTCGTCGTGCTCCTCGTCTACGCCGCGATCTTCGCTCTGGCGGCCCTCGCGTGCAGTGCCCGCCGCGATGTCACCTGACGGTCCCGTGGTTCCCTATGCCGCCCCCGCTCGTCGCGCCAACCGGAGCAGGACCGCGGTCAGGGCGTCGATCTCCGCGTGTGTGTTGTACATGGCCAGGGCGGCGCGGACGGTCTCTTCCACGCCGAAGCGGCGCAGGATCGGCTGCGCGCAGTGGTGGCCCGCGCGGACCGCGATGCCCGCCTGGTTGAGCAGCGAGCCGACTTCCTGCGGGCGGTACCCGGCGAGGGTGAACGACAGCACCGACGCCTTGTCGGGGGCAGTGCCGAGCAGCCTCAGGCCCGGCACGGTGGCGAGGGCCTTCGTCGCGTAGACGAGCAGATCGTGCTCGTAGGCGGCGATGCCGGCGCGGCCGAGCCCGTCGACGTAGTCGAGCGCCGCGCCGAGGCCGGCCGCGTCGGCGATGGCGGCCGTGCCCGCCTCGAACCTGGCGGGCGGGTCGGCGTAGCTGGTTCCGGAGAACGTGACGTCGCTGATCATGTTCCCGCCGCCCTGCCACGGTGGCATGTCATGCAGGATCCCGGATTTCCCGTACAGGACGCCGATGCCCGTGGGGCCGAACACCTTATGGCCGGAGAACGCGTAGAAGTCCGCGTCGAGGGCCCGCACGTCGACCGGCAGGTGCGACACCGACTGCGCGCCGTCGATGAGGGCTTTCGCGCCCGCCTGATGGGCCAGCTCGATGACCTCGGCCACCGGCGCGATCGTGCCCAGGGCGTTGCAGACGTGGGTGACCGCGACGATCTTTGTCTTGTCGGTGAGCAGGTCACGGTAGGCGCTCAGGATGAGCTGGCCGGTGTCGTCGACGGGAATGACCTTAAGGGTCGCGCCTTTCGCGACGGCCAGGCGCTGCCACGGCACGATGTCGGCGTGGTGCTCAAGGTGCGAGATGACGATCTCGTCGCCGGCCTTGATGTTCGCCTCGCCCCAGCTGCCGGCCACAAGGTTGATCGCCTCGGTGGCGCCGCGGACGAAGACGATCTCGTCGGGCGAGGCGGCGTTGAGGAACTTCGCCGTCGTCGCGCGCGCGCCCTCGTAGGCGTCGGTCGCCCGCGCGGCGAGCTCGTGCGCCCCCCGGTGGATGTTGGAGTTCTCATGCTCGTAGAAGTAAGCGAGCCGGTCGATGACGGGCTTCGGCTTCTGCGTGGTCGCGGCGTTGTCGAGGAAGACGAGCGGGCGGCCGTTGACCCGCTCGCGCAGGATCGGGAAGTCGCGGCGGATCGCCTCCACGTTCCAGGACGGGGCCGTCACGGCCGCGGCTGGCGCGTCGGGCGCCTGCACGGCGCCCGGCAGGCCTGACTCCGTGATGAAGTAGAACTCGGGTGAGACGGTCATCGCCGCGGTCACCGGTAGGTGTGCTGATAGTCGTGGAACTTGGCGACCTCCGCGCCGTCCAGGACGGCCAGCGCGTCGTCGGTCAGCACGGCGAGGGAGCAGTACAGCGAAATCAGGTAGGACGAGATCGCGTTGCGCGAGATGCCCATGAACCGGACGGACAGGCCCGGGCTCTGCTCGCCTTCCAGGCCCGGCTGGAACAGGCCGACGACCCCGCGCCGGGACTCGCCGGTGCGCAGCAGCAGGAAGTGCGTCCTGCCGTCTTCGACGGGGACCTTGTCCGACGGGATGACCGGCACGCCGCGCCAGGTGATGAACTGGGAGCCGAACAGGCTGACGGTCGCCGGCGGCACGCCGCGCCTGGTGCACTCCCGGCCGAATGCCGCGACGCCCCTGGGGTGGGTGAGGAAGAACGCCGGCTCCTTCCACACCCTCGCGATCAGCTCGTCCAGGTCGTCCGGGGTGGGCGCGCCGGTCGCCGTCGTGATCCGCTGGCCGTTGGTCACGTTGGCGAGCAGGCCGTAGTCCGGGTTGTTGATGAGCTCCGACTCCTGGCGTTCCTTGACGATCTCGACGGTGAGCCGCAGCTGCTCGGCGCTCTGGTCATACGGACTGCTGTACAGGTCCTGGATCCGGGTGTGAACATCGACCACGGTCGACACCGAATTGAGGAAGTACTCGCGCGCGTCCGGCTCGTAGTCGACGAACGTGAGCGGCAGGTCGGACTCGTCCCGGCCCGGGCACGCGACATCGACATCCTCCGGGTGCCGCACCCTGTTCAGCCGGTAGATGCCCGCCTCGACCGGCACCCACGGCAGCAGCCTGGTCAGCCAGCGGGGCGAGATCGCGCCCATCTGCGCCGTGGTCTTCGTGGCATTGGCGAGCTGCCTGGCGGCTTGGTCGCTGAGCGCGAGCGGTCGCTGGTCCCCCTGCTGTGCCGTCATCTCGGCCCCCATTTGGGTTGCGGTCACCGTTGACCTTCCATTGAGCTTAGTCGCGCACCGCGCTAGGGGAAATGGCTACTAGGTCCTGACCTGGATTTTTCGGCCCCACCATTCGGCTGCTTCTCCTGGATCATTCCTCATATGAAGAAGCCGGGCAAGGAGAGAACCGATGAGAATCGCCGAGGAAATCGCGATCGGAAAACAACTTTCCCAATCTATATTATGAGAATCCTGGGCTACTCGTGATCCCAGCTCCAGCCGGAACGCGGGAACCGTTCCAGCAGCACAGACAACGACGGAGCCTGATACAACGCAGCCGGCCAGCCCTCCGCCGTGATGTCGAGGAGGACCAGTGGAGGCGGATCCTCGCGGAAGTCGTAGACGAGCATTTCCCGGCTGCCGTCGCCGCCGATGACCATGGCACCGGGGAAGCGCTGCTGAATCTCCCCAGCCTGGTTGAAGTCGACCAGCTGGCCGACCGGGAACAGCACCAGATAGTCCCGGGCTGGGGGAACAAAACCCTCCGCGCTGCCCTGGCCCGCGAGGAACCGGCGGTAGTCCTCGGGCAGCCGAACGGCGAAATGCCGCTCGATCAGCGCGATCTGCTCCGCGTCGGCACCCATGCCGTCGGTTCTATCAAATCGGCCGATGATCATCTACCTCGGAGCGGCGCCAGCTGCATCCATGAGCTCAGCTGTGTCAGCTGGCCGCCGCGGTCGCAGCCCTGGGCACGAGTCTCGCTTGCTCCGGGGGCGAGCAGCGGCGGCACTTTCGCGATAGGCCCGGACATACACTGTCAGCCTGTCCGGCTTAGGGGATGACCAGGAGGGGAAGCCTTGGGTGCCAAGACCGCGCTGCTGGCCTACGCGGCAAAAGATCCCGTGGAATCGCTTCGCCGAGCCCGGGAATTCGATCCGGCGGCGACCCGTGCGCTAGTCGCGGCGACTCATCCGGGCTGGGAGGGGACAACGTCATCGGATGGCGACCTGTTCGATGACTGCTACCCGCCGAAGGGAACGGTCTATGCAGGGAGTTTCCCAGGCATAGACATCCTGTGCGACCGGGATGTCATGGACTATCTGCCGTCCGAGTTCCCGGCACGGTACCTGGATGCCGCAGCGGGACGACGCGTCATCCTCCACGCGATGCATAGCGTCACTGATACGTTCGCTTATGCAATCTGGGAGAACGGCGACCTGGCCCGCTCACTGTGCTTGTCGCCAGATGACGGGATCGTTGAGAACATCGGAGATCCGCTGCCGTTCGAAGCACCCTATTGGGCGGGCGAGCACCCAGCCGGAGACGGGTACCCGCTTCCCTTCCACCCGCTCGAACTCGGCGGGGACGCTGCACTGCGCGCGTTCTTCGGCTTCATCATTGAGGGGCGGCGGCAGCCTGCGGATATCGACGCGGAATCGGTCAAGCTCGCGGGTTTTCAGGTTCCGTCCGCTAACCCCGTCACGAAGGAAATGCTCGCCGAGTTCATGCGAACCCGCAAGCGCACCACGTACCGCATCGGGCCCGACGGGAAGCTGATCCAAGTCGAGACGTAGGTTTCGATGCGTGCTACTGGTGACCTGGTGCGCGGTGGCAGGCTGCGGCCAGGGTTGTCCCGGTCAGCGTGCCTGTCTCTTTACGGAATTCCTGCAGCAGGGTCTGGTATTGCTGCTCCGCGCCGGGAACGTCGGCGAAGTGCGGGGCGTGGCGGTCCTCGGCCCACTCGTAGAAGGGATGGGAGCGGTCCCCGGCGGCGTGGACCGCGGCGAGGCTGCCTCGTCCGCGGTGGATGACGTGGCCTGCGGCCGTGAACGGGAAGGGAGCCATCGGGATGCCCAGTCCAGCGGCCGAGGTGAGCAGGCCGAGCGACGGATCGCCGCCGTCGGCGAACGGCCCGGCTTGCTCCTGCCAGGCCACGGTCGGGTCCATCAGCAGCGAGTACATCCCGAAGCGCCCGTCGGGGTGCCACTGGTCGTGCTGCGGTTCGCCGACCAGGGCCGCCGAGTGCTCCCGCGCCACGGTGACGGCTGCGGACAGGGCGTCCGGCCGCACGGCCACGACGTCGGAGTCCAGGATCCAGATCCACTCCGGATGTGGCCCAGGCCGGGAGGCCAGGTAAGAGATTCCCTGGTTGAGCCCGGGGCCGTGATGGCGATTATCGTGATTGGCCAGCAGCGCGCAGGCCCCGCCCCGCTCGGCCTCGGCCAGCAGCTGCGCCGACCCGTCCCGCGAGCCGTTGTCCACGACCAGGATCTCCAGCTCCGGCCAGCTCACGATCGTGCGCAGCGACAACAGCAGGAACGCCGTCAGCTCCCGGGTGTTATACGACACGGTCAGCGCGGCCACGCTCCCGCGGCTGGCTCCAGGCCCCGCCGGCCACCACACCACGTCACTGGCCACCAGCGAAGCCTTCCACGTGACCTTCGCCAGGGCCAGCGATTTAGGGTCCAGCGCGGCGGGGACCGAACGACGCAGACATGCGGTCGGCCGCGCCTGGGCGAGATTGGCCGCCAGGCTCAGCAGTACCCCGCCCGCGAGTACCACGGTGGGCCACGACAGCCGCCCGATGGTGATGCCGAGCTGCTTGTCGCGCTGTCTTTCGCGGGCGGCCATGACGCAGGCGAGAAGCCGTAGGATACGGAGCCATGACACGGATGCTTGTTACCGGCGGGGCGGGATTCATCGGTGCGAACTTTGTTAACTACACCGTCACGAATCATCCGGAGTATGAGGTCTGCGTACTGGACGCACTGACCTACGCCGGGGACCGCACGACGCTTGCGCGGGTTGCCGACGAGATTGAGTTCGTGCACGGCGATGTCTGCGACGCCGGCGTAGTCGACCGCCTGGTCGCGGATGCTGATCTGATCGTACATTTCGCGGCTGAGTCGCATGTCGACAACTCGCTGCATGATCCTGAGCCGTTCATCCGCAGCAACATAATCGGGACGTATACCCTGCTGGAGGCTGTCCGCCGTCACGGTGGCCGTTTCCATCACATCTCTACTGATGAGGTGTTCGGTGACCTGCCGCTGGACGCTGCCGAGCAGTTCACCGAGGAAACGCCCTACGACCCGTCGAGCCCGTACTCGGCCAGCAAGGCAAGCTCGGACATGTTGGTGCGCGCGTGGGCGCGGTCGTTCGGGGTTGCCGCGACGATCTCTAACTGTGCGAACAACTACGGCTCGTACCAGCACGTGGAGAAGTTCATCCCGCGCCAGATCACCAACGTCCTACGCGGTGACCGGCCGAAGCTGTACGGGGCGGGAGAGAACGTGCGTGAGTGGACGCACGTCGATGACCACAATGCCGCCGTGCAGCTGATCCTGTCGAGGGGCAAGGTCGGCGAGACTTACCTGATCGGCTCTGGGGACGAGCGCAGCAACGAGCAGATCATGCGGCTCATCCTGGAACTGATGGGGCAGGACCCGGGTGCTTACGATCATGTGCCGGACCGGCCGGGGCACGACCTGCGGTACTCCAACGACACTACGAAGATCCGCACCGAACTGGGGTGGCAGCCGCGCTACGGCGACTTCCGGGCGGGGCTGGCCGCAACCATCGACTGGTACCGCGGCAATGAGTGGTGGTGGAAGCCGCAGAAGGAAGCCACGGAGGCCAGGTATCACGTTCTCGGCAGGTGACCTTGCGTTTTTAGTCGGCCTGTCGGCCGCGGGGCCGAGGTAGGTGAGCAGGCATACCCGAAGTCACACATCGTGACCGAAAAGACCCCACTGCTCAAGTACGGCGCCCGCTGCTCATTAGTGCTCAAGTACGGCATCGAATGCTCATGTAAGCCTGATCTGTAGGGTTCGCCTCTAGATGGCGAAAGTCCGGCTAGTTGGCGAACCTGGCTTGGCCGGCGCTGAGGTGGAGATGGTCAGCGCCTGGTGTCGTAGGTCAGCTCGGCGAACGCCCCGGCCTGCCGTGCTCCGGTCAGCGTGAGATGCTGCGAGCGTATCGTGCGTGGCAGCAGCGGGGCCCCGCCGTCCAGGGCGACAGGGGCCACGGTCAGCCTGATCTCGTCCAGCAGCCCGGCATCGTGGAACTGGCCGGCCAGGTCGCCGCCGCCGACTACCCAGATCGCCTGTTCTGCGGCTGCCGCCTTGATCGCCGGGAAGTGCTCAGTGACCTTGCCTGACGCGAAGCGGACGTCTGCGCCCTCCGGGCTGGGAAGGGACCTGGTGGTGAACACGAACATGGGCCGGTCCCCGTAGAAGACCTTCCACTTAGCTGGCTCACGGAGCAGGTTCTCCTCGCGGAGGACCCATTCGTAGGTCGTTGAGCCGGAGACCAGGACGCCGACGTCCCGCATGAACTCGCCGTGATCCGGAGCGCCGTCGTGCGGCACCTCAAACAGCCAGGACAGCGAGTTCGCCGGGTCGGCGATGAAACCGGTAAAGGATGTCGCGGTGTTGTAGATCACCTTCGGCACGCCGCAAGAGTACCGTCCCCGGCTGCCGGCGTTGCTTGAATGTGCCCGTTGAGACCGAGGCGATGTTCCTGCTGTTGCTGCTCATTCTTGTGAGCCGGGCCTGCGAGCTGATCCCGGTGACAGCAAGCGTGTCTCGCCTGCGGGGATCACCCAGTTCAGCGGCGATACGCACTTACGGGGACGCTGCGCCGCGGTCAGCGTTTACGGGCAGGGCTGGTGAGCTCGCGGGTGAGCCGCGCGGCGACGTCGGTGGTGAGCGGTGCGTGGCCGATCAGGATCCGGTACCACAGCAGGCCGTAGACCTGGTCGATCAGCAGGTCCAGGTCCGTGTAGCCGGGAAGCTCGCCGCGGCTTTGGCCGGCGGCGAGGAGGTGGCGGAGTTCCTCGCGGCGTGCGGCGGTGAACTGGCGCATCCCCTCGGCGGCCTGGGGGTCATGCTGCGCCTCGGCCATAGCGCCGCGCAGCAGCGGGGCGGCGCGTTCCGCGGCGCGGAAGGTGGCGGTCAGGAAGGCCTCCAGGTCCGCCGGGAGGACGCCCGTGGGTGCGGTGCCCGCTTCCTGGCGGGCCTGCTCGACCAGGGCGTCGAGCAGGACCGCGCCCACCCAGGCGAGGCGAATGATGACACCCCCGGCACGACCAGCCCTCCCGGCACCGACCCGGCGGCAGCACCTCACGAGCTGGTTCCACCGGCACCTGGCCAACCCGGTCATGCGCCCGCTGTCCCGCTACATCCCGGGCCAGGCAGTGATCGAGACCACCGGGCGGCGCACCGGCCTGCCACGGCGGACCCCGGTCGGCGGCAAGATGATCGACGGCAGCTTCTGGCTGGTCGCCGACCACGGGCTGCGCTCGCAGTACGTCCGCAACATCCAGGCCAGCCCCCAGGTACGGGTACGCACCGGCGACCGCTGGCGCGATGGCATCGCGTACCTGCTGCCCGACGACGACCCGCGCGCCCGGCTCCGGCAGCTGCCCTGGCTCAACAGCCTGATAGTCCGGCTCCTGGGCACAGACCTGCTCACCGTGCGGGTCGATCTCCGCGGCCGTACGTCGGCCGACGGCCCAGCTTCACAGGCCGCGCCTCCAACTGGCGGCTCCCAGGTGACGGGCTCGCGGAAATAGTTGTTGTGCCGCAAGAGGTTACGTGCGCGGCGGTCCGGAGAGCTTGCCATCGGCTCGGGCAGGGGTCTCGCAGCCCCACCCGGTCCGGGGAGCACGCCAAGTCCGGCGCCGGGTAATCCCCGGAGTCGATCAAGTCGGTGACTAAGGCGAAATCCTTCCGCGTCCTCGTCGCCTTGATGACCTCATCGACCAGTTCAGAAGGGAATGCCCCGGCCTGCACCCCGATCGAGATCCGGTCCGGCACCAAGCATCCGGTGACAGACCCTCAACCATCATGAGCCACGAAACAGTTACATTACCACATTACTGTCTAAAGCAACGCCATTGGGCTATTGGGTCATTGGTCATTGGGCTATTGAACTATCTGCCTGTCCCGCGTTAAACTCCGTCAAGGACACGCGTAGTAAGGGCTGATTGAGCCATTCCCAAAAGGGGCGAACTAGTCGCACCCTGACTCCATCTAAACCGGACCATACCGGAACATACCTTGAGGGGCAGGATTCCATGGCAAAGTTCGTAGTGCACATCGGTTACATCCTCGATGAGGTCGAGGCGGCCAGATATACGGTTTCCGATGGTTTTGTTAATTTTCTCGACGAAAACGAAGACCTGCTGGCATCTTTCGCCGCCACGCAGATATCGAGAATTGAAAGGGAGGGGGTAGTGCGCGAAGGAGGGCGTGTTGAATTGCGTAGTGGGGTAGCCGGGACCTCATAGGCCCATCGTCTGACAGGAAGCACCAGTGACAAATCCTCTACCTCCTCCTCCGCCCCCTCCTCCTCCGCCCCCTCCGCCTCCGCCGCCTGTCGCACCAGGGGGGAATTTGGTCGGGATTCCGGGCCAGCCGCTCGGATTGATTTACACGGCCCCGCCGCCGCCCCTGCTGCAGATGCCGGTGGTGACAGTCGCAGCTCCGTTGCCGCCCCTGCTGCAGATGCCGGTGGTGACAGTCGCAGCTCCGTTGCCGCCGCCGCAGTTGCCGTTCGCGGCACAGCCGCCTTTCCCTCAGATGCCTCCGCCGCAGTTGCCGTTCGCGGCACAGCCGCCTTTCCCTCAGATGCCGCCGCCGCAGTTGCCGCCGCCACTGCCGCCGCCGCCACCTAGCCCTCCCAGCATGCCAGCAGGACCGACAGTTCCGCCCCTGGCGAGCGGTCCCGGTTTCTGGCCGTCACCATTGGTACCTCCGATGACTGGACCGCGCGTGACGCCGCGGCCCGCTAACACACGACTAAATCCGCCGCCCCGGCCGACCGAGACCCTGCTGGAGCGCTTTCGGCGCCTGCATTCACCGGTTTTGGGGTCGCCGAACGCCATGCCGGCCCAGCGAGGCGCAACCGCTCGCCGGAACTCTTTCGACCCCGGGCAGCGGCGCCGGCCCGGCTTGACGCACTCTCCCGTATTCCTGGCCAAGGGTCCAGGCACCCTCCAGCCGACGCCGCTCCAGCAACGGCTCACGTCCTTCTTGCTGTCCATGAAACCTGTTTATTACACCACGGAGGGTGCAATATCGGTGTTCCCGCCCTTCCGTATGAATGCGGACTATCCCGATCAGAAGGCAAAAAGAAATGATCTCTATAGGAGGATGATATTCACTCGGGCGACCCGGCGTGCAGGCCTGCTTCCGTCGCAGGCTGACGATGTGCGTGTTGGCCGTGGTACGCCCGCGGTCCTTCATAAGCTTGTGCAGGCCTTGATCGATGAAGGCGCACTTGCCCAGCTGGGAGATCCCGGGCTGCGGGACCTGGGGTCGAGAATTAGGCAAATGGTGTGGGATTACTCAATTGGTATTGACTGCGCTGGCTACGTGCAGCAGGCACTTCCGGCTGCCCTGGGTAAGGATCGTCTCTCGCTGCGGTTGCATCCTATCCTACTTGAAAACATGTCTTTCCTCGGCACGCAGGGTTTCAAGCCATTGACTGATCCATTTACGGTACAGCCGGGTGATGTCATGGTATTGGATCAGCCGGCTAAGGACCAGCCTGGTCACGTGGCCCTCGTCTTCGACGCCCTGCCGCTGACCGACAAGCAGGTTGACGCAATGTCATCGATCGTTGTCCCGAAAAAGCCTCAAGACAGACAGGAATTTGAGAATCAGGAAGAACTGCGAAAATTCCTATCCAACCGGTCTGGGCAGCCCGTTCTGGCCGTTGCCTTTGATTCTTCCTGGGGAGGTTATGGCTCGGCTGATGTCGGCGGTCCCGGGCGGAGAGAATTTTACTTTTCTAACGGGCAATGGCTTTGGTTCACTGAAAAAGGGGGCAGCGATCCTGATGGCACGACGGGGACGAAGGTGTGGAGCGTGTCACGCACGCCGCAAGGCGAGCCGCTGAAGGGCTTCTATCGTGCCCCGGGTGGGTCAGACCGGGGTGTCGGCCGGCAGGACCGGTGAGGCGGGCGCCGATCCGCCATCGGCGACAAGGTGCGGGACGGCCCGGTCGAGCCAGCGGGGGAACCACCAGTTGGCCTTCCCTAGCAGTTGCATGATCGAGGGAACCAGGATCATGCGGACGAGGGTGGCGTCGACCAGGATGGCGACGGCCAGGCCGAGGCCGAACACGTCGAGGATGCGCAGCGGGTCGCCGATGACGAAGGACCCGAAGACGCAGACCATGATGGCCGCCGCCGCGGTGATGACCCGGCCGGTGGAGGCGATCCCGTCAGCGACTGCGGCGCTGTTGTCGCCACTTGCGTGCCATTCCTCCTGGACCCGGGAGAGAAGGAAGACCTCATAGTCCATGGACAGCCCGAAGGTGATGGTAAACATCATCAGCGGAATCCACGGGTCGATCGGCCCCGTCCGGCTGACCGCGAAGACCGGCGACAGCCATCCCCACTGGTAGACCGCGACAATGGCCCCGTAGGCGGCCCCGATCGACAACAGGTTCATCACCGCGGCCTTGAGCGGGACGGCGATCGAGCGGAAGACCATCATGAGCAGGAGGAACGAGACCAAGATGACAAGGCCGATCACCAGCGGAAGTCGCTGCGAGAGCTGCGACGACGCGTCGATTCCCGCCGCGGTCTCCCCTCCGACGAGGATCGTCACGTCGGTGCCTGCCGTGGCCTGCGGGATCACCGTGGAGCGCAGGTGATTGACCAGCGACGCCGTGGACGCCGCCTGGGGAGCGGTGGTCGGGTAGACGATGACCACCGCCGCGTTCCCCGCTGGGTTGTAGGTCGGAGCCTGCACCCGGGCCACGCCGGGTACCGAGGCCAGCGTGCGGTCGAGCGAGGCGACCACGGTACGTTCCTTGGCTCCGCCTGGCAGCTCGGCCGCCACGACCAGGGGGCCGTTGAATCCGGGACCGAATCCGTCGGAGATCAGGTCGTAGGCCTGCCGGGTGGTGAGGTTAACGGGGTCGTTGCCCGCGTCGGTGAAGGCCAGTCGCATGGCGAACAGGGGGATGGCGAGGATCACCAGGACGAGCAGGGCGGCTGACCCGCACAGGACGGGGCGGCGCTGCACGGTGCGGCTCCATCTCCACCAGAAACCCCGCTTGCCGCCGGGGGCCGAGGACTGGAGCAGGCCCGGCAGGTGGAGCCGGTCGACGGCCCGGCCGGAGAAGCCGAGCATGGCCGGGAGCAAGCTCAGGGCGGACAGCATCACGGCCAGCACGGCGAGGATCGTGCCCACGGCGAGCCCGTCGAGGTACTGCTGGCCGACGATGAACAGCCCGCACAGGGAGATGAGCACGGTGGTCCCGGCGAAGAGCACTGCCCGCCCGGCCGTTGACATGGCCCGGATGACCGCGTCGCGCGGGCCTAGTCCTTCGCCGAGGCCCTGGCGGTAGCGGGTGACGATGAACAGGGCGTAGTCGATCCCGACCCCCAGCCCGATCATCGCCATCAAGTCGGGACCGAAGCTGGGGTCGATCAGCAGATGACTGATCAGAGCCACTACGCCGAACCCGGTGCCGATTCCGGCCAGGGCGGTGATGATCGGCAGGCCCATTGCGACCACTGAGCCGAAGGCCAGGAGCATGATGATGACAGCAGCGCTGATGCCGATCCCTTCGCTCGATCCGGGCGAGGGCGACACCACCGCGCTGATGGGCGCTCCGCCGAGCGCAACCTGCAAGCCCGGTTCCGCGTAGGACTGGGCCTTGTCGATCACCCGGTCGACATCGGTCGCCGGGATCTTGGAGCTGATCGCGTCGAATTGGACCGTCGCGAACGCCGTGCGCCCGTCCCTCGCCTCGACCAGCGGTGATACCGAGATCACCGAGGGCAGCGGCCGGATACCCGCGAGCGCGTCATCGACCCGGGCGATGACGCCCGGGTCGTCGATCGGCCCGGAGGAGCGGAAGACGACCTGGGCGTCGTCGCCGGCCTGGGCCGGGAAGCGCTGGGCCAGGAACTCCTGGACCTGCTGGGACTGGCCGGTGCCGCCGAAGTCGTTCTCGAAGCGGGACCCGATCGCGGAGGCCACGGCGATCACCGCGATTACCCCGCCGATCCATCCCAGGAGCACCGCTCGGCGGTGGTCGTAGCACCACCCCCCGATCCGGCCGAGCCAATTGGGGCTGCCCTGCCCCGATGCCGTGATCCCGCGAGCGTCTGCTGCCGGTGTAGAATTCATAGTAAGTGAATTTCTATCACATAATTCAGAGAGCATGTATACCTGGAGGGCATCTTGATGGCTCCGCGCGGACGCAGGCCCGGTGACCAGGGCACCCGCGACGCGATCCGCACCGCCGCCCGGGCTGTGTTCATCGAGGAAGGCTTCAACAAGGCCACGGTGACGGGGATTGCACGGCGTGCCAAGGTGGACGCCTCGCTCATCTACCACTACTTCGGGACGAAGGTCGAGCTGTTCGTCGAGGCCATGGCGGGAGGGCGCTACCCCGGCGGCATGGCTGCGGTCGCAGCCGGGCACGTCCCCGACGGAGCCGAGATTGTCGCCAGTTTCCTTCGCAAGTGGGAGCAGGGCCCGGAGCAGCCGGGCCAGGCCTTCGTCGCCCTCGCCCAGGCCGCCTCCGGGTCCCCCGAAGCCGCGGCCGGGGTCCACCGCTTCATCACCGAACGAATCTGGGGCGGCCTCCCCGGGCAGGGCCACGCGGGCGACCCCGGCGGAGGTCTCAGCGGCGAAGCAGCCCGCCGCCATGCCATGGTCGGCTCCCAGCTTGTCGGCATCGCCTGGGCTCGTTACATCCTCAGGCTCGACCCCATCGCATCCGCGTCGCTTGACGACGTGGCCGCCTGGTTCGGGCCTGCCATCGACAGTTACCTGGCCGGCACCTTCGAAGAGGCAGGAACCACGCTCCCGTTCAGTATAAAAGAGCTCTTATTTTTTGTAGTATGTATGCTATGATCCGTACATCATGTCTGATCTTACAGTCGAGGTGCGCGACCTGCGGATGTCGTACGGGGCCAAGGAGGTCCTGAACGGCGTCGGGTTCAGCGTGCGCACCGGGGAAGTCGTCGCCATGCTCGGGCCGAACGGCGCGGGCAAGACCACCACGATCGAGATCCTCGAGGGGTTCCGGATGGGGTCGGCCGGGTCCGTCAGCGTCCTCGGCGAGGACCCGGCGCACGCGGGGGAGCGGTGGCGGGCCCGGATCGGCGTCGTGCTCCAGTCGTGGCGCGACCACACGAAGTGGCGGGTGCGGGAGCTGCTGCAGCACCTCGGCAGCTACTACGCCCGCTACGGCACACCGGAGTTCGCGCGCCCGTGGAACACCGGTGAACTGCTCGACGTGGTGGGCCTGTCGGCCCACGCGAACGCCAGGATCGGGAACCTGTCCGGCGGGCAGCGGCGGCGGCTCGACGTCGCGATCGGCATCGTCGGCCGCCCCGAGCTGCTCTTCCTCGACGAGCCGACGGCCGGCTTCGACCCGGCCGCCCGGCGCGAATTCCACGAGCTCGTGCACCGGCTGACCGACCTGGAGCGGGCCACCGTGCTGCTCACCACGCACGACCTGGCCGAGGCGGAGAAGCTGGCCGACCGGGTGATCATCCTGGCCGGCGGCGCCATCATCGCCGACGGCTCGCCTGACGAGCTGGCGCTGCGGCTGTCGGGCCAGGCGGAGGTGCGGTGGAGCAGGGACGGGCAGCGGTACGTGCACCCAACGGACCAGGCGACCAAGTTCACCAGGGAGCTGTTCCGGCAGTTCGGCGAGTCAGTGACGGATCTTGAGGTGCGGCGGCCCAACCTGGAGGACACCTACATGGCGCTGGTGCAGGAGTACGAGCGATGAGCGCGGCGAGCGGGGTGGCGGCACCGATCCGGCTGGACGCGGTGCGGCTGGGCCTGGCGCGCGGCGGGATCGAGATCCGGCAGACCCTCACCTACTGGCCGGACCTGCTGCAGGCGCTGTTCTTCACCGGCCTGTCGATCGGCGTCCTGTTCCTGATGCGCGGCCACCACGTGCCCGGCACGACGTTCTCTCTCGGCTCGCTCACGCTCCCGAGCCTAATCGGGATGAACTTCGCCGTGGGCGGGATAACCGGGGTGACCGCGCTGCTGGTCGTCGACCGGGAGGACGGCACGCTGCTGCGGGCCAAGGCGACGCCGAGCGGGATGACCGCGTACGTGATCGGCAAGATCACGCTCACCTCGTCCACCACGCTGGTCGGGCTCGTGCTGACGCTGGTCTTCGGACTGCTCGCGTTCCCTGGCCTGGACCTGACCGCTCCCGGCTTGTTCACGCTGGTCTGGGTCGCGCTGCTCGGCCTGCTTGCGACCATACCGCTCGGCATCTTGCTCGGCTCGCTGATCACCGACCCCCGGTTTATCCCGGTGATCATCTTGCCGTTCGCCGGGCTCACGGCGATCTCCGGGATCTTCTACCCGATCACCCACCTGCCCGGCTGGCTGCAGGCCATCGGCCAGGTGTTCCCGATCTACTGGCTGGGCCTCGGGATGCGCGCGGCGCTGCTGCCTGGTTACCTGCAGTCAGTCGAGCTCGACGGGTCCTGGCGGCTGGGGTACGTCCTGCTCGCGCTGTGCGGCTGGGCGGCAGTCGGGCTGATCGCCGCGCCGCCGGTGCTGCGCCGGATGGCACAGCGCGAGTCGGGGTCGAAGGTGGCCGCGCGGCGCGAGCGCGCGATGCTGCGGAGGACGTGAGAGATTTGCTGCCATGAGTGAGACCGTCTACAACCGGATCGCGATGCTCCGCGCCGAGCGCTCCATCTCCCGCCGGGAGCTCGCGGACGCGCTCGGCGTGCACTACCAGACGGTCGGCTACCTGGAGCGCGGCGAGTACAGCCCGAGCCTGTACCTGGCATTGCGCATTGCTGAGTACTTCGACGTCCCGGTCGAGGTGGTCTTCGCCACCGCACCGTTCCCACGGCTGGGCGCGGCCGGCCAGACCGCGTAGCGCTGCACTGGGGAAACCCTCCCGACAGCCCCGGCTAACTGCCGCTTTCCACGAGAAGGCTAGGATCGGCGACGTGATTACCGGCGTGCACGCGATCATGTTCTCCTCCCAAGCCGAGAAGGTGCGCGCGTTCCTCGCGGACGTCCTTGGCCTGCCGGCCGCAGACGCGGGCGGCGGCTGGCTCATCTTCGCCCTGCCCCCGGCCGAGCTCGCCGTTCACCCGGCGGACGGGGTCGGCCGCCACGAGCTCTACCTGATGTGCGACGACATCCACGCCACGCTCGCCGACCTCAGGAGCAGAGGCGCCGAGATAGCCCGGGAACCCTCCGACCAGGGCTGGGGGGTCCTGGCTGCCATCCGCTTGCCTGACGGCGAAGAGCTGCCCATCTACGAGCCCCGCCACCCCTCACCGCGCCCAGCCTGACCGCAAACCCAAGGCTCGCCTGGGCGGAGGCCCCGCACGCCGCCGACCCTATAGCCGATCACCGGGCCTCAGCCCCCGAGACGACGTCGGCGCCGTGGTACTTGCCGCTGAGCATCGGCCGGGACCGCGCTCCCGCCGCCAGTCGTGGCGATACGTGACAGCGCGCCAGGGCACCTGTAGGAAGGCACGATGGAGATACTGGAGCCGCCGCCCGCGGGCCTGCAGGTCGGCGTCGTCTACCCGCAGATCGAGCTGGCTGGAGATCCGGGCTCGGTTCGCCGGATCGGCCAGGCGGTCGAGAACCTCGGCTTTGATCACCTGCTCGCCTACGACCACGTGCTCGGCGCCGTTCACGCCGATCGAATGCCCCCGCTGACGGGCCCCTATACGGAGCACGACCCGTTCCACGACCCGCTGGTGATGTTCGCCCATCTCAGCCGGCGTCACCGAGCGAATCGGCTTCGCCACCGGGATCCTGGTCCTTCCGCAGCGGCAGACAGCACTCGTGGCACGGCAGGCGGCCGATGTCGACCTGCTGTCCGGCGGCCGGCTGCGCCTGGGTGTGGGGGTCGGCTGGAACTACGTCGAGTATGAGGCCTTGGGGCAGGACTTCCATACGCGCGGCGCGAGGCAGGAGGAGCAGATCGAACTGCTGCGCCGGCTGTTCACCGAGCCTGTCATCGACTTCTCTGGCCGCTTCGACCGGGTTGACCGAGCCGCGCTCGTGCCCAAGCCGACACGGCCCATCCCGATCTGGCTCGGCGGAATCCGGCGACGCCGCGTTCGAGCGGGCGGCCCGGCTCGCGGACGGCTTTATCTTCTTCGGCGGCGGCGCCGACCACGCCGCCGCCGCCTGGAACCGGCTGCGTGATCGCGTGGACGCCCTGGGCAGGCCGGTCCAACAGTTCGGCGGGGACTACGTGGTGCTTCCCCAGGGCAGCGTTAGCGAGCTCACGGAGCAGATCGATGCCTGGCGCGAGGCGGGCGGTACCCATGCCTCGGTGGTCACGATGGGCCTCGGCCTGACTGGCGTCGACGATCACATCGACTACCTAGCCTCGGTCGCAGCCGCACTTAGCCAGTCGTGACGGCTCTATCGAGCACGGACGGCGACGGGTGAGTCGGTACTGTCCCGGGTGGTGCGCATCTTCGAATCCCTCCCCGTCCGCCTCCGCCTTGTCCGGTAGCCGGGGATGCAAGCGCCCGCCCGTAATCTCGAATGACAACGGGACGCGATCATCCCTATGCTCGGCTGATGAGCTGGGATGAGGCGTTCGCCCACGGCTACGAGGACTGGTCGGCGCACATGACGGCCGACATCGGCTTCTACGTCGGCCTCGCGCGGCAGGCGCAGGGACCAATGGTGGAGCTGGCGGTGGGGAACGGCCGGGTGGCGATCCCCGTCGCGCAGGCGACGGGTCGGCCGGTCATCGGCATCGACTCCTCGCCCGAGATGCTCAGGCAGGCGCGCGACCGCGCGCGCGACGCAGGGGTGGAACTCGACCTGAGGGAGGGTGACATGCGCGACCTGGCGGTCGACGAGCCCGCCGCGCTGATCTACTGCCCGTTCCGCGCCCTCCTGCACTTGCCGACGTGGGCCGACCGTCGGCGCACCTTCGAGCGGGTCGCCGCGTCGATGCGGCCCGGCGGCCTATTCGCGTGGAATGCCTTCGCGTTCGATCACCGCGTAGCAGCCCGCGTCGATGGCCAGCGCCAGGACAAGCCCGTCTCCCACACGAGCCAGTACCTCGTCGGCGACAATCGGATCGACCTTACCCTGGACGACGGCGCCCGAAGCTCCCTGTGGTGGGCCACCAAGAACGAGTGGCTCGGCCTCCTCGACGTCTCCGGCCTCCAACTCGAGGCCCTCTACGGAGGCTTCAACCAAGAGCCGTTCCACGACAACAGCCCCGAGTACGTATTTGTCGCCCGCCGCTGACAAGCGCTGCCCGATCGCGCTGGCTGACATGCTCAACGCCCTCGACCCGGCGAACCCGATGGGCGGCTGACGGCAGGTGCCAGCCGAGAATCCCGCCGGCGCTGATGGTCGGCGGGCCGAGCAGGCCGGTCAGGTACCGGCCGAGCGCCGAATGGCCGGCGGTAACTGCGACGACCGCGGCGGCCTCCCAGGACGCGAGCTGTGCCCGCATCTGCGCGCCAGTCGGGATCGCAGAGGCGGTCTGGAGGGATACGGCCGCCGCAGCGTCGCCCGGCGATGACCGCGCCCACAGCCGGTTCAGGTACATGCCCGCTGGCGGCAGCCCGCTGCCATCGGTCTCTGCCTGGCCGCTGCCGGCCGGGCCCATGAAGTAGCCGCCGACCATTGAGGATGGTTCCCCCGTGTCCGCCTGCCACCGCAGCGGCTCGGTGAACGTCGACACCGCAATCGGCAGCACGAGAACGTGCGCGCCGGGCGGCAGCCGCAGCGCCGCGAACGCCGCGGTCCACCCGGTCGGCACGCCGGGGTCGGACCCGGCGGGCAGCGGGCGCGGCACCAGCGGCGCGATGGCGGCCAGCACCGCCAGCGCGATCGCCGACCGCGCGACAGTCAGCCGAGCGCTGCTGCGCCGCGCTTCGGACCGCCGCGCTTCGGACCGCCGCTCGGACCGGGGCGTCTCCGCCCACCGCGCGCGAGCCGCGTCGAGGCCGAACGCGAACAGCGCCGCGGCCGCGCCGTCCGCCAGGATCGAGAACCGGTCCGGGATCGCCGATCCGGCGACAGGGAGGGTCTGCAGCCAGTACCAGGGCAGCTTGATCCACGCGTGCTCGTGCCCGACGGCTAGCAGCGTCCCGCCGAGGGAACCCGCCTCGAGCACGACGAACACCACCGCCGTGACGCGGACCGTCGCCAGCCGCCAGAAATGTACCGCCAGCGCCGTGAGCGCGATGAGCATGGGCCAGCCCAGGTAAGCCAGGTACTCCGGAGACCCGCCCTGGAAGGCCGCCGCGAACGCCGTGCTGGCGCGGGTGTGCACCAGCATGGCGGCCGACGGCTGCACGAACCCGGCCAGATCGTTCTTGTAGTAATCAGGGGTGAACGGGCTGCCGCGTTGCCGGATCGGCCCGAGGAACTGCTCCCGCAGCGCATCGCCCGCGATCAGGGCGGCCACGGCGACGGCAACGGCGGCACCGTGCAGCATGTCGCGGGCCCGGCCGAGCGCGGCGCGCGGCCGCCCGACGGCGAGCACCGTGACCGCGACCACCGCGGCGATACCCGAGTCGAACAGCAGCTCCTCGGTGATGAAGATCTGGGCGGCGGCGAGCAGGCCGAGCCAGGCACCGCAAGCCGCCGCGGGCCGCCGCCCGGTCCCGCAGCGCCCGGTGGCCAGCTGCAGGACGGCATCGACGACAAGCGGCGGGAGCACCGCGAACTGGAGGTCGTAATGGCCCTGGGCGGACTGGATCAGGGCCGGGGAGAACCCGTAGACTAGGCCGCCCGCCGCGGCCGCCCGCGTGCTCGCGCCCCACCGGCGGAGCACGGCGAACAGCGCGAGCGCGGAGCCGGCGAAGCCGAGCGTCATCAGCACGGTGATGCTGGCTTGCGGCCCGGCCAGCAGGGTCAGCGGCGCCAGCAGGACCCCGGGCAGCAGCATCGGCGTGTTCCACATGAGGTTGATGCCCTGCGGGGCGTTCATGCCGACGGTGCTGAGCGCGGGCAGGCGCAGGTGGGCGACCGCCGTCGCGTCGTACCTGAAGAACCAGGCGAACTGGTCGCTGTCATAGGGGTTGACGGCGACGATGCGCGATGCCGGGTCCCGCCACAGCCACATCGTCACGGCTGCCGCAGCGACGAGATAATACAACCCTGCGAGCCAGAACGACCGGCTGCCGCCGTGCCGCGCGCGCATCGTGACGGCGGCGGAAGGCAGCGTGGTCGACGTAGGCGCTGCGGCTGACAGAGCGGACACCATGCCGACGCTAGCCAGCCGCGTCTGGGCAGCCGGCGGCTATGACCAGCCCGGCATCACTTCGTAAGGATTTCACCCTGCTGCGCGCCAGCGAATAGCTCGTGCACACCGGCGGTGTTGCTATCGCGTAGTTATGCCGCGCTATGGCATAGCTACTAAGCACTACCACGTAGCGATCTCTGTACGATCACGCAATCGTTATCTGGAAATGTAAGATTCCCGTAATGACCTGGGACGATGCGACCAGACCATGGATGGATTGATAGCGGGCCAATATCCGTGATTCGCCGCATCTCACCCTCTGCCTGGTCTAGCCTCCTGCTCTGGGAACGTTGCGGCGAAATACTCAACATGGAGGTGGATTGAATGCGCAATAGGTATCGGTCCGCATGGCGCCGCCGCAGGCAAGGTAGTCGCGCGGCGCGCCTGGCGGTTACCCTCGCCATACCGGCGGCGCTGGGAGTGGCTGTCGGCGGGGTCATCGCGTTCGACGGAGGCTCGCACACCACAGCGATTGAGCAGACCGCGCTCGGCGCCAGCCCATCGGCCAGCGGCAGCGCGTCGGCCAGCCCGACGGCGACGTCGACCAGTCCGGTCGCCACCGTGGCCGCGGCCAACGTGAACTGCGACATCATCGTCCCGGCGCACCCGCTGACGGCGAAGGGACTGGCGACCCCGTACCAGCTGACCGGCACGGACGGGATGTCCCCGGCCCAGTCTGGCTGCACGATGACCAACGCGGCCAACCTGGGCGCGTTCGTCCAGGCCACCATCCTGGACCCGGCCACGGGACAGCTCTCGGTCTACAACCCGCTCGTCGTCACGGAGGGCACCACGCCCGCCGTGCAGCCGTCGGTGCCGGATATGCCGGCGAACGCGATCGTCACGATCGACTTCGGCTTCAACGGCACCGACCTGTTCCAGGTGGGCGCCACGCGGAACGCCCTCAAGGAGGGCAAGTGCACCAATGGCCAGTCCGGATCAATCTTCGGGCAGGTGTCGTTCTGCAACGGCATCAAATTCTTCAACGCGGCCCTCAAGGACGAGCGCGAGCACAAGCTGGTGGTGCCCTCCGCGGGCACGTCGTCGAAGATGACCGTGACCGGTGGCGCCATGGGGACGGGAAACACGTGCCCGGTCACGCGCAACTTCGAGATCGTCGACCAGGACCCGTCCGACAACGTGACCACCGAGTACCTGCTTAACCCGGCGACGGGCCAGACCGCGCAGGACACCGCGTCCAACGCAGGCAACATCGCGGGTTCCACCCTGCTGCTCAACGGAAGTGACAACACGCTGCTCGACGCGTTCATCGACCCGATCCTCGGCTGCACCCCGTTCATGGCGCCCGACCTGGGCAACAACGACATGCCGACCACCTCGCAGGCGCTGGACGAGCTGGCGGCCGCCGCTAACCAGCCGAAGGAGGCGGCCCTCGTCCCGGAGAACGACGAGATGGTGCTCAACGGGAACAATCAGTTCGACGTGGCGAAGACCGACCTGTACCGGGCAGAACTCGGCCAGGCGCCGGTGGACGCGGCGAACAACCGCACTAGCAGCCCGGCGATGTACTGCCGGAACATGATCGACATCCAGACGCCGTTCCTGGCCGCCAACCAGGCGCTGCTGGCCACCGGCCAGCCGCCGGTCGCGAACGTGGGTGACAACCTGCTCACCTTCATGGCCAACCGGCTCAACATGTCCTTCACCAACCTCGCCTGCCAGAACTTCGGCTACACGAACCCGATCACGGTCACCCTGAACGGCGCGGGGGTCGCCATCGCGGCCACGTTCAACACCACGGTCCAGCAGCCGGACGACACCACGGCGGCAGGGATGCCGGCCAAGGGGCAGCGCATGGGCCGCAAGCACCACATGCTGATGGACCCGTCGGGCATGTAAGGGGCCGTGAGAACGATGACAAGGCAGAACAACGAAGCCGGTATGCGCTCGCGGGCGGATTCCGAGCCGCAGGCAGCTGAGACGTCGGACGATGCCACCCCGGCCGAGGTAAAGAGTCGGCGCCCCCTGGTGAGGCGGATCGTGGCAGCCGTCGTCCTCCTGGTAGCGGCCGCCGGGATCAGCTTCGGCGCGACCACGCTGGCGCGCGGATCATCCGGTCCCGCGCCGGTGCCGGAGGCCATCCCGTCGCCGGCCTCGGGACCGGGCGCGTTCGTCGAGGATGACGACCTCACCGCCCAGGACAACCAGTCCAACATCCTGACGTCGACGACGCCGGGGCTGGTGCACGTCCTCTCCGGCGGGGCCGCATCCGGGATCGGCCTGGTGCTCACCCCGTCAGGGAAGGTGCTGACCAGTATCGCGGCCGTCCAGGGAACCGCGAAACTACAGGTCAAGTACGTCGCTTCCGGCGCGGTTTTCAGCGCCAGGGTCATCGGCACGGACCCGGCCTCCGGCCTCGCGCTGGTCCAGCTGAAGGGCCCGGCGAACCGGCCGTTCTCGGTCGCGCAGGTCGGCAATTCCGCCACCATCGTCGCTGGCGCCTACGACTCCAAGCAGTTCTCCTATCACCTGACAGGCGAGGTCATCGACACCGCCGTCGGCACCAGCGGCACCGGTGACAACATGACCATCGACGTCGGCACCCTCGTCAACCTGGACGCGACCATCGCCGTCGGGGGCAAGAGCCGGACCGGGCTGCTGGAATCGGTCCTGCAGTCCATGCCCGCCACCGGAATCGGCGGCCCGCTGGTGGACCTGGACGGGCAGGTGATCGGCATCACCGTCGCCGCCTCCGGCAAAGGCATGCACATCGACGGCTACGCGATCCCGATCAACACCGCCCTTGCGGCCGCCGCGAAGATCAACGCGGCGGCGCACGACTCCTAAGGAGCGAGGTCCCCGCTCGCCGCTCAGCTGAACGGCGTGCGGGGACGGGGCTGCAGTTCGCCGTCCACGTAGAGATCGACCTTCTCGTTGTAGAAGCAGGCCAGGCCCGCGACCTTCTGGCTCTCGGGCAGGGGCGTGCGGTAGATCCAGACGAGGTCGGGCCGGACGCCGCGGCCGGTGTCTACGGACCAGTAGCCCGCGGTGCCCTTGTAGGGGCAGTGGCTGCTGGTGTCGGAGGGAATGAGAAGCTCGGCGCGGACGTCGGGCAGCGGCAGGTAGTACCGGGGCGGCAGGCCGGTCTCGAACAGGATGTGCGGGCGGACCGAGTCGGCGACCGTGACGCCGTCTATCTCAACGCGGACGTGGCGGGAGCTGGCGAGGATGTCCACCCGCTTGTAGGGGTCCCGCGGGTGCGTGTAGACCGGCTCGTCCTCCTCCAGCCACTCGTCCATCGCCGCCCAGTCGATCCGGACCAGGTCGCGCAGGGCGGTCAGCGGAGAGTCGGGATAGCGCTTCGCGGCGGCCTCGGCGACCGCGCCCGCCACCCGGATGTCGAAAATCTGGGCGTCGCCCCTGCTCGGAGAGTGCTCCGTCTTGCAGGTGGGCTCAAGGTCGGCCGCCACGTCGGCGAGCGGCAGGTAATAGGCCGGGTAGTAGGGGATCTCCCAGACCAGGCAGGGCCGCTTGGTGTCGACGACCACGCGGCCCGCCAGGTAGGCGCGGACCCGCTTCGCGCCCTGCTCGACCCGTACCGACCCGCGTGAGTTCTCTTGCATGGCAGCCTCCCGTTGCCGGTCACGCTACCCGCGGCGCGCCGATGGCACACGCTATCCTCAAGAGGGGTCGGCGCGACCGCCACCGGCCGCCTCGGCGGAGTTCCGCACGGCGGGGGGCCGCATGACGGAGCCTGACTACCAAGCGCGGGCGGAGACCGGGGTCCGCGTCCTGCAGCGGTGGTACGCGCGTGACACGGGCGTCTGGGAGACCACCGGCTGGTGGCAGGCGGCCAATGCGCTCTCGGCGGTGATCCGGTACACCCGGCATACGGGGGACCGGCACCATGCGCCGGTCATAGCGCACACGCTCACGCATGCCCCGCGGGCGCACGCCGACTTCATCAACATGTTTTTCGACGATAGCGGCTGGTGGGGACTTGCCTGGGTCGACGCCTACGATCTGACCGGCGAGCGCCGGTACCTCGACGCAGCCCGGACGATCTTCGCGCACAATCAGACCGGCTGGGACGGCACCTGCGGCGGCGGAGTGTGGTGGAGCACGGACCGGACGTATAAGAACGCGGTCACCAACGAACTGTTCCTCACCCTGGCGGCGCTGCTGCATCAGCGGACGCCCGGCGACCAGGAGTATCTGTCCTGGGCGCTGCGGGCTTGGGAATGGCTTACCGACCGGGCCCTGGTCGGCCCGAGCGGCCTGATCAACGACGGTCTCACCAGGGACTGCGTCAACAACGGCGGCCCTACCTGGACCTACAACCAGGGTGTGGTCCTCGGCGGGCTGGCCGCACTGTACGACATCACCGGTGATCGGGACTACCTCAAGCACGGGGAGTCCATCGCGGACGCAGCCCTCAGCAAGCTGACGAGCCCGCAGGGCATCTTGACCGAGCTATGCGAGCCCGTCAGCTGCAACAGCGACCAGTCGCAGTTCAAGGGCATCTTCGCGCGCCACCTGCACGAGTTCTACCTGCGCAGCGGCAAGCCGGCCTACCGCCGGTTCCTGCTGGCCAACGCCGACTCCGTCTGGGACAACGCCAGGAACTCCGCCGATCAGTTCGGACTGCGCTGGACCGGCCCCTTCGATGAGGCGGACGCCAGTCGGCAGTCGTCCGCCCTCCAGGTTCTCATCGCCGCCGCCGCGCTTACCGCGCGGCCGGGAGAGTGACCTGATTCACGGTGGGCTGGGGCTCGGACGGCGGATAGGGCGGCATAAGGCGGGCGCATCGTTAGTTGTAGAATGACAACTTGGGGTCCTATTTCGGCGTGTCGGTCGCGGCGGGCCCGGTCATCGGCGGGGCCCTGGTCGACTCGGTCGGCTGGCGCGGCGAGAGCCTCGTCCCGGCCCGCGCGGGGTGATGCCCGCTAGCCGGCCAGCTTATCGAGCAGGCGCCGCTCCTCGGCGGCGGACAGGCCCCAGGTCGCCGGGCCGCCGCGGGACAGGTCCCAGGAGAGGGTGTCGCGGATCGTCTCGGTGATCGGCCGGCAGGACAGGCCCGCGCCGACGGCGCGCGAGGAGTCCACGTCGTCGAGCGCCTCGTAGCCTTCCTCGCCGCCGACCCACAGCGGGATGCCGCCGGGCTCGACGCCCGCTGCGGTCAGGCGGTCGCTGGGGATCCAGACCAGCTCCGCGTCGCTATACGTGGCCGTCCGGCAGAGATCAAGCAGTATCCCGAACGCACGCGGGGTTCCCGTGAGGTTGTACACGCCGGACCTTTCCCGGTGGCAGCCGTCCAGCAGGAACTCCGCCAGGTCCCGCACGTCGATCACCTGGGTGAGGTCGCCGGCGTCGCCGGGCGCCAGCACCCGCCCGCCGGCCGCCACCCGGCGCGGCCAGTACGGGAACCTGTCAGTTCGGTCGTGCGGGCCGCTGATCAGCCCGGGCCGGCCGATCAGCGCCCGGTCGCCGAAGACCTCCTGGATGACCCCTTCGGCGAGGGCCTTGTTCGGCCCGTAGCTCTCGGGGAACCCCGCGCCGGGCTTGAGCTGCTCCAGCGGCGCGTCCTCGAGCTGCGCCTCGGTGGTCGCGTGGCTGGCGTAGACCGACACGGTTGACACGAACACGTACCGTCCGGTCCGGTCCCTGAAGGCCTCGGCCGACAGCCGCGCTGTCGCCGGGTCGTAGCAGGCCACGTCGATGACCGCGTCGAACTCCCGGCCGTCGAGCGGTGACAGGTCTACGGCCCGGTCGCCGAGCACGGTCTCCACCCCTGGGTACAGGTCTGGGTTGGACTTGCCGCGGTTGAACAGCGTGACGCCGTCGCCGCGACCGAGTGCGGCATCGACGATGGCGCGGCCGGCGAAGCGCGTGCCGCCGAGGACGAGGATTCGCATCCGCCCATGCTGGCACACCGCCGCCGCCAGGTGAACAGAAATCCGCTTCAGGCAGTGCGCTGAAGATAACAGCAAGAAGCGAGGCGACGTTCTTACGAGACCCCAGCCCGTTCCGGCGAGGGAAAGCGCTGCCAGACAATCAGTCACTCTTAGTGACCTAGGTCACTAACGGTAGCGTGGACGTGGGGCCATCCGGGTAGGGACAATCTCGCTGGGGGGACATGATGATCGTGACCATCGTGGGTGCCGGGCGGCTCGCAGAAGGCATCGCCGTGCGCATTCTGGCTGGTGATCACCGAATTAGGGTCACTGACGCGGAGCCGGGCAAGGCGGATGCGTTCGCTGCCGGGCTGTCCGCGCGCGCCGGGCGCGATGCCGACCGGCCGTCACCATCCGTAACCGTCGCGGGGGTGTCCGAAGCGATCGCCGGCTCGGACGTGGTGGTGCTCGCGGTGCCTTACCCGCAGGGGCGCGCGATCGTCCGCGAGCAGGGGGCGGCGCTGTCGGGCGTCACCGTCGTGGACACCTGCAACCCGGTCGACTTCTCGACATTCGACTCGCTGCTCACCAGCCCGGGGATGTCCGCGGCGGAGGAGATCGCGGACGCCAACCCGCGCGCCCGGGTGGTCAAGGCGTTCAACACCACGTTCGCGTCCGCGCTGGTGGCCGGCTGGGTCGGCGGGCTGCCGCTCGACGTGTTCCTGGCGGGCGACGACGCCCGCGCCAAGTCCCGGGTCGCCGCCCTGGTCGCCGACGGCGGCATGCGCCCGGTCGACACCGGCCCGCTCCGCCGCGCCCGCGAGCTTGAGGCGTTCCAGCTCCTGCACATGACCCTGCAGGGCCCCCTCGGCCTGGACTGGGCCAGCTCGCTCAAGCTCCTCCCGTAACCGCGCCTCCTCCTGCTTCGGAAGATAACAGCAAGAAGCACTGCTGCCGCCGCTCGTGAGCGACGGACGGCCTGAAAATGGGTGGCCGCCGTCGGCGCTGATCTGATGGGCTGCCGCTGTGACTGATCTCGATCTGAGCGGAGCCGAGCTGGCTCGCAGGTTCTCTGCCGATGTCGTGGAGCCGCTGCTGAGCCGGGCCGTGCCCGGGCTGGGGTATGCGGCGGCGCGGCTTGGGTCGGGATCGGATGTGCTCGGCCTGGACGACGGGATGAGCCGCGATCACGACTGGGGGTGCCGGCTGACGCTGCTGGTCGACGAGGACGCCCGCGACCAGGTGCCGCGGATCAGCCGGATCCTGGAGGAGGGGCTGCCGGAACGGTTCGGGCAGTTCCCGGTGCGGTTCCCGGTCACCTGGGACTCCTCGGTCTCGCACAAGGTCGAGGTCGCAACCGTCGCGGACTTCGCCGTCCAGCCGCCTGGGAGTGGACCCGACCGCGGGGCTTTCGGCGCTGGACTGGCTGACCGTGACCGGGCAGAGCGTGCTCGAGGTGACCGCCGGCCCGGTGTTCGCCGACCGGACCCGCACCCTGGCGGCGGTCCGGACGCTGCTGGCCTGGTATCCGCGCGACGTCGAGCGCTACGTGCTGGCTGCGGGATGGCAGCGGCTCTGCCAGCTGATGCCGATGGTGGGCCGGACCGCCGAGGCAGGTGACGAGCTCGGCTCCCGGCTGCTGAGCGCGGGGCTCGCCGGCGACCTGATCTGGCTGGCGTTCGCCCTGTCCCGGCGGTGGGCGCCGTACGCCAAGTGGCGTGGCACCGTCTTCCGCTCGCTCCCCGTCGCCGCCCGGCTCGGGCCCGCTGCTCGACGCCGCCGCCGCGGCGCCCGGGTGGCGGGAACGCGAGAACGCGCTGGCCGCCGCCTGCGAGGCGCTGCTGGGCGTCCAGCGCGAGCACGGGCAGCCCGCGCCCGAAGCCGCCGTGATCCCGTTCTTCGACCGGCCTTACCGCACGGTGGACCAGGCGGTGCCGCAGGCGGCTCCTCGCCAGCATCACCGACCCCGACGTCGCCCGGCTGCCGCCCCTGGTTGGCGCGATCGAGCAGTGGGTCGACTCCACCGACGTCTTGTCCAGCCCGGGCCGCCGGGCGGCCCTGCAGGCGGCCTACCGGGCCTGGATGGATGCTTCGCAGGAGACAACGACCGACCGATAACAGCAAGAAGCGCTGTCGGGCGCGCATGAAGTTAAGGGCAGCATGAGTGGTTCTTGGCCGCGCTCTGGGCGCCGATAGGGGGGCTGGCTGAAGATGGCTCTCAGCAGGTCCTCTGCCCCGAGTACGGTGAATTCACGTACCAGATAATGATCCGCGATCCGCGGCTGGAGGAAGAGTGGGATGTCGCCGACTGACCCATGGGGAAGAACCACGGGAAGCAGTTTTTGCAGCCACGCGGACCGGTCAGCATGCAGCAGTTCGCGCATCATCGACAACTCTGATTGCAAGCCCCGATGACCGGCGCCCCCGCTCTCGCCGTCGCCCACTAGCCTGCACATCGGCGACGCGATGACAAGGACGAAGTCCGCGCGCTTGATCTGCTCGATAGCCCATTGATACCAGTCTCGGCGCCGGTCGAGAGACCACCGGTCCATGTGAACGTCGATACCGCACAGGGTGAGAAACTCACCGAAGGAGCGGACGGAATCGGCATGCTGCTCATCATCGTGCGCATAGGAGAGGAAGACCCTCGGAGCGCTCGATCCCAGCGAGGACGAGTCCGCCCGGCCGTCGGCTTTCTCCGCCAGCTCGTCCGTTGTCTCCCGCGCACCGAGGTCAAGCCGCAAGCCCTCCCTTCCGTCCACCCTCACTTCGAGCGTTACGGTTCCGATGGCGGTTGCAGCGCCCTCGATAACCAGATCGAATCGGCTTTCTGCTGGCGACCCTGACGTGAGACGGACACATATCGACGGCTTTCGCCGCATCACAAGCTCCGACGTGCACCAGAGGTTTACTACATCAGGCATCTGATTCCCTCGCGTAAAAGAATCCGCAGTTCGGCGTTGGATTTGCGGCGGCTTTCGGGAACGATAAACGAGGGCGACTGCCCTTACCAGGAAGATGGCACGGGATGCCCGACAGTACGACCCACGGTTGCTGATGGAGGTAAGGCGGTGGTAGCGGCACACGGGGGGCGGTTCGGCGACGTGCTGCTCCAGGCCCGGGTAGCGGCTCAGTTGACGCAGGAAGAACTGGCCGCACGGGCGAAGGTCGCGGCGCGAACGATCAGCGACTTGGAACGCGGTAAGGCGAAGATCCCGCACGCCGACACGGTTCTGCGACTAGCGCGGGCACTTCAGTTGACGGGACCAGCCATGGCAACGTTCGAGGCGGCCGCCCGCAGACGCGTTATGCAGCCAAACGACGCGGCCGATATCAGCCGATCTTCGATCGCGATACCGGAGACAGCCACGTATCTGTACCGCGTCCGCCGTGGCCAGGCCAGTGCCGACGACCGTCGCATAGGAATTATCACCGGATCCATTCGCCACGTTCGTGATGCTGATATCTGGGTTAACTCTGAGAATACCGATATGCGGATGTCGCGATTCGAAGAATATACTATTTCGGCAATTATCCGCTATGACGGCGCGCGTCGTGACAGCGCCGGGCATGTCGTCGATGACATTATCGCCGATGAGCTCGCGCACAAGGTTGCGGGCGGATGTCCGGTTGCCCCGGCAACTGCCGTCACAACCGGTTCCGGACAGCTCATCTTCTCAAACAACGTCCACCACGTCATTCACGCCGCCGCGGTCTACGGCGAACCTGGAGCGGGCTACCGCCAGATCCGCGACATCGGCCGATGCGTGACCAATGCGCTCGCAGAAGCCGACCGCCTGCCGCCAGGCATCCGGCCCACCACGATATTGTTTCCCATGCTCGGGATGGGCCAAGGCGGTGGCAAGATCGAGCACACGGCGCCGGTACTGCTCGGCGCCGCAGCCGATTACCTGACAGAGATGTCCGAATCCCGCCTCGGCACCGTGTGGTTTCTGGCCCACACCTACGCCGAGCTGGCGGCGTGCCACGAAGTCCTGATCGGCAATCCGCGTTTCTCGCCATTGTGAGGACACGGCTTGCGGCAGGCACAGGAGTGAGACGATGAACCGCGTATCGCACGTGAGCAAGGTTGAGCTCGTGGGCGTCATGCCCACACGATCGGTGGAGTCCGGCTCCCGCCCGTTCGACCGGGCCGCTTTCCTGATCGGCAACTCGATTGCGGATGGGCTTCGCAGCGGCGTGCCTGCCGACGAGCTAAATCTGGTCACCACCCTCAGGCGCGCGGTCGGGGGCCTCTTGCGCGGCATCGGCTCGGGTGTCTCGGAGCTTGCCGCGGTGTTCCTGTTCACCTTTGACGTTCTCGCGGCCCGGGTGGCCATCGAGCCCGATCTGGGAGCCATACTTTCCGACTTGGAGATGATCGGCCGCCGCCTTGATGCCGCCGATATCGAACTGCTAGCTGACGCGCTACGGCGATCGTCGGCGATCCTTAACGCGGACCGCGATCAGCTTCCCGAGCAGATTCTGGGGCGACTGCTCGATCAGGACAGCGACCGGTTGCGACGCCTCGTCGCCGGGGCCGCCGCGTACAAGACCGGTTCCTGGCTGCGCCCGCTGACGGCGAGCTTCGCCGCTCGGCAGGAGGTGATCGGGCACCTGTACGGACATGCCTGCGCTGCCCTCTTCGACCCGTCCGGTCTGCTGCTGACCGTCGACAGCGAAGGCTGGCTGCAATCCCTTGACCTGTCCGGCGGCGCGACGCCGCCCCCGTTTCACGTCAATGCGGTGGATCCGACTGGGCTGGCAGCCGACGGCACGGTGGTCGCGATCCCGACGCGTGAGGGTCCGATCTGTGTCTTCGATCTTGCAGGCGGACGGCGCAGCCCTCTTGTGCCTTCGGGGTCCGGGGCGACGCTTGCCGTCGCGTTCACCAGACGCGGCCGCCTTGCGTCCGGCGGCACGGACGGGTTCATACGGCTGTGGGAGATCTCCGATGACGGTTCCGCGGACCGTGAGGTCGGCCGCATCGACTTGCAGGGCCTTGCCGTGCAGGCCCTGTTGTCGCTCGGCGAGGACCGGCTGGCGGTGGGCACCGACCCCGATCCAGATACCCGGCACTGCCTCCAGATCTGGAATCTGGCCACCATGAGCAGGGAGGCGGTGTTCGCGAGCCACGACTGGCCGGTCACCGCGCTGGACGTCGATAGCGGAGCCGGACTGCTGCTCGCGGCGGCCAACGACGAGTTGTCCGCCTGGCGACTGGACGGCCCGCCAACCTGCCTGCAGCGTATTCACTGCAAGAACACCACCTTCCACTCCCTGGCCTGCCTGGACGGGAAGCTGCTGACTGCCGACGCCGTTGGGTCGCTGCGGCTGTTCAGCCTGACCGACGGCGCGGAGATCCGGCGGCTGTCTCCGCACAGTGGGTTGGTGCCGTCGATCGCCGCCGACATGACCCGGCGAAGGTTCGTGACCGTTTCCTACGACCAGACCATCCGGCTGTGGAACGTCGCGGCGCTTGACCAGACCGGGCCGCCCAGCCATCAGCAGCAGGTGACGGCCTTGGCCCTCACCGCAGACGGCGATCGCTTGCTCAGCGCGTCCAAGGACGGGCGCGTGCTGCTGTGGGACGCGCGAGCGGGCACGCTGATAGGCGAACTGGGACGCCACGAGCACTGGGTGAGCGCGGCCTGGGCGGGACCGGGCGATGTCGCCATCACGGCGGGCTGGGACGGCGCGATCCGCATCTGGAGTCTCGGCCGCGGACATCCTCCGGCCGCCATCAAGACCGACGACAAGCACCTCACGTGCCTGGCCTGCTCACCCGACGGACGCCTGGCGGTCACCGCGAGCACGGACGGCGCGATCCGGGTATGGGATCTGGCTAGCCGGACAGAGCGGACGACGACCATCTCACCCGACAGGGACGTAGCGGCGGTGGCCATCGGCGCCGACGAGGTGCGGTGGGTGACCGAGGCGGGGCGGCTGTACTCCTGGTCCATGGGGGCGGATCCGGTCGGGGTAGATGTCCCCGGCACCGGGCGGGTGACGGCCTGCGATCTGGGGCCGCACGGTGGTTCATCTGTCGCGGGTCGGGTCGGCGGGCAGCTGGTGACGTTCGGCGCCGACGGCCGCGCCGCCGTGTTCGGGGAAGGAGACTGCGGTCCGACCTCAATCACGCGCGACGCCGCCGGCCAGATGCTGGTTGCCGTCTACGGCGAGCCGCACCTGATCTCTGATAACAAGGCGCGGCTGTGGGCAGGCGATCACGGATCATCTCCCAGCGCCGTGCTGGTCGGCGACGTGCCATGGACGGCAGCCGCGATCTCAGGCGACGGCCGTTACCTGTATCTGGGGGACGAATCGGGCGCGGTGCACGTGGTCGAGCCAGTGCTGCCGGGACTCAATCCTCTAGGTCCAACCCGAGACCCCGGATAAGCCTTCGGCCGGCTGTCGAGTCGATCTCGCCTGGGTTGACCCCGGCGGCCCGGACCGTTTCCTCTTGCAGCAGGAAGTCGCAGAAGTCCTGGTGATAGAAGCAATACGTCAAGGTATCGTGCACCGAAGCGATTTCGAGGAACTGCGCCCAGTCCTTCAACAGCCGAACAACGTGGAGTTCGGTCACCTCCAAGGCCTGGGCGAGCAGGGAAGCTGTGACCGGCTCGCGGAGCCCGGCCAAGGTATAGATCGCGCGCAGGCTGAAGTCCGCCTCGGTTCCCTTCGCGAGCATGCGCCGCAGGTGCCGCTTGTAGTACTCAGTGAGGCCATCGGGAAGGCTGCGCAGGTCATCGGCGTGCATTCGACCGTTCTCGATGTCACGCAGGACGTAAAACAGGTACATGAAGTTCAGCTGGCTGTGCTCAAGGAGATCAGCGGCGATCGAATCGAGGTCGGCGGTCACGTTCAGCCGGACGGCCACTTCAGGCCTGGCCAGCGACGCTCGGATGAATGCGGCCACGTCCCTGCGGCTATCGGCGCGATGAGCCATCAGGTCGACGAGGGTCCAGGAGCCGTCAGGTTTCAGCGGTGCGGTGTGAGAGCGCTTGCTCACCAGCAGGAAGATGCCGGCCGGCAGAGCTGTCGGCAGGAACAGCGGATGGTGGCCTGGCGACTGCGGGTCGGCCTCGTCGAGCGCGTCGACCACGATCACGAGCTTCTCACGCGGCCGCAGCAGTTCGGCGGTGTCTTGCAGCAAGTGGTCCAGGTACTGTCCAGCGCGGTAATCGCTTGTGCCGGGAGGGTCCACCCGCACGTTGTAGCGCTGGCTGAGCTGCTCGTAGAGGCTCCGGAAGAACGAATCCGTACCGCTGATCCCTTGCGCCCAGATGTTGAAGTGGGCCGGCCAGTTACGGCGGCGCGTCTCCTCTGCCAGCAGCGACGTTTTCCCCGTGCCCGGCATCCCCTCGACGATGATGTGACCGCAGGCGTGGGTGTCACGGAAGGCCTTGAACTCGTCGAACGCGAAGTCGCGTCCGACGAAACCAGCGGTCTTCTGGCGGATGTACGCGAGTTGGCGCGCCCTAGGCGGCTCCGCGACATCGTCCGTCACCGTCGCCGGGCCGGTGCCGCGGCCCGTCCGGCGCGTCCGGCGCGCTGGACGCGCCGCGTACTCGGCCAGCAGGGCGGCGGCGAAAGCCGCGGCATTAACGGCGGCGCGGTGCTGCCAGCCGGCCCGGTCGGCGGCGAGCTTATCCTCGTCCGCCGCATCGCTGATGCCACGGATGACAAGGGCGTGCAGGGCATCGTTGAGGTGAGCGGCTTGGGCGATGCCCGCGCCTTCCATCTCGATGGCGGCAGCGTCGTTCTGGTGTTGGCGCAGCTGGGCAAAGAGCGCGGAATCGCGGCTGGTAAGCACGACCTCGCCGGTCGCGATCGGCCGGAAATGCACGCCAGGCTGCTCCGACGGGTCGGAGGGCAGCCACCGCTGCTCGCCGACGCGCGGGTCGAGGTCGTATGCCAGTTGCACGAGCCGGTGAGGCGCGTCCCACGTCCGCGGACGGGCGCGGAAATCCTCGGCAGCGGTGCCTCCGTGGTATGCGTGCACACGGACCGCCACCACGACGTCGCCGAGCCGGAGGTCATCGTGAACGGCCCCGGCCACGCCCACGCACAGCAGCACTTGGGGATGGAAGAGGTTGATGGCCCGCTCGGCCAGCACCGCGGCGTCGACGTTGCCCGGGCCAGTCCGAACCAGAGCCACCTGCCAGTGACCGTTGGCGAGCTTCCCGATCTTGAACCGAGTGCCCGCTGGGTGGTCTTCGTTCCGCACTTGAGTGAGGTGCTCCTGCATGGCCTGGTACTCGACCGGGAGCGCGCAGAGTACCACCGCCGTGCGCTGCCGGCCAGGCGCGGCTGATGATTGCGAGACGGCGTCCCGCCCATCTCGGTGACTCACTGTGAGGCCACGACCATCGACGAGTTGCTCGTGACCGGGGTCTGATCGAACCGAGAGCGGAGAGCGGCTGCCTCAAGGCGAAGGTCGTCCGCGCGGGCAGTGGAACCCGCCGCGTGCGCGGCGACCGCCATTCCCCTGACGGCACGGGCCTCTTCGCCGATCCCCCCGCACGCGGCGCTGAGTTCCGCCGCGCGCGCATGGAACGCGCCTGCCTTGTCGAATCGGCCCATCCCGTGGTGCACCTCGCCCAGGCAGTTGAGGGTCATGGCGACGTCGAGCGGGAGGTCGATCTCGGAAAGAATCTCCTCGCACTCGGCCAGGTGCGCGAGCGCGAGGCCGTGCTCGCCGAGCTTCGAGTTCGCAAGCGCGGCCGTCCGGTCCATGATGGCGAGCGAGCGCCTGTCGTCGTGATGCCTGTGCATGGTGATGGCCTGTCCGGCAAGCGACACCGCGGCCTCATCCCTGCCGCCGGCGTGGCTTGCCCATGCCTGGTGCCCGAGGGTCGTCGCCACCCCGCGCCGGTCGCCGATCGCGCCCAGGATCTCCAGCGCCCGGGCGTACTGTGCGTCGGCGTCGCTGATCCGGCGCTGCTCTGCGAACGCCATGCCGAGGTTGTTGCGCGTCACCGCCTGGGCCCACAGATCCTCGCAGCGTTCCGCGGCCAGCAACGCCGTTCGATGGCTTGCCTCCCACGGTTGGAAGGCCTTGACCGCGAAGAAGTAACCGCGCATCGCGTAGGCGAGCCGCCAGCACTCGGCGTCGAGCCCTTCGTCGTAGGCCAGCGAGCACAGGTGCGGAATGCACTCGGCCGCAACCCGGCACCACGCCATCGCCGCAGCCGGGCTGTCGAAGCGCACTGGTGCCGCCGTGATCGCATCGTTGGCGTCCGGCGGCCGGAACCGCAACGCCGTCACCGCGCCGTCCGCAGCCGATGCCGACCGCGTGTAGCCAGCGATAAGGCGGCGTATCGCCTGCTCTCGGGAGTGCTCATCGATCTGCTCGGCGATGCTCGCCGCCAGCGCCTGGACGAGGGCATGCATGCTCGCCCGCCCGTGCGGATCGACGGAGATCAGATCCTGCCTGCGGAGTTCGGAGAACTCGGCCGCAACGGCCTGGCTGGTCCGGCCGGCGAGCCAGCCGACCGCGTGGCTGTCGGCTGGTCCGGCCGGGCACACCGCCAGCATGGCCAGCGTCCGCTGCCCGCTCTCTGGAAGCGCGTCGAGTTCCGTCCGGAGGGTCCGCTTGACGCTCCGCTCGCCGTCGTCGAGCTCTTCCCACCCGGCAGGCAGACGCTCGAGCAGATCCGCGAGCTCGGCGGACGAGCGGCCGGATTCCCGAAACCGCGCGGCGGCCACCCGGATCGCCAGCGGGAGGCCGCCGCATGCCGCGGCTATGCGAGCTAGGTCGGCGTCGGGCAGAGCGCCCGCCCTGTCCGCGATCACGCGGAAGATAGCGGCCGCGTCGTCAACTCCCAGCGGGCCGAGGCGGATCGCCTGGCAGTCGTCGAGTGCGTCCAGTCGGTGCCGGCTGGTGGCGATGACCGCGCACGCGGGCGACGCTGATACCAGCGCCGCGACCTGGTCCGAGCTGGTGACGTGGTCGGCCAGGATGAGCACTGGCCGGCGGTAGAGGATGGACAGGTACAGTGCCCGCGCCTCGGCGGGGTCTGCGGGAACCGCCTCGGCGGCGACACCCAGACGGCGCAGCAACCGCGCCAGCACGGGGGCCGTATCGGGCGGTGTGCCGAACCCGACGAAGAGGCAGCCTCCCGGATACCGGGCGCGCACCGCGTGGGCGACGTGCAAGGCAAGCGCGGTTTTTCCGATGCCTGGCATTCCGTGAATCAGCACCGCCGGCGCGCGGCTGAGCGTCACCGGGCTAAGGAGCGCTGAGACGATGCGCGAAGTCTCATCCATCCGACCAGTAAAGTAGCTTGGCTGCGGCAGGATATCGAATGGAACGTCGGCGCACTTAAGATCACTCGCCGACAGGTGGCGGGGCATTGTAGCCAGAAAGACCGCAGTAAGTCTCCCATTGGCCCCGAGAGCCGCATCGCATGCCTCGGCAAGATCAAGATGACCCTGGACGAGACCGTTCTCGATCTTGCTCAAGTGGCCCTTAGAGTAGTGCACCCGCACGCCGAGGGCGCGCAGCGACACGCCCTTCGCCAGGCGAGTCCGCCGGAGCGCCAAGCCGAATGTGTCAAGCGGATCTACTTCAATATTTATTTCAACATCCGCCACGCTGTCCCCACAAGATCCCATTTTCTGCGCCGGATGGTACGTTGCGTCATTCAGTATATCAAATCGCGCGTTGCATTGATCGCGTCATTAATGGGAAACCAGGAAACTCTGGTGTAGGTGGCGCCGAGCGCGAAGGCTTGTTCGCGCGAGCTCTCCGGGGCGGCGGAATGACCGTCGGCCCGGCTACCCGGTCAATCCCCGCAATCCACGCAATCCGCCCCATAAAAATCCAGGATCCCATGTCCAGGAAATATCGCCAAGTTCAGTTTCCGGTGCTTATCGGCACGGCTCTCCTCGCCGTCGGCGGTGTCGCGGCACTGGTCAAGGTCGAGCACATGGCCAACGCCGGCTACTGGCTGTCCGCGGCGACGCTGCTGGTCCCACTGGTGCTCGGCGCGGCAGGCGGGGTGCTGCGCACGGTAAAGCCACCGTCCACCCGCGAGCTCGACGAACAGGTGGAGGATCTGCGGGAAATGGTGCTTGCGCAGTGGCGGAAGGAGGTCAAAGCGCGGATCTTCCCGTACCCGCTGCCGGTGCCGTTCTCCGTGGCCGCGACAGTTGAGCTTCCGGTGCCGACTACGAGCACGTACCCGGCCGGCGTTCCGGTCATGGACTCGTGGGCAGCGATCCTGCAGAAAGCACGCCGCGCGCCACCTGACATCGATGGCACGTTCGAGTCAATCGCAGAAGTCTTCCGCACCGAGGGTCTGCACTGCCGCCTGGTCGTGCTGGGCGAGCCCGGCGGCGGCAAGAGCATCCTGGCGCAATGGCTCACCGTCCAGTTGCTCGAGGCAGTGCCGTCGGGGGCCGGCGCTGTCCACGACGGGCCGTCATCGGCTATCCCGGTCTTGCTCCAGCTGAGGACCTGGGATCCCGACGTCGATCTGGAAGACTGGGCTGCGGTCCAGATGACCCGCATCTACCCTTGGCTGGGCGCGGAGACTCAGGGGCTCGGTGGCGCCACCCGTACCCTGGCGGACCAGCTGATCGAGCAGGACAGGGTGCTGATGGTCCTGGACGGCCTCGACGAGATCAACCCGGAGAATCGGTTGGCGGCGTTCAGGAAGCTCTCGGCCAGCAAGGACCGGGCGATGGTCATCACCTGTCGGACCAGGGAGTACGCGCAGATCGTGTACCAAGCTGGGCAGCCTCTGCCCCGGATCCCCGTCATCAGGCTCGATCCGCTTCCGATGGCGGATGTGCGCACCTGCCTGATCCCTGTCGACGGCGACCCGAGTCCCCGGTTCGGTCGGCTGATGGGCCGCATTGAGCTTAGCCCGGACGGGCCGCTCGCCCAGGTCCTTAGCTCCCCGCTCGCCCTCTGGCTGGTGACGACGGTCTATCAGAACCCGAGGCGCGATCCGATGGAGCTCACCCGGTTCCAGACCCGGGACGAGATACTCAAACACCTGCTGGATGGGCTGGTCGGCGCCGTCTACGCCGATTCCTACTCGACACCGACGGCGAGCATCAAAGGACTTGACGATGTCGAAGTCACCCTTGCGCATAAGCGGCTGTGCAAGTTCGCGGACTATCTCGGACCCAGCCCGCAGCGGCAGAGCATTGACTGGTGGCGGCTGCCGTCGATCGCTCCCGCCCCGTTCGTCGGCGGTGTCATCGGCGGCCTGGTCGGCTGCGTGCTCGGCACGGCGGTCGGCCTTGCGGCAGCGACGAGATTCGGCAACCGGTCGGGTGTTCTGCTCGGAGTCGTCTTCGGGGTCATCACCGGCGTGCTGAGCGGGGTCACCTCGGTCCGGCCGCAGGAACGTCCGCGAACCGTGGAAGTGCGGTTCAGGTGGGACTACTGGCGGTTCGTGGGGTGCCTAACGGTTGGCATTGTCGTCGGGCTCACCGCTGGGTACGCCGATCACCGAGGCGGCGGACTAGTGGCCGGCCTGATCACGGCGGCCGTGGTCGGGCGGCGTGCGCGGTCCCGTGCGTCGTGGCCTTCGGCTGGGCGCCCGGCATAACGGCGGGGATCACGGCGTCGGTCGCGCTTGGCCTGTCGAGCGGGCTGTCTCAGGGAAACGGCCACCCGATCTGGTCCGGTCTCGGGGCGGGCCTGATCTTCTTCATCAGCGGATGGATCTTCGTGGGACTCTTCCAGCCCGCCCAGGACAGGTTCGTGGTCAGCCCGCAGTCACTGCTCGACCGTGACCGCATCGCCTCCCTGGTCGTGGCGGGCACGGCCGGCGTCGCGTTCGCCGTTGTCTTCGGCATCGCCCTCGGCCCGGTCTTCGCCATGGTCGCGCTGGTCGCGCTGACCGTGTCAGTCGCGCTCACGGTCAGCATGTGGGGCGCGTTCTCCGTCTCCAGGGTCTGGCTGGCCTTGATCGGCATGTGCCCGCTGGGGGTCATGTCCTTCCTCAACGAGGCCTACGTTCGCGGTGTGCTGCGCCAGGTCGGGGGGTCCTACCAGTTCCGCCATACCGAGCTTAAGGAGGCGCTGATCCAGTTCCGCCGAGCCGACGCCGCGGAGGCGCTGCTGATCCCCGTCCTGGACGATCCCGCGGAACGAGAGCAGACAGCGGACATCGCGATCGCGGCCGAATCAGTAGTCGAGCGTATCGTTCCGTAGTGCTGCCAGGTCGGCAGAGGGCACGCCGAGCCGGGGGGATACGGCTGACAGGAATGCTCTCGTCAGCCGTGTGCGCCGACAGCCGAACAGCTCGTCGAAGCACAGGTCACGCAGGCCCGTCTCGTGCCAGTGCCGCAGGCTGACCAGCGCGCCGTCCTGCTCCACGTGGTCGGGAAAGCCGGCCGAGATCTCCCTGACGGTGATGCCGGTCTCGCCGTACTCGAGCAGCTCACGGATCGCGGTCCGGGAACTGGCGGCTGCCAGGGCCGCCTGCAGCGCTCCCTCCGCGCTGGCCAGGAAGGTGTGGTCCCCCTGCAGGCGGAAGCGGGGCCCGTCCTGGCCGGCGGCCACGATCAGCGAGCGCTTGTTGAGATATCCGTGCACGACGCCTGCGGCTAGTTGGGCGACGCTGCTGCCGAGCATGGCCAGGTAAGCCCCATAGGCGGCTCGCCGTTCTGTCTCTGTGCGTCCGGTGACTCCGCTGGCCTTGATCCGCTCCGCGATGGTCGGGGCGTCGGCCACGCTCTGCGGATCCTGCGCCGAGAAGGAAGTCCCGGCGGCCCCGCGCTCGTAGCGGTCGAGGCCGTTCAGCAGCGGCTGCCTGTCGCTCGTCAGCCGAGCGAGCGCACGATGATCCAGGTAAGGGACGCGGGACTGCGCCAGCCATTCGATGTACCACTGCATCACCATGGTCTTGTTGATCAGATGCCCGGCGGCGTATGAGTCGTGCAGGAAATGATCGGCGTAGCCGCCGTAGATCCGGGCCCTGACCCTCAGCTTCTCCTTGTCGTTCCGCGTCGCCGTCAGCGACCGTTCGATCAGCTCGCGCGCCATGAGGTGAAACGACTGCCACCGATACCAGGAGAACGGGGCGAAGTGCGCCGCGTTTCGCCCGACGACCGAGGAGTACAGGTCCCACGGCTCGAACCCGCAGCGTCGCCCGAGCCGATTGACTGCCAGCGCCTCACCGATCTCGGCTAGCCGGCCCAGCCTTGGGTAGCCCAGTGACCCCGGCAGCAGCCGCCGCGAGCTCGGACGTGCAGCGCCGGCGGACCGGCGCAGTTCCGTGATGCTCCAACTGCGGAACGACTGGACGAGCGGCCGCAGGAACGCCGCCGGCGCATTCTCGATGTCCGAGGGGTGCGCCAGGTAGTCAGGCAGGACGTTCAGTTCCCCGAGCGTCACGACCAGCCCGCTGCCGGGCAGCCGCAGCGTTTCTGCGCCGGGATGTTCTGCGCGGATCCGCTCCTCGTCCACGTCCTGCGGATCGCGTCCGAGGTGCTCGAGCAGCGCGCACTGCGCCTCCAGGGCAGCGCCGCCGCGGGCGCCGGATTGCGCCGCCTCATGCACGAGCGCCGGGTCCATGTCGCCAAGAACGCAGTGCTCCCAGGCCATGTAGCGTTGGGCAACATGACGCCGCCTGGCGGCGGGGGCCGAGGGCGCCGATCCCGCCGTGGCGAATACAAAAGGACGGCCCGCCAGCAGCGCGTCTGCTGCCGTGTCTGCCTCCCGCTCTTCGGCAGCCCCCGCTGGAGCGACGGCGAGGCCTGGCATGACCTCGACGGCCGCGACGGGGCCGCGCTGCTGCTGGACGACATGCGCGACCTCGTGCGCTAGCAGGCGCAGGCCCTCCGGTGTGTGCGGAGCGAACGCACCGGGGCAGAAGTAGATGTCCGAGCCGACAGTGAAGGCCTGTGCGCGCAGCGCTCGACAGGCTAGCTCAGCGCCGGCGCGGTGCAACCGGACGGAGGCGAAGTCAATGCGCCCGCCGCTGATTCGGTAGCACGACGAGAAGAGATCAGCCAGCGTTATCAAAGGATGTCGCCCTTCATGGTCACCACGCGCCCAGCGAGGGACCGTCTCGTCCGTCGACATATTGTCCGCCGCCCGGCCGTATCACGGGACTGAGCGAATGCGGCTGACCGCCGCCGAGCCGAGCAGGACGATCACGGCCACGCAGAAGTAGAGCACGGGATAGCCGCCCAGGTAGGTGACGACCGGCGCGGCGATGGCCGGGGCCAGCGCCTGGCCCGCCGAACTGGCCACGCTGATCACGCCAAGATCCCGGCCGTGCCCGTCTGCGGCCGGCAGGACCTGCGTGATCAGCGCCTGGTCGACCGAGAGATAGACGCCGAATCCCAGGCCGAGGACAGCGGCGGCGGCGACCACCACCGGCCAGGTCGGCCAGAGTGCCAGCATGCTCGCGGGCACCGCCATCACAATGCCCGAGATGACAACCAGTCGCCGCCGCTGCTGACCCGCGAGCAGGGCAAGGGCAGCGGCGCTGGCCAGGGCGCCGTGCAGCGTCCATGGGCGACGACGGCCCAGGCGGCTGACCGTGCGGTCGGACAGCGCGCCGGCCAGCGGGTTGGCGACCACGGCGACCAGCGCGCCGAGACCGGTGACCAGACCGAACGCCAGCACCTTGCGCGGCCCGGCGATGTCCTGCACTTGATTCGGCAGCAGCACCCCGAGCGGTCCGAAGTAGGCCATGAACAGACCCAGGTTGGCCAGGGAGACGGATGCAATCCAGCGACGAGACACCCGCTGCACTGGGTCGGCCGCGGTGGTCGCAACGATCGCCATAACACTGGATTCTCCCCGCCAGCCTTCCTGCCGCGCGGGCCGCAGAGTTGCAGGGCGGTTTCATGATCATGAAACGCAAGATCTTCAGTCGACATAACGCTAGCGCTGGGAGTTATGCCGCGGTGAGCGGTCAAATCTTCAGCGCTAAGTCGCGTGGGGACGTCGCGGCGCCGTGCTGTATGGATAACAGCAAGAAGCGCGGCGTGGCATCGTACCCGGCGCCCGCGCTAACGGCTCGGACGAAACCCCTCAGCAGCGTCCTGTCACGACGGCAGGTGAACACCGCCCTCGGGATAGGCGTCCAGCGTCTCGGGCCCGGAGGGCGCGTCGCCGGAGTCGATGTGGCGGAGCACGCCGAGCCCGGGATCGTTGCACAGCACCCGCGCGATCTTCGCGGATGCCAGCGCCGACCCGTCGGCGACGCAGACCTGCCCGGCGTGCAGCGACCGGCCGATGCCGACCCCGCCGCCGTGGTGGAACGACACCCAGGTCGCGCCGGAGGCGGTTGAAGTGAGCGCGTTCAGGATGGGCCAGTCGGCGATCGCGTCCGACCCGTCCGCCATCGACTCGGTCTCCCGGTAGGGCGAGGCCACCGACCCGGCGTCCAGGTGGTCACGGCCGACGACGATCGGCGCGGCGACCGCCCCGGACGCAACCAGCTCGTTGAACGCCAGCCCGGCCTTGTCCCGCTCGCCGTAGCCGAGCCAGCAGATCCGGGCGGGCAGCCCCTGGAAATCGACCCGCTGCTGCGCCGCCGTGATCCAGGTGCGCAGGTGGTCGTTGTCGGGAAACAGCGACAGCACCGCCTCGTCGGTGGCGCGGATGTCGGCCGGGTCCCCGGACAGCGCCGCCCACCGGAATGGCCCCTTCCCTTCGGCGAACAGCGGCCGGATGTACGCCGGCACGAACCCGGGGAACGCGAACGCGCGGGCGAAGCCCCCCAGCCGCGCCTCGTCCCTGATCGAGTTGCCGTAGTCGAACACCTCGGCCCCGGCGTCCAGGAACCCGACCATGGCCGCGACGTGCGCCGCCATCGAGGCCCGGGCGCGGTCGGTGAACTCGGCCGGCTTGCGCTCCGCGTAGTCGTGCCAGCCTGCCAGGTCCACGCCCGCGGGCAGGTAGCAGAGGGGGTCGTGCGCGGACGTCTGGTCGGTGACGATGTCCACCTCGACCCCGCGGCGCAGCAGTTCGGGCAGCACAACCGCGCAGTTCCCGGTCAGCCCCACCGACAGCGCCCGCCGGTCGGCCTTGGCTGCCAGGCAGAGCCGCAGAGCATCATCGAGATCGGCTGCGACCACGTCCAGGTAGCGGGTCGCGGCCCGCCGCTCCAGCCGGGCCCGGTCCACGTCGATGACGAGCGCGACGCCGTCGTTGAGGGTGACCGCGAGCGGCTGCGCGCCGCCCATCCCGCCGCAGCCGCCGGTCACCGTGAGCGTCCCGGCCAGCGTCCCGCCGAACCGCTTGGCGGCGACGGCGGCGAACGTCTCGTAGGTGCCCTGCAGGATGCCCTGGGTGCCGATGTAGATCCACGACCCCGCGGTCATCTGCCCGTACATGGTCAGCCCGGCGGCCTCCAGGCGCCGGAACTCGGGCCAGTTGGCCCAGTCGCCGACCAGGTTGGAGTTGGCGATCAGCACCCGGGGGGCCCACTCGTGGGTGCGCACCACCCCGACCGGCTTGCCCGACTGGACCAGCATCGTCTCGTCCTCGCGCAGCCCGGTCAGCGTCGCCACCATCGCGTCGAACGCCCCCCAGGAGCGCGCGGCCCGCCCGGTGCCGCCGTAGACGACCAGGTCGTCGGGGCGCTCGGCCACGTCGGGGTCGAGGTTGTTCATCAGCATCCGCAGCGGCGCCTCGGTCTGCCACGACCGGGCCGTCAGCGCGGCGCCGCGCGGGGCGCGGACCGTCCGTGCGCCTTCCAAAAAGATCAAATCCTTTCGAGTTAACGGGCCGTGGTTACTCCATCGGCCCCATGATCGCGCTCGCCGTCGCCAATAGTTCACGCAAGCGTGCCGATGGCCGTCTCGGCGGCGCGGACCGCGGCGCCGCTGGCCACGTACGCCACCGCGGCCTCGATCTCCGGGGCGAGGTAGCGGTCGGTGCCGGGGCCGGCGACGCCCGCGCGGCCCCCCGGTCCGCTGTCGTCGCCGCCCCGCAGGCCCGCGACGACCGCGCCGGTCGCGGCGCCGGGGGAGAGGGGCGCCCGCAGGTCGAGGGCGCGGGCCGCGGTGAGCAGCTCGATCGCGAGGACCCTGGTAAGCCCGTCGACGCAGCGCCGGAGTTTGCGCGCCGCCGACCAGCCCATCGAGACGTGGTCCTCCTGCATGGCGCTGGACGGGATCGAGTCGACCGACGCGGGGGCCGCGAGCCGCTTGAGCTCCGAGACGATGCCGGCCGACGTGTACTGGGCGATCATGTGCCCGGAGTCAACCCCCGGGTCGTCGGCCAGGAACGGCGGCAGGCCGTGCGAGCGGTGGGCGTCGAGCATCCGGTCGGTGCGCCGCTCGGCGATCGACGCGAGGTCGGCGACGGCGATCGCGAGGAAGTCGAGCACGTAGCCGACGGGCGCGCCGTGGAAGTTGCCGTTGCTCACCACCCGGCCGTCCAGGGTGACCACCGGGTTGTCGATCGCGCTGGCCAGCTCGCGGCCGGCGACCGTCTCCGCGTGCGCGAGGGTGTCGCGGGCCGCCCCGTGCACCTGAGGGGAGCAGCGCAGGCTGTACGCGTCCTGCACGCGGGTGTCTTCCGGCCCCAGGTGACTCGCGACCACCGGGGACGACGCAAGTAGCGCCCGCATGTTGGCGGCCGACGCGGCCTGCCCGGGGTGCGGCCGCAGGGCCTGCAGGTCGGCGGCGAACGCGGCGTCCGTGCCGAGCAGTGCCTCGACCGACATCGCGGCGGTGATGTCGGCGGCCTTGAGCAGCGCGCGCAGGTCCGCGGCGGCGAGCACCAGCATGCCGAGCATGCCGTCGGTGCCGTTGATCAGCGCCAGCCCCTCCTTCTCGGCCAGCACGACCGGTTCGATCCGGGCGGCGGCCAGGGCCTCGCCGGCGGGCATCAGGGTACCGGCCCGCTGCGCCGCCCCGCCCGCCCGCTGCGCCGCCTGGCCGGCCCGCGCCTGGACGCGGACCTCGCCTTCGCCCATCGCGGCCAGGGCGCAGTGCGCGAGCGGCGCCAGGTCGCCGGAGCAGCCGAGCGACCCGTACTCGCGCACTACGGGCGTGATCCCGGCGTTGAGCATCTTCAGGTAGGCCCGCGCGGTCGACGGCCTGACCCCGGTCCGGCCGGTGGCGAGGGTGGACAGGCGCAGCAGCATCATCGCGCGGATCACCTCGGCCTCCACCTCCGGGCCCGACCCGGCCGCGTGCGAGCGGACCACGGACCGCTGCAGCTGGGCGCGCAGCTCGGGCGGGATGTGCCTGGTGGCCAGCGCGCCGAACCCGGTCGACACGCCGTAATGCGGAGCGCTGTCGTCCGCGAGGGTCTCGATGACCTTCCGGGTGGCGGCGATCTCGGCTTCGGCCTCCTCCGCCAGCGCCACGACCGCGCCAGCCCTTGCGACCTCGACGACCTCGGCGAAGCTCAGCGGGCCGGTGCCCACGATGACGGTATTCACACCTCCATGATGGCCCGACCCCGTGACCAGCGGAACCACGGCAACCAGGTGTCACGGATCACCCCATTGCGCTGCTCACCAACTCGGACGGCCACCCCGGCAAAGCCCCGGGCGGCTGGTCGGCCGGTCTGCCCTGCATAGATTGCATGTCGTTACCGGGAGGGTGAAAACCCCGTCCGTTCCTCATTAACGTGATGTTGAATTTGATCTTGAATCGGCTGTTCTTGTGAACTAGGCGGTCATTTCATCTCCGCGGGGCCGGCGTATATCGACGCGGATTTATCCAACAAGCGACCACGACCCGCGCCGACCTGCATTGATATCCCGGCGGCCCGGTAGCTTAGTGGCGGACCGGGTGTGCCGGGTGCGTCGAGTGTTTCTGGCGTGGCGCATATGTAAGCAGGCGAGGCAATACTCGTGCGTTATACGGAAAGCTGGTTTGCCGCAAGGAAAGCTGGTTTAATGACCCGTACAATGGGTGCTGAGGTGGATTCCGCAGTTATCGGCGCGGGACTGGCCGGGGTCGCGACGGCGGTCGCGCTGCAGCCAGGCGGCGTTTCGGTGGCCGTGCTCGAGGCCCGTGCTCGTGTCGGTGGCCGGGCATGACCGACCTATCAACGCCCCAGGACCTTCCCACGGACTGGACCGGCCAGCTCGAGGCAGAGATCGATGATACGGCCTTCTGGTCCGTCGCCGAGGGGCTGTTTGTCTTCGGACCCGCCGCCGAGCCGCTGACTGTGCCGCGGCAGGCAAATCGCGGACGCCCCCTGGAGTCAGCCGTGGCCGAGCAGCTGGAATCGATGGTCCGGGCGCTGGGGGAGAAATGGATCGGCGGCTGGAATCAACGCGAGGACGTACCCGAGCACACCACGCAGTATCTCGAGGCACAGCAGGCCGAATGCAGCAGAAAGCTGGTGACCGCGCTCAGGGCCTGGGCGGACCCGCTGGACGCGGACGAGCAGATTCGCATGCTCCTCCACCTCTGGTGGAAGTGCTTCGTCCTCTGCTACCGGTCGCTCGCCTACCGGACCATCAGGGCCGTGATCGACGCCATGGCCGACTTCGACAAGAGCTGCCGCGAAGACTGGCCGCGCTGGCAGCAGGACACCTGGCACGCGGTGGGCGCCGCGCTAGAGCTGATGAAGCTGGACCATTCGCTCTATGCGGAGATAAACCTATCCTGCGCGGCCAAGGTCCAGCGCATCGCGCGCGACGAGGCAATCCCTAAGGCAACCCAGATCCTGGATGCCCTGGACCTCGCCTTGAGCCAACCGGAGTACCAGCCCGACGGTGCGGGGCAGCACATCCTGCCGTGCCTCCTTTACATACGGGCCTACGCGGACCAGGGCCGCACCGTCTGCAAGGTAGTAGGGAAAACGGCTGGTGTGATGGTGAGCTTCGAGGACTGGCTCGCCGGTGCCCCGGACGCCTACCGCCGGCAGCGCCCGGGCGCGGCCTCCCCGGCCCTGTGGCCGCTGCCGGTGGGCGATGCACCGAAGGCCAGGGTAGTCGAAGCGCTGAAGTACCTGGAGGAAAGCAAGAGCAGTCTCACGGACGTCATGCTGTCGTATACCGAGCCCTGGGAACAGATGCTCATCGAGCTGCGGGATCTCATGACCATCGACCAGAATCGGGACGTTGCGCTGAGCGTCTTGATTCCCCGGCAGGCATGGGTGCGGTACTGCTTCCCCTTCGCCGTTCGGGACGATAACGGGAGACTCGCGGAGGAGCTGCTCCGCGTCCGGCCGGAAACTCCGCAGCATCGCCTGAGCATGCGTTTGAGAGAAGAGCTCAATGCTAAGGCGGGGCTGGACCTGATGAAGATCGGCGAGCCGACGGAGTTGGCTCAGACCGAGTTCTTCCAGGTCGGTACCGGCACGGACGGGCACTTCGGCGGGATCAGGATCGACCTGCCCGCCCTCATGTTCGCCCGGGACTTCCTCGACGGCGACGGCCCCCGGCGCTACCGGGCGTGGCTCGACCTGAACCGGATGGGAAACTTCTGCCTGTGCGTGGAGGCGGCCGAGCCGCTGAAGGACATTCCCCCGCCGCGGCTCTACCGGGCGCTCCGCGCGGGCACGCCATTTGTCTTCGGCGAGCCGGTCACGCTCGCTCTGCGGGACGTCGGCGGCGAGGCCCGGCGGCTGCCGGAATGGGACAGTCTGTACATGTTCGCGCAGGACATGATCAGGGCCGCCGCTGACGCCTATTACTTCCCTACCCGCCGCGAGGCCCGGGAGGCGTCGGCCGACCCTGCGCATTATGTCCGCGCTAACCTGCACGAGGTCGTGATCGTGCAGACGCATGCTCCGATATCCGTCCATTCGGAGGAGATCGCGAGCAGGCTGGACAGTGCCGTGGGCGGCCGGATCCTCTTGCGTTCGGTCCAGCGGGCGGCGGGCACCCTGGAGGAATGGATCCGGTTCCCGCCGCTGCAGCGTGCCGAGCAGCGTGCCCGGGCGTCGGCGGTCGTGACCGTGCCGGAGATCGGCTACACCGGGGACTGGTTCGTGCACACCGGGGAGACGACCGTGTTCGGCATCGTGGCGGTCCCGGCCTGGCTGCGCGACCTCTACCCGGAGGCCGCCCAGTTCGCGAGCTCGTGGTCGCCGCTGCTCCAGCTGTGGAACCGGCGCCTCCAGGATGCCGTCAAGGATCTGCGCAATAAGCGTGACGCCGCCACCGGCGCCGCCTCGGAGGAACTCCGGAACATCGAGCAGCAGGTGCGCCTTCGCCTGGCCGAGATCAACGCCGAGGACCTGTGCGCCACCCTGGCCTACCGCCGGTTCCTTGACAGCCTGCTCGAAGCCGTCGGGATCGGCCGGCTCGAGAAGCAACTCGAGGCCCAGCTTACGGCTGGCCAGCAGCTGACGGACTATTTCTATCAGCGCGAGGAGCACCTGCACCTGCAGGCGGAAAAGCTGCAGCAGCAGCAGAAAAATAAGGCGGCCCGGCGGCGGGATGTCCTGCTATTTTTTATCGCGCTGTTCGGAGTGTTCGGCCTCTCCGATTACCTGGCCCTCTACGACACCACGAATCACACATGGCAGGACGTGCTGGTGCTGGCCATCTTCGGCATTGCCGCTGTTGGCGGTGTCTGCGTCTGGCTCGGAGCCGAGAGGCTTAAGAGATTGCTGCCTAAGAGGTTGGCTAAGAGACAAGATCCGGAAATTCAAGGCGAGCAGAAGAGGTCAGTCGCGTGAAGACCCCAGTCACGATCGAGAAGCTCGATGGTTCCGACGGCCCGGCCGTCGCGGATTTCTACCAGACCGTTCTGCGGCCGAACTTCATCGCCGACGAACTGGTGGACAAGGACGACCTCGTCGCGGGCATGCGGGCGGACCGGGCCTACGTGCTGGTCGCCCGGGCGGCGGACGGCGCGATCGTTGGCGGGGTGGTCGGCGACTGGTTCGCGGGCAGCCGGGTCATGCTGTTTTCCTACCTCGCCGTGGCGGATGAGTTCCGCGGGAGCGGCATCGGCGGGCATCTCCTGGCGGCCGCACAGCGCATCTGGGCGGAAGAGCTGGCGCCCCTGCTGATGGTCGGCGAGGTCGAGGATCCCCTGGTACTACACGGACACCGGCTTCGGAAATCCAATCAGGCGCCTTGCGCTGTATGAGAACAGCGGCGTCCGCTCGCTCCCCGTTCCCTACTTCCAGCCCGCGCTCCGGCCGGACGCCAGCCGCGTCCCGCACCTGTTGCTCATGGTGTCGGGCGGCACGGCGGCCCCGCCGGGAACCGAGCGCGTCGACGGCGCCATCATAGAGCGCTTCCTCGCGGAGTACTTCGAGCTATGCGAGGGACCGCCGCGCGACGACGATCCCGAGTACCACTCCCTGCTCCAGCATTGCCGAGAGCCGGGCGGTCTGCCGCTACTCCTTGTCAAGGACCTGCCCCGCTCACTGCGGCAGGAGGGGCATGCGACTGCGACCTCGACATGAACGTGATGTTGAATTTGTTCTTGAATTGGATGTTCTTGTGAGCCGGGCGGTCATTAGCTTCGGCGTCATGACACACAGCCTTGATATCCCGGCGGCCCGGTGCGGGAAAGCTGGTTTAATGACCCGTGTAATGGGTGGCGAGGTGGATTTCGCAGTTATCGGCGCGGGGCTGGCCGGGGTTGCGACGGCGGACGCGCTGCAGGCCGGCGGCGCTTCGGTGGCCGTGTTCGAGGCCCGTGATCGTGTCGGGGGCCGGGTGCTGTCCGCGCCGCAGTTGAACGGGGCCGCCGCCGGGCCGCCGCTCGTCCTCGACCTCGGCGCGCAGTGGGTCGGCCCCGGCCAGCGGGAAGTGCTCCGCTTGGTCCGGGAACTGGGCCTGCATCTCGTCCCGTGCGACGTGCCCGGCCGCGCCATCTGGGATCTCGACGGCCAGGTCAGATCAGGTGGGGCGGGCCTGCCCCCGATGCCGCCCCTGGCGCTGGCCGACCTGCTCGCGGGCGGGGTCCGGGCCGGGATCATGGCCAGGCAGATCGCACCGGACGCCCCCTGGCGGGCCCGCAAGGCGGCCGAGTGGGACCGGGCCACGGTGGCCGACTGGATCGGCCGTCACCTTCGGACCCGAGCCGCGCGGGCCTATGCCGAGATCCTCGTGCGGGGAAACGCGGCGCTTGAGCCGCGGGAGACGTCCGTGCTCAATCTCCTGTTCGGCCTGCGCACGACCGGGTCGGCGCGGAACATGGCCCGGGCCGAGTCGTTCCGGCTGCGCGAGGGAACGCAGGAGCTGGCCCGGCGGCTCGCCGGGCGTGTCCGTGACAAGATCCGGTTCGCCGACCCGGTCCGGGCCATCCTCCAGGACGCCGGGGGCGTCACGGTGGAGTCGGACGGCGCCGCCGTCCGCTGCCGCCGGGTGGCGGTGTGCGTGCCGCCGCCGATGGCCGCGAAGCTGGCGTACACGCCGGAACTGCCGGCGGCCCGGGCCAGCCTGCTGGCCGGGATGGCGATGGCCGCGTCGGTCAAGTTCCACGCCGTCTACCAGCGGCCTTTCTGGCGGGACAAAGGATTGAACGGCCAGGCGATGAGCGCGACCGAGGCCGTCGGGCTGACCTACGACAACTCGCCGGATGACGCGTCGGGCCGCGGCGTGCTTGTGGGCCTGGTGGTGGCGGACCAGGCGCGCCGCCTCGGCAGGCTCGACCAGGGCAGGCGGGAGCGGGAGATCCTCGCGTCGCTTGGCCGGCTTCTGGGCGCGGACGCGGCGGCGCCGGACGCGATCGTCATCCACGACTGGCAGCAGGAGGAGTGGACCCAGGGCTGTTACGCCGCGTTCTTCCCGCCGGGCGGATTGACCAGCTACGGGAGCGCGTTCCGGGCCCCGTGCGGACGCATCCACTGGGCCGGGACCGAGACCATCGGCGAGTGGAACGGCTACATGGAGGGCGCGCTCCGCTCGGGGCAGCGCGCAGCGGCCGAGATGCTCACAGCCGACGCGGCCGGCGAGCGCCAGGCATGACGGATCTGCCCGAGGCCCCGTCGACTGCGCACAACCCCATCAGGAAGACGGCGACGGGCGCCGGGGGTTCTCGCGGTGCCATTGGGCCAGGAAGGTGGCCGCGATGTCGGCGGCCTCGGCGCGCATGGCCTTCTGCGACAGGGTCTCGGTGGCGGCGACCCAGCGGCGGGCGATGGTGGCGAGCAGGTCGGCGCCCTCGTTGAGAGTGTGGCCCGCGTGGCCCTTGACGTGCGCGGTGGTCAGCTCATCGCCCCGCGCGCGGACCAGGCCGGCCAGCGTGACCAGGGCGGGGGCAGTGCCCTGGCGCCGGGGATGCAGGTCGTACTGCGGGGGCATCCGACCGGTCTCCCCGCGCTGCCACAGACGCAGGTAGCTGAGCGCGATCGTGGAGTCGACTAGGAGGGCCACCGGCCCGGCGACGAACTGCAGGGCCAGGTACGCGGCGCGGAGCTCCGCGATCAGCGCCCCGGAACCGCCGTTCACGTTGTCGTGCCGGTAGTCGCCTGCCTGGCATCCCCAGTGCCCGCTGGTGGCGAGGAACGCCCAGGAGCAGTGGCACCCGTCGCCGCTGCACGAGCCGTCGGTCGCGATGAGCACCGGACCCGCCGCGGGCACCCGCGCCTGGCCGGTCAGCGGCTTGCGGATGACGGCGGCGGTCGGGCGCGGCGTCGCCGTGGCGCGGACCGAGACTGCACCGACGGCGGGGGAGCGCGGCACCGCGCCGCTCGGGGGCGTGGCCAGCAGCCCGGCGTCGGCGAGATGCCGGTGCGCGGCGTCGGTGTCGCCGCTGACCACGGCCTCGAAGGCGAGCGAGAGCAGCTCGGCAACGCCGATGTTGCGGGTCTTGCGCACGTAGCGGCGGAGCTGCGTGACCTGCGCCCGCCATGGTTCCCCCAGGAGTTCCTCGAGCTGAGGAGGATCCCCGGGAGGACCGGTGGGCATCTCGGTGGCCACGGCGCCAGTGTAGGTTCGCCGGCCGCCCTGGGCACCCGCAACGGCACGGGGACACGCCGGGTTGTTCCGGCGGTTTCGACCAGGTTCGTTCCCGGGGCAGGTCGTAATGGATAACAGCAAGAAGCGTGTCGCGGCATGAACCCGCAGCGGGTTCCGGCGGGTTGCGGCGGGTTCGAGAAGTCCAATATTTCTTGCTGTTATCTGTCAGACAGGCTATTCTGCTGGCCATGCCAGCCTTGGACGCCAGCGCCCCGGCGCGTGACGCAATCGACGAATTCCTCCGGCATCTCGCCGATCGCGACCTGTCCGCGAGCACGCGCCGGATCCGCAGGACCTTCCTCAACGAGTACCTCAGGCATGCCCAGCAGGCCGCCACGGCCGCCGGGGCGGAGAAGCCGCTGACGGCGAGGGAACTGCTGGAACCGGGGCGCACGGCCGGCTGGCTCGCGGACGCGGCGGAGGGCAAGACCCGCACCCGCAACACCCTTCGGGGCCCTGACGCGGCGGCCTACCCGAACTCTATGCGGGTCCGCGCCGACACCGTCAACGCCTTCGCCGAGTTCCTCGGCGAGCCGGGGCGCGTCGACCGCCAGGCGCCCGCCCGCGGCTACCACCTGACCCCGGGCGACACCGAGAGGCTGCTGCACGAGCTCACCGTCAAGCGGCCGATCCACGCCAACGCCATGACCGCGCTGCGCACCGCCGCCGTCGCCGCCGTCATCGCCGACACCGGACATGGCGTCCCCGAGATAGCAGACCTCAAGCTCAGCGCGCTGCACCTGGACGGCGACGAGGCGCGCGCCGAGATCGACGGCCAGTCGTACCCGCTCACCGGGTCCACGGTGCACATCCTCGCCCGCTGGCTAGCGGCCCGGGCGTCGCTCATCGCCGAGCTTGAGGGCAGCGACCCCGGCTACCTCTGGATCCCTACCAAGCCCGGCCGCCCCCGGGGCGGCGTCCCGTCCGCCAAGCCCGGCATCAGCCCCGCCGCCGTCCGCACCCTGCACGCTTCGCACCGCGCCCTGGTCAGCCAGCTGCTCGGCACCCCGCTCCGCCCCGGCGCCCTGCGCGCCGCCGCGCTCGCCGTGATCACCACCAACGACCAGCGGTTACGCCTCCTGGACGATCATGAGCTGGTTCTTGTCCTGGTCGCGGAAGGAGAACATCACCGGCACCCCGCCGTCGCCGCCCATCACGTCGGGATCCACGTCGACGCCGAGGCCTGCGAGTTCGGCCCGGTCGGCGGTGGGGTCAGGCGAGGTCAGCAGGATGCCGGTTGACCTGCCCGGCTGGAAGTCATTCCGGGAAGGGCCGAACGCCACGTTGGCGCCCCCTCCGGGCGGCGCCATCTCCACCCAGCGGTACCCGTCGCCGAACGGCATGTCCGCTACCAGCGTGAACCCGAGCACCCGGCTGTAGAACGCGATCGCCTCGTCCTGATCCGATACCGGCACGACCACCCGGCCTACCTTTGTCACCCGCGGCATTGTGGTTCCCCTCTCCCTGGAATGCGTGTACAGATTATGACGCGCGGCATGGCCGCGGCTCATCGCCACGCCATACTTGGGGCGTGGACATCGTCGCGAAGCTGCAGATCAAGCCGGGCCAGCGGGTCGCGGTCCTGGCGGCTACCGCCGAGATCCCCGCGGTCACCACGGACGACGCGAACCCGCCCGCCGCCGCTGGCGACGCGGACGTGATGGTGGCATTCGTCAGGGCACGGGCCGAACTCGGCACCGTCGCGCTTCCCGCCATCGAAGCGGCCAGGCGCGATCACCTAGCCTGGATTGCCTACCCCAAGGCGGGCAAGCTCGGCACTGACCTCAACCGCGATACCCTGGCCGCGGCTCTGGTCGGCCAGGGGATCCAGCCGGTCCGTCAGGTCGCTATCGACGAGACCTGGTCGGCGCTTCGCTTCCGCCCGACCTGACCGGCCCTGAGTACGTCATGCCACACGTGGTCCTGGAACGCCTCCTCCGTCAAGCTCGTCACGCCCGCCTTCAGCAGCAGCACGTCAACCGCCCATCCCGCCCATCCAGCTTGCGGGCTAGGCCAGGCGTCGCATCCAGCTGTCTATGTGTCCGGCGATGGCGGGCCGCAGTTCGCTAGGGGCGATGATGGCGTCGACGGAGCCGACCTCGACGGCGCGGTGGATGGAGTGGATGGCGTCGAACTCGGCGGCGAGGGCTGTCTGCTTCTCGGCCCGGACGCAGGCGCGGGCCTCGGCGAGCTCGCTCGTGAGTTCGGCCTTCTTCGACGGCTCGGTGGTGGCTGCGAGGCGTGCCTTGAGCCCGGTTACCCGCGGGTCCGCGGCGGTGCGGGCGCTAACCTGGCGGGAGAACACGACTGCCGCGGCGGGCGCGCCGCCGATGACGGAGGCGAACGAACCGTCCACCGCGAGGACGGTCATGTTGTCGTTGAGCGCCTTGGAGAACACCACGAACGCGCCGCCGTGGTAGCGGGAGATCAGGCAGAAGAGAATCTTGCCGTCGAAGTTGACGATGGCGCGGCCGATCTCGGCGCCGTACTCGAGTTGTAGGCGGCGCATCGACTCGGGGGAGCCGTCGAAGCCGGACAGGTTCGCCAGGACGACGACGGGGCGGCTGCCGGAGGCGGCGTTGATGGCGCGCGCGATCTTCTTGCTTGACAGCGGGAACAGGGTGCCGGCGGTGAGGGGGTCGGGGCCGTCGGCGGGGGGAAGCCCCGGCGCGGTACCGGGCGGGACTCGATGCCGATCAGGCACACCGGCCAGCCGCCGATCCGCGCGTCCGTGACGACTGCGGTCTCCGCCTCGGCCATGTCGGCCCAGCGTTCCAAGACCGGGTGGTCCTGGTCGGCCACCGCGCGCATGATCGCGCGGATGTCGAAGGGCTTCTTGCGATCCGGGTTCGCCTTGACGGAGAAGATCTCGCCGACGCAGGTGAAGTCCGTGCCGGGATGGCTATGGGGGTAGCTGGTGACGTCCCGCGAAAGCGGGTCAGTGGTCAGGGCGCAGCGCGGAGCCGACTCGCCCCGGGCGACGTAGGTGTGCGCGTAGTGGCTCATGAGGACGTCGCGGGCGGCGGCGAGGTTCGGGGCCCAGTACTGTGCCTGCCCGTTCGGTCCCATCACACGCGCGTACCCGCCGATGCCGTGGTTGTCCTCCGCGGACACGCCGCCAGAGAAGTCCAGCGCCTGCTTGCCGGTGAGCACCATCGCCGAGTCCGGGGTCATCACGAGGATGCCCCTGGTGTGCATGAGCATGGTGGCCTCGGCGTTCCAGTACGGCTGCGCGCCGACGTTGATGCCCGCGACCACGATGTTGATCTCGCCGCCGGCCTGGGTGAACTCGACGAGGCGCCGTAGCGCGCGGGCGATCCAGTCCATGTTCTCCGTGCCGGAGTCCATGGAGATGCGCGCGCCGGCCGACACGGCGAACCATTCCAGCGGAAGGTTCTCCCGCTCAGCCAGGTCCAGCGCCGCGATGACACGGGCGCACTCAGGCTCTGACACTGCGCCCAGCGCCCTGGTCGGGTCGCCAAGCAGCACCACCCGTCGGATGCCCTCGGGGTGCAATGGCGTCGGCGTGGAGACAATCCCGGCCACGATCCCCGCGCTATTGTGCCCGCGTGGCCGATCGACTCCCGCGAGCTCGGTACCCCGCAGGTCGAGCTCGTTGAACGTGCCGTGCGGGCCGGCGAGCAGCCCCGCTAGCTCGTACGGGTACACCGTGCCGCGACGGCGTGCGCGCAGCACCTTCTGGTCGTAGTCGTCCAGCGGCGCGAGCGGCCGGGTCGGCGGCTCTTCCAGCGAGACCGCGACGCTTTCGCCAGGCTCGTAGCACAGCCGGGTGACCACGTACCCGGGTGTGCCGTCGGCGCCGGCCAGCCGGCCATGGACGAGAATCTCCTTGATGCCGGCCTGCGCGACCCGTGGCGCGGTGGCATGCTGCCAGGCGGCCAGGTCGCCGGGGGCCAGGTCGGCCACCGGGCGGATGTCGAGCCACACATGGTTCATGTCCAGCCACTGGGCCGTCGGGTCGAGATCCTGGCGGGCCCTGCCGATCGCGTCAATGCAGGCGGCCAGCGCCGTCTCGGCACCCGCGATCTCGGTGATCCGTCCGCCTGAGTCGCGCGCGGCCTCGAATCGGTGCACCTGCGCGAGCGCCACCAGGCGCTGGTCGTCGGCGTTGTCCCTGGCCACGCAGTGATAGAGCAGGACGCCGTCCGGGACCGGCTCCGCCGCAGGAGACGTAGCCGGATCAGCGACGCGGGTGACGTGGAAGTTCTGCAGGCGCCACAGGTGCAGCCGCCGTCCCACCAGCGGGTGTACGCCGCGGACGAGGGCGTCCCCGGCGAACTCGCCGGTGCCGGAAGCGATGCGACGGCGGAAGGTGAAGTACTCGATCGAGGGGCCGCACTGGTCGCCGGTGACCCCGATCACGATGCGCCGGACATCGTCGGCGATACCGCTCGAGACTAGCGCCGCGTGCAGCGCCGCCGACCGCTCCTCGGCGCTGGCAGGGGCGTCGACCCAGGTCAGATACAGGTCGGCAACGCGGACGTGGCCCTCGGGCGCGGCCTTCAGCTGCGCGCGCAGGTCGGCTGGGAGCCGCCCGCCCGCGGCGAGCTCGTCGAAGCAACCCATCGTGACCACCGCGGTGGTCGCCGACGCCCGGTTCGGCTGGATCTCCAGGTTGTAGTCACACACGACGAAAGGGCGCCCCGCTAGCTCGAACGCGCGAAGCGACTGCATGTCCTGCAGGCCGTAGTGCCACCGGGCCGCCACCTCGAGCATCGGCTCCCGCGCCGACCACGGGCCGGCAACTCGTTCCGCGAGGAAGAGGTCCAGTGGCTCGGGGATATCGACCAGGGCCGCGATGCGCCGCTCGCGCTCGGGCCCGTCGGGCATGTCGGCGAGCGCCCGCAGCTCGGCGGGGACCCCGGCGAGGGCGGCGGCGCAGGCGGCCTGGGCCTCCAGCTGGTGGAACCAGCGGAACGCCACACTGCGGGCGATGTCGGCGGCCAGCGGCGAGCGCGCCTCCAGGACGCGCACCAACCGGTCGATGAACGGGCGCGCCTCGACGGCAGGGGCCGGCTCTGCGATCCACGCCGTCAGCATTGCGCGCACTACCTGCACGCCGGCGTCGTACCGCTCGCGGGCGAGGAAGATGCGGAACACCGCCTGCTCAAGCGCGGGACCAGGGTCCAGCCCGGTGACTCCGTAGTGGCGCAGCGCGCGCTCCAGCGACCGGCGGAACTCATCGGACGCCCCGGCTCGGCCGGTGTCCAGGCTTTGCAGGTAGGCGTGGAACTGCTCGCGCGGGCTGCGGTGCGAGTCGGGGTTCGGCTGCGCGGAGGACAGCTCGGCGATATCGGCGAACGTAGTCACCAGGTCCAGCTCGCCGGGCCATGTCGGCGCGCCCGCGCGAACCTCGGCGTCGCGGTCGGCGAGGTAGTCTGCGATCAGGTCCGCCGGGGACCGCTCGGTCATGTCGAAGCCCAGCACCAGGCCCCGAAGCCGCGCCAGTGCAGCTAGGCTGCGCTCGGTCGGCGAGGCCTCGACCTGGTCCGGGATCATCAGGTCGGCTGGCGCGGCCGAGGCTGCTGACCTCGGCTCGGCGTCACTGGTCCCGGTCGGCTCTAGCCGGGCCAGCGGCGCGCCGGATTCGACCTGGCTACCGACGGTGACCAGCAGCTCGCGCACCCGCGCGTTGAATGGCACGCGCAGCACAGTCTCCATCTTCATCGACTCCAGTACTAGCACCGGGCTGCCCGCGCTCACCTCGGTGCCGGCCGCGACCGGCGTGGCGACCACCAGTGCCGGGGCCGGGGCGCGCAGCACGCCGCCCGCGTCCCGGCTGACCCGGTGGGTGACCCCGTCCACCTCGACCACGTGCACCGTGCCGTGGATGGCGGTGACGAGCCGGTAGGCGCGCCCGTTTACGGTCAGCCGGCTCAGGTGCGCGTCCAGCCGCTCCAGCGTGGCGTCGAAGGCGACGGCCTCGCTCGCGCCGCCGGTGATGCGGACGCGAAAGAGGTCCGCGCCGGCGCGAGCGACGCCGATCTTGTACGGCCAGCCCCCTGACTTCACGTCCATTACCTGGCCGGGCTGGTGCTGTACGTGCGGGCGGCCGCCACGGCCGGAGTTCCGCAGCCGGGCGCGCTCGCCGCTCTCGGCTTGCTCGTAGTCGTCAATCGCTGCGGCCGCCAGCGCGATGCCGACATGCTGGCCGGCCGCCAGGCGGCCCTCGCCGCGCGCCCGGTCCACCCAGGCGGTATCGGCGGTCGCCCCGATTAGCTCAGGCGCCTGGAGCAGCGCTGCCAGGAAGCTCTTGTTGGTCGCTCCCCCCTCCACGATCACGGTGGTCTCCGCGACCGCGCGGCGCAGCCGCGCCAGGGCCTCGACGCGGTCCCTGCCGACCGCGATGATCTTGGCGATCATCGAGTCGAAGTCCGGCGGGATGACGTCGCCCTCAGCCACCCCGGTGTCGATGCGGATTCCGGTCCCGGTCGGCCAGCGCAGCAACTGGACGCGGCCCGGCGCGGGAGCGAAGTCGCGGTCCGGGTCCTCGGCGTTCAGCCGTGCTTCCACCGCATGCCCCCGCTCCGTCGGCCGCTGTCCCTCTAGCCGCCCGCCCGCCGCCACGTGCAGTTGCGCCTTCACCAGGTCGATGCCGGTGACAGCCTCGGTGATGGGGTGCTCGACCTGCAGCCGCGTATTGACCTCAAGGAACGCGAAGGCCCGCTCGACAGGTTGGTAAAGGAACTCGACGGTGCAAGCGCCGCAGTAGCGGGCCGCCACGGCCAGCCGCTCCGCCGACTCCTTCAGCTCACGCACCTGCAAAGGCGACAGCAGCGGCGATGCGGACTCCTCGATGACCTTCTGGTTGCGCCGCTGGATGGAGCAGTCGCGCACCCCCACGGCCCAGGCCGTGCCGTGGCTGTCGGCGATGACCTGCACCTCGACATGCCGCGCCCCGGTGACCAGCCGCTCCAGGAACACCACGCCGCTGCCGAACGCCCGCGCGGCCTCCTCGCTGGTGCGCTTATAGGCCTCCCGGAGCTCGTCGTCGCAGCCCACGGCGCGGATACCGCGGCCGCCACCGCCCGCAGTCGCCTTAAGCATCAGCGGATAGCCGACGTGCCGCGCCTGCTCAAGCGCCTTCTCCAGGGTGCTCACCGGCCCGCGGCTCCACGCCGCCACCGGCACCCCGGCCTCCTCGGCGAGCAGCTTCGCGCCGATCTTGTCGCCGAGTTTGCGCATCGCCTCGGCGCTCGGGCCGATGAAGGTCACCCCAAGCCGGTGGCACAGTTCGGCGAACGCCGGGTCTTCGGCAACGAAGCCCCAGCCTGCCCAGGCAGCGTCTGCGCCGGTCTCGACCAGCGCCCGCTCCAGCGCCGCTAGGTCCAGGTACGGCCGCGCCGACGCCGGGCCCAGGCAGTAGGCGACGTCCGCCTCGCGCACGAAGGGAGCGTGCCGCTCGGCCTCGGTGTACAGTGCGATGGTCTGGAGCAGCGCGCCCCCCTCGGCAGGGAGCCGCTCGGCGTTGAGCTCCCGCACCGCGTGAATCAGCCGGCGCGCCGCCTCACCACGGTTAACCACTGCGATCCGCGTGAACATTACTACTGTCGATCCAATCTGTATGACTCTGGCCGGTGCGCGCGGGACCGTAAGCACCCTCCCCGGCCGCAGGCGCCAAGCACCACCGACAGTCGCGGGTCCTGGGCGGCGCGGTCCCACAGGGACCTCAGCGGACCGCTTGGATCCCCGCAGCGCTGAATCGCGGAGGCTAGTCCCGCGCCATGCGGTCGGTAATCAATTCCATCGCGCAGCTGGCCAGGAGGTCCCGGACGCCGTCCTTGGTCGTCAGGTCCCAGTCCCGGCCCGGGTCGAGCAGCAGGCTCAGCTCGCCCGGGTCTGCGCCCATTGCGGGATCGGCCGACTTCTCCCGGGCCGGCCCGCGCAGGTCGACCACCCGCACGAGCAGGTCGTCACGCATGAACAATGTGCTGCCTGCCAGCGGCTGGTCCGGATCCCCGGCCGCCGCCTGATCCAACTCAGCGAACAGGCGCATCACCGTCGCGCCGTAGCCCGGACGGACGGAGTACAGGAAGCCCCAGCGGGTGGCCTCGCCCGCGGGCCCGGCCATGGCCTGGACGTGGTGCACGGCGGGGAGCGCGGCGCGGGCGAAGAAGGCACGTACCGACGTGGGGCTACTGAAGTCACGGGCCTGCTCCAAGTACGGGTTGATGGCCTCCTCGACGGCCCTGACTTCAGGCTGCGCGGCCACGTGCCGCATCGCGTTGCCCAGGTCGCCTGTCACCTCGACGGCCCGCACCACGCGGTTGCCGCGCATGAACAGCGAGGTGCGGCAGAGCCTGGTGGCGGCGTCGACCTGCGCCTGCGGCGCACTGTAGTTGGCCAGGATCTCGGCCACGGCGGACTCGGTGCCGGGCTTTACCGTGAAGGTGAGCCCGTGCCGGACGATCCCGCCACTGGACAGAGGCGGAGCGGGCAGCGGGTCGGTTCTGGGCGCCTCGGCCGCCGTGGCGGGCCGCTTGCGGTTGGCCGCGCCGCCGGACGGCTCCGGCCGATAGGTCAGGGGGTCGGGAGTCTCCCGCATGATGACGTAGCGCAGCGAGCTTTTGCTGCTGAGGCACGCGCTCATCGGCGCCACCAGATCGCGGTGCGCCGGGCTGTCGACCCAGGCCAGGAAGGGCTCGGAGCTCTCCCACTCACTGGTGATGAGCCACTGGGACGAATTCCCGAGGGACTGGCAGAGCTGATCGCTGATGTGGCCGGGCACGCCGGCCACTTGGTGGCGAATCTGCTCGTAGGCCTTGAGGAAGCGCTCCTGATGATCGTCGAGAACATCCATCAGGAACAAGACCCGCAGCCGGGATGTCCCGATGGCGGAGGGCTGGAGCGGTCGGTCGTGCAGGGTCTCCATGGCTGGTGGTATTCCCTTCAGTTGCGGTGGCCCTGACCGGCCCCGGACCAGCGACGATCACACCCGACCCATGATTACACAGTGTTATGTAGAATGCACGCTAAGCAGCATTACTAAGCGAGCCGGCAAACCTGCTCCCTGGGTGCGGAGCAGCGCACACAAGCACATCACTCAAGAGTCTGGAGAGAGCGAGCGCATGACCTTGAAGGCCGACGAGCGCGTGCCCGTCTTGATCGCCTTCGAGGCCAAGCGTCTGGCCGAAGCCGTTGGCGATCGTCGTTTCTTCTGCGCCTACCTGACGAACGAGCAGGGACCCGGGCGCGGAGTACGACCTGGTGATGGAGGACGGCTCCGACTGGGCGCAGGTGCACGGCACTGACTCAGACGGGGCCGTCCTGGTCCGCCCGGACGGCTTCGTGGCATGGCGCGCGCGGACGTCCGGCGCCGACCCGGAACGGACCCTGACCGATGTGCTTGACACCGTGCTCAGCCGCAGGTGCCGGAGGGCCGGGCGCGGCTCAGGCTCTGCTCAGCCAGCCGCTAGGTGCCGAGCGCCGCAATGCCCGACACCTAGTCGCGCGGGCTAGCGCGAGGTCGCGTCCGGGCTCCGCCACTGGTAGAACGCCGTCGCCATCGCGTCTGACGGCACCCGCCAGGTATCCGGGTCGTAGGCAGCGACGAACGGCGAGAGGTTGTCGCTGACTTCCCGGAACAACGGGTGCTCGCGTGTCTCGTCCACCGCGGCACTCAGCGGCCGCTCCGCCTCGATGAGGTGCATGTAAAGATCGTGGAAGCGAAACAGCGTCCGTGACTGCACCCCGACGCGCCGCGGGAGCTCGGTGGCGTCCGAGGCGGCGAAAACGCTGGCGATATCCTGCTCGCTGCCGGGCCGCATCCTGGCCACGATCAACGTTTTTTCCATGGTTCTCCTTATCCATTGACGCTGGCTGATCCATTGACGCTGGCTGATCAGACGCTGGCTGATCAGACGCTTTATTCGGCCTCGAGCTTTGCCTTGATCACCGCCATCTGCACGGGTGAATTGGCGTTGAGGTTATCGGCCATGGCCGCATCATCGACAGGCGCGTCGGGACGCATCTCGAATTCCTGCACCCAGCGCATGAGCACGCCGTCGCCGACCTCATCGTAGGTCCACCGGATGTGCATGAAACGGAAAGGGCCTGGCTCGACTCGGTGCGCCAGGACCACTCGCGTCGTCCGGTCGGCGACCCGTTCCGACACCCAGGACCAGCTGTTCCCGTCCCCGTCTGGATGCATGGTCAGCCGGAACCGGACCCGGCCTTCCTCCTCCGCCAGTATCTCGGCCTTGGCATACTCGGTAAACAGCTCAGGCCAGCCAGCCACATCGTTGGTCCTGGACCAGACCAGGTCCAACGGCGCCTTGATGACCACGCTATTCTCGGTTCGTGCCGCCATATCATCCGGCCTTCCTGGCGATGTCGTTGACTAGGTCGAGGAAATCGCTGACAGTCTGAATGTTCTCCGCGTCGGCGGGGAGCAGAATCTGTCGGGTCCGTTCGAGGACGGGGATAACGCCGAGCAGCGCCAGCGAATCCACGCCGATTTCCTCGAATGTGGTGCCCTCGCCCACCAGGTCGGGCGTTATCCGCACGCCAGCCCCGGCAGACAGGAGCTCGGTGAACTCGGCGAGCGTCACGGAAGCGGCTTCAGCCATTGATGACTCCAATCTTGGGTTCTTTTCGCATTCTGGAAAGTCTGTGCCGGAGAAGCCAGGTTGTGTAAACAACCCTCAGCGCTGCTGACGACGAGTGCCGAGACGAAGCCGCCAAAGCCGCGGGCCACGCACAGGACGTGCTGCAGCGGCTGGCGCCGGGCGGTGCCGATCACCAGGTCAATGTCATGCTCGAGATCGGCTGCGCCGGGCGTCGGAGGCACCATCCCGTCGCGAAGCGCCATCACGGCGGCGGCCACGTCCAGCGGGGCCGCCCCTGAGTAGGCGCGTCCGGTCCCGGCTTTCGGCACTGTGATCGGGACGGCCCGCGCATGTTCACCCAGGGCGGCGTGCAGCGCTGCCACCTCGGCGCGGTCCGCGTTGGGCACGCCCATGCCATCGGCGAACACGGCATCGACCTCGGACGGCCCGATTCCCGCGTCGGCCAGCGCACCGCTAATGGCGAACACCAGGGCTTCCGAGGTCTGTGCCCAGCCGTCGGCGTCGTCGGGGTGCGGAGGCTGCCCGGCAGTGAAGGCGGCCGTGTGCCCGGTGATCTCGGCGAGGGCTGGCACCCCCCGTTCCCTGGCATGCGCGAGTTCCTCCAGGACGAGCATCGCACCGCCCTCGCCGGGCACGTAACCGCTGGCGGAGCGGCTGAACGGCGCGTAGGCACTGGCCGCGTCGCTGGTGTCAGAGAGCAATCCCGACTGCATCTGGGAGACCAGGGCGTACGGGCTGATCGGAGCCTCGGTGCCCCCGCACACCTGGACCGGATTGCCACGCCGGATTGCCCTGCGGCTGAGCGCGATCGCGTCCAGCCCCCCGGCGGACTCCGAACTGAGCACGGCACAGGGGCCGCGGAACCCGTTCGCGATGGAGATCTGCCCGGTGGATGCCGCGTAGAACCAGGCGATGGACTGGTAGGGGCCGACGTACCCCGGCCCCTGCGACCACAGAGCCTGGATCTCCCGCTGGCCGAAGGCGCATCCGCCCGACCCTGCGGCCGTGGTGACCCCGATGTCAAAACTGCCCTTCCCGAGGGTGTCCAGGGCAGCGGTCGCCGTCGCCTCGGCGGTGGCCAGCAGCGCGAAGTGGGTCCATAGATCGGTCTGGACGAGAATCCGGGGATCTATCAGGTCGGCCGGATCCGCGCCGCGGACTTCTCCCGCGAAACGGACAGGATAACCGGTGGTGTCGAACCGGCTGATGCGGTCGATCCCCCGGTGACCGGCCAGGGTAGCCCGCCAGTAGCTGTCGCTGTCCGCTCCCGTGGGAGCCACCACACCGAGCCCGGTGACCACCGTGCGGCTGATCACAGTGCTGCTAACCACCGGGCGCTCCGGCCAGCCGTGCCGAGCACCACGGCCGACTGGAAACCGCCAAAGCCGCTGCCAATGCTGAGCACCACGTCGAGCTGCTTTTCGCGCGCCTCGTTGGGCACGTAGTCAAGATCGCATTCGGGATCGGGATGCTCGTAGTTCGCTGTGGGCGGGATGACCCCGTGGCGGATGGCGAGCACGCAGGCGGCCAGCTCGATGCTGCCGATGGCCCCCAGCGAGTGGCCGACCATCGACTTGATCGAGCTCATCGGGGTACGTCGCGCGTGCTCCCCGAGGCTTCGCTTGACCGCGGCGGTCTCGTGCCGGTCATTCTGCTTGGTGCTCGAGCCGTGCGCGTTGACATACCCCACCTCCTCGCCGCTGACCCTAGCCCGCGCCAGCGCGGTGGTGATCGACCGTGCCATCTCCACGCCTTCTGCGGTGAGCCCAGTCATGTGGTACGCGTTGCCGAATGTCGCGAAACCGCCGACCTCGCAGTAGACATCGGCACTCCGCTTCCTGGCGTGCCCGAGCTCTTCCAGGACGAGCACGGCTGAGCCCTCGCCGAGGACGAAGCCATCCCTGGCCGCGTCGAATGGCCGCGACGCGCGTTCTGGCTCGTCATTGCGGGTGCTGGTCGCCTTGATCGCGTCGAAGCACGCCACCGTGATAGGGGAGATCGGGGCATCGGCCGCGCCAGCGATCATGACGTCCGCCACCCCGTCTTCGATGAGCTGGGCGGCATGGCCCACCGCATCGAGCCCGGATGTGCAGCCGGTGGATATCGTCATCACCGAGCCGCCCGCGCCGTGGCGGGTGGCGACTTCCGCCGCCAGCGTGCTCGGCACCAACGCCTGGTAGAGGAATGGATGCCCGTTCGCGGGGTTGACAAGCCAGTCCCGCCCCCCGCTAGACACCTTGACGTATTCGTCCTCCAGGCGGGTAGTGGAGCCGACAGCGGTCCCCATGCTCACCCCGAGCCGCCTGGGATCGCACAGGTCAAGGTCGAGACCGGCGTCATCGACCGCCTCAGCGGCGGCGACGAGCCCGAGCTGGACATGCCGGTCGACCCGGTAAGCGTCCTCCGGGCAGAGCCCCCTGGCGATCGGGTCGAAGTCGCACTCGGCCGCGATCCTGGAACGGAACCCGCTCGCGTCGAACAGCGAGATCGCGCGGGTCGCGGTGCGGCCCGAGGTGAGCAGGTCCCAAAACTGCTTGACTCCGATACCGCCGGGTGCGACGACGCCGATGCCAGTGACCGCCACACGTCTGCCCATCAGAGCTGTCCCGCCTGGTCTCGGTCCTCTGTGTCAACGTGTCCGAGCTCGGGCCGCGGCGCCAGCGGGCCGAGATGGAATACGAGCCGGACCGGGACCGCACCGGGATTACGGATCCGGTGCCGCGTGCCCGGCGGAATGAGCAGCGCGGCGCCGGTGGCCAGCTCCTGCGGCTCGCCGTCAAGATCCGCCGTCGCGTCCCCTTCGACAATGAAAAGGAACTCCTCGGAATACGGGTGGTAGTGCTCGGCAATCCGCTCCCCTGGCTGCAATAGGGCCACGCCTGAGAAGCCCGATACTGAGCCAGCGTTCCGCGGGCTGAGCAGGGTCCGGATCTCGCCGCCGCGCCGACGGTCCGGGCTGATCTCACTAGCCTGAACCAGGACGATCGGCCTGTCGTCGGAACGGCTGTGCACTGCGGTTCGTTCCGGCAAGCCGGCAAGCTCTGTGCTGTCGACCATGTCATTCTCCAGGGTTCTCGAGAGGGCTGGTGAGTGGCGGCTGTCGGCCTTGCCTGCCGGGACCCGAGTCCGAACAGTTTCGAAACGATGCTGCCGCAAATTGCAGTCTTGTCCGATTCGCCCATGGGCAGCTGAGGCGGCACCAAACTCTGCCGCCTAGGCGAACGTTCAATACTCTGCGTAGTATTACCATCACTCTATGTAGTAAACAACGGCGTCCCCGAGAGGGGCCCGCCGTCCGGTTGCTCAGCAGCCCCGTGCCGCGCCCTAACCCTGCGCAGTGCCTGAACTGCTCCTTTACGCTCAGCGGGCGGGACCTTACCCGTGGGCGATGGCGGTGGTCCCAGCAGCGCGTCGGTGCACGCCTTGTCCGCCGCTAGATGCAGGTAGGTGAACAGCACATGACCCGGCTTGGCCCGGATCCCGGCCGGTCAGCGGGCGGCGCCGGCCAGGACCGTGGTGACGACCCTGCTGATGGCGGCGGGGTCCGGGCCGCCGCCGTCCGCGTCGGCGAAGAGGAGGTGGGCCGCGCCGATCAGGGTCGGGGCTAGCGTGGGGATGTCGGCGGCGGGCGCGATGCGGCCCCGGTCCTGCTCGGCGGCCAGGTAGTCGGCGACCATCGCGGTGGACTCCGAGACGAGTGGGATCCTGGACCCGGTGACGGCTCGCAGCCGGGCGCGGAGCTCGTCCCGCGCGATGATCAGCCGGATGAGCGCCAGGACCTGCGGCGCGAACAGGGACGGCAGCGCGGCGGCCAGGTTGCCCGCGACGGTGCCGCAGCCGGCCGCCGCGCGCAGGTCGGCGGCCTGGTCGGCGATCCGGGTGACCCGGGAGAGCGCGAGCTCGGCGAGGAAGTCGTCGAAGTCGGCGAAGTGGCGGTGCAGTACGCCCTTGGCGACCCCCGCCTCGGCGGTGACGGAGCGGCTGGTCAGGCCGGCCGGGCCAGCGCGCAGCAGGATCCGCTCGGCCGCCTCGAAGAGCTGCCCGCGCGGGTCGCGGATGGCCACGCCTGTCGGCATCCGTCCATCCCTTCCGCGGTTGCGCCGCCTTTGCCCGGCGGTTTTTCGTTGTTCTCGCTCCGTCGCCGCCCTGCGCCGTGCGCGAACGCGGCCCGCAAGCGGGCGGTCGCCCATTTAAAGTGGGCGCATGACCACTCTACCGCCAGAAGATTCGCGGGCGCCCCTATCCGACCCGCGCGGGCCGTCGCACGAGCAGCGGAAGGTAGCGGAGTCTTTCGGCTCCGACGCCGGACGCTATGACCGCGCCAGGCCCAGCTATCCAGCCGCCCTGGTCGACCGGATCGTCGCCGCCAGCCCCGGGACCGGCGCCCCCCGGATCCTCGACGTCGGCTGCGGCACCGGCATATCCGGCCGGCTCTTCCAGGCGGCCGGCTGCCAGGTGCTCGGCATCGACCCCGACGCGCGAATGGCCGAGCTGGCGCGCAGCAGCGGCCTGGACGCCGAGGTGGCGAAGTTCGAGGAGTGGGACGCGGGCGACCGGACCTTCGACGCGGTCATCGCGGCGCAGGCCTGGCACTGGGTGGATCCGGTCGCGGGCGCGGCGAAGGCCGCCGCCGTGCTGCGGCCCGGGGGCAGGCTCGCGGTCTTCTGGAACGCGTTCCAGCCGCCAGCGAACCTGCGCACGGCCTTCGGCGAGGTCTACAAGCGGGCGCTGCCGGACTCGCCCGTCGGCGAATTCTGGTCCCGGCCCGCCGTCGACGCCTACCTGGTCGGATGCGGCAAGACGGCCGACGCGATGCGGCAGGCGGGCGGGTTCGGCGAGCCCGAGACGTGGCGGTTCGACTGGTCCCGGCCCTACACCAGGGACGAGTGGCTGGACGTGGTGCCCACCTTCGGCGGCCACGGCCTTCTCCCGCCGCGGGTGCAGGCGGAGCTGCTCGCGGGGATCGGCGCGGCCGTCGACGCGGCGGGCGGCGCGTTCACCATGGAATACGCCACGGTGGCGGCCACGGCGGCGTGCGAGCCGGGCGCTCCCCGGTGAACCCGCGCGGGCAGGGGCGGCTGGTGTCACGCGATTTGAGCTGGTGTCACGGGTGCAGCGGCAGGCCCTTGAAGACCTTGTCGACGGCGTTCCTCGGGCCGTAGACCGCCAGTCCGACCAGGGGCAGCTCGTCGGCGGTGACGGCGCGGACGACCGCCCGGTTGGCCTCGTCGTGGCCGGTCTCGAACATCTCCTCGATGTAGACGGCGGTGGCGAGCTCGCGGCCGACAGCCTGGCCGCGCACCCGGGCCAAAGTCGGCGGGTCGGCGGCGTAGACGAGCACGGGCTGGCGGAACATCGGCAGGTAGCCGTTGCCGGAGCCGTCCTCGTACGGCTTGCCGATGGCCTCCGGTGCCCCGGCCGCCACCGCGCTGGACAGGAACGCGGTGACGTTCAGCTTCTGCCACGCGGCCAGGCTCTCCTGGACCGCGATGGCGATTTTGGTGTCGAATTTCATTCGTCCATCCTGGCCGTAGGGGTGTCGCCGGTCTTGAACGCTGGTGCGCCCCGGTCGGCGAGAATGGAGGGCGGGAGGGCGGCAAGGAGGCATGGTGGCAGAGAGCGGGAGGGGCGCAGGGGACTGGGCGCGGTACTGGCGTGCTGCCGACGAGCCGTTGGAGGCGATGCACGCCCACTTCGAGCGGCATGTCTACCACCGGCACAGTCATGACACCTACTCGCTCGGCGTCACCGACGTCGGGGCGCAGTCGTTCACCTGCCGGGGCGCGGCCCACACCAGCGCGGCCGGGATGGTGATGGCCTTCAACCCCGACGACCCGCACGACGGCCAGGCCACCGACGGGGACGGCTTCACCTACCGGATGATCCACATCGGGCCGGAGCTGGTGTCCCGGGTGCTCGCCGATGCGGCGGGCCGGCCGGTGGGCCTGCCGCTGTTCACCGCGCCGGTGCTCATCGACCCGGCCCTGGCCGCCCGGCTGCGCGACCTGCACCGCGCGCTGCTCGGCGGCGCGACCACGCTGCGGCGCGACGAGCTGCTGGCGGCCGTGGTCCGCCGTGCTTGCAATGCATCGACCGCCTCCGCCCCGGCGGACGCGCGGCGGGTCGCCCGGCGCGCCCGCGACCTGATCGCCAGCCGGCGCCTCGACGACATCAACTCCGGCGACCTGGCCGCGGTCGCCGGCCGCAGCCGGTTCGCCGTGCACCGCGCGTTCACCCACGTCTACGGGATGTCGCCCGGCGACTACCAGCGGCAGCTCCGGCTGCGCGAGGCCCGCTCGCTGATCGCTGCGGGTCGGCCGATCAGCGAGGCGGCCGCCCTGGCCGGGTTCGCCGACCAGAGTCACCTGTCACGCTGGTTCATCCGCTACTACGGCGTCACGCCGGGGCGCTACCAGCGCGCAACGGCGCAGTTTCTTACTTAATTATCGGATTGTAACGGTAGGAGCGATTATTTTCGGCGTCACGCGTCGTCGTATGCCCGTGGCCCCTGCGTGCCCGTGCTGGCCGCCGCTCACAGGGGCAGCGGCTGCCAGTCGGGCTGGGTGCCGTGGTGACCTTGGTCGCGGTGCCTGTACGGCCCCGCAGATACGAGTACCGGAGCCGGCTAGGTGAGAGCCACCGTCCGTTCCGGGTGGTCAGGAATTGGATTTTGATCTTCGGTGCGCTGGCCTACCCTCGTTCGTGTGAGCCGAAGCGAACGCGGAGTGACGCCACAGAGCGAAGACTTCTCCGCCTGGTACAACGAACTGGTCATCAAGTCCGAGCTGGTCGACCGCGGCCCGGTCAGGGGCACGATGGTCATCCGACCGTACGGGTACCGGATCTGGGAGCTGATCCAGTCCGATCTGGACCGGCGGATCAAGGAGACCGGGCACCAGAACGCGTACTTCCCGCTGCTGATCCCGCAGAGCTATCTGCAACGCGAGGCGGAGCACGTGGAGGGGTTCGCGCCGGAGCTCGCGGTGGTAACCCACGCCGGGGGCAAGCAGCTGGAGGAGCCGCTCATCGTCCGGCCCACCTCGGAGACGGTCATAGGCGAGTTCATGGCCAAGTGGATCAGCTCGCACCGGGACCTGCCTCTGCTGCTCAACCAGTGGGCGAACGCGATCCGCTGGGAGCTGCGACCGCGGATGTTCCTGCGCACGACCGAGTTCCTCTGGCAGGAGGGCCACACCGCGTACGCCGACGAGGCCGGAGCGATGCGGGAGACCATGCTCGCGCTGAACACGATCTACCTGCGCACGGCCCGTGAGCTGGCCGCCATGCCGGTCATCGAGGGCGAGAAGACGGCGGGCGAGCGGTTCGCGGGCGCGGTCCGCACGTTCAGCATCGAGGGCATGATGCGGGACGGCCGGGCGCTGCAGGCGGGCACGTCGCATTACCTGGGGACGAACTTCGCCCGTGCGTTCAACATCCAGTACACGGGCGAGGACGGCCAGCTCCGCTATGCGCACACCACCTCCTTCGGCATGACCACCCGGATGATCGGCGGCGTGATCATGACCCACGGCGACGACAAGGGGCTCGTGCTGCCGCCCCGGCTGGCGCCCTACCAGGTGGTCATCGTGCCGATCGGCCGCGGCGACCAGGCGGCCGAACCCGCCGCGGCGGCGACGGCGCTGGCCGCGCGGCTGGCCGGGGCGGGCATCCGGGCGCACGTGGACGACCGGCCGCAGCTGTCGCCTGGATTCAAGTTCAACGACTGGGAGCTGCGCGGGGTGCCGATCCGGCTGGAGCTCGGCCCCCGCGACCTGGCGGCCGGCAGCGCGGTGATGGCGCTGCGGCTCGGCGGGGCCAAGGAACCCATCTCCCTGGAGGGCGCGCCCGCGCGGCTGGCCGACGAACTGGCGGCGTTCCAGGACTTCCTGCTCGAGCGGGCCACCGCGTTCCGTGACGCGCACACCGTCACCACCGACGAGTGGGACGACTTCACCAAGGCGGTGGCCGCCGGGTGGGCCCGGGCGCTGCACTGCGGCACCCCGGAGTGCGAGGAGCAGATCAAGGCCGAGACTTCGGCCACGGCCCGTTGCATCCCGCTGGACGGCGAGCCCGCGTCCGGCCGCTGCATCCGCTGCCACCTGCCGTCGGCGTACGGAAAGCGGGTCATCTTCGGGCGCGCCTACTAAAATCATCGGTCCTGGAGTCGGTGCCGCCGCCGCTGTTCTCCTTCCGCTGGGCCTACGACCCGGGCGAACGGTAGCGTGCTTCGCACCGCAGGGAGTCATGGGCCTGGCAGGCGGAGCCATGCGTTCGTTCGGGATATCGGTTCTTGGTCTTGGCTGGCGCATGAGGTGCCTGGAGGCGGGACTCCTGGAGTCAGTCCACGCAGAGGCAGAAGGGGTGCCCGGCCGAGTCGAGGAAAACCCGGAAGGTCGTCCCGGGCTGGTGCTCGTGCTTGGTCGCGCCGAGATCGAGCACTGCGGCCTCGCCGGTATCGAGGTCGTCGACGATCACGTCGAGATGCATCTGCTGGGGTAGCTCCTGACCCGGCCAATTGGGCCGTGAGTAGCCCTCCACCTGCTGGAAGGAGATGCACTGGCCCTCTTGCCCGCGGATATCGGCCCAGCCGGGGGAGAGCTCGACCTTCCAGTCCAACATCGCGCCGTAGAAGGCGGCGAGAGCGTGCGGATCGGGGCAGTCGATGACGAAGCTTGGGTAGCGTGCGATAGCCATGCAGGCACGGTACCCGCAGTTCCGGACGATCAACTTCCGCGAGTGGGGCCGGGTTGTCGCGACGCTGATCGCGGTCACCGGCGACTGACCCGCGGTTCAGTAGGTGGCGGGGCGGGTGGTGTGGGTGCGGCCGGAGGGGAAGGTCCAGCGGAAGATACCCGGCTCGGGCTGCTCAACCTTCCAGCCGGGGGCCTGCTTCGCGCGGTGGTGGGTGCGGCACTTGGGGCCGAGGTTGCACTCGTCGGTGGAGCCCTCGGGGTAGGGCATGGTGTGGTCAAGGTCTGCGTGGATGGCCTGGGCCTGACAGCCTGGGGCGGTGCAGGTGGCGGTGCGGGCGCGGACCAGGTGCTGGAGCTTGCGGCTCGGGGTGTAGTGGTCCTCGGCGTGCCCATGGTCGCAGGTCCCCTTGGCGATCGGCTCGAGAGCGATGTCCAGAGCACGCAGGAGGTCGAAGAACTGCGCGGCCTGCCTCGCGTTGGGTCCGTCCGGTGGGGCTGGTGCTGCGGGGTCTGGGGGCGCCGCCGGAGACCAGGGGTGCTGTCCTGGCGAGCAGCCGTGGGCGACGGCCGTGCCGTCGGGGCCGATGAGCGTCATGCACCAGCGAGTCTGGGGGTGCATGGAGGCGGCGCGGACGACGTCCCTGGTTTCGACGGGGTTCAGGACGCCCCAGCCGCTTGCCTCGGAGGGCGCGGTGTCCCAGCCGAAGAGGGTGCCCGCGTGGACGAGAAGGTTGATGACCGCGGGCATAGGCGCGCGGGTGGGCGCTCCGGCGCCTCCCGGGCCCGGCGCTGTTGGGCCAGCGCCGTCGTAGCCGGGGTCTTCATCGCGGCTGGGATCGTTGCCGTCGTTGGGCCAGATGCCGATCAGCGCTTCTCGGTACCCGTCTGCGGCCCCGTGCTCGTCCCCAGACGGGTCATCGAGGGAGTCCCAATCGTCGGTGGGGCCCTCGGGGACCGGAGCGTCCTGCGAGCTCGGGTCGTCCGGGACCCCCTGATCGTCGGCCTGCATCGGGTCGGCCTCTAGCGTCGGGTCGCCGGCCGGTGCCGGGCCGTCAGTTTCGGCCGGTGCCTGCTCGTCGGCGGGTGCTTCGGGGACGGGCGCGAGGCGGTCGAAGGGGTTGCGGCCTTGGAGCAGGTCGTTGAAGACCATGGCGCGCAGGTGATCGAGGGTGCCGTCTATGCCGGCGCGGCGCAGACGGAGGGCGATGGCGTGGATGTGGGCCTTGGAGGCCAGTGCGTCGGCGATGTCGAGCTCGCGGCCCGCTACGGAGGCGTTTCCGGACCGCTCAAGCTGAACCTCGACCCGCTGGGCGACCCGCTTCGTGCTCTCCTTGCGGGTCTTCGCCGCCTCCGGGTCGAGTTTCATCTCAAGAGTGGCGGCGCGCCGGGCAAGCGTCTCGGCGCGAACCTCTGGCGCGGCCTGGGCCAGGATCTCGTCGGCCTTAGCCGCGTCTTCTGGGCTGAGGCAGCCGGTATAGGCGGCGATGATCGCGGCTCGCTCGGCATCGATCAGACCGGCGGACATGCCCTGCAGTGTCTTCGGCAGGCGGGTGGTGAGGCTGGTGGCCGAGTCGATCCACCGTCCGGCCGCTACCCGGCTGATGAGCAGCTCGGAGGCCAGCTCAACGCCGGGGAATTCCCCCGCGCGGCATCCGACGCGGACACCGCGGGCCTGCGCGGTCTCGAATTCCTCGGCGCGGCGGCGGGCGAACTCGGCGATCGTGCGCGTTTGCAGGTAATGGGCGCGGTTCTCCAGCCGCCGCGCCGCGTGCAGCGTGCCGATCAGCTGGTTGTCGGTGAGCCGCGACAGGTCAGCGGACGCCTGCTCGGTCAGCGCGGCCAGCACCGGGCCGGGCCGCAGCACGTCCGCTGCCGCGTCCTGGCCGAACTGCGGACCGAGCGCATCGCCGCCCAGGCCATCGGGCCCGCAGACCGCGGTCAGCATCGCCGGATCGACGTCGGCGGCGTCACCGAGGCTAAGCGAGACCGCCGGGCCCTCGATCTCCCATGGTTCGGGCGGCTCCTCGTCACGGCCTGCGGCGATCTCCCGCTCTCGCCATGCCACGTACGCATCCCACTCCGGGTCAGGGGCAAAGCCCTGGTCGGGAAGGCCGCCCACGCTCTCCGGCGTCGGGTCGGACCCTGGTAGCTCGCGCTCGTCCATCCACCGGCCCTCCTTCCGGATGATCATGGTTTCTATCTTGTCTACACGAACATACTAGCGGTCCGTACTGACATTCCGGCCAAGCCCAGGCAGTGTCTCTCAAGATCAGCTTTGTCTCTCAAGATCAGCTTTGGTTGGCGTTGTCGTCGGCCGACGGGAGCGCAAGATCGAGTAGCGACCGGGCGATCCTCTCGCCGATCACAGCGATCGGCATGTTGGTGTTGCCGGAGGTGACGGCGGGCATGATCGACCCGTCTGCCACGTAGAGACCCTCGATGCCGTGGACCCTGCCGTCGGCGTCGACGACTGCATCCGGGTCGCTCGGCGGCCCCATCTTGCAGCTCCCGGCCGGGTGGTAGTAGTCCACGGCGGAGCGGTCGATGAATCGCTCGATCGCCTGCCTTCCCGTGACTCGCGGGCCCGGGCGCATTTCCCGGCCGAGGAGCCTTCGCAGCTCTGGCGCGTCCGCGATCTCGCGCACCCGCTCGACGCCCTCGGCGAGCCGCGCGCGGTCGTAACCGCCGGGGTCGCAGAGATAGCGGTGATCGATCATGAGCTTGTCACCGGGATCGGATCCAGTCAGCCGCACGCTCCCACGCGAGAGCGGTGCCAGGCACGCGGCCCCCAGGAACCAGAACCACGTCGATGTGTCCTGGCTGTAGCCGCCGACCGGGTAGATGTGCATGTCGAACCCTTGTCGGCAGGCGGCCGACGGGAACTTCGCGATCACCTGCTCGTGGGGGCGCCAGCCTGTTTCCGCCTGGTGACGCTCCATCATCCCGGCCAGCTCGCGGCTTCCCTCGTACCAGAGCTCCACGCATGGCTGGTCGTGCAGGTTACGCCCGACGCCGGGTAGGTCCAGAGTGGGATTCACCCCGATGGCGGTCAGCTCTTCGGCGGGCCCGACGCCGGACCGGAGCAGGATCGCGGGGCTCCCGTAGGCGCCTGCGGACAGCACCACCCGCGACGCGCTGATTTCCACCAGCCGCAGGCCGTCCCGCACCGCCACGCCGACAGCGCGGCCGCCGCGGACAAGCACCCGCTCGACCAGGGCATCGCCGACCACGGCGAGCCGGTCACGGACGGGGTCGATGTACGCGAACGCGCAGTTGACCCGCGTTGTCCCGTCGATGTTGACAGGGAAGGGGGCAACGCCGGCATTCTCATCAAGGTTGTTGAAGTCCTCGACCGCAGGGATGCCGTTCGCCACGATCGCGTCCCTGGAGCCGCGCTGGAACGGGGTGAGCTCGTCGAGGCCCACGCGCCGCACCCGCAGCCGGTGCCACGCCGAGTCGAACAGCGGCGCGAGCTCTCGCGCGGACCAGCCGAGGTTGCCGGCGGCGGACCAGCCGTCATAATCGAGGCTGCTCCCGAACACGACTGCGCCAGAATTGTGGGAAGAGCAGCCACCGATCACCTTCGCGCGGCTGAATTGGATCAACCGGCCTGCGAACTCGCCCGTGTAGCCCCAATCGTGGGACGACGCGGAGGTCCTCGCGTCCAGCAGATCGCGTGGCCAGCGGCCGCTGTCGGACGGCCCGTAGTCCGGCCCGGCCTCCAGCAGCAGCGTGCTCTCGGGACTGCCAGCCGCGAGGCGCCCGGCGACTACCGATCCCGCTGTCCCGCCCCCGACAACGATGGTGTGCACTGCTCTTGGGAGGCGTGTAGCGATGCCCACGCGGACCCTCCTTCGCCGAATTGATCGTTGCAGCCGACGAAGGAGGCTGGCAAGCCCGCCACGCCGCCACCGCGGGACGCCCGCCGCTTGCGGGAAATCTGCCCGCGATCACGGCTGGGGGCGCAAGGATCGCATTCGTGATGAACCTTGCCTGGGACCACAATTCTTACTACCACGAGCGCCTCCTGCGGGCGCTGCCCGCGCGGTGCGGGCGGGTACTTGACGTGGGGTGCGGCGCGGGGGAGTTGGCGGCGCGGCTGGCGGAGCGGGCAGACCGGGTGGACGCGCTCGACCGTTCGCAGGTGATGATCGCCGAGGCAGAGCGGACGGTCCCCGCGAACGTGACGTGCCTGCTGGGCGATGCCGCTAGCGCGGACCTGCCGGTCGATGCCTACGACGCCGTCACGAGCATCAGCGCTCTGCATCATATGAACCTGCGCGTCGTACTGCCCCGGCTCGGCGCCGCGCTGCGGCCCGGGGGCATGCTGATCGCGGTGTCCCATCACCGGCTGGAGATACCGCGCGGCCTGCCCGCCGAAGCCGTGTCGGTTTTCGGCAACAACGCGCGGCGCGTCGCGCTCCTATGCCTGCCGGCGGGCAGGCAGTGCCGGCGGGAGATGTACCGTCGGCACGCGGCGCAGCCCCAGATGCCGATCATGAACCCGGAGCTGACCCTCCGGGAGGTCCGCGCCCAGGCCGCGGCGGCCCTGCCCGGATCCCGGGTGCGGTGGCTGGTCCACTGGCGCTATGAACTCACCTGGCGCAAGCCGGACAGGTGACCGCGGCAGGCGGGAAATGACGGGAGTGCCTCAGCCACTGGCCTGCGTCAGGCGAAGACCGCTGGTATACGCCGATGGTGAAGGCTGGCGGAGGGCAGTGGCGACGACGGCGACGGTCCGGTCCAGCGGAGCCGCACCATCGCCGTATCGCTCATTCCGGCTAGCCTGGCGGGTCCTATTGCTGCTGATTTCGCGCATGACTGCCGGATCGTCAGGAGTTCTGGCGGTCGCGCCAGGCAATCCAGTCACGGAGCTCGGAGAGCTCGTAGTCGGGGCCGCCGGCGCCGACCGTGAACAGCGAGGCACCGAGCGAGCGCAGCTTCGGGCCGGCTACTTCCGGGTTGCCTCTGACGCCAACGGAGATTTCGATGTCGGCCGGGTCGCGCCCGACGTCGGCGCAGTGCCGGTGCAGGATCGCGAGCTTGCGCGCCAGGGTCTCGCTGTCGCCGAAGCTGTGCCAGATGTCGGCGTGCTTGGCGACTAGGCGAAGCGTCTTCTTCTCGCCCCCGCCTCCGATAAGCACCGGAATCTTGCGCGTAGGGGCCGGGTTCAGCTTGGCCAGCCGCGACTCAATGCGCGGCAGGGCCGCGGCCAGCTCGTCGAGTCGGCCGCCCGCGGTCCCGAATTCGTAGCCGTACTCGTCGTAGTCCTTCTCGAACCAGCCCGAGCCGATGCCGAGGATGAGCCGGCCGTCACTGATGTGGTCGACGGTCCGCGCCATGTCGGCGAGAAGTTCCGGGTTGCGGTAGCTGTTGCACGTGACCAGCGCGCCGATCTCAGTGCGCGAGGTCGACTCCGCCCAAGCAGCGAGCATCGTCCAGCACTCGAAGTGCCTGCCTTCGGGCTCGCCGTAAAGGGGGAAGAAGTGATCCCAGTTAAAGACGACGTCGGCGCCGAGTTCTTCCGCTTCGGAGACGGTACGACGAATCCTCTTGTAATCAGCGTGCTGTGGTTGCACTTGCAGGCCCACGCGGACGGGATTCGAGGTAGCTGTCACGAGCTCCTAGCCTAGCGCGAAGCGATCAGCGGAGGGAGACCGACGAATAGCAGCTGCGGGGGGGCCACTTCCGGAAGTACGACTTTACATAATGTACATTATCGGCGATCTCGGGGGAGGGGGTCGGAGGGCCTTTCGGCGGAAGGAAGCTCGGCCAGGTCGTGCTCGCCGATGGCGAGATCACGACCCGGCCGGTGAGGGGAAATGGATAAGGAGGACTTACTTGGCGCCGCGCTGGCGGAAGCCGAAGCCGTCCGAGCGGGTCCGGGTCGCGGTGAAGGTGTCGAACTCGACCGGTGCCGGGTACGGGGTCGCGGCGCTGGCGGCCGGGGTGTGGTAGTAGGTGAAGGTCATCGTGGTCTTGTCGCCGGGGAAGCGGCCCGGGTCCACGTCGAACACGCCCAGGCCCCATGGGTAGGTGGTGTTGGGGTCGGTGATCGCGGACCAGGGCGCGTCCTCGGTCTCGGTCTCGGTGCCGGAGACGTTGATCGTCTCGGTCGGCTCGCCCGCGGTGCCCGTCTGGTAGACGTCGTCGTGGCCGTGGGTGCCGCCGGTCCCGATCACCAGGTGGACGAGGCCCTTGTCGGAGTCGACCCGGTTTAGGTCGGTGCTGACGACGGCTGGCCGCAGGACGGTGCCGGAGTCGGTGCCGCGCACCAGGTAGCTGCGCTCGTAGTCGTGGTCGTGGCCGGCCAGCACGAAGTCGACGCCGTACTGGTAGAACAGCGGCATCCAGTTCTGGCGGATGCCCAGATCGGAGCCGTCCGCGTCGGACGTGGACATGGCCGGCTGGTGCATGACGGCGACGATCCAGTCGATCGAGTTGTCGGTCGACGCCTCGCGCAGCGTCCTATCCAGCCACTCCAGCTGCTTGCCGCCGGAATAGCCGGTCAGGATCTGGTTGTCGCCGGTACTCAGATAGGTGCCGGTGTCGATCTGGTAGCAGACGTCGTTGTTGTCCACCATGACGAACAGCACCGAGCCGACCTGGAAGCTGTACCAGTTGCCCTCGAAGTCGCCGGAGTGGTTCTTCGGCAGGGTGAAGCGGGTCTGGTACGACAGGTAGCCCTGCGGGCCGTTGCCGGGCTCGTTCTCGTGGTTGCCCAGGGTCGGCATCCAGGGCCGGTTCGCGGCCGAGAGCTGCGTGTTGTCGAAGTACTCTTCCCAGACCTGGGGCTGGTACAGCTGGTTGGAGTTGGCGTAGGACAGGTCGCCGTTGACCAGGTGCACAACCGGGTTGAACGACTCGATCGACGCGGCGGTCGCGATGGCGTTGAGCGACGCCTTGGAGTAGGCGGTGTCGCCGCAGGCGACGTCGCCGACGCTGGTGAAGCGGAACGGCACGCGTCCCTCGGGCGCGGTGCGGAACGCGCTCGACAGCTGAGCCTCGCCGTCGCTGACGATCTGGTATACGTAGTCGGTCTCGGGCTGCAGGCCCTCGATCCTGGCGTGCTGGGCAATCGTCTCGATGCCGTTGTTGGAGTCGGTATAGGTGCGAGTTTCGGCCGCTATCCTGCGCCCGAAGCCGCCCTCCGGGGTGCCGACGATCACCGTTGGGTTGGATACCGAGGTCGGGGTCACCCACGACACGACGACCTCGCGGGCCGGGTCTTCGCCGAAGGTCAGGTGAACCTGCTCGGCGGTGACCGTGTCAGCCTTGGCAGCCTGCTGCCACAGGACCGGGCCGCTGGCCACCATCAGTCCGCCGGCGGTAACGCCGACGCCGCCGAGGAACGACCGCCGCGAGACGCGGGCGCGCTCCATAATCTCCGTCATTACTGTCCCTCCTGAGGCAATCACAGACAAACATTGCGATGCTCCCGGTTCGGGAAGACGGCAAGCTAAACTCGAGGTAAACAGCCCTTGAAGGCGTAACACCTGTTAGTTCTCGGCTGCAACAGGCCCTGCGTGCCAGGCGACGGCGATCCGCAAATGGTGTGCACGGCATTGCGTAATTGGGCGCAGCTGAACCAGTCTTCCCGCCCGGCGCGCCGTCGGCGGCGGGCCACGAAAACCCCCCGGGCGAGCAGCGCGATCAGCGCCACCCCGGCGACTACGAGCCCGATCACATCGTGGATCCACCTGTCCGACCCGGTCAGAGGGTAGACCTCGTCGCTGGCCCCGGTGTCGAGGGCCGGGATGGCGGTTCCGGCCTGGACGGCGGGCAGGCCGCCCGGCGAGCACGGCAGAACCGAGCAGACCGTCAAGAAAGTGAGCTGAACGACTGGCGGCGATCGCGACGGGCAGATATCGGCCATGCCGATGAAGATCGGAACGTCCGGCTGGCAGTATCGCGACTGGCGCGGCGGCCTCTACCCGCAGGAAGTGCCCCAGCGCCGCTGGCTCGAGGAGTACGCCAAGCACTACCTGACCGTGGAGAACAACAACAGCTTCTACCGGCTGCCGTCGCGGGAGACGTTCGAGAGCTGGCGGGAGCGGACCCCCGACGACTTCGTCATGGCGGTCAAGGCCAGCCGGTATCTCACCCACGTTCGCCGGCTGCGCGACCCGGCCGAGCCGGTGGCCCGGCTGCTGGGCGCGGCATTGGGGCTCGGGCCCAAGCTCGGGCCCGTCCTGCTCCAACTCCCGCCGACGCTGAAGGCTGACGTCAACGCCCTGGACGGGTGCCTGAAAGAGTTCCGGACGGCAGCCGCCGCGCTCGGCCTGCAAGGCGTGCGGGTGGCGGTGGAGCCGCGACACGAGACCTGGTGGACCCAGGAGACCAGGCAGGTCCTCGCCTCTCGCGACGCCGCGCTGTGCTGGGCCGACCGGCGCGGCCGCCCGATCACGCCGCTGTGGCGCACCGCGTCCTGGGGCTATCTGCGGTTCCACGAGGGGACGGCCCAGCCGCCGCCCCGGTACGGCGCGCAGGCGCTGCGGTCCTGGGTGACGCGGCTGACCGACGCGTGGCCGGACGCGGATGAGGTGTACGTCTACTTCAACAACGACCATGGCGGGGCCGCGGTGATCAACTCGGCCCAGTTCGCCGACCTCGCGCGGCGGGCCGGGCGTGACGTCACCCGCACGCCCGAGATCGGCTGACCGGCGCGCGAACTGCTCCCCCGCCGCCCGTCGGTCCGGGGACGACGCGGCATCGCGCGCCTGCCCTCCGATACGGACACCTGGAAATCCCCAGTCATTCCAGAGCCGCTACCGGGTTCTTTACCGCTGGCCACGCCTGCCCGTGCGACGCGGGTCGCGCCGGTCGCCGGCCTGACGTGGCCGGGGCACGGCGCGCAGTGCGCGGGTGGTCTCGTCGGGGGCGGCGGGCCAGGAGTAGACCAGCTGCTCCCCCACCCGGAGCCTGGCCCAGCGCGCCGCCTCCACCTGCAGTGCTCGCGCCGCCCGGGCCAGAACCGCAGGCGGCGGCACGGCGGCGGCATCAGCCGCGTCCGCGCCCGGCTCGGTGACGGGAATCGCCGAAAGCTTCGCGCGGGTGAGCCGCCGGATGTCATCGTCGGACGGAGAGTCGAGCATCGCGACGGCCTCGACCAGGTCGGCGAGAAGCCCGGCCCGCATGACCGGCTGTCGCTGCACCCGCTTCAGCCGGGCTGAGCGCTCGGCCGAGTGCGGCGGTCGCCGACCCTGCACGTGCTCCATGCTCGTGTAGACGGCGCCGGCGGCGATGGCGCCCCAGAGTCCGTCGACGATGGCGAGCTCGCGTTCCACGACAAGGTGCCGCAGGTCATGCGGCAGCCTGGCCCCCGCAGGGGTGAACTCCCTCATCCGGTAGACCACGCCGTCATCGCGCTTGATGACCGAGTAGGCGGCCGTATGGCCCTGGAACCGCCGGAACGTGATGCGCATACGCCCACTATGCGCAGCTCATCCCCCGGCGGCCTAACGGTTTTCCCGGAGGTTAGGGACGATGTCCCGCCCTCGAACCTCAATGCACTGCGGTGAGGCCACTGGAACTCAGCCCGGCAGATCCTCTGGGCGCTTTGCGGCGAGCTTGCCGTGCAGCAGGCCGGTGGACTGGCCGACCTCGATGAGGTATCCGTCTGGGTCCCGGATGTAGCAGCGGATCTCCGCTCCGCGGTCGATCGGCGGCGTGACGAACTCTGCCCCCTTCCCCTTCCACTCCTTGTAACAGGCCTGGATATCGGCGACCCGCAGGTTCAGGAAGATCGAGGTGGTGTCGCCTGGCTCGTAGTCGACCACCGTGATGCCCGGCTTGTCGGGCGTCGGCGGCCCGCCGGGGTTCATGATGATCCACGAATTGGCCAGACTGACGATGCACGGGTTCTCAGGCAGGACCACCTGGCCGCCCAGCACGCGGGAGTAGAAGTCCCGGGACCGCGCGACCTTACGGACGGTGATGAACAACCCCATCGCAATGCCCTTGGCGGGCGCAAAGTTGGCGAAGTCGATGTGGGACGCAGGTTCTGTCATGGGATTGCTCCAGTTCGGCAGCGTTCGCGGACTGTGATCGGTCGGGCGCCGGTCCTCCTCAGCGACCCTTCCCCGGATGGCGCCGAGGCAGACATCTGCTGCGGCGGGCACGGCGGCAGGGCTAGCAGCCGCGGCGGGAAAGTTCAAAATCGGTCGGAGGAACGGACCGTCGCTCCGACCGACAGGCTTCGGGATCCCCCGGCGCAGCAGCCGTTGGCTGCCTTGCTCGCGCGTACCCGCATCCGCGCGCTGGCTACGGGCCTGGTTCGATGAGGGGACACCCTTGGCCGCGTCTGGGAGGATCGGGTTCTGAACGCATCGCTTGCGGAGGCGCTGTCCGCGATTCTGCTGCTCGTGGTGCTGGGGTGCGCGGTGATCCGCCCGTTCGGCTGGCCGGAGGCGGTTGCCGCGGTTCCCGCCGCCGCCGTGGTGATCGCGGCCGGGGCGATCTCGCTGGACAGCGCGCGGGCCGAGGCGCAGCAGCTGGGACCGGTGATCGGGTTCCTGGCGGCGGTGCTGGTGCTCGCCCGGCTCTGCGACGACGAGGGACTGTTCGATGCCTGCGGCGGGTGGATGGCGGGCGCGGCGGCGGGGCGGTCCCGGCGGCTGCTGGCCGCGGTCTTCGTTGCCGCCTCGGCGATCACCGCGGTCCTCAGCCTGGATGCCACGGTGGTGCTGCTGACCCCGGTGGTGTTCGCGACCGCCGCCCGGCTGGGCGCCCGCGCGAAGCCGTACGCGTACGCCGCGGCCCACCTGTCGAACACCGCCTCGCTGCTGCTGCCCGTGTCCAACCTGACCAACCTGCTGGCGTTCGCGGCCAGCGGGCTGAGCTTCACCCGGTTCGCCGCGCTGATGGCCGTGCCCTGGCTGGCCGCCATCGCCGTCGAGTACGTGGTGATGCGCCGCTTCTTCGCCACCGACCTGGACGCCGGCGCGCAGCCCCCGCCCGCCGCGGAACCTGCCGGGACGCCGCTGTTCGCGCTGGTCACCCTGGCCTGCACGCTGGCTGGTTTCGTCCTGGCCTCCGCGCTCGGCATCAGCCCGGCCTGGGCCGCGTTCGCCGGGGCGCTGGTGCTGGCCGCCCGCGCCCTGGCCCGGCACCGCGCGACCCCGGCCGGGATCGCGCGGGCCGCGGACGTGCCCTTCCTCGCCTTCGTCGTGTCCCTGGGCATCGTGGTGCGCGCGGTCACCGGCTAACGGGCTGGCCGGCGCGCTGGGGCACCTGGTCCCCGGCGGCACGTCGCTGCCGGCCCTGCTGGCCGTCGCCGGGCTGGCCGCCGTGCTGGCCAACGTGATCAACAACCTGCCCGCCGTGCTGGTGCTGCTGCCGCTGGCCGCCCCCGCCGGGGCGGGCGCCGTGCTCGCCGTCCTGGCGGGGGTGAACATCGGCCCGAACCTGACGTACGCCGGGTCGCTGGCCAACTTGCTGTGGCGGCGGATCGTGCACCAGCACGACACTGAGGTGAACCTGGGCGAGTTCACCCGGCTCGGCCTGCTCACCGTGCCCGCCGCACTGCTTGTGGCGGTGCTGGCACTGTGGGCTTCGCTGCACATTCTGGGAGGCTGATGACCCGTGACCGTGATTGCCTGGATCGCCGAGGGCACCTGGCCCGCCTGCGTCGACGCCGCCCGCATCTACGCACCCCAAGGCGAGGACATCATCCTGCTGCACGTCAGCGGCCACGACGTGCCGGGCATCGCCCGCGGCTCCTACGCCGGGCTGCTCGGCCGCCGCGATCCCGGCCGCGATCCCGGCACCCGCGTGGAAGAGCTCGCCGCCGTCAGCGCCGCGCAACTGCTGGAAGCGGCGGCCGGACGGCTGGGCCGCCCGTGCACCCGGCTGGAACGGGCCGGGCGGATCGAGCGGGAAGTGATCGCCGCGGCCGAAGGGGCCGCCCTGCTCGTCCTGGCCCGTGACGGCGACCGCGACCGCCTCGGGCCCCGGAGCCTGGGCCGGCCACCCGGTTCGTCGTCGACCACGCCCCCTGCCCTGTCCTGCTGGTCTGGCCCGGGCCCGCGCCCGGCATCGGGGCCATCCCGCCTCCTCCGCCTCCCCGTCCGCCACACCGCCGGTAGCGACCAGGTCAGGCCTCCTCTCCGCACTGCCCAAGGATCCCTGTAGCGCGAAGCACGCTCCCGTTCCGCAGTGTGATGGTCTTTTTACGGACGCGGGTCAGTGGTTGCGCGCGGAGCACGCCCACCGCTCGTTCGTCGGTCTCCCCCGCTTCTTGCTGTTATCTCGGAACCAAGGTTTCCCGTGCGTGCCACGGTGGGCGGGCAAGATCAAGGGAGACGGAGCGGGTCTAGATTGGCAACAGGCAGGAGGCGATGAACCAATGGGTGGCCTGCGCACAGTTCAAGTCCGCCGGGTTTACGATGATCCCGCCCCGGGCGACGGCACCCGGGTGCTGGTAGACCGGATCTGGCCGCGGGGCATGACGAGGGAGAAGGCCAGCCTCGACGAGTGGTGCAAGCAGATCGCTCCCTCCACGGTGCTGCGCAAGTGGTACGGCCACAACCCGGAACGGTTCGAGGAGTTCGTCCGCCGTTATCGCGAGGAGCTGACCGAGCCGGAGCGGGCCGAGGCTCTCGCGAATCTTCGCGGACTGGCGGAGACCGGGACGCTGACGCTGCTCACGGCCAGCAAGGCCGCGGATATCAGCGAGGCTGCTGTGCTCGCCGGGCTGCTGGCGTAGCCGACAGGCCAGGTCTCCCCCGTGTTGTGAGATTTGGCCTATTTAGCGGTTGTCCTGCGACAATGGGGTAGTCGCACCAGATGCGCACAGGGACTGCACGCACTGAAGGAGGCGGTCCGGCGGCAAACGACGAGCCTGGCACCGACCCGAACGAGCCGCAAGGCCGTTGGAAGTGCGGCTGGCAGCGATTGCGAACTCAGCTGGCCTGGCTGTCGTTCCTGGTCAAGCCGGTGCGCCGGGGCGTGCTGCTCTTCATCGTGCTGCTGGTCGTCGAGTACCTGGTAGTGCCCGAGCTGGTGGGGGCGAGCAAGGACCTGTACCTGCTCGGGCAGGTGAACGCCCTGTGGCTGGCCGCAGGGGTGGCGCTGGAGGGCCTGTCCCTGTTCTGCTACGCGCTGCTGACCAAGGTGCTGCTCCCGCCGGGCCCTAAGCCGAGCCTGTCCCGGCTGTTCCGCATCGACCTGTCGGCGGCGGCGGTCGCGCACGTCATTCCGGCCGGCACGCTGGGCACCGCGGCGCTCGGGTTCCGCCTGTTCACCAACGAGGGCATCTCCGCCAACGACGCCGGGGTGATGATGGCGGCCAAGGGGCTGGGCTCGACTGTGGTGCTCAACGTGCTGCTCTGGCTGTCCCTGGTCATCTCCATCCCGCTGGCCGGGTTCCGCCCCATCTACGGGACGGTGGCCATCATCGGCACCCTCGTGCTACTGGGGGTGGCCGCCGTGATCGTCGGCGTCACCCGCGGCACCGAGGCGGCATCCCGCATCCTGCACACCGTCGGCGACAAGGTCCCCGGGCTGCGCGGCGACAGCCTTGAGCACGCCATCCGCGAGGCCAGCAAGACGCTGTCCACGCTGGCCAGCGACAAGCGGGTGCTTTTCTGGTCGCTGACCTGGGCCTCGCTCAACTGGCTGCTGGACGCCGCGTCGCTGTGGGCCTTCGTCGCCGCCTTCGGCCGCTTCGTCAACCCGGTGGAGCTGTTCGCCGCCTACGGGATCGCCAACGTGGCCGGCGCCCTCCCGATCACCCCCGGCGGCCTGGGCGTCGTCGACTCGACTGCCCCGCTGCTGCTGATCGGCTTCGGCGTCACCCGCAGCGTGGCAACGCTGGGCGTGATCGGCTGGCGACTGGTCAACTTCTGGCTGCCGATCCCGGTCGGCGCCCTGTCCTACGTCTCGCTGAAGGTCAAGCCCGGACAGGGCAAGGCCGCCTTCCGGTCCGCGATCTCCGGCATGATGACGATGGTAGGACCGAGTCGTCAGCCGGAAACGGCGCAGGACCCGGGGGCGCCGGAGGAGGAGCCTGGGCAGGCGCCGGAAGCTGGGCAGGCGCCGGGACCAGGCTCGACCTCACCCGGTCGCACATGATCGTTTGGGTGCGGATGACGCGGCCGCCTCGCGGAACGCCTTGTAGAAGTTGTTGCGCCGCGAGTAGGTCGACAGCCGGCGCAGCGGGTCACCGAGCAGGAAGCCGCTGACCAGCCCGTTGCCTCTTTCCGGCGCACCAGCACTGCCCCCACTACCTGAGCGGTCAGATCCCGCCTCACCGCATAGTCTCGCAGACACGCAAGCTGTTGTCGGCTTGTAAAGTGCTTTACATAAACCTATTGACAAATATCCGCTTCGTGGCCTTGACTAGGCGAAACGAATCGCGTCACACCAGGCCGGGCCAGGTTCCGGCCTGGTGGCAAGCGATCGGGTGACCGGAGCGGTAGCTCCGGGATGAGACCAAAGGAGGACTCATGCGCTCGTTGCAGTACCTCGCCGCGCACAGCGGGGCCGCTCGCCGGACCGGTGTCCGGGCCGTGATGGTCACCTTCGCCGCGGTCACCTCCCTCACCTTGGCGGCGTGCGGCGGGCAGGCCGTCGGCACCGCGCACGCGACCAGCGGCGGCAAGACCGGCGGGGTGCTGACCGTCGGCTTCAGCGTCCAGGCGCCGGAAACCCTGGATCCGGCCAAGGCGCCGCAGAATTACGCCTGGTTCGAAGAACTGGCGTACGAGCCGTTGATCGTGCAGCGGGCGGATGGCAGCCTGGCGCCTGGGTTGGCGGCGTCCTGGTCGTACACCGGAACCGGCAACACCACCTTCGTGCTGCACCTCCGGCCCGGCGTGAAGTTCTCCGACGGGAGCACACTGACGGCCCAGGATGTCGCCGACGATCTCGGCTACGTGGTGAAGTCAGCCGGGCAGATGTCGCCGTTCTTCGCCGGCGACACGTTCACCGCTACCGGCCCGCTGACTGTCACGATCAAGGCGGCCAGCCCGAATCCCGACTTCCCGGAGATCTTGACCCAGGACGATGTCGTCGGGGACATCATCAGCGCGAAGGGCCTGCAAACCCCGTCGTTGCTCGGGACGCGGACCTTCGGCGCGGGCCCCTACATGCTTGACCCGTCGGCCACCGTCGCCGGGGATCAGTACACCTACGTCCCGAACCCGAATTTCTACGATAAGGCCGCGGTGCACTGGACGAAGGTAATCCTCAAGGTCATCACCGACCCGCAGTCGATGCTGAACGCGATGAAGACGGGACAGATACAAGTCGCGAACGGCGATCCCACGACCATTGCCGCGGCGCAACAGGCCGGCCTGACGGTGACTTCGACGCCGGACCTGTGGATGGGTGTCACCCTCGCGGATCGCGGCGGCGTCCTGGCTAAGCCCCTGGCGAATGTGCAGGTGCGGGAGGCCCTCAACTACGCCACCGACCGCGCCGCCATCTCCAAGGCACTGTTTCCCGGCACCGGCACGGCGACTAGCCAGCTCGCTCCTCCCGGCGGATACGGCTACGAACCCGGCCTGACCAGCGCCTATCCCGTATGACGTCAGCAAGGCGAAGCAACTGCTGGCCGACGCCGGGTACGCGCACGGGCTCTCGCTGCAGATCGTCACCGGCGACTACGGCGGCGAGAACCTGATGGCACAGGCCCTCGCGCAGCAGTGGAAACAGGTCGGAGTCAACGTCCAGGTGACCGACGACGCCAACTCCAACGAGTTCTACGCGGCGGCGTTCGGGGCGAAATTCCCAGCCTTCATGACGGTCTTCGGGCAGATACCCACCTGGGTCGAGGGACCGTCGCTATTCCTGCCGTCCGCGTCCTATAATCCGTTCCATACCGCCTCTGCCCCGCTGGCCTCGCTCTACCAGCAGGAGGCCCGCTCGGCTGGAACGCAGCAGGTAAGCCTCGACCAGCAGATTGAGGCGTACCTCGTGAACCAGGCGTGGTTCGTCCCGATCGTGACGATAGGCCTGCCGTACTACGCGACCAGCGCCGTGACCGGCACAGCCACCTCGGCCAAGGCGCCGTTGCTGGAACTGTACGAGGTGCGGCCGGGCTGAGGCCCTGGACAGTTAAGGCCCCAGTCGGAACGGCGGAAGGTAGGTAGCTGATGCTCCGGCAAGCAGTGCGGTGGCTGGTCTCCTCACTGGTGCTGCTGTTCGTGATAACGGCTCTGACGTTCGTGCTTGCCTCGATTGCGCCAGGGGACGCGGCCAAGGCGATCCTCAGCAGTCAGAGCGGTAGCTACACGGCGCAGCAGTACCAGCAGATGAGGCACGCACTGGGAATCGATCAACCGCTGCCCGTGCAGTACTGGCACTGGCTGGATGGCGTGCTGCACGGGAGCCTTGGTTCCGATCTGTTCAGCAGCCAGCCGGTCACCCAGGAGCTGAACGCCCGGCTGGGGCCAAGCCTGTCGGTCATCGTCGGCACGGTGCTTGTCTCCGGCCTGGTGGGTGTGAGCCTCGGCATCGTCAGCGCGCTGCGCGGCGGGGCGCTCGGCCGGCTGGTCGACGTCGTTTCCCTGGCGGGGCTGGCGTTCCCGAGTTTCTGGCTCGCCCTGGTCATGGTCGAATTGCTCGCGGTCAAGGTCCAGCTCTTCCCGGCGACAGGGTATGCCCCGCTGGCCGCCGATCCTGGGCCTTGGCTGCGCAGCATCGCGCTGCCCGTGCTCACCCTGTCGGCGGGCGGCGTGGCGTTCGTCGCCAAGCAGACCCGCGATTCGATGTCGGAGGTGATGTCGCGCGATTTCGTCATGATGCTGCGCGCTCGCGGCCTGTCCCGGCGCTCGGTCGTGCTCAGGCATGCGCTGCGGAACGCGGCTATCCCCGTGGTAACAGTGCTGGGCCTGCTGCTGATAAGCCTGCTGGGAGGCACGGTGCTGATCGAGAACGTATTCTCGATCCCCGGGTTGGGCCAGGAGGCCGTGACGGCGGCCGGCAGTCACGACCTGCCGGTCATCGAGGGAGTGGCGTTCTACTTCACCGTTGTGGTGGTGATGGCGAACCTCCTCGTCGATGTGTCTTACCGGCTACTCAATCCCCGGATGCGCGCATCATGACGCTCGTCTCGTCGGCCGCGACGGCACCCGGCCAGGATCTTCAGGAACGCGCCTCGTTCGGGGGCCGGGGCCGCGCGCTACGGGAGCTAGCCAGGCGCCCGCTCGCCATGGTCGCCGCCGCCTACCTGGTGATCGTCGTCGTGCTGGCTGCCGGCGCGTCCTGGCTGGCCCCGGACGGACCGGACACCGAAGACCTGACCCATGTACTGTCGGGCCCCAGCGCGACCCATTGGCTAGGGACCGACCGCCTCGGCCGCGACGTGCTCAGCCGGCTGATGTTCGGCGGCCGGATCACGCTGCTCGGGGTGGCCGAGGCCCTGGTCGTGTTCGCGGTCCTGGGCGTCACCCTGGGCCTGGTCGCCGGCTTTACCGGCGGCTGGACGGACCGGCTGATCGCCCGCTTCGGCGAACTGGTACTGGCGCTGCCCGGAATCATTGTCCTGCTGATGGTCCTGTCGGTGTTCCCCGGGAACGAGCTCGCCACCATGATCGCCCTGGGCCTGATCAGCTGCCCCACGCTGCTGCGGGTGGTGCGAGGGTCAACCCTGACGATCCGCGGCGAGACGTACATCAAGGCGGCCCGGCTGTCCGGACTGACCAACGTGCGCATCATGTGGCGGCACGTGCTGCCCAGGATTGTCGGCCCGATCATCGTCCAGCTCTCCCTGTTCGCGGCCACGGCGGTGCTGGTGCAGGCCGCGTTGTCGTTTCTCGGCCTCAGTACGCCGGAGACGCAGGGGCCTAGCTGGGGAAACATGGTGGGCGAGGCCTCGGATGTGATCAGCCAGGACCCGTGGCTGCTGGTACCGACCGGCGGTGTGCTCGTGCTCACCGTCATGGCCCTCGGCCTGCTCGGCGACGCGGTGCGCGACGCGGCGGCCGGCCAGCACCTGGCGTCACCGCCCGGGCGACGCGTTCGCCGCCGGCACCGCCAGACGCGGACGGCTGCCCGCGGCCAGCCGTCGTCCCCTGCCACCTCGCTGCTGTCGGTTCGAGGCCTGACCATCGCGTTTGCCGCGGGCGACCGCGACGTTCCGGTGGTCAGGGACGTCAGCTTCGAGCTAGCGCCCGGCGAGGCGCTGGGCATCGTCGGGGAATCGGGGTGCGGGAAGACCGTCACCACCCGCGCGCTGCTGGGCCTGCTGCCAGACGGCGGTCGTGTCACCGCGGGCTCGGCCATGTTCGACGGCAGGGACCTGGCGGTCCTGCCCGAGGAGGACTTCGGCCGCATCCGCGGGAGCATGATCGCGCTGATCTCGCAGGAACCAATGAGCGGCCTCGACCCGTCGTTCCGGGTGGGCAGCCAGCTGACCGAGGTGATCCGGCGCCATAACGCCCTCTCCCGCGGCCAGGCACGAGCCCGGGCGATCGAGCTGCTGGCAATGGTTAACCTTCCAGAACCGCGTGAGGCACTGTCCCGGTACCCGCACGAACTGTCCGGCGGAATGGCGCAGCGGGTGTCGATTGCCCTCGCATTGGCCGGGAACCCGCGGCTGCTGATCGCCGACGAGCCCACCACCGCGCTCGACGTCACGGTGCAGGCCGAGATTCTCGCCCTGCTGGCGGACCTGGGCACGCGCCTGGGAATGGCGATCATCCTGGTCACCCATGACTGGGGAGTCCTGGCGGACCTCTGCCACCGCGCCGTCGTCATGTACGCGGGGGAGGTCGTGGAACTGGCCAGCGTCGAGGACCTCTATCGGTCGCCGCGCCATCCTTACACCGAAGGGCTGCTGGCAGCCAACCCGCACCTGGCACCGGTCGGGGACACGCTGCCGGCCATCCCCGGTACGGTGCCGCCGCCGTCGGCCTGGCCTGCCGGGTGTCACTTTCAGCCGAGGTGCCAGTTCGCGACAGGCCAGTGCGGCGCCGGCCCGATCCCGATGGCTGTGCCCGCACCCGGCCGGCTGACCCGGTGCATCCACGCCGACAAGGTGGCGACGACCCGATGACCGTCACCGCCGCGAGCCTGCTTGATGTCCGCGCCCTCACCGTGCACTACCATCGCGGGCGGCGGAAAACACCGGTCACGGCGGTGCGGGATGTCACGCTTACCGTCGCCCCCGGCGAAACCGTGGCGCTCGTCGGCGAGAGCGGCTCGGGTAAATCAACCCTCGGCAACGCGATCCTCGGCCTGGTACCGGCCGCCTCGGGGACCATCAGCTTCGCCGGGGAGGACATCACCCGCCCCGGCCCGCGCCGGCGACGCGCGCTGACCAAGGACATCCAGGCCGTCTTCCAGGACCCGTACGCATCGCTGAACCCGGTACGGCCGATCGGGCAGGCACTCGCCGAGCCGTTGCGGGCGCATCAGCGGCTGGACCGCGCGACCACAGCCGCCCGGGTCGGTGCCGCGCTGGAACGAGTCGGGCTGAGCGCCCATGCCGCCGCCCTGTACCCAGGCCAGTTCTCCGGCGGGCAGCGCCAGCGCATTGCCATAGCCCGGGCGCTGATGCTGTCACCACGGCTGATCGTCTGCGACGAGCCGCTCAGCGCCCTCGACCTGTCCGTCCAGGCGCAAGTCCTCAACCTCCTCAAGGCCCTACAGCGTGAGTCCGGTATCGGCTACCTATTCATCACCCACGACCTAGCCGTCGTCCCGCACGTCGCCCATCGTGTCGTGGTGCTCTACCAAGGACGGGTCGTGGAGGCCGGCACTGTCAGCCAGGTTTGCGATCATCCCAGCGACCCCTACACCCGGAGGCTCATATCCGCCGCGCCCGTGCCAGATCCCGCACTACAGCGCGCCAGACGGCGCATGACGGAGACTAGATGACACTCGCACCGCAGATACAGGCGTTGTTCGCGTCGGCCCAGGAGGACCCGCCCGGCTCCCGGACCGTTCAGGAGCAGCGGCAGCGTATCCGGCACCTAAGCGACCTGACCTACCGGCGCTTCGGCCGCGGTGCCGAACCGGTTGCCACTGTCACCGACTACCCGGTGCGCGTTGAGGGCGGGGAGATCGTCGTCCGGGCTTACCGGCCGAGCGGGCAAGCCCCGCTGCCCGCCCACGTGGAGTTGCACGGCGGCGGCTGGTGGCTCGGCTCGATTGACGAGTACGTCAACGAGGCGATCTGCTCCTACCGCTGCGTGCACGCCCGCTGCGTGATCTTCGCCGTCGAGTACCGGCTCGCCCCCGAGCACCCGTTTCCCACGGCGATCGACGATGTCTACGCCGCGCTGCGTTGGATTGCCGGCCACGCCCCGGAACTCGGCATCGACGCGGACGCTATCTCCATTGGCGGCAGTTCCGCCGGCGGGAACCTCGCGGCCGCGGTGACGCTCCGGGCCAGGGACAAGGCGGGCCCGCGGCTGGTGTTCCAGCTGCTCGAGGTCCCCGCCCTTGACCTCACCGGTGAAAGCATGCGCACGGCGATAGCGTCCGAGGAACTCGCGCCGATCGCTCACCAGCTCAGCGAATTCGAGACACCCTTGCAGCGTTACTTCCGCGATCCGGCCGACGCGTTGCTGCCCCTCGCGTCTCCCGTTTTCGCCGAGGACCTCTCGGGCCTGCCGCCCGCCCACATCATGACCGCTGAATTTGACCCGCTCCGCGACGAAGGGGAACTGTACGCGCGGCTCCTCACCCAGGCCGGCGTGCGGGCTACGGTGACCCGTCACACCGGAGCGATCCACGGCACCAGCTACCTGACCCGGGTCTGGGAGCCCGCTCGAGAATGGCAGCGCGAAGCGGCGACGAGAATCAGGCAAGCGCACGAACGGAACGGAGCAGGCAAGCTGTCGTGGTGATCAACGGGAAAGTCACAATCTACGAAGTGGCTAACCGGGCCGGCGTGTCGATCGCGACCGTGTCCCATGTCCTTAACCGGCCGGACCGGGTCGGCGCCGCCACTCGCGAACGCGTGCTCAACGTCATGGACGAGCTGGGCTTCACACCCAAGCCGACCGCGGTCACCCTGGCACGCAAGGGCGTCGGGCGGATCGGGGTGCTCGCTCCGTTCACCTCCTACGCGTCGTACGCGGTGCGGTTCACGGGCGTGCTCGAAGCCTGCGCCGACCGCAATATCGATGTCGTGATCTTCGATGTGCCGTCGGTGGCCGCCGCAACGTCGCCGCTGCTGCGAACGGTCCCGGTGACGGGCCGGCTCGACGGCTTGCTGATTATGGGCATTCCGCTTGAGGACGTGATGGCACGCCGACTGTCGACGCGCAAGCTCGCCACGGTGCTAGTCGACAGCCGGCAGCGCGATCTGACCCGGGTCAACGTCGATGACGAGATGGGCGGGTACCAGATCGGCACCCACCTCATCGAACGAGGACACCGTGGTTTCACCTACGTGAGCGAAGGTCAGCGCTCCGCCGACTACACCTCTCCAGCGCAACTGCGCAAGCGCGGTCTCGTCCGGGCGCTGCGGGAGGCCGGGCTCGCCGAGCGGGCTCTGCAGCACTGGATCGCCCGCTCCAACGACATACGGGGCGGCCGCGAGGCGGCGGCGGACATCCTCCGGCTCAGTCGCGTTCCCACCGCCGTTATCGGGCACCACGACGGCCTGGCCGCCGGCTTGCTCGCCGGATTCCGGGCGGCCGGGCGACGGGTGCCAGACGACGTCGCGGTGGTCGGGTACGACGGCACCGACCTCTCCGAGGGGATGGAGCTGACAACCGTCGAGCAGCCGTTCGCCGAGACCGGACGCATAGCGGCCGCGCTGCTGCTAGAGCTGCTCGATGGAACGGCCCGGCTGCAGCAGCAGGTCAACCTGACGCCCACGCTCATAGTGCGCGGGACGACCTGACATCGGCGGTGTCTTGCCCGTTCCGCGGCCTTCGTCAACGACATCGACCCCGCGGCGAAGTTGTCTTTGCCGGGAGAATAGGTATTAATGCAGGTCATAGACTTGCAGAAGGGCCGTGAGTCAGGCAAAAGTTAGGAGTCATGAAATGTCGCCAAAAGCGGTCAAGGGACAGAATGCGCTAGTGCAGGCAACGATATTCAAGAAGTGCGACCGCGCGAACCACAAGCCCGACAGCAACAAGGCATGCGCAGGGGGAACGTGTCAGCACACGTGCGAGGCCCCCTATGTCCCCGATTGCGCGCACAAGTGGACCGTTCGCTACTCGGTCAGCTCACGGCAGCGCGAGCAGTCTTTCAAGACGCTTACCGAGGCGCTGACATTCCAGCTCACGCTATCGACGGGCAAGCAGACGCACCACCCTGGGGCAGACATGGGAAGACAAGCCAGCGCCAAAGCCACGCAGACGGGACACCACAGCGACCCACGGGAACCGCCCGACCCCCCGCGCGCGCAGGCCCTGCCCGCCCGCACCGCCAGCCGCGCCCCCGCCCCAGCACCGGCCCGCGCACCCGCCGCGCCGCCCGCTCCGCGCCCGCCCGGCAGCCGCCACACCAGCGCCCAGCGCAGGCGCTACGCCAGCGCCCAACTCGACCCCCAGCCCGCCGCCCCAGCCCGCGCCCGCCGCATCACCCGCGACTGCCTCAACCGCTGGAACCTGCCCGCCCTCACCGCCGACGCCGAGGCCATCGCCTCCGAAATCGTCACCAACGCCTGTGCCGCCGTCCCCCCAGGCAGTGCCGGCGTGACCATCATCTACACCATCCACGCCACCCCCACCGGACTCCACATCTACACGTGGGACATCGGCCCCGGCCAACCCCGCCCCGCACACCCAGACGCCGACGCCGAAACCGGACGCGGACTCACCATCATCGACGCCCTCACCAACAGCAACTGGGGATGGTGGCCCACCCCCGCCAGCGGCGGGAAAGTCGTCCGCGCCACCCTCACCGCGCACAACCCACACGACACGCCGCCGAGGTAGCCCGCCTGTTCCGCCCCCGGCGACAGAACCCGCGCACGCCACCGGCCCCCGCCCTCCCGCCAGGCGGGGCACCCACCGCGTACCCCGCGAACAGCACAGCCCGCCTGATCGCCGCGTACGGGTCACCGCCCGCCGCGTACACGTGCATGAACGCCGCCGCCAGCGCGTCACCCGCTGAGCTCACCACACCGCGCGGCGCGACCGCCGGGACCTCCGTCGCCGCGCGCAGCGGCGTCGCCCCCTCCGCGCTGCGGTTCACCCCCAGCGGCTCCAGCGCGAACTACACGACCGCATCGACGACCTCAATCATGCTCTCCACGCGCTCACCCGCAACGAGCCGGACTGAGAACCCAACGGCGCACGAGGCCGCGGCGGGCCTGTTCAGGCCCAAGGCGACGGTCAGTTCTGGCACGTTGCTGACAACCGGGCCGCGGTCCGTTCACTCCAGCAGCGGGAACCGCCCGGACGCCAGCAGCGCCGCGATCGCGTCGACCTTGGACTGGGGCGCGGCGTAGTCCGGGTGCGCCCGCAGCACCGCGGCGGCGCCGTGCAGGCGGTGCAGCTGGGCCGCGGCCTCCGCCACGCTGCGGCCCGACGGGCTGACCGGGTGAGCGGTGAGCACCGGCCGCCCCGGGTCGATCCGCCCGGCTGCGATCGCCTTGGGCACCCGCCGGGCGCAGCGGCAGAATGCCTCCGGATTGACCAGGCCGCACGTTGACTCCATGAAGGCGCGGATCCGGTGCCGCGCCCGCTCCAGCCGCTTACGGTATGCGGCCGGGGTGGTCTGGAGTACCCACGCCGCGTCGGCGGACGAGAGCTCGAAGACGTCACTGAGCACGAACGCGATCCGCTCGCCGCGTGCCAGGCACTGAAGCATCGCCTGGGTGCAGGTCAGCCGCATCTCATCGGCCAGCATCGCGGCCTCCGGTCCCCGGTAGTCCGCGTCCGCCAGGCCGTCGGCGAGGGCGTCACGGAACTCATCCAGGCTGACCTGCTGCGCCTCCTGCGGGGTCCGGCGGCGCAGGTTGAGCAGGTAGTTGACGCCGATCCGGTACGCCCAGGTGAGCAGCTTCGCCTCGCCGCGCCACGACGCCAGCCGAGTCACGACCCGGATCAGGATTTCCTGGGTCGCGTCCTCGGCGTCGGCCGGCCGCCACACCATCCGCAGCGCCAGCCGGTAAAGGGGATCCTGGAGGAGGCTGATCACCTCCTCCAGGGCTCCCTTGTCGCCGTCGACGGCCCGCGCCACCAGGCCGGCCTCGCCTGCCTCCATGCTCACGACGCTACGCCAGACGCCGTGGTCAGCGCGTGCCGGCGCAGCCAGCGGGCGATGGCCGTGCCGATCGCCTCGGGCTGGTCCTCGGGTGTCTGGTGCCCGCCCGGCCCGACCGACTCGACTTCGACGCAGGCGAACTTCTCCGCCGCCCAGCCGATCATCTCCGGCGAGCCCAAAGCCGTGCCGTTGTCCACCGCCATCAGCAGCTTCGGCACGTTGGTCGTCTCGGCCATCCAGCGGTCGTAGCCGAGGACCACCTCGACCACGTCGGCGGGCTCGCCGTCGAGCGGGTACTCGCGCGCCCAGGCGAGCATCGGCTTGCGTGAGGCCGGATCGAGGAACGGCGCGCGGTAGACGTCATGGTCTGCCTTGGCCAGCTCGCCGAGACTCCCGCGGACCAGGTTCACCTCGATGAACATGTTCTTCTCGAGCACCATCTCCTCGCCCTTCGGGGAGCGGTACCCGGCGAACAGTTCGGCGGCCGGCGCCGGCAGCTCCGCCCAGCGCATCGGCCGCAGGAATGTCTCGATCAGCGCGATCCCCCGCACCCGCCCCGGATGCCGGGCCGCCCAGTCCATCCCGAGGGTGCCGCCCCAGTCGTGGCCGACGATGACCACCTCGCCCAGGCCCATCACGTCGAACCAGGCATCGAGGTAGCGGACATGGTCGGCGAGACGGTAGGCGACATCGGGCTTGCCGGATTCGCCCATGCCGATCAGGTCCGGCGCCACGCACCGGGCCTGATCCGCCACGTACGGGATCACGTTCCGCCACAGGTAGGACGAGGTGGGGTTGCCGTGCAGGAACACGACCGGGACCCGGCCCGCGCCGACGTCGGAAAAGCTCATGAACGAGTCGAGTACCTCTGCGGTGGCCATTGCCTTCCTTCCTCGCGGAATCTGCTCTCACTGGGTTGGACACGCGCTTGTTTGCCGCTGTGACCGCGCCAACGAGAATTTCCGCGCGCCCTCCTCCGCATCGGCATGCAGATCCTCTTCGACGACTTCGGCGCCGCTGAAGCTGCCGGGCACCATGACCTGGACCTGCCGCGTCCCCCGCGCAACGGGCTTGACCGGTTGCGGCGTTGTGCCATCGCCGCCGCGCTCACCCAGCGAGGCGTCATCGTCTCCCCGCGCGTCGGCTCCACCCGCTTCTCCGCCGACTTCTACAACAGCAGCCACGACATCGGCCACACCCTGGCAACCCTGGACAAAGTGCTGCGATGAGCATCCCGGACGCAAAGCCGCAGGCGCACGTTGCAGTCGCCGAGCCCCGGCTGGAACTGGCCCGGTCGGACGGCAACGGCGTTACGGCTTGAAGGCGACGCCGCCCCACATCGCGGCGACCGCACTCGCCTCCTGCGGGGAGGCCGGGCGCCACTGCTGGATCGGGGTCACGCCCGGGTCGACGAGCTCAAGTCCGTCGAAGAAGCCGGTGACCTCGGCGCGGCTGCGGTAGGTGCTCGGCTGGGCGAGCAGCCGGTTGAGGCGGTCGCTCATGTCGGACATCTGGCCCATGTGCATGTCGTTGGGGACGTGCGAGATCGACAGCGAACTCCCCGCCGGCACGGCGGCCATCAGCATCCAGGGAGTCGTCCTCCGATTCGGATATTTCGGACATAATTGGCTAGCTCCGTCTGTGGTTTCGTCACGGATTCCGCCCTTATCTTACTGTGCCGCAATCGGCTGCTCCGGCTGGAACGCGGACGCTCGCGGCAGCCGCCGGGTGCCCGCCAGGCCGCCGATGGGGGCGGTGGCGCGATCGGGCGGGTGACCACAGCGATCAGGAATGGAGAAGCGCTGGTCACGCTGGGGCTACTAGCCTGGCTGCGACAGACGTCGAACTGCGACCCATAGGAGTGATCATGACCGGTACTCCCACCGAGGGAATCAAGACCGTGCTGCATCCCGTGTCCGACCTGGAGAAGGCAAAGGAGGTGTACACCGCCCTGCTCGGCGTCGCGCCGACGGCCGACGCTCCCTACTACGTCGGCTACGACACCGCGGGCCAGCACATCGGGCTGGTGCCGAACGGCGGGCCGCAGGGCATGACCTCGCCGGTGGCCTACTGGCACGTGGCGGACATCGAGGCGAAACTGGCGGAGGTGACCGCCGCGGGCGCCACCCTGAAGGACCCGGTGCGCGACGTCGGCGGCGGACGCCTGGTGGCCACGGTCACGGACCCTGACGGCAACGTCCTCGGTCTGCTCCAGGACCGGTGAGGGTGAGCAGAGTTACGCGGGCCACAAGCGCGGACGCGCGGGCGTCCGCGCCGAGCGCGGCCGGGAGCCACGATCTGATCCGGGTGCACGGCGCGCGCGTGAACAACCTGAAGGACGTCAGCATCGAGATCCCGAAGCGCCGGCTGACGGTGTTCACCGGCGTCTCGGGCTCGGGCAAGAGCTCGCTGGTGTTCGGCACGATCGCGGCGGAGTCGCAGCGGCTGATCAACGAGACGTACAGCGCCTTCGTGCAAGGTTTCATGCCGACGCTGGCGCGGCCGGACGTGGACGTCCTCGAGGGGCTGACGACGGCGATCATCGTCGACCAGCAGCGGATGGGCACCGACCCGCGCTCCACGGTCGGCACCGCCACCGACGCCAACGCCATGCTGCGCATCCTGTTCAGCCGGCTCGGGAAGCCGCACATCGGCTCCCCCCAGGCGTTCTCCTTCAACGTCGCCTCGATCAGCGGGTCGGGCGCGGTCGCGTTCGAGCGCGGCGGGAAGTCGGTGAAGGAGCGGCGCAGCTTCAGCATCACCGGCGGCATGTGCCCGCGCTGCGAGGGCCGGGGCGCGGTCTCCGACATCGACCTGTCCGAGCTGTACGACGATAGTAAGTCGCTCAACGAGGGCGCACTCACCATCCCCGGCTACACGCCCGGCGGCTGGGGGTACCGGCTGTACAGCGAGTCCGGGTTCTACGACCCGGCCAAGCCCATCGGCAAGTACACCAAGAAGGAACTGCAGGACTTCCTGTACCACGAGCCGGTCCGGATGAAGATCGCAGGCATCAACCAGACCTACGAGGGCCTGGTCCTGCGGCTGCAGAGGTCCATCCTGTCGAAGGACAGGGACGCGATGCAGCCGCACATCCGGGCGTTCGTGGACCGGGCGGTCACCTTCACCACCTGCCCCGAGTGCGACGGCACCCGGCTGGCCGAGCATGCTCGCTCCGCCAAGATCAACGGGATCAGCATCGCCGACGCGTGCGCGATGCAGATCAGCGACCTGGCCGACTGGGTCCGCGGGCTCGACGAGCCGCCGGTGGCGCCGCTGCTCGCCTCGCTTGCGCGCACCCTGGACTCGTTCACCGAGATCGGGCTCGGCTACCTCTCGCTCGACCGGCCGTCGGGGACCCTGTCGGGCGGCGAGGCGCAGCGCGTCAAGATGATCCGGCAGCTCGGCTCCTCGCTCACCGACGTCACCTACGTCTTCGACGAGCCGACCGTCGGGCTGCACCCGCATGACATCGCGCGGATGAACGACCTGCTGCTGCGACTGCGGGACAAGGGCAACACGGTGCTCGTGGTGGAGCACAAGCCGGAGACGATCGCGATCGGCGACCACGTCGTGGACCTCGGCCCCGGTCCCGGCACGGCGGGCGGCACCGTCTGCTTCGAGGGCACCGTCGAGGGCCTGCGGGCCAGCGGCACGATCACCGGCCGGCACCTCGACGACCGGGCCACGCTCAAGCCGCGAGTTCCGCACGCCGACCGGCGCGCTCGAGATCCGGGAGGCGAACGCGCATAATCTCCAGAACGTACGCGTGGACATTCCGCTCGGCGTGCTGTGCGTCGTCACCGGGGTGGCCGGGTCAGGCAAGAGCTCCCTCATCCACGGGTCGGTCCCGGAGGGGGCGGGTGTCGTCTCGGTTGACCAGAGCGCCATCCGCGGTTCGCGGCGCAGCAACCCGGCGACCTACACCGGGCTGCTCGATCCGGTCCGCACCGCGTTCGCGAAGGCCAACGGGGTGAAGCCGGCGCTGTTCAGCGCCAACTCCGAGGGCGCCTGCCCGAACTGCAACGGGGCCGGCGTCATCTACACCGACCTGGCGATGATGGCCGGCGTCGCCACGGTGTGCGAGGTCTGCGAGGGCAAGCGGTTCGACGCCGCCGTGCTCGACTACAAGCTCGGCGGCGCGGACATCAGCGAGGTGCTCGCCATGCCGGTCGACGAGGCCAGGGAATTCTTCGGCGACGGCGAGGCGAAGAACACGGCCGCGCTCGCCATCCTCGGCCACCTGGCCGACGTCGGCCTCGGCTACCTCACCCTCGGCCAGCCGCTCACCACGCTGTCCGGCGGTGAGCAGCAGCGGCTCAAGCTGGCCACCCACATGAGCGACAAGGGCGGGGTCTACGTCCTCGACGAGCCGACCAGCGGCCTGCACCTGGCCGACGTCGAGCAGTTGCTCGGCCTGCTCGACCGGCTGGTCGACTCCGGCAAGTCGGTCATCGTGATCGAGCACCACCAGGCGGTCATGGCGCACGCCGACTGGATCATCGATCTCGGCCCCGGCGCCGGCCACGACGGCGGCCGGATCGTCTTCGAAGGCACGCCCGCCGACCTCGTCGCCGGCCGTTCCACGCTCACCGGCGAGCACCTCGCGGCTTACGTCGGCGCCTGCTAGAGGGTTCGGGCAGGCCGGCGTTCGCGGCGGCGCGTCGGCTTCTTCCTCGAGCGGATCGGAGGCCGCGAAACATTGCATTACACGACAGAAACCGTGACGATTCCCGAAGCGTGCACTATGCAGGGTGAGGTAGCGCGCGCAGTGCGGGAGGCGACGATGAGCACGGAACCCGGAGACGGGACTGTTGTGGTGAAGCCGGCTGCGGAAACGGGCGAAGAATACGCCGCGTTCAAGCTCGAGCAGCGCGGCATCGACCTGATCCCGGACGCGGAGAGGAAGATGAAGCCCGCCGGACTGTTCTGGCTCTGGGCGGGCGGGGTTTTCAACGTTGAGTTCCTGTTCTACGGCACGCTTATCATGACCTTCGGGTTGTCGGTGGTGCAGGCGATCCTGGCGATCATCGTCGGCAACCTGACGTACGCGCTGCTCGGCTTCGCCAGCTTGCAGGGGCCGAAGACCGGGACCACCGCGTTCATGGTGTCCCGCGCGCCGTTCGGGAAAAACGGCAACCGGCTGGTGGCCTTGTTCAACTGGGGAACGCAGGTCGGATTCGAGATCGAGGGCGTCTACTTCGTCGTCGCCACCGTGCTGCTGCTGTTCGCGCGCGGCCATACCACGCTGAACGGGCCGGGCAAGGTCGGGATCATCATCGTCGCCGTCCTGGTCCAGATGGCGCTGCCGCTGCTCGGGCACGCCACCATCAGCAAGATCTTCCGCTACATGGCGTACGTCTTCATCGTGTTCTTCGTGGTGCTCGCGGTCTTCACCTTCCAGCGGGTTCACCTGTCGCAGTTCCACGTCCACCCGGCGACGTTCGCCGTCTGGACCACGGCGCTGGTGACGATCACCTCGGTCGGCGGCCTCGGCTGGGTCGAGAACGGGAACGACTACTCGCGCTACCTGCCGCGCGACACCTCCGGGCACAAGACGTTCTGGGCGGCGGCGCTCGGCGGCGCGATCCCCTCGATCCTGCTGGAGATCCTCGGCGTGCTGGCCTACACGGTCACCACCAAGACGGTCGGCCCGGCCGAGCTGCCCATCCCGCAGACGTTCGCGAGCTGGTTCGTGGTGCCGTTCCTGATCTTCGCGATCCTGCAGCTGCTCGCGATCAACACCATGGACCTGTACTCCTCCGGCGTCACCCTGCAGGCCCTGGGCGTGCCGGTCAAGCGCTGGGGCGCCGTCATCATCGACTCGGTGGTGTGCGGCGCGGTGGTCGGCGTCATCTTGTTCCACGGGAACTTCTACAGGGACTTCACCGGGTTCCTGCTGTACATCATCGTGTGGCTGTCGGCCTGGTTCGGCGTCTTCATCACCGACTGGCTGCTGCGCCGCAAGAAGTACGACGCCGCGTCGATGGCGGCCGAGCGGGGCGGGCTGTACTGGCGCAACGGCGGCGTGCACTGGCCCGCGATCATCGCGCTCGCGGCCGGCATTGTGGCGGCGCTGATGTGGATCAACGCGGAGTACGACGTGCCGTCCTACACCGGCCCCATCTCCAACCACTTCCCCGGCCTGGCGGGCAGCGACTTCAGCTGGGCGCTCGGCATCATCGTCAGCTCGCTGGTCTACTGGGCGCTGGCCGCCCGGAGCGTGCGCAGGGAAGCGGACGCCACCCCGGCCGAGGCGGCGGTCGAGACTGCGTGTGGGTGAAGCCCGTGGGCGGAGGCAGCTATTCCCGGCAGAGGAGGCAGACAGTCACAACCAGTCAGGTGACTGTTGAAGGTCGCGTGGCCTGGCGGCTGGCCTGCCGGAGAAGGCTTATCACCAGGGCGAGCGGGGGCCAGCTCAGGCGGCCGCGGCGGGCGGCAGCGTAGGCCCGCAGTTCGATGTGCGGGCCGGTGAGCGGCAGCAGCCGCACCCCGGTCTGGACCGGGTGGCCGAGGGGCAGCAGTCCCACGCCCAGCCCTGCGGTGATCATGTCCTGGATCAGGTCGAGGCTGTCTGCCCGGTGGGTGATGCGGGGGATGAAGCCGGTCATGGAGGCGATGGTGCGGATAACGTCCTCATCGGCGGTGCTGCGGGAGTTGCCGATCCAGTCGTGCGCTCGGAAGCGGGCGAACACCTCGGGTGCCGTGCCGCCGTCGGCGGGCTCGCGGGCCGGCACGGCCAGGCCCCACGGAGCGGTCCACAGCGGGGACGACGTGACCGACGGGTCGGCGGCGACCGGTGCGAGGTTGAAGTCGTAGGTGAGCGCCAGGTCGGCCTGGTCGGCGGCGAGAAGCTCGAGGGCCTCGGCGGTTTCGTGTTCGCGGATCAGCACGTGGACCCGCGGGTGGCTGGCGGCAAGGCCGGCGATGACCGGCAGGAGGTAGCTGCGGATCGCGGTCGTGAACCCGGCGACGCGCAGGGTGCCGACGGGCTCCGCGCCGGGTGCCAGGTCACGGCGCGCGGCCTCCACCTCGGCGAGGATCGTCATGGCGTGCTCGGCCAGCAGGCGGCCCGCGGGTGTCAGCCGGACCCGCCGGCCGTCCGGTTCGGTCAGCTCGGTGCCCATCTCGCTGGCGAGGGCGGCGAGCTGCTGCGACACCGTGGAGGTGGTGGTGCCGAGCGCGTCCGCGACCGCGCGCATTGACCCCAGCCGGGCCAGCTCGGCCAGCAGTTCCAGTCGCCGGGTTTCCATTCGCTGATTGTCCGCCTTTCCTGAACATAATGTCCACTTCTAGCACGTGGACATGAACAACGGGCAAGCGCTCTACTGGGCCTATGAGCCCGCCAACGCTCGCGTCCAGCCCGCCGCGCGTCCGACCGCGCGGCGCGGGGAGCGGAGCCCTGATGGCGGTTGGATCCATGTCCTGTGTCCAGCTCGGGCTGGCCCTGTCGGCGCACCTGCTGGATCAGCTCGGCCCGCTGGGCATCGCGGGACTGCGGCTGGCCTGGGCCGGCGTCCTGCTGCTGATCCTGGTCCGGCCCCGCCCCCGCGACTTCACCGGCAAGGACCTGCTGGCCTGCGGCGTGCTGGGCGTCGTGACCGCTGGCCTGATGATGCTCTTCATGCTCGCGATCGCGCGCATCCCCCTCGGCACCGCCAGCGCGCTGGAGTTCCTCGGGCCGCTGACGGTTTCGGTGCTCGGGCCCGGCAGCGGGCGCAGGCGCTGGGCGGTCCTGGCCGCAGCCGGCGTGGTGCTGCTGACCAGGCCCTGGGCCGGCGGCATTGACCCGGCCGGCCTTGGCTTCGCGCTGGGAGCCGCGGCCTGCTGGGGCACCTACATCCTGCTGACCCAGCACGTCGGCGACCGGGTCACCGGCCTCAGCGGGCTGGCCGTGTCCATCCCGGTGGCCGGCACCGTAGCGCTGGCGGTCGCCTTCTCCTCCGGTCTGGGCAGGGTGACCTGGCCGCTGCTTGCCGCCATGCTGGCGCTGGCCGCGCTGCATCCCATGCTGCCGTTCAGCCTGGAACTCCTGGCCCTGCGGCGCCTCACCGCCAGCGCCTTCGGCACCCTGATGAGCCTGGAACCAGCCATCGCGCTGCTGGCCGGCCTGCTCATCCTCGGGCAGATCCCGAGCGCGGCAGCGGCCGCCGGCATCCTCTTCGTGGTCGTCGCCGGAATCGGCGCCACCCGCTCCGGCGCCCGACCGCCCCCGCCCGACGACCACTGCGGGCCGGACAGGTCAGAAGGCACCCACGGCTGCCCACAGGATGGCGAGCAGTCCGAAGCCGCCGACGATGACGGCGACGGCCCAGCCCGCCATGGCCAGCTGACGTGAGATGAGGCGAGGGCCCATGACCTGGGGATCGCGGGCCAGGCGGACCAAGATCACCAGACCGATCGGGGCGCCGAGGCCGCCGAGCACGCTGGCCGCCACCAGCATGCTGATGACCGGGATCTTTGCCAGCGACACGATCAGCGCGAGCCCGATGGAAGCGACCACGATCGTGTAGAAGCCCCGGGCCCGACCGATTCCCTTGGACAGCCCGCGGTTCCAGTTAAAGTGCGCGCCAACCACGTAGGCGGTGGTCGCCATCAGCACGGGCAGGGCGACCACCGCGGAGGTGATGAGCCCGACGGCGAACAGGTCCGCGGCCGCAGAGCCGGCCAGCGGGCGCAGCGCCTCGGCGGCGTCTTGGGCGGAGCTGACCGCCTGGTGATGCCAGCCGAGGGTCGCCGCCGAGGCGACGAGCATGAACCACAAGATCACAGCGGTGAAGACCGCGCCGACGACGGCGCCGGTCCGGGCCCGCGCCAGCCCGCGACCGCTCGGCGTGAGATCGGGCGGCTCTTCCACCCCCCGCCCGATGGTCTCCCACACGTAGACGTAGCTGGTGAGCGTGGTGCCGAGCAGGGCTAGACCGCCCGCCGCCTCGCCGGAACGCAGCGACAGTTCCGGAACCAGGCTGGCGTGGAGCAGGGCGGGCCAGTCCGGATGAGCCAGCACGGCTGACGCGCCGAAGGCCGCGAAGCCGAGCATCAGATACCGCAGCACCGTCACTACCTGGGCGTACTTTCCGGCTAGCAGCAGGCCGACCAGAACCACGCCAAGCGGCACCCCGAGCCAGCGTGAGTCGACGCCAGCCAGCAGCCCGATCCCGGCCGCCCCCGCCTGCAGGTCGGCGGCAATGGTAACCAGGTTGACCACCACTACCGACGCCATCAGGACGGCGGACGCGCCCCGGCCATAGCGTTTCAAGGTGAGCGACTGCAGGTCGTCCCGGGCCGCCGCCCCGACCTGCGCCGCGATCGTCAAGACGACGCCCAGCAGCGGGGCGACCAGCAGCGCCACCCAGGACAGCTGATAGCCGGTCTTGGCCCCAACCGCGGCAGCGGTGCCGACGTTGGTCGGGTCATTGTCCGCCGCCGCCGAGACCAGCTCGGGACCGATGCCCCGCAGCAGCTGCGGGAAGGGGAGCTGCACACCCCATGCTCTCCGTCACGCGGGTAGACCGCATCACCCGTCAGGAGTGACGTCGGCCGACCCCCGGGCCAGCCGCAGCGGACCATGCCGGCTTGGCAGGCCGTCCTGGGGGGCGGATACGCTGGCAAGCGTGACGGATCGCGAAGCACGCAGGCTGTCCTTCGGGTCGGTGGCAGCCGACTACGACCGCTACCGCCCTCCCCCGCCGCCGGAGGCGCTTGACTGGCTGATCCCGCCTGACGCTTCGGCGGTGCTCGACCTGGCGGCCGGCACCGGGGCCGTGACCCGGCTGCTTGTCGGGCGGGCGGAGCGGGTTTTCGCGGTCGAGCCGGACGAACGGATGCGCGCGGTGCTGGCAGCCAGGTGCCCGGAAGCAGTGGTGCTGGCCGGCCGGGGCGAGGACATCCCACTGCCCGACGCTTCCGTGGACGCGGTGGTGATCTCCTCCGCCTGGCACTGGCTCGAACCCGACCTGGCCGTGCCGGAGATCGCCCGGGTGCTGCGCCCCGGCGGCACGCTCGGCGTGATCTGGGTGTCAAGGGACACTCGGGTGGACTGGGTGGCCGAGTTCAACCGCCTGATGCGTGCGGCCCGCGAGGCCGCCGGTGCTCCTGACGGCCCGCAGTCAGAACGCCGGCGCCGCCGCGAGGTCCGCTTCCCGCCCGGTTCGCCGATGTCCCCGGTGCAGGAGCACACGGTGGAGTACACGCTGCCGATGACCAAGGACGACCTGTTCGGGCTCCTCGGCACCTACAGCGGCGTGATCACCCTGGACCCCGACCGCCGGGCCGAGTTCTCGCAGCAGGCCAGGGACTTCCTCGACCGGCAGCCGTGGGACCAGATCGACCTGCCGATGATCTGCCGGTGCCTGCGGTCCTCCCGCCTCCCCGGATAGTTCAACGCCGCGTTCGGTAGCCCAGAACTCGCCTCGGGCGATGGCGTGGGGCCGGGAGCGGGTGGGGCCCGGCTTCCCGGGTTAGTCGGTGCCGGCTTCCATGGCGGCGCGGTCGAGGAGCTCGCCGTCGCGGCTCTGCCCGGCCCCGCCGAGCCCGGCCGAGGCGATCGCCTCGGCGCCGCCCTGCGGCATTGCCCCGATGAGCTCGCCCGGCGTGGCCGCATCGGGGCCGACCCCGATCAGCGCCGCGTGGCCGCGGCCGAACATACCCAGGCCGGCGTACTGCTCGAGCTTGGCCCTGGAGTCGGCGATGTCGAGGTTGCGCATGGTCAGCTGGCCGATCCGGTCCGACGGGCCGAACGCCGCGTCCGCCACCCGCTCCATCGACAGCTTGTCCGGGTGGTAGCTGAACGCCGGGCCGCTGGTGGAGATGATCGAGTAGTCCTCGCCCCGGCGGAGCCGCAGCGTGACCGACCCGGTGACCGCGGTGCCGACCCAGCGCTGCAGCGACTCGCGGATCATCAGCGCCTGCGGGTCGAGCCAGCGGCCCTCGTAGAGCAGCCGGCCGAGCTTGCGGCCCTCGTTGTGGTAGGCGGCGACCGTGTCCTCGTTGTGGATCGCGCAGACCAGTCGCTCGTAGGCGGCGTGCAGCAGCGCCATGCCCGGCGCCTCGTAGATGCCGCGCGACTTGGCCTCGATGATCCGGTTCTCGATCTGGTCGGACATGCCCAGGCCGTGCCGGCCGCCGATCGCGTTGGCCTCCAGCACCAGGTCGACGGCGGAGGCGAACTCCTTGCCGTTGACCGCGACCGGGCGGCCCCGCTCGAAGGTGACCGTGACGTCCTCGGCGGCGATCTCCACCGCCGGGTCCCAGAAACGCGCGCCCATGATCGGCTCGACGATCTCGACGTTGGCGTCGAGGTGCTCGAGGGATTTGGCCTCGTGGGTGGCGCCCCAGATGTTCGCGTCGGTGGAGTATGCCTTCTCCTTGCTGGCCCGGTAGGGCAGCCTCCGGTCGGCCAGCCACTGCGACATTTCCGCCCGGCCGCCGAGCTGGGCGACGAAGTCGGCGTCGAGCCACGGCTTGTAGATCCGCAAGCCCGGGTTGGCGAGCAGCCCGTACCGGTAGAACCGCTCGATGTCGTTGCCCTTGTAGGTGGAGCCATCGCCCCAGATCTGCACGTCGTCGCCGAGCATGGCCCGCACAAGCAGCGTGCCGGTGACCGCCCGGCCCAGCGGCGTGGTGTTGAAGTAGGCGCGGCCGCCGGACCTGATGTGGAACGCACCGCAGGTCAGCGCGGCCAGCCCCTCCTCCACCAGGGCCGCCTTGCAGTCCACCAGCCGGGCGCCCTCGGCGCCGTACTCGCCCGCCCGGCCCGGCACCGAGGCCACATCCGGCTCGTCGTACTGGCCGAGGTCGGCGGTGTAGGTGTAGGGCACCGCCCCCTTCTCGCGCATCCACGCGACCGCAACCGAGGTGTCGAGGCCGCCGGAGAAGGCGATCCCGACACGTTCACCGATAGGCAGGGAGGCGAGCACCTTAGTCATGGATGAAATTATATGCACAACACTGCATGACCATGCAACGCGAATACCCAAGATCCGCATGACGCGACCCGGCGGGCGCGGCCCGGACTCCAATTTTTTGCTGTTATCCGCGAGCGGACGGTGCAGCCGACAGGTGCCGCGCGAGACCGCCGGCCGAGGCGTGACGGTTCAGTAACTCGCGCATCGCTGAAGTTCGGCTGCCCATCCGTCGCGGTCTCGCATCTCCGTTGATAGAACGTCACTTTATGCCGTGAATGACACTATTTACGGTAAAAGGCAAAGACGGCAATTCCTCCTGCTTTACGCTTCCGCATACCTGATCCTGGGCCCCGCCCCAGTAGGCCGCAACTCAGGAGGAATATCCGTGTTCCGTTCACGCCGCAGAATTCTCGCGCCACCCCTCGCGATAGCCCTACTAGCCCTGACTAGCCCTAACGGGCTGTGGTGGCCTGGGAGTTAACCAAGGAATCACTAGTCCAAGCGGGCTAGAAAAGACAACGCTCAACGTGGCCGTGGTGCCCGCAGTCGATTCGGCCGGCTTTTTCGTCGCGCTGCACGAGGGCCTGTTCGCCAAGGAGGGCCTGACGATTAATTACACGCCCGCGGTCAGCAGCGACGAGGTGATCGACCAGCAGGTCGCCGGCCAGTACGACATAACCGGCGGGAACTACGTCTCCTATATCCAGCATTACGTGGACGACCACCAGCGGCTCGAGATCATCGCCGAGGGATCGGTGATGCAGGAGGGCACGCAGGCGATCTACACGATGCCGAGCACCCACATCACCACGCTCAGCGGGCTGAAGGGCCACCTGCTCGGCATCAACGCGCCGTTCAACATCAACTACCTGCTCGCCGCCTCGGTGCTCACCGAGAACGGGGTCAAGCTGTCGCAGGTGCGCTTCCCCGCCCAGCCGATCCCGTTCCCCGACATGGCCGCCGAGCTGGCCGCCGGGAAGATCGCGGCCGCCGCGATGCCCGAGCCGTTCGCCACCGCCGCCGAGCAGAAGTACGGCGCGGTCCCGCTGGCCGACCTCAACCAGGGCGCCACGGAGAGCTTCCCCATCCAGGGGTACGTGGTCACCAGGTCGTGGGCCGAGCAGAACCCGGACACCCTCAGGGCGTTCATCGCCGCTCTCGCCCAGGGCCAGGAGATCGCCGATACCAGCCGGTCCACGGTCGAGCAGGCCATGGAGTCGCTGGAGGGGCCGCAGAACGGCCAGATCCCGCCGATCATCGCCGCGGTCATGGCCATCAACATCTACCCCACCGCGATCGACAAGGTCAGGATCCAGCGCGTGGCCGACGTCATGTACCAGTTCGGCTTGCTCAAGACCTCGTTCAACGTCGGCCCGATGATCGGCCCATGACGGGGCACCGGACGCGGGCGCGCCCGCGGCACCGCCTTCGGGTGGGTCTGCGGTTCCCGCCGCTTCTTGCTGTTATCTCTGTCGTGGCGAGGTCGTCTGTCGTGGCGAGGTCGGCCGACGATCGTGGACTGTTGTGTACATCGGGATGTACACAACAGTCCACGATCACGCCGACGGGGAAGGGCGACTACTACTGATCTCGGCTGCCGCGACCGCGCGGATCGCGGCTTCGCTCATCCGGGCGCGCAGCTCCGCGTTCGCGGCCCGGCCGGTCCGCGCCTCGACGATGCGCGGCCCCGTGCCGGAAACCATCGCGGCAATCGCCTTGGCCACGTCGCCCGGCCGACCCGCGAAGGCGTAGGGGATGCCGAACGCAGCCGCCAGCCGCTCGAGGGACGCCCCGTGCGGCGTCCCGAACGTCCGCTCGAACATGGTCAGCGCCCCGGGTCCGACGGCCGCGCCCGGCCCGCCCGGCCCGCCCGACTGCGGGCCGCCCGGTGCCGCCAGGCCCGACACCCCGCCGCCGAACCCGGCGGGCTCGAGCCCCTCGAAGATGCCGCCGCCGTCGTTGTTGACCACGACCACGCACAGGTCCGGCCGGGGCTCCCCCGGCCCGATCGCGAGCCCCGGCGCGTCGTGCAGCAGCGACAGGTCGCCGATCAGCGCGAACGCCACCGCCCCGGGGTGGTCCGCCGCGTGCGCGAGCGCCGCCCCGGCGGCGGCGGAGAAGGTACCGTCGATTCCGCTCGCGCCCCGGCTCGCGATCACGCGGGTGTCCGTCCGGGCCGGCCGGAGCAGATCTATATCCCGAACGGACAGTGAGTTCCCGCACCACAGCATCGCGCGCGCCGGCAGCGCGGCAACAAGCTCGCGGGCGACCTCGGGCTCCGACAGCGCCTGATCGGCCGCCGCGGCCGCATCGCTCTCCGGCCAGGCGTCGAGTACCTTGTCCGCCGCCTCGGTCGCCGCCGCGTCGGCCCGGCGCCACTCATCGAGCCAGCGTCCGCCAGCGGCCCCCGCCGCCCCGGCCCGCATCGTCTCGGCGGCAGGCGCCCCGGTCAGCCGGATCGCAGCCGCCACATCGGTCGCCGCGCGTTGCGGATCGGCCCACATCCCCGGTCCCTGCGCGACCGCGACGTGCCTGACCGGCGGCGCCGCATCGGTTCCGCGGGCGAGCCGGAGCAGCGCAGACTGCGGCCGGGACAGCCCCGGCCGGCCGGCCGAGATAACCACATCGGGCCGGTGCGCTGCCATGAACTCCGCCGACGCGAGCAGGTACTGGTAACCGGTGAGGGCGTTCGGCCCGTGCCTGGCGCCGGACGAGGGCTCGGCGAGCACCGGCCACCCGGCGACCTCCGCCAACTCGACAAGGGCGGCGCGCGTCATAGTCGCCGTCCCCGCACACGACCACGCCCCGCTCCGCCCACGGCAGCTCAAGCGGCGCCGGAACGGCAGCCGCCGCGCTCACCCGCGTCCACGGGCTGCCGTCGCCCCGCCCCGCTAGCGGTTCCGGCCAGGGCGGCGACGCGTCTGGAACCAGGGGGTCGCGCAGCGGGATGTTCAGGTGGACCGGGCCCGGGAGGGTGCCGAGCGCCCCGGCTGCGTGCGCCCAGGCGCGGCAGGCCAGCGAGCGCCAGTAGCCGGCCATGCCCGGCAGCCGCTCGGGGACGCTGGTCTCGGCGTACCAGCGGACGGCGGACCCGTACAGCTTGACCTGGTCCACCGTCTGTCCCGCGCCGGTGCCGCGCAGCTCGGGCGGCCGGTCGGCGGTGAGCAGCAGCAGACCGATCGCGGACTCGTCGGCCTCGATGACCGCCGGGTGGAGGTTGGCCGCCGCCGTGCCGGACGTGCACACCACCGCGACCGGCCGCCGGCTCGCCTTCGCCAGCCCCAGGGCGGTGAACGACGCGGAGCGCTCGTCGATCCGCACGTGCAACCGGACCCGGCCCGCCCGGTCGAGCTGGTCGAACGCCATTGCCAGCGGCGCGGACCTCGATCCCGGAGCGAGCACGACCTCGCGCAGCCCGCACCGCGCGAGCTCGTCCGCGAGCACGGTGCCGAACGCGGTCGACGGGTTCACAGGTACCGCGCCGCCGCCAGCGCGCGCTCCCGCCACGGCGCCGGGTCGGTCTCCCAGCGCGCGAGCGCGCCCGGATCGACCGGCGGGCGCCGGACCGGAAGCCGCCCGCCCGACTCGGCCAGCGGCGCGGCGGTCACGTCGCCCTCGAGCAGCGACATCGTGGCCAGGCCGCAGGCGTAGGGCAGCTCGGGCAGGGCGGCGGCCAGGGCGACCCCGGCCGCCAGGCCCACGGAGGTGTCGACCGCGCTCGACACGACGGCCGGCAGCCCGCAGGCCTCGGCGACCCGGAGCGCGGCGCGGACCCCGCCGAGCGGCTGCACCTTGAGCATGACGATGTCGGCCGCGCCCGCCGCCCGCACCTTGAGCGGGTCGTCGGCCTTGCGGATCGACTCGTCGGCCGCGATCGGAATGTCGATAAGGCGACGTAGCTCCGCGAGTTCCGGCAGCGTGGCGCAGGGCTGCTCCGCGTACTCGAGGCCGTAGCGGGAGAGCCGGCCGAGCATCCGCGCGGCCGCGTCCACCGACCAGCCGCCGTTGGCGTCCACCCGGATCCGCCCGCCGGGCCCGGCCGCGTCGAGCGCGTCCCGGACCGCCGCGACCCGTTCGACGTCCTCGGCCTCCCGCTGCCCCTGCTCCGCCACCTTGACCTTGGCCGTCCGGGATCCCGAGGCGGCGACGATCTCGTAGGCGCACTCGGGCCCGACCGCGGGCACCGTCACGTTCACCGGGACGAAGTCGCGGACCGGGGCCGGCCAGCCGACCGTCGCCGACTCGATCGCGCTGGCCAGCCAGCGCGCCGACTCGCCCGCCCCGTACCCGGCGAAGGGCGAGAACTCGCCCCACCCGGCCGGGCCCTGGATCAGCGCGCCCTCCCGGACCGTGACCGCGCGGAACTTGGTCCGCATCGGGATCGCGAACGCCCGCAGCGTCCCGAGCAGCTCCCGCAGCTCACTCATCCAGCCCGGCGCTCCCTCACTCGTAATCTGAAGCTAGTACGGGGTCTAACCTTATCCATCGTGACGAATCGGCCCCTGCACGCGGTGCTGCTCTCCGGCGCGGCTGACGCGGACCGGCTCACCGAGCCCCTGGCGCGGGCGCTCGACGGGACCGGGCCTGCCATCCTGCCGCTCGACTCCGGCGTGCCGGAGGCGCGGCTGCGGCAGCTCATCGACGTCTTCCAGCCCAACGCGATCATTGACGGTGACGGCGAAGCAACGGTCCGTTCCTCCTGCTCTTCTTCCGGGATGTCTCCAGGGGTTGCACCGGACACGGCGGTCGTCATCACGACCTCGGGATCCACCGGCGAGCCCAAGGGCGTCGAGCTGAGCGCCGCGGCGCTCAGCCACTCGGCGCGGGCGGCCCTGGCCCGGCTCGGGGCCCGCCCGGGCGAGCGCTGGCTGCTGTGCCTGCCGCCGTCCCATGTCGCCGGGCTGCAGGTCCTCGTCCGGTCCCTGATCTCGGGCACTGAACGGGCGGTGGCTCCGGCGGCCACCGCCGACGCGCTCGCGGCCTCGGGGTGCGCGCACGTCTCGGTGGTGCCCACCCAGCTGGTCCGGCTGCTCGACGAGCCGGGCGGAGTCGCGGCCCTGGCCGGGTTCTCCTCGGTGCTGGTCGGCGGCGCGGCGGCAGGCGCCGCGGTGCTCGGCCGGGCGAGGGCGGCCGGGATCAACGCGGTGACCAGCTACGGGATGAGCGAGACCTGCGGCGGGTGCGTCTACGACGGGGTGCCGCTGGACGGCGTGCGGGTGCGCTCCGACGACGAAGGCCGGCTGCGGATCTCCGGCCCGGTCCTGCTGAACCGCTACTTCGGCCGGCCCGACCTGACCGCCGCCGCGCTCGTCGCCGGTGACCGAGGCGGCGAGTTCGTGACGTCCGATTTGGGCTGGGTTGAAGGCAGCGCCGACCGCGGCCTGGTGGTGATCCGGGGCCGGGCCGACGACGTGATCAACACCGGCGGGCACAAGGTGATCCCGGGCGAGGTAGCCGCCGCGCTGTCCAGCTGCCCAGGGGTCCGGGAGGTCGTCGTGATCGGCCGGCCAGACCCGGAGTGGGGCGAACGAGTCACCGCGGTGGTAGTCCCTGCCGATCCGTCAGATCCGCCTGGTCTAGAATTGCTACGTATCCATGTACGCGGGACGCTCCCGCGTTACGCTAGCCCAAGCGAGGTCGTGCTGACGGAGGCCATACCGGTGCTCCCTAGCGGCAAACCGGACCTCGCGGCCCTGAAGAAGGCAAGAACGTGACGCCCACGGGAACAATCTCGGGCGCGGAGCGTTAATTAAGAGTGCCCCCCGCGATAGTCGGCTAATCCGGGCGGGGTTACTTATTGTCATCGGGGAAGTAAGTCGTTAAGTCGGGTTCGTTTTGACGGCGCATCGCGTGCGCACGTGCAACAGATGGAGGCAGGTGTCTCATGCCGCGGATCGCAACTGCCACTTCGGCTCAGGACGAGGAGGCGAGCTCGTCTCGCGTGGATGACCTCATCCAGCGCGGTCGCAGCCAGGGCCACCTGTCGCTTTCTGACCTCCGGACTGCGTTCGAGCAGGCGGGGCTGACGCCCGCCGAGGCCCGCTCGATACTCCGTGAGCTGAGCGAGGCCGGCGTTCGGCTGGCCGACGAGGAGACCGAGGGCAAGTCGGTGCGCGCCAAGGCCAAGGCCGCCGCGCCCAAGAGCGCCACGGCCAAGGCCACGACCGCCGCCAAGGCGCCCGCGGGCGCGGTCGCCGGCCCGGCGGACGGCGCTGGCACGACTGAGACGGCCGCCAAGCGGACCAGGACCAAGAAGGCCGACGCCGAGGCAGCCGCGCCGACGACCGCCGCTGCCGGTCCCGCTCCGGCGGCCGGCGACACGGAGTTCGACGACGACGCCGCGGCCACCATTGAGGCCGACGTCGCCGCGTTCGCCGACGGGGTTGACCTGGATGACCAGACGCCCGCCATGGGCGACTCGGTGCACACCTACCTCAAGTCGATCGGCCGGACCAGCCTGCTCACCGCCGAGCAGGAGGTCGACCTGGCCAAGCGGATCGAGGCGGGCCTGTTCGCCGAGCACAAGCTGGACACCGACCCCGACCTGACGCCGGAGCTCCGCCGCGACCTGGAGCTGGTGGCCGAGGACGGGCGGCGCGCGAAGGCGCACATGCTGGAGGCCAACCTCCGCCTGGTCGTGTCGGTCGCCAAGAAGTACAGCGACCGCGGGCTCTCCCTGCTCGACGTGGTGCAGGAGGGGAACCTCGGCCTGATCCGCGCGGTCGAGAAGTTCGACTACACCAAGGGCTACAAGTTCTCCACCTACGCGATGTGGTGGATCAGGCAGGCGATCCAGCGCGGGTTCGCCGACTCCGCGCGGACGATCCGGCTGCCCGTGCACGTGCTGGAGATGCTCTCCAAGCTGTCCCGCGTCGAGCGTGACATGCACCAGAAGCTCGGGCGCGAGCCCACCCCGGAGGAGCTGGCGGTCGAGCTGGACCGGACCCCGGACCAGATCGAGGAGCTGCTGCGCACCTCGCGCCAGCCGATCTCGCTCGACTCCACCATCGGCGAGGACGGCGAGACGTCGATCGGCGACCTCATCGAGGACGTCGACGCGCCGGAGGCCTCCGAGCTGGTGGACCGGCAGCTGATGGCCGAGCAGCTTCGCTCCGCGCTGGACGCGCTCACCCCGCGCGAGGCGACGATCATGGCGATGCGGTTCGGGCTCTACGACGGCAACCCGCACACCCTCGACGAGATCGGCCGGGCCCTCGGCCTGACCCGCGAGCGGATCCGCCAGCTGGAGAAGCAGTCGCTGTCCAAGCTGCGGCACCCCTCCCGGGCGCAGCCGCTGCTCGACTTCGCGTCGTAGCACCGCGGGTCCGGCGCACTTTTTATCACCCGTCGGCCCCGCCCCCGCCTATCCGCCGTGCTGCGGCTGCCGGAACCGCCTAAAGTTAGGCGAGCCGTGCACAACGGACGTAACGCGCGGAAGGGACCGGGCAGATGGACAACGACGGACTGCAGGCCGAGCTCGTGGAAGAGATCGGTCCCGACTACTCCGCGCAGCTGCGCCTGGCGCAGGGGATGCTCAACGGCAACGCGCAGGGGGCCGTGCCCTTCCTGCTGTTCTCCATCGCCAAGTCCCTCGAGGACCTCTCGTTCCTGCTGGCCAACGACAGCATCAGCGTCGTCAGCGACACCGAGGAGTAAGGCGGGCGCTGGCGTCGGCTAAGCCGGGTGCGTGGCTGCGCGCCGACGCGTGGCTGTGCGCCCCCGGGTTATACTTTTCTCATGCGTCGCGCAGCGTTCCAGGGTTGGTGGCGTCCCACCTCGGGACGGCTGCCGCGCTGACCGCGCGCTGAACGAAAACGGCCGTCCGCCGAGAGCGGGGACGGCCGTTCTGCTTTCCGGGGTCGTCCTTGGGCCGAGATCAGACACCAAGCCAAGGAGGCAGACCTCATGACAAGCACTCTCAGCGACGCCGTCCCCGGGACCCTCGCCGCGGCGTTGCGCCGGTCGGCGCAGATCGAGGCGGTGATAGGCGAAGACGCCGGCCGCGTGCGAATCCTGACGGGCGACCGGCCGACCGGGTACCTGCACCTGGGGCACTACTTCGGGACCCTCCGCAACCGGGTGCGGCTGCAGGACGCGGGGGCCGAGGTGCTCGTGCTCGTCGCCGACTACCAGGTGCTGACCGACCGGGACAGCGCGCAGCGGCTGGACGACTACGCGCTCGGGCTGGTGCTCGACTACCTGGCGATCGGGATCGACCCGGCCCGTTCGGTGATCTTCGCGCACAGCGCGGTACCGGAGCTGAACCAGCTCCTGCTGCCGTTCCTGTCCCTGGTCACGGTGCCCGAGCTGCAGCGCAACCCGACCGTGAAGGACGAGATCGCGCACTCGCGGCAGGCGTCGGTGAGCGGGCTCATGTTCACCTACCCGGTGCACCAGGCGGCCGACATCCTGTTCTGCAAGGCGAACCTGGTGCCGGTGGGGCAGGACCAGCTCCCGCACGTGGAGGTGACCCGGCTGATCGCGCGCCGGTTCAACGAGCGGTACCCGGGGGCCGGCGGCACCCCGGTCTTCCCCGTGCCCGACGCGCTGCTGTCGGACGCGCCGCTGCTGCTCGGCACCGACGGCGGGAAGATGTCCAAGTCGCGCGGGAACGCGATCGAGCTGCGCGCCACCGCCGACGAGACGGCCGCCCTGATCAGGGGCGCGAAGACCGACTCCATCCGGCGCGTCAGCTACCAGCCCGCGACCCGGCCGGAGGTCTCCTCGCTGGTGCTGCTCGCGGCGCTGTGCGCCGACCGCGACCCGGTTGCCCTGGCCGACGAGATCGGCGACGGGGGCGCGGCGGCGCTCAAGCGGGCGACGACCGAGGCGGTCAACGAGCGGTTCGCACCGATCCGGGCGCGCCGCGCGGAGCTGGCGGCCGACGCCGGCTACGCCGGCGAGGTGCTCCGCGACGGCTGCGCCCGGGCGCGAGCGATCGCCCGAGGGACCCTGTCAGAGGTCCGCGCGGCGATGGGCATGCGCTACTAGGGCTTGCGCCGGCGGGCATTGGGGATTCCCGGTAATGGAGCTGACGCCGGCCTGAGCAGACGCGCCGGGCTCAGACGTGAACCGGCGCGTCCCGCTGTCCGTGATACAGGGCGTAGGACTAACCCTGGAGAGCGCGCGCCATGAGCAACTGGGACTTTGGCTACGGCCGAGAGCCAGCCGATCCCCGCGAGCCGCAGTATCCGCCGCCCCCAGCGGCAGCGGGCGGTCCGCGCGGACCGCGAGGACCGAGGGGGCCGCGCGGACCAGAGCGTCCGGGCGATGCTGGCTGGCCCCGCGGCGAGGGCTACCCAGGCGATGCCGGCCGGCCCGGCGGAGCGACCTGCGGTGTCGGCGACGCGGGATGGACGGGCAGCGAGGGCTACCCGGCCGACGACGACCCGTACGACCCGCGGGCCGCGCCCTATCCGCTTACCTACGAGCGCGACGTTTTCGAGGGGCGCCCGACCGGGCCGACCGGGCACCGGCAGGCCGGGCCCCGGTCGGGCCAGCCCGGCTACCCGGGCAGACACCGCGGCTACGCGGGTGGCCAGCGTGGGTATGTAGACGGCCCGTACGGCGGCGCGCCTTACGAGGAACCGTGGCGCGGCGATCCGCGCGCGCCGCGACTCGACGGCCCGTGGTGGGACCCGGACTCATGGCCGGACTGGCGACGCTGGCTGATCCCGGTGGGCGTCGCCGTGCTGGCCGCCCTCATCGGCGCCGCGCTCGTGCTGCTCACCGGCACGCACCTGGGCGCCTCGGCCGCCGGGGGCGAAGCCAAGACAACGACCCAGGGTCGGCCAGCCGCGCTTTCCTGACATATCCGGCATCGTCAAGATCAAAAAGATGTTTGACTTTTACGTCGTTATAACGACTGAAACGACAAACATTTCGATTGCAGGCTGTTGCTGAGTGTACCTTGCGTCGCCGCTGCTGGGCTTAGCCCTCGGCGGGGGGGTTCGGGATGGGGGCGTCCAGGGAGGGGAAGGTGAAGTCGCCGCCTAGGTAGCGGAAGACGGGGTCGTCGGGGGCTGGCTCGCCTTGGGCGGCGATCAGCTCGGGGGCGTAGATCTCGGCGTCGTCGAGGGGCTGGTAGCCGAGGGCGCGGGCGCCGTCCAGGGAGACCCAGCCGCCCCGGGTGTTCGCGGAGACGCCGTAGATGACCTGGAAGCCGGGCGACGGCGCGGTCAGGCACGCCTCGAACAGTCGCCCCGCGTCGTCCGGGGACAGCCAGCTGCCCAGCATCCGCGGGCCGGTCGGCCGCTCGAAGCAGGACAGGATCCGGACGCAGACGGCGTCCAGGCCGTACCGGCGCGCGTACAGGGCGGCGACCGCCTCGCCCGCGGCCTTGGAGGCGCCGTAGTAGGTGTCGGGCGCGGGGTAGGCGAAGTCGGGGACGGGAAAGTCCGACCTCGGCGTGAACCCCACCGCGTGGTTGGACGAGGCGAACACTACCCGCGGCACGCCCGCCCGGCGGGCGGCCTCGAAGACCGCGTAGGTGCCGTTGATGTTCACGTCGAGGATGCGCTCCCACGACGACTCGGTCGCGATGCCGCCGAGGTGGATGACCGCCGCCACGCCGGCGCAGGCGGCGGTCATCGCGGCCAGGTCCGTCACGGACGCGGTCTCGCCTTCCTCGCCTGGCCCGAGCGGCTCTGGAAGCGGGGTGACGTCAATGAGGCGAAGCACTCGGCCCGGCGCGGCCAGCCGCGACCGGAGCATGGTCCCGATGCGGCCCGCGGCCCCGGTGATGAGAATGGTCATCGACACGGATCAAGAACTTACCGCGCAAGCGCCACTCGGCGCTCAACTCACCTCAGCCGACCAGATTGAACCGCGTCCCGGTCGGGTCCGCGGCTTCCGCCAGCCTCCCGAAGGGCGTGTCCTCCGGCTCCCGCAGCACCGTCCCGCCCAGTACCGCGACCCGCGCCAGCGCGGCATCGGCGTCGGCGACCCGGAGGAACAGCTCCCAGCGGCCCGCCTCGCCGGCGGCCAGGTCGCCGTCCGGCGCGGCCACGATCCCGGCGAAGTCCTCGCCCCCGGCCGTCTGGACGGTGCTGCGGAACTCCGGCGTGTCGCTCTGCACGCGCGTCTGCCAGCCGAAAACTTCCTCGTAGAAAGCGACGGCCCCGACGTAGTCGCTGGTCAGCAGCTGGAACCAGGCCGGCGCGTCCGGCTGGTCGAACACGGTGATACCAGGGAAGGTGCCGGCCTGCCACACGCCGACCCGCGCTCCGGGCGCGTCCTCGACGATCGCCTCGGTGCCGAGGTCGGCGATGTCCATGGGCTCCATGCGGAGCGCGCCGCCGCTGGCGACGGCCTTGTCAGCGGTGGCCTTCGCGTCCGGCGACGACAGGTAGACGCCCCACTGGTCCGGCCCCTCCATGGCGGGCACGCCCGCCACCTTCTGCATGCAGCCGGCCACCGGCACGCCGTCGCGCAAGAACATGAAGTAGCCGCCGAACTCTGCCGATCCCTCCCCCGCGGTCCAGCCGAACACTCCGGTGTAGAACTCCCGGGCCCGTCCCTCGTCCGACGTCAGCAGGTCGATCCAGCACGGCGCACCCATCGGTCGCTTCATGATCGCTCCCCTCGAACTGTTGCCTGCAAGGACAGACGCCGGCGCGCCCGGGAACTCATCGGCGCCCGGCCGGCATTCACCGCTCGCACCCGATAAGGAAGTAACATGGTGCGCGTGGCTGACGCGCCAGGGCTGATCGAAGCCCGCGAGCTGACGAAGCGATTCGGCGACAAGGTGGCGGTGCATAACCTGTCGTTCACTGTCGAGCCGGGCCGGGTGACCGGCTTCCTCGGCCCGAACGGCGCGGGCAAATCCACCACCATGCGCCTCATCACCGGGCTTGACCGGCCGGACAGCGGCGCGGCCACGATCGGCGGGCTGGCCTACGACCAGCTGGCGGTGCCGCTCACGCGGGTCGGGGCGCTGCTCGAGGCGCGCAGCGTGCACCCCGGCCGCAGCGCCCGCAACCACCTGCTGTTCCTCGCCCAGACCCAGGGCATCCCGGCCAAGCGGGTGGACGAGGTGCTCGACCTGGTCGGGCTGCGGGAGGTGGCGGGCAAGCGGGCCGGCGGATTCTCTCTCGGCATGACGCAGCGGCTTGGCATCGCGGCGGCGATGCTCGGCAATCCGCCGGTGCTCATGCTGGACGAGCCGGTCAACGGGCTGGATCCCGAGGGCATCCGCTGGGTCCGCAACCTCATGCGCCAGCTGGCCTCGGAGGGGCGCACGATCTTCGTGTCCAGCCACCTGATGAACGAGATGGCGGTCACCGCCGACTACCTCGTGGTGATCGGCCGGGGCTCGCTGATCGCCGACTGCTCCACCGAGGAGTTCATCGCGCGCAGCTCGGAGCGCTCGGTCCTGGTCCGCACGCCCGACCTCGCCCGCCTCCGTGAGCTCATCATCGCCGACGGCGGCACCGCGGCGGAGGCCAACGGCGACCGTGACATGACCAACAATGGCCTGGTCGTGACCGGGCTGCCCGCGCCGAGGATCGGCGAGCTCGCGGCGTCCGCCTCGATTGTGCTGCACGAGCTGACGCCCAGGCTGCCCTCGCTCGAGGAGGCGTTCATGGAGCTGACCGCGGACAGCGTTGAGTACGGCAGGTCGAGCGCGCGATGACGACCGGGCTGCTCACCGCCGAGTGGACGAAGATCCGCTCCGTCCGGTCCACGATCTGGTCGCTGCTCGCGTTCGTGGTCGTCGCGATCGGGTTCAGCGCGCTGATCGCGACCGTCATATCCAACACCTGGAACAACCCTGGCAACCACCCCAACCACCTCACGCTGCATACCGACCCGACCGCGGTGCTGTTCGGCGCGGGGTTCGGCCTGGGCCAGCTGGCCATCTGCGTGCTCGGCGTGATCGTGATGAGCAGCGAGTACTCCACCGGCGCGATCCGTGCCTCGCTGCTCGCGGTGCCGCGGCGCATCCCCATGCTGGCGGCCAAGGCGGTCGTGTTCGCGCTGCTCGACGTGGTAGTCAGCGCGGTCACCGTGTTCGCCGTCTTCTTCATCACCACGGCGATCCTGCGCAGCCACGTGTCGATCACGCTCTCCCAGCCGGGCATCACCCGCGCGTGCATCGGCGGGATCCTGTACCTCACCATGCTCGGCCTGTTCGCGCTCGCCGTCGGCGGCCTGATCCGCCATACCGCGGGCGCGATCGCCACCGTGATCGCGCTGGTCCTGGTCGTGCCGCCGCTGATCACGCTGATCCCGGGCACGATCGCCAACCATATCCACGGTTATCTGCCGACCGTCGCCGGCCAGCTGGTTGCGCAGTCCAGCCAGCAGCCCGCCGACGTGCTCTCCCCCTGGCAGGGATTCGGTGTATTCGCCCTGTGGACGGCGGTGCTGCTGGCGGCGTGCGGCTGGCTGCTCGCGCGCAGGGACGCATAGGCAGTACCTCTTGCTACGGACGCCACGGCGAAATGGCGCCGAGCACATGCCTTTCCGACACCGGGAACGGGACCAGCCTGGCTATGATTGCTGAAACGTTAGCGAAAGATTTGACTAGCGGCGGGGCGAGGCAACGCATGAAGAGCACCCAATCACGTGTGAGACACTGGTGACTGCCGAATCAGCGCCGCAGTTGCCCACAGGCCTAGTGGAGTCATTCAAGCGGGAGCGGGCCGCTGTCTTTTGCGGTGCGGGCGCCTCGGCAACAGCCGGCATCCCGGACTGGCAGCAGTTCGTCGCGACGCTGGCAGTTGACCTGGGCATCGAGCCAGACCACCAGAAGCGCGCATACTCACCAACGATGCTCCTCAATACTCCCCAGTTCTACGAGAACCGGTTCGGTCGGCGTCGCCTGATAGACCGTATGTCTGGCATGCTAGAGCCAATGTCCCCCAAGCCGTCATCTACCTACGATCTCGTTGCCCAGCTCCCGTGTTCTCTATTTTACACCACCAACTTTGACGAACTCTTGGAGGATTCGCTCCGCCGAACGGGCGCTAAGTACGAACTCGTCATCTCCGATGAGGGCGCGCGTATTTACAGTGATCGGCGAGGCCGTCAGCTGCGTAAAATCCACGGTACCATATCGCAGCCGAACAGTCTTGTCGTGACCCGCAGTGACTACGCGAGCTTTGTCGTCAACAACACCCTGACCTTGGGTACTCTGCATAATGATCTTACGCAATACAGTTTCCTATTCATCGGGTATAGCCTGTCGGATCCGGACTTCAACAGCATCTATGACGGGGTAATGTATTCGATGGGCCGAATGCGGCAGACCCATTACATGTGCGTGCCTTCGCTGACGTCGCTGGAGGAGCAGGATCTCCGGGGAAGAGGAATCGAGCCGATCGACTTGTCCCTCTGGCCGGGTGACAGCCTGGCTGCGAAGCTGGATTCATTTCTTACCGCGCTGGTCGAAGCGACAAGCGAGATGCTGCATATCCGTCGATTGTTCTCGAACCTGCATATCGGGCAAGAGGTTCCGACGGTCATAACCTCCCGGCTCCATGAGACCGAGAAGTACGTTTACTTCCCGATGTGCGACCTGTATACCGCCCAGCAGACGGAGCGAGTCCTAGGGTTGATCGGCTGCACTGCCAGGATCATGGCGGATCATCATGCCCTGGCTCGCTACGATGAGTACAAGCGAGAGGACTTGGTCCTCGTGTGCTCTCCGTTCGGTAACGCGTTCACCGCGCGGATCTTCCAGGACATCGGCCTGATCCCTTCGAACATAACCATACGCTGGGAGAACTCTGGTCAGGATCGATGGATCCGGGATATAAGGTCAGGCCGCAAGTATCAGGCGGATAATCCGCTCAGTGCGCATGGTGAGCCGCAGGTTGAGTACGCTCTGATCGCCCGGTACCGAAATCCGTGGGCGGTCAGCCGGAAGATCTTCATGCTTGCCGGGATCAATGCTCTCGGCACGCATGCCGCAGGTAAGTTCATGCAAGACCCCAAGGGCTTCAGCAAGCTGCCCTGGCGGGAGGAAGAATTTGCCGTGATCCTGAAGATAATATACTCCTTCCACGACCCATACGACTATGAGTACAAGATTGACTCGCTTGACCTTATATGACGCAATAATCCAGCTCCCGCAAGCTGCACAAGCGAGGTGATGTCAATGAGCGGACTCGAAGCACTGGCGTCTTCCGGGCCTGATCCCATGGACGTTTTCTCCCGGCCGTCTAGCGTGACCGAGACGAAGCTGGGCATACTTCTTGATGTCCCGGTAAGAAGGGATCCGAAGAAGCCAGGTCGGTCGCTGGCCGTCACCTGGGACCTGCGATTCCCAATGATCCCAGGTTTCAGCTGCGCGTACTCCTACGTCATGCGTTTCGATCAGGCTGGCGCAGTGGCCGGAAATCATTTTCACAGGATTAAGCGGGAAATATTTTACCCGGTCGCAGGATCCTTCGTTGTGGGCTTGCTCGATATCTGCACAGGGGAGCGAGAGGAAGCCATTATTACCGCCGCACAGCCACGTTTTCTCTTTGTTCCCGCGCCGGTAGCGCACGTGGTTACCGCTCAGGATGATGGTGCATGCCTCCTCGTTACCGCGGATAGCCCGAATACGAGCGGTGACGAGTTTCCCATGATGGTGCTCCAGTGAGCCGGCCATCCGATGGGGAATCCTTGGCAGCGGGTAGCCCGGGCTTGGGCCGTTACTTCCGCCACGGCCCGCTCGGCGTCTTCTTCGAGGCGTGCTTGGTCAGCGGCGAACTGGGCCTACTCAAGCCCTACCCCCCGCCGCAACGTCCTGGCCGAGCTGTCCGTCACCGACGCCGAGGCCATCTTCGTCGACAACCGCGCCCGTAACGTCGCCGGCGCCGAGGCAATGGACGGTGGTGACGGTACCGTCGGTCCAGACGATCATGATGCGGGACGCCTGGGCCTGGGCCGGGACGGCAGGCAGGGCGGGCGGGGCGGCCACGGCAGGCGCTGCGGCGGCGGGGCGGGGCAGAGCCACGGTCCGTTCCTCGGAATCCGCGTTTGACCCTTCCTCTTGGTGGGCCGAGCCGGCCGCGCGGTAGGCGTCGTGCAGGCGGAGCAGTGCGCCAGCGGCGCACAGCGCGGTGTCCGCGCGCTCCCAGAAGCGGCGGGACTGCCAGGTCCGGCCCGTCTCCGCGTGGCCGACGGTGGTGACCGAGACGCCGGCCAGCGCGGCCAGCTCGACCTGCGTCAAGCCGAGCGCGCGCCGGGCGGCGGCCAGCCCGGCCGACAGCGCGCGGGTGGCATCGGCGAGGTCGCGCTCATCGCCGCGCGCCTGCGAGTCGGCGACCCGAGGGCGGGCGTTGGGGCTCGGGCCGGGCACCAGGATGCCCTCCGCGATCAACGCGCGCAGCGCCTTGCGGCAGGTCAGCGTGGCGAACCCGGTGGCCCGGCTGAGCTCGGCGCCGCTCGGCGCGGGCTGGCCCGGGCGGAGGGCGCCGTCGGCGATCTGCCGCCGGATGGCCGCGGCGACCCGCGCGTACTTGGGAAGGCCGCCGCCTCCGCGGCCGTCATGATGCTCGAGTGCACGGCATGGCTGGCTCTCCTGGGGGGGCGATCAGCTAGTCGGGACTACAATGCCACGGACAATGCTACTCGAAGATACTCGACTACTAGCGTGGGACGGTACGCCGAGTCGGTAACCGCCGATCACGGCCGCCGACCGGTGCGATATCGCTCGCTCTTCCGGCAGGCGGCCGGGATCGGCGGCCGGGATCGGCGGCCGGGATCGGCGGCCGGGATCGGCGACCGGGATCGGCGGCCTTTAGAGGCCGAACTTGCTGCCGTCGATGACGTCGCCGGCCGCCGGCGCGGTGATCGTGGCGGGGGTGTTGTAGTTGGTGAAGTTGACTTGCCCCTGGTTGGACGGCCCCTGCAGGCGGACGATCTCCGGGGTGGACGACTGCGAGATGTAGACGATGATATGGCCGGAACTGGCGCGTTGCCATGGTCAACGATCCTAGGGGCGGCCGGGGCTAGCCACGCGGCCGCGCCAGGTCTACGTCGGTGATCAGTCGGCCGTCGGTGAGGCGGAGCACCTGGTCGACCGTGCCGGGGTCGACCGGGCGGTGGGTGATCAGCAGCACCGTCCGCCCGGCGACCGCGCTGAGCAAGTCGCGGGTGAGCTCGCCGGCGGTCTCCTCGTCGAGGTGCTCGGCCGGCTCGTCGAGGATCACCACCGGGAAGTCGGCCAGCAGCACCCGGGCCAGAGCGAGGCGCTGGCGCTGCCCGCCGGACAGCCGGGCGCCGTGCTCGCCGACCGGGGTGTGCAGGCCAAGCGGCAGCGAGTCGATCCAGGCGAGCAGCCGGGCGCGCTCGAGCGCGTCGCGGAGCTCTTCCTCGGTCGCGTCGGGCTTGGCCAGCAGCAGATTGGCCTCGAGCGTGGAGTCGAAGACGTGCGCGTCCTGCTCGCACAGACCGATGACCTCGCGCAGCTCGTCCGGGGCGAACGCGCGGAGGTCGGTCCCGTTCAGCGTCACCGTCCCGCCCTCGCCGCGCTCCCCTGCCCTCCCCGCCTCGGTTGCCCCCGGCCGCGCCGCCCCCGCCCGCGCCGCGCCTGCCCCGTAGTCCAGGAAGCGGAGCAGCACCATGGCGAGGGTGGTCTTGCCGGACCCGGACGGCCCGACGATGGCGACGCGCGAACCGGCGGGGACGTCGAAGCTGACGTCGCGGAGGACCGGCGCGCCCGGCGTCCACCCGGCGGTCAGCCCGCGCGCGGCCAGCTGGTACGGCGGTTCCGGCAGTGGCGCCGGCGCTACCGGCTCGGCGACCGGTGCGGGCCGGGCGAGCAGCTGCGCCACCCGGCCGCCGGCCGCGCGCAGCCCAGGGATCTCCTGCGCGGCCGGCCCGAGCCCGGCGAAAACCTCATGCACGGCCAGCGGGGTGAGAACGACGACCGCGAGCAGCACTCCGGCCAGCGCGCCGGATCTGACCGCAGGAACGGCGAAGAACACCGCGCCGACCAGCGCGGCTCCGGTCGCGAGCGCGCCGACCGCCGCGCCCGCTCCCCTTCCGTAGCCGGAACGGGCCGTTGCCTCGCGTACCCGGCCGCCATTGCTCTGCACGGCGGCGAGCGCCCGCCCCGCCGCCCCGAAGACGGTCAGCTCCTCCGCGCCGTCGAGCAGCTCCATGGTCGCCGCGGCAAGGTCGCCGCGGAGCGGGGCGAGGCTGCGTTCTTCCCGGTGGGAGAGCGCGATCGCGACGGCCGGTGCGGCGAGCGCGGACACGACCAGCGTCGCCCCGAGGACCAGCCCCGCCGCCGGCTGCAGGGCCGTGACCAGCGCGACTGCCCCGGCGCCGGCGACCGCGGCAGCGACGAAGGGCAGCCTGACCCGGAGCCACCGGTCGGCGAAGGAATCGATGTCGGTCACCAGCCGCGCGATCAGGTCGCCGTTGCTGTACTCGGTGAGCCCGGCGGGCGCCAGCCGCGCCAGGGCCTCGTAGACGCGGACCCGGCGCGCCGCCAGCAGGCCGAGGGCGGCGTTGTGCCCGGCGAGCCGCTCGGCATACCGGAACAGGGCCCGGCCGAACCCGAACGCCTGCACCACCGCGGCGGGCGCGATCAGGAACAGCACCGGCGGTCGCTGCGCGGACCGGGAGATCAGCCACGCCGCCGTCGCGAGCAACCCCACCGAGCAGCCGGCGGCCAGCGCCCCGAGCACTGCCGGAAGCACCAGCCGACGCGCGCCCCCGACTCGGCCCGTGCCGCCGATCGCGAATCCGAACGCGCCCTCGGCGTCCCCGATTTCGCCGCCGACCACGCCGATGCCGCCGACCGCGCCGATGCCGCCGACCGCGCCGGCGCTCCCGACTCCGCGCCTGCGGCGCTTCTTGCTGTTATCTGGTGGTGATGTCATACCGGGCTCCCGACGTTGCACGGGACCGGTGCGCAGCGCCGCGCCTCGCCTCGCACTTCTTGCTGTTATCCACGGTGGGGTCCGATCTGGGACCTGTCATAGACGCCAATGACATCGCCTATCGGTGTCGAAGGCGCAGGCGACAGGTCAGCGCCGGCCGAAAGCACAGGCGACAAATCAGCGGCAGTCGAAGGCGTAGACGACAGGCGAGTGCCGGTCGGTGGCGTAGCCGACAGGGGTTCGGCCGACAGGGGTTCGGCCGACAGCGTCAGGTCGACCAGGGTGTCGGCGGCGGCAATGACGGCGGGGCGGTGGCTCACCGCGAGGACGGCATGGCCGGCGCCGGCGTAGCGGCGGAGCGTCTCGATCACGACGGACTCCCGTTCCGCGTCAAGGCCGGCGGTCGGCTCATCGAGAAGGAGGACCGGCCGGCCGGGGAGCAGCGCGCGGGCCAGGGCGACCCGGCGGCGCTGGCCCGCGGACAGGCCCGCGCCGCGGTCGCCGAGGACGCGGTCAAGCGGGACGTCGTCGAGGGCGGCGTCCCTGACGGCGGCGGCCACGGCCGCATCCGGCGCGGCGGGCCAGCCGAGGCGGATGTTCTCCGCGACCGTGCCGGTGAACAACGTCGGGTGCTGCGGTAGCCAGCCGAATACGTTCGGCCCGTGCGGCGCGGCGGAGGGCTGGGGATCGGCCGGAGACAATGGAACGGCTGTGTTCCGCGCGTCGAAAGCGTCGGGCTGGCCAGCGGCTGGAACCACGGGACCGTTCCGGATGAAAGACTTTGACCTTATCGATCCCGACGTCGGCGTGGTGAAGCCGAGGAGGCAGCTGAGCAGTGTGGTCTTGCCGCAGCCGCTCGGGCCGACCAAGACGGTGAGGCGGCCGGGTTCGATGGTGAACGTGGTGCGGTCCGGGGCGGGGGCGGCGCGACCCTCGTGGCGGACGCTGACCGCGTCGACGTGGATGGAGCGGTCGGCGGCGGGCGCGTAGCTCGCGGCGGGCGAGAAGAGGCCGGCCGAGCCGGGGACGGGGACGGGGATTTCCGTCTCGGTCTCCGGCTCCGTCTCCAGGATCGCGAAGACCTCTTCCGCGGCGGCCAGGCCGTCGGCGGTGGCGTGGAACTGGGTGCCGAGGGCGCGCAGCGGCAGGTAAGCCTCGGGGGCGCAGATAAGCACGAGCAGGCCGGTGCGCAAGTCCAGGTGGCCGTAGGCGAGCCGCAGGCCGATCTCGGTGGCGACCAGCGCGACCGACATGGTGGCGATCAGCTCGAGGGCAAGGCTGGACAGGAACGCCAGCCGGAGAGTGGCCATGGTGGCGCGGCGGTACTCGTCCGTGACCCGAGCGATCTGCCCGCGCTGCGCCTGCGCACGGCCGAAGACCCGCAGCGTCGGCAGGCCTGTCACCACGTCATGGAAGTGGTGCGCCAGGGTGGCGAGGGCGCGCCAGCGCTGCGTGGCCCGGCGCCCGGTCGCCCGCCCGATCAGCGCGCCGAACAGCGGGACGAGCGGCAGCGTGCACAGCACCGTGATCCCCGAGACCGGGTCGGCGACAGTGATCGTTATCAGCACCGCCACCGGGACCGCGACGGCACCGATGAGCGCGGGCAGGTAGCTGGTGAAGTAGCCGTCGAGCCCGTCGAGCCCGGTGGTGGCGAGCTCGGTGAGCGCCGCGGCATCCCGGCGGCGGCCGCCGTTGGCGCAATCCCCTGACGCCCGCCGCCAGCCGGGGCCGAGCGCGAGGACGCGGGCGAGCAGCGCGCTGCGCAGCTCCGTCTTGGCCTCGGCGCAGGCGCGGTGCGCGGCGGCCTGGGCCGCCCACGCAACCGCCGCCCGGCCCGCCGTGACGGCGGCGAGCACCGCCAGCGGCACTGCGCACGCGGCCAACGTCGCTTTATCGATAAATACGTTGGCGATCATGGTGGCGAGCAGCCACGCCTGCGCGATCACCAGGGCGGCGGACGCCAGGCCGAGCGCGGCGAGGACGGCGATCGCGGCGACGGCGCGGCGCGCGTGCCGCAGCAGCCTCGGGTCCAGGGGCTTCACAGGCAGGCCACGTGCAATCGCGGCGACATCCCGTTGGTGATCGGGGCAAAAAGGAAATGATAGGCGGTAGTAACGCCAAACTGCCACCGCGATAGGCCCAGCACGTCCACCCGTTCGTCCCCCCTTTGACGCAAGGGATCAGTACCCAGAAATACCGAACCCGCACTCCGGCGCAGTGCACGACGCTCGGCGCACGGTCTCGACCGGCGAGGACTTCCTCATCGTCTGCGAGCTCGTCGGCGGCCCCACGGGCGAGTAGGCGCTGGCATGCTTGCCCGGTGAGTGCGGCGGTCCATAGCCCGCTGACCGGGTAATGCACCGCGCTGGTTCAGACTTTGATGGCGAACTCGGCCAGCAGCTGCTGCCCGCCGTGAGCCGTGTCGCGTTCGAAGGCGTCGGCCAGCGCCACGCCCAGCCGGCCAGCGAGGTGGTCGTAGCAGGTGCGGGCACGCTGCAGCGACTTGCCTCGGGTCGCGTCCCGCAGGCTGGTCAGCTCGAGATCGAGCACCGCGGACACGTGCTGATTTTATCGAACATACGATCTTAGTAGCACAATTTGATTAGAATCGATAGAACTGGTAGTCTTGGAGGTGGATGGCGAGAGGGATGATCCGTCCCGGAGGGAGGTGGTCCGGAATGTGCGAGGCAGGCGGCCGGATGCCGGCCGACTCGGCGCCGGGGGGCGTGGCGGAGGCGCTGCGCACGGCGGTGGCGTGCCTGGACTACCTGATCCCGGTGGCGCCGGGGCTGCCGGCCGCAGCGTGCGGGGAGGCACTCGCCACGCTGGGCGAGGTCCGGTCGAAGCTGGCGGCCGCGCACGCGGTCGTGCTGCGGCGGTTCGACGCGCTCGACGCCCACGACGCGGACGGGTACGGGTCTTCCTCGGCGTGGCTGGCCGCGATGGCGAAGATGACCAGGAAGGACGCCAAGGGCTTGGTCCGGCAGATGCGCGCCCTCGGCGAGCGCCCGCGCCTGGAGGGCGCCCTGGGCGCGGGGGACGTCTCCGACTCCTGGGCCGCCGAGATCGCCGGGTGGCTCCGCAAGCTGCCGGAGGAGCTCCGCGACGGCACGGAGAAGATCCTCGCCGACGGCGCGGCCGCGGGGGCGTCGCTGGAGGACCTGGCGACCATCACCGCCCACGCGCTCGCCCAGTGGCAGGCCGACCGTCCCGACGAAAACGATGACGGCTTCCCCGACCGGTATCTTCAGGTCGGCACGACGTTCGGGGGCGCGGCCGTGATCCGGGGCGACCTGACACCGGAGTGCGCCGCCGCCGTGACGGCAGTCCTGGAGGCGCTGGGCAAGAAGGCCGGCCCGGAGGACGATCGCACCGAGAAGCAGCGCTTCCACGACGCCCTCCAGCTCGCCTGCGAACTACTCCTGCGCGCGAAGCTCGTCCCCGACCGGGCCGGCGCCGACACCCAGGTGATAGCCCACATCTCGCTGCGGGACCTGCGCGCGATGGACGACGCGCCCGGCCTGGAGGAGGCGTGGATCAGGTCGGTGCTGGGCGAGGACGGCTACCTGACCGGGAAGGACGCCGAGGCCGCCTCCTGCGACGCGATGATCGTGCCCGTGGTCGCCGGGAGGATGGACGCGACGGTCATCGACCAGATGATCGACCTGGTCCTGGGTGCCTTCGGCTACCACCGCCCGCCGGAGCCCGACCTGGACGGCTCCGCGCGGCCCGACCCGGACCGGGAAGCGCACCGCGACCGGATCGAGCGCCTCGGCATGTCCGCCGAGTCCGAGTTCGCCGCTTCCTCTCCCTCGGCCGCCTCCGCGTTCCCCGGCGGCCGGTCCGGGCCGGATCAGATGTCGCCCCAGGCGTGGCAGGCACTGCGGCACGCCCTCGCCCGCCTGGCCGTCGACCTGGTCTCCGGGCCGACCGGGATCGCCTCGTTCCTGCGCCGCGGCCTGCTGGAGCACCCGTGGGACGCCCCGTCGCTCCCGCTGGATATCGGCTACCACGAGAGCATCCCGGCCTCCATCCGCCGCGCGGTCCTGTGGCGCGACCGCCACAAGTGCGCCTGGCCCCGCTGCGACCGCCCGGCCGCCTGGTGCGACGTACACCACATAGAACATAAACGCCACGGCGGCAAGACAAGCGTCAAAACTTGCGTAACTCTGTGCCAATTCCATCATGACGTCTGCATCCACCGGCGGGGCTGGAGAATCGTCCTGCACCCCGACGGCACCACCTCCGTCTACGGACCCAAAGGCCAGGTCCAGCACAGCCACAGCCGCCCGCCGCCGCCGGGCGCCCCATCGGGATAAAGTGCCTGGTCAGGATGCGGGCTTGGGCAGCACCGCCCGGACCAGCAGGCCCGCGGCGAGCGCCCAGAATGCGGCGCCGATGCCGAGGAAGGTCAGGCCGGAGGCGGCGATGACGAAGGTGATCGCCGACGCCTCGCGGCCCTGCGGTGCCGACAGTGCGCCAGAGAGGGAAGCCGAGAACGTGCCGAGCAAGGCGAGCCCCGCCACGGCGCCGGAGCACGGGCTGGCTGACGCGTTCCACAGACAGAACCCTAGTGAACACCGTTCCGCCGTCGGGACCGACGTGGTGGCATCGGTACTGGTCATCCGGTCCCCGGCGGCATAGCTAAGGGTGCTGACCAGCGCACATCTCGCCCGGTAGGGCACTAGTCACGTACCGCCCAGATGGGTCATACCCGGCCAGGTTCGCCCGTGCGCGAATGTTGCGTAAACCCTTGCCGCGTCGGAACTATCGTTCGAATTACCAGTACATGCCCACTTATAGCCCAAGTGAGCTATTTGGGCGGTTTGGTAACAAATGAGACAAACGTCCTGTCATGCTGCTCGATGAGCAAGATCATCAGGCCTGGTGAGAGGCGCACGCTGCCGAGTAGCTGGGCACGGATTCGAACTAAGGCAGGTCCGTGAGGCAAGGAGCCCAACCGAGCAGAAACCAGAGGGCCAAGGGGCGGCACAGGCGGCCCTCGGCAGTAGAGAAGGCAGCGCAGCGGGCAGGGAGGGCAGCCCCGGTCGTCGTGGCTTCGGGTGCCATGGCGATCGCTCCCGCGTTCATGGCAGCACCCCTGGTGCACCAGGCGCTGGGGCAGAGGAGCCCGCAGACGATCACGGCTCACCTGGACGCCGTCGTGAAGCCCGCCGCCGTCGTGAAGCCCGCCGCCGTCGCCGCACGCACCTATACGGTGCAGCCTGGCGACACGCTGTACGGGATCGCGCTGAAGTACTACGGCCAGGGCAAGTCCTGGCCCGTGCTGTACCAGGCCAACCGGTCCAAGATCAGCAACCCGAACCTGATCTACGCGGGCCAGGTGCTGACGATTCCCACGGGCCGCCACGAGGCCTCCAGTGCACCGGTTCCGTCCACGTCGGCCCCGTCCACGTCGGCCTCGCCCAAGTGGGAGTCGTCCCGGTCGGCGTCGTCCACGTCGCACCCGTCATCGGCCTCAGCCGCCACGACCTCCCAGGGCGGCACCAGCACGAAGTCCTCGTCCGGCGCGAGCTCGTCTGTGCAGTCAGACATCGCCAGCGGCAACAACCTGCTGGCGATCGGCCAGTACCTGGTGGACAACGGGTACTCGAAGGCCGCGGCCGCGGGTGTCGCCTCCTGCGTGGACGGCGAGTCCGGGGGCAACCCCGAGTCGGTCGGCTCCGGCGGCGGCGGCCTGATCGGCTGGACGCCACTCAGCTCGGCCGCGCCGAACGCGAACATCGTTACCGGCAACGCCTCGCAGGACATGATGACGCAACTGGCCGACATCCTGTACTACAACTCGAACGAGATCGGGCAGTCCCAGGTTGCCCAGCTGAACAGCCAGACCGACCCGGTCGCGGCGGCCGACTTCTACTCGCAGAACTTCGAGAAGCCGGCCGTGACGGACTCCGACGTGCGGTCGTCCGTCGCGCAGCAGGTCTTCACGGAGCTGGGCGGCTGAAAGCGCCGACAGGCAGCCCGGGCGAAAGCACCGGGGCCACAGAGCGGAGCGCGGACCTCTCGGTTCACGCTCCGCTCTTCGCATCGCAATCCGGCCGCAGATCGCCAGAAACCGACCCGCTCGGGCCCGGCGGCTAGGCGGCGACCCCGTCGGATGCGCCTGCCCCCTCGCCCGCGTCGATGGCCTCGGAGATGAGCTGGCGGATGGCCCGGGTCAGGGCCTGGTCCAGCTCAGGGTCGGTGGCCGTCGTTTGCGTTGGCATGTGTTCCATCTGGGTGATCCCTCCGGCTCGGCATGGCGCAACGGGTTTAAGTTACACGGATGCAGTTCGCCGGCGGGTGAGTTTACGGTGATTTTCTGTAGTGGTCTCCAGCTGTCAAGATTTGGGATTGCATGTTACAAGATTGCGACTTAGGGGATGTCAGCACAAGTCGCTACACGAGCCCCCAGCGCTTACGGATGGACCTGTCGACCGCGCCGAACAGGGCATCGACGAAGACCCCGATGATGAAGATCACGATCATGATCGCGGTGGCGCTCTCCAGGTCCGACAGCGACTGGTCGTTGTTGAGCAGTTCGCCGACCGACGGCTGGTTGAAGACCAGCACGATCAGCTCGCCCGCCATCAGGCTGCGCCAGGCGAACGCCCAGCCCTGCTTGAGCCCGGCGACGAAGGCCGGCAGCGAGGCGGGCAGGATCAGGTACCGGTACAGGGACAGCCGGCGCAGTCCCATCATCGCGCCGGCCTTGAGCAGCAGCGGCGGGGTGTAGTCGACGCCGGTGATCAGGCCGTTGGCGATCGAGGGGGCCGCGCCAAGCACGACCAGGAACAGGATCGCCGTGTCGTTCGGCCCGAACAAGATGAGCGCGAACGGGACCCAGGCGATCGACGGCATGGTCTGCAGGCCGGTGATCAGCGATCCGACCGCCGCCCGGAGCGGGTAGATCCGGGAGACAAGGGCGCCGACGACCACGCCGATCACCAGCGCGACCGCGAAGCCGATCACCGCGCTCTGCAGCGTGTCGCCGATGGCGTGCCAGAGCAGCGCCGTCTTCGCCTGGTCCCATAGGTTCACCAGGGTCGGCTCCGTGGCCGGCCAGATGCTCTTCTTGTAGCCGCTGAGGGTGATCAGCTCCCAGACCGCGAGCACCAGCGCGATGGCGAGGACCTTCGGCCACAGGGCGTTCCAGAAGCGCAGGCCAAGGCGTCCGCGACCGGCGCCCGGCCTGCCCGCGAGGTCGAGCGCGTCAAGGCCCGCGAGCGCGGTGCCCGCCGGGGATGACCGCAGTCCGTCGTTAATCCCCATGCCTGCTCATCTCCTCGCGCAGCCGGTCGGTGATCTGCGCGGCCAGCTCGGCCACCGGCGCCGAGTCGATCCGGCGCGGCCGCGGGACCGACACCGGGAATTCCTCAAGCACGCGGCCGGGGCGGCTGCTGAGCACCACCACGCGGTCGCCGAGCCGGACCGCCTCCCGGACGTTGTGGGTGACGAACAGGACGGTCAGGTTCCGCGCGGCGGTGATCCGGTCAAGCTCGTCGTGCAGCACGTCCCTGGTCATCGCGTCGAGCGCGCCGAACGGCTCGTCCATCAGCAGCACGTCCGCGTCCTGGGCCAAGGCGCGGGCCAGTGCGACCCGCTGGCGCATGCCGCCGGACAGCTCGTGCGGGCGCTTGCCGCCGAAGCCGCCCAGCCGCACGATGTCGAGCAGCTCGCCCGCCCGCTGACGGCGCTTCGCCCGGCCGACGCCACGGGCACGGAGCGCGAGCTCGATGTTGCCGCCCGCGGTGAGCCAGGGGAACAGCCCGGGCTCCTGGAACATCATGGCGACCCGGCCGGAGACGGCGATGGCACCCGCAGTCGGCTTGTCCAGCCCGGCCACCAGCGAGAGCATCGTGGACTTGCCGCATCCGGACGCGCCGATCAGGCAGGTGAACTCCCCCGGCGCGACCGAGAGCGACACCTGGTCGAGAGCCTGGACGGCGGCGGGGCCGCGCCCGTACACCTTGGAGACGCCGGCCAGCGTTACCGCTGCCGACGCCTCCGTCATCGTGTTGGTGGCCATCGCGGGAATCAGGAGGCCACGGCCGGCTGGCCCTCGGCGGTCAGCAGCGAGTTGAGCGGCCCCAGGTCGAAGATCCCGCTCAGGCTGACCGGCTCCGCGAGCAGCCCGAGGCTGACGGCCTGGGCCGCGTCCGTGGTGATCGACGCGGCGTCGGGGTCGGCGGTGAAGTCGATCTGCTTGAACGACGCTGCCACCAGGGAGGCATTGATCGCCTTGCCGGTGTAGGCGGCGTACTCGGCGTCGGCCGCCGCCTCCGCCGCCGTCGGGTCGGACTTGATGTAGCTGAGCGCCTGGAGGTTCGCCTTGAGCAGGTCGGCGACGATCGCCGGGTGCGCGGACAGGAACGACTGGGTGACCATCAGGTCGGTCGTCGCGCCCGGCTCCGACAGCAGCACCTTGCCGCCGTCCTTCACCATCTCCACGTCGTACGGCGCGGGCTCGGACGCGCCGGCGATCTGCCCTGACTGGAACTCGAGGACGGCGTCGGAGTTCGGGGTCGTCGGCTTGACCAGCACGTCGCCGCCGCCGGTCGGGGTGGTCGTCAGGCCCTGCTGCTTGAGCCAGTACCGCAGCGCTACATCCTGGGTGTTGCCGAGCGACGGGGTGGCGAGCGACTGGCCTTTCAGCTGCGACGCGCTGGAGACCGAGGACTTGACGACGATCTCGGCACCGCCAGTGGCCACGCCGGAGACAACCTTGACCGCGGTGCCGCCGGACTTCTCCCAGGCGTTGATGGCCGGGTTGGGGCCGACGTAGGCGGCGTCGAGCTGGCCGGCCAGGATCGCGGTCGTCTCCTGGGTGCCTGAGCTGTACACGGTGGGAGACACGCTCCCGGCGCTGCCGAGGGCCGTCTTGAAGTACCCGTTCTTCAGCGCGATCAGCGCCGGCGCGTGGGTGATGTTCGCGAGGAAGCCGAGCCGCACGGTCACCGGGCCAGCGGCGGCCGCCCCGCTCGCGCTGCTCGTGGCGCCCGCGGTGCCCGCGGCGCCAGTGGAGCTAGAGCTGCTCGAGGAGCAGCCGGCAATGAGCAGCGCGCTGCCTGTGACAACGACCGCACCAGCCAAGATTCCGCGCATATAGTTTCCATTCTCTATCTGTAAACTAGGGTTCAGAAGAACTATATACCGGACCAGCAAGGTAGGAAACATCCATGGGCTGAGACAAGACTTATTTTCGAACGGACCCGTGGCTTCGCCCGTCCGGCCCGCTGGTCCTGGCTGCGATCCCGGCGCGCAGCGCGGTTACGAGTCGTCCGAGGAATCTTGCGAGGCTATGCCCTCTACCTTGGGCTCGAACTTGTTCAGGCACTCTTCCAGGCGGGTGATGTCCACGTCATCGGCGCCGGTCGTGTTGTAGACGACGACGTCGATCGCCGACGAGATCGGGACGCCGGTCGCGAGCGCCTCGGCCTTCACGTCAGGGAGGTTGTTGCAGGCAGCGCGGACGTGCAGCTTGAACGCGACCGATACGTTGTCCTGGAAGTAGACGTCGACCGACTGCTGGCCGAGCGCCTTGTCGAACTGCGCGCACCCGCTCGCGGCAAGGCAGCAGGTCAGCGCCGCCAGGCCGAGCGCCATCAGGCGCGTCCGAGATGACCGCCGCGGCTCGGGGGCAACCGGGGTCCCTACACGTCGTAGTACACGCACAGACGTAGCCTATTCGGTCGGGGCAGCGAGTACGGTACTGGGGACACCTGAAAGAAACGTATAGATGCCGCCGCGCCATATCCTCATCGTCAACGCCCGCAACGTCACCCAGCCGGTCTTCGTGATCGGCGCGCCGCACTCAGGCGCCGAGTCGGTCGGCCGGGCGCTCAAGATCTCCCCCGGGTTCCACCTGACCATCGGGCAGCAGCCCGTGCTCCAGGCGGTCTACGGGTTCGCCCGGCGGCCTTCGCTCTACAACGGCCGCGGCGACGCCGCCGCCGCGGTGATCCGCGACGCCTTCGCGCAGGGCTGGCAGCTTAACCCCACGAGCTGCTTGGAGTGCACACCCCAGTGCCGGTCGGCCGCCGGGCTCAAGCCGTCCGAGGCCGGGCCGTGCATGGAGCAGCGCGGCCTGTCCCGGTTCGGCGACGCCTCCCCCGACCTTGCCTACTGCGCCGAGGCCCTGATCCACGCGTTTCCCGACGCGCTGATCGTGCAGGTGGTGCGGGACGGCCGGGACACCGTGGCGGCCATGATCGAAGACCAGGTGGCGATGTCGTGGTTCCGGCCGGGTGTGGTGAACATCGACACCGAGTTCCCCAACCCGTTCTACGGGGTGGAGGACGAGTCCGACCGGCTGATGTGGCCCTCGCTGACCAATGTCGGCAAGTGCGCGATGCGCTGGCGGGGCGCGATCAGGCTGGCGGCGCGGCTGCGCATGGCGCTAGCCGACAACCAGCTCAAGACGCTCCGCTACGAGGACGTGGCCAGCGACCCGCGCGGGGCGGCCGCCGCGCTCACCGATCTCATCGGCACGAAGGTCGCCGCCCCGATCACCCCGACCACCAAGCGCGCCAAGACCGAGCAGAACGCCTGGCGCCGGTCGCTCTCCTACAGTCAGCTGGCGGAAGTGGAGAAGGTGGCAGGCGAGGAACTTCGACGCCTGGGGTACAAGTAGGGCCAGGGTTCAGCGGGCCGGCTAGCGCGGAGCACGCGTGCGTTCATCACGCAGATCGTGATCTTGACTTTCCTGGTGCTTGAACTGCGTGATGTACAGCTCGGCGTAGAGGCCGCCGGCCGCGAGCAGCTCCTCGTGCGTGCCGCGCTCGGCGACCTGGCCGGCCTCGATGACGAGGATCTGGTCGGCCTCGCGGACGGTGGACAGCCGGTGCGCGATGACGAGCGAGGTGCGCCCGGCGAGGGCGATTGACAGGGCCTGCTGCACGGCGAACTCGGACTCGGAGTCCAGGTGCGCGGTCGCCTCGTCAAGCACCACGATCGACGGCGCCTTCAGCAGCAGGCGGGCGAGGGCGACCCGCTGCTTCTCCCCGCCCGACAGCCGGTAGCCGCGGTCGCCGACGATCGTGTCGAGGCCGTCGGGCAGGACCGAGATCAGGTCCCAGATCTGCGCCGCCTGGCACGCCTCGATGAGCTCGGCCTCGGTGGCGGACGGGCGGGCGTAGAGCAGGTTGGTGCGGATGGTGTCGTGGAACAGGTGCGCGTCCTGGGTGACGACCCCGACGACATTGTGCAGCGAGTCGAGTGTGACGTCGCGGATGTCGTGGCCGCCGATCAGCACTGCGCCGTCGTTCGGGTCGTACATGCGGGAGACCAGCTGGGTGATCGTGGTCTTGCCCGCGCCGGACGGGCCGACCAGGGCGGTGAGCTGGCCCGCGGGCGCGGTGAAGGAGACCTCATGCAGCACGCCGGCCACGGCGTCGGTCCGCTCCGGCTGCTTGAGCGCGATCGACTCGAGCGACGCGAGCGAGACCTCGGCCGCGGTCGGGTAGCGGAACGACACCTGGTCGAACCTGATGTCCGGCGCGTTCCCGGCGGCGTCGCGGGGCGGCAGCGCCACCGCGTCCGGCTTCTCCTTGATCAGCGGCTCCAGGTCCATGACCTCGAAGACCCGGTCGAAGCTGACCAGCGCGGTCATCACCGTGACCTGCACGTTGGACAGCGACGCGATCGGCCCGTAGACCCGGGTGAGCAGCTGGGCGAGCGCGACCAGGGTGCCGAACTCGAAGCGCGCCCCTGATCACCAGGGTGCCGCCGACGCCGTAGACGACCGCGGTGAGCATCGCGGTCAGCAGGGTGACCGCGATCATGAACACGGACCCGTACATGTCCCTGGTCACGCCGATCTCGCGGACCTGGTGGGCCTTGGCCGCGAAAAGCCTGGATTCCTCGTGCGGGCGGCCGTAGAGCTTGGCCAGCATCGCCCCGGCTACGTTGAACCGCTCGGTCATGGTGGAGCCCATCTCGGCGTTGAGCTGCATCGACTCGCGGGAGAGGCGCTGCATGCGGCGGCCGAGGCGGCGCGCGGGGTAGATGAACAGCGGGATGAGCACCAGCGCGATCAGGCTGACCTGCCACGACAGCAGGAACAAGACGACCAGGATGACGATCACCGACAGCACGTTGGACAGCACCGTCGACAGCGTCCCCACGATCGCCTGCTGCGCGCCGACCACGTCCCCGTCGAGGCGGCTGACCAGGGATCCGGTCTGGGTGCGGGTGAAGAACGCGATCGGCTGCTGCTGCACGCGGTCGAAGACCTGGGTGCGCAGGTCGTAGATGAGGCCCTCGCCGATCCTGGACGAGTACCAGCGCATCACGACGCCGAGGAACGCGTCGAAGAGCGCGACGGCCGCGACGGTCACCCCGACCACGACGACGACGCCCTCGTCACGGGTGATGATGCCCCCGTCGATGAGCTCGCGCAGCAGCAGCGGGTTGACCACCGTGATCCCGGCGTCGATCGCGGTCGCGATTAGGAAGAAGATCAGCTGAACCCGGTAGGGCTTGGCGTAGCCGGCGATGCGCCGGATCGTACCGGGCTTGAGCTTCTGCTTGGTGATGGACGGGTCCATGCGGAACCCGCGCACCATCATCATTCCACCAGGACCGGGGTGCACCATTCTCGCAAGCGTAGTGCGCCCGGTCAGCGGTACCGCAGGAGTTTCTCGCCAGGCTTATTTTCCGGCCTCGGCGTTCTTGGCGGCGGCGCTTCTTGGGGGCGCCGCCCCGGCCCCGGAGGGCCACGCCGGTCTCGGTGAGGATGCGGTGGACGAACCCGTACGACCGCCCGGTCGAGACGGCCAGGGAGCGGATCGACTCGCCCGCGCCGTACCGCTCGGACAGATCCGACGCCAGTTTGCTGCGGTCCGTCCCGGTCACCCGGGTTCCTCGCTTGAGGCTCTCGGCCACGTTTACCTCCCGTAAGGTATACGACTCATTGCGTAACATCACCTATCCGCAATGATCACCTATCGGGGCGTAGTTGGCCACCCGCATAGATCGAGATAGTTAGAACGAGATTGTTAAGCGAGCGCGACCAGATCGGCGAAATCGGCGGACCATGTGTCCTCAGTCCCCTCGGGCAGCACAATTACCCGTTCCGGCGAGAGCGCATCCACCGCACCCTCATCATGGGTAACAAGGACAATGGCGCCCCGGTAGCCCGCCAGGGCCGCCAGGATCTCCTCGCGGCTGGCGGGATCCAGGTTGTTCGTGGGTTCGTCGAGCAGCAGCACATTCGCGCCGGAGACCACGAGAAGCGCCAGCGCGAGCCGCGTCTTCTCCCCGCCGGAAAGGACGCCGACCGGCTTATCGACATCGTCGCCGGAGAACAGGAATGAGCCCAGGACTTTCCGCTGCTCGGTATCGGTCAGCTCGGGCGCGGCGGTGCGCATGTTCTGGATAAGCGACCGCTCGGTATCGAGCGTCTCGTGCTCCTGCGCGTAATAGCCCAGCTTTAGGCCGTGACCTGGGATGACCTCACCGGTGTCCGGCTTCTCTACCTGGGCGAGCATGCGCAGCAGCGTGGTCTTGCCCGCTCCGTTGAGCCCGAGTACGACGACCCGGGAGCCGCGGTCGATGGCCAGGTCGACGTCGGTGAACACCTCGAGGGAGCCGTAGGACTTCGACAGCCCGGTGGCGGTCAGCGGCGTCTTGCCGCAGGGCGCGGGCTCCGGGAACCTCAGCTTGGCCACCCGGTCCGACTGCCGCTCGTCGGCGAGGCCGTCGAGCAGCCGCTCGGCGCGGCGCGCCATGTTGTGCGCGGCCTTGGCCTTGGTCGCCTTGGCACCCAGCTTGGCGGCCTGCAGTTGCAGCGCCGAGGCCTGCTTCTCGGCGTTGGCCCGCTCCCGCTTGCGGCGCCGCTCGTCGGTCTCGCGCTGGGCCAGATAGGCCTTCCAGCCGACGTTGTAGATGTCGAGCACGGACCGGTTGGCGTCCAGGTAGAACACCTTGTTGACCACCTGCTCGACCAGGTCCACGTCGTGGCTGATCACCAGCAGGCCGCCGCGGTAGTTCTTCAGGTGGTCGCGGAGCCAGATGATCGAGTCGGCGTCCAGGTGGTTGGTGGGCTCGTCAAGTAGCAGCGTCTGGGAGTCGCCGAACAGGATGCGGGCAAGCTCGACCCGCCGCCGCTGGCCGCCGGAGAGGGTGTGCAGCGGCTGGTGCAGCACCCGGTCGGGCAGCCCGAGGCTGGCGGCCATCGAGGCGGCCTCAGACTCGGCCGCGTAGCCGCCGAGCACGGCCAGCCGGTCGCTCAGGTTGCCGTACCGCCTGATGGCCTTCTCCGCCTTGGCCGGGTCGGGGTCCGACATCAGCGCCTCGGCCTTGCGCATATCGTTGCGCACTTCGTCGAGGCCCCGCGCGGAGAGGATCCGGTCGAGCGCGAGCACGTCAAGATCGCCGGTCCGCGGGTCCTGCGGGAGGTAGCCGACGGAGCCGGTGTGCCGGACGGTGCCGGCGGCGGGCTGGCCGTTGCCTGACAGCACCTTGGCCAGGGTGGTCTTGCCCGCGCCGTTGCGGCCGACGAGACCGATCCGGTCTCCCTCGGCAACCTGGAAAGAGGCGTCTGCCAGCAGGAGCCGGGCACCCGCACGCAGCTCAATGCCACTGGCGACGATCACGGATAGCAAGGTTACCCGATCCGCGTTACGCCTCAGTAAGCCTTATCCGCACGGCGGTGAAGAGCCTCGGCGTCTCGAGCAGGACGGCGCGCTTGGGGTCGGGCACGGTGAGGAAGCGCTCGGTGGCGAGCGTGAAATAGGGCGCGAGCCGCGGGTCGCCCCGCAGCTCGGCGACCGCGCGGCGGTCGCCGCCGAGGACCACGGCGTCCAGGCGGGTTGCCGGCGGCTGACGGGTCGCGCCCTTAGTGAAGATCAGGACCGCGGCATCGGCCGCGGCGGCCAAGGCCTCGTTCGCCTGCTTCTCGCGGCGACGCGCGAAGCGGTGCTGCGACCAGCCGCCGGCGGCGCTCCGGCCGTGCACCGGGCGCGAGCCGACCTTGGCGTCCTGGAGCACGGGCGGGTAGCCGGTGAACACGCCGGCCGCGTACCCGCCGAGGCGGACCAGGAGCACCCCGACCGTGCGCGGGCGGCGCGCGTGCGCGGCGAACGCCTGCGCGATCGCGGCGACGTCGGCGGGGGTAGCGGGGCTGACGGAGTCCGTCGCGGAGTCTGCGCCTGCGTTGGCGGCAAGCATCGAGGCTCCCCCGGGCGGCGGGAACGGGGGGTAGCACTCCGCGACCGAGCCGTCTTCCGCCGTGAACGACGCATGGTCGTTACCGAACGTGACCACGAGAGCCGCGCCCGGCCCGGCCGGAGATTGCTCTGACTCCGGGATCCCGCTCGCCCCTGCGGCTCCGTCAGTGTCGGAAAGCCCGTGCCGCACGGAGAAAGAGGCGATCCAGCCGGGGAACCGGTCAGCCGAAACGTCGAGCCATTTACCGCCACTACCTGCGACGTTCTTCACTACTCATTGCCTCATCGTGTTTACTGAGCGTATAACCGAACTGTTTCGCAAACTTAGCCCTCAAGACCAAACGAGGAAGCAGCCACATGCTCCCGATCGATCCAGGCGACGGTCAGGGCAGCGTCACCCCCGCGCGGCCAGTTGAAGACATTGTGCCCTTGAGAGGCATGGTGCCCGCTCAGGCCATGTCGCGTGGTGGCACCATCATCCGGCCTGGCGCGGTCGCCTGGGGCGGGATGCGGGACTCAACCGACAGCGGCTACTCCTCGTGCGAGGCGATCGAGCGGATCCTGGCCGCGGTCGCCGCGGACCCGGGCCAGTTGGCTTGCCTGCTCATCGAGCTCACCACGACCCGGCTCTGGGTTCCGCTGCCGGTGCGGCACCGCCCGTTCACCGACGGCGCCGCGGTCCGGTTGCCGCTCATCGAGGCCGAGGGCGAGGATTTCGTGCCCTGCTTCACCTCAGTGCAGCGCCTCACCGCCTGGGTGGAGGCGGCCGACATCCCGCCCGCCGCGCCGTCGGAGGAAGCCCAGTTCGCCGAGAGCGGGCGGCGCTGGCAGCGGGCGGGCGACGCCCGGGTGGTGCCGCACCTCGTGGTCCCCGCTGTCGGCCTCGCCCGGCGACTGCCCTCCGGGCTCGGCCTGGCACTCAACGCCGACGGCGCGAACGGCCTCCCCCTCTACCCGGAGTCGATCAGCTACCTGGCCCGGCTGCCGCCCGCCAAGACGACGGCGGACGCCGGGCAAGCAGCGGGCACGGGGGCAGCGGTGCCCTGGCCGCCCGCGCTGCGACCATCGGCCGGCTGGTCACTGGACCCGGTGCGACCGCGCGCGGGTCGATCGGGCATCGGCGCTGCGGTCACGCCCACCGCCGACACGCCCACCGCCGACACGCCCACCGGCGCCGCGGTCGGAGTCGGTCACCCGCCAGCCGAGCCGAGAGCGCTGCTCGACGAGACGCGGGCCGGCCTGCGGGCGCTGCGGTTCGTCCGGTACGCCTCCCGCGCCTGGCTGTCGGTTCCCGGCGCGGGCGAGGGCCTGGTCATCTCGGTCGCCCTCGACGACCCGGGAAGCGAGGCGGCCCGCAGCGCCGTCGTCGACGCGCTGGAACGCGCCTGCGCCGCCGTTCCGCTCCGCGTCCCCTTCCCGGTCGACGTCACCTTCCCCGGCGAGATCGTCAGCGGCGAGTCCTCCCCCTCCCCGGAAGTCCCCTCCGCCACCATGATCGACGAGTGGCTAACCCGCAACACCCGGCCCTTCTACACCAGGGACTAGAAGGGCATGCGCCAAGGTCAGGGCACCCGTCGTCGCGCTGCTAGGTTAGGCACTGCGCTTCTTGCTGTTATCAGCCGTTAGCCGTTGTCTTTCTATCACTTTTGACCACTTCATGCTATCTTCCTATCGATTCTGACCACTTTTGTGTCCGATTCATCCCGATTTGGGCAACCGAAACTGATAGGAAGGCGAACTGAGTGGTCAAAACTGATAGGAAGGCACGGACGCAAGACGCGACCTCAAGGACTTCTTGCTGTTATCTTTGGGCGACGGTGGGAATTCGGCCGACGTTGTTAGGTCAGCGGCAGCACATGCCAGGGGGCAACGCGCCAGCACTGCAGAAACGCTAGCCGTTTTAAAGAAAGCCGACTCGGCGACGGTGGGAATTCGGCCGAGTTGTTAGGCCAGCGGCAGCACGGCACGCACGCCGAAACGACGAGAGCACCACAGCCCTGCGCTGGCCGGTAGGTCGAATCCGCTTAAATATTGAACCCCAGGGCACGGAGCTGCTCGCGCCCGTCATCGGTGATCGACTCCGGCCCCCACGGCGGCATCCACACCCAGTTGATGCGGAAGTCGGCCACGAGGTCCTTGAGCGCCTCGCCCGCCTGCTCCTCGATCACGTCCGTGAGCGGGCAGGCCGCGCTCGTCAGCGTCATGTCAATCGTGGCGACCCGCGCCTCGTCCAGGTCCACGCCGTAGATCAGGCCGAGGTCCACAACATTGATGCCAAGCTCGGGGTCGACGACGTCGCGCAGCGCCTCGAGGATGTCCTCGATCTCCTTGGAGACCTGCTCGGGCACAGTAGTTTCCGACACAGGTTTCCGACACACAGTGGTTTCCGACCACAGTGGTTTCCGACACAGCGGTCGCCGCCGTGGGCACGTCTTCACTCATTCGCGGTCTCCGTCCGATTTCGCGATGGCCTGGGCCGTCGCGTCCTTCCATGCCATCCAGCCGAGCAGCGCGCACTTGATCCGCGCCGGGTACCTCGAGACGCCGGCGAACACCACCGCGTCCTCAAGCACATCCTCATCTGGTTCGAGCTGGCCCTTGGACTTCATCAGCTCAAGGAACGCGTCGCCGACCCGCATGGCCTCGCTGACCGGCTTGCCGATCACCAGATCGGTCATCACCGACGCGCTGGCCTGGCTGATCGAGCAGCCGAGTGACTCATACGAGACGTCCTCGACGACCGCCTCGCCGTCGGCGCTCTCCTTCACCGAGACGCGCAGCGTCACCTCGTCGCCGCAGGCGGGGTTGACGTGATACACCTGCGCGTCAAAGGGATCCCGCAGGCCCTTGTGGTGCGGGTTCCGGTAGTGGTCCAGGATTATCTCCTGGTACATGGCCTCAAGCTGCATAACGCTTCTTCCAACAGGTCGGCGCGCCATCGTGTTCCGCATACGTGCCAACGCGGTTCGCGGCTAGACACGGAAGAACTTCTTCGTGTAGCGGATCCCGTCGGCTAGGGCGTCGACCTCGGCGTGCGTGTTGTAGAGGTAGAAGCTGGCCCGGTTGGATGCCTGGCAGCCGAGCCTGCGGTGCAGCGGCCACGCGCAGTGGTGCCCGGTCCTGATCGCGATGCCGAGCTCGTCGAGGACCTGGCCGACGTCGTGCGCGTGCACGCCCTCGACCTCGAACGCGACCGTGCCGCCGCGGTTCTCGGTCGTGAGCGGCCCGAGGATCCGGAGGCCCTCGATCGCGCCGAGGGCCTCAAGCGCATGCGCGGTGAGCGATTCCTCGTGCGCGGCCACGTTGTCCATGCCGAGCTCGGTCAGGTAGTCCACCGCCGCCCCGAGGCCGGCCGCCTGGGCGACCGGCGGGACGCCAGGCTCGAACTTCGCCGGCGGCGGCAGGAACGTGGTCTCCTCCATCCGGACGACCTCGATCATCGAGCCGCCGGTGAGGAACGGCGGCAGCGCGTCCAGCGCCGCGTACTTGCCGTACAGCACGCCGAGGCCCAGCGGGCCGAGCATCTTGTGCCCGGAGAAGGCGAGGAAGTCGGCCCCCAGGTCCGCGACGTTCACCGGGTGATGCGGGACCAGCTGGGCACCGTCGACCAGGAACAGCGCGCCAACCGAGTGCGCCAGCTCGCCGATCTCGCGCAGCGGCGGGATCACCCCGGTGACGTTCGACTGCCCGGTGACCGCCACGATCTTGGTCCGCTCGGTGACCAGCGACGAGTCGACGTCAAGGCGCCCGTCCGGCAGCTGGTTGAACCACTTCAGCGTCGCGCCGGTGCGCAGCGCGAGCTGCTGCCACGGCACCAGGTTGGCGTGGTGCTCGATCTCGGAGATGACGATCTCGTCGCCCGGCCGCAGCGACCTTGAGGCGGGGCCGGAGCTCAGCCCGAACGCGACCAGGTTGATTCCCTCGGTCGCCGACTTGGTGAAGACGATCTCGTCCGGCGAGGCGGCGCCGAGGAACGCGGCGACCTTCGCCCGGGTCGCCTCGTAGATCTCGGTCGACTCCTCGCCGAGCAGGTGCGTGCCGCGGTGCGCCGCGGCGTTGTGCCGCTCGTAGTACTCGCGCTCGGCATCGAGAACAACGGTCGGGTGCTGCGAGGTCGCGCCCGAGTCGAGGTAGACCAGCGGGTTGCCGTTCCGCACGGTCCGGGACAGGATCGGGAAGTCGCCCCGGACCGCCGCAACGTCGTACGGGGCCGTCTGGCTGTGGGAAGCCGTCTCGGTCATGAGGCTGCCGCCGCTCCGGTGAACCGCTCGTAGCCCTCGGCCTCCAGGAGCTTGGCCAGCTCGGGGCCGCCCTCTTCGACGATCCGGCCGGCCACGAACACGTGCACGTAGTCCGGCTGGACGTACTGGAGGATGCGGTTGTAGTGGGTGATCAGGAGAACGCCGCGGCCGGGCTTGGCACGGAACCGGTTGATGCCCTCGGAGACGACCTTGAGCGCGTCCACGTCGAGGCCGGAGTCGGTCTCGTCGAGGATCGCGATCTTCGGGTCGAGCAGCTCAAGCTGCAGGATCTCGTGGCGCTTCTTCTCGCCGCCGGAGAAACCCTCGTTCAGCGAGCGCTCGGCGAACTTCGGGTCGATGGCCAGGTCGCCCATCGCGCCGTTCATTTCCTTGACGAAGTTGCGCAGCTTCGGCGCCTCGCCGCGCACGGCGGTGACCGCGGTGCGCAGGAAGTTCGACACCGACACGCCGGGCACCTCGACCGGGTACTGCATGGCGAGGAAGAGGCCGGCCCTGGCGCGGGCGTCGACCGACATGGCGAGCACGTCCTCGCCGTCCAGCGTGACCGTGCCCGAGGTGACGGTGTACTTCGGGTGGCCGGCCAGCGCGTAGGCGAGGGTGGACTTGCCGGAGCCGTTCGGTCCCATGATGGCGTGCGTCTCACCGTCGCCCACCCTCAGGTCGACGCCGCGCAGGATCTCCCGGCTGCCGCCGTCGCGCCCTGTGTTCGAGTCAGACGCTGTCACGTCAACGTGCAGGCCGCGGATCTCAAGGGTGGACACTTTTAAGTACTCCATCGTTTTTCTAGGCATTAGGATCTGGCGAAACGAGGACGTCGTCGCCCTCGATCTTCACTGGGTAGACGGGCACCGGCTGCGTCGCGGGCATCCCGGTCGGCTTGCCGGTGCGCAGGTCGAAGCGCGAGTTGTGCAGCCAGCACTCGATCGTGTAGCCGTCGACCTCGCCCTCCGAGAGCGGGACGGCGGCGTGCGAGCACCAGTCGCGGATCGCGAAGACCTCGCCCTCGGTCCGGACGATCGCGACCTCGTCGTGGTTGAGCTCGACCGACAGCATGCCGCTCTCCGGGATGTCGGAAAGAGCGCACGCCCTAACGAACGCGGGTGACTCTGAGCCGCTCATGACTGTGCCGCCGTGGTCGACAGCTCCGCTTCGATCGCGGACATGATGCGGTCCTGAAGGTCGCTGATCCCGATTTTCGAGACCAGCTCGGCGAAGAAGCCCCGGATGACCAGCTGCCGCGCTTCCTCGAGGGGGATGCCGCGGGCCATCAGGTAGAACGTGTGCTCGTCGTCGAGCCGGCCGCTGGCGGAGGCGTGCCCCGCGCCGGTCACCTCGCCGGTGAGGATCTCCAGGTTCGGCACCGAGTCGGCGTGCGCCCCGTCGGTGAGGACCAGGTTCCGGTTGTACTCGTAGGTATCGGTGCCGACTGCCTCCGGGCGGATGAGCACGTCGCCGATCCAGACCGTGTGCGCGCCCTCGCCGCGCAGCGCGCCCTTGTAGCCGACGCGGCTGCGGCAGTTCGGCGTGTCGTGGTCGACGAAGAGCCGGTGCTCCAGATGCTGCCCGGCGTCGGCGAAGCAGATGCCGTACAGCTCGGCGTCGCCGCCGGGCCCGGCGTAGTGGATCGACGGGGAGAGCCTGACCAGCCCACCGCCCAGGGTGACCGCGAAGTGCGTCAGGTGCGCGTCCCGGCCGACGGTGGCCTGGTGGTGGGCGACCTGGACCGTGTCGCCCGCCCAGTCGGCGAGGGCGACCACAACCAGGTCGCCGCCGTCGGCGACGTGGATCTCCACGTTGTCGGCGTAGGTGGCCGATCCCCGCTGGTCGATGACGACGGTGGCGCGCCCGTACGGCTGCACGTCGATGACCAGGTGGCCCGCGGTCGCTACCGACGCGTCGGTGCCGGTGACGCGGACGAAGGTCGGCTGCGACGCGGTCGTGTCCTTGGGAACCGTGATCACCGTGGCGGTGCCCGCGGCCGCGAACGCCCGGGCGCTCACCCGGTCGGTGGGGAGGAACGCGCCAGCGGGAGCAAGCCCGGTCCGTTCATCTCGATCGGCTTTCTGGATTTTCTCCACTACGATCTCCGGCGCGGCTTCGACGTCAACCGTTACCCCTGACTGGGTCAGGGGCGCGTCGTTGTGCAGGCCGCGAAGCCGGCGCAGCGGCGTGAACCGCCACTCCTCCTCGCGGCCGCCGGGGACCGCGAAGTCGGCCGGGTCGGTCGACCCCAGGGCATGCAGACCGGAGACGGGGGCGGTTTCGACCGCCCCGGACAGCGCGGACATCAGCCAACGGCCCCTTCCATCTGCAGCTCGATCAGCCGGTTGAGCTCCAGGGCGTACTCCATCGGAAGCTCGCGGGCGATCGGCTCCACGAAGCCGCGGACGATCATCGCCATCGCCTCGTCCTCGGTGAGGCCGCGCGACATCAGGTAGAAGAGCTGGTCAGCGGAGATCTTCGAGACCGTGGCCTCGTGGCCCATCTCAACGTCGTCCTCGCGGATGTCGTTGTACGGGTAGGTGTCGGAGCGGCTGATCGCGTCCACCAGCAGCGCGTCGCACCTGACCGTCGACTTGGAGTGGGTCGCGCCCTCCTGCACGTTGATCAGGCCGCGGTAGGACGTCCGGCCGCCGCCGCGGGCGACCGACTTGGAGACGATCGTGGAGGACGTGTTCGGAGCGCAGTGCACCATCTTCGCGCCCGCGTCCTGGTGCTGGCCCGCGCCCGCGAACGCCACCGACAGGGTCTCGCCCTTGGCGTGCTCGCCCATCAGGTAGACGGCCGGGTACTTCATCGTGACCTTGGAGCCGATGTTGCCGTCGATCCACTCCATGGTCGCGCCCGCCTGGCAGACGGCGCGCTTGGTGACCAGGTTGTAGACGTTGTTCGACCAGTTCTGGATGGTCGTGTAGCGGCAGCGAGCGTCCTTCTTAACAATGATCTCGACGACGGCGCTGTGCAGGCTGTCGCTCTTGTAGATCGGCGCGGTGCAGCCCTCGACGTAGTGCACGTAGGCGCCCTCGTCCACGATGATCAGGGTCCGCTCGAACTGGCCCATGTTCTCTGTGTTGATCCGGAAGTAGGCCTGCAGCGGGATCTCCACATGCACGCCCTTCGGCACGTAGATGAACGAGCCGCCGGACCAGGCCGCCGTGTTGAGCGCGGCGAACTTGTTGTCGCCGGCCGGGATCACGGTGCCGTAGTACTCGCGGAACAGCTCCGGGTGCTGCTTGAGCGCGGAGTCGGTGTCGAGGAAGATGACGCCCTTCTCCTCGAGGTCCTCGCGGATCTTGTGGTAGACGACCTCGGACTCGTACTGGGCCGCGACGCCGGCGATCAGGCGCTGCTTCTCCGCCTCGGGGATGCCCAGCCGGTCGTAGGTGTTCTTGATGTCGGCCGGCAGGTCCTCCCAGTTCTCCGCCTGCTTCTCGGTGGAGCGGACGAAGTACTTGATGTTGTCGAAGTCGATGCCGGACAGGTCGGAGCCCCAGGCGGGCATCGGCTTGCGGCCGAAGTTCTTCAGCCCCTTGAGCCGGTTCTGGAGCATCCACTCGGGCTCGCTCTTGCGGGCCGAGATGTCGCGGACCACCTCTTCGGACAGTCCGCGTCGGGCGGACGCGCCGGCCACGTCCGTGTCGGCCCAGCCGAACTTGTACGTGCCCAGACCCTCGAGCTGGTCATTCGCGGTGGTCGTCATAGGTGAGAGCCCTCCGGACTCGTTTGTTCCGTTGATTCCGGTCGCGTCGTACGATCCGTGCAGGTCACGTGCGTCGTGCAGATCCCGTCGCCGTGCGCGATCGTGGCAAGCCGCCGCACCGGGGCGTCGAGGAGGCGGCCGAACGCCTCGGTCTCCGCCTCGCACAGCTGCGGGAACTCGGCCGCGACGTGCGCGACCGGGCAGTGGTGCTGGCAGATCTGCGCTCCGTTGTTCACAAAGCCCCTGTTGTTCACAAAGCCCCTGTTGCTCGCCAGGCCCCTGTCGTCGGCAAGGCCGGTGCTGGTCCCCCCGATGGCCGGCGCCGGCCCCGCGGCGGCGGCGTAGCCGTCGGCCGAGAGCGCCTCCGCCAGGGCCTGCACCCGCGCGGACAGGCCGCCGCTCCCCTCGGCCCCTGACTGTGCCGCCTGCGCTAGCAGGGCCGCGTACCGCCGCTCAAGCTCGGAGACCTGCCGCCGGGCGAACTCGGCGACTGCCTCCTGGCCGGCGGTCTGCTCGATGAACCGCAGCGCGCTCGTCGCCAGGTCGTCGTAGGTGTGCTCGAAGGCGGACCGCCCCGCGTCAGTGATCACGAAGACCTTCGCCGGCCGGCCGCGGCCGCGGTTGCCGTAGCTGCGCGCGGTCCGCATCTCGATCATGCCGTCGGCGATGAGGTTCTCCAGGTGCCGCCTGATCGCGGCTGGCGTCAGGCCGAGCCGCCCGCCCACGGTGGCCGCCGTGGCCGGGCCCAGCTCCAGGATCAGCCGCGCGACCTGTCCGCGCGTGCCACGATCGACGGACGTGCCGCCCCCGGCACCTCCGCCTCCCCTGGCCGCCGCGGTCGCCGCTGCCCCTAGACTTTTCACAACATCAGTGTGCCCTAAATGGTTGTCAGCCGTCAACTTTAGCCAACGCCGGCGTGACGTAAATCACCGTTGCGCCCGGCGGCTGACCGCCAGCTGGGCGTTGGCCCTGCGTACACGCTGATTTATTCGCGACTTCAAGCGATCTTCGCGAGCCGGGCACACGGGCCGGGGACCATCGCAGCTGTGCGCACCGCAAGCAGACCCGCTGGGTCACGTTAGGAACGCGGCCGCGCCGGTAGTGGTGTCGAGAACGCGGGCAGGCCGGCCGGTCGGTCGTTGCGGGAACCGGTACGCCTGCTATCGGGAAGAGCGCTACTGTTTGTGGACTTTGCCTAACCGAACTCGATGCCCCGGTGGGTGCATGATGGAAGCACGCCGGGGGAAGGAACTGGATCGTCATGGCTCCGCCACAGCCTGATGTCGCCGATCGGCTTGACGTAACCGTACAACCGCACGGCAAGGTCATAGCCGTCAGCGACCTGCACCTACCGCCGGAGCGGGGCATCGTGTCCGGGCGATGCTGCGAGGTGCTGGCGCGCAAACTGGCCGCCGAGACTGGCCCGCTCACGGTGCTGCTCGTCGGCGACGTCGTGGAGATGCTGGCCAACCCCGGGGTCACGGCCCGTGACATCCTGGACGCGCACGACGACCTCTGCCGGGCCCTGGCGGCCGTGACCGAGCGCGGCGGCCAGGTCATCTACACGGTCGGCAACCACGACGGCGACCTGGCCTGGGACCTGAAGACGGCGACCGCGGTCCGCGAGCTGACCGGCGCGCAGGTCTGCCTCGCCGCCGACCTGCACCTGCCGGGCGGCGAGCTGATCCGGGTCGAGCACGGCCACCAGATCGACCCGTACAACTGCTTCCAGGACGAGCGCAACCCCCTCGACACCCCGCTCGGCCACCACATCGTCCGCGACGTCATACCGAAGATCGAGTGGCTCGGCCGGGACTGGCTCAACGGCGCGCACGAGATGGCCGACCCGGCCGACTTCCCGTCGTTCCTCGCGTCCCGGCTGGTCTACCGGAAGCTGGCCCGCCATCTGTGGTGGCTGGTGCTGCTGCCGGTGGCCACATTCGCCCTGATCCTGCCGGAGATAGGACGCGTCGGCGACCGGTTCAAGACCACCGGGCGCTGGCTGCACGACGGTGAGATCCTCGGCTACGGCGCGATCCTGGACATCGCGATCATCGCGCTCATCCTTGCCATCGTCTCCCGCCGCGCGTGGACCACGATCAGCGCGCTGGCGTTGTCCGGGCGCGGCTACGACCAGAACTCAGCGGCCAGGGAGCGGGCCGACGAGCTCATCGGCCACGGGTACACCGGCTACCTGTCCGGCCACACCCACCACCCGGAGCTGCACGCGCACGGCGACGGCTTCTACGCCAACACCGGCTCGTGCACCTCGGTGGTCGAGGCGATCGACACGATCTACGGCATGCCGCCGGTCTACCTGCGCGCCCAGCAGTTCTCCTGGCTGGAGATCAGCTGCGGGGCCGCCGACGCCGCCTGCCACGCCCAGCTCAAGTCCGCCCGGGTCGCGCTCCCAGGCGCGACCCGGCTGGAGCGGTTCCTGTCCCACGCGCGGAACCCGCACTCCACCGCGCCCGCCATGGTGGCCGCCTGGCCGGAGGGCCCGGACTGGCCCGCCGACCCCAAGCACCTGCGGGACGTAAAAAGCCTTAAGAAGCTGTCTACTACAGAATGTCGGACCCGGAAGGCACGCTGAACGCCTGCGGCCCTTAGACTGCGTGCGTGGAAAGTACGCCCGCCGTGGAGATCTCCGGCCTGGTGAAGCGGTACGGGCCGGTGACCGCCGTCGACGGGCTAACCCTCACCGCCGGCGCCCGGCAGGTTACCGCCATCCTCGGCCCGAACGGCGCGGGCAAGACCACCACGATCGAGGTCTGCGAAGGCTACCGGGGGGCCGACGCGGGCGCCGTGCGCGTCCTCGGCCTCGACCCGGTGCGCGACACCGCCGCGCTGCGACCACGGGTCGGCGTGATGCTCCAGTCCGGCGGCATCCCGCCCGCCGTCCCGGCCGGCGAGTACCTGAAAACCCTGAGTCGGTTCCATGTGAAACCACACGACCCGGCGTGGCTCCTTGACATCGTCGGCCTCAGCGACTCAGCGAAGACCCCGTACAAGCGGCTGTCGGGCGGGCAGCAGCAGCGCCTGTCGCTCGCCGCCGCCGTCATCGGCCGCCCCGAGCTGGTCTTTCTCGACGAGCCGACGGCGGGGTTGGACCCGCAGGCCAGGCACGCCACCTGGGACCTGGTCTCCGCGCTGCGGGGCGACGGGGTCGGGGTCATCCTCACCACGCACTACATGGACGAGGCCGAGCAGCTGGCCGACCACGTGATCATCATCGACCACGGCCGGGTCGTCGCCGCCGGCAGCCCGGGCGAGCTCACCGGGTCCGCCGGCCAGCTCCGGTTCCGCGCCGAGCCCGGCCTGGACACCGACAGCCTGCTGGCCGCGCTGCCGCCGGGCAGCGCCGCCAAGGAGTCGCCCGCCGGGCATTACCTGATCGAGGTGGACGGCGGCGTCATCCAGCCGGCCCTGCTCGCCGCGGTCACCGCCTGGTGCGCCGACCGGCTGGTGCTGCCGTCCAGCGTGCGGATCGAGTCGCGCACGCTTGAAGACGTGTTCCTCGAGCTCACCGGACGGGATCTGCGCGCATGACGGAAGTCCTGGAAAATAAATTCCGGCCCGAACCCGGTGCCGCGCCGCTGCGCCGCATGGTCGTCGCGCAGGCCGCGCTCGAGACACGACAGCTGCTCCGCAACGGCGAGCAGCTCACCCTCACGCTGATCATCCCGCTGCTGCTGCTCGCCGCGTTCAGCCTCGAGCCGCTGATCAGCTTCGGCGGCGGCTATACCAGGATCGACTTCCTCACCCCGGGCGTGATCGCCCTCGCGATCATGTCCACCGCGTTCACCAGCCAGGCGATCGCCACCGGCTTCGAGCGACGGTACGGGGTGCTCAAGCGACTCGGCGCGACTCCGCTGCCGCGGGCCGGCCTGATCGCCGCCAAGACCCTCACCGTCATCGGCGTCGAACTGCTGCAGGCCGTCATCATCCTGATCGTCGCCGCCGCGCTGGGCTGGTCACCGGACGCCGGGCCGGCCGCCATCGTCGTGGTGCCGCTGCTGATCCTGCTCGGCACCGCCGCGTTCAGCGGGTTCGCGCTGCTGCTGGCGGGCACGCTCCGGGCCGAGGCCGCCCTCGCCGCCGCCAACCTCATCTACGTGGTGCTGCTCGGCGTCGGCGGGGTCGTCTTCTCGCTCGACAAGTTCCCGGTCGGCGCCCGTTCGCTCCTCCAGGCGCTGCCCACCGGGGCACTGTCGACCGGGCTCCGCGACGTGCTCGCCAACGGGGTCGCGTTCCCGGTCAGGGACGCGGTGACCCTCGCGGTGTGGGCGGTCATCTCCATCACCCTCGCCATCCGCTACTTCCGGTGGGAGTAAGGACGCCGAGCGCCATCGGCGTCGGGCGGGCCGGCGGCGGGCTGGCCAACACTGCGCCGGCCGCGCTCCCGGCGAGCCTGGTCCTCGCCAGCGCGGTATCGGTGCAGACCGGCGCCGGGATCGCCAACCGCCTGTTCACCCAGCTGCCGCCCGCCTCGGTGACTACCCTCAGGCTCTGGACCGGCGCGCTGGTCATGGTCATCGTCGCGGGTCGGCCCGCCGCCCGGGCGATCGCCGACCTGAGACGCCGGGGCGCCTGGCGGGACGCCGCGATCGCGGCCGCCTTCGGCGTCGCGCTCGGCTTCATGAACTTCGCCATCTACCAGGCGTTCGCGCGGATCCCGCTGGGCATCGCGGTCACGATCGAGTTCCTCGGCCCGCTCACCGTCACGGTCGCCGCCGCGCTGGCCGGCGGCGGGTCGGCGCGCCGCCGCGCCCTCGCCCTCGGCTGCGCCGCCCTGGCCGCAGCCGGCGTCGTCCTGCTCGCCAACGGCGGGGGCGGCCACCTGAACTGGGCCGGCGTCGCCTGGGCGATGGCCGCGGGCGCCGCCTGGGCGTGCTACATCATCGGCAGCAAGAGCACCGGGCAGCGGATGCCCGGCTCCGCCGGGCTGGTGATAGCGATGTGCGCGGCGGCCGCCGTGGTGACGGTCCCCGGAGTCGCCGCGGGCGGCAGGCACATGTTCCGCCTGGACTTTCTTGCCGTGGGCGCCGCCATCGGCATCCTCTCCTCGGCCATCCCGTACTGGCTGGAGCTTGAGGCGCTCCGCCGCATCTCCGCCCAGCTCTTCGGCGTCTGGATGTCCCTGCAGCCGGCCGTGGCCGCCCTGATTGGCCTGGCGCTCCTGTCCCAGCGCCTCGGCCCCGCCGAGTGGATCGGCATCTGCTGCGTGGCGGCGGCGTCAGCCGCCGCCACGCGCGCGCCGAAGCGCGGCGATGGCCTCCTGACCCCCGTCAGCACCGAAGCGGATGCGAGCGAACCGCGCAAGTGAACGGAGCATTACGATGGTGCGCGTGCTTTCCCGTCTAATCGCCCCGGTGCTCCGGCCGACGGTGCGGGCGCTGCACGGATGGGCACTGGCCGCGATGATCTCGAATGCGGTGGTCATCGCGACCGGCGCGGCGGTGCGGCTCTCCTCATCCGGTCTCGGCTGCCCGGACTGGCCCGCCTGCACGAAATCGAGCGCGTTCGCCGCGCACAGCGGCGGGCAGACACTGCTGAACTCGTGGATCGAGTTCGGCAACCGGCTGCTGAACTTCCCCCTTGTCGCAATCGCCGGGCTGACGTTCATCGCCTTCTTCCGCTGGCACCGGCAGCAGAAGGCAGCCGGGCTCGCCGGGCGGAAGGACCTGGTCTGGCTGGCGGCGGTGCTGCCCCTGGGAGTCTGCGCGCAGGCCGTGATCGGCGGTATCGTCGTGCTCACCAAGCTCAACCCGGCGCTGGTCTCCGTGCACTTCCTGCTCTCGGCGGCGATCATCTTGACGTCCGCGGTGGTGCTGCACGCACGGACCGTCGACCTCGAGAAGGCGGGAAAGCAGCCTGACAACCAGCGAGGCACGGGGCAGCGCACGGGGCCGGGCAGTCAGCCGGGCCCACAGCGGACTGCGGCCAGCGGCGCCCCGGCGGTCCGGATCGACCTGCGGGTGCTGGCCGGCCTGCTGACGGCGGTGACGGCGCTGATGCTCGCGGCCGGCACGGTCGTGACCGGGACGGGGCCGCTGGCGGGGACTGCGATCGACTCCCACGGGCACCTCACGACCGTGCCCAGGTTCCGCTTCTCGCTTGAGTCCGTCACCCAGCTGCACGCCGACATCGGCTGGTTCATCGGGGCGCTGGCGGTGGCGCTGGTGGTCGGGCTGCGCTACTCGGGCGCGCCGCGGCGGACGGTCCGCCTCGGCTGGATCGTGCTCATCGGGCTCGGCCTGCAGGGGATCATCGGCTACGTGCAGTACTTCAACCACCTGCCGGCCGGGCTGGTCTGGGTGCACGTCGCACTGTCGGTGCTGATCTGGATCTTCGTCCTCCAGCTGTACCTGTCCACCACCGTCGACCAGGGAGATGGCTACTGGCGGACGGCGGGCGGCTTGGCGGTGCCCGCCGGGTCCGAGCCGTCCGTCGCCCCCGCCGCGTTCGGGGTCAGGGCGGCCAAGAACGCGGCCGGGGTGAGGTCGCCTCGGCCGACGGCTTCATAGAGGGCGTCGAGGTCGGGGTAGCCGAGGCGGCGGGCGGCGCTGAAAGCGGTGCCGTCGTCCTCGGCGTCGCGCAGGTCGGGTCGGCCGGCCCCGTCGGTGCCGACGGCGGCCGCGACCTGGGCGCGGCCGCGGGCGGCGGCCTCTTCGGCCTGGCGGACGGCGATGGCGGCCTTCAGATGGGTGCGCGCCTGGCCGCTTCGGGCCGCGGTCAGCCAGGAGTCCGGCGGGTCGGCGTAGGGGCCGGTAATCAGGTCGACGACCTGGCCGTGCGACAGTTGGTTCTCCATCGCCTTGCGCCTCCCGTTGACGAGCACCCCGACGGCGGTGCCCGCGGTCGCCAGCGAGACCGCGTACGCGAAATCGACGGCGGTGGCGCCGGCCGGGAGCTTGACCGGTGTTCCGGCCGGGCGTGAACACGACGATGCCGCCGTTGCCCAGGTCGGCGCGGAGCCCGTCGAGGAAGTCGGCAGCGTCCGCCAGGGGCTGCCAGTCGATCAGCCGGTTCAGCCAGTCCAGGTCGGCCTGGCGCGCCATGTCCGCGCTGACCCGGCCGTCCTTGCCGCCCGCCTCGCGGATGCGGTCGGCCACCCCGTAGGTGGCGATCCGGTCCATGGCGGGGGTGCGGATCAGCACGCCGACCAGGTCGTCCCCCTCGCCGTGCCCGTCGCCCCCGTAGCCCGCGTAGTCCGCGCCGCCAGCCAGAACGGCGGTGTGCAGCGACCGGTACATGTTGTACTTCGGCATGGAGATGTAATCGCGGAACCGGTCCTCCACCGGCCGCCACCGGCCGTGCAGCGCGCCGAGCGCGACGTAGCAGTCGGACTCGGTTCCGTCCACCACGACGACGACCCGGGCGGTGTCGGTGGGCCGCAGCGCACCGGCCGCGGCGGAGGCGCCGGTCGCTCCGGGCAGCTCGCGGTGGATCGAGAACAGGTGGCGGCCGCGCACTTCGACCTTGGCCCGCAGGCCGACCGCGGCGAGTTCCGCGCGTGCGCCGGCCACGACGCCGGCCAGGGCGGCGTCCCGGGCGGGCGCGGTCGCCTGGACCATCGCGCGGACCCGCGCGTACTTCTCGGGCGCGAGGTTGGCGAACGACAGGTCCTCCATCTCGCGCTGGTAGTCATAGAGCCCGAGCCGCTGGGCGAACGGCACCAGCAGCTCCATCGAGGCCCGCGCGATCCGCTCGCGATTCTCCCGCTTGGGGTGGAACGCCAGGGTGCGCAGGTTGTGCACCCGGTCGGCGAGCTTGATGACCAGAACGCGCAGGTCGATGGAGGCGGCGACGATCATCTTGCGGAACGTCTCCGCCTCGGCGTGATCGCCCCACCGGGAGCCGTCGAGCTTGGTCACCCCGTCGACGAGGACCGCGACCTCCGCGCCGAACTCCGCCTTGACCTCGCCGATGCTGAGGCCGGTGTCCTCCACCGTGTCGTGCAGCAGGGCGGCGACCAGCGTCGTGGTGTCCATGCCGATCTCGGCCAGCAGGATCGCCACGGCGAGCGGGTGGGTGATGTAGGGGGCGCCGGACTTGCGGGTCTGGCCCCCGTGCCAGCGGTCGGCGACGGCATAGGCGCGGCGGAGCAGGTCCGCGTCCGCGTTCGGGAAGACCCGGCGATGCGCGGCGATCAGCGGGCGGACCCCGTCCGTCCCCGAGTCGGCGCTCCGGCTCGCGCCGAGCATGGCGAGGGTCCGGGGCAGCCCTCGGCGAATCGGAGGGTCACTCTCCCGGCTGACTGTCATCCGCCCCGCCCCCTGCTCCCGTGCGCGGGTGTGTACCGTGTGTGTTGCAGACACTAGCGGCTGAGAGCTCCGCGCGCAGGTCACTTGAGTGACGCTTGTGACAGGATGTGACGCACGCGACTGGGACGCGCCAGACTGCCGAGGTTGCGCACTGGGATCGGACTGTCTCTGCGCGTTCGAACGCGCAAGATTCGCCAACCTGCTCAGGGCTGGAGGCGGTTGCGCCAGCGGCCATTGCCCCCGGAGCGCCGGCTGATTCGACTGCCTCGACACAACGGCTCATTCGGCGCGAATGGACTAGATTCTGTCGTATGGGATTTTTCGAACGGCATGAAGCCCGGGAAGCCTACGACCAGGTCTACGGCGGCGGGCTGCCCCACCACGAGGTCTCGCACGAGCTGCTGGCCGGCGCGGCCCGGCTTCGAGGCCATGCGCATGTACGAGCACCACCGCGAGCGCGAGGGGATCGTCGAGCACCACGAGCTCGGCAAGGAGATCCTGGCCGGCTTCGCCGTGGCGGAGATCGACAAGCACTTCCAGGAGGACCGGTACGGCCACCTGGACAGGCACGAGGCCAAGCGGCTCGCCCGGGAGCAGGCGGACTACCTCTGGCAGCAGCAGTACGGCAGGTACTAATAGGCGTAGGGCGAGGCCGGACCGGGGGCATAGCCAGCCCCGCTGCCACCAGCATTTGCAGCAACTGGCCGGCGAGGCGAAGCACGCGACCGTTCAGCAAGACTCGATTTTGACCTTCCTTGACCGGCCACGTCCTGCGGCAGATACTAGGCCGACTCATTGTGGGGGACGGGACTCCAGGAGGCAACGATGCCGCACGGCGCGGGCAGTTCAGCGCGCACCAGCTCAGCGCGAGTGCTGGGGCGAGGCGGGGTGCTCACGGCGCTGCTCGCCGTCGGAGTCCTCCTCCTCGGCCTCGCCTCGGCCAGCGCCGCGGCGTCGCCGTCGCGCCCGCCCGCCGGCCCGCGGCAGGCCCCGTCCGGCCGCCACGGACATCCCGTCTACTACGTCGCGCTGGGCGACTCCCTCGCCCAGGGCGTGCAGCCGGCCACGCCGCCGCTGCCGCCCGGGGTCACGCTGGGCCAGAGCATCGAGACCGACGCCGGATACGCCAACGACCTGTCCGCGCACTACAAGCGCGCGTTCGGCGGGGCGCTCACGCTGGTGAAGCTCGGCTGCCCCGGGGAGACCAGCACGTCCATGCTGACCGGGGCCGGCTCCCCCTGCACGTACCCGCAGGGCTCGCAGCTCGCGGCCGCGCTGGCGTTCATCACGGCACATCGGTCGCAGGTCAAGCTGATCACGATTGACATCGGCGCGAACGACATCGACGGCTGCGTGTCCGCCGCCGGCCTCAGCACGTCCTGCGTGACCACCGGGTTCGACACCGTCGGGCACAACCTGCCGCTCATCCTGGGCGCGCTGCGCGAGGCGGCCGGGCCGGGCACCGTGATCGCGGGCATGAACCTGTACGACCCGTTCCTCGCCGAGTACCTGACCGGCCAGGCCGGGCAGCAGGTGGCGACCGAGAGCGTCTCACTCGACCAGTCGCTCAACCAGCTGCTCGGCCAGAGCTACCGCGCCTTCGGCGCGGTGACGGCCGACGTGCAGGACGCGTTCAGCACGACCGACTTCACCACCACCGGCCCGCTGCCGGGCGTGGGCACCGTGCCGCTCAACGTGGCGCGGATCTGCGAGTGGACCTGGATGTGCGCCCCCTCCCCGGTCGGGCCGAACATCCACGCCAACGCCACCGGCTACCGGCACATCGCGGCCGCGTTCGAGCGGGCGATCGGGCGCCTCGGGCGGCGCGTCCGGTAACGGGCCGTATCGCCATGATCACGAAGACTTTTTTTATGGCGAAGGATCCGTATCGTATAAGTGCAGCAAACCTTCGTGATCACGGCCTTGACCATAGATTCCAGCCGCGTGAAGAAGTACTGGGTGGATCCGAAGACGATGGCAGTGGCCGGAATGACGCCGCCAGCCTGTGACTGATCGGATAAGGCCAGCCGGACCCTTCGACCGGTGTGGTGTGGGGTTCGGCGCGACGGGGGTAGGAGAGTCGAGGTAACTGGCGAGGTGTCGGGAGGACTGCGCTGAGAGGTCAGGCGGGGGGGCGCACCGCGCTTGAGGCGGTGGCGGCGGATCCGGGGCGGGCCGGGCTGGCGCTCGGACGCTTCTTGCTGTTATCTTGGTTATATCTAGCCGGGGCTCCCTAGCTGGCGCTCGTGGACGTGAGGTCCGGGGGCGTGACCCCGGTGGGGGCTTGCGGATTAGTGGAGGGATCGTTAGGCAAGCCGCCCGATCGCAGAATGCCCTGGGCGTGCTGGTCGACCAGTCGCGTGAACAAGTACTGGGTGGATCCGAAGACGATGGCAGTGGCCAGAATGGCGCCGCCAGCCTGTGGCTTCAGGGAGCTGATGATGCCTGATTGCACCAAGAGCACGCCCATGAGGCCAGTGGCCGCGCCCGCGCCGCCCTTGAGCCACGCTTGCACGAATGGCAGTCCGTAGGTGAACTGGAAACCCGTGTAGCTGCGCAGCGCCAGCACGGCACTCGTCAGGCCGGCCAGGGAGGCGGTTATCTCCAGTTCGAAGACGTACCAGGGACCGGGGGCGCTCCCAGCGCCCGAGAACACTGATCGGAAGCCCTTGTCCCCGGCCGCGATTAGGGCGACCCCGGCGAGAACGACGGCCAGTAGCACGCCAACCTGAATCAGGGTATTGCGGAAGGTACGAGCATCGCCGTGCGCGGCATCGAAAGAGCTGTCGCAATCACTGCGGATAACCCGCAGCTGGTCCCGATCCTCCGGGCTGATCTCTTTTACGCTCGGCGATGCGAGCTGCTCCAAAGTCTTGAGGTAGCCCTTCTCCCGGATATCCCCGGGACTGAGGGCTGTCACCACGGCGGCCGCCATGCCACCCAGTTGCGACTTGACCACGGCGTCATCTTCGACCATGAGCAGCGCCTGGCTGCCCCTGTGAAGCGCTCGCCACGCCTCGTCAACGTCGGAACCGGTCCACCATGACTTCGCCTCGTGCCATAGCCACCGGATCCGCCGGTGCTTCCCATCGCCCGCCAGTTGAGATTGCCCGTCGGCGTAAATCCGGGCCTGCTTGATCGCCTGCTCGATGATCTCGTAGTCCGCCAACGGTCTCCCGCTGGGTGTCAGCTTTAGCTCACCTTGGCGGACACGCAGGAGTTCACCTTCGAGGTTATCGGCCGTGGTCCTGACCGCCGCACCCCAGCTAGCTTCAGAGAAACGCGGTCCCCCGACATACGGCGGCCTTTCTGGCCTAGCCGCGGCAATCTCTACTCCCAGTTGCGAGCTTGGTGTTCCGGACACGCTTCTCCCACGGATGACGTATAACCAGTGGCAACGGACCTTGCCGTAATACTACGGGTCTCTGTCGCTTTCGTTGTGGTGTGGGGTTCCGCGGCGCGAGGGGTAGGAGAGTCGAGGTAACTGGCGAGGTGTCGGGAGGACTGCGATGAGAGGTCAGGCGGGGGGGCGCACCGCGCTTGAGGCGCTGGCGGCGGATCCGGGGCGGGCCGGGCTGGTGCTCGACTTCGACGGGGTGCTGGCGCCGATCGTGGCCGACCCGACGACCAGCGCGATGCCGGATCGAGTCGCCAGGAGCCTCGCGCGGCTGGCCGGCGGGCTGGGGCTGGTGGCGGTCATCTCGGGTCGGCCGGTGGGGTTCCTCGAGGAGCGGGTCCAGGCGCCCGGGGTGCCGCTGCTCGGGTCGTACGGGATGGAGCAGTCCTTCGATGGCGCGCGGCAGATCGCGCCGGCGGCCGAGGAGTGGCTGGGTCCGGTCCGCGAGGCCGGGCAAAAGCTGCGGGAGCTGCTGGCCGGCTTGGCGGGCATCCGGGTGGAGGACAAGTCGGTCTCGATCGCGGTGCACTGGCGGCAGGCGCCGGACCGTGATACCGCCGCGCATCAGGTGCGCCGGGCGACGGCACGGGTGTCGGACGAGACGGGGCTGCGGCTGGAACCGGGCAAGCTGGTCGAGGAGCTGCGTCCGCCGATCAACGTGGATAAGGGAACGGCGATCTCCGCGCTGCTGGCCGCGCACGGGGACCTGACCGCGTTCGCCTGCGCCGGCGACGATCTCGGGGACATCCCGGCGCTGACGAAGGCGCGTGACGCCGGCGGGTACGCGCTGGTGATCGACCACGGCGAAGAGACCGACGCGCGGCTGCTCGACCTCGCCGACGAGACCTTTGCCGGGACCGAGGCCTTCGCCGACTGGCTGGGGAAACTGGAGGACGCGACCGCGTACTGACGCGCTCGCTTACTTGAGCAGCTGCTGCACCTCGCGGAACCGGGGGTGCCGCGCGTCGCGCAGCCATTCGAAGAGCACCATCTCCGAGGTGACGATCTCCGCGCCGTGCTGCCTGGCCCGGTCGATGGCGGCCGCCTTGTCGGCCGGGTCGCGCGACCCGATCGCGTCGGCGACCACGACCACCCTGTGCCCCAGGGCAAGCAGGCCGAGGACCGTCTGCAGCACGCAGACGTGCGCCTCGCATCCCGCGACGACGATCTCCACCGACCCAACCGGCAGCAGCGCGGGGAAATCGGGATCGTCAAGCGCGGAGAACATCGTCTTCGCCAGCACCGCGTTGGGGTAAGCCGACAGCGGCTGCACGGTCGGGCCCAGGCCGGCCGGGTACTGCTCGGTCGCGCGCACCGGCACGCCGAGCAGCTTCGCCGCCTGGGCGACGCGCACCGCCCTAGCCACCACGAGGTCGCCGTCATGTATCGCGGGTATCAGACGTTCTTGCAGGTCAAGCAGGAGCAGCACAGAACCTTGGGCGGAGAGCAACACACCTCAAACGGTACTCTCGCGGTCAAATCACAGCCCAACGTGGCCACGCCAGCGGTCTCGGCTCCAGCGTCTAACTATCGCCAGTCACGGTGCGGCGAATGCGACCCACGATCTGGTTCGCCTCGTCCTCGGAGATCTCGTAGAACTCGGCGTCCGCGTTACCGCGTTCATAGGAGTAGAGGGATGCGCTGCGCTTCCATTCGAGGCTGCGGGTGAAAGCTTCGTCGCGCTCGCCGTGGTCGTGCTCGATGCGGCGCAACACTCCTGCGGGCTCGTCGCGGCTGCTCGTGTCATCGACGATGGCGTAGTAGGTGATCTTCGTCGACATCGTGTGCATCTCCTATGGGTAACGGTAGTCGGGGATCTCCGCCGCACTCGGCGGGATGGGAACCTTCGCAGTTACTTCTCGCTGGTAGGCGCGCAATTGGCGCACCTCGACCTCGTCCTCCGGCAGCGCCCGCAGCCGTTCGTAGGCCCAGTGCGTCTCCTGCTTCGCCTCGAAGCTTGCCTGGGTATGGAACTGGACCTCAAAGAGCTGTTCACCGTCGGGAGCGCGCCAGCGGCTGTTGATCCCTTTGTACTCGTCTTCGTCCCAGGAGTTCTTGCGATCGAAGCGGCCAAAGCCCTCGGCTTCGAGCCGCTCGCAGTCCGCGAGCACGCCCTCCGAATAGCGATTTTCGGGATAGCAGAAGGTGTACCGGATCGCGTCTTTCACAAAACCGAACGCCTCCGCGAGAGAATGGCCCCGCTCTTCGACCGCCTCGGCGACCTTCTCCGATAGGCGCTCGCGGCCCTTGAGGCGGAACTCTAGGCCGACGAGGGTCCGGCTCGGGTCTTCGGCCTCTATGCGGCGCATGGCGGGGGTTGTCACGGTCTCTTCGGTTTCGCGGACTCGGTCGCAGCCCTGGTCGACGGTGTAGGCGCGGTAGGCGTCGGCTGCGTTGACGCGCAGTTCCGCGTGCGCTTGGAGACGCTCCGCCGGTAGCGCCTCTTCGTCGGCCGCCTCCGGCCCGCCGCGACCCGAAGCGTCTTCTGGAACCTCATGCGCATCAGCCGACTCAAGGGGGGTGTCGTCATCGTCGGGCCGATCGACGCCCACCGCCCACCACCTAACGGAGCTAACCGCTTGCTTTTAGTAGCGTAACTGGCAATCCCGCTATTAGCGCACGCCCGCGCTTACGTGGTTCTTACGGGGCGGTCGGAGGCGGAGCAACGGCACGTTCCATGGCGGCTTTCGGGGTTGAACTTGAGGTAGCGGAGGATGGCCGGCCATGCGGCGGCGGTCCCGGACGAGCACCAGGATGAGGCCGCCGAACACGCGGCACATGATCAGGTAACCGCCGACCAGCCCCGCTGTCTCACCGCGTCCGCGATATGTCGGAATTGGTGTAGACCGTCCACCCCAGGTGGTCTAGACCAACGATACGGTGAACCTTGTGAAAACGGTCCGCCCCGCACGTTCCGCCGCGCACGGGTCGGGATAGGCTTTGCCTACGTGGGCAGGGTTGACCACAGGCGGGCGCAAGCCCGCCCGCGTCCCGCCGCGCGCTTTCCTCCTGAGGCGGCAAACGCCAGAGACTCTGCAGAAGGGACTCAAGTTGAGCAACCACGCCCTTGACTGGACCGCGACCGATGAGCGCGCCGTCGACCTGATCCGCGTCCTCGCGATGGACGCCGTGCAGGAGGCAGGGAACGGGCACCCGGGGACCGCGATGTCACTCGCGCCCGCCGCCTACCTGCTCTACCAGCGGGTGATGCGGCACGACCCGGCCGACCCGAAGTGGCCGGGGCGGGACCGGTTCGTGCTTTCTTGCGGGCACTCGTCGCTGACGTTGTATATCCAGCTTTACCTGTCCGGGTACGGGATGACCCTGGACGACCTGAAGGCGCTGCGCAAGTGGGGCTCCATCACCCCCGGGCACCCCGAGCACGGGCTGACCCCGGGCGTCGAGGTCACCACCGGGCCGCTCGGCCAGGGGGTTGGCAACGCGGTGGGCATGGCGATGGCCGCCCGCCGCGAGCGCGGGCTGCTCGACCCGGACGCCGCGCCTGGCGAGTCTCCGTTCGACCACTATGTCTACGCGTTCGCCTCCGACGGCGACATGGAGGAGGGCATCACCCACGAGTCCTCCTCGATCGCCGGCGTGCAGGAGCTGGGCAACCTGATCCTGATCTACGACGACAACCACATCTCGATCGAGGACAACACTCAGATCGCCAAGGATGAGGACACCGCCGCCCGCTACGCCGCCTACGGCTGGCACGTGCAGCACGTTAGCTGGATCACCGCCGACGGCGCCTACCAGGAGAACGTGCACGCGCTCTACGACGCGATCGAGGCGGCCAAGGCCGTCACCGACAAGCCCTCGTTCATCCAGCTGCGCACGATCATCGGCTGGCCCGCGCCGACCAAGCAGAACACCGGGGCCGCGCACGGCGCCGCGCTCGGCGCCGCCGAGGTGGCCGCGACCAAGGAGATCCTCGGGTTCGACCCCGCGGTGAACTTCCCGGTCGAGCAGGAGGCCCTCTCCCGCGCCCGCGAGGTCGCCGACCGCGGGAAGGCCGCCCACGCCGAGTGGGACGCGAAGTTCAAGAGCTGGGAAGACCAGAATTCCGAACGGGCCGCGCTCTTCGCCCGGCTGGCGGCGCGCTCCCTTCCCGCGGGGTGGACGTCGGCGCTGCCGGTCTTCCCGGCCGATGACAAGGGCACCGGCACCCGGCGGACGTCCGGCAAGATCCTCACCGCGCTCGCGCCGGTGCTGCCGGAGCTGTGGGGCGGGTCGGCGGACCTGGCCGAGTCCAATAACACGACGATGGAGGGCGAGCCGTCCTTCATCCCGTCCAACCGGCAGACCGACATGTGGCAGGGCAACCCCTACGGCCGGACGCTGCACTTCGGCATCCGCGAGCACGGCATGGGCTCGATACTCAACGGAATCGTGCTGAGCGGCTACACCCGGCCCTACGGCGGCACGTTCCTGCAGTTCAGCGACTACATGCGCGGCTCCGTCCGACTCGCGGCGCTGATGGAGCAGCCGGTCACCTTCGTCTGGACGCACGACTCGATCGGGCTCGGCGAGGACGGCCCGACGCACCAGCCGGTCGAGCACCTCTGGTCGCTGCGGAACATCCCGCACCTCGACGTTGTCCGCCCGGCCGACGCGAACGAGACCGTCGTCGCGTGGAAGACCATCCTCGAGACCACCGACCGGCCGGCCGGGCTCTGCCTGTCCAGGCAGAACGTGCCGACGTTCGACCGGACGAAGTACGCGTCGGCCGACGGGGTGGCACGCGGCGCGTACGTGATGGCCGACGGCGATGACGTCATCCTGATCGGCACCGGTTCCGAGGTGCAGATCGCGATCGCGGCGCGCGAGCTGCTCGCGGCCGAGGGCATCTCGGCGCGGGTCGTGTCGATGCCCTGCGTGGAGTGGTTCGAGCGGCAGGACGCCGCCTACCGCGACGAGGTCCTGCCGCGGGAGCTGCGGGCGCGGGTATCGGTCGAGGCGGGCATCACGCCGCCGTGGAGGATCTACGTCGGCGACGCGGGCGCGTCGGTCGGCGTCGACCACTACGGCGCGTCGGCCTCGGCGGAAGCGCTCTACCGGGAGTACGGCGTCACCGCGGAGGCGGTGGCCGCCGCCGCCAGGACGTCCATCGCGGCGACGCGGGCCTAGCCAGGCCGACAGACTTCACCGACACTTAGAGACATAAGAAAGAAGACAGACATGAGCGACGTGCTCGAGCAAATCAGCGAGGCCGGGGTATCGATCTGGCTCGACGACATCAGCAGGAACCGGCTCACCACCGGCAACCTGGCCAGCCTCATCAAGGACTTTCACGTCGTCGGGGTCACGTCGAACCCGACGATCTTCGCCAACGCCCTCGCCAAGGGCGACGCGTACGAGGCGCAGATCAAGGACCTCGCCCTGCGTGGCGTGTCGGTCGACGAGGCGTCGCGGATGATCACGACGTTCGACATCCGCTGGGCGGCCGACGTGCTCCGGCCGGCCTACGACGCGTCGGCCGGCCTGGACGGGCGGGTGTCGATCGAGGTCGACCCGCGGCTGGCGCGGAAGACCGCGGCGACGATCGCCGAGGCCAAGCAGCTGTGGTGGCTGGTCGACCGGCCGAACGTCTTCATCAAGATCCCGGCGACGGCCGAGGGCGTCCCCGCGATCACCGCGACGCTCGCCGAGGGGATCTCGGTCAACGTGACGCTCATCTTCTCCCTGGAGCGGTACAGCGAGGTCATCGACGCCTACCTGGCCGGCCTTGAGGCCGCCGCCGCCAACGGGCACGACATCAGCGCGATCGCGTCGGTGGCGTCGTTCTTCGTCTCCCGGGTGGACACCGAGGTCGACAAGCGGCTGGCCGCGATCGCGGCGCCGGAGGCGGCGGCGCTGAAGGGCAAGGCGGCCATCGCCAACGCGCGGCTGGCCTACGAGCTGTACGAGCAGAAGCTGGACACCGACCGCTGGCGGGCGCTCGCGGCCAAGGGCGCGAAGGTCCAGCGGCCGCTCTGGGCGTCCACGTCCACCAAGGACCCGTCCTTCCCCGACACCATGTACGTCGTCGACCTAGTCGTCGCCGACACCGTGAACACGATGCCCGAGGGCACCCTGCACGCCACCGCCGACCACGGCGTGTTCGCGGGCGACACGGTGCACGGCACCTACGACGCGTCCCGTAAGGTCTTCGCCGACCTTGCGGCGCTCGGCATCGGCTACGACGACGTGGTCCAGGTCCTCGAGGACGAGGGCGTCTCCAAGTTCGAGGTCTCCTGGACCGAAATGCTCCAGACCATCCAGAACGAGCTGAACCTGAACTCCTAGCGGTCGCTAGCTGCTGTTGGCAGAGGAACTTGGAGGTTCCGATCATGGACCAGCCGAACGCCGGCACCCGAGGGCCGGCTCCGGCGAACCCGGGGGTGATCGCGGCCGCGCTCGGGCTAGACAACCCGCTGCGCGACCCGAGGGACCGCCGGATTCCGCGGGTCGCCGGCCCATGCGTCATGGTGATGTTCGGCGTCACTGGTGACCTGGCGCGCAAGAAGCTGATGCCCGCCCTGTACGACCTGGCCAACCGCGGCCTGCTGCCGCCCGGCTTCTCGCTGGTCGGGTTCGCCCGCCGGGACTGGGAGCACGAGGATTTCGCGGCGATCACCGAGCAGGCGATCAAGGAGCACGCGCGCACGCCCTTCCGCGAGACGGTCTGGAAGCAGCTGTCCGAGGGCGTGCGGTTCGTCCCGGGTGAGTTCACCGACGACGAGGCGTTCGACCAGCTGGCGCAGACCGTGCGCGAGCTCGACCAGGACCGGGGCACCGGCGGGAACTACGCGTTCTACCTGTCGATCCCGCCGAAGTTCTTCCCCACCGTGGTCGAGCAGCTCAAGCGGTCGGGACTGTCCGACCCCGGTCCCGCGCCAGTCACCGGCGGGCCGGCGCCGTGGCGGCGGGTGGTGATCGAGAAGCCGTTCGGCCGCGACCTGGAGTCGGCCCAGGAGCTGAACGCGATCGTGGACGCGGTCTTTCCCCCCGAGTCGGTGTTCCGGATCGACCACTACCTCGGCAAGGAGACGGTCCAGAACATCCTCGCGCTGCGGTTCGCCAATACGCTGTACGAGCCGGTCTGGAACCGGGGCTTCGTCGACCACGTGCAGATCACCATGTCGGAGGACATCGGGGTCGGCGGCCGGGCCGGTTACTACGACGGGATCGGCGCGGCCCGGGACGTCATCCAGAACCACCTCCTGCAGCTGCTGGCGCTGACGGCGATGGAGGAGCCGGTGTCGTTCGACGCGGACTCGCTCCGCCAGGAGAAGGAGAAGATCCTCTCCGCGGTGCGGCTCCCGGCCGACCTCGCCGCCGGCACCGCGCGCGGCCAGTACTCGGTGGGCTGGCAGGGCGGCCGGCAGGTGGTCGGCTACCTGGAGGAGGACGGTATCCCGGCCTACTCGCACACCGAGACCTACGCGGCGGTGCGGTTGTCGGTCGATACCCGGCGGTGGGCGGGCGTGCCGTTCTACCTGCGCACCGGCAAGCGGCTTACGCGGCGGATGACGGAGATCGCGCTGCTGTTCCAGCGCGCGCCGCACCTGCCGTTCGCCGCCACCGACACCAAGGAGCTCGGCAAGAACGCCCTGGTGATCCGGGTCCAGCCGGACGAAGGCGTCACCGTGCGGTTCGGGTCGAAGGTACCCGGGTCGGCGATGGAGGTCCGCGACGTGAACATGGACTTCGCCTACGGCGAGTCGTTCACCGAGGCCTCGCCCGAGGCCTACGAGCGGCTCATCCTGGACGTGCTGATCGGCGACCCGCCGCTCTTCCCGCGGCAGGAGGAGGTCGAGCTCTCCTGGCGCATCCTCGACCCGATCGAGGAGTTCTGGGCCGAGAACACCAAGCCGGAGCAGTACGTGTCGGGCTCGGCCGGGCCCGCGTCCGCTGACGCGATGATGGCGCGCGACGGCCGCGCCTGGCGTCGGCTTTAAGGGCCTTGAGGTCCGAAGAAGACTGCTGAGGGCTGTTAAGGGAGAGAACGAACGCCGATGACGATCGACCTGACCGACACCACTACCGGTGCCATCTCACAGGCGCTGACCGAGGCGCGGCACCGGCTCGGCGGCATGACGCTTGGCATGGTGCTGACGCTCATCATCGTGACCGATGAGGCGGCGCAGTACGACGCGATCCGCGCCGCCAACCAGGCGGCGCGCGAGCACCCGTGCCGGGTGCTCGCGGTGATCACCCGCAAGCCCAAGGCGGACTCCCGGCTCGACGCTGAGATCCGCGTCGGCGAGTCCTCGCCTGGCGAGACCATCGTGCTGCGCATGTACGGTCCGCTGGGACAGCACGCCGACTCGGTGGCCGCGCCGCTGCTGGTGCCCGACGTGCCCGTGGTCACCTGGTGGCCGGACAACGCGCCGGACCAGCCGGCCAAGCACCCGCTGGGCGTGCTGGCGCAGCGGCGGGTGACCGACTCGGCGGCGGCCGAGGCGCCCCTGCACATGCTGGCGGGTCTCGCCGCGGCGTACCAGCCGGGCGACACCGATTTCGCCTGGACCCGGGCAACGCCCTGGCGCTCGCTGCTCGCGGCCACGCTGGACCAGGCGCACCCCGAGATCACCGCCGCCGAGATCGCCGCCGAGGAGGGCAACCCCACCGCCGACCTGATGGTAGCGTGGCTGTCCCTGCGGCTCGGCGTGCCGGTGGCGCGGACCGAATCCGGCGGGCCGGGAATCACCCGCTCCAAGTTCGTCACGGTTGCGGGGGACATCGAGATCACCCGGGCCGACGGCCGGACCGCCACGCTCTCCTGGCCGGGACGGGCCGACCGGATGGTGGCGCTGCACCGGCGCGATATCCCCGAGCTGCTGGCGGAGGAGTTGCGGCGGCTCGACCCGGATGAGGTGTACGCGGAAACGCTGCACCACGCGGACACGCACCCGGCCGCGGTCATAATGGAAGAGGAAGTGCACGAGGAGGAATTCTCCGGCGAGCCGGGCGACGACGCGTAACCGCCGCACCAGGGGGAGGTTGAGGGAATGAGCAGACGTGAGGTCTTCATCCACGCCAACGGGGATCTTCTCGCGGCAGCGGCGGCAGCCCGGCTGGTGACGTGCACGGCCGACGCCCTCGCCGCCGACGGCGGCTCCCACCTGGTGCTAACCGGCGGCGGGATCGGCACGAAGGTCCTGGCGGCGATCGCCGCATTGCCCGCGCGGGACGCGGTGGACTGGCGGTTGGTGGACTTCTGGTGGGGCGACGAGCGGTTCGCGCCCGAGGGCGACCCCGACCGGAACGAGACCGGCGCCCGCGCCGCGCTCTTCGACCACATTCCCGTTGACCCGGCGCGGGTGCACATTATGGCCGGCCCGGACGGCCCCGACGGCGACGACGTCGATGCGGCCGCCGCGCGCTACGCGGCCGAGCTCGCCGACGTCGCAGGCTCGTCGTCGGCGGCACCGGGCGGCGTGGCGGTTCCGGCCTTCGACGTGCTCATGCTCGGCATCGGGCCGGAGGGCCACGTCGCGTCGATCTTCCCAGAGTCCCCCGCCGCTTACGCGGGGGGCACGGTCGTCGCGGTGCGGAACTCGCCCAAGCCGCCGCCGACGCGGATCTCGCTGACGTTCCCCGCCATCCGGGCCGCGCGCGAGGTGTGGATCCTGGCGTCCGGCGCGGAGAAGGCGGAGGCGGTCGCGGGCGCGCTCGCCGACGAGCCGGAGGACAAGCTCCCGGCCGCCGGCGCGCAGGGCACCAAGCGGACCCTGTTCCTGATCGACGAGGCGGCGGCCAGCAAGATCAGCTGACGCTGCCCACGACCGATCAACGCAGCTAAGGTCATTTATTCGAGCGGTCATCGCGGTCGCTATCCGACCTGAGTATGAGACCGGGACCCGGAACTTCGTTCTCCGGGCGGTCGCCTCGCGGGCCCGCCGCGCACTATCTTGGCGCAACAGCGCTTATCACGGGGAGAGATCTTGACTGCTCAACTGCCGCCGTCACTCGGCCGCGTGCTGAGCCTTTTCCGCGTGGACTTCGCGCCCGCTCACCGGCAGCCCTCGGCCGCCCGGGTGGTAGCCGCCTCGGTCGTCTCGGTTGCCGGATCGCTGGCCGCCGACGCCCTGCTCGTGGTGATCGGCACCGCCATCTTCCCAACGACCAAGGGATACGTCCACTTCCAGTTCTCCGATTACGCCAAGCTGACGGTCATCGGCGTCGTTATCGCCTGCGTGGCCTGGCCCATTGTCACCCGGATTAGCTCTTCACCCCGCTGGCTGTTCAGGTGGATGGCCGTGCTGGTGACGCTGGTGCTCTGGCTCCCGGACCTGTACATCCTCGTCAAGGGCCAGCCGCCCAAGGCAGTCGCGGTGCTCATGGTCATGCATCTGGCAATCGCCCTTGTCACGTACAACAGCCTCGTGCGCATCGCCCCGGTTAGCCCGGACCGAGCGGAGAGAACGCCAGTGTCCAGCCGTGGCCGCTCCGCTAGCCACCAGATGTAACGGCCGACACAGCCGGGGTCACGATCAGGCCGTCCGGGTCGCCCCGCTGCCTCAGGGCAGGCAAATGTCATGCGGCGGCTACTGACGCGGCACTACTTCCCGGACATTGCATAGCTCCCGGACATAATAGCGTTTCAGTGCGGCATGCCGGGAGCTATGCAAAGTCGAAAAAAAGTCCGGGAACTATGCAAAGTGGACGCCGGTCGCGCGGCTAGGCGGCGGCTTCGGGGGACGCTCGCTCCTGGCCCTCGTCAGGCCGCGCAGCCAGGTGATCAGCGACCCGCGCCCGCAGAAGGCAAGCCCTGCCGCCAGGCAGACCGCGGGAACCGCCGCCAGGACGTAGCGGTAGCTGAAGCCGGCGGTCATCGGGGGCAGCACGATCAGCGCGACGCCTGCCAGCCACGGGAGCAGCGGAAGGCCGCCCCAGCCGGTGCCGGGGACGCGGGTGCGGCGGCGGATGCCGAGCCAGACGCCGACCGCTCCGGCCGCCGCGAACAGGAACACGAACGGGCCGCGCAGGTAGAACACCTTCTGGTACGCCTGCAGGAACCCCGACCAGGGCTCGACGATCGACGGCTGGCTGTCGCCGGACGCGCCGGCGCCGAAGTCGCGGGCCGCGACGGCCGTCTCGCCGGTCACCCAGCTAGGAACGGCCTCGACGGTGGACTCGAAGCGGAACTTCGACCCGGATCCCTCTAGGTTGCCGACCGAGCCGCTGCCCGTGTCGTTGGTGCCCTGCCGCGTCCAGCGGAAGGTCCTCAGCGTGTCCGAGGCCACCACCTTGACGTAGTCGAGCGGTTGCTTCTCGATCGCGCGCTCGGCGAACTTCATGGTCAGCGACTCGATCTGCGGGGTGAACCGGTTGACGTTGTTGTCACCGGTCAGTTTCGCCAGCGGCGTGTCGTTCGACCAGAGGTACTCCTGGGACGACGGCCGGTCCTTCAGCGCCCGCGGGTCGCAGAGCACTCGCAGTTCGGCCGAGGGATCCATCCGGTTGCAGTCGGCGAAGGACTGCACTCGGCTGTAGAGGAACGTCCCGGTCGACTCGTTCAGCGCGTATTTGCCGGTAAAAGAGTGGAACCAGACCATGTAGCCGAGGATGGGCGCCACTCCCGCCACTGCGGTGGCCACCACGCGCCGCCAACCCATCCGGCGCAGCAGCATGCCGACCACCACCAGCACCAGCAGCGGCTCCCCCACCGCGCGGACAGTGGTCGCGTACCCGGTCGCCAGCCCGACGAGCACCGCGATCCACAGCGGCGGCCGGTCCCACCAGCACAGCAGCACGAGCACCAGCGTGACCAGGGTGTAGAAGAGCACGTCGGCGGCGACCATGTGCTCGAGCTGGATTTCGAACACATCGAAGAGCACCGGCAGTGCGGGGATCGTCGCTCCCCACCACGGCAGCCCCCGGTGCCGCAGCACGGCGTAGATCCCGGTGCCCATCGCCAGCCCCATCAGCGCCTGCAGTCCGCTGACCACGTTCAGGCTGTGGAACGGCAGCAGCACCCAGAGGAAGAGCGGGTACCCGCCGCCGCGCACCATGTCGGGGGTCCTGGTGACCGCGTCCGTCAGGTAGTTGTAGCTGTCGTTGAAGAACATGGCCGGCGGGTAGCCGAGCATCACGACGAACCGCAGCAGCGCGGCGGCGAGAAGAATGCTGCTGAACGCACGGTTTGCTGTTACGACTCCGCTCAACTTGAGCCACAGACCGCGCAAGCGCCGACGGCCGGATCCGGCGTCCCGCCAGGTGCTTGCGGGCGGCGGGCCCTCGGTTACCGGGCCGCTGTCGTCGGTCTCAGGCTGGGCAATGGGGTCGTTGAGAGGCATCGCAACGACTTTACAAGAGTAACGTTACGGACCGTGCCCGTCTAAGCCGTTAGCGTATTCATAGCTAACGTCCAGATCCACAGGTACCTGCGAGCGTGACGGCAGGGGAAAAGGCTCAATGCCGCCGCAGCGCGCTTATGATCACCACGAGCAACAGCGTGCTGACCACCACGACGCCGAAGCCGCCCCCCGACGGGGCGCGGGACATGATCACGATCCACACGAACAGCGGGATGAGGAACCCGACCGGCCGGCCGCGGCGGACCGGCGGCATGGTGTCCCTGGGCGGGTGCGCCGGGAGCTGGCCGGGCGGCAGCTGGCTTGCGAACGGCCGGCCGGGGACGTCGCCGCCCAGGATCGGCTGGGCGGGCAGATCGATGGTCAGCCGCCGCAGATCGCCCCACGTCTTGGACTCGTAGGCGGCCGACGTCCGCTCGTCGAACTCATCCAGGTCCAGCCGCCCCGCCGTATATGCGTCTCGGAGCGAGGCAACCACGACCTCACGGTCGGCGTCTGACGCACGAATCGGGTCATCGCTGGCCATGGGCACCCTTCCTCTCGGAGGCAGGCCCTTTCATACTACAGGGCCGATCACCGATATGACCTTGGCAATACTCTCTAGGCTATGCAGGCCACGCCCCCGCACCCCTTGGCGCACCCGTCGCCCGGGAACCATCTCATCGTCTGCGGTGACACTCCCCTCGCCTACCGCATCAGCCGGGAGCTGACCCGGCGGTACAACGAGACGGTCGTGATCGTCGTCCCGGACCGGACGAAGAACCACGGCCCCCGCATGAGCACGCTTCCGGGGGTGACCGTAGTCGAGCGCCCCGAGCTGACCAGCAACGCGCTCCGCGAGGCGGGCGTGGCTACGGCCCGCGCCGCGGCGCTCGTCGGCTGGGACGACTTGGCCAACTTCCATGCCGCGCTGCGCGCCCAGGAGCTCAACGCCGACCTGCGCATCGTCGTCGGCGCCGATAACCGGCGGCTCGGTGATCACATCACCGGGCTGCTGCGGGACTGCACTGTGCTGTCGAGCAGCCAGCTGGCCGGGCCGGCCCTGGTGGAGGCGGCGCTCGGTGCTCACGCCAGCCACGTGCGGCTGTCTGGCCAGACCCTGCACGTCGCCAAGCGCGCGGACGTGGCCGCCGACCACGTGCTCTGCGGGCTCAGCATCCCCGACGACCTGAGCACCGCAGCGCAGCTCATCGCTCCGGAGAGCCTCAACGGCGACGCCGACCTGGTGCTCGCGGTGGCCGACGGCACGCCGCGCGACGCGGCCGCCAGGGGGCGCCACCCGCTGCGCGCCGCGCGCAGCGCCAGCCGGCGGCTCGCCAGGAGCGGCGCCCGGCAGCTCGCCTGGGCGCGGCGGCACCCAAGGCGCGCCGCACGCGCCTTCGTCGGGCGGCTGACCAGGAACAGGTTCGGGCTGATCTTCGCGGTCCTGCTCGCGGTCGCGATCGCCGGGCTCATCCTGCTGGGCGAGGCCGGGTACGCCGCCGGCAACGTGGTCTACCTGGGGATCATGGACCTCACCGGATCCGCGCTGACCAGCACGGGCGACCACGGCGCGGAGAAGGTGGCCCAGGTTCTGCTCACCGCCGACGGGATGGCGCTGCTCCCGGTGGTCACCGCGATCATCGTCGGCGCGCGGCTGACCGGGAGGGTCCGGGGCGAGCCCAAGCCGGGCGACGGGCATGTGATCGTCGTCGGCGGCGGCGAGGTGGGCATCCGGGTGGTCGGCGGGCTGTTCGACCTGGGGTTCCACGCGGTCCTCATCGACGAGGACCCGAACGCGCGGGCCGTCGGGTACGCCCGCCGTCACCGGCTGCCGGTGGTAATCGGGGACGCCTGCGACGAGAAGACGCTGCGGCAGGCGGGCATCAAGAGCGCGATCGCGCTGGTCTGCGTGACCAACAGCGACATCGTGAACCTGGAGGCCGCGCTGCAGGCCAGGGCGATGCGCGACGCGGAGATGCGCATCGTGCTCCGGCTCTTTGACGATGACCTAGCCGGGCGGGTACACCGGAAGGTCCCCAACGTCGTCTCCCGGTCCGTCTCCTACCTGGCCGCGCCCGCGTTCGCCGCGGCGCTGCTCGAGCACCGGGTGCTGCGTACCATCGCGGTTGGCCGGCACGTGCTGCTGATCGCGGACGTCAGAGTCGAGCCGGGCGCGTCCATCGCCGGCTGCCCGCTGGCGGATCTGGAGCGGGACCGGCTCGCCCGCGTGCTGGCGCTGCAAGGGCGGGGGACGCTCAAGTTCGACTGGTCGCCTCGGCGCTCGCGCTGGCTTGAGGCGGGCGATCGGGTCATACTGCTCGCCACACGGGCGGGGCTTTCGACCTTCCTGGCGGGAAATCGGCCGCCGGTCGCATCGCATTTACTGACACAGCCGTCATGTTTCCCGACACGCCTTTACTCACAGCGCCGTCATGTTCGCCGGCACCGGGCAAGCCCAACCCGTGACACCGCGCAATATTATTTGATAAATGTCGATATTTCCAGAACAATCTGCGGTCGTTACCGCGAGCGACCGCAGATCCTGTCTCGTGGCTCTCCCCGGCAGTTGCCCCCTGCGCACAGAGATCTCTTTTATTTCTTGCATAGCCAGCTATCGCGGGAGCGTTACGTCCGAGTTACGCTAAAGGCGGAAACAATTCCAGTCCGGCGGACAGGTCGCCGGAAACTGGTCGAGCTCGGAGGAACGTTATGAGCGTCAGTGAAGACCGCGAAGTAACACCTGCAGTTCAAGCGGCCCCGTCCGCATCGATCGCCGACCCGGGCCCACTCGGCCTCGCGGCGTTCGCACTTACCACCTTCCTCCTCTCAATCGTCAACGCGCGCTGGACGATTGGCAACTCGGCGGGCACTGCCTTCCTCGGGTACGCCCTCGCCTACGGCGGCATCGCCCAGTTGCTCGCGGGCATGTGGGAGTTCAGGAGAGGTAACGTCTTCGCCTGCACGGCGTTCTCCTCCTACGGCGCCTTCTGGATTGGCCTGTTCATCTGGATCCGGGTGGCGCCCGTCGCCTCCGGCCACGACCTCGGCTGGATCCTGGTCGCCTTCGCCATCTTCAACGCCTACATGCTGCTGATGGCCACCCAGGTGAACCTGGCGGTCTTCGGCGTCTTCTTCTTCCTGCAACTGACCGAGATCTTCCTCGCCATCGGGAACTTCAACAGCAGCATCGGTCTCACCCAGGTCGGCGGCTACCTCGGCCTCGCGACCGCACTGGTCGCCTGGTACACCTCCGCGGCGGGCATCTCGGCCGGCATCGGCGGCAGGATCCTGCTGCCGGTCGGCAAGCCGCTCATCTCCTGACGACTCCGCCGTTCTGCACAATTCCTACTCCAGCGTGATAAGTCCCACGTGAACAGGCCCGATCCCACCGGCCACAGCAGTCCCAGACCGGTAGGATCGGGCCCATGCACTTGTCAGACGGGACGCAGGTTGACCTGTCCGCACAGGTGGCCAAGGTGAAGGCCAAAACCAGACCCTGGAAGTCGATCATCGCGCTGGTCTTGGCGATCGGCGCGGCGGCCGCCTCCGGGTGGGCGCACAACAGCTTCCATGATCGCTCCCTCACCCCGGACAACATCCCCAAGCAGATCCTGGCCATCGGGCTGGCGGTGGTGTTCTGCGCGCTGGCAAGCGCGGCCACCCTCGGCCTGTCCGGCAAGGCCGGGTCGGTGCTTGAGCCGACCATCGGGACGGCGCACGCAGCGGTGGTGCGGTACGCGCTCGTGCTGATCGGCGCGATCACCACGCTGCTTGTCACGCTCGCCCTGCTCGGCATCCCGATCAGCCAGCTTCTCCTCGGCGGGGCGCTGACCAGCGTCTTCGTCGGAATCGCGGCGCAACAGTCGCTGTCCAACGTGTTCGCGGGCATGGTGCTGGTGCTCGCCCACCCGTTCCGGGTCGGGGACTCGATCCGTATGCAGGCCGGGGCGCTCGGCGGCCAGATCAGCGGGACGATCACCGAGATCGGCATCACCTACGTGCACCTGGCCACCGCCACCGGCGTGATCTCCATCCCCAACTCCCAGGTCCTCAACGCCGTCGTCGGCCCCCTGCCCGACCCCAGCACCTGCAACGCCCCCCAGTCGGCTCCCCCGCTGATGGCCACCCCGGCCGGGCAGCCGACCCCAGCGCCGCCGCTGATGGCCAACCGCAACCGCCCGCAGAACGGACAGCCAGCCAGCGAGCACGACGGCCGTTCCGACGGCTCGAACGGCTCCGACGGCTCCGACAGCCAGCCCGAAGTCCCGCCCGGCACCCCGGAGCCCCGCCCGTCCGGCATCCCCACGTAACTCTGCACAGCACAGCGCGCGACGCCGGCTGCGCGCCGCGGACTGCGCGCCGCGGGTTGGCTCTCTGCCAATTGCGCTCCGCGCTTCTTGCTGTTATCTCGGGTGAGCGGGGTTTAGGAAGGATCGTGGACCGTTGTGTACATCCCCGTGTACACAACGGTCCACGATCACGCCCACCACTCAACGGCCGCTGCACTTCTTGCTGTTATCTCAGATCCATTGATAATGCTGAAAGTGTGACCGCCTCTGACCGGCCAAACTTCAGCGCTAGCGTTGCCGACATCGTTGACATCGGGGATCGGGCCAGAGTGGGGCACGTGGAGGGGTGCGCGGGAGTGGAGGGGTGCGCGGGAGTGGAGGGGTGCGCGGGAGTGGAGGGGTGCGCGGGAGTGGAGGGGTGCGCGGGAGTGGAGGGGTGTGCGGGAGTGGAGGGGTGCGCGGGAGTGGAGGGGTGCGCGGGAGTGGAGGGGTGCGCGGGAGTGGAGGGGTGCGCGGGAGTGGAGGGGTGCGCGGGAGTGGAGGGGTGCGCGGGAGTGGAGGGGTGCGCGGGAGTGGAGGGGTGCGCGGGAGTGGAGGGGTGCGCGGGAGTGGAGGGGTGCGCGGGAGTGGAGGGGTGCGCGGGAGTGGAGGGGTGTGCGGGCGGTGTTGGGTGGAATACGGGACCGTTCGAGATGATGGGTCTTCTGTCTTTGATCTTTTACGGGCACACTTTGGGGTATGCGCTGACTATGCCGGGGTCGATGCGGGGCGGTTGCCGATGAAGCTCGTTCGGGCGCTGGTCATCGCCAGCCACCCCATTCCCAGCCTTGCGGTCACGGCCATGGCGACGCTGCTCACGGCGGAGGCGGCGCCCCGGGGGTTCGGGGCCGGGCGGGTGGCGCTGGTGGCGCTGGCGGTGCTGGCCGGGCAGCTCTCCGTCGGCTGGTCCAACGACGCGCGCGATGCGGAGCGGGACACTGCCGCGGGGCGGACGGACAAGCCCGCCGCGGTCGGCCTGATCAGCGCGCGCTCGCTATGGCTGGCGGCGGCGCTGGCCGTGCTGGCCACGCTCGCGCTGGCCGCCGCCCTCGGCCCGGTCAGCCTGGCCATCGACGTCCTGATGACGGGGGTCGCCTGGTCGTACAACCTCGGGCTCAAGTCCACGGTCTGGTCCGGTGCCTGCTACGCGGTCTGCGTTCGGGCTGCTGCCCTCGTTCGCGGCGTCGGCGCTGCCCGGGCACCCGCTTGCGCGCTGGCCGGTCACCGTCGCCGCGGCGCTGCTCGGGCTCGGCGCGCACTTCGCGAACGTGCTGCCCGACCTGGCCGCCGATGCGCGCAACGGGGTGCGCGGGCTGCCGCAGCGCGTCGCCGCCCGGTTCGGCCCCGTCGCCACCCGCTCCGCCGCCCTGGCGCTGCTGCTCGCCGCCTCGGTGCTGCTGCTCGTCGCGGCCAGCCCGGGCCGGCGCTGGGTGGCCGTCGCCGGGCTGTGCTGCTCCGGCGTGCTTGCCGTGGCCGGCGCACGGGGACGCGGGCAGGTGCCCTTTCTCGCCGCGATCGGCATCGCCGGCGTGAACGCCGCGCTGTTCGCCGGGGGGGTCGAGACACTGACGGCGATGGCGGCGCCGCACCTGGCGGGCGCGCTCGGCTGATGACGCAGATCCTGGCCGTGCGCTCGGCTTTCCCTGCTTACCGCTACCCGCAAGCCGACATCACCCGGGCGGTCGCGTCGCTCGCCGGGATTGGACCGGCCGGGGCGGGCGGCCCGGGGGTGTCGGGTGGCGCAGGGGACTCAGGCAGCGCAGCCGGTCCGGGCATCGTGGGCGACGCAGCCGGCCCAGCCGGCGTTGGTGACGCAGCCGATCCGGGTGACGTAGGGGGCACTGGTGACGCGGTCGGCCTGGGCGGCGCCAGCGGGTCTGCCCGGACGCAGCGGGCGCTGCTCGAGCGGCTGCACGCCAATGCGGGGGTCGATACCAGGCACACCGTGTTCCCGCTCGCGGAGTACGGCGCGCTCGGCGCGACCCCCAACGACCGCTACGTCGAGGAGGCGACGGCGCTCGGGGAACGGGCGCTCAGGGCGGCCCTGGCCGAGTCCGGGCTCGCCCCCGCCGATCTGGACCTGCTCATCGTCACCTCGGTGACCGGCGTCGCCGTGCCATCGATTGACGCCCTGCTGATGCCCAGGCTCGGGCTGCGGGCCGACATGAAGCGGCTCCCGGTGTTCGGACTCGGGTGCGTGGCCGGGGCGGCAGGCCTGGCGCGGCTGCACGATTACCTGCTCGGCTGGCCCGGGTGCGCCGCCGCGCTGCTGGCGGTCGAGGTCTGCTCGCTGAGCCTGCCGCTCGCATCGGTCACGACCGCCGACCTGGTGGCGGGCGCCCTGTTCGGCGACGGCGCGGTGGCGCTGGTGGCGACCGGGACGCAGGCGCCACGGCGGCCCCGGCATCCCTCTTCCCGCCAAGACCGGGTCTCCCAGACGCCCCAGGCAGCAGCACGGCCGACCCGACTGCCGCGGGTCATCGCGACCCGGAGCGAGGTCTACCCCGACAGCGAGGACGCGCTCGGCTGGCGGCTGGGCGCCGACGGCTTCCGTATCGTGCTGACGGCGGAGCTGGCCGAGGTGGTGGAGCGGCGGCTGGGCGGGAGCGTCACCGGCTTCCTGGCCGAGCACGGCCTGACCATTGACGACATCGCCGCCTGGATCTGCCACCCCGGCGGCCCGAAGGTCCTCGACGCCGCGCAACGCGCCCTGAAGCTGCCCACGGCCACGCTGGCGTCCAGCCGCCAGTCGCTCGCGCAGGCCGGCAACATGTCGTCGGCGTCCGTTCTGCACATTCTTGAGCTCACGGTCGCCGATGACGCTCCGGCCGTCGGCTCGTTTGGGATGATGATTGGTCTTGGCCCCGGGGTCAGCGTCGAGCTGATCCTGCTGCGATGGTGAGGCGCTGATGGTCGTCTACTACACGTTGCTCGCCGTCATCTGCGTCGAGCGGGTCTGCGAGCTCGTCGTCTCCACCCGGCACGCGAACGCGAGCCTGCGCCGCGGCGGGGTGGAGTCGGGCGCGGGCCACTTCCCAGTCATGGTCGCGTTGCATTTTCTGCTGCTTGCCGGGTGCGTGGTGGAGCCCCTGGCACTGCACCGGATGTTCATCCCCGCGCTCGAGTGGCCGATGATCGCCGTAGTGGCGGCCGCCAACGGGCTGCGCTGGTGGTGCATCGCGACCCTCGGCCCGTCCTGGTCCGCCCGGGTCATCGTGATCCCTGGGGCGCCTCTGGTGCGGTCGGGACCGTACCGCTGGTTCGCGCACCCGAACTACGTCGCAGTGATCGTCGAGGGCGCCGCACTGCCGCTGGCCGGGTCGGCGTGGATCACCGCGTGCACCTTTACCATGCTCAACGCGGCGCTGCTGACCGTGCGGCTCAGGTGCGAGACCCAGGCGCTCGCGACCGCAGCCGCCTGAGGCGCGATCCGTGCGGCGCCGCCACCAGGTCGGCCTGGGCTTCCCTGAACGTAAGTGCTGCCCTGAACGTAAGTGCCGGTGCGACAGGTCGCCTCCTCGGCGAGAGGCACATCGCGGCTCCAGCCGAACGGTATTCCGCGAAGGCGATATTAGGTGCGGCCCGGGGGACCCTAGCCGCACCGGCAAGTTGATTCTAGCGCGTGGTAGGGGTGCCTGCTCCCTGATGCACGTCAATTTCCGCTGGATTCGCGGTCACTGCCAGTAGCCCTGCTGGGACGGGTCGAACTGGTCCGGTGGGGCGTAGCCGGGCGATGACGGGCGATCGGCCGCAGCAGGTGGTCCGGTTTGCTGGCCGGCACTGTGGCCGTTGCCGGCACTGTGGTCGTTGGCGGCACTGTGGTCGTTGGCGGCACTGTGGCCGTTGGCGGCTCCGCTGGCGGCGTGGGCGGCCTGATCCGCTTGCCCGTCCGGGTAGTAGCCCTGGGCGGGGCCGCCTGGATAGCCGGGGACGGGCCGCTGAGCCGCTGCCGGGTAACCGTCGCGCCAGCCCGGCTGGGCGCCCGATGGGTAACCCTGGCCGTTCGCGGCTGGGTAGCTGCCGGTGCCGGCGTAGCCCGCGCCGTTCGGGTAGCCGGGAGCCGGCTGGTAGGGCTGGTCGAGCTCGCCGGGACCACTGCGGGGAGCCTGCTGGTAGGAGGAACTTTCCGGATACGCGCCCGAGGCCGCCTGGGGAGGTCGGCTTGAACGTCCGCCTTGGCCGTTCCCGTTCGGGGCAGCTGGCTGGCTCGCTGCGCCGTTCTGGAAGCTCGCTGCGTCGTTCTGGGAGAAGGTGGGCGTGAAGGTGGGCGTGAAGGTGGGCACACCGCCGGACTGCGGCGGACCGGGCGCGGCGCGGTATTCGCCGGTGGTGGCCCCGTCCGCGCCCTGGCCGTTGTGCGCTCTCTGGCCGTTAACCGGGAAGGCACCGGTACCGGACCCGCCGACGCTCGCATACCCGTTGGGTTGGCGGCCGTTGGCGTTGTACTCATCGGGCTGGAACCGGTTGGGCTGCTGACCCTGGGGCTCGCGACCGTTGGCGTAGTAGCCGTTCGAGTCGTGGCCGTTGACGTTGTCGGCGGCCGGGGCTGCGGCCGGGGCTGCTGCCACCGGCGCCGAGAGCGTGGCCAGCGACTGCGCGAACTGAGGGAACCGCCCGCTCTCCTGAGCCTGCTGCGGCTGCTGCGGCTGCTGCGGCCGTGGGGCGGAAGCTTGCTGCGGTTGTCCGGCGGACGGAGGTCCGAACTGCGAGTACTGCGCCGCAGCGGATTCTTCCTGTGCGCTCGCGCCCTGCTGACCTGCCAGCGGATGTCCGTCCGCACGGCCCTGCTGACCCGCCGGGACACCGTAACCGCCGTCTTGGGCCTGCCCGGACAGCGAGGCTGCATCGGCCTCGGCGGCGTCGCCGTAGAGCAAGTACCCGCGGTTCCCGAAGCTGGCGGAGAACTCAAGCCCCGGCGGGATCTGCTCTTCCCGGCCGTGCGCGGCGTAGCCCTGGTCGTCATAGCCGTGGTCGTCGTAGCCCTGGTCGTCGTAGGACGGCAGGCCGTCGTACGAGCGCTCGGCGCTGGCCTGCTCGTGGTGCTGCTCTGCCGGGTAAGACTGCTGAGCCTGGTAGGACTGCGTGGCGGGCTGCCCTGAGGATGGCTGCGCTGGGTAAAAGCCCTGCCCTGCACCGAACCGGGCGTCGGCTTGCTGCTGCGGGTCCGCGTACTGGCCGGCGCCGTACTGCGGCGCGGCTTGCTGCTGGCCGGGACCGAACGGCTGGCCGGGGCCGTACTGGTCGCCGGGGCCGTACTGGTCGCCGGGGGCTGGCTGGACGGCCGGCCCGAACTGCTGCGGGCCGGCCGCGTGGCCGCCGATGTCGATGAACGTCGGGTTCTGCCGGTAGACGGATGGATCGGTGGCATAGTCGGTGCCGTTCAACGGGTAGCCGTCGGCTTCGTAGCCGTAAGCCTGGCCCAAGCCGGCGGCCGGACCGTATCCGTTCTGCGGCGCACCGTTCTGCGGCGCACCGTTCTGCGGCGGCCTTGGGAAGCCGTAGGCGGCGGCCTGCTCGTCGGGCAGGACGCTCATGGCGCCGGTGAACGGCTCGAAGGGGGCGGCGGCGGCCGAGACGGGGCGCTGGCCGCCCAGGGCTATCGGGCCGGCCGGGCCGGCTACGTCGGCCGGGCCGGCGGGCAGACCGCGGCCCAGCGATTCGACCAGCCGCGGCAGGTCATCGAGCGGCAGCCGGAACGTGCCGGTGCAGGTCCCGCCCTGCCAGATGCTGAAGACGGCGATACCGGTGTTGGCGTACCAGCTAAGACGCATGCTCCGCGAACTGCCGCGTACGTCGAAGAAGACTTCGCCGAGCCGGGGCAGGGGTGCTGCGTCCGACGACATGCTGCCCATGGTGGCTCCCCCAGCCGAACGTTTGTCCACTTCGTACAGACTATTGCGCGCACGCCTCACGCGTGTCTGGTTAACCGATCACGCAGGTCTGGTTAACCGCGTGAAAAAAATCTTGCGACGCCGGAGAGGAAAATGCCACCCTGCCGTGCGCGGCCGGTAGGCCAGGTGGCATCATAGTCCCCAGGCTTTCCTGTCCCCCTCTTACGGCGCATCGCTTGGCCGGCAGCAATCACTGGGCCAGCTAGCGGGAGATGTCTCGTCAGCCCGGGGCAGGGGTTTGTCATGCATGTGCCGGCCTTCGGCTGCCTGCCTGCAAGCGCTAACCGTTCACCTCGTGTCACGCGTGCGAAAGCACGCCTCGGCCGTGAGGGAACAGTACGACGCCGTTGAGCGTTGCAGCTTGCATGAGCAGTTGCCCGAGCAGGACCGGACGCGCGTGTCAGCGAGCCCACATAGCCAGGGTAACCCAGAAATAAAGCAACTTTGTTGAGGTGACTGATCCATGTCTCAGGTGCGTAGGCAGACGGCCGTGCTTCCCCGCCCTAACTGGGGGTGGCAGGACGCTGCCGCGTGTCGTGGCGAGGATCTGATGCTCTTCTTCGGCCCAGACGGCGAGCGGCAGCCAGAGCGGGACATCAGGGAGCGCAAGGCTAAGGCCGTCTGCGCGAGCTGCCCGGTACGGCTTGAGTGCCTCAACTACGCCGTGGCCCGTCCTGAGAAGTACGGCACCTGGGGTGGCCTGAACGAGGACGAGCGCTCTGCCGAGCGCCGTCGTCGGATGCGTCGCGCCAACGCGGCCTAGCCTGGGATCTCTCACGGGGCTGTACCTCTTAGGGACCAGCGGCGAGCAGCGTCAGCACGTCGGCGTCGGTCAACTGGCCGAAATCGACGTACCATTCTCCCACGCTACGGAGCCGGCGAGTGGTGACCACGGTCACCACTTCGCCGGCTTCCGCTTTTATGGCCGCAAGCGAGTTCGCCGCGGCGACCGGGATCGCGAGAACCGTGCGTGCCCAGGGGCCGCCACGGGACCGGACGGCGCGAAGCGCGGCCCGGGCGGTCACCCCGGTGGCCAGGCCGTCGTCGACCACGATCAGCGGCCCGGCGGGCTCCCGGTCCCCCGCCCGCCGACCAGTCGCGAGACCGAACGCGCCCCGGTAGACGCCGATCCGGCGGGCGAGTTCCGCTCGCTCCCGCGCCACCACCTCGGCTAGGTCGGCCGCCGCCAGCCCGGACTCATCGAGCGCGGCGGGGTCGAAGACCGGCTCGCCGCCCTCCGCGATCGCGCCAAGCCCGAACTCCGGCGCCTGCGGGTGACCGATCTTCCGCACCACGATCACGTCGAGGGACGCGTTCAGCTGCCGTGCCACGCCGACCGCGACCGCGACTCCCCCGCGTGGAATCGCGAATACCACCGGCCGTTCATCATAATCGAATTTGAATTCCCTTATTTTCCGCCGCAGGGCGGCACCGAGCAGCTCCCCCGCCTCGGTTCGGTCGGCGAAGGCGGGCGGGCCGGGCGGCGCGTCCGCGGCGTCGCGGGCGAAGGGACCGGGCATCTCACCCGCGCATATACCCGGACCGGGGGCACAATAAGGGGCATGATCTGCGTCGCGTGCCGTAGGCGGCACCACGAGGACTGCCGGGGCGGCACCTGGTGTGACTGTCAGCACCTCCCCGCGCAGGAGGCCACCCAGGTCCCGGCCGAGCCGGCGATGAGCTGGATCCGGCAGGGATAGCGGGGCTGGCGCTCTTTGCACCGGTAAATCGTTACACCGGTAAACCGCCGAAGCGGGAATAGCCGGCGCGGGCGCGTGGTTGGCGGCAACGTGACCAACCTCAGCTGGACAGACCCCCGCGAAGTATGTGATCCTCTTGAGGTGAGTGTCGTGGACCCCATGCTCGTCGTGCGTCGGCACGTCGACCTGCTGCGTGTCCGTAGCGCCATTTGTCGTCTCGCCCGCTGATCGCCGCCCGACGTTTAACTCGGTATTACAACTGATGTTGTAGCCGAGACAAGCAAACGGGCGCGCACCGCGGATCTGCCGGGCGGCCTTTTTTTTTAAAAGAGCGCGCCAGCTGCGGCGGCCTCCGGCAGGCGCGCCCCCCGCACCCAACGCAAACGAAAACGTTAGTGAGGAAGCCGCCGTGTCTCCCCAAACCGGAGCAACAGCGACCCGTACCCCGGCGAACAATCCTGCGGCCACCCCGGCGAACGCAGCGAAGGCACCGCGCCGCAGGCGCGGCGAGGGACAGTGGGCCCTCGGTTACCGCGAGCCGCTGAACAAGAACGAAGAGAACAAGAAGAACGACGACGGGCTCAACGTCCGTCAGCGGATCATTGACATCTACTCCAAGCAGGGCTTCGACTCGATCGACCCCGCCGACCTGCGCGGCCGGATGCGCTGGTACGGGCTGTACACGCAGCGGAAGCCGGGCATCGACGGCGGGAAGACCGCCGTGCTCGAGCCCGAGGAGCTCGACGACAGGTACTTCATGCTCCGGGTCCGGATCGACGGCGGGCAGCTGTCGGTCGCCCAGCTGCGGGCGATCTCCGACATTTCGGTTAGGTACGCCCGAGGCACGGCGGACGTCACCGACCGGCAGAACATCCAGCTGCACTGGATCGAGATCGAGTCCGTCCCGGCGATCTGGGAGACCCTGGAGGCCGTCGGCCTGTCCACCACCGAGGCCTGCGGCGACACGCCCCGGGTCATCCTCGGCTGCCCGCTGGCCGGCCTCGACGCAGACGAGCTGATCGACGCGACAGACGAGATCACCGCGGTCACGGAACGCTACGTGGGCGACCAGGCGCTGTCCAACCTGCCGCGCAAGTTCAAGTCCTCGATCAGCGGCTGCTCGGCGCAGTGCACGCACCACGAGATCAACGACGTGGCGTTCGCCGCGGTCCGCCACCCGGAAACCGGCGGGGTCGGCTACGACCTGTGGGTCGGCGGCGGGCTCTCGACCAACCCGATGATCGCCAAACGGCTGGGCGCCTTCGTCCGGCAGGGGCAGGTTCCCGAGGTGTGGAACGCGGTCGCCGAGCTCTTCCGCGACTACGGCTACCGGCGGCTGCGGCACCGGGCGCGGATCAAGTTCCTGATCGCCGACTGGGGGCCGGAGAAGTTCCGCGAGGTGCTCGAGAAGGAGTACCTCGGCTACGCGCTGCCCGACGGCCCCGCCCCGGTCAACGTGGCGCCGGGCGGCCGCGATCACATCGGCGTGCACCGGCAGCGGGACGGGCTCAATTACGTGGGGTTCGCGCCGCGCGTGGGGCGGCTCAACGGCGAGCTCCTCGGTGAGATCGCGACCCTCGCCGAGCGGTACGGCAGCGGGCGGGCGCGCACCACCACCGAGCAGAAGATGGTCATCATCGACGTGCCCGACGCCTTCGTGCCCCCGCTGGTGGCGGAGCTGGCGGAGCTCGGGCTGCCGACGGCGCCCAGCGTCTTCCGACGGCACATGATGGCGTGCACCGGGATCGAGTTCTGCAAGCTCGCGATCGTGGAGACCAAGGGGCGCGCCATGTCCCTGATCGACGAGCTCGAGAAGCGGCTGCCGGACTTTGACTCGCCGGTGACGATCAACGTCAACGGCTGCCCGAACTCGTGCGCTCGTATTCAGACAGCTGACATCGGGCTCAAAGGCTCGCTGGTTACCGATGACTCAGGTAACCAGGTGGAAGGGTTCCAGATCCACCTGGGCGGCGCGCTGACCGGCGGCGACGCGGCTGGATCCGGGTTCGGGCGGAAGGTCCGCGGGCTCAAGACGACAGCTGATGAGCTGCCTGACTACGTAGAGCGAGTGCTGCGCCGCTACGACGCGGAGCGCTCGCTGGGCGAATCCTTCGCGCAGTGGACACTGCGGGCGTCAGCTGAGGAGCTGTCATGACATCGCCGTCCGGGCGCGCGGTCCCGTTCTACTGCCCGTATTGCGGGGAAGAAGACCTGGAACCGCAGGGCGCCGCAGACGGGGAGTGGCACTGCCGCTCCTGCACCCGGAGTTTCCAGCTACGCTTTGCCGGTATAGGAGCAGTGCTATGACCGCGGTAGACGTTACGCTAGGCGGTCTGGGCTTTCCGGTTGGCCCCGATGACGACGACGACCGACACGTGGAGGATCCGCGGCATATGCGCAGCCTCGCCGATCAGGCAGCCGAGGAGCTGAACGACGCCTCTGCGGAGGACGTCGTCAGGTGGGCAACCGACACGTTCGGCGACCGCATCTGCATCACCTCGTCGATGTCCGACGCGGTAGTCATCCACCTCGTCTCCGCGATCAAGCCGGGTATCGACGTGCTGTTCCTCGACACTGGCTACCACTTCCCCGAGACGATCGGCACCAGGGACGCGGTCGCCGCGATCTACCCGGTCAACCTGGTGAACGTGACGCCGTCGCGGACCGTGGCTGAGCAGGACGCCGAGCTCGGGCCCCGGCTCTACGGGCGCAACCCGGACCTCTGCTGCTACCTGCGCAAGGTCGAGCCGCTGGAGAAGTCCCTGACGCCGTACGACGCCTGGTTCACCGGCGTGCGCCGGGATGAGACCGCGTCCCGGCGCGACACCCGGGTCGTGGAGTGGGACGAGAAGCGGCAGATGATCAAGGTCAACCCAATCGTCGCCTGGACGACCGCGGAGGTGGACGAGTACATCGCGTCCACCGGGGTGCTCGTGAACCCGCTGCTCTACGACGGCTATCCGTCGATCGGCTGCCGGACCTGCACGATGCGGGTGGAGACGGGCGCGGACCCGCGATCGGGCCGCTGGGCAGGAACGGGCAAGACCGAGTGCGGGATTCACGTCTGAACGGGTGGGCGGGTGGGGCGGCTAGGCGGCGAACTGTGGGCGGGTGGCGGCGGCCAGGCGGAGAATCCGCACCGGAACCGCTTGTCGCTGTCGCGCACGGGTCGAAGGACCCGCGCGCGGCGGCGACGGTTCATTCGCTGCTCGGCGTGGTGGCGGCGCGGTCGCGGGCGAGGGCTCGCGGCAGTGTCGGCAGCGGCATCGACGTGCGGGCCGCGTTCCTCGACCACTGCGCGCCGTCGCTCCCCCAGGTGCTCGGCTCGCTCGATGACGGCCGCGTCCGCTCGTGCATCGTCGTGCCGCTGCTGCTGACCGCGGCCTATCACAGTAAATCGGATATCCCGGCGCAGCTGGCGGCCGCCGATGCGGCTGGCGGTGTCGCGGTGCGCTGCGCCGCCACCCTCGGCCCGCATCCGCTGCTGCTGGCCGCCCTGGAGCGTCGGCTGCGCGAGGCAGGCGTGTGCGTCGATTCCGCCGCCGACCGCGCCCGCACTGCCGTGGTGCTCGCCGCGGCGGGCTCGTCCGACCCGGCGGCGAACGCCACCATCGCCGACCTCACCGCCCGCTGGCAGCGCGACCGGGGCTGGCGTGCCGTCGTTCCGGCGCACGCCTCGGCGGCCGGGCCATCGCCGGCCGAGGCCGTCACGGCGCTGCGCGCCGATGGCGCCGGCCCAGTCGTCGTCGCCACCTACCTGCTCGCACCCGGCTACTTCGCGGACAAGATCCGGGCGGCCTCGGTCGAGGCGGGCGCGGCCGCGGTCTCGGGCGTCCTCGGGGCCGCGCCGGAAGTGGCCGAGGTGGTGCTCGCCAGGTACCGTGAAGCACTGTGCGAACGGTTGCGGGCGGACTCCGGGCATGCCGAACGGGCCATTGTGACCCCCCGGTTAGCAACTCGCTCCATACGGGGAAACCCACGTGGAACGGATCTTGCGGCGCGTACGCCGCGCCGCGCATAACCTTATGCGGTAGGCTCATGCGCCCGGACCGGGCAGTCACATCGCGTAAGGAGGGGAATGCACATCTGGCCAGGCGCCGCTTATCCTCTCGGGGCGACGTGGGACGGGTGGGGAACCAACTTCGCCCTGTTCTCCGAGGCCGCCGAGGCAGTCGAATTGTGCATGTTCGACGATGCCGGGGCGGAGACGCGGGTCGCGTTGACCGAGGTCGACGGATTCGTCTGGCACGGCTATCTGCCCTCGATCAGCCCCGGGCAGCGGTACGGCTACCGTGTGCACGGCCCGCACTCCCCCAGGCACGGCGCCCGCTGCGCTCCCTCCAAGCTGCTGCTCGACCCCTACGGCAAGGCCATCGACGGGGACGTGACGTGGGACCAGGCGCTGTTCGACTACCAGTGGACGGACCCGAGGCGGCCGAACACCACCGACAGCGCCCCCTTCATGCCGAAAAATGTGGTCATCAACCCTTTTTTCGACTGGAGCAACGACCGCCCGCCGCACATCCCGTACCACGACACCGTCATCTACGAGGCGCACGTCCGCGGCCTCACGCTCCGCCACCCCGACGTGCCACTGCTCCAGCGCGGCACGTACGCGGGGATCGCCCACCCCGCGGTGATCGAGCACCTCAAGCGGATCGGCGTCACCGCCGTGGAACTGCTGCCGGTGCACCAGTTCGTCCCCGAGCAGGCCCTGGCCACCCGGGGCCTGACGAACTACTGGGGCTACAACACGATCGGCTTCCTCGCCCCGCACAACCGGTACTGCTCGGCCGGGCAGCGCGGCGAGCAGGTCGGCGAGTTCAAGGCAATGGTCAAGGCGCTGCATACGGCGGGCATCGAGGTCATACTCGACGTGGTCTACAACCACACCGCCGAGGGGGACGGCCGGGGCCCGACGCTCTCCTTCCGCGGCATCGACAACCACGCCTACTACCGCCTCGACGACGCCAACCCCTGGCGCTACATCGACTACACCGGCTGCGGCAACTCGCTGAACGTCCGGCATCCGCACTCGCTCCAGCTGATCATGGACTCGCTGCGCTACTGGGTCCTGGAGATGCACGTCGACGGGTTCCGCTTCGACCTGGCCTCGGCCCTGGCCCGGGGCATGCACGACGTGGACCGGCTGTCCACCTTCTTCGACCTGGTGCAGCAGGACCCGGTGGTCTCACAGGTGAAGCTGATCGCCGAGCCGTGGGACGTCGGCGAGGGCGGCTACCAGGTCGGCAACTTCCCGCCGCTGTGGACCGAATGGAACGGCAAGTACCGGGACACGGTCCGCGACTTCTGGCGCGGCCAGCCGGCCACGCTGCCGGAGTTCGCCTCCCGGCTGACCGGGTCGAGCGACCTATACGAGAACAGCGGCCGCCGCCCGGTCGCCTCGATTAACTTCGTCACCTGCCACGACGGCTTCACCCTGGCCGACCTGGTCAGCTACAACGACAAGCACAACGAGGCCAACGGCGAGGAGAACCGCGACGGGACCGACGACAACCGGTCGTGGAACTGCGGGGTGGAAGGCCCGGCCACCGACGATCCCGAGATCGTCGAACTGCGCGCCCGGCAGCAGCGGAACTCCCTCGTCACGCTCTTCCTGTCGCAGGGAATCCCGATGCTGTCGGCCGGCGACGAGATCGGCCGCACCCAGGCCGGCAACAATAACGCCTACTGCCAGGACAACGAGATCTCCTGGCTGGACTGGTCGCGCGCGGCATCGGAACGGGACCTGCTCGCCTTCACCCAGCGGCTGGCGCGGCTCCGGCGGCGTCACCCGGTGTTCCGCCGCCGCCGCTTCTTCAAGGGCGCGTTCACCGGGGCGGGGGACGGCACGGCCGACCTCACCTGGCTCACCCCGGGCGGGGAGGAGATGACCGAGGAGGACTGGCGCGCCTCATACGCGAAGTCGGTCGCGGTCTTCCTCAACGGCTCGGCGATCAGCGAGCCCGACCCGCGCGGCGACCCGGTGACCGACAAGAAGTTCCTGCTGCTGTTCAACGCCGGCGCGGAGCCGATCACGTTCACCATCCCGGACACCAAGCCCGGCACCGACTGGGAGATCGTCATCGACACGCTCTCCCCGCGCGGCGACCCGGTGGACGCGATCGGCTTCCTGCCCAAGACCAAGGTCGAGGTGGCAAGCCGCGCGATCGTGGTCCTCCGCTCCCGCGTCTAGGATCTGACAAATGCGAATGATCTTGCCGGAGGCAGGCGGGGAACTGGACGACTTCGGGCTGGCCGAGGCGTACGCCTACCCGCGCGAACGGTGGGTGCGGGCCAACATGGTGATGAGCGCGGACGGCTCGGCGACCGTGGCGGGCAAGTCGGGGGGGCTCTCCTCGCCCGGCGACCTGCGGGTCTTCGGCATCCTGCGCGCCCTGGCCGACGTCGTGCTGGCGGGCGCGGGCACCGTACGGACAGAAGCGTACAAGCCCGCCCGCCCCCGCCCTGCGCTCGCCGCACTGCGCAAGGGCAGGCCGGCTACCGCAACGATCGCGGTGGTCAGCGGCTCCCTCGACCTGAGCCTGACCACCCCCCTGTTCACCGATGCGCCGCCGGACGCGCGGACCATTGTGCTCACCAGCGAGGCGTCCCCCGCCGAACTGCGCGCTGCGGCCGCCAAGGTCGCCGATGTCATCGTGGCCGGCGAGGAGGGCGTCGACCTGCCGGCGGCGCTCACGGCCCTGGCTGACCGGGGCCTCGGCCGGATCATCTGCGAGGGCGGCCCGCATCTGCTGGGGCAGATCGCCAGCGGCGGCCTGCTCGACGAGCTCTCGCTGACCATCAGCCCCACCCTGGCCGGCCCCGGAGCGGGCCGCATCACCGCGGGCTCAGCCTTCCCCGCGCAGAAGATGACGCTGACCCAGGCGCTAACAGAAGACGCCTACCTCTTCTGCCGCTACCTCGTGGAGAACCCGGTTCCCCGACCCTGAGGCGGAGAACCACGCGGGAACGACCATCGGCCCGCCGACCCCTGGCTTCCCCGCGGCCGGCGGGCGCGGACTACAGTTATTGACATGACAGCTACTTCCGCCGCAGCCAAGCCCGTCGTCGACTTCTACTTTGATCCGCTCTGCCCGTTCGCCTGGGTCAGCTCCCGCTGGATCCTCGAGGTGGAGAAGGAGCGCGACATCGACCTGTCCTTCCGCGTCATGTCGCTGTCCGTGCTCAACTCTGGCCGCGAGGATCTGCCCGAGCAGTACAAGGAGCGGCTTGGGCGCGGCTGGGGCCCGGTTCGCGTCTGCATCGCCGCGGAGCAGAAGTACGGCACGCCCGCGCTCCGCGGCCTCTACACCGCGCTCGGCACCAAGCGGCACATCGAGAAGCGCGAGTTCGGCCACGACCTGTACGTCGAGGCGCTGACCGAGTGCGGCCTCGACCCGGCCCTCGCCGACGCTGCCGACTCCACCGAGTACGACGCAGCGCTGCTCGAGTCGCACCACCGGGGCATGGACCCGGTCGGCGACGAGGTCGGCACACCGACGATCCACATCGACGGGGTGGCATTCTTCGGCCCGATTATCACCCGGGTGCCGCGCGGCGAGGAAGCCCTGCGGATGTTCGACGGCGCGCTGATGCTCGCCGCCAACCCGTACTTCTTCGAGCTCAAGCGCACCCGTACCGAGCCCCCGCAGGTGGACAGCTAACCCGTCCGGCGGGCCAGGTCCGTGGTGCCGGGGAGGGAGAGCAGGTGCCTTGCGGGGGGCGTGGGAACGCCCTCGCGGAGCATCCAGTGGTCCATGTAGACGCCGGCGGGCAGCCAGAACTCGTCGGCGGAAAGGTTCTCCCTGACGACGACGCAGCCGTGCCCTTGGGCGCCACGGCGGGTGTTCTGCGAGGGCACCCAGAACGCGCTGCCCGGCGTCCGGGCGACGACCGGACCGAGATCGACGAGCTCGCCCCGGTGCAGGTAGTCCCAGAGCCGACCGTCGTCCAGCGGGCCCACGGTGAGCGCAGGCCAGTGCATCGGGTCGCTGCCGACCATCGGCAGTGCCCTGATCTGCGGTCCCGCCGACCACGCGCCGCGCGGCTGCCCGTGGTACACCGAGAACGCGACGATCGCCTGCCGGTCGCTGACCCAGCCGAGCAGCGCGCCGTCCCGCGGGACCGGCATTCCCTCGGCTATCACCCGGTGGACGGCGGCGGGCACCGGCTCGACCGGGCGGATTTCCTGGTACGCGCCCAGGCTGGACTCGCCCGACCCGCGGGGCCCCCAGGGCCGCAGCACGAAGTGGTCGGCGTGGTCCTGGCTCAGGATGAAGAAGTCGCTCCCCCCGCCTGCCCGGTTCTCCTCGATACCTGGATGCCGCAGCACGATCGACCGACGTCTGCCGTCACCGGACCAGGGCGAGACGGCGAGCGGGTAGGACCGAAACAGTCGCAGGCATGCGGCGAACGACGCTGCCCCGGATAGGGCGTGAACGAACACGGGCTGCTCCTCGCGTTCCCCCAGGCCGCGCCCGCAGCATGTGGCGGGGCCCGAGGTGAAACCGGTAGTGAATTGACTAGCGCTTGTTGGCTGCCACATGCTGCTGCGGCTTGCGCGAGCAGACATCGGTCAGTTGACGCAAATCGATGCGACGCCAGTGCACGGGTGGAGCTCAAGAATGCCGCCACCAGGGCCCGGTTCCCAGCACCGCGCTGACCTGGGACGGTCCACCGCAAGCGCCCGTCGATGCTGACATCGGCCGATAAATCCGATGCGAGGCGGGCGTGAAGGGAGGGGCAGGCGTGGTTAATGCCGCGCGGGCCGCGGCCACGGCCCGCGCGGCTGGAGAGCCGCCGGGAAGGTCCCCGTGCGGTGACCGGGCTGCCTGCGAGCGGAGGAGGAGACGCTTGCGTGGCGCCCCGCGGTCACGCAACACAGGGTGCCGTCGCCAGGGCCCCTAGACATCGGACACTTGACCGACTTCGGTGACAGCGGGGCGAAAGATCACCGGTGAAACACGAGACCTATTCCCGGTCGGGACGCTACCGGTCTGGGCGCGTTACCGGTCTGGGCGCGTTACCGGTCTCGGAGCGCGGCGCGGATGAGAACACCGGAGCGGCGCAGCCGACGCAGCGAGGAAGACGCCCTCGCGCGGTGATCCGAGTCCGCCACGTCCGTCAGCGAGAAGACGAAAGGCCTCCCCATGGCGGACGTCTCGGCCATCAACGCGGGAAGCAGCTCGCTGGGCCAGTCGGCGCTTTCGCCGTCGCCGCCGGCCGGGGCAGCTGCGCCAGCCGGTTCGGCTGCGGCCGCGACCTCAGCCGGCTCGACCAGATCGGCGATGAAGCGGGCGATATCGACGGCCGCGCCGGGACGGCCCGCCCGCGCCGAGGCGTCGCGCATGGCGGCAAGGGCAGCCGGGTCGCGGCGGAGCCGACCGACCTCGGCGGCGAGGTGCCTCGGCCTGGGCGCGTAGACGCCGGCGCCGGCCTCGGTGACGAACTCGGCGTTCCCTTCCTCCTGCCCGGGGACGAATGAGGTGAGCACCAGCGGGGCGCCGCAGCAGGTCGCCTCGGCGATCGTGCCGGGGCCCGCCTTGCCGACGACGATGTCCGCGCAGCGCAGCCACTCGGCCATGTTGCCGACGAAGCCGTGCGCGGTCAGCCGCCCGTCCCCCGTCCGCTCGGCGAGCCGGCTGACCTGCCGCCGCAGCGACCGGTTCCTGCCGCAGATGACGGCGATGTCCACGTTGTCCACCTTGCGCAGGATCGCGGCGGCGCGGCGGCGCAGACCGCCGGATCCTTCCGCGCCGCCGGTGAGCACAACCAGGAACTCTCCGCGCAGCCCGAGTTCCCGCTTCAGCTCCCGCCGTGACTCCTCATCGAGCGGCGGCCGACAGAACTCGGCGGCAACGGGCAGCCCTAGCGGCACGTACCTGTCCGCGGGCGTCTCGTCCGGTCCGCACCGGTCCGCGACCACCGCAGACGACACCACCACCCGGTCGACCGCCGCGTCCAGCCAGGACAGGTGCGCGGTGACCAGGTCGGTGACGACGGTGATCACCGGAGCCAGGACGCCGGTCAGCCTGCGCGCCCGGACGGCCGGGTCGGCGGTCATCGGATGGAACGCCACGATCAGCGCGGGGCTGCAAGCCTCGGCCGCCCGCGTGACGCTGCCGTAGACCGGGGCCATGATCGTGCGGCGGATCAGGCCGAGCCCCCGCGGCGAGTTGCTCGTCCGCCAGAACAGCCACCACAGCCAGGGCGTGAGCCGGATGCACGGGCCGTAGAGCCCGGCGAACCAGCGCAGCAGCCAGGGCACGTCGGCGCCCCGGATCGGGTCCCAGACGATCGGCGCGAACCTGCCGGGGAGCACCCGGTCCAGTGCCTGCTGCACGGCGACCGCCGCACTGCGATGCCCACCGCCAGTGTCCCCGATCAGGAAGAGCAGTGGCAGGGGCGGCTGTTCAGGGCTGGCCATCGCTCACCTTTGCCTGTCCTTCTCTTCCTTCTGGTCCTTCTGGGGTATCGCGTGTTGCAAGTGCGCGGTAAATAGATTCCCACACCGCCAGCAGGCGATGTCGATCGTGGTGGGCGATGATCCGCAGGCCCGCCCTCGACATCCTCGCCCGCAGCGCGGCGTCGCGGCACAGCAGGTCAAGCGAGCCGGCCACATCCCCGACCAGACCCGGCCTGGTCAGGAAGCCGTTCTCCCCCGGGTGCACCAGCTCGCCGAGGGCGCCGGCGTTGACGGCGACCACGGGCAGCCCGCTGGCCATCGCCTCCATGGTCACCAGGGACTGCAGCTCGGCCTCCGACGTGATCGCGAACGCGTCCGCGAGCCGGTACAGGCCCGGCAGGTCGGCGCCGGGGATGAAGCCGAGGAAACGAACCCGCTCGGACACGCCGAGCCGCGCCGCCAGCGCCCGCAGCCGTCCCTCGTCCGGGCCGGAGCCGGCCAGCGCGAGCACCGCGTCCTCGACCTCCTGCCTGGCCACCGCCTCGATCAGCACGTCCGCGCGCTTCTCGGGGCTGAGCCTGCCCACCGACAGGATCAGCGGACGGGCCGACGGCAGCCCGTGCCGGCGTCGCAGCGACTCGTCGGCCTGGCCGGGCGAGAAGGCGTCCAGGTCGACGCCGTTCGACACGACCTGCGAGGGCGCGCGGAGCCCGTGGTCGCGCAGCAGCAGCAGTGCGGTCGAGGTCGGCGCGGTGACCCGGTCGCACCGGTTCGCGAACCCGGTGAGGTACCCGTAGAAGCCGACGTCGAAGAGGGTGCCAGCCGAGCCGCCGACGGCCGCGGCCGTCGCGCGCGCGGCCGCCGAGACGCGAGCGACGCGTGCCGAACCCGGTGGGGAAGCGGAGGCGCCATGGTCGGCGCGGCTCGCCGTCGGATGCACGTTCGCGGGGAGGTAGTGGTTGGTGTAAACAACCGGGACGCGCCGCCGTCTGGCCGCCGACCGCGCCGCCGCGCCCAGCGTCAGCGGCGAGTGCACGTGCACCACGTCCGGGGCGAAGCCGTCGATCAGCTCACGCGCGGCGGCCGGGCTGAGCAAGCCCAGTCGCTGGTCTTCGTACCAGGGCCAGCGCACCGAGCGCCGCGAGGCCACCGTCAGCCGCCCGGCGGAACCGGGACCGGCACTGGCAGAAATACCGTTCCGGCCGCTAGCCGAGGGGGCGAGTACCTCCACCGCGTGGCCGCGCTCGGCCAGGCCCCGCGCCAGCTCCCTGGTGACGGTGGGCACGCCGCCGACCATGGGCTCGTACTGGTCGGTTGCGATCAAGACGCGCAGCTTGCCGACCCGCGCGCCGGCCCTCACCGCCGGTTCCCGCGGGCACGGCGGTCGGCGCGCCCGGGGCCCGCGCCCATCGCGATGCCATTCATGGTCATCGCCATGATGCCAGCGTTGGGGTTGTCACGGTAGTTGCCATCGCCCGGCAGGATCGCGGATCGGGGCAAAGCGCCGGTAAACGGCGCGCCAATGCCCGGCAGCCAGCGAGTGACGTTCGATCGCGAAATCCGCCACCACGCTGAACGCCGGCGCCTCCGTCACGAAATGACACGATAGCGGCGCGACGGCCGCGAGACGCGGATTTTCCCGGCGTGTCCCGGTGAACACCGCGGCGCGGCCCGCCGGATTGGTAAATTGAAACTGATCAGTTATAATTGATCATATGGACACAGCCGGGATCGCTCCTCCCCCCGACCCTCGCGCACCCACCGCCGAAGAGGTGGCCGCCGCCCTGCGGGTGGCCGCGGGAAACCTGTACCGCAGGCTCAAGCAGTCGCCGATCGAGGGCGAGGCCACCCTGGCCGAGACCTCGACCCTCGGGCGCCTCGAGCGGAACGGCCCCGCCACCTCGAGCGACCTCGCGCGGGCGGACCGCATCAGCCCGCAGTCGATGGGCGTGACTGTCGCGGCCCTGGAGGAGCGCGGCCTGATCGAGCGGAGCAGGGACCCCCTGGACGGCAGGCGGGTCGTGCTGTCGATTACCGAGGCCGGCCTGCGGATGGTGCATGACAAGCGCGGCGCGCGCACCGCGATGCTCGCGACCGCGCTGCGCGACGGGTTCACCGACACCGAGCTCGGCCAGCTGCTCGCCGCCGCCCCGCTGATCCAGCGGCTGGCGGAGAAGCTCTGATGGGGGCTCGCACCCCGACCACCGCGGCCACCCCGGCCACGCCGCCGAGGCCGAGCGCGCCCAAGCCGGACCGCTACGCCTGGGTGGCGCTCGCCAACACCACCGCGGCCATCTTCATGGCCGCCCTGGACGGGTCGATCGTCATCATCGCGCTCCCGGCGATCTTCCGCGGCATCCACCTGGACCCGCTTTCGGCGGGCAACATCAGCTACCTGCTCTGGATGATCATGGGCTACCGCCTGGTCCAGGCGGTGCTGGTGGTCAACCTGGGCAAGCTCGGCGACATGTTCGGCCGGGTCAAGCTCTACAACGCGGGGTTCGTGGTGTTCACGATCGCCTCGATCCTGCTCTCGTTCGACCCGTTCGAGGGCACCCACGGGGCGCTCTGGCTGATCGGCTGGCGGTTCCTGCAGGCGGTCGGCGGGTCGATGCTGATGGCCAACTCGGCGGCGATCCTCACCGACGCGTTCCCGGCCGAGCGGCGCGGGTTCGCACTCGGCACCAACCAGATCGCCGCGCTCGCGGGCATGTTCATCGGCCTGGTCGCGGGCGGCCTGCTGGCCGCCTGGGACTGGCGCGCGGTGTTCTGGATCAATGTGCCGGTCGGCGTCTTCGGCACCGTGTGGGCCTACCTGATGCTGCGCGACAACGGCGTCCGGCAGCGCGCCAAGATCGACTGGTGGGGCAACATCACGTTCGCGGTCGGCCTCGGATCGATCCTGGTCGGCACCACCTACGGGATTCAGCCCTACCACGGCAACTCGATGGGCTGGCAGTCCCCGGTCGTGCTGGGCGAGCTCATCGGGGGCGCGGCGCTGCTGGTGGTGTTCCTCATCATCGAGACGCGGATCGCCGAGCCGATGTTCCGGCTCAGCCTGTTCAAGATCAGGGAGTTCACCGCGGGCAACGTGGCCGGCCTGCTGGTGTCGATCGCCCGCGGCGGCATCCAGTTCATGCTGATCATCTGGCTGCAGGGCATCTGGCTGCCGCTGCACGGCTACAGCTACGACCAGACCCCGCTCTGGGCGGGTATCTTCATCCTGCCGATGACCGCCGGCTTCCTGGTGGCCGGGCCGACGTCGGGGATCTTGTCCGACCGGTTCGGTTCCCGCGGGATCGCCAGCGCCGGGATGGCGGTGTTCGCGGGCAGCTTCATCGGGCTGATGCTGATCCCGGTCGTCTTCCCGTACTGGATCTTCGCCCTGCTGATCGGGCTGAACGGCATCGGCAGCGGGATGTTCGCGTCGCCGAACTCTTCCTCGATCATGGGCAGCGTCCCGGCAACCGACCGGGGCGTCGCCTCGGGGATGCGCGCGACCTTCCAGAACTCCGGCACCGCGATCTCGATCGGCGTCGTCTTCACGCTGATGATCGCCGGCCTGTCCAGCAGCCTGCCCGCCACGCTGAGCAACAGTCTGGTCAAGGTTGGCGTGCCGTCCGGCGTTGCGCATCAGGTCGCGACGCTGCCCCCGGTGTCGTCGCTGTTCGCCTCGGTGCTCGGCGTGAACCCGATCCAGCACCTGCTGCAGCCGACCGGGGTGCTGGCCAAGCTGCCCGCCGCCGGCCAGGCGACGCTCACCGGCCGCGAGTTCTTCCCCAGCCTGCTTGCCGACCCGTTCCACAGCGGCCTGATCGTCGTGTTCGGCGTCTCAGCCGGGCTGTCGGTGCTGGCGGGCCTGGCCTCGCTGCTGCGGGGCAGGCGGCAGGCAGCCGCCTAGCGCTGCGCCTAACCGAGTCGCACGTCGGGGCTGAGCTGATCCGGGTCCGTGCGGAGCTCGATCAAGGCGGGGCCCTGGTGCGCGAGGGCGCGGGCCAGCGCGGCGGGGAACTCCTCGGTCCGCTCGACCAGCAGGCCGAGCGCGCCGAATGACTCCGCGTAGGCGGTGAAGTCGGGGTTGCGGAGCTCGGTGGCGATCACGTGCCCGGGGAAGGTCCGCTCCTGGTGCATGCGGATGGTGCCGAGCATGCCGTTGTTGACGACGATCACGGTGACGTTGAGGCCGAACTGGACGGCGGTGGCGAGCTCGTTTCCGCTCATCAGGAAGCACCCGTCGCCAGCCACGGTGACCACCGGACGGTCCGGGTGCAGGGCGGCGGCGGCCAGTCCGGCGGGCACGCCGTAGCCCATGGCCCCGTTCCTGGGGGCCAGCTGGGTGCCGAACCGGCGAAACTCGAAGAACCGTTGCAGCCAGCTGGCGTAGTTGCCGGCCCCGTTGGTGACGATCGCGTCCGGCGGCAGGGCCTCGCGCAGGTGCGCGATAACCGCCGCGGTGTTGAGCTTGAGGCCTTGTCCGTTCGGTTCGCGGAACTGCTCCTGCACGCGACGGAGCTTTGCGCGCCAGTCACGTCGGTCGGCTGATGTCGGCAGTTCGGCCGCGCGGAGCGCGGCGGCGACCGACTCCAGGCTCGCGTGGACCGCAAGCGCCGGGGCGGGCGCAGGCGTCCTGCCGAGGTCGCCGGGCGCCTGCGACACAAGCACGGTCCTCATCGCGACCGCGTCGAGCCGGTAGCCGCTGGTGGTCGGGTCGTCCAGCCGCGGGCCGAGCGCCACGATCAGGTCGGCCTCGGCGACGTGCTGGCGCAGGTCCGGGCTGCCGCCGAGACCCAGGTAGCCGGCGTAACTCCGCGACGTGTTGTCGACGGCGTCCTGCCAGCGGAAGGCGGCCGCCAGCGGAATGGCGCTGCGCTCGGCGAAGGCGGTGACATCGTCGCCCACGGACTGGGACCAGCCCGGTCCGCCGACGATCAGCACGGGCCGCCGGGCCGTGCTCAGCTTTTCCAGCAGCGCGTCACGGTCGGCGGTGGTCAGCGCCGGGGCGGCGGCCGACGGCGCGATCTGCACGGGGACGGCGGTGAGGTCGTACTGGACGTCTTCCGGCACCACCAGCACCACCGGCCCAGGGCGTCCGCTGTGCGCAACGTGCATCGCCTGCGCCACGAGTTCGGGGATGCGGTCCGCGTCTGCGATCGTCACCACCGACTTGGCCGAGGCACCGAAGACGCGCTCGTAGTCCATCTCCTGGAAGGCGTCCCGGCCCAGCAGATTCCGGGAGACCTGGCCGACGACGAGGATGAGCGGGGTGCCGTCCTGGTAGGCCGTGTGCAGGGCGATGCTCGCGTGGGATGCGCCCGGTCCGCGGGTGACCAGGCAGACGGCGGCCCGGCCGGTCAGCTTCCCGGCGGCCTCGGCCATGTTGGCGGCCGCGGCCTCGTGCCGGGTCGTGATGACCCTCGCAGGCACCGCGCCAGCGGCGGCCGACCGCTGCTGTGCGTGCCAGAGCGCGTCGAGCACGGCCAGGAAGCTCTCGCCGGCGACGCAGGTCCAGAGCGGAACCTGGTGCGCGGCCAGGCATTGGACCAGCGCGGTACCGCCCGTGCGGGCCGCGGACGATCCCGGTGAATTCATCGCCGTGGGATGGCGGGCGGCTGCTGGGACCGCCAGGCCCGGATGGACCAGCAGGACAGGCCGGACAGGACCGAGCCGATGCTTGCGAGCGAGCCGACCGAGAGCACTGAGGCCAGCGAGCCGGCCGACCCGATCGACAGGATCGAGCCTGCGGATCCGATGGACAGGATCGAGCCTGCGGATCCGATGGACAAGATGGATCCGCTCGAGCCGATGCTCAGGATCGATCCCGCCGAGCCCCGCCGCATTCTTGGGCGATCTCCATTGCGCATAAGGCCATTCTCGCAGTCGGCGCGGGCGACGCGCCGCGCGCGGTCGAGGTCGCGGGTCCAAGCAACGGACCGTTCCACCCGATGTTTGCGGAATTTGACCTTTCGCAGCGGGGCGTCCGCGCGCGGCTACTCCAGCGGACTAGCCTAGGAGCATGCCAGAGCTGCACAAGCGGGTAGAGAAGCACGAGGCCAGCGCCGAACTCGACATCAACCCGATGTACTTCCGGGAGAAGAGCTGCGACATCCCCCGGTACGAACTGCCGGAGCACGGAGTGCTGCCGCGCACGGCGCTGCAGGTGGTACGGGACGAGCTCATCCTCGACGGCAACGCCCGGCTGAACCTGGCGACGTTCGTCACCACCTGGATGGAGCCGGAGGCCGAGATTCTGATGGCCGAGTGCTCCCCCAAGAACATGATCGACAAGGACGAGTACCCGCAGACCGCAGAGCTCGAAAAACGCTGCGTGAACATTCTCGGGTCACTGTGGCACGCGCCGCACGGCGAGTCGGTCGGCTGCTCGACCACCGGGTCGAGCGAGGCGTGCATGCTCGGCGGCATGGCGCTGCTGTGGCGGTGGCGCGCCCGTCGCAAGGCGGCCGGCCGCGACACCGCACGGCCGAACCTGGTGATGGGATCGAACGTCCAGGTCTGCTGGGAGAAGTTCTGCCGGTACTGGGACGTCGAGCCACGGTACGTTCCGGTCGCGCCGGGACGATACCACCTGGGCGCGCAAGAGGCCGCGGCGCTGTGCGATGAGAACACCATCGGGGTCGTGGTCATCCTCGGATCGACCATGGACGGCTCGTATGAGCCGGTAGCCGAGGTGAACACGGCGCTCGACGCGCTCGCGGCGACGCCCGGCGGGCCCGACGTGCCGATTCACGTGGACGGGGCGTCGGGCGGGTTCGTCGCGCCGTTCCTCCACCCGGGGCTGAAATGGGACTTCCGGGTGGGCCGGGTCGCGTCGATCAACACCTCAGGGCACAAGTACGGCCTGGTCTATCCCGGCGTGGGCTGGATCATCTGGCGGGACGCCGACGCCCTCCCCGAGGAGCTGATCTTCAAGGTCAACTACCTCGGCGGGGAGATGCCGACGTTCGCGCTGAACTTCTCCCGGCCCGGCGCGCAGGTCGCGGCGCAGTACTACAACTTCATCCGGCTCGGGTTCTCCGGCTATCAGCACGTGCAGCAGACGTGCCAGGACATCGCCAAGTACATGTCGGCTGAGATCGCCAAGCTCGGGCCGTTCGAGCTGCTGAGCGACGGCAGCGACCTGCCGGTGTTCGCGTTCAAGCTGCACGACGACATCGACAAGTACTCGGTCTACGACCTGTCGGAGCGGCTGCGGATGCGCGGCTGGCAGGTGCCTGCCTACACGTTCCCCGAGAACCTCACCGACATGTCGGTGATGCGCATCGTCGTGCGGAACGGTTTCTCCATGGACCTGGCGAACCTGCTCCTTGACGACTTCCGGCTGCATCTGCGCGTGCTCGAGCACCACCCGCAGACCCAGCCGCCGCCGGAAGTCCAGGCCAAGCGACAGTCGTTCGCGCACTGACCGCTGAGCCTGCCCGGATGAGATACGTTGCCCTGCTGCGCGGCATCAATCTCGGCGGCCGGAACAGGGTCTCAATGGCTGACCTGCGGCAGGTCGCGGAATCACTCGGGCACACCGAGGTCGCCACCTACATTCAGAGCGGCAATCTTGTCTTCTCCAGCCCGGACGAGAGTGCCATCGGCCTGGCCGACGCGCTGGAGCAGGAGATCGCCCGCAGTATCGGCGTGCGCTCTGCGGTCGTGGTGGTCTCCCGGGCCGACCTGGCCCAGGTGATCGCGGACAACCCCTTCCCCGCGGAATCGAACCCCAAGTGCCTGCACGCGGTCTTCCTGCGCGAGGAGATGTCTGCCGGCGCAATCGCAGCGATCGCCGACGCGGAGCAGAAGGCCCGGGCCAAGGGCAGCCCGGATGAGGCCGTCGTCGTCGGCCGGACGTTGTTCCTGCGCACGCCGGACGGGTTCGGGCGCAGCGCACTGGCCGCGCAACTGGCCCGCGTCGGCAGCCAGGCAGCAGGCACCGCCCGCAACTGGGCGACGGTAACCCGGCTGATGGACATGCTCGATCCGGCCGCTTAGCAACATCGCCTTCTGGCGCCGGCCAGAGCCTGGAGTGTAAAGATCAAAGCCGATCATCCGGAACGGACCACGGCGGTGCCGAATCCGGCACGCTGGACAGCTGGCTCCGGGCCTGGCGCCGCTGGAGGTACTCCATCCGGCGCTCCATCTCGGCGTCGGCCTGGATTTCCTCCTCGCCGGGCGAGAGGGTGATCGTCAGCGTCACGGCGAAGGTGGCGATGCTGATCACGAGCAGCAGCGGGATCAGGAAGACCGCGGCCGTGGTACCGGACACCGTCGACATGCCGGAGGCGATCGCGACGGCCATCGACGACGTCGGGCCCCGGTCGATGTGCAGCGCCGCCATCCCGGTGTAATGCATGCCGCTGACCGCGCCGCCCATGATCAGCGCCGCGCCGATGGTGGCGCCCATGGTGTTGACCCGGGTGCCCGCCCAGAGCGCCGCGGTGCCGGCCACGATCGCGATCAGCACCGAACCCGCCACCAGCGGCAGGTTGTAGGACATCGAGTCCGGCATGGACATCGCCGCCATGCCCAGGTAGTGCATGGCGACCGCCCCGACCCCGATGATCACGCCGCCGGCCAGCAGCCGCCACCAGCCGCCGTCGCCGAAGCCGACGATGAACAGGCCGACGCCCACCACCGCGACCGCGACCAGCATGGAGGCGATGGTCATCGGCACGTTGTAGAGGATCTGCTGCCCGGGGATAGTGAAGCCGAGCATCGCGATGAAGTGCATGGCCCAGATCCCGGTCGCGCCGATGGACACCGCGGCGAGGCTCAGCCAGCGCGCCCGGGACATCCCGTAGCGGGCACGTCCCAGGGTCACGCAGCGCAGCCCGAGAAACGAGCCGACAGCGGACATCGCATAGCCGAGGGCCGGATTCAGTAGGCCGTTGGAGAAATTGTGCACGGTAACCACGGATGCCCCACCCCCTTGTGACTGCGACGCCGCCGAGGCCTGTTCCATCGCCACTTGGGCGGCTGCGGCTGCGTCAGCGCCCCCTGCGCTGATCTACGCATGCACAATGCCAGAACGCGCACAGTACCGCACGCAAAGTGACATTATTGCAACTGATCGTTCGCCCGGGCCGGCTCCGAATGGACGGGCCGCCACACCGGGACCGCCGCCCGCACCCAGCCTTTCCGCCCGCACGCGGGCTTCCTATGCTGGCTGTGATTGCCGAACCCCACGCTGGCGCTGATAGGACCACGCAGAACGTGTCAGAAGAAGAAGGGCAGCCCGGGCCGCAGCCGCCGGGCGCCGCACCGGCCGGAGACCAGCGGCCGATGAAGGCCTGCCCGGACTGCGCCGAAATGGTGCTCGCGGCCGCGCGGAAATGCCGCTACTGCGGGCACGAATTCCGCCCGGCGACGTCCGCGCCCCCCAGCGTCAGCCTGTTCCGCTTTCTGATGCGCCGGTCGGCGCCGCAGCTGACGATGACCGAGACCCTGGAGCAGCTGGGCATCGAACTGGACCAGGGCGAGCAGCCAGCCGGATTGTGGCTCGGGCGGGCTTACGGCAGCGACGGCTACGTGGTTCTCACCGATGCGCGGCTGTTCTTCGCCGCCGGCCTGCGCCGCGCGCCGGGCAACCCCCTGCCCCGCCAGCACAGCCTGGACGAACTGGCCGGGGCCGAGGTCGCGACCCGGCGCTGGAAGTCCGGGCTCGTGCTGCACTGGCACCACTCGCCCGACATGCGCATCGACGGCCTCGCGCGCAAGCACCTCCGCCAGCTGCACTCCGCGCTCCTCGCCCAGCTCGAGCGCGGCCGGCCGCGCTGAAGGCAGACGAGGCGGAACGGCAGACCACGCCGAACGAGAAATCGCCGAACGACGGAAATCGCCCCGGACAGAAGCCTGTCCGGGGCGATCACGTTGCTGGTTGCGAGGCTAGCTCAGACGCTGCCGCGCAGGCGCTGCAGGGCCTCGGCGAGGATGGCCTCGCCGTCGGTGTCGCTGCGCCGCTCCTTCACGTAGGCCAGATGGGTCTTGTAGGGCTCGACGCGGGGCGGGGCCGGCGGGGCGGCCTGGTTCTGGCCGGCCGGGAAGCCGCACCGAGGGCACTCCCACTGGTCGGGGACGGAGGCGTCAGACGCGAAGCTGGGCTTGGTCTCGTGCCCGTTCGAGCACCAGAACGACACCCAGACCCGGGGCGCAGCCTCGCCACGCTCCGCCTCGCCCATCGGGCCGGCCCCTACCCTGCTTCCGCGGATCGCGTTGCCACTGCTCACAGATCACCTCGTTGTCGCCAGTACCGAGCCATCAACGACGGGCCACCAAACCCCGGGCCGACCGCTGGCTATTCCATTTCACCATCACGTCCGCCCTAGCGGGCGGGAAACACGCAGACCGATCCGTTGGGCCTAGCGGTTGATCAGCCAGCCCAAGGCGATGACGAGCACGAACCAGAGGACGCCGAAGAAGATCGTGATGCGGTCCAGGTTCCGCTCGACCACCGACGAGGAGCCGAGCGTCGAGGAGACGCCGCCGCCGAACATGTCGGACAGACCGCCGCCCTTGCCCTTGTGCAGGAGAACGAGCAGGACCATCACCAGCGACGTGATGATCAGGATGACCGAGAGCGCGATCTCCACCGGTTTCTTCTCTCCCCTTGATCCCTCTGCTATCTACAACACTGCTGTCTACAACATTGCTGTCTACAACGCTGCGAGCAACAACGCCGAACGTCAGCCAGCCGTCGCCCTGCTGCCTTACCGCTTGAGACTGCCTTACCGCCTTAGCGGCCAGCGGCCACCTGATGGTACCGGCAGATCGAAGCGAACTCACCGGCGTCCAGGCTTGCGCCGCCGACGAGGGCGCCGTCAACGTCCTGTCCACCCATAATAGGCGCGATATTGTCGCTCTTGACGGACCCGCCATACAGAATACGCACTCCGGCCCCGGCTTCGCCCCCCGCCGACCCCGAAATGTGCTCCCTGATCGCGGCCGCCATCTGCTGCGCGTCGCCGGCCGAGGCGACCTCGCCGGTGCCGATCGCCCAGATCGGCTCGTAGGCGATCACCATCGACGCGACCGCCTCGGCGGGCACCTTGGCCAGTGACCCCTTGAGCTGCCCGATCACGTGCTCGACCTCGGTGCCGGCCTGACGCACCGCCAGCGGCTCCCCCACACACAGAATCGGCGTGATGGAGACGGCCAGCACGGCCTTCAGCTTCGCGTTGACGAGGGCGTCATCCTCATGGTGGTGCTGGCGCCGCTCGGAGTGCCCGCACAGCACGTACGAGCACCCGAGCTTGGCCAGCATCGAGCCGGAGATGTCCCCGGTGTACGCGCCCTTGGCGTGGGAGGAGATGTCCTGGGCGCCGTAGCCGATCTTCAGCTTGTCGCCGTCCACCAGGGTCTGCACCGAGCGCAGGTCGGTGAACGGCGGCAGCACCGCCACCTCGACGTTCCGGTAGTCCTTGTCAGACAGCGAGAACGCCAGCTTCTGCACCAGCGCGATCGCCTCGAAGTGGTTGCAGTTCATCTTCCAGTTGCCGGCGATCAGCGGCAGTCTTTGTTTCATTAGCTCAGTCATAACGGTAGGGAGCTTACGCCCCCAGGGCCGTCAATCCGGGGAGAGTCTTGCCTTCCAGGTACTCGAGCGACGCGCCGCCGCCGGTCGAGATGTGCCCGAAGTCGGCCTCGGCCAGGCCGAACGAGCGCACCGCCGCCGCCGAGTCGCCGCCGCCGACCACCGTCAGCCCGTCGACCTTGGTCAGCGCCTCGGCGACCGCCCGGGTGCCGGCCGCGAAGGCCGGGAACTCGAACACGCCCATCGGGCCGTTCCAGAACACCGTCTTGGCGTCGGCCAGCTTCGACGCGAACAGCTCCCGCGACGCCGGCCCGATGTCCAGGCCCATCTGGTCGCCGGGGATGCCGTCGGCCGGCACCACCGTGGCCGGGGCATCGGGGGCGAACGCCGGCGCGACGACTATGTCGGTCGGCAGCACCAGCTCCACCCCCTCCACCTGCGCCCGGGCCAGGATCGCGTTGCACGAGTCGATCTGGTCGGCCTCGAGCAGCGAGCTGCCCACCGGGTAGCCGAGCGCGGCCAGGAACGTGTACGCCATCCCGCCGCCGATCAGCACCCGGTCGGCCAGCTCGAGCAGGTTGCCGATGACCCCGAGCTTGTCCGACACCTTCGCCCCGCCGAGCACGACCACGTACGGCCGGGCCGGGCTTTCGGTCAGCCGGCGCAGCACCGACACCTCGGTGGTGATCAGGTCGCCGGCCGCGTTCGGCAGCAGCGCGGGCAGGTCGTAGACCGACGCCTGCTTGCGGTGCACCACCCCGAACCCGTCGCCCACGTAGAGGTCGCCAAGCCGGGCCAGCTCGGCGGCGAGCACGGATCGTTCACCGTCATCTTTTGACGTTTCCGCGGGCTCGAACCTGACGTTCTCGAGCAGCGCGACCTCGCCGTCGGCGAGCGCGCCGACCGTGGCCGCCGCCGACGGCCCGACCAGGTCGGCGGCGAACGCCACCGGCTGGCCGAGCAGCTCGCTCAGCCGGTCCGCGACCGGGCGCAGGGTCGGGCCGCCCGCCGCGCGCTCGGCGAAGTCGGCGCCCTTGGGCCGGCCGAGGTGAGCCATCACCACGACCCGGGCGCCGCGCTCGGCGAGCTTGCGGATCACCGGCAGCGAGGCCCGGATGCGGCCGTCGTCGGTGATCACCCCGCTGCCGGACTTGTCGAACGGGACGTTGAGGTCGGACCGGACGAGCACGCGGCGGCCCGCGAGGTCGGGTCCGAGTTCATCGATTGTCTGCATCGGGATCAGGCCGGGAGCCCGGAGGCGAGCCCGGACGCGACCAGGGCGGTCAGGTCGACGAGGCGGTTGGAGTAGCCGAACTCGTTGTCGTACCAGCCGAAGACCTTGACCTGGTTCCCGTACGCCATCGTGATCGACGCGTCGAAGGTGCAGGAGGCGGTCGACCCGACGATGTCGGAGGAGACGATCGGGTCCTCGGTGTAGACCAGGATGCCCTTGAGCGCGCCCTCGGCCGCGTTCTTGTAGGCGGCGTTGACCTCGTCCTTGGTGACGTCCTTGCCCAGTTCCACCACCAGGTCCGTGATCGAGCCGGTGATCACCGGGACGCGGAGCGAGTAGCCGTCGAGCTTGCCCTTGAGCTCGGGAATGACCAGGCTGGTGGCCTTGGCGGCGCCGGTGGAGGTCGGCACGATGTTCTGCGCGGCGGCGCGGGCGCGGCGCAGGTCCTTGTGCGGGCCGTCCTGCAGGTTCTGGTCCTGGGTGTAGGCGTGAATGGTGGTCATCAGGCCCTTGTTGATGCCGAAGTTCTCCAGCAGCACCTTGGCCATCGGCGCCACGCAGTTGGTGGTGCAGGAGGCGTTGGAGATGATCGCGTGGTTTGCCGGGTCGTACTTGTCGTCGTTGACGCCCATCACGATCGTGATGTCCTCGTCCTTGGCCGGCGCGGAGATGATGACCTTCTTCGCCCCGCCCGCGATGTGCGCCTTGGCCGCCGGGCCGGTGGTGAACCGGCCGGTCGACTCGATGACGATGTCCACGCCGAGGTCGTCCCAGGGCAGGCTGGCCGGGTCGCGCTCGGCCAGGATCTTGATCGACTTGTCGCCCACGTGGATGGTGTCGCCCTCGACGGTGACGTCCTCCTTGAGCGGGCCGGCCACCGTGTCGTACTTCAGCAGGTGGGCCATCGTCTTCAGGTCGCCCAGGTCGTTCGCGGCGACGACCTCGATGCCCCGGTCCCCGCTGTCCTCAAGGGCGCGCAAGAAGTTGCGACCGATCCGCCCGAACCCGTTGATACCTACTCGAATCGTCATTGCACCAATCTCCGTTCCAGCCGCTGCTCGCGGCTAGGGTCTGTCGTCGCGACTTACTGTCGCGCCCGCATGCCCGGGGGGAATGCGGCCCCTGCCGCCGTCACACTCCCCCCGGGGGAGATTATCGGACATGGCGCGGCCCGTCACCGACGTTGGGGTCACCTGCGGGTAATGCCCCCTTTTGGTCTAGTCTCAGGCCCGCGGGAGTGCGGCCCGCCGCCGTCACGCTCCCCCGGGGGAGATTACCGGACATGGCGCGGCCCGTCACTGACCCAAGGGCCACCTGCGCATAATGCCCTCTTTTGGTCTAGACCATCCAGGAACAAAAAGCAAAATCGAGCCAAATATACTTGAACGGAGGCAGTGCCTCTGGTGACCGCCCGGCAGCCGCCCCGGGCGGCAGCGCGGCCGCTTCTTGCTGTTATCTTTCGCGCGGCGCCCGGGGGCTGATCGCGGTGCCTGCGCTCGGCCGCCGCCCGCCGGATCGGCCCGCGTACGCTGAATCGGAGGGCGAACCCGGTCGAGAGGCGGCACTGTGTCGGGGCGGACGGCGCGACGGCGCGTGGCTGCGGGTCACGGTGCCCGGGCCGACGGCGGGCCGGCGCGGCGGTGACGCATCGGCGCGGGCCGACCTGCTGGCGGCCGAGGAGCCGCTCGGCATCCGGGTGGACGGCGCGGCGCTCACCATGACCATGCGCACCCCGGGCGACGACGTCGAGCTCGCGGCCGGGTTCCTGGTCGGCGAGGCGATCGTGCGCGGCGCGCGACGACATCGCCGCGATGAAGGTCTGCGACGGGACGACCTGCGGGCACCTCGACCACGCGGCGGACGAGATCGGCAACATCGTCGACGTGGCCCTCGCGCCCGGCGTCGCCGTCGCGCCGGGCGCGCGGCGGTCCTTCATGACCACGTCGGCCTGCGGCGTCTGCGGGAAGACCTCGATCGACGACATCTGCGTGCTGCCGCGGGCGCCGCTCGCCGCCGACGCCACCGTCTTCTCGCCGGCGGTCATCGCCGTCGCTGCCCGACCGGCTGCGGGAGGCGCAGCGGGTGTTCTCCTCGCACCGGCGGGCTGCACGCCGCCGGGCTGTTCACCGCCGCCGGCGAGCTGCTGGTCGTCGCGCGAGGACGTCGGCCGGCACAACGCGGTCGACAAGATCGTCGGCTGGGCGCTGCTCAACGGCCAAGCTTCCGCTGGCCGGCTGCGTGCTGCTGGTGTCCGGGCGGGCCTCGTTCGAGCTGGTGCAGAAGGCGGTGCTGGCCGGCATCCCGCTGCTCGCCGCCGTCTCCGCGCCGTCCTCGCTCGCCGCCGAGCTGGCCGAGGAGGCCGGGCTCACGCTGATCGGCTTCCTGCGCGGCCAGTCCATGAACGTCTACACCGGCGCGCACCGGGTCGCGGCATGACCGGGTGACGTGCAGCCGCGGCGTCGGACGGGCCATGCAGCCCGGCGCAGTGAGCGGCTCAGGCCGCGCCCGGCGCTCGCCTACGCAGCGCTGGCTTGACGCGCTGCACGAGGGCGGGCTGGGACGCCGGCGCCCGCCGCGTCGAGCGGGTCCGCGGTCGGCGGACGCGCTCGGCCGGGTCAGCGCCGGCGCCGGTCGTCGCCCGCTGGCCGTCGCCGCGGTCCGACTGCGCGGCCATGGACGGGATCGCGGTCGCGCGCCGCCGATGCTCGCCGGCGCGTCCTGGCCGACGGCGGGCCGGCCGCGGCCGGCACGGCCGCCGACGGCGACGTGCGGCTGCCTGCCGGGTCGTTCGCGTGGATCGACACCGGCGACCCGATGCCGGACGGCGCGGACACCGTGGTGATGCGGGAGTGGCTGCTGCCGCAGGCGGACGGCAGCGTCGATCATCAGCCCGGGCGCCGGCGCCCGCGAGCTGGCGCCGGCGGACGAACGTCGCGGCGCGGCCGGCGAGGACTTCGCGGCCGGGCGAGGTGCTCGTGCCCGGCCGGGCGGCGGCTGCGGCCGGGCGACCTGGCCGCGGCGGCGGCCGGCCGGGCGCGCGTCGGTGGCCGTGGCCCGGCCGCCGGTCGGTCGCGATCATCCCGACCGGGGACGAGATCCGGCCGGTGGGCTCGGTGCTGCGGCCCGGGCGAGATCTTCGACACCAACTCGCTCATGCTCGCCGCGCGCTGCCGGCAGCTCGGCGCGGTGCCCGTGGTCAGCGACGTGCAGCCGGATGACCCGGACGCGCTGGCGGCGGAGATCCGGCGGGCGGCCGCTCGGCGCCGACCTCGTGCTCGTCATCGCCGGGTCAAGCCGCGGGCGCGGCGACCACGCCGGCCGCCGTGCTCGCCCAGGTCGGCGGCGTCGCCGTGGCCGGGGTCGCGGTCCGCCCCGGTCACCCCGCGCTGCTCGGCCACGCCAAGCGGCCGTGGCCGGGCCGCGAGCCCGCGACGGTCGACCGGCCGGGATCGCCCCGGTGATCGGCCTGCCCGGCTACCCGCTCGCCGCCGCCGTGATCTTCGAGCTGTTCGCGGCGCCGCTGCTCGCCGCGCTCGCCGGGCGGGCGCCAGACCGCCGGACCGCGCCTGCTGCGCGACGCTTGACCGGGACTGGACGCTCCCCGCCCGACATCGAGGACTGGGTGCTGGTGACGCTCGCCCCGCCGCCGAGCCGGCCGCCGGCCGCCGCGGCCTGCGCGCTTCCCGTCGCGACGCCGGCCAGGCGCGGCGCCGGGCTCGATCAGCCAGCTCGCCCGCGCCGACGCCTGGTGGCCGATGCCCGCCGATGCGGCGGCCTTCACCGCGGCACCGGATCGAGCGTCAGCCCGATCCCCGGCGCCGGCTGACCGCAGCGGTCCCCGGGCCGCTGGTACGTGCTGTACCGCGCTGGTAGTGCGAGATTACGATGTGCCGGCAAATGGCACACTCGCTCCCGTCACCTGAGAACGTTAGGTATGACTGCATACGGGATGAACGACGCGACGGCGGACGACGCGCACCTGAGGGTCGGCGAAGCCGGAGACCTCGGCGGTCGGCGTGCCCGGCGTCGCGGTGTCGATGCGGTACGCGCTGTCGGAGATGGGGACGGCCCGGTCGGTGCGGACGCTGCTGCGGGTCAACCAGACGGACGGCTTCGACTGCCCGAGCTGCGCCTGGGCCGACCCGGCCGCGGCGACCGCAAGCACGCCGAGTTCTGCGAGAACGGCGCCAAGGCGGTCGCCTGGGAGGCGACCACGCAAGCGGGTCGACGCCGCGTTCTTCGCCGAGCACTCGGTCGGCGAGCCTGCGCGAGCAGACCGACCACTGGCTGGAGGCCAACGGGCGGCTGACCGAGCCGATGTACCTGCGCCGGGGCGCCACGCACTACGCGCCGATCGGCTGGGACGAGGCGCTTCGCGCTGGTCGCCGGCCGAGCTGCGGGCGCTGCCCGACCCGAACCGGGCCGTCTTCTACACCAGCGGCCGGACCAGCAACGAGGCGGCGTTCGCTCTACCAGCTGCTCGCGCGGCGGCTCGGCACGAACAACCTGCCCGACTGCTCGAACATGTGCCACGAGTCGAGCGGCGCGGCGCTGACCGAGACGATCGGGATCGGCAAGGGCACGGTCACCCTCGAGGACATCTCGACCACGCCGAGCTGATCGTCATCGTCGGGCAGAACCCGGGCACCAACCACCCGCGGATGCTCACCGCGCTCGAGGAGGCGAAGCAGCGCGGCGCGCGGATCGTCGCGGTCAACCCGCTGCCCGAGGCCGGGCTGATGCGCTTCAAGAACCCGCAGAAGGCCCGCGGGCTCGGCCGGGCACGGCACGCAGCTCGCCGACCGGTTCCTGCCGGTCCGGCGTCAACGGCGACCTGGCGCTGTTCGCCGGGGTCAACAAGGCGCTGCTCGAGCGCGAGGACGCGGCGCCCGGGCACCGTGCTCGACCACGACGTTCATCGACGAGCACACCGACGGGTTCGACGCGGCCGCGGCGCGCCTGGCGCGCGCTCGACTGGGCGACGATCGAGCGGCGAGCGGGCTGACCCGGCGAGCAGATCGAGGCGTTCGCCGACGACGTGATCGCCGCCGAGCAGCGTGATCGTCTGCTGGGCGATGGGCCTCACCCAGCACAAGAACGCGGTCGACGACGATCCGCGAGATCGTGAACTTCCTGCTGCTGCGCGGCAACATCGGCCGGCCGGGCGCGGGGCCGTGCCCGGTCCGCGGGCACAGCAACGTGCAGGGCGACCGGACGATGGGCATCTGGGAGAAGATGCCCGACGCGTTCCTCGACGCGCTGCGCGACGAGTTCGGCTTCGAGCCGCCGCGCGAGCACGGCTGCGACGTGGTCGACTCGATCCGGGCGATGCGCGACGGGAAGGTCGACGTGTTCTTCGCGCTCGGCGGCAACTTCGCCGCCGCGACGCCCGGACACCGAGGTGACCGCGGCGGCGCTCGCGCGCTGCGGGCTGACCGTGCACGTCTCGACCAAGCTCAACCGCTCGCACCTGGTCACCGGCGCGAGGCGCTGATCCTGCCCTGCCTCGGCCGCACCGAGCGCGACGTCGCAGGCCGGCGGCGAGCAGTTCGTCACCGTCGAGGACTCGATGAGCATGGTGCACGCCTCCCGCGGCGGCTCGCGCCGGCGTCGCCGCAGCTGCGCAGCGAGGTCGCGATCGTCGCCGGGCTGGCGGCGCAGCTGTTCGGCGACGACCTCGGCTGGCCGGCGATGGGCGACGACTACGCGGTCATCCGCGACGCACATCGCGCACGTCGTGCCGGGCTTCGCACGACTTCGACGCGCGGGTGCAGCAGCCGGGCGGGTTCATCCTGCCCCGCGCCGCCGCACGACTCGCGGACCTTCCGGACCGCGACCGGCAAGGCGCGCTTCACCGTCAACCCGGTGACCGCGGTCGAGGTGCCGCCCGGCCACCTGCTGCTGCAGACGATCCGCTCGCACGACCAGTTCAACACCACCGTCTACGGCCTCGACGACCGCTACCGCGGCATCCACGGCGGCCGGCGGGTCGTCTTCGTCGACCGCCGACGACCTGCGCGAGCTCGGCCTCGCCGACGGCGACCTCGTCGACCTGGTCGAGCGTCTGGGCCGACGGCGAGCGGCGCGCCCCGGCGTTCCGCGTCGTCGAGTACCCGACGCCGCCCGGCTGCGCCGCCGCCTACTTCCCGGAGGCGAACGTCCTGGTCCCGCTGGACTCCACCGCCGAGACGAGCAACACCCCGACGTCGAAGTCGATCGTCATCCGCCTCGACCGAACGGTTAGCTGGACCCCGAGCGCAGCCGGGGTGCCGCAACGCACCGCTGTCATGGCGAAAAAGCCACGCACACCGAGCGTCTGGTCATGGCTTCGGCCGATCCGGCGGCGTATGGTGATCACCGTGCTCAAATCACGGCTGCTGAGATTTTCGCGTCGCGCACGCGGTTGGCCATGGCCCTCGGAACGGTCGTCGCGGCGGCGGCGATCGCGGTACCGGTGGCGGCGGGGACGGCGTCAGCGCCGCGACTGGCGCCCGCCCGCCGGGCGCCGTCACATCCAGCCCCGCCGCTTCCTTCCCGGCCGCGCTGGGCGCGTCTGCCTGCCGGATCGCTGACCGACTGCATGGCGATCGGCGCGAACACACCCGCAGATGGCGACCCAGCTGATCGCTGAGCGCTGGAACGGCAGCCACTGGTCGCGGACGGCGATGCCCAAGCCGGCCGGCGTCGGCGACGTCACCATCGGCGGGGTTGCCTGCCCGGCGAACCGCGAGTGCGTGGCGGTTGGCGGCGGCTATCGCGACGGTCGGGCTCTCGGTTCGTCGGCGCTCGCCGAGATCTGGAACGGCTCACGCTGGACGGCGGGACGGGCGGTCGACCCGGGCTTTTCGTCCGGCTCGCGGCGCGTGTCCTGCCCGTCGGCAGCGAGCTGCTACGCGGTCGGCAGCTTCACGCCCACAGCACAGCACCGCGTCCGACGCGCTGATCGAGCACTGGAACGGCAAGAAGTGGTCGCAGCAGGCCGCGCCCGACCCGCGTGGCACGACCTTCGACGACCTGGCCGACGTGTCCTGCCCGTCGGCGAAATTCTGCGTGGCGGTCGGCACGGACGGCGTGGGCGAGCTCATCGAGCGCTGGAACGGACGCAGCTGGTCCACGACCAGCGCCCCAGTCCGCGTCGTCGGCCATGCTCTTCGGCGTCTCCTGCCCGTCGGCGTCGAGCTGTTTCGCCGTTGGCAGCGACCTCACCGCCCACCGGCGGCTCGGTGGTCGAGCGGTGGAACGGCGCGAGCTGGTCCGGGTCCACCACCCCCGTCCCGCACGGCGCCTCCTACCCGGGCCTGCAGTCGGTCTCCTGCGTGTCGGCGACCCGCTGCCTCGCGGTCGGCAACGACCTCAACCCCGGCGTGTACGCGGCCTCGTGGAACGGCAGCGGCTGGCACCTGGTCAGCACGACCGCCACCGGCGGGCACCTCGGCGGCTTCGGTGAGGTGCGCTGCCTGGCCGCCACGAGCTGCGTCGCTCTCGCCACCACCACCCAGTTCGCCGCCAGTGCGCGCTCGGAGTCCGCATTCTGGAACGGCACCCGCTGGAAGGTGGTCCTCACCGCCTGACCGTTACCGTCGGCTAGCGCCGGCACCGCCCGTGGCCGGGACGCCCGGCGACGCGTGGGTGATCCTGCCAGGCGGGCATGGTGGCCATGTAGCTGAGGGTCTGGCGTTCGAGCTCCTCACGGGTGGCGGCCGGGTTACGCCGGGCCTGCCAGGCGACCATTCGCTCGAATCGCTGGTCGAAGGACTGGAGCTGGCCGGATTCGTCCGTGCAGTGGCCGCAGTACCGGCCGGTCTCGATGGGCATGCCGCAGCTCTCACACGCTGGCGCGGTCGTCATGGCTGTCTCCTCAGAAATGGGTGGCCTGGCGGCCGGCTGTGCCTGCACGAGGTCCTCCAGCCCGGCGATGAGCGCATCAGCCTCCCGGCGGCAGCTGGTCAAGCGCCCGGGCCAGCAGGTCCAGGCCGAGCACCTCACGGTCCCGGCGCAGCGCGCTCTGACCGGCCGGGGTCAGCCAGACCAACGTGCGGCGCCGGTCAGCCGGGTCGCGCTCGCGCTCGAGCAGTCCCTGGCCCTCCAGGTGGCTGACGATCTCGCTGACAACCGACTGGGCCCGATTCAGGTGCGCGGCGGCCTCCCCGATCGTCAACGGCCCGGCCATGGCCAGGTGCTCAAGAACGGCCCGCGATGCCCCCTGGAGTTGCCCCCGGGTCCGTCGCGGCGGTGAAACGTCAGGTACACCGCCCGGAATCGCTCGGCGAACTGCTCCGCTCGCTCCTGCTCATCACTCACCCGACCAGGGTTCCGCCTGCCTCATTACATCGTCAATCCCGATCGTTTCCTCGATATCACGCGGACGGGGGCGGGGCTGTCGAGTGGACCTGTTGCCAGGCCAGTCCCGTGCGCCACCCGAACCACCCCTCTACCGGCCGCGCACCGCGCCCACGTCGCGAGCAGATTCACTCGCCCTCTCCCAAGCGATTCGGCGGGCTTGACGGGAACCGGTTCAGGCGCGCATCGTCTCATGAGCGGTTGTCTTCAGCTCGGCCGACACCGATCCTGCGGGGTTCCCGCAGCCGGACTCGCCCTGCGCCCAAACGAGTTCTCGGAGGTAACGAATGCGCACCTCACACCGTCGAATTATCGCAGCGGCCAGCGCCCTCGCGGCGCTGCTTGGCACCGGGCTCGCGCTGGCGGTCAGCCCGGCGACCGCGGCGGCCAAGCCCGCTCCGGTCTCGTCGCCGCCCGGGCTGCCGCCAGCGTGACCTGGTTCCAGCTCCAGAGCGCTGACCTGGCGAACGCCTGCGTCGCGGAGAAGGGGACCACCAGTTCCGTCTGCGGGGATGCCGTGCTCGTCCGAACCACTCCGACTTCTGGGAGTGGACGTCAACCGGCGAGCTGCTTAACGAGCACAGCGGCAAGTGCCTCTCGGTTACCGGCACCGACCCGGGCGTGTACGTGAACACCTGCCGACAACCACGCGCAGCTCTGGCTCAACCAGCCGGTGCCCGTCATCGCGGGCGGCAAGCTGTACTCCTACACCGAGTACGTCAACGTCCACACCCGCGAGTCGCTGGCGCTGAACGCCACCACCGGCGGCACCGCCGTCCTCCAGCAGTCCTGCGGCGACACCCTCTGGACCGTCCGCTAGCCAAGCCCACCGAGCGCCCGCGCTACCGGCGCCTCGCCAGGCGGGCCGGCGAAGGAGGGCGGGATTGTCGAGGACCGGTTGCCAGGCTAGCTCGGCGGCCCCGATCAGGGCGGCGTCGTCCAGGGCGCAACCGGCTGATCGGGACGGCGGCGCCGCGGCCCCACGGGCTGCGCGCCGCGACGGCGTCCGGAGCTGCTCCGGGGCCGCGAGCAGCAGGTGCTTGTGCAGGCCGCCGAGGAGCACACGGTCGGGGTTGACGACGTTGACCAGGCTGGCGAGGCCCAGGCCGAGGCGGTCGACGAGGGTGCTGACGGCCTCGCGGACCCGGGGGTCGGTGGCGTAGCCGGCTCGTCAGCAGGGCGATCGCCGCGTCCAGCGGCTCGCGCCGCGGTCGGGAGCGCGCCCGGCGGCGTCGAGGAACCGCCCGGCGTCGGTCTCCACGTTGAGGCAGCCCCGGCTGCCGCACGGGCACGGGCGGCCATGCGGGTCGATGCTGACGTGGCCCGCCTCCATCGCCAGGCCGGTGCTGCCGGTGTAGAGCGCGCCGCCGCAGCACCAGCGCGCGACCCGACGCCGCGGCGGGTCGGCGGCCACGACGAGCAGGTGGGCTGCGTCGCGGCCGGCGCCGTGCCGGTGCTCGGCCAGCGCGACCGCGTTGACGTCGTTAACCGCACGGCAGGCCTGGCGCCCGCGCATCGGCCGGAGCCAGCGGTGCAGCGGCTCGCCGTTCGGCCCGGTCACCCCGTGCTCGGCCAGCTGCGCGGCGAAGATGTCGCGCATCTTGGCGCCGTCCGGCCAGCCGAAGTAGAGCGCGCCGACGGTCGGCGCCGGCCGGCTCGGTGACCGCGGCGGGCAGGGCGACGGCGGCGCCGACGCACGCGGCGGCCGGACTGGCGCAGCAGCGCCGCCGCCGCCTCGCTGACCGGCGCCAGTGCCTGCTCGGGGTCGGCCGGCACGGGCAGCGTCACGGCTGAGCCTGGCGACGACCGTCCCGCCGAGGCCGACCAGGGCCACCGCGAAGCCGTCCGATGTACAGCTCGGCCGCCAGCGCCACCGGGCCGTCCGGATCGGGCAGCAGCCGGTGCGACGGGCGGCCCTGCTGGCCGCCGCCGGCTGCCGCCGTCCACCTGGATGAGCCGGAGGTCGCGCAGTTCGCTGGTGATGGCGCCGATGGTGGCGCGGGTGACGCCGAGCCGCGCGGTGAGCGCGGATCGGGTGGGCGCCTGGCCGGTGTGGATCAGCGCGAGCGCCGTGCCGGGCAGGGTTGCCATCGTCGGTTCCACTGGCTTGTCCGCACCTCCTTCGCCGTCTATCCTTGTTTTGTGCAGCTACTAAACAAAATAGCAGTTCCCGCCGGCTGCCGGGCAGCATGCGACGAGCCGCGTCCGCGCCGCCGTCACCGCGTTCTTCGCCTTCGACGGGTTCATCTTCGCCACCTGGGCGGTCCGCATCCCCGCGGTCAAGGCGGCGACCGGCGCGTCCCCCGCCGAGCTGGGCGTCGCGCTGCTCGGGGTGTCGGGCGGCGCGATCTTGACGATGGCGCTGTCCGGGGCTGCTCTGCCGCCGGTTCGGCGCCGTGCGGGTGCTGATCTGCGGGGCCGGGTGGCTGTCGCTGGCGCTGCTGCTGCCCGCGCTCGCCCGGTCCGCGCTGGCCCTCGGGCTGGGGCTGGTGGTGTTCGGCATCGGGTACGGCGTGCGTCAACGTGGCGTCGAACACCGTCGCGGTGGACGTGGTCGCCGGTGCTGCGCCGTCCGGTCATGCCGTCGTTCCACGCGGCCTGGTCCCTGGGCGGGCTCGCCGGGGCCGCGGTCGGCGGCCTGCTGGCACCGCACCTGGCGCCGCTGCCGCACTTCGCGATCGCGGCCGTGCTCGGCCTCGCGGTGACCGTCGCTGGCCGGCCGCGTCCTGCTCACCACCGCCGCTGCCGGCGAGGACGGGTTGCCCGGCCACGAAGTCCCGACCGCCGTCGGGCCGAGATCGGGCCGGAGACCTTGGAATCGGCGGTACCGGGCCGAGCACCGCCGGGGCGGAGACCGCGCATTCGGGCGCGACGGGCCCAGCGACACGGCGCCGGTCAGCGGTCGAGCCCATGTGTGGCGGGTGGTGCTGCTGCTCGGGGTGCTGGCGGCCTGCTCCACCTACGGCGAGGGGTCGGTCACCGACTGGGGCGCGCTCCGGTTGCACGGGCCTCGGCGCCGGGGCCGGCCTGGCCGCGGTCGGCTACGCCGCGTTCGCGCTGGCCGAGGCCTGCGGGCGGCTGGCCGGGAGCTGGCTGCTCGCGCGGTTCGGGCAGCGCACCGTGCTGGTGTCGGGCGGGATCGCCACCTGCGCGGGGATGCTCTGCGCGGCGCTCGCCCCGTCGATCCCGGTCGTGGTGGCCGGCTTCGCGCTGGCCGGCCTCGGCGTCGCCAACGCGTTCCCGGCGGCGATGACCCGGGTCGGCCTGCTGGCCGGCCCGCACGGCGTCGCGATCGCGTCCACCCTCGGCTACGGCGGCTTCCTGCTCGGGCCGCCCGCGATCGGCTTCCTGGCCGGGACCCTCGGCCTCGGGCCGAGCCTGGCCACGGTCAGCTTCCTCGCCGTGGTCGCGGTGGCCATCGCCTGGTTCGTGACGGCAGACGCGAGGCACGCGAACCGGCCCTAACACGAGCCGGCGCCCTGGCCGAGAACGGCCAGGGAAAGGCCAGAACCCGCCGGACGGTGCCCGGCGGGTTCGGTAACCCTCACTACTGCGGTGCTTCCGCCGCGATCAGCGGCGACCCTAAGCACCGTTTCTAGCACCAACCTGTAGTCCGCATCCCCGTTCCCCCATCTGTGACGGTGCGTGCAGCCGCCCGCTCACCGGGCGTCCCCTCTGCCTACCTGAGTCACTCTACGACCACAATGCCTTCCCCTGCAATTGCATTCGTTAAAAAACTGTGCACAAGCTCCGGACCCTGACTGGCGCGATTCCCCGCGCACAGCCGACCGGGCGCGCGGGGAATTGCGCGCAAGCCTGGCTACGGCAGCAGGTCGGCGGTCAGGCAGGCCTCGGTCGAGGGCAGGCCCAGGTCGGCGGCCCGGCGGTCGGCCATGGCCAGCAGGCGCCTGATCCGGCCGGCGATCGCGTCCTTGGTCAGCGGCGGGTCGGCCAGCGCGCCGAGCTCCTCCAGCGACGCCTGGCGGTTGGCGACGCGCAGCCGGCCGGCCATCACCAGGTGGTCGGGCGCGTCGGTGCCGAGGATCTCCAGCGCCCGCTCCACCCGGGCGCCCGCCGCCACCGCGGCCCGGGCGGAGCGGCGCAGGTTCGCGTCGTCGAAGTTGGCCAGCCGGTTCGCGGTCGCCCGGACCTCGCGCCGCATCCGGCGCTCCTCCCAGGCGAGCACCGAGTCGTGCGCGCCCAGCCTGGTCAGCATCGCCGCGATCGCCTCGCCGTCGCGGATCACCACCCGGTCGACGCCGCGGACCTCGCGCGCCTTGGCGCTGATCTTCAGCCGCCGCGCCGCCCCGACCAGCGCGAGCGCCGCCTCCGAGCCGGGGCAGGTGATCTCCAGCGCCATCGAGCGGCCCGGCTCGGTCAGCGAGCCGTGCACCAGCAGCGCGCCGCGCCAGGCGGCCTCGCAGTCGCAGATCCCGCCGGATACGACCTGCCGCGGCAGCCCCCGCACCGGCCGGCCGAAGGAGTCGATCAGCCCGGCCTGCCGGGCCAGGCTGTCGCCGCCGCGGGACACCCGGACGATGTACCGGTTGCCCTTGCGCAGCCCGCCGGGAGCGAGCACCAGCAGCTCCGAGGGGTGGCCGAACACCTCCGCGATCGACGCCCGCAGCCGCCTGGCCACCGCGGCGGTGTCAAGCTCCGCCTCGATCACGATGTGCCCGGCGGTCAGCGTCAGCCCGCCGGCGAACCGCAGCAGCGTGGACACCTCCGTCTTACGGCAGCACGGCTTCACCACCGGCACCCGGCTGAGCTCGTCCTTCACCACGCCCGTCATCGCCATCGCGACACCACCCCCATGTGTTAGAACCGATCCCCCGAAAGCCCCGCGCTGTCGGTGCCGCCCGCGGCGAAAGCCGCCCGGTACGCGGCGGCCAGCCGCACCGGGTCATGCCGCGCGCCGTCGCCGGCCGCCACGTCAGCCAGCAGCAGCGAGGCGCGGAGCAGGTCCGCCGCCTTCGCCAGCTCCTGCTCGGCCCCGGCCACCGCCGCCGAGTCGGCGAGCACCACATCGAAAGACAATGATGGCGCGTGATCGGCCAGGACTTCCAGATGACGGTGCGGGGAGAATCCCTCGGTCTCCCCCGGCTGCGGCACCAGGTTCAGCGCCACGAGCTTACGCGCCTGCGTCAGCTCCAGCGCCGCGGCCAGCGACGGGACCAGCAGGTGGGGCAGCACGGAGGTGAACCACGACCCGGGCCCGAACACCACCCAGTCCGCGTCGAGCACCGCCGCGACCGCGTCCGGCACGGCCGGCGGGTCGGCGGGCACCAGCGAGATCGACCGCACCCGCCCGTGCGTCACCGCGACCGCGGCCTGCCCGCGGACCTGCGAGAGCGCGTGCGGCGCGGCCGGGTCGGCGCCCTCCACGACCGCGACGATGTCCAGCGGGACGGCCGCCATCGGCAGCACCCGCCCGGTGACCCGGAGCAGCCGCGCCACCCAGTCGAGCGCCGCGACCGGGTCGCCGAGCAGGTCCCAGAGCCCGGCGATCAGCAGGTTGCCGACCGCGTGGCCGGCCAGGTCGCCGGTCACCGCCGAACCGGTGCTGCACCACCCGCGCCCACGTCGTCCCCCAGTCGTCGTCGCCGCACAGCGCCGCGAGCGCCATCCGCAGGTCGCCGGGGGGCAGCACGCCGAACTCCTGGCGCAGCCGCCCGGAGGACCCGCCGTCGTCGGCCACCGTGACGATGGCGGTGACGTCGGGCGTCACCCGGCGCAGCGCGGACAGCGAGGCCGCGAGCCCGTGCCCGCCGCCGAACGCCACCACCTTCAGCGACAACGGCTACTCCCGCCCCAGGTCGCGATGGGACACGGTGACGTCCCCGGAGAGCCGGTCCGACAGCCGGTCGGACAGCAGCGCGGCCAGCCGCTCGGCGATGGCGACCGAGCGGTGCTTGCCGCCGGTGCAGCCGACCGCGAGCGTGACGTACCGCTTGCCCTCCTGCTCGAACCCGGCCAGCGACACCGCGAGCACCGCCAGGTAGGCGTCGAGGAACGCCGCGGCGGCGGGCTGGCCGAGCACGTAGTCCCGGACCGGCCCGTCCAGGCCGGTCAGCGGGCGCAGGTCCGGCACCCAGTGCGGGTTCGGCAGGAACCGGCAGTCGGCGACCAGGTCCGCGTCGACCGGCAGCCCGTACTTGAAGCCGAACGACACGATGTTGACCCGCAGCCCGGTCACCGAGTCGCCGCCGAAGTAGGCGTGCATCCGCGCCCGCAGCTCGTGCACGTTGAGCGCGGAGGTGTCGAGCACGATGTCGGAGTCGCCGCGGACCGCCCGCAGCAGCGCGCGCTCGGCGTCGATCCCGTCGAGGATCGTGCCGCCGCCCTGCATCGGGTGCGGCCGCCGCACGTTCTCGAACCGCTGGACCAGCGCCTGGTCGGACGCCTCGAGGAAGACCACCTGGGGGCTCACGCCGCGGACGCCGAGGGCGGAGATCGCGGACTTCAGGTCCATGGAGAACGCGCGCGAGCGGACGTCGACGATCGCCGCGACCCCCGGCAGCGACGCGCGGTCGGCCAGGTCGAGCATGGTCGGCAGCAGCGCCGGCGGCAGGTTGTCGACCACGAACCAGCCGACGTCCTCCAGCGACTTGGCCGCCGTGGACCGGCCGGCCCCGGACATGCCGGTGATGATGACGATGTCCGGCGCGCCGGGACATCGTCCTCTCGCCGCGCTCTTCGGCGGTCTCAGTCATGCCCGTCCCCCGTTTACCCGTGGCACGCCGCAGCGCCCCCGTGACCGTTTCCGCGAGCTTGGGCCCGATCCCCGGGACCGCCGCGATCTCCTCCGGTGAGGCCGCCGACAGCGCCTTCACCGAGCCGAACTTCTTCAGCAGCGCCGCCCGCCGGGCCGGGCCGAGGCCCGGCACCGAGTCGAGCGCGGACACCGTCGCCGCCTTGCCGCGCTTGGCCCGATGGTAGGTGATGGCGAACCGGTGCGCCTCGTCCCGCACCCGTTGCAGCAGGTAGAGCCCCTCCGAGGTGCGGGAGAGTATGACCGGGTACTCCTCGCCTGGCAGCCACACCTCCTCCAGCCGCTTGGCCAGGCCGCAGACCGCCACGTCGTCGATGCCCAGCTCGGCCAGGGCCGACGCGGCCGCCGCGACCTGGCCCGCGCCACCGTCGACGACCACCAGGTTGGGGGGGTAGGCGAATTTGGGCTTGGGTGAAACCACCGGCCGTTCCTCCGAATGCATCTTGATCTTCCTCCGCGAGCTCGGCCAGCTCCGCGTCGCCGAGCATGTCGAGCTCGCCGGTCTCCTCGCGCTCGGCCAGGTAGCGGCGGAAGCGGCGGGTGATCACCTCGCGGATCGCGGAGATGTCGTCGGTGCCGTCGTAGCCCCTGATGGAGAAGCGGCGGTACTCGCTCTTGCGGGCCAGGCCGTCCTCGAAGACGACCATGGAGGCGACGACGTGGGTGCCCTGCAGGTTGGAGACGTCGTAGCACTCGATGCGCAGCGGCGCCTCCTCCAGGCCCAGCGCCTGCTGGATCTCGGCCAGCGCCTTCGACCGCGTGGTCAGGTCGCCCGCCCGCCGGAGCTTGTGCAGCGTGAGGGCCTGCAAGGCGTTGCGGGCGACGGTCTCCGCCAGGGTCTTCTTGTCGCCGCGCTGCGGGACGCGCAGCGCCACCGGGCCGCCGCGCCTGGCGCTCAGCCACTCGGTCATCGTCGCGGCGTCCGGCGGGAGCTCGGGGACGAGCACCTCGCGCGGTATGCCGTTGCTGTCGGGCGCGCCGGCGTCGGCCTCGCCGTAGAACTGGCCGAGGAAGTGCTCGACCAGGCCGGCCGTGGTGACGTCCTCGACCTTCTCCAGGACCCAGCCGCGCTGGCCCCTGATCCGGCCGCCGCGGACGTAGAAGATCTGGACGGCGGCCTCGAGCGGATCCTCCGCCAGGGCGATGACGTCGCAGTCGGTGCCGTCGCCGAGCACCACCGCCTGCTTCTCCAGCGCGCGCTCCAGCGCCTTGAGGTCGTCGCGGACGCGGGCGGCGCGCTCGTACTCCTCGGCGGCGGCGGCCTCCTTCATCTCGGCGGTGAGCTTCCTGGTGAACTTCGGCCGTCTGCCCGGCCATGAAGTCGCAGAAGTCCTCGGCCAGCGCCCGGTGCTCGTCGGCGCTCACCCGCTGCACGCAGGGCGCGGAGCACTTGCCGATGTAGCCGAGCAGGCAGGGGCGCCCGAGCTGGCCCTGCCGCTTGAACACGCCGGCCGAGCAGGTCCGGACCGGGAAGACGCGCAGCAGCGTGTCGACGGTCTCCCTGATCGCCCAGGCGTGGCTGTACGGGCCGAAGTACCTGGTGCCCTTCTTCTTCGCGCCGCGCAGCACCATCACCCGGGGGTACTCGTCGCCCATGGTGACGGCGAGGTAGGGGTAGGACTTGTCGTCGCGGTACTTGACGTTGAACCGCGGGTCGAACTCCTTGATCCAGGAGTACTCCAGCTGGAGCGCCTCGACCTCGGTGTTCACCACCGTCCACTCGACCGACGCGGCCGTGGTGAGCATCATCTGGGTGCGCGGGTGCAGCGCGGTGAAGTCGGCGAAGTACTGGTTGAGCCGCTGCCGCAGCGACTTGGCCTTCCCCACGTAGACGCCCCCTACCCGGCCGCGCTCGTCACGGAACCGGTAGACGCCAGGTCCTCGGGGATCTCCCCCGGTGCGGGACGGTAACGATGCGGGTCGGCCACGGCAATAAGACTAGTCGCGGGGCGGGGACTTTCCGCGGACCTTGCGGCACCGCGCGGGGCGGATGTCCAGGGCGCTGTGCGCTTCTTGCTGTTATCCGCCAGGAAAGCCGCGAACGGGCCTGAAGCCGCTTCGCGTTTCTTGCTGTTATCGGCTGAGACGATTAGTGCTGAAACTTGGCAGTCACGGTCATTCGCCAGGTGCACTACTTTCAGCGCCTGCAGAGTCAGCGCGCGCCGTACTGCTTGGTACCGGGCGACGATTGCGCGTGCTGAGGTACACTAACGCGTTAGCGCGTACGGTCAGCGCTCCGGCGCTTCTTGCTGTTATCTAGGGGCGGTCGATGTGACGCTGCGGAGACGCTTCGGCGTGCCGCTGGACGCATTCGGCATTTGACAGGATTCGAGTTATATCTTGTATCGTGGGGGCGTGACGGACGCAGCGGTTTCCGAGGTCGAGGAGTTCGGTCCCGACTACTTCCAAGACCCGCTCGGCTTCTTCGCCCGGGTGCGCGAGGAGGGGCCGGTGGTGCCCGTGCAGCTGCCCGACGGCGGGCAGTACTGGCTGATCACCCGGTACGCGGACGTGCGGGCGGCGCTGGCCGACCCCCGGCTGCACAAGGACTAGTGCGCAAGCTGGCGGGGCCGGACTGGCAGCCCGACCCGAGACGACTTCCTCAACGTCGCACATGCTCACCGCCGACCCGCCGGACCACACGCGGCTGCGCAAGCTCGTGCACCAAGGCGTTCACCGCGCGGCGGATCGCCGGGCTGCGGCCGCGGATCGAGGCGATCACGGCGTCGCTGCTCGACGCGATGGCGCGCCGGGCGCTGGCGGGCGAGACGAGGTCGACCTGATCGAGGCGTTCGCGTTCCCGCTGCCGGTCACGGTGATCTGCGAGCTGCTCGGCGTGCCGGCCGGCGACCAGGAGGACTTCAAGTCCTGGTCGCACGCGATCCTGTCGTCCACGGCGACGCCGGACGAGTGCCGCGCCGCCGGCACGGCGATGTACCGCTACTTCACCGAGCTGATCGCGGCCAAGCGGGCGGCGCCGGCCGATGACCTGCTCTCCGCGCTGATCGACGCGCGCGACTCCGACGACCCGCTGGACGAGCGCGAGCTCATGGCGATGCTCTTCCTGCTGCTGGTGGCCGGCCACGAGACGACGGCCAACCTGATCGCCACCGGCACGCTGGCGCTGCTGGACGAACCCGGCCGAGCTCGCCCGGCTGCGCGTCGGAGCCGCGCCTGCTGCCGGGCGCGGTCGAGGAGCTGCTGCGCTACTCCAACCCGCTCAACCACGCGACCGAGCGGTTCACGCCCGAGCCGGCCGAGATCGGCGGGGTCACGATCCCGGCCCGGCGAGTGGGTGCTCTGCGTGACCTCGTCGGCCAACCGCGACCCGGGCCGGTTCGCCGACCCGGACCGGCTCGACGTGGGACGGGACGCGAGCGGCCACGTGGCGTTCGGGCACGGGATCCACTACTGCCTGGGGGCGCCGCTGGCCCGGCTCGAGGGCGAGATCGCGTTCGGGGCGCTGCTGTCGCGGTTCCCGGGCTCTCGCTGGCGGTCGACCCGGCCACGCTGCGGTGGCGCCCGAGCTCGCTCATCCACGGCCTGGAGACGCTGCCGGTCCGCCTCCGGCTGACCACGGCGGATCCGGCGCTACCGGCCCGTCCTGCATCGCCTCGTCGGCTTGGTGGCGGACCGCGTAGACGGCGGCCTGGGTGCCGGTCCTGCACCCCGAGCTTGGAAAGCACCGAGCTCACGTGGGCCTTCACCGTCTTCTCGGACAGCCGCAGCAGGCGGGCGATCTCCCGGTTGGACCGGCCCTCGGCGATCTGCGCCAGCACCTCGCTCTCCCGGGGCGTGAGCGCCTCGGCCCGGGAGCCGCGCAGCAGCGAGCCGATCGTCTCCGGCGCGAGCAGCACGTGGCCGTCCCCTACCGCCCGGATGGCCCGCACCAGGGCGTCGGGGTCGATGTCCTTGTAGAGCACGCCGGCCGCGCCCGCCCGCACCGCCCGGGCCGCCACCGACGGCTCGGTCGCGCTGGTCAGCACCAGCACCCGCGGCCCGGCCGCGCGCAGCGGCTCGATCAGCGCGGTGCCGTCGACACCCGGCAGCCGCAGGTCGAGCAGCACGATGTCCGGCCGCAGCGACGCGGCCAGCGAGACCGCGGCGGGACCGTCGCCCGCCTCGCCCGCCACCACGATGCCGTCCTGCACCTCGAGCAGCGCGCGCAGCCCCCGCCGGACGACCGGATGGTCGTCCACCAGCAGCACCGTGATGACGTCGCCGCTCATGCGGTGTCCCCCGCTCGCTCCGGCGCCGGGGTGCGGCGTCTGCCCGTCGGTGGTCAGCGCCCCTCCGGTCGCTGCACCGTCAGCCTGACCCGGGTGCCCGCGCCGGGGGCCGAGCTGACCCGCAGCTTCCCGCCGACGGCGGCCGCCCGCTCCCGCATCGACGCCAGCCCGAGCCCGGGGACGGCGAGCCCGGGGTCGAAGCCCGCCCCGTCGTCGGCGACCTCGAGGACGACCCGGCCGCGCGCCCGCGACAGCGTCACCGAGACCTCGCTCGCGCCCGAGTGCCGCAACGCGTTGTGCAGCGCCTCCTGCACCACCCGGAACGCCGCCGCCTGCACCCGCGGGTCCAGCTCGGGGACGTCGGCCGCGGTCACCCGGACCGTCGATGCCGTGCGCCCGCCCGGCCAGCAGCGCGTACCGGCGCAGCGACTCGGCCAGCCCGTCAAGCTCCGGCGGCGCCAGGCCGTCGATGACCGCGCGCAGCTCGCCGTGGGCCTGCGCGCCCAGTTCCGCGATCGCGTCCAGCTCGCCGACCGCCCGCGCCGGGTCCTTGGCGACCAGCACCTCGGCCGCGCGCGCGTGCAGCCGGATGGAGAACAACCGCTGGGAGACCGCGTCGTGCAGCTCCCGCGCCAGCCTGGCCCGCTCCTCCAGGACCGACACCTCCCGGCTGCGCTCGTACAGCCGGGCGTTGGTGAGGGCGATCGCGGCGTGCGCGGCGAACAGCGTCAGCAGCTCCTCGTCCTCGGCGGTGAACTCGCCGGTGCGCTTGTTGGCGACGAAGATGATGCCGAGAACCTCCTCGCCGTTCTTCACCGGCACGCCGAGGAAGGCGGTCAGCTCGGGATGGGCGGCCGGCCACCACCCGCCGAACCGCGGGTCCTGCCTGATGTCGGCCAGCCGCTCCGGCGCGCCCGCCGTCAGCAGCGCGGCCAGCATGCCGTGCTGGCGCGGCAGCGGGCCGATCGCGCGCTGCTGGGCCTGGCGTCATCCCGTCGACCACGAACTCGCCGAATGAGCCCGGTCGTCCGGCACCCCGAGCGCCGCGTAGCGGGCGCCGACCAGGGTGCGCGCGGAGCGCACGATCACCGCGAGCGCGTCCCGGGTCGACAGCTGCCGGCTGACCGCCTGGACCGCCTGGCTGACCAGCTGCAGCTCGGCGAGGTAGCTTTCCACCCTCCCGACGGTATCCCCACCAGCGCGCGACCGGATCGGCCACTGGTCCTAGGACCATCGGCCACGGGCCGGCCGCGCCCTGCGCCCGATGCGCCGCGCCGGCCGGCTGCCTAGCGTCGAAGGCATGAAGAAAGCACTCGTCACCGGGGCATCCCGCGGACTGGGCCGGGCGCTGGCGTCCGGCCTCGCCGCGGCGGGCTACGCCCTTGTCATTGACGCCAGGAACGGCGAAGCGCTGCGGCTGGCGGCCGACGGCATCCGCGCCGGGGTGCCCGGCGCCGACGTCACCGCGCTGCCGGGCGACATCACCGACCCCGCGCACCGGGCCGTGCTGCGCGCCGCCGCCGGCGAGATCGACCTGCTGGTCAACAACGCCGGCACGCTCGGCGCGGCGCCGCTGCCCGCCCTGGCCGACTACCCCGTCGAGGAGCTGCGGGCCGCGTTCGAGGCGAACGTGATCGCCCCGGTCGCGCTCACCCAGCTGTTCCTCCCGGGCTGCGCGAACGCGGCGGCGCGGTGCTGAACGTCACCTCCGACGCGGCGGTCGAGCCGTACGCGGGCTGGGGCGGCTACGGCGCGGCCAAGGCCGCGATCGAGCAGGCGTCCAACGTGCTCGCGGCCGAGGAGAGCGCGGTCCGGGTCTGGTGGGTCGACCCGGGCGACCTGCGCACCGAGATGCACCAGGCGGCGTTCCCCGGCGAGGACATCTCCGACCGGCCGCTGCCGGAATCGGTGGCGCCCGCCCTCGTCCGGCTGGTCGCCGAGCGGCTGCCGAGCGGGCGCTACCGCGCGGCCGAGCTGATGCCCGCATGACGGCCGGCGTCCGTAGCGGACGCGCGTCGGGAAACGGTCGCACGGCGACCGAGGAGCAGTCGATGACCGCCGTGGCCGAGTTCACGCTGCCGGCCGAGCTCGAGGCGCACGCACCGCCGGAGGCGCGCGGGCTGCCCAGGGACGGGGTGCGGATGCTGGTCAGCCGGACCGCCAGCGGCGCGGTGACGCACCACCGGTTCACCGACCTGCCCGGGCTGCTGCTCCCCGGCGACCTGCTGGTGGTCAACACCTCACGGACGCTGCCCGCCGCGGTGCCGCGCGGGCCCGGACCTGGCGATGCACTTCTCCACCGCCCGGCCGGACGGCAGCTGGCTGGTGGAGCCGCGGATCCCGGCCGGCAAGTCCAGCCTCCCGCAGCGGCGACGCGGCGCCTCCGGCGGTCATCGCGCTGCCCGGCGGCGCGGAGCTGACCCTGGACGGCCGGGCCACCGCGCGGCTGTGGCGCGCCCGGCTGTCGACCGCGGTGGTGCCGTACCTGCTGCGGCACGGCGAGCCGATCCGCTACTCCTACGCGGCGCAGCGGTGGCCGCTCGAGGCGTACCAGACCGTCTTCGGCCGGATGCCCGGCAGCGCCGAGATGCCGAGCGCGGCCCGGCCGTTCAGCCCGGCGGTGGTGACCGACCTGGTCGCCCGGGGGGTGACGTTCGCGCCGATCACCTTGCACTGCGGGGTCTCGTCGCTGGAGGCGGGCGAGGACCCGTACCCCGAGCAGTACGACGTCCCGCCGGCCACCGCGCGCCTGGTCGAGCTGACCAGGCAGACGGGCGGCCGGGTCATCGCGGTCGGCACCACCGTCGTCCGCGCCCTGGAGACCGCCGCGCGTGCGCGGCGCGGGCACCGGCCGGGCGGCTGGACCATCCCACGTGGTCACCCCGGAGACCGGCCTGCGGGTGGTGGACGGGCTGCTCACCGGGCTGCACGAGCCGCGCTCTTCGCACCTGCGGATGCTGGCCGCGTTCCACGGCGAGGACCTGCTCCGCGACTGCTACGAGGCCGCCCTGGACCGCGGCTACCTCTGGCACGAGTTCGGCGACGTCCACCTGCTGCTGCCCGAGTAGCTTTCCGCCTCGGCTTCTCTGCCCAGCGTCCCTGCCGATGTTCGCGCCGGAGCGGAGCGGGGAGTCAGGCCGGGCGCGGGACGCGGGCGGGGGAAACAGCGCGGACCGGAGGGGCTCAGGGGTGGTGAGCAGCCTTCCGGTCCGCGATTTTCGCCCCTGGAGGAGGGCGGCCCGTCAGAGCCGGATTGCGGGTGACGGACTTTGGAGCGACGCGTGCCGTCGCGGCGGCGCCGGCCTCAACGGGGGAATTGGCCGGCGGCGCGAAGCACGCGTCCGTTCAGTGATGAACGTTTCTGGTCTGGTCTTTGACTGAGCTTAGGCGAGGACCGAGTCGACGGTGACCGACTGGTAGCCGTGGGCCTGCCGCGACCGGGGCGTTGGTGAGCTCGCCCTCGTGGGTGTTGAGGCCGAGGGCCAGGGCCGGGTCGGCCGCGAGGGCGTCGCGCCAGCCGTTGTCGGCGAGCTCGACCGCGTACGGCAGGGTCGCGTTGGTCAGCGCGTAGGTGGAGGTGTTCGGCACCGCGCCGGGCATGTTGGCGACGCAGTAGAAGACGCTGTTGTGCACCCTGAACATCGGGTCGGCGTGCGTGGTCGGGTGCGAGTCCTCGAAGCAGCCGCCCTGGTCGATCGCGATGTCGACGAGCACCGAGCCCGGCTTCATCCGGGAGACCAGCTCGTTGCTGACCAGCTTGGGCGCCTTGGCCCCGGTGACCAGCACCGCGCCGATGACCAGGTCGGCGTCGAGCACGGCCCGCTCGATCTCGTAGGCGTTGGAGGCGATGGTCTGGATCCGGCCCTGGTAGATCGCGTCGATCTGGCGGAGCCTGGCGATGTTCCTGTCGAGGACGGTGACGTGCGCGCCCATGCCGACCGCGATCTGCGCGGCGTTCTGGCCGGAGACGCCGCCGCCGATGACGACGACGTTGGCCGCGTAGGTGCCGGGGACGCCGCCGAGCAGCGCGCCGTAGCCGCCGCCCGAGCGCATCAGGTGGTAGGCGCCGACCTGCGGGCCGAGGCGGCCGGCCACCTCGGACATCGGGGCGAGCAGCGGCAGCGAGCCGTCGGCGAGCTGGACGGTCTCGTAGGCGATGCCGGTGACCTTGTTGTCGAGCAGCGCGTCGGTGCAGGCCTTGTCCGCGGCCAGGTGCAGGTAGGTGAAGAGCGTGAGGCCCGGGCGCATCCGGTGGTACTCCTCGGCGATGGGCTCCTTGACCTTGAGCACCATGTCGGCCGATGCCCCACACCTCGTCCGCGTCTGGGATGATGGTGGCGCCAGCGGCGATGTAGGCGTCGTCGGCGAGCTGCGAGCCCACGCCCGCGTCCTTCTCCAGGTAGACCTCGTGGCCGTGGGTGGCCAGCTCGCGCACGCCCGCGGGGGTGATCGCGACGCGGTACTCGTGGTTCTTGACCTCGCGGGGGATGCCGACCTTCATGGCATCTCTACCTTTCGCTGCTGGCGGCGGACGTCGGTCTACGCTGAACTACATTCCGTCCCGCTCCATCCATCATGCATTTTCATCGGGATTTGGCCTAGATTCTTGAATAAGATTCTGTATAATGATGCCATGGAAGCGTGGAAATTCATCTGGTCGTCCTCGGGGCCAGCCGAATCGTGTTGGGCCCGGCCGAGTGAGCTGCTGTCGGCGCCGACGGCGCGGCGACCTCGACGAGATCGACCGGCACATCGTCCGCGAGCTGGCGCGGGACGCCCGGATGCCAACAACGCGCTCGCCGAGCGGGTCGGCATCGCGCCCTCGACCTGCCTCGGGCGGGTCAGGTCGCTGCGCGAGCGCGGCGTCATCCGCGGCTACCACGCCGACGTGGACCAGGCCGCGCTCGGCCGGCCGCTGCAGGCGATGATCGCGGTCCGGCTGCAGTCGCACGCCCGGGGCCACATCCGCGGGTTCGTGGCCGAGGTGGCGCGGCTGCCCGAGGTGCTCAACGTGTTCTTCCTGGCCGGCAAGGACGACTTCCTGCTGCACGTCGCGGCGGCGTCGACCGCGTCGCTGCGGGACTTCGTCGAGTCGCTGTCGTCGAACGCGGACGTCTCCTACACCGAGACGTCGCTGATCTTCGAGCACATCCGCGCGGACGTGGCGGGCTGACCGTGCGCGCCGGGCGCGGCCGCCTGGGCGAGGCGCTGTCGCGGGGCACAACGCGCGCGGCGGATTGCTGTGCGTGGCGATGCCTGGCGCGCGGCCTGGGTAGACGAGGTCAGCATTGATGCGCCGGTCGGTCTGGCCTGGTCTGAGCGAAAACATTGAGGGGCAGGCGGCAATGTCATCTCAGGAGTCGTATCGCGACGCGCTGCGGCGGGTCATCGACGAGGTCGTCGCCCCGGGCGCGGCGGCGGTGGACGCGTCCGGGGAGTTCCCCCGCGCGCAGGTCGGACGCGCTCGGCGCGGCCGGGCTGCTGGCGCTGACGGTGCCGGCCGAGTACGGCGGCGGCGGCGCCGGGCCGCGCGAGGCGGCGGACGTGGTCCGCGAGCTCGGGTCGGTCTGCGGGTCCACCGCGATGATCGTGACCATGCACTACGCGGCGGTCGCCGCGCTGGTCGCGGCCGGCGACAAGGACACGCTGACCGAGATCGCGGGCGGGCGGCACCTGACCACGCTGGCGTTCTCCGAGACCGGGTCGCGTCGCCACTTCTGGGCGCCGATGTCCACCGCGGTGCTCTCGCCGGACGGGGCGACCGTGCGGCTCGACGCGCCCAAGAGCTGGGTCACCTCGGCCGGGCAAGCCGACAGCTACGTCTGGTCGAGCCGACCGCTGCTGGCGCGGACGGCGACGGGCGCGGCGGCCGGGCCGATGACGCTGTGGCTGGTGCCGGCCGACGCCGCCGGGCCTGTCGGTGGCCGGGCCGTTCGACGGGCTCGGGCTGCGCGGCAACGCGTCGGCGCCGATGACGGCCGACGGCGTGCCGGTGCCGCTGTCGGCGATGCTCGGCGCGGACGGCGGCCGGGCTCGACCTGGCGCTGGCCGCGGTGCTGCCGTACTTCCTGTCTGCTCGGCGGCGATGAGCGCGGGGCTGATGCGGCGGCTGGCGACGGAGACGGCCGCGCACCTGCAGCGGACCCGGCTGGCGCACCTGGGCGTGTCGCTCGCGCAGCAGGCCGAGCCGCGCGCGCAGCTCGCCCGGCTGCAGATCGAGGCCGACCGGACCTGGGCGCACATCGACGACACCTGACCGCGGTCGAGACCGGCCGCGCCGGACGCCAGCTGCTCGTCCTCGAGGTCAAGGCGGCCGCGGGCGAGGCGGCGGCGGACGCGGCCGACCTGGCGCTGAGGGCCGGCGGCGGGGCCGCGTTCCGCAAGGAGTCGGTGGTCGAGCGGCTGTTCCGCGACTCGCGGGCGGCGCGGGTGATGGCGCCGACCACCGAGGCGCTGTACGACTTCATCGGCCGGGCGCTGCTCGGCCTGCCGCTGCTCGGGGAGGTCTGATGAGCCGGCGTGCTGCTCGGCGCGGTCGCCTACGACCCGAAGGTCGTCACGATCTGGGACGGGTTCCGTGCCTGGCTGCGCGAGCCGGCGGCCTCGACTTCGACTACGTCCTGTACTCGAACTACGAGCGGCAGGTCGCGGATCTGGTCGACGGCCGTATCGACGTCGCCTGGAACTCGCCGCTCGCGTGGGTCCGCGCCCGGCGGCTCGCCGCGGCCCGCGGGGTGCCGCTGACCCCGGTCACCATGCGCGACACCGACTGCGACCTGCGCTCGGTCGTCGTGGTCCGGGCCGACTCGCCGGTGCGCGTCGCTGGCCGACCTGGCCGGCCGGGTCGTGGCGACCGGCGCGGTCGACTCGCCGCAGGCCACGCTGCTGCCGCTGTCGCTGCTGCGGTCGGCCGGCCTGCGCCCGGGGACCGACGTCGCCGTGCGGCGGTTCGACGTCGGCGTCGGGCTGCACGGCGACCACATCGGCGGCGAGCGGGAGGCGGCCCGCGCGCTGTTCGCGGCCGACCCCGCCGACCGGGTCGACGCGGCCTGCATGATCGACTCGAACCTGCTGCTCTTCGGGCGGGAGGGCGTGCTGCCGGCCGGCGCGGTCCGGGTGCTGGCGCAGACCCCGCCGTACGACCACTGCACGATGACGGCGGGGCCGTCGGCGGCCGCGGGCACGCTGCCGACAGTCGCACGGTTCGGCGAGCTGCTGCTCGGCATGGACTACGCCGACGCCGACCTCCGCCCGCTGCTCGACCTCGAGGGGCTCAAGGAGTGGCGCCCGCCGCGGCTGTCCGGCTACGAGCAGCTGGAGCGCGCCGTCGACGAGGCCGGGTTCTACGACGCCGACGGCGCGATCACCGCGGCCGGCTACCGGCCGTGAGGGCGCGCCGGGACCGACCGGCCATGCCGAGCACCGACCCGCCGCCGCCGGCTCGCGCGACCTCGCTGACCTCGGCCTCGACGAGGGCGGCCACCTGCTGGTCGACCGGGCGCTCGCCGGCCTCGCGCCCGGCGAGCGGCTGGCCGTGACCGGACGCACCCGGCGCTGGCGCGTCCACCTCGCCGCCTGGTGCCGCGAGCACGGGCACCGGCTCGCCGACCGGACGCATCCGGCGGCAGCCGGCGGTCGGCGGCCGGTCGTCAGCGGCCGCGCGGACGCGGACCGCCGCTGGTCATCGTGAAGGGCAGCGCCGGCGAGCGGCGCTGGCCGGGCGCGGAGCGGGCGGGGTCGGCGGCCGGGCCGCCCGAGGCGCGGGCCGACCCGCGCTGGGGCCTGGCGGCGCGGGGCGCGCTGGTCGAGGCGGGCGGCCCGCCGATCGGCGCGCACTGGTCGGAGCGCGAGCACGTCTGGGCCGACATCGCGCCGCAGCTGTACGCCGCCGCCGCCGCCAGCCCAGTGGGATCCGGCGACCGCCGTCGACTGGACCGCCCCCATCGACGCGGTCCCGCCGGAGATCGAGCGCGCCGTCGTCCAGCTCATGACCTACCTGGTGGAGAACGAGCAGGCCGCGCTGATCATCCCGGCCCGGCTGCTGTCCCAGCTGCACCCGCACTACCGCGAGGTCATGCAGCTGCTGGCGACCCAGGCGGCCGACGAGGCGCGGCACGTGGAGGTGTTCACCCGGCGCGGCCTGCTGTCCGGCGGGCCGCTCGGCACCTCCTCGGCGGGCGGCCGCGCCTCGCTGCAGACGCTGCTGGACGAGCCGGACTTCACCACGGCCTCGTTCCTGCTGTCGGTGCTCGGCGAGGGCACCTTCCTCGACCTGCTCCGCTTCCTGCACGACCACGCCCCCGACCCGGTCACCGCCGACGTGACCAGGCTGGCGCTGCGCGACGAGGCGCGGCACGTGGCGTTCGGCGTCGCGCACACCGCGCACCTGGCCGCGGTCCGACCCCGGCTACCTGGGCACGCTCGCGCCAGTCGGTCGAGCGCCGGCACGCCGCGCTGCAGGACACCGCCGGCCTGAACGCCGAGGTCTTCGACTCCCTGGTGCTGCTCGCGGCCGGCTCGTGGTCAGCCGCCGGCGATCCGCCGCGGCTGGCAGGCCGTCCGCGACCTGCAGGCCCGGATGGACGAGGGCCGCCGCAGGCGCCTGGCCGCCATCGGCTTCCCCGACGACGAGGCCGCCGAGCTCTCCGCCCTGCACACCCGCAACTTCATGTGACCCTCCGGCGAGTCGAGCGTATCCGGATAGCGTGAAACCGGCGAGCCGTCTGAGGCCAGCGCATCAGTTCCGTTAAGGTCAGGGGCGTGAGTGGTGGAGCTGGAGAGCGCACTGCTGCTGCCGGTTCCGGCGGCCGAGGCCGCAGTGGGAGCAGCACCGCGCCCGGCTGGACGCGAGGACGGAGCGGCGAGTCACCGGCTACCCGCGCGCAGGCCAGTGGGCCGACGGTGCAGGACCCGATCTCGCGCTGCGCGGGGCCCGCAGTACCTCGACTACCAGCGGGAGACGATCCTGCTGAAGACCGAGGGGCTCAGCAAGGAGCAGCTCGGGCGGCGGACCCCGACCTCCGGGCTCACCCTGGCGGGTCTGCTTTACCACCTGGCCTTCGTCGAGGAAGACTGGTTCGAGGTCGACTTCCTCGGCCAGCCCAAGCGCGCGGAGTGGCAGTTCGACCGGGCGGCCGACCCGGACTACGAGTTCCGGGTCGCGCTCGGCAAGGACCCGACGAGCTCGCGACGTCGCTATCGCGACGCGTGCAACCGCAGTCGCCAGATCACCGCCGCCGCGCGCGACCTCGATCAGCTCTCGGTCTCCACCGCGATGGGCGGCAAGCCCTTCACCCTCCGCTGGATGCTGCTGCACCTGATCGAGGAGACCGCGCGGCACGCGGGCCACGCCGACCTGCTCCGCGAGGCCATCGACGGCAGCGTCGGGGAGTGACGCGGCACACGCAGCCTCTAACGCCTCTCGGGATAACCGGCGCCGCCTCTGCGAAACCCTTGTCCCGCCGGCCATTGAGCGACCGATAATGGACGCATGCTCGCGCGCCGGAGCCTATGATCGACCCCATGTGGCCGACGGGAAGCGTCCACCAGTGGCGGGAAACGGGCGGTTCAGCCCGCGCGCCGATCGGGCCTGCGATGACAACCCTGAGATCGGTGGTCGCCCCCCTGGCGTCGATGGTGCGGTGCGCCGGGATCGTGTACATCGTCGTGCAGGTCGCCATCTGGCACTCGTTCTACGCGGCCGATCCGTGGCGCCTGGCGGGTCCGGTCGTGGCCGTGGCCTGGGCGGCGGCGGTCATGGTCTACCTGCGGCGGCGCTGGCCCTCCCCGCTTTTCGCCTGCCTGGACTCCGCCGTCTACGTGGCGCTCGCGCTCGGCGCCCAGGGGTGCGTGCCGCCCAGCCGTCCGCGACGACGTGTTCAGCTGGCTGGTCATCGGCATGTCGGGCCAGCTCCTCGTCCCGGCGTGGTACGCGCCCGCGCGCGCTCGTCCGTGCTGCTGGCGCTGCCTCGCCCCGGCGGCCTACTGGCTCGGCGCGGCGCGGCATGCCGGGCGACCGACAGCAGGACGATGACGGGGCGGCGATCTTGCTGGTCATGGTCGCGGCCGTTCACATCCATGGCCGGCGGGCGCTCTACCGCCGCGCCGCGGCGGCGGACGCCGCCCTGGACGAAGCCGACCGGGCCGCCAGCGAGCAGTACGTCATCCTGTCCAGGAACATCGAACGCCGCGAGCACGAGCGCCTGCTGCACGACACGGTCCTCAACACGCTCACCGCGCTGGCCCGGGCCGGCGCCGATGACGTGGCCGGGGTGGTGAGCAGGTGCCGGCGGGACGTGGCCCTGATCGAGGACGCGCTCGGCGACCCCGACGACCCGGCCGCGGGCCCGGGCGCCCGCCGGGCGACCTGGTGGGCCAGGTGCGGGCGGTCGTCGCCGAGCTGCGCGCCCGCGGGCTGACCGTCCACGTCGACGATCGACGAGCGAGGAGCGCGCCGGCCGTCCCGGCCCGGGTCGCCACGGCGATCTCGAACGCCACCCGCGAGGCGCTGTCGAACGTGGCCGCGCACGCGGGGACCGGGGAGGCCTGGGTGGAGGTCCGCCTGACGGCCAGCCGGGCGATGCCGGCGATCCCGGGCCGCCTGCAGGTGACCGTGCGCGACCAGGGCGCCGGGTTCGACCCCGCCCGCGTCGACCGGGCCCGGCTCGGCCTCCGGCGGTCCATTGCCGAGCGCGTGGCCGACTGCGGCGGGCAGGCATCGATCTGGTCGGCGCCCGGGCAGGGCACCGTGGTCAGCCTGTCCTGGCCCGCGTCGCCAGCGGCGAGCCGGCGGCCCGCCCGGCCGGCCTGGCGGACCGCCTGCCGCGGCGCTCACCCGGGAGAGCCCGTCGTGGTGAGCCACGCACGAGGTGGTGCGGCGATACCGCCGAGGCCGGGCTGCTGCGCATGGTCGGCGCGATCGCGGTGATCCTGCCGCGCCGTCGCGCTGATCCAGGTGCTGGCCAACCTCGGATGACTACCGTCAGCCCGCCGTGGCGGTCGCGGTCTGGCTCGCGGTCCTCGCCGCCGCCGCCTGGCTGGTGCCACGGATGCGCGCCGGGCGGTCTGTCCGCCGGCGAGACGGCGGCGGCGATCGCGATCGCGGTCGCCGCCGTGGCCGTGATCGGGTCGGAGCACCGCGCCGCACCACTGCTCGGGCAGCGTCGACCTGGCCATCCTGGGCACGGTCTGGCTGCTCGTCCTGGTCGTGTTGAGCCGTCCGGCCCGGGTGTGGATCCCGGCCGCGCTGATCGTCTTCGCCGTGCACGCCGTGCTGCTCATCCGGCTCGCGGGGCTGAACCCGCTGAGCCTGTCCGAGCTCGAGGCGGCCGGCTACATCCTGCGCGGCCATCCTGATCGCGTTCGCCGCCCTGCGGCCGACCGTGGCCATCCACACCAGCATGGCCGCGCGCCGCGCCGTCGCTGGCGAGCAGGTCGGCGGCCGAGCGCGCCGCGGCGGCCGCGATCCGGCGGAGCGGCAGAGCAGGCTCGCGGTGCTGGAGAAGGAGGCGCTTCCGCTGCTGCGCGGCATCGCCGACGGGACTCTGGACCCCGCCGCCGCCGACGTAAGCGAGCGCTGCGCCCGGCACGCGGCGGCCCTGCGGCATTCCCTCACCGGCCGCGCGCCCGGCGCCGGCGGGCTGGCGGCCGGGCTCGAGCCGGCGCTGCGCGCCGCGCGCGAGCGCGGGCTGCTGGTGCGTCCAGCTCATCGGCGACCCGGGCTCCGCCGCCGCGGCTGGCCCGCGCGGTCCTGGCGACGGTCGACGCGGTGCTCCGGGCGCTCCCCCCGCAACAGGTCACGCTCACCGTGCTGGCCGCGGTGAGCCGAATGACGGGCTCCGACCCATCAGGTCATGCTGACGGTCCTCGACACCGGCGACGGCGTCGAGGTGTACCTGACCTTCGCGAGCCGCCGCGGACATGCCCGACCTGACGCGGTTCGGGCAGGACCTGCCCGCGGCGGCGCGCTGGCACGCCGCCGTGACGCGGCCGGAGCCGGCGGCGGATGCCTCGAGGTCAGCTGGCGGAAGGCGGTGCCGCGGTGACCGCGGTCATCGACGTCGCGGCCGTGGACGACCACCCGATCATCCTCGACAGCGTCGCCAGCTGGATCATGGCCGACGAGAGCGGCATCCGGGTCGTCGCCACCGCGGCGACCGTGGCCGACCTGCTCGCCGGGCCCGGACGCCACGCCGATGTCGTCCTGCTCGATCTCGACCTCGGCGACGGCACCACCGTTGACGGCAACGTGGCCGCCATCCTCGCGGCGGGCCCCGCGGTCCTGGTCCTCTCGGCGTCCGACCGGCCGGTCGCCGTCCGGGCCGCCATGCGGGCCGGGGCGCTCGGCTACGTGCTGAAGAACGAGCAGTCCGGGCAGATACGCGCGGCGATCAGAGAGGTCGCCGCGGGCCGGGACTGGATCTCCGCCCGCCTCGCCTACATCTTCGCCACCGATGACACCGCCGACATGCCGGCTCTCAGCCATCAGGAAAGACGAACTCTTGCAGCTCTACGCCACCGGCATGCCGCTGAAATCGGTGGCGAGGAAGATGGCCATCAGTGAGGAGACCGCCAAGCAGTACCTCGGGCGCGTTCGGGAGAAATACGCGAATGCCGGACGTGCCGCGCCAACCAAAATGGAGCTGTACTATCGAGCAGTCGAGGACGGGTATCTCCCCCCACCTCCGTAGCCTGTTGCCCCCCCAGCAGACTTTGGAGTCCGGACACGCCCGTCCTCGGCCCTCGCAAGCCATAACCTACTTTCGGCCGCCGGCGCGTGTCATGACCCCCCTTCTGGGGTCATGACGGATAAGCCGGGCACGGCACCGTCGACGCCAGTCACCGGCCTGCGGCACGGACACCGGTCGAACTCACACCCCGTGCCGACTGACACGCCAGTCAGACGGGCCGACACGCACGCCTAACATGCCGGTAATGCCAGACGGGAATGCTGTGCCAGGTGGGGGAGACGCAGGCTGACCGGCGCGGGCACGTCATCGTCTGCGGGCTGCCCGGGGTCGGGCTGCGGATCGTCGAGCAGCTGACGCTGTCCGGGGTGCCCGCCGTGGTCGTCGACGACGACCCCGCCCCGGCGCTCGCCCGCGATGATCGCCGCCTGGGACGTCCCGCTCATCACCGGGCAGGCGCGGGCCGAGGAGACGCTGATGTCGGCGGGCCTGGCCGGCGCGATCGCGGTGATCTGCGCCCAGGAGAACGACCTGTCCGCGCTGGAGACCGCGCTGCTCGCCCGGCGGCTGCGGGCCGAGGTCCGGGTGGTCGCGCAGCTCGCCAACCCGGCCGTCGGCCGCGCGGTCCGCCAGGCCGGCGTGGCGGTCCTCGACGTCGCGGGCCTGTCCGCCCCGTCGGTGGTCGAGGTCTGCCTGGGCGAGGGCGTCCAGGAGATGTCGCTGTCGGGCATGCGGTTCCTCGCCGCCCGCACCACCGCGCCGCACGCGGCGACGCTGCGCGAGCTGTACGGGGCGCTCGCCCCCGTCGCGGTGGTCCCGCCGACCGGGCGACGTGCTGGTCTGCCCCGGCCGGGACACCCGGGTCGCGCGCGGGCGATGAGGTAACGCTCATCGGCACCCCCGAGGAGCTCGCCGCCGCCTCCGTCATCGATCATCCAGAACGGATCCGCCGCCTCACCGCCACCCTCAGCCCCGGTGCCAACCGCACGGCCGCGGCGGCGCCGGCGCGGATCGCCCGGCGTCCTCGGGGTCCTCGGCAGCGAGGAGCCCGACGACAGCCCGCGCCGGGCCCGGCCCGGCCGGGCGCGCGCTGCGCGCCCTGCGCGACCTCGCGGTCTCGCTCGCGCGCGCCGCCGATCGGCGGATGGCGGTCGCGCTCGGCGCGCTGCTCGCGGTGCTCGTCGTCGCCACGCTCGTGCTCACTTCACCTACCGGCTGGCCGGGCCCGGCCACCGGATCTCGCTGCTCGACGCGGTGTACTTCACCGTCGAGACGGTGACGACCGTCGGGCTACGGCGACTACACGTTCCGCGGCGAGCCGGCCTGGCTGGTCGTGTTCGCGATCGGCCTCATGCTGACCGGCGCGCTGTTCGTCGCGGTCTTCTTCGCCCTCGTCACCAACATGCTGGTCAGCCGGCGGATCGAGGAATCACTGGGGCGGCAGAAGATCACCGGGCTGCGCGGCCACGTGCTCGTCGTCGGGCTCGGCACGATCGGGCTGCGGGTGGTCCGCCAGCTGCACGACGCCGGCCGGGAGGTCGTGGTGATCGAGAAGGACGAGCACAACCGGCACCTCGGCCAGGTCCGCGCGCTCGGCGTCCCGGTGATGATCGCCGACGCGACGCTGCCCGAGGTGCTGTCGTCCGCCCGGCTCGCCGCCGCGTCCGCGGTCGCGGTGCTGACCAGCGACGACCTGGCTAACCTGGAGACCGGCCTGGCGGTGCGCGACCAGCTCGGCGCGCGCTGGCGCGACGTCCCGGTGGTGCTGCGGATCTTCGACCCGCAGCTCGCCCACTCGGTGAAGGAGACGTTCGGGTTCAGGAACGTCCGGTCGACCGCCGCCCTCGCCGCGCCGTGGTTCGTCGGCGCGGCGCTCGGCCTCGACGTGCTGTCCACCTTCTACGCCGGCGACGAGCCGCTGCTGGTCGCCCGGCTGACCGTCACCCCCGGCGGCGGCCTGCACGGCCTGCAGATGCACGAGCTGGCGGCGCGGACCCGGGTCCTGGCCCTGCGCCGCGCGGCCGACCGCGCCGTCCTCGAGCACCCGCCGCGCCGCGCCACCCGGTTCCAGCCCGCTGATGAGGCCTACCTGATCGGCCCCTACGACGAGCTGCTGACCGTGCTGCGCCGCGACCGCCCCTCCCCCGGCCTTACCGACCACGGCCGAGCTCACCCCGCCGATCTGACGTCAATCCGCAGCGATGCGGGCGGCGAAGCCGCCGGTCTGCCAGGTTTCGCCGTCCGGCGTGATCGCGTAGGCCTGGTAGCCGTCCAGGGACTCGGTCCAGTCGCGAGCGAGCGACGGGCCCATGGCCAAGGCGGCGGTCGCGAAGGCGTCGGCCAGGGCGAGCGACGGGCCGACGACCGTGACGCTGGCCAGCCCGCTCGCGGGGCGGCCGGTGAACGGGTCGATGACGTGCGCGCCGCGCTCGGCGATGCCCGAGGTCGCGACCGCGCTGTCGGCCGCCTCGACGACGAGGGCGAGGCGGCCCCGGCGGCCGGGGTCGGCGATGCCCACCCGCCACGGCTCGCCCGAGCCGGGACGCCCGCCGACGCACTGGACGTCGCCGCCGCCGTTGACCAGGTGGCTGACCGACCCGGCGCGGCTGAGGATCTCCGCGCAGCGCTCGACGGCCCAGCCCTTGACGTAGCCCGAGGGGTCGAACACGCCGTCGGGCGCGGCGGAGAAGTACCCGCCGGAGAAGACCCGGAGCGCCGCGCACGCCGTGATCACCTCCGCGACCTCCTCCGCGCAGCCGTCGACGGTGACCTCGGCCGCGGCGAGCAGGGAGACGTCGCTATCGGCCCGGTAGGGCGAGAAGACGCGATCCACCCAGTGCAGCCAGCGGATCGCGTCGTCCAGCGACCCGTCCGCGACGCGCGTCGGCCGGCACGTCGAACGAGACCACGGTCCCCATCACCGGCTCGGCGTGCCGCACTCGCCCGATGACGGCAGGCAGGGCCGGGAAGTCCGTGGAAACAGGAAAATCCGATAGCACGCCGCCCCCCGTCAGGCCCCGCTGTCGAGCGCGCTCTGCAAAGACTGAATGTATCCGCCGCTGGTGTAGGTAGCGCCCGACACTGAGTCGATTCTCGCACTTTGGGCGGTCAAAGTCTCCCCCACCAGCCGCGGGAACGCGTACTGGCCGATCTGGATGTCCATCGCGGTTTCCGCTGGGTGCTGCAGGATATCGACCGCGACGATCGTGGCGCCCGCTCCACGACCCGCACCTGAACCGGGCCGTAAACGGTGCTCACGGTGTGCCCGGTGACGGCGCGCTCCCCCGGAGACAGCGGCGGGGGCTGGGGAGGCGAAGCACCCGTGCGTTGTTCAGAGGAACTGGCGTGGGTTCTGAAGGACAGCAGCGCAACGAGCCCGGCCACCGTGCACGACGACCGCGACCAGCACCCTGCGCACCCCCGTACCCCCTCAGAACTCGAACGACTCGACGTGCACGCGGCGGCGCGGCAGGCCCGCCGCTCGCAGCGCCTCGACGGCGGCGGCGGTCATGCCCGGCGGGCCGCAGACGTACGCCTGCATCGCGTCCAGGCCGGGCGCGACCCGGCGGAACGCGTCGGCCGTCAGCGGATCGCCGCCAAGCTCGGACCGGCTGCCGATGACATAGTGGACCACGGCGCCGCGCTCGGCCGCAATCGTGTCAAGCTCGGCCCGCAGCGCCACGTCCTGCCAGCTCGAGGCCCGGTAGACGAGGATGACCGGGCCGGTCAGGGCGGCCATCATGGCCCGCAGCGGGGTGATCCCCACGCCCCCGGCCACCAGCAGCGACGGCCGGTCGGGGCGGGCGGGGAAGAACGCGCCGAACGGCCCCTCGGCCAGCACCCGGGTGCCGGGCCGGAGCGAGCGCAGCATGTTGCTCGGGTCGCCGACGTCACGGACCGTGATCCGCATGAGATTGTCGCTCGGCAGCGCGGAGAGCGAGTACGGATGCGACTGCCACCACAGCCCCCGGGTGAGGAACCGCCAGCGGAAGAACTGCCCGGGCGCGGCGCCAAGCTCGCCGAAGCCCCGTCCCTTGATGTAGACGGAGACCGTGCGGTCGGCCTCTTGGCGCAGGCCGGCCACGACGAAGCGGTGGCGGCCGAAATCGCGGGCCGGGACGATCAGCCGGTACCAGACGATCAGCGCGGCGGTGACGACGTACAGCACCTCCCAGGCGAAGCGGGCGATGGCGTCGTCGACGAAGGCGGCGCCGTTGGCGAACTGGTGACTGAACGCCAGCGCGATCGCCAGGTAGGTGTAGAGGTGCAGGTAGTACCAGGTCTCGTAGCGGAGCCTGCCGCGGGCCGCGCGCAGCGAGGTGAGTCCCGCGCCGAGCAGCAGGAAATAGGCGACGGTCGCCATCAGCACGTCGGGGTAGGTGGTGAGCAGCGTCGCCGTCTCGCTGACCAGACCCGCGTGCGCGGCGAGGGCGTAGCCCCAGATGATGCAGAGCACATGCCCGGTGATCACCCAGATCAGCCAGCGGCCGAGGGTGGCGTGCCAGCGGGCGAGCCGGTCGGCGCCGACCCCGCGTTCGACCGGCGGGAGGCGGGCCATCAGCAGCACCGCGATCACCACCGCGTACCCCGACAGCAGGCCGAGCCCCTCGCCGAGGGTGGTCAGCGCGCCGCCGGGGCCGACGATGGCGCGGGTGGAGTGCCACCACAGGGCCAGGACCGCCGCCGCGCCGACGGCGATCAGCGTCAGCGTGACGCGCGGCCCCACGACGACGGGGGCGGCCCTGGGTACCAGCAGTGCTATCCAAACTGGCGCCGGACCGTCCAGCACCGCGCCGTTCTTGATGCGAGTACTCGCTGCCGTGGCACGGGCAGTCGATGCTGCCGTCGGAGATCTTGCTGACGATGCACCCCATGTGGGTGCAGACGGCGCTGAAGGCCTTGTACTCGCCCGGCCGTCGGCTGGGTGACCACCACCATCTGGGTGTCGAAGATCTTGCCGCCGCCGACCGGGATCGCGCTGGTGCTGGCCAGCGCGTCGGTCGCCGCGCCGCCGGACGTCGGACTGCGTGGAGGACGACGAGGCGGCCGGGACCGGCCGCGGTCGTCGCGCCGCCGCCCGGACGTGCTGTTCGCGCCGGTCGGCGGCCGTGAACTGCTCGAGCCGCTTGCCCCGCAGGCGGTGATCGCGCCCGCGAGCCCCACCAGGCCGACGCCGGCCAGCACGCCCCGTCGGGTGGCCAGCGAGTCCTCGTTCGGTTCCTGTGTCACGACTGCTCCTTTCCCTAACCGTCCAGCTTTCCCTATGGCCGCATTGCCTACCCCTCTGTATAGGGGAACGGAGCGAGCCGCACTCCGGTTCACAAGCTGCCGTATTCACCTACGTACCTGCGCAGACACCCTATGGGATCCCTCTGGACCACCGCTCACTCACGTCACGGCGAACGCACGGCTCACGGACAGTGACCGACGCCGCCGGGGCCGCCGCCCGCGCGGAAAATGAAAATCCAGTCATCCGGAACGGTCGCGTTGCGCTGCGGAACGACGATGAACTGGATGAATCAGCCGCTATGTATCCAATCACGATACATAAACCTTACCTAATACGCCAGATCGCTCTGTCTTCACCGAGAGTGTTCAAATCCCTACTTAGCGTTCTAATCTTTGCAGTGTACGCATCACTGATGGGATACAGGCAGATGCTTAGAGTAAGCAAGGTCGATGACTGGCTCAACCGTCAGCCCGCCCGCCGGGACCTGCGCACCACCGGCGACTGCGTCATCATCCGGTCCGCCGGCGCCCACCGGAGCGGGGTGAGCGGCCTGTCGGCCGGCGCGCGGGCGCTGGGCCTGAACCTGGTCATGATCGCGCCAGGCAGCCGCGGCATGCCGCACTACCACGACGGTCACGAGATCGCGCTGTACCTGGTCAGCGGCGAGACCGAGGTCTGGTACGGCGCGGACCTGGCCAAGCGATCGACGGTGCGGGCCGGCGACTTCATCTTCATACCGCCGGGCACCCCGCACTTGGCGGTCAACCGCGGCGACGTCACGTCGATCGCGGTGCTGGCGCAGACAGATCCTGACCATGACGGCCGCACTGTCGTCATAGAACTGCCCCGGCACCTGGCCAGCCTGCTGAGCCTGCCGATCGCCATCCAGGAATGAGCCCACCGCTCCCCGCGCGCGCCTCCCGCGGGGTACGCGGCGAACCCGGCCCGCAGCGGCGGCTCCTCCTCCGCTGCTGCGAACCAAGGGGCTTCTCTCCCCCCTCCCGCCGGATCAGCCGCGAAACGGGCCGCGGTCCCCGCTGGTGTAGCAGCCGGGACCGCGGCCCGATGCGCGTTACGGTGCTGTGCGAACGCGCTAGGCGAACGCCTCCGGCTGTTACGCGAACGCCTCCGGCGGGGGGCAGGCGCAGACCAGGTTGCGGTCTCCGTAGGCCTGGTCGATCCGGCGGACCGGCGGCCAGTACTTCGAGCGGGCCCGGGCACCCGGGCCCGCGCTGGGGTAGCCGCCCTCGGTGCGCGCGTACGGGTGAGACCACTCCTGCGCCATCAGCATCTCGGCGGTGTGCGGCGCGTTCTTCAGCGGGTTGTCGGCGGCGTCCCACGTGCCGCCCGCGACCTTGTCCATCTCCGCCTTGATGGCGATCATCGCGTCGCAGAGCTCGTCGATCGCGGCCAGCGACTCGCTCTCGGTCGGCTCGATCATGAACGTGCCCGCGACCGGGAAGGACATGGTCGGCGCGTGGAAGCCGTAGTCGATCAGCCGCTTGGCCGCGTCGTCCACGGTGATCCCGGCGGGCAGGTGCCGCAGGTCGACGATGCACTCGTGCGCCACCAGGCCGTTGTCCCCGGCGTAGACGACGGGGAAGTACGGCGCGAGCCGGCGGGCGATGTAGTTGGCGGAGAGCACCGCCGTCTGGGTCGCCGCCCGGAGCCCCTCGGCGCCCATCATCGCGATGTAGGCCCAGGAGATCGGCAGCACGCCCGCGGAGCCGTACCTGGCCGCCGTCACCGAGCTGCCCGGGCCGGGCAGGAAGGGCGCCAGGTGCGCCTTCGCGACCACCGGGCCGACGCCCGGGCCGCCGCCGCCGTGCGGGATGCAGAACGTCTTGTGCAGGTTCAGGTGCGAGACGTCGCCGCCCAGCAGGGCGGGCGAGGTCAGGCCGGCCAGCGCGTTGAGGTTGGCGCCGTCGATGTAGACCTGGCCGCCCGCCTGGTGGACGAGATCGGCCACCTCGGTGATCGTCGCCTCGTAGACGCCGTTGGTGGACGGGTAGGTGACCATGATCGCCGCGACCCGGCCCTCGCTCGCGGCCAGCTTGGCCCGCAGGTCGTCAAGCGCGATCGCCCCGTCCCTGCCGCACTTGACCACGACCACCCGCAGCCCGGCAAGCACCGCGCTGGCCGCGTTGGTGCCGTGCGCGGACTCGGGGATCAGGCAGACGTCGCGAGCGGTGTCGTCCCGCGACGACGTGATACGCGCGGATGGCGAGCAGGCCCGCCAGCTCGCCCGCCGACCCCGCGTTCGGCGCCACCGAGCAGGCGTCGTAGCCGGTGATGGCGCACAGCCAGCGCTCCAGGTCGGCGATGAGCTCGGCGTACCCCGCCGCGTCATCCTCCGGGGCGAACGGGTGCAGGCCGGCGAACTCCGGCCAGGTGATGGCCTCCATCTCGGCGGCCGCGTTCAGCTTCATCGTGCACGAGCCGAGCGGGATCATCGACCGGTCGAGCGCCACGTCCAGGTCGGAGAGCCGCCGCAGGTAGCGCAGCATGGCGGTCTCGCTGCGGTGCGCGCTGAACACCGGGTGGGTCAGGAACTTCGAGGTCCGCTCGAACGGCTCGGGGATGGCGTCGTCGCCGGCCTCGGTCAGCCGCACGTCGGCGGCGTCGAGGCCGCTGCCGACGCGGGACGCGCCCACCAGCGCGGCCACCACGTCCCGCAGGTGGTCGAGGGTAGTCGTCTCGTCGCAGGCGACCTGGACGACGCCGCCGCCCGCCTCGCACAGGTTGTAGCCGGCGTCCTTGGCGCGCAGCAGCGCGGCCCGGGCCTCGGTCGGCCCGGGGAGCTGGATGCTGATGGTGTCGAAGGCGAAGCCGCCGTTCGTTACCAGGCCATAGCTTTTCAAGGTGGCGGCGAGCGTCATCGCGCTGCGGTGGGCGTGCCGCGCGATGGCCGTCAGGCCGTCGGGGCCGTGGTAGACGGCGTACATGGAGGCGGCCACCGCCAGCAGCACCTGCGCGGTGCAGATGTTGCTGGTGGCCTTCTCGCGGCGGATGTGCTGCTCGCGCGCCTGCAGCGCCAGCCGCAGCGCGGGGCGGCCGTCTGCGTCGACCGAGACGCCGACCAGGCGGCCGGGCAGCTGCCGCTTGAGGTCCTCGCGGACGGCCATATAGGCGGCGTGCGGGCCGCCGTAGGCCATCGGGACGCCGAACCGCTGAGTGGACCCGATCGCGATGTCCGCGCCGAGCTCGCCCGGGGGCTTGAGCAGCGTCAGCGCCAGGACGTCGGCCGCGACCGCGACCGCGGCCGTGGCCGAGTGGGCGGCCTCGACGACGGGGGCCAGGTCGCGGACCTCGCCGGACGCGCCCGGGTACTGCAGCAGGACGCCGAAGACGCCGTCGAAGTCGGTCGAGGCGTTAACGGGGGCGACCCGGAGGTCGATGCCGAGCGGCTCGGCGCGGGTGCGCAGCACGTCGAGGGTCTGCGGGAGGCAGTCGGAGTCGGCGAGGAAGATATCCCCCTTGGCGACCCGGCGGCACAGGGTCATCGCCTCGGCGGCGGCCGAGGCCTCGTCGAGCAGCGACGCGTTCGCTACCGGCAGCGCGGTCAGGTCGCAGATCATGGTCTGGAAGTTGAGCAGCGCCTCGAGGCGGCCCTGCGAGATCTCCGGCTGGTACGGGGTGTACGCGGTGTACCAGGCCGGGTTCTCCAGCACGTTCCTGCGGATGACCGCGGGAGTATTGGTGCCGTAGTAGCCAAGGCCGATCATGGAGGTCCGCACCGTGTTGCGGGCGGCCAGCCGACGCAGGTCGGCCAGGGCCTGCTGCTCGGTCCGGGCGGGCGGCAGCCCCAGTGCCGCCAGTGCCGCCTTCGGCAGCCCGGCCGGCAGTGCGGCCGCGATGAGTTCGTCCAGCGAGCCGTAGCCGAGGGTGGCGAGCATGGCCCGCTGGTCGTCGCTCGAAGGACCAATGTGCCTGGCCGCAAACTGATCAATAACCGGCAAATTACCGTGCATAAAGCCTCCCCGGAACGGGCTCCCCATCTGTCGCCTGCGTGCGGCTCCAGAGTTGCCTGTCCCGACCGGTCCCTGGTGCCTGAGAGGTTCCGGGGAACTGTTGCCCCTTCGGCGCCTCGGCCGGTTCCACGCAATCTGTTGCAGGTGTTGCGCGTTGGCCGCGGACTCTCCCGGACGGGAGGATTAACTTGAGTGCTCACAGCTTAGCGCATGCGGCTCACGCAGAGCGGTTGCATCGCCCTCTTGGACGGGCGGGTCGGCGCGGAATCGCTGTCACCCCGTGTGGGTGATCACCGATCGACCTGGTCAGGGGAAGCTTGAGCGCAACGGTCCCGTCGCCGTGTTCTTCCGGATGCGGCCAGAGCAACAGGAGAGACGACATGGCCAAGCCCGACGCGGTGTTCATTTTCATCGGCACCTACCCCAGCGAGGGCGCTGCGCGAGCCGACTACGACATCGTCAAGGACCTGCACGCAGCCGGCGCTGTTGGCACCTACGACGCCGCCGTGGTCACCAGGGACGAGGCGGGCATGGTTCACGTCAACAAGGATGAGACGGCCACCCGGCACGGGGCGTGGGGCGGCGCTGCCGTCGGCGCCGCCGTCGGCCTCCTGTTCCCGCCCTCGATCCTCGCCACCGCCGCCGTGGGCGCGGCCGTGGGCGCGATAGGCGGCCACCTGTGGCGCGGCATGTCCCGGGCCGACGTCAAGGAGTTCGGGGACATCATCGACGACGGGCAGGCCGCCCTGGTCATCGTGGGCCAGAGCACGGTCGAACAGGCCGTGCACAAGGCCCAATTCAAGGCCGAGAAGCGCATCGCCAAGCAGCTGAACGTCAGCGCGACGGACGTCGACAAGGCCGTCCGGGAAGCCGCAGGGGAACTCGCCTGACCTGACGGCCCGCGGTGAGCGCCGGTTACCCGGTCTTCCTGGCCGAGCGGCGGTTGGCCAGCTCGTCGGCGCTGTTGGCGCTGTCGGCGATCAGGCCGTCCTCGGCCCGGACCGCGGGCAGCTCGGCGAGCTCGCCTGCCACCTCCTGCCAGACCCGGCCGAGCGCGATGCCGAAGACGCCCTGGCCGCCCGCGAGGAGGTCGTAGACCTCATTGGCGGAGGTGCACTCGTAGACGCTCACGCCGTCGCTCATCAGCGTGACCTCGGCCAGATCGTCGGTGCCGTGGTCGTGCAGGTGCTGGACCGCCGCCCGGATCTGCTGCAGCGAGATCCCGGAGTCGAGCAGCCGCTTGACCACCTTGAGCACGAGGATGTCGCGGAACCCGTAGAGCCGCTGCGAACCCGAGCCGTGCGCCGCGCGGACGCTTGGCTCAACGAGCCCGGTGCGCGCCCAGTAGTCGAGCTGACGGTAGGTGATCCCGGCTGCCGCGCAGGCCGTCGGCCCGCGGTACCCGATCTCGGGGTTACCGTCGAAGAGCGTGCCCTGAACGGCTCCGGACCCACCCCTTGTTACCGACACGGCCGCCTCCTCTGAGTACCCCCAGCAATCGCACCGTAAGCCCACCGGGCAGGCAGGTCAACGATCACGCTCGGCGAGTCGCGACATTCCCGGGTCAAACGGACGGCGAACGTCACGCCGAGCGGCCGAAGTCCTCAGGGGAAATGTGGTCGAGGAACTCGCGGAACTTCTCGACCTCGTCCTCCTGATCGTCTTGCTGGTCGGGGATGGCCACGCCGGCCTCGTCGAGTATCTCGTCGGTCGCGAAGATGGCCGCGCCGGTGCGCAGCGCGAGGGCGATCGAGTCCGACGGTCGCGCGCTTACCTCCGCGCCGTTGGAGAAGACGAGGTCCGCGTAGAAGATCCCGTCCCGCAGCGAGGTGATGTTGACCGTGCGCAACTGCACGTTCAGCACCTCGAGCACGTCCTTGAAAAGGTCGTGGGTGAGCGGGCGCAGCGACACCATGCCCTGCTGGGCGAACGCGATCGCGGTGGCCTCCACGGCGCCTATCCAAATGGGCAGGTACCGATCACCCTGCTCCTCCTTAAGCAGGACGATCGGGCTGTTGGACGGCATCTCGACCCGGACGCCGACAACCTCCATCCGCCGCACTGGAGCTCCGTCCTCGCACGCGCTCGACGACCGCTAGCGCCGCCAAGCGAACCTAACCACTCTTCCTGCCCAAACTACACCTGCTATCGCCCGGAAGCCGAGCGCAGCCCCGGAGCGTCCCCGGGCTCTGCGGGTGGTGTACCCGCGACCGGTGATTGTGATGCAAGTCCGGCTTCGGTAAGTCCGTCTTCCACCAGGGTGGCGTGCAGCCGGGCGATCCGCCCGGCGATGTCGCGGGCGGCCCGCAGGGCCGGCTCGACGGCTGCCCCGCTGCCGGGTCATCGGCGCCACCGCCTGCTCGACCAGGGACGCCTCCCGGTCGGCGGACGCCTTGACCGCGCGCAGGTGCCGCGGCTGGATGCCGTACTCGGCCAGCAGCACCGCCTCGCGGACCACCGAGAGCGCCTGCGTGCCGTACACCCGGGCCCGGCGGACCAGGCCGTAGTCCTCAAGCTCGGCCAGCGTTCCCTCAACCGCGCCTGCGGCGGTGAGCAACTCGCTGCGCGTCATCGCGACCGCAGGGACCTCGCCCGGGCCGCCGGCGGCCGTGCCGTCGACCGCGTCGAGACGGTCCTTGATCACCCGCAGTGGCAGGTACTCGTCGCGCTGCGCGGTGAGGATGAAGCGGAGCCGCTCGATGTCGGCCACCGCGAACCTGCGGTACCCCGCCGACGACCGGAGCGGCTGGATCAGCCCCTCCGCCTCGAGAAAGCGGATCTTGGACGGGCTGATGTCAGGGAACTCAGGACGGAGCTCGTCGAGCACCTGGCCGATGCTGACACCGGCCCTGGTCATGCGTAGTCCTGCGCTCCGAGTCCGCGGCGCCGGCCGACCTCGGGACTGCGGGTCATGAACAGCAGCCGGAACTTGCCGATCTGCACCTCGTCACCGCCGAACAACTCGGCCTCCTCGATCCGCTCGCGGTTCACGTAGGTGCCGTTGAGGCTGCCCACGTCACGGACGGTGAAGCGGTCCCCGTGCCGGTAGAACTCGGCATGGCGCCGAGAGACCGTCACGTCGTCGAGGAAGATATCGCTGTCGGGATGCCGGCCGGCGGAGGTGAAGTCGCTGTCGAGCAGGAACCTCGAACCCGCGTTCGGCCCGCGCAGGACCACGAGCAGCGCCGTGCCCGGCGGGAGCGAGTCGACCGCCGAGAAGTCGGGCGACGGATCGTCGTAGCCGTCGGCCTCACCCGGGACCGGCGCGATGATCGACGTGGTGTCGCCAGGAGGACGATCGCCGGGAACTGCGCTGAAGCTGCCGGTGTTCGTGCGCACCAGCGGGGCGCCGCAGTTAGAGCAGTACCGGGAACTCTCAGGGTTGGGCCGACCACACCGCCCGCAGTACATACCAGCCATGGCTCCGTCCGGCCTCCCCTCTGCCGCCATCGTACCTTCCCCGACCATCCCGTCCGGGGCTGTTGCCAAAGGTACCTGGGGAGAGTCTTGCTGGTCCACGCGCCACGCGAACAGCCGACGCAGACCGTTCCTCGGCCTGCCGTCCTGTGCCTGACGCTTCCGCCACACGGCCGCTTCACCTCCGGGTCACGCGCACGGCGCAAGGGCGCGGTGCAGGTTCGGGCGGGACACCGTCGTCGAGCCAGACGCCGGCCACCACTCCGTGCACGCGAAATGGTACGTCTGCGTAATTAACACAGATTACCGTACATCTTCTATCAACCGGGGCGGTTGGCCGCTCTCCCCGGGCGGCCGCGGCGCTAGGAGTCAGCCTGCTCCACGATCGCCGCCCACTCGTCGATCAGGTACTGGGCCGAGTCGGCGTCGGCGCCCTCCGCCCACAGGTGGGTGACTGCGTCGGCCGGGTCGGGGAGCACCAGCACCCAGCCCCGGTCGGCATCGACGATCCGCACCCCGTCGGTGGTGTCGACCGGGCGGTTGCCCGCCGCCTCGAGCACGGTCCGCATCACCGAGCCCTTGGCCGCCCACGGGGTGGGCACCGAGCGGCGCATCAGGTGCGCCTGCGGGATGCGCGCGTCGATCTGGCTGAGCGTCAGCCGGGTCCGGGCGACGAGGCCGAGCAGCCGGACGAACGCCGCGATCCCGTCCACCGTCCGGCCGAACTCCGGCACCACGAATCCGCCGCGCCCGTCGGCCGCGAAGATCACCTCGTCGGCGGCGGCGGCGTTGGTAAGCGCGTCCTGGGACGTCGGCGTCCAGGTCACCTGCACCCCGTGGAACCGGCAGACCTGCTCGGCGACCCGCGTGGTGGTGACCGGCAGCGCCACCCGGCCGGACCGCCGCTCGGCGGCCACCAGGTCGAGCACGACCAGCAGCGCCCGCTCGTCGCTGACCAGGGCGCCCTTCTCATCGACGAGGTGGATCCGCTCGCCGACCGGGTCGAACCTGACGCCGAACGCCGCCCGCGACGACGACACGACCTCAGCCAGCCGCTGCATCCCCGCCCGGTTCTGCGCCATGGTCTGGGTGGGCGTCACCTCGTCGAGGCGGTTGTTCACGGTGTGCACGTCGACGCCGATCCGGCCGAGCAGCGTGGGCAGCACCAGCGAGACGGTGCCGCCGGCGCAGTCCGCGACCACCTTGAGGCCGGCCCCGTTGACCCCGTCAAGGTCCGCGCAGCGCAGCAGTTCGTGGGTGTAGAGCTCGACGACGCGCGGCGGGTAGCTGAGCTCGGCGATCTCGCCGGGGAAGGCCCGGCGGAACTCCTGACGGGAGAAGACGCGCTCGAGCTTGCGCTGCGCCTGCTGGGAGAGCTCCGCGCCGCGCTCGTCGAGGAAGACGATGTCGATGGACTGGGTGTCGCCCGGCGTGGTGCGCAGCGCGATCCCGCCGCTGTACTTGCGCCGCGCGGTCTCGAACCGGGCGACCGGGAGCGGCAGCGCCTCCAGGTCCATCACGTTGATCGCCGACGCGTTCAGCGCGCCCTGCATGGCGCGCTTGAGGGTGCGCGCGGCCCGCGACACGTCACGCGACGTGGTGACCGTGGACCCCTTCTGCAGCGTGGTCGCGTAGGCAGAGGCCAGCCGGACCGCCAGCTCGGGGGTGACCTCGACGTTGATCAGGCCGGACACGCCCCGCTGGCCGAACAGCGTGCGCTGTCCGCGCGACTCCCAGATCACGCTGGTGTTGACGACCGCGCCCGCCTCGATGGTCTTGAACGGGTAGACCTTGACCCCGGCGGAGATGTACGCCTCCGGCTCGATGACGCACTCGTCGCCGACGACCGCGGTCTCCTCGATCCGCGCCCGGCGCATCACGTCGGTGTTCTTGCCGACCACGCAGCCGCGCAGCGTGACGCCCTGGCCGACAAAGACACGGTTGTGCACCACCGCGCGGTGGATGAACGCGCCCTCCTTGACCACCACGTTGGCGCCGATCACTGAGTACTCGCGCAGGTGCGCGCCCGCCTCGATCTTCGCGTACTCGCCGATGGCGACCGGGCCGGTGAGCACCGCGTCCGGGTCCACCTCGGCGCCCTCCGCGACCCAGACGCCGGGCGACAGCTCGAACCCGGCGATGTCGGCGTCGACCTTGCCGTTGAGCACGTCGGCCTGCGCCTTGAGGTAGGACTCCAGGGTGCCGACGTCCTCCCAGTAGCTATCCGATACATAGCCGTAGATCGGGGCGCCGCGCTGGAGCAGCGCGGGGAACACGTCCTGCGACCAGTCGACGGACTCCTTCGCCGACACCTCCGCCAGAACCTCGGGTTCCATGATGTAGACGCCGGTGTTCACCGTGTCGGAGAACACCTGGCCCCAGGTCGGCTTCTCCAGGAACCGCTGGATCCGGCCGTCCTCGTCAGCGATCACGATGCCGAACTCAAGCGGGTCCGGCACCCGGGTGAGGCCCACCGTGACGAGCGCGCCGTTCTCCTTGTGGAACCTGACCATCTCCGTCAGGTCCATGTCGGTCAGCGCGTCCCCCGATATGACCAGGAACGTGTCGTCCTTCAGCGCGTCCTCGGCGTTCTTGACCGAGCCGGCGGTGCCGAGCGGTGTCTCCTCCGTCGCGTACTGCAGCGACATGCCGACGTCCTCGCCGTCGCCGAAGTAGTTCCGCACCAGCGCGGCGAGGAACTGGACGGTGACGACCGTCTCCTCCATCCCGTGCCTCTTCAGCAGCCGGAGCACGTGCTCCATGATCGGCCGGTTCACCACCGGCAGCAGCGGCTTGGGCTGGTTGGCGGTCATCGGGCGGAGCCTGGTGCCCTCGCCGCCTGCCATTACGACTGCCTTCACGACGTGGCCGCTCCTTTCACCAGGTCCCTGATCTCGCTCAGGTAGAGCAGCGCCGCCCACCAGTAAAGTGCGACGCCCCAGACGGTAAAGGCCCAGGCGATTGTCCGGATGACTTCTGACGTAATGCCGCCGTGCGCGCCGAGGAACAGCAACGGAAACCCGTACATGAGGCAGAGCGTGGCCGCCTTGCCGACGAAGCTCACCTGCAGCGCCCCGTAGTCGGTGCGCCGCCGCAGCACGACAAGCGCGAGCGCGACGCACGCCTCGCGCGCGGCGATCGCGGCGAACAGCCACCACGGGATGATCCCGCGCACCGCGAGCGCGATCACCGTGGCGGCGATGTAGAGCCGGTCCGCAGCCGGGTCAAGCAGCTGGCCGAGCCTGCTCGTCTGGTTGAGCATCCGCGCCAGCTTCCCGTCCAGCCAGTCGCTAATCCCTGCGAGGCCGAGCAGCCCGGCCGCGATGATGTCGCCGGTGGCGCTGCGCGGCCCGAGGACCAGCCACAGGAACACGGGAACGCCGGCCAGCCGCGCGGCGCTCAGCGCGTTCGGCCAGGTAACAATCCGGTCTCCCACGCTGCGATCGTAATGGAGCCGTGGCCGATCGCCGACTCCGGGTGGCGCCTCGTGCCACGAAATCTCCGCCCAGCGCGGTCCACGACTTCCTCTGCTGTTCGCTGCCGTCACCCCCTCCGCAAAATTCACGGGGAAAGTACCCCCGCGTAACCAGCAATCGCGGAATAGTAACCATCCGCATCGATAAATTAACTTCACGTTACTTACGATGCACGTGCGTTTTGGCCGGGAGCGCGCCAAGGGCACCCCGGCGACTCGGCCGAGGTGGCTCGCACGGAGCAGACACGGGGCCGGGGCGGAGCCGATACAGAGCAGATACAGAGCCGATACGGAGCCGGGGCGGAGCCGGGGGCAGAGCCGGGCGCCAGGCGGCGGCCAACCAATCCCGCCCGGCGCGCACAGCTGATAATCCCACTAGTCCTACTAATCCCACTCTGGCACCGACTGGGCTAATGACCCTATCCTGAATGTTGTTCGGCATTGCTGAATGGCAGGAGCGAACAGGTGTCATGATCCAGTCGGTGCAGCGTGCGGCGCAGATCCTCGTTGTCCTCGGCTCAGGCACGCCGCGGCTCGGCGTCACCGAGATCGCCGACCGGCTCGGCCTGGCCAAGCCGACCGTGCACGGGCTGCTGCGCACCCTGGAGGCGAACGAGCTCGTGGCGCAGGACACCGACACCGGCAAGTACAGCCTCGGGCCCGGCGTGCTCCAGCTCGGCAACGCCTACCTGGACGGCTCGGAGCTGCGCTCTCGGTCGCTGCGCTGGGCGGAGGCGCTCGCCCAGCAGGCCAAGGAGGCGGTCTGGGTCGGCACGCTGTCCGGCAGCCGGGTGATCGTGCTGCACCACGTGTTCCGGCCGGACAACACCGTGCAGATCCTCGAGGTCGGCGCGGCGATCCCGTGGCACGCCTCCGCGCTCGGCCACGCGATCGTCGCGAACCTGCCCGCCTCGGCGCGAGCCCAGGCACTGGCAGCCGACCTGGCCCCGCTGACCGGCCGGACCAAGACGACCCGCGGGGGCCTCAGCCGGGCGCTGGCGGCGGTCCGCACCGCGGGCTACGCGGTCGAGAACGAGGAGGCCACCGTCGGCGACGCGGGCCTCGCGGCCCCCATCCTCGGCCGCGACGACCTGGCGGCGGGCGCGATCGGGGTCGTCGGCTCGGCCGACCGGCTGCTGGCGGCGGGGACCCGGGACGACCTCGTCCGCGCGGTCGTCAGCGCGGCCCGCGCCGTCTCCCGCGACCTCGGCGCCAGGCGCGGCGGCGGCGCCCAAACGCGCTCTAGCGATTTACGCATCACACGGTCCGCGCACTGGGCCCGCCGACGCGACCTGGGGCTGGCCGGGTGCGGAGAGTCGCCCCTCTGCACCCGGCCGGCCTCCGGCCCTCCCCCTCCGCAGGGCCGCCCCCGGTCCCCGTCTGCAGGTCTTGAGACACTGAGTCTAATGTCTCATGTACGGTATTTTTGCGCGTTAATGTTGCAATTGAGAAACACATCTCACGGTTCACATCTCAGAGTTCAGGCGCAGTCGCGAGGAGTGAGGAACGGCCGTGCGGTCCCTGGGCTAGCGCTCGCCGCGTGACAGGGCCATGACGCGGTCGCTGAGCACGGCCACCCCCGGGGTCGGTTCCGACTCGTAGTGCCCGGGCTTGCGCTTGCGCAGCAGCCCAGGCCCGTTCTGATTCCAGCTGAAGGTCCTGTTGCCGAGGACACGCTGGAAAACGGGGTCGACGTGGTCGGGGAAGGCCGCCGCCATCCGGCGCAGCGGCAGCGGCGGGATGGCGTCCTCGCGCAGGTACGCCCGGAGCACGTTGGCGTGCTCGCGGTCCCCGGCGAGCGACGGGTCTGCGAACAGCTCGCGCAGCATCCCGTACTCCGGCACCACCACGAACCCGTCGAGCTCGTCGTAGATGATCCCGACGGTGTCGAACTCGAAGAACCCTTCGGGCATCACGAACGTGGTCTCGCCGGACTCGCTGACCGCCCGGTGCCGGCCGCGCGCCGCCAGGGCCGCGTCACGGCGCACCTTGTAGTACGCGTTGAGCCGCCCCTCGGCCTCCAGGATGGGCAGCACGAGCTCATCGGTGCCGAAGAACGCGATGAACTCCTCCCGATCCCGCCGCATGTACATCCAGCCCTGCTTGGCCTTCTCCTGATTGCGGAAGACCAGGTCCGGCTCGCGGGTGGCCAGGTCGATCGCCAGCCGCGCGACCCGCCGCCCGTCGCCGGGCGGGTAGACCGTCTCGCCGCCCGCGGCGAGCCAGGCGGAGTCGTCCCGCGCCAGCGGGAGCAGGGTCCCGGCGAAGAACCCGCCCGCCTCCGGCCCCGGGTCAAGGCCGTAGACGCGGTAGTCCAGGTCGTCGACCAGGTTGAGCGAGGTGACCGCGCCCGAACCCGCCGCAACGCCCCGCGCATCGACCGCCCGGGCCTCGAAGACACGGGCCTCGAAGACACCGCGCACGCTGTTGTCGGCCCAGTCGAGCACGAGGTCCCGCTCCGCCCGGGTCAGCCCGCGCTGCGTGCCGATGAACCGTTCAACCGCGGCAAGCCCGCCCGCCCGCGTGATCGCGTGGCGCAGCTCGACGGCCCGCCCAATCTGCTCTGGACCCACGGGTACAGAGCATAAGGAATCCAGCGCGAACCGATCGTGCCTTCGCCCCTCAGCCACGCCAGAATCACACCCCAGCCGGCCAGCGCTCCGCGCTTCTTGCTGTTATCTCGGCTCCTGAGCGAACGGCCCTGGGTCAACGGCTTGGGTGAACGGTCCTAAGCGAACGGCGGGCTCCGCCGCCGGTCCGGCAATCCGTATCTTGCTGTTATCTTCGGTTCACCCGTCAGCTTCCTATCGCTTCTCACCATTTTTTCGCCTTCCTATCAGTTCTGACCACTTTTGTGTCCGATTCGTCCGGTTTATCCGACAGAAACTGATAGAAAGGTGGGTGGCGCGATCAGAAGTGCGATCAGAAGTGATGGGAAGCGCCCCCTTGGCGCTGAGCGCTTCTCGCTGTTATCCAGATCATTCCGGTTGACCGCTTCGTATCCGCCGCTCACAGCCGACGAGGCGCGGCGATTCGCGTCTTGCTGTTATCTTCGGTCGGCGCGCCGGCGTGTCGCGCGCTGGTTCCGGGGCCGCCGCTGTTTACGATGCCGACGTAAGCAGCGGCGAGCACCGTTCCGGAGGGTTACTGGTGGCGCAGGAAATGCAGGAAGTGCAGGAAGTGCAGGTCAGCGGGGTACGGACCAGCGGGGGGCGGCACGCCAGCCACGTACGGTACCGGGGGCGGCACCGCAAGCCCAGAGCCCAGGGCAGGCCGCAGGCCGGGGTCCGGCTGGCGTTCACGGCGGCGTGCGCGGCGCTCTTGGTCTGCTTGCCCCAGCCCAGTTGGGCGGACCGCACGGGTGCCGTTCCGGCGCACTCCGCCGCGGCGAGCCAGGCGATGGTGAACAGCCTGCCTGTCCCCGTCAGCCAGAAGCCGCACGACTAATCGACGCCTCGCACCCGCGTCCGCCGGGACGCTTAATGCGCGGCAGCCGGGCCCCGTCGATCACCGAGGGGGGGTCGCGGGCGTCCGCGTCGAGGAAGCTGACGCCGCCCGCCGCCGAACGCAGCAGGGCGCGCGCGCGACAGCACGATCGGGTCGCTATCGACGTAGACGATGCGCCACCCCGGGGCCGCCGCAAGGGGTAGTACCCCATACCTACAAATTTTAGGTGTTACACCCAGAAAACCTCGCTACCGAAACGTCGACCCGTTGACCTTGGCCGAGACCCCGGTCCGATCCAGGTAAGGGGTGATGCCGCCGAGGTGGAACGGCCAGCCGGCGCCGAGGATCATGCACAGGTCGATGTCCTCGGGGGCCGACACCACTCCCTCGCCGAGCATGATCGCGATCTCCTGGGCCAGCCCCTCGAGCGCGCGGGCCAGCACCTCGGCGCCGGTCGACGGATGGTCCCCGCCGGACAGCAGCGCGATGACGTCCGGGTCAACCGAGAAGTCGGCCCGGTACACCGAGGTCTTGCCGGAGTCGGCGACCGCGCGGAGCTTGTCCGAGACGGCGAACCGGCCGGGGAACGCCGCCGCCAAGGTCTCCGCCACGTGCAGCGCGATCTTCGGCCCGACCAGCTGGAGCAGCAGGAACGGGGACATCGGCAGGCCGAGGGGGTCGGCCGAGTGCTCGGCGACCTCGAACCCGGTGCCCTCGTCGACGGCGGCGATGATTTCGCCAAGGAACCGGGTGAGCAGCCGGTTGACCACGAACGCGGGCCGGTCGGCGACGATCACGCAGTTCTTCTTGAGCGTCTTGCCCACGTTCAGCGCGGTCGCGACCGCGGCGTCGCCGGTCTGCGCCCCCCGGACGACCTCGACCAGCGGCAGCACCGCGACCGGGTTGAAGAAGTGGAACCCGACGACTCGCTCGGGGCGGCTGAGGCCCTCGGCCATCGCGGTCACCGAGAGCGAGGAGGTGTTGGTGGCGAGCACGCACTCAGCGCTCACGACCGCCTCGACCTCGGCGAACACCCGCTGCTTGAGGGCGAGCTCCTCGAACACCGCCTCGATGACGAAGTCGGCGTCGGCGAAGCCGTCCTTGCTCACCGAGCCGGCCACCAGCGCCCTCTGCCGGTTGGCGGCGTCGGCCGAGATCCGGCCGCGGGACAGCTGCTTGTCGATCTCGGCGCGCACGTAGCCCACGCCCGCGTCGACCCGGGCCTGGTCCAGGTCGGTCATCAGCACCGGGACCTGGAGGCGGCGGACGAACAGCAGCGCGATCTGCGCCGCCATCAGCCCGGCGCCGACGATGCCGACCTTGGTGACCGCTCCGGCGAGGGCGCGGTCGGGCGCCCCGGCCGGACGCTTGGCCCGCTTCTGCACGAGGTCGAAGGCGTACAGGCCGGCCTTGAGCTCGTCCGACAGCAGCAGGTCGGTCAGCGCCTCGTCCTCGGCCGCGAACGCCTCGTCGCGGGTCGCGGTCCGCGCCAGCGCGACCAGATCGATCGCGCGGTAAGGAGCGGGGGCGGCGCCATGCAGCTTGCCGTCGGCGAAGAACCGAGCCGAAGCGACCGCCGACTCCCACTCCGCTGCGGACGCGAGCTCGGACCGAGCCGCCGTCACGGTGCCGGTCAGCACCCCGGAGGCCCAGCGCAGCGACTCCTCGAGGAAGTCAGCGGGCTCGAACATCGCGTCCGCGATGCCGAGTGCGAACGCCTCCGGGCCGGCGATCATCTTGTTCTGCGAGAGCGGGTTCTCGATGATCAACTTGACCGCGCTGGCCGGCCCGATCAGGCGGGGCAGCAGGTAGCTGCCGCCCCAGCCCGGCACCAGGCCGAGGAAGCACTCGGGGAAGGCCACCATCGGCACCCCGGAGGAGATCGTCCGGTAGGTGCAGTGCAGCGCGACCTCGAGGCCGCCGCCGAGCGCGACCCCGTTGATGAAGCAGAACGACGGCACCGGGAGCTCGCCCAGGCGGCGGAAGACCGCGTGGCCGAGCTTGGCGATACCCTCCGCGCGCTCCCGCGCGACCGCCGGGTCGATGCCGGGGGCGGTGATCGCCGCGCCCGCGCCGTCCAGGTCGGCTCCGGCCGCGAGGATGAACGGCTTGCCGGTCACGCCGACGGCGACGATCTGGCCGGCCGCCGCCCGCGCGGCGACGGCGTCCAGCGCGGCGTTGAGCGAGAGCAGGCCCTGCGGGCCGAACGTGCTCGGCTTGGTGTGATCGTGGCCGTTGTCCAGGGTAATCAGCGCGAGTACGCCGACGCCGGCCCCTAGGTCGACATCGCGGACGATTGCGCGGGTCACCACCTCGCCAGGGAACGCTTCCTCGGTGAGCGCGCTCGACAGGTTCTCGATAGCCGTCATCGCCGGCGGTCTCCTTGGGTCATGAAATCAGCGGAGCGGATGACGGGAACGCAGGGACCGTTCGATGTAAGGATTTGCATTTTTCAGACCCGCTCCCACAGAACCGTGCCGCCCATGCCCATCCCGACGCACATCGTCGTCATGCCATAGCGGACCTCGGGGTGCTCGGCCAGCTCGGCCGCGAGCTGGATCATCAGGCGGACGCCGGAGGAGGCGAGCGGGTGGCCGAGGGCGATCGCGCCGCCCCAGGGGTTGACCCGGGGATCCTCGGCATCGATCTTGAAGTGGTCGAGGAACGCCAGCACCTGGACCGCGAACGCCTCGTTGATCTCGATCAGCCCGATGTCGTCCATCGTCAGGTTGTTGCGGGCGAGTAGCTTTTCGGTCGCGGGGACCGGGCCGACGCCCATCACCTCGGGCTCCACCCCGGCGAAGGAGAAATCGACCAGGCGCATCTTGGCGCTCAGGCCGAGCTGCTTGGCGACCTCCTCGGCGGCGATGAGGCAGCCGGTGGCGCCGTCGTTGATGCCGCTCGAGTTGCCCGCGGTGACGCGGCCGTGCGGGCGGAACGGGGTCTTGAGCGAGCGCAGGCCCTCGAGCGTGGTCTCCGGCCGGGGCTGCTCGTCCACGCTCGCCCAGCCCCAGCCGAGCTCGGAGGTGCGGACCGCCATCGGCACCAGGTCGGGCTGTATCTTGCCGGCCGCGTAGGCGGCGGCGACCTTCTGCTGGCTGGCGAGCGCGTAGGCGTCGGCCCGCTCCTTGGTGATGGCGGGGAAGCGGTCGTGCAGGTTCTCCGCCGTCATCCCCATGAACAGCGCCGACTCGTCGACCAGGTGCTCGGAGAGGAACCTCGGGTTGGGGTCGACGCCCTCCCCCATCGGGTGGCGCCCCATGTGCTCCACCCCGCCCGCGATCGCGATGTCGGCCGCGCCGAGCACGACGGTCCCGGCGGTGGTGGTGACGGCGGTCATCGCGCCCGCGCACATCCGGTCGATGGCGTAGCCGGGCACGGTGACCGGCAACCCGGCCAGGATCGCGGCCGACCGGCCGATCGTCAGCCCCTGGTCGCCGATCTGGGTGGTGGCGGCGATCGCGACCTCGCCCACCCGCTCCGGCGGGAGGTTCGGGTTGCGCCGCAGCAGCTCCCTGACCACCCGCACGATCATGTCGTCGGCCCGTGTCTCGGCGTAGATGCCCTTGGGTCCCGACCTGCCGAACGGCGTCCGTGCGCCGTCCACGAAGACCACGTCGCGTGCCCGCATTCGCTGCTCCCGAATTTTTGCTACTTGCCAGTAACATATACTAGCGCCCGCGGATGGTAAAGAAATTCCGTGAGCCGCTCAAGCGGGCCAGGCGTTGATCACGTCATCGCGCCTGCCCCCTTTAATCTGTGCCTGCCGCCGTGACCCTGCATCCTCCCAGGACTCAGAGCCTCCAAGATTTCCGAGGCGGTCGGAGTTCGGTTTCCAGCAAGGCGGCGACCTGGCGGTAGCGGCTTACCGGTACCAGGTGCACGCCGTCGAAAGCACCGCTGTCACGGATCGCCAGCACCTGCTGGCACGCAGCCTCCACTCCGGCATTGCGGTCACGCTCAACCGCGGTGATCAAGTCCTGTGGAATGTCGATATCGGGGATCGTCCCCGCCAGGCTCCGGGCCATGGCAGCGCTGGCCAGCACCATCACCCCCGCGTAGACCGGCCCGGACACCCGCACGCTCTCGCGCCACCGAAGCAGGCTCTCCAACGAGTAGCTGACCTGCGCGAATACGAAATCTGCCGCGGCCTTCCAGGCCGGGACCGCCCGCAGGCCGCACGTCACCCCGGCCCGGAACGGCGCAAGCCCGGTGAACACCGGATCCTCCGCGGCAGCCCGAGTCTCCTCGATCATCGCCTGCACGGTCAGTTCGCTGGTACGACCGCCAGCATTGGGCCTGTCACCGTAGACGTACAGGAACCGGTCCACACCGTACGCCGCCGCCGTCAGCAGATCCCGGCGAAACCCCAGCAGGTTCCGGTCCCGGGAATTCAGGCACGCAATCCCGCGAGCGCCCATCGCCTGCACCTCGTGGGCTACCGCCACACTCGACACCGTCGCCCGCCCGATGTGGTTGTCGGGAATCAGGAACGAGTCAGCCACATGGCTGAGCACACCGATCTGGTGCCGGACCCGCGTCAGATCCGGACGAGTCGGCGGCTCAACCTCGCAGATGACCTCAAACCGGCGACGGGAATCACTCTCAGTGACGGCAACGGCGCCGCCCACGACCGCGACCTGCTGCTCAACGAGTTCTGCCAGTTCGCGCACCATGCCACCTCCCGTTCGCGGAAGGCGCCCTTGGTGACCGGCAGCCGCGCACGGACCGCCCGCGGGGCCGAGCGTGGCGGGCGGATCGCCCGTCGCAGCGCCCCTCGGCCCCTCCCTCATGATACAGGCTCAGAGCCCAATTTTCCGAGCAGCTTTTTGTGACCTGCCACAGTCCGCGACAGCTGAGGCCGTCTGTGATCGTGGTCAGTCAGGCTGCGGAGGCTGCTGGCGTGCAGTCTCTGCGGTGCCTGGGATGAGAGTGTCCAGCCACTGCCGGGTCTGCCGGGGTGAGCGGAACAGCACGGTCGCCGGTGCCGACTGGCTGGCCGCCCATCGCCGCATGCGCTGGCGCTTGCGCTTGAACGACCGGAAGTGCCAGTACACGATCCAGTCCCGGGAGAAAGCCGAGTGGAGGGACTCGACGTTCCCGTTGCAAACCGGGCGGCGGCCGATGGCCCGGACGGCCGTCCGTCGGATCAGCCGCTGCAGCGACAGCCATCGGGGGTAGTCCAGCCCGACGACCAGCTGAGCCCGTTCCAGGGGCAGGTCGAGCCACTTGCCGTAGGCCGTGTCCAGGACCCAGCGCTCCCCGGCGCAGATGGCAGCGATCCGGCGCCGCTGTTCCTGGTCGGGCACGGCCACCCATCCCGGCTGCCAGGTCAGGTCATCGACCGGATGCCACGGCAGCCCAGTGCGCTCACTGATCTGGCGGGCGAGGGTGGTCTTGCCCGAGCCAGTTACCCCGTAGACCAGGATCCGGCCAGCCGGCCGGACGGGTTCACAGGGCGCTGCCAGCTGCTCTGCGCCGTCCATCACGATGCAGATGGTATCGCCGGGTCACCGGGCCAGGCGGATCCGGAGCCAACTCCGTGGAAATGGCCAGGTCAGGTGAGACACCCGAGACAAGCATCGCAAAAACCTGTTGGCGGACCACGGCGACCACTGCTAGCTTTCCGGAGGCCGTGCTAGAGAACGAGGAGGTGGTACCCGTGGACGTATCGACATGGGTGCTCCCCTCCGGGGTCACGGTCGGGCGATAGGTCGTCCGGGAGCGCCGTTCAAGAGCACTCCCGAAAGGCACGACCATGCGATTCACTTCTGAACAGCGCCTCGACGACGGCGTCCTCGAACGCGAATTCACCCTCGGCGAGATCCCCGGCGTCCTGTGGGCGCCTGGATCCGCACCGGCCCCGCTGATCCTCAGCGGCCACAACGGCGGCCTGCACAAGCGGCACCCGCGGCTGGTGGCCCGGGCCCGGCACTACGCGGCGGAGTACGGCTTCGCGGTGGCCGCCATCGACGCCCCCGGGCACGGTGACCGGCCCCGTTCCGCCGTCGACGAGCAGGCCCGCGCCGACCTCCGCCGGGCGTTGGAGGCCGGCGAGCCGGTCGACGAGATCGTCGACGCCTTCATCCTCCCGCTGGCCGAAAAGGCGGTCCCGGAATGGCGGACCACCCTGGACGCCCTCCTTTCGCTGCCCGAGATCGGCGGCCCGGTCGGGTACGAAGGGATGGCCGCCATCGGCATTCGGCTGGCGCTGGCCGAGCCGCGCATCTCGGCCGTGAATTTCTTCGCGCAGGGTTTCGTGCCCGGCACGTTGCGGGAGGCGGCCCGGCAGGTCACCATTCCGCTGCAGTTCCTGATGCAGTGGGACGACGAAGGGATGGAACGGCAGCCGGTCCTGGACCTGTTCGACGCCTTCGGCACCAAGGAGAAGACGCTGCACGCCAATCTGGGCGGGCACGCCGGCGTCCCGTGGTTCGAGGTGGACGCCACGGCCCGGTTCTTCACCCGGCATTTGAGCTAGCCGCAGGCCGGCCCCGCCGTCAGGCCAACAGCAGACTGTAGGCGGTGCCGGCCAGGATGCCGCTCAGAGGCAATGCCGCTCAGCGAAGAGTACTCGTGATGCGTCGGTGCGCTCACGTGACGTCGGATCACACCGGACGGTCCACCTCATCGCCGTGATCACGAAGGATTTATTCCTGGCGAAGGATCCGAATCCAATAGGTGCACTAATCCTTCGTGATCACGAGTTCGAAGCATGGATTACTGTTCACCAGAGGCACCGTGTGCGCCCGGCCCGCGGGCCTCCTTGCCCGCGGGAGCACTGCCCGGAGTAATGCTACTCGCCAGTAACCTTGAGGAGGAACGGCCCTTGCGAAGGAATTCTTCGAGCCGGTCAAGCGGCCAGGCGTTGATCACGTCTTCCGTGGTCAGGCAGCCGAAACGGGCGGCGGCAACCCCGTAGCGCAGGTTGGTCAGGTCCACCAGTGAATGCGCGTCGGTATCGACGGCGAACTTCACGCCCGCGTCCCTGGCAGCGGCGATGTGCTCGGGCGGCAGGTCCATCCGGTCCGGCGAGGCGTTGACCTCCAGCGCCGTCCCGGTGCGCGCGCACGCCGCATACAGCGCATCGAGGTCGACCTGGACCGGCGGACGGCGGCCGACCTTGCGGGTCAGCGGGTGGCCGATGATGTTCACCCGCGGGTTCTCGGCGGCGGCGACGAACCGTTTCGTCATCGTCGCCCGGTCCTGCTCAAAGCTGGAGTGAATCGACGCGACGCAGATGTCGAACCCGCTTAGGAAGTCCTCGTCCCAGTCCACGCTGCCGTCGGCCGCGATGTTGAGCTCGCTGCCGTGCAACAGGACCATGCCGGTAGTGTCCGCGAGCGCCCGCAGTTGGTCGCGCTGCGCGAGCATCTTCTCGTCGGTCATCCGCTGCATGACGAGGTTGGGCGCGTGGTCGGTGACCGCGTAGTACTCGTAGCCGCGGGCCTCGGCCGCCGCGATCATTCCCTCCAGGGAGACGATGCCGTCGGTGAGGTCGGTGTGCGTGTGCAGGTCTCCGCGGATGTCGGCCACCTGCACCAGGCCCTTCCCCGGAACGGCAGCGTGCTCCGCCTCGCCGACCCCTGCTCGCGTGACGTGCGCGGCGAGCACAGCCCCGATGTCGCCCACCGTGGCGTCGGGTTCCAATGCCCGCAGGGCACCGCGCAGCGCGGTGTCGCTGGCCGCGACGGCGATGCCGCGCAGGATCCGCTCCTCGGTCTTGGGGCCGAACCCGGGCACGCCGCGCAGCCTGCCGCCCCGCACCGCCTCCTCGAGCTGGTCAACGCTGGTGACGCTCAGGTCACGGGCGATCTGCAGCGCGCGCTTGGGGCCGACGCCGGGAACCTTCGCCAGCACCAGCGCTCCCGGCGGCACCTCGGCCCGCAGGTCATCGACCGCCTTGATCGTCCCGGTGCGCCGGTACTCGGCGATCTTCGCGGCGACCGATGTCCCAACGCCGGGCACCCTGGTCAGCGCCCTTTCCGGCAGCCTGCCGAGATCGTCCGGGTAGCCCGCGACGGCCTTGGCCGCCTTCTCGTAGCTCCGCACCCGGAACTGGTCACCGCCGGTGATGGCGAGCAGCTCGGCGTACTCCCGCAGCAGCGCCGCGACTTCCTCGTTAACCGACGCCATAACCCCCATTGTCCCCCCGCAGGCCTGTGCCCGCCCAGCACCCCGCGCTGGCGCAGACCTGGGTTACGGGACTGTGCCGATTAAGGGACCGAGGCGGGCACCGGGTCGGTGGCGGGGACCAGCGGATCCTGCGGGGCCTGCTTGCGGACGCGGAAGCCGGTCACGAGCAGGAACAGCAGCAGCGCCATGCCGCCGAGTATGTAGGCGTTGCCCCAGATGAGCTGGAAGCCCTGCCAGTGGTACTCGACGTACCGGGGCTGGTCGCCGAACCTGGAGAACTCGATCGGCTCGGTGTTCTTCTGCAGCCAGAGCAGGCCGAGAGAGAACTTGCCGAGGTTGCGGGCGTGCGTGAACAGTGCGTCGGGCCAGGCGGCGTAGATGAAGACCATCCCCGCGATCGCCAGCCAGAGCCAGCGGGCGGTCCCCTTGGCGCCGCGCCTGGTCGCGGCGATCGCGTAGTGGCCGGCGACCGCGACCGCGAGCGCGATCCAGACCCAGTGGTGGTCCCAGCTGATCGGCGAGACCAGCAGGCCGGTCAGCGCGGTCGCCAGCAGCGCGACCACATGATAGCCCGCCCGCTCGAGCAGGTAGGCGGCGGTGATGCCGAGGATGACGGCGAGGACCGAGGCGAGGATCCACGGGGTCGTGCCCGCGTCGATGGACCCCGTCAGCCGGGTGGTGAGCCCGCGCAGCGACTGGTTGCCCGCCCAGCCGGTGAACCCGGTCCGGTTCCCGTCGGACAGCACCATGCCGTGCAGCCACCACTTGGACGAGTCGTGCGGCAAGACGATGAACCCGATGGCGACGGTGGCGAGGAAGCCGCCCACGCACCCAGCCGCCTCGCGCCACTTCCTGGTGACCAGCAGGTAGGGGACGAAGATCAGCGGGGTGAGCTTGATGCCCGCCGCGACCCCGGTCGCCACGCCCTTCCACCAGCGGTACCTCCCACTGGCGAAGTTATCGGGCTGGGTCAGGTCCCACATGATCGCGGCCATCAGGATCAGGTTGATCTGGCCCAGGTAGATCGTCCGCACGACCGGCTGCAGCCAGAAGGCGACCGCCGCGGCGATGAGGACGACGCCGAGCCGCACCCGGCGGTTGGTGTAGCCAAGGCCGTAGCAGGTGAACCAGAGCGCCGCCGCCAGGCAGCCGATGTTAACGATGACGGACAGGATCTCCAGCGGCGTCCACGGGATGAACGAGACCAGCGCGAAGGCGATCGCCGCGAACGGGGTGTAGGTGAACTTCAGCGCCAGCGAGCTGTAGCCGCCCCAGTCGTAGAGCGGCAGGTATGCATGCGGGTTGTAGTACGGGGTCACGTGCCGCACGATCAGCCCGCCGTCGCGGTAGACGGTCAGGTCCACCATGTCCAGCGCGCCGGCCTTGCCGCTGACCACGAGGAAGACGATCCAGCTGGCGATGACGGCGACGAAGGCGGCGGCGCCGGCCCAGATGAGCCTGGTCCCCGCGGCGCGCCTTTTTCCCTGGGCTGTGGTATCGGCCGCATTCACACCGGTAACGATATCGGGTAACCGACCCGCACTCGGCCCGCATCACCCGGTGGAGTCCATACTGGGAATCATGCCAACGCTGACCGAGGTCCCGCCCGAGCCGGAGCGGCCATGAGCGTGGACAGCCTGGTCTCGTCCGGGCCGCTGCTGCTGGCCATCCCGGTCGCCGCGGCGGCCGGCGCGGTCACGTTCCTGTCCCCCTGCTGCCTGCCGCTGGTTCCCGGGTACCTGGCGTACATCACCGGGATGTCCGGCGCGGGCGCGGAAACGGGCGCGACGGTCGCGGGGACGGTCGCCGACCTGACCGCGGAAGCGGACGGGGCGGCAGTCGCGACGGGAGCGTCGGGCGGGATCACCACCCGCGCACGGACCTCGGCGGCCACGCCTGCGGCACCGCCCCGGGGCCGGGCGGTCGCGGGGACGGCGCTGTTCGTCCTCGGGTTCTCGGCGGTGTTCTCGCTGATCGGTCTCGCGGTCGGGGGGGTCGGGCAACTGCTGCAGACGCACGTGGACGGCATCACCCAGGTGCTCGGCGCGGTGACGATCCTGCTCGGCCTGATGTTCTTCGGCGCGTTCGACCGGTTCACGTTCGCGGGGCGGATCTTCAAGCCCTCGGTCACGCCCCGAGCGGGCCTGCTGGGCGCTCCGCTGCTAGGCGTCATGTTCGGCGTCGGCTGGACGCCCTGCATCGGCCCCACGCTCGGCGCGGCGCTGGCGCTGTCCCTCCAGTCGGGCACGGCCGCGCGCGGCGCGTTCCTCGCCTTCGTCTACGGCCTCGGCCTGGGCATCCCGTTCCTGATCGTCGCGGCGCTCTTCCAGCGCGCGGTGGGGGTGCTCGGCTTCTTCAAGCGGAACGCGCGGATGGTGAGCCGGATCGGCGGCGCGTTGCTGGTGGTCGTCGGCCTGCTCGAGGTGACCGGCGCCTGGACCGCGGCGATCGACTGGCTGAAGCAGCACTGGTTCAGCTCGTACCAGACGCCGCTGTAGCTCGTACCGACGCCGCTGTAGGCGGACCCGCCACTGCACGGCCGGCCCGCTTCAGGCGGCGGGGGTAAGCGCACGGGCGCTTCTTGCTGTTATCCAGATCGGCGGAAGCCTCGTCGATGATCGTGGACCGTTGTGTACATCCCCGTGTACACAACGGTCCACGATCACGGGTGACCCGCCGAACGAGTTTAAGAAAACGGATTCAGCTGCTATCACCGACCAGAAACCAGTGCACTTTTGTTTTATAGTGCCTGGTCTTGTTTGGTAACTGCCGGATTAGCGGCGGGCGGCGGCCCGGGACTTGACCGCGACCGGCTTGCGCGGCGCCCGGGGACCATCGCCGCCGGCGGGGCGGGCGGCCGGAGCCGTCCGGGGCTCGGCTGCGGCCGCGACAAGCGCGGTGAACAGGCGCAGGTCGTCGCTCTCCTCGGGGTGCCAGTGGACGCCGACGCCGAACCGGTGGCCCTCGACCTCCAGCGCCTCCGTCACCTCGCCGTCCGGCGACCAGCCGGCCACGGTCAGCCCCTCGCCGAGCCGGTACGGCGCCTGGTGATGCGCGGCCGGCACCATGATCCGGGTGCCTAGCAGGCCGCCCAGGATGCTGTCGGCCCCGAGGGCCACGTCATGCGGCAGGTAGCGCGCCCGATCGGTCCGGTGGCCGGGCAGGTCCTGGGTGAGCGTGCCGCCGCGCGCAACGGTGAGCACGTGCAGGCCGCGGCCGATCGCCAGGAACGGGACGCCTCCCTCGAGGGCGGCCCGCATCAGCGCCAGCTCGAACCGGTCCCGGCGATGCTCGGGCTGGTCGGTCTCGTCGAGACGCCGCTGGTCATAGAGGGAGGGGTCAAGGTCCCTGCCGCCGGTGAAGACCAGGCCGTCCAGGGTGGCGATGTAGGCGGCCGTCGAGTCCGGGGGCACTGGCGCCAGCACCACCGGCGCTCCCCCGGACCGGTCCACGGCGCGGATATAGCTGACGGGCGAGAGCACGGCCTCCCGAAGCCACTCCCCCCAGCGGGCAGCGTCCAGCGCGCCGGTGATGCCGATGATCGGGCGAACCATCAAGTCCTCCTGCTCGCTGCGATGACACGAGAAGCCATCGGCCAGGGCGCCCCCGCCCCGGCCTAATCCCATTCTTCCGGACAAAAGACGATTCTGCTGTGACGATGGAGTAATTCCGCGTTCATTTTGCGCGGGCCGGCCGTTCACCTTTCCGCTGCGCGCCGCGCACGTCAGGGCGCGACGCGACCATGCCCGGTGAAAGCAGCGTGGGTCAGCGGCATGAGGCCCTTCCAGATCGTCTCCATCTTCTCCGCGCACATCTCGATCTCCCGCTGCGGGAAGGAGGGAAAGGCCGCCCCGTCGACGTGAGTGCGCAGCGACAGGAAGTTCATGAGGGCCCGTGCGTTCATCGTCACGTACATGGACGAGTAGATGTTGAGCGGCAGCACCATCCGCGCGACCTCGCGCGCGACGCCCTCGGCCAGCATTTTCCTGTACGCGGCGTACGCGCGTTCCGACGCCTCGCGTACCGTCTCGTCGACCAGCGCGTGCTGCTTGTCGCTGCCAGGGAGGAACTCGTAGGCGCCGGGCTTGCCGACCTGGATCAGATTCCGGTCCTCGGCGGGCACGTAGAACACCGGGCGCAGCTCGCGGTAACGGCCGGACTCCTCGTTGTAGGACGCGATCCGGTGCCGCATGAACTCGCGGAACACGAAGATCGGCGCCTGTACATAGAAGGTCATCGAATTGTGCTCGAACGGCGATCCGTGGCGGTCGCGCATGAGGTAGTTGATCAGTCCCCGGTCCCGGGCCGACGGCCCTTCCGCCGCCCGGTCAAGCGGCGCGGACTCCAGGCTCTTCTCACCGAGGGTCGAAACCCGCGCGGCGAACAGCACGTCGGCGTCGGACGCGCTGGAACGGACAAGCTCGACGGTGACATCGGTGCGGAACTGCGCTTCGGGCTCAGCGGCTTCACTCACACCGACACTCTAAATCACGCCTGCCGAGCAGCGTAGCGACGACGACGGCGTGTTTAAAGGTCATAAATCCGAAATTTCGGACTTAACGGCATATACCGATACTCCCAGAAGCCTATGATCACGAAGGATAAATTCCTGACGAAGGATCCGAATCGAATAGGTACACCAATCCTTCGTGATCACGGGACCATCATACGAACACGACCGAAAATACCCCTGAGGGGTATAAAAGAGAGCGGAGTGGACGCTCAGGGCGTTGGCTTTGCCCCGTTAGAGGAGGACGGCGCCGGAGATGAGGGTGTGGGTGCCGCCGGCTATCCAGACGGTGCCGTCGGGGTCGGCGGTGACGTGGACGCGGCCGCGGCGGCCGAGGGCGGTGCCCTGGGCGGCGGTGTAGGGGGCGGTGGCCTTGCCGCTGGCCAGCAGCCACTGGGCGAGGGCGGCGTTGAGCGAGCCGGTCACCGGGTCTTCGGTGGTGCCGGAGGCGGAGGGGAAGAAGGCGCGGACCTCGTAGGCCTCGGGCGAGCCCGCCGGGTGCCGGCCGAACACGCCGATGTCCATGTGCGTGACGCCTGGGTTGAGGTTGAGCACCGCCTTGGCGCTGGCCAGCTCGACGGCGGCCCAGCCGGGGCCGTTGTCGGCCCACTGTGCGTCGATGATCTCCTCGCGGTGCAGCCGCAGGACGGCGGCGATCTCGTGCAGCGTCGGCTCGTCGACCGGTCCGGTGCGGAGCGTCGGCGGCGCCTTGAACGCAAGGCCGCCGGCGGCTCGGCGGAGCGGCACCAGGCCGGCCGCGCACTCCTGCACGATCAGGTCGCGCCTGGCCGGGGGGCCGCCGGCCTCCAGCCAGGCGTGCGCGCTGCCGAGCGTGGGATGGCCGGCGAACGGCAGCTCCCGGGTCGGGGTGAAGATCCGTACCCGGTAGTCGGCCCGGTCGTCGGTCGGCGGCAGCAGGAAGGTGGTCTCCGAGAGGTTGGTCCAGCCGGCGAACAGTTGCATCTCCTCGTCGGCCAGCCCGTCCGCCCCGTGCACGACCGCCACCGGGTTGCCAGCGAATGGCTCTTCGGCGAAGACGTCAACCTGCCGGAATTGCCGGTGCACGCTGTCTATCGTAAGCCGTCACCATGCCGATGAGCGCCTTCCTGCCCTTGACGAACCAGGAGACGCCGAACGCGGTGAGCATGATCGTCTCGAGGATGAGCAGCGAGTACGCGTAGACGAGCGAGCCAGGATAGACCAAGGCGACGCAGACGAGGATGGTGAAACCGCAGACCCGGTAGGTGACGACCGCCCACCTGGGCGTGCCCGCGGTCGCCGCCCGGGTGAGGCCGAACGCGTAGCCGAGCGCTTGCCTGAAGGGCAGCCCGTCTGGGGTCGGCTCATGGTTGGCGAAGCGCAGCGCCATCACCGCGAGCAGGGTGAACGCGACGCAGGCAAAGGTCAGATGCAGGTCGCCGATCACCACCTGGTGCACGGCCGGGTGGACGGGCGTGGTCGGGCAGAGCGACACGCCGAACGCGCATACGCCGGCGATATTGGTGATGATGCCGTCCGCTCGGTCGTACCCGTTGTAGGCGACGAGGAACACGGCGATGCCCCAGAGCGCGCCCACGAAGACATTCCGCATCGGCGTGTAGTAATAGCCGCTCAAAGACTGCTTGACCCCGTACCCGTCGGCCCAGTTGCCGATGAACAGTACCCAGGGCAGCAGCACCCCGATAATCCCGACGTAGAGCCGGAGCTGCAGGTACGAGAGAATCATCGGCCTGTTCGGATCCCCCGACGACGCGGACGGGACGTCTGGCTCACGCATGCTATTCACCATTTTCAAACAGCATTCTCCGCATCGGGCAGACTTGCGCCGATTTGCCGTTCAGCATGACAGAAAGGCGTAGTGATTGCCACCCACGTTAGAGTTTGTTCCCCGATGGGCTACCTGATGATTTCCGCCGCCAGCGGGACGTGCGATTAGCGTCAATATGACGCCGCCGAGTCGTTGGTGAGCTGCGCCGCGGGGGTACGGACATGACGGCGTAGCATTATTGCGGCAGCATAAGGGATGATCTTCGACCGGACGGGACACTGACCGGGTGGATCTGAACACCGTCACCGAATTCGCGCCCGCGGACACCGCGGCCTGGCGCGCAGGCGACGCGTGGCTCGGCGGCGGCACCTGGCTGTTCTCCCAGCCGCAGCCACGGGTGCGGCGGCTGCTCGATCTGCACGCCTTCGGCTGGACGCCGCTCGCCGAGACCGACGACGGGCTCCGCATCGCCGCGACCTGCACCCTGGCCGAACTGGCGCGCTGGCGGCCGAAGCGCCCGGCCTACGCACCCGGCGCGAGCCTCGCGCGGCGCTGCTGCGACGCGCTGCTCGGCTCGTTCAAGGTGCAGAACGCGGCGACGGTCGGCGGGAACATCTGCCTGTCGCTGCCGGCCGGCCCGATGACCTCGCTGGCCGCGTCGCTCGACGCGGCCGCGACCTTGGCGGCTCCCGGCGGCGGCATCCGTCGCCTGCCCGTCGCCGAGTTCGTCACCGGCGACGGGGTGAACGCGCTCGCCGCCGGCGAGCTGCTCACGCACGTTGACGTACACGCGGACGCGCTGGCCGCGCGTACCGCGTTCCGGCAGGTCTCGCTCTCTCCGGTCGGCCGGTCAGCGGTCCTGGTCATCGCCCGCGCAGACGGTCCCGGCGGGCCAGGCGTCGTCATCACCGTGACCGCCGCCACGCCGCGCCCCGTTCAGCTCCGCTTTCCCGGACTGCCCGCGGCCGACGAGGCGCTGTCGGCGCTGGATGCGGCCGTGCCGACGTACCTGGACGACATCCATGGCGGCGGCTCCTGGCGCGCGGCCATGACCCGCCGGTGCCTGGCCGAGGTGATCGCGGAACTAGCCGCAGACCCGGGACCCGCCCGGTGATCGTCAACGGCCGCCCCGTCGACGACGACCCGCGCCCCGGCCAGTGCCTGCGCACCTTCCTGCGCGAGCAGGGCTGGACCGGCGTCAAGAAGGGCTGCGACGCCGGCGACTGCGGCGCCTGCACCGTCCACCTCGACGGGATGGGAGTGCACAGCTGCCTATTCCCGGCCACCCGGGCGGCGGGGCACGAGGTCACCACGATCGAGGGGCTGGCACCGCAGCAGCAGGCACTGCACCCGGTGCAGGACGCGTTCCTGGCCACGCAGGGGTTCCAGTGCGGCTTCTGCACCGCCGGCATGATCATGACGGCGGCGGCGCTCACCGACCACCAGCGCGCCGACCTCCCCCGGGCGCTCAAGGGCAACATCTGCCGCTGCACCGGCTACGGCTCGATCCGCGACGCCATCGAGGGAAAGCCAAGAACAGAGATATCGAACGGTCCCGTGGTTCCCGCGATCGGCCAGTCCGTTCCGGCGCCAGCGGGGCCGGACGTGGTGACCGGCCGGGCCCAGTTCACTTCGGACGTGCTCGCGGGCGTGCCCGGGGATGCCGATGCGCCACCCGAGCCGCCGCTGCACCTGAAGCTGCTGCGCTCTCCGCACGCGCACGCGCGGATCGCCTGCATCGACGCCGCGGCGGCGAGGCGGCTGCCGGGTGTCGTCGCCGTGCTTACCTACGCGGACTCCCCCGCCAGGAAGTTCTCCACCGCCCGGCACCACAATCCCGACGACGACCCGTACGACACCCTGGTGCTTGACCAGACCGTCCGGTTCATCGGCCAGCGGGTCGCCGCCGTGGTCGCAGAGACGGTCGGCGCCGCCGAAGCGGCCTGCGCGCTGGTCAAGGTCGACTACGAGGTGCTGCCCGCGGTCACCGACCCAGCCTCGGCGATGGCGCCCGGCGCGCCGCTGCTCCACCCCGGCCCTGCGGTCACGCCGGGCGGGGACGGTCCTCTTGGATGGGGGGCTCCCGCCCCCCATCCCCCCTGGGCGCGGTACGCCACGGGGGCGGGCAACGTCTGCGCCGAGATCCACCGCGAGGTCGGCGACGCCGCGGCGGGGTTCGCGGCGGCCGACGCGGTGTACTCGGCGACCTTCCGCACTCAGCGGGTGCAGCACGTCGCGCTGGAGACGCACACCACTATCGGCTGGCTGGAGGCTGGGGGGAAGCTGGTGCTGCGCACCTCCACCCAGGTGCCCTTCCTCACCCGCGACGAGATCTGCCGGGTGTTCGGCCTGGCCAAGGACCAGGTGCGGGTGGTCGCCAAGCGCGTCGGCGGGGGCTTCGGCGGGAAGCAGGAGATGCTGACCGAGGACGTCGTCGCGCTGGCCGTGCTGCGCACCGGGCGGCCGGTGCACCTGGAGCTGACCCGCGAGGAGGAGTTCACCGCGACCACCACGCGGCACCCGATGGAGGTGACCGTCACGCTGGGCGCGGCGGGCGACGGGACGCTGGTCGGGCTCGCGCTAGACGTCACCGCCGACACCGGCGCGTACGGCAACCACGGACCGGGCGTGCTCTTCCACTCGATCGAGGAGGCGGTCACGGTCTACCGCTGCCCGAGCAAGCGCATCGACGCCCGCTCCGTCTACACCAATACCGTCCCGGCCGGGGCGTTCCGCGGCTACGGGCTCTCGCAGACCGTGTTCGCCGTCGAGTCCGCGATCGACGAGCTCGCCCGGTCCCTCGATATCGACCCGGCGGAGTTCCGCCGCCGCAACCTCCTCCGGCCGGGCGACGAGCTGGTCAACGGCAGCGGCGGGACTGACGACGTCTGCACCGAGTCGATCGGCGTCGTGGACTGCCTCGACCTGGTGCAGAAGGCCCTGGCGGACGGGCGCGAATGGGCGGGCGGGCAGGGATGGGCAGCGCCGCAGGGGTGGGCCACCGGGACCGGGATCGCGGTGGCGATGCTGGCCAGCAGCCCGCCCGGCGGCCACGCAGGAAGGTCCCGCGTAGCGGAGCGGCCAGACGGGAAGTACGCCGCGTTCGTTGGGACGGCGGAATTCGGCAATGGGACGACCACCATCCACCGGCAGCTCGTCGCGGGCGTGCTGAGGTGCGAGCCCGCCGATGTCTTGATCTTCTCCTCCGACACCGACCGGTCCGGGCACGACACGGGCGCGTACGGGTCGACCGGGATCGCGGTCGCGGGCACCGCGACCGTGCGGGCGGCGCTGGCCCTCGCCGACGCCATCGCGGCGCGGGCGTCCGGCGGTGATTGCGACGGGAAGCCGCTCGAGGCCGAGGGGTACTGCGACGGAATGTCCCGGTCGGTGGCGTTCACCGTGCAGGGGTTCCGGGTCGCGGTCTGCGCGGCCACCGGGGAGATCCGGGTGCTGCGATCGGTGCAGGCGGTTGACGCGGGGACGGTGCTCAACCCGGTGCAGCTGCGCGGCCAGGTGGAGGGCGGGGTGGCGCAGGCACTGGGGGCGGCGCTGTTCGAATCGGTCGTGGTCGACGGTTCCGGGCGGGTCGTCACCCGGGTGCTGCGCGAGTACCACGTGCCGGTGCTCGCGGACCTGCCGCGGACCGAGGTGCTGTTCGCCTCGACCGTTGACCCGTTCGGCCCCTTCGGGGCCAAGCCGATGAGCGAGGCCCCGTTCAACCCGGTCGCGCCGGCGCTGGCCAACGCGGTGCGCGATGCCACCGGCGTGCGCTTCACCACGCTGCCGCTGCGGCGGGACAGTGTCTACGCAACTTTCCAGGCTCTTTCGACCCGTCCCGCCCACCCGATTCGCCAGGAGGAGTGACCATGGTCCAGCTCGGCGTCAACCGGTACGGCAAATCCGAGGTCCGGGTCGTCCGGGTCGCGCGGGGGGTCGCGCCCGACGGCGGGGATGTGATCCGCGACTGGAACGTGTCCACCGCGCTCTCCGGCGACCTGGACGACTCGCACCTGACCGGGGACAACTCCAAGGTGCTGCCGACCGACTCGCAGAAGAACCGGGTGTTCGCGCTGGCGGAGGAGATGGGCGCGGTGCCGCCGGAGGATTTCGCGCTCGCGCTTGCCGCGTTCTTCGTCTCGTCGCAGGAGCCGATCACGCGGGCGCGAATCTCGGTCGAGGAGTTCGGCTGGACGCCGATCGGGGCGACCGGGTACTCGTTCGCCCGGGCCGGCGACCTGGTGCGGACGACCACGGTGGTGCACGACGCGGCCGCCGGGACCTCGGTGGTATCGGGGATCAAGGACCTGACCGTGCTGAACACGACCGGGTCGGAGTTCTGGGGGTTCCCGAAGGACGCGCACACGACGCTCGCCGAGACCAAGGACCGGATGCTCGCCACGGCGGTGAACGCCTCGTGGCGGTTCCGGACCGACGCCGTCGAGACCGGCGACTGGGACGCGGTGGCCGTGATCGCGAAGAAGACGATCCTCGACACCTTCGCAGGCACGTACACGTACTCGCTCCAGCAGCTGCTCTACGCGCTCGGATCGGCCCTGATCTCGACGCTGCCCGCCATCTGCGAGGCCCGCCTCGCGCTGCCGAACAAGCATCATTTCATCGTCGACCTGAAACCGTTCGGGCTGGAGAACAACCGCGAGGTCTACTACGCCGACGACCGGCCTTACGGCCTGATCGAAGGCGCCGTGCTGGCGGACGACGCGCCGGACGCCGGCCTGGCCTGGACCTAACCAGCTGGCGGCGCACTAGCGTCGGATGCGAGCCGCCCGGGCATGAAGGTTCCATGACGAACGTCAATCCGCCCAGGCCATCGCCCTCTCCTGCTCCGCTGCACGATCTGTCCGCCACGATGGGCGACAGACGCGCGAGCGGAAAGGCCGCGAGGAAACGGGCCAAGCGCGGCGCGCTTGGAGACTGGGCGGAAGACGATCGCGGGCACGACGCGCTGAGCACGATCCTGCACCAGGACAAGATCCGGCTCCCCGAACTGGTTCCCATCCGGCATCAGCGCATGGCGCTGTCGGCGTGGAACTACTACCGTGGCGCCGCGGCGGTGATGGCCGCGGACCTCGCGTCGCGGCCCGACAGCGGACTGATCGTCCAGCTCTGCGGTGACGCTCACGTGCTGAACTACGGCCTGTGGGCGTCACCGGAGCGGAACCTCTCCTTCGACGTGCGCGACTTCGACGAAACACTGCCGGGACCGTTCGAATGGGACGTCAAGCGCTTTGCCGCCAGCCTGGTGGCGGCAGCGCGGGAGAACGGGATCAGCCCGGAGGGGGCCGACGCCGCGGTCGCCGCCGGCCTGGAGGCATACTGCAGCCGGATCCGCCGCTACCGCGCCATGCCCGAGCTCGACATCTGGTACGACGGCATGCACGTCGACAGCCTGATCAGCTACTTCGAGCCGGCCGACCGCGGCCGGGTGTCCATCCACATCGAGAAAAAGCGGAAGCGCCGCACCAACCGTGGCGCGTTCGCCAAGCTCACCGCGATGGCGGACGGGCGCCCGCGGATAACCGCCGATCCGCCGATCCGGGTCACGATCAGCGACGACGAACAGGATGACCTCACCGATCACCTCCTCGCCGAGTACCGGCTGACTCTCCAGGAGGACCGGCGGAGCCTGTTCGACCGGTTCACCGTGGTCGACGTGGTGCGGCAGGTGGTGGGGGTGGGCAGCGTGGGGATGCAGGTCTACCTGGTGCTGCTCGAGGGCCGCACCGGCGCCGACCCGCTGTTCCTTCAGGTCAAGCAGGCCGGGCCCGCGGTGTACGAGGCCCACACCCGCCCCAGCGATCACGCCAATCACGGCGAGCGAGTGATCAACGGCAAGCGACTGCTGCAGAGCGCCACCGACATCTTCGTCGGCTGGGGCTCGCTGCACGGGAAGGACTACTACGTCCGGCAGTTCCGCGACATGAAGATCATCCCGTCCACCGAGCTGATCGCGCCCCGCCTGGTCGAGTTCGCCACCGCCTGCGGCGAGACGCTGGCCCGGGCCCACGCCCGGACCGGAGACCCCGCGGCCATCGACAGCTACATCGGAAAAGGCCGGAAATTCGCCGCCGAGCTCGGCCGCTTCGCCCGGCTTTACGCCGACCAGAACGAGCGAGACCACGCCCAGCTCGTGAAGGCCATCGCTAACGGCGAGGTCGACAGCGCGTTACGCCGTCGCGGCAGCGGCGGGCAGGCCAACGTGAAACTAACCCGCGACCACTTGGGCTTGGTTGTGCAGGCTGGCCAGATCGGCGGCGGCGCGGCCGGACGTCCAGCCCTCCGCGTCGGTGACCCGGACCGCCCTGCTCCTGGTGAGGGTGGCGCCGAACATCTCGTCCACCGCGTCATCGACCGCCTGGTGGCGCGCCGCCAGGAACGGCACCAGGTCGGTGCCGCTGCCGGCTGCGTCGGCCGCGGCCCGCTGCTCGGCCACGGCTTCCTGCTCGGCGTGGCCGGCCGCCGCCGACAGCCGCTCGCCGATGCGGATCGCGTAGGACACGAGGAACGACGTGCGGAAGGCCCTGGTCCTTGACCGGCCGTAGGCGTCCTGCTTCGCGCCGGCCCGGAGCATCGCGGTGTTCGCCTGGACCAGCAGCGAGGTGAACAGCAGCTCGACCGCGTCCAGGTCGGCAGGGAAGCCGATCACCGTGACCAGGCCGATCTCCTTGGACCAGACGACGCGGCAGCGGTTGGCCTGCGCCACCGTCTGCAGCAGCGTCGCCTTCGGCGCCTCGTAGGGGTTGTCGACCGCGATCCGCCGCCCGCCCGGCGTCTCCTCGCGGCCCGACTCGGCGGCCAGCAGCGCATGGTCGATGCTGTACTTGGCCATCAGTTCCTGCGCGCGGGAGGACAGGGCCTCCGCTTCCTCGGTGAACTCCGTCGATTCGGCCTTGGCGAGCAGCGCGCGGATCCGACTGAGCATCCGCGCGTCGGCGGGGTCGGCATCGACGGTCCCGGTCCGCGCCGCGCCCGCCGGCCTGGCCGTACCCGGCAGCGGGAGCAGCCTCTCCAGGGCCGGCAGATGGTGGAATAGGTGTAGCGTCTCGATCGCGTTGGCCGCCGTAATGATGAACTCGGCGTCACGCCCGAGCGCGTAGCGGGCGCTCAGGTACTCCGCGTCGCTCCCCCACCAGGCGCCCTTCCCCGGCGCGGCGGCCTCGATCACCCCGACCTGGGCGGCCCAGCGGGCGTCCACGGTGGCGGCGGCGTAGCCCAGCATCTCGGCCGTGATCATGTCGGAGACCACCGCCGCGTGCGCCGCAGATAGCTCCCGGCCGACGTGCCTGGCCAGCTCGGCGGGCTGCCAGCCGCGCTTCCAGGCTGACGTCACCGACCCGCGCAGGTACTCGACGAGGGTCCGGCTGACCGCCTGAGTCCAGCCCGGGGCCCGCTCGACCACGAGCTGGTCCAGGTGCTTGCCATGGTTGTCCTGTCTGCCGTCGCAGACCGCCTGCACGGCGTCGGCGACGGCAGCCGCGACCTGCTCCTGCTGCGAGGGAATCCGGCGCGGCCCCTGCTGGAAGGCAGGCCCCGGCCCCGCCCCGGTCCGCGCCGCCCGCTGCCGCTGGCGTTCCCTCTCCTGCTTCAGCCGCCGCTGCCTGCCGGCCTTCCCCACGCCAAGCATCCCCTCCCGCTATCGAACCGACCTCCGACCCGCTGATGATTCTTCCAGCACCGACCGACATTCGGTAACCGAAGGGAAAACTCCGAAACTCCCCGCGCAGGAGGAGAGCGGCGCGCCCGCTGCCCGCGCTGCCCGCGCTAGGCGGAAGCCGCCACCCGGGCGCGGCAGGCGGCGAGGACGTTGGCGATGACCGCGTGGCCGTTGCGGCCGGCCGCGGTGAGGATCGACTCGGGGTGGAACTGGACCGCCCAGCGGCCCGCCGCGTCGTCCTCGATGGCCATCACCACGCCGTCGGGGGTGGTGGCGGTCACCGTGAACCCGCCCTTGACGTCCGCTTCCCTGGCGTACAGGGAGTGGTAGCGGGCGCCGGTGAACTCGGCGGGCAGGCCGGCCAAGAGCGCGCTCTCGCCGCGGACCAGGATCCGGCCCGGCTTGCCGTGCTGCGGCTCCGGCAGCAGCGACAGCTGGCCGCCGGCGTGCTCGACCATGGCCTGCAGGCCGAGGCAGACGCCGAAGGCCGGGAGGCGGCGCGCGTCGAGCTCGGCGAGCAGCTCGTCGCAGCGGAAGTCCGACGGGCGGCCGGGGCCGGGCGAGAGGACCACCAGGTCCGGGATGAGCCGGTCGAGCATCGTCGCAGGGAAGCCGGCCCGCAGCGTCGTCACCTCGGCGTCGTGCTGGCGGAAGTAGTCTGCCAGCGTGTGCACGAACGAGTCCTGGTGGTCGACCAGCAGGATCCGGAGCGCCCGCGGCGGCGCCGGCGCGGCGGGCAGGTCCGGATAGTCGGCGGAACCCGACGAGCTGAGCACGGGGTCGGCCGGGCCGGCCGCCGCGACCCCGGTCTCGCGCTCGACCTCGCGGAGGGTCTCGATCAGCGCACGGGCCTTGATGTGGGTCTCCCGCTCCTCCGACTCCGGGTCCGAGTCGTAGAGCAGCGTCGCGCCCGCGCGGACGGCCGCGACGCCGTCGCAGATGCGGGCGGTCCGCAGCGTGAGGCCGGTGTTCATGGAGCCGTCGAAGCCGATCTTGCCGACCGCCCCGCCGTACCAGCGGCGCGGCGCGACCTCGTTGTCCTCGATGAACTGCATCGCCCAGGCCTTCGGCGCGCCGGTCACGGTGACCGCCCACATATGGGTGAGGAACGCGTCGAGGGCGTCGAACCCGGGCTTGAGCCGCCCTTCGATGTGATCGACGGTGTGGATGAGGCGGCTGTACATCTCGATCTGCCGCCGCCCGATCACCGTGACCGTGCCGGGGACGCAGACCCGCGACTTGTCGTTGCGGTCCACGTCGGTGCACATGGTCAGCTCGGACTCTTCCTTGGCCGAGCCGAGCAGCATGGCGATGTTGGCCGCGTCCTCAAGCGGGTCCGCGCCGCGGGCAATCGTGCCGGAGATCGGGCAGGTCTCGACCCGGTCCCCCTGCACCCGCACGTACATCTCGGGCGACGCGCCGACCAGGTACTCCCCCGCGCCGTCGCCCCCCGGGCCGAGGTTGAACAGGAACTCGAACGGCGCCGGGTTGCGCCGCCGCAACCGCTCGTAGAACGCGGCAGGCGACGCGCACCGGGCGTGGAACAGGTGGCTCGGCACGACCTCGAAGAGGTCGCCGCACCGGAACCGCTCCTTCGCCCGCTCCACGATCGCGGCGTACTGGCCGGGGACTGGAAGTTCGAAATCGTTTTGCTGAACGGCCGGCTGCTTCGACTCCGGGGTGTCCGCCGTCTCCCGCTGCAGGCCGACCGTCCCGGCGCCGCCGACCGTGAACTCGTAGGAGTACTTGACGGCCTCCTCGCGGCGCAGGTCGACGACGTAGATCTCGTCGGGCAGGTGCAGCACCAGGTCCCGCTGGCCGTCGGACCTGTCCAGCCTGAGCGCGACCGGCTCGAACTGGAACGCCAGGTCGTAGCCGAACGCGCCGTAGAGCCCCAGGTGCGGGTCGTCACAGCCGAACGCGGCGACGATCTCCCGCAACGCGCTGAACACCGTCGGCTGCCGGGATCGCTCCTCCTCGGTGAACGCCTCCTCGCCCTCGGGAACGACGACCGTCAGCTGCGCCGCCGTCAGCTGCGCAGCCGCCAGCCCTGGCGCTTCGCGCTTCTTGCTGTTATCTCCATCGGATTCGTTTTCGCCCAGCGCTACGCGCTTGTTGCTGTTATCTTCCGGAGCTCCGTTACCTACGACCCGGTCGTCATCGAAGACCTCGTCGCCCACGCGGCGCATGGCGTCGGCGATCACCGGGAGAATGACCTCGCCGCGCTGGTTGAGTGCCCGGGCGGTGATGCGGCGGCCCACCGTGGTGATCTCAACCGGCGGGTTCACGTAAGCCATGTGCCAGCGGGTGTACCGGCCGGGGTACTCCATGCCGGAGCTGAGCACACCGCCGCGCCGCCGATCGACGAGGTCGGCGATCCCCTCGAGCTCGGCCGGGTCGAAGTCGCTCGCGGTGCGGGTGATCGTGACGCCCGCGCCGGTTGTCAGTGTGGTGGTGTCCACCGTTGGGCCCCTATTTTCCGGTCTGGCCCCGTCACCGGCGGGAGAAACAAAAAAGCGGCCGCCGTTCCGGGGCGGTCGCTCTGACATGACAGCGGACACCGCCTACCGGCGGTGCCACCACTGAAGCTCAATAATTGTTGCCATCGGGCAGCAGCCTAGCACCTAACCGGGGCAGGCGGAGGTGGTCACCGGCATCCGCCAGGCGGTCGCGACGCTGGTGATGAGCTCCGCGTCGGAGCGGAGCTGTGCGTCGCCCGCATCGGTCACCTGACGGCCGGAGATGAACCCAGCGACCATCGGCAGCACGGTCTGGTCGCCGAGCAGGCCGCCGTGCAGGGCGGGGACCACGAGCACCTCAGTCGGCAGGCTGCAGACCGGGAGCGTCACCGCGTCGGCGAGCGGTACCACCGACAGCCAGCGGATCCGCTTGCCGTCCGCGCCCCGAGCGAGCCCACCGCCGGTGGCCACGTCGGCGAAGTACTTGGCGCCGAACTCGCTGACCGAGCTGAGCAGGTCCGCCGCCCCGCCAGGGCCGAAGGGGGACATGGAGCCGACCAGGGAGTTCAGCTCGTCGAGGGCGTCCTCGGAGACCGACGCGCCGTCCTGCCCGGGCGGATAGCTCAGCTGCCCCGGCTCGACGATGGGGCTGAGCAGCACGATCGCGCCGACCGGGAGGCCGGGGTGGCGGTCGAGCATGGCGTAGACGGCGAGGGTGCCCTCGCTCTCCGCGACGATGTCCACCGGCTTCTTCGAAGCCGCGTGCAACGCCTCCACCTGACGGGCCAGGCGATCTCCGAGCACCGGCAGGGACAGGTCGTCCGCGTCCGCCCCGCTCGGCAGCGGCCGGCCATTCGCATCGAGACCCAGGTAGGAGAACTGGCGAACCGTCACCCCTGGCAGGGCCGAGCGCAGCCCGTCGCCCCCGTCGCAGCAGGAGGAGCCCCAGCCCCCGACGACGAGGACCGCGGCGGGCACGGCCGCCGCGCTGGCGGCGGCGACGGCCGAGCCGATCTCGTCGATCTGCGTCCCGTTGACCGAGCCGCTGAAGAGGTTCGCGGCGGCGGCGGGCGGGCTGGCGGTCTCGCTGACCGGCAGCACGATCGTCCCGGTGAACATCAGCCGGGCCACGCCGACCACCAGAGCGAGCACCATGAACGCGGCCAGCGGAGCGAACGGAAGGCCGAACAGCACCCTGGCCGGCACCGACTCGTGGGCGCGGGGCTGCCATTGGGCGGCCAGCCCGGCGATCCCGTACCAGGCACGGGCGTTGACCAGGCCGGCGGCCGCGATGACCGGGAGCGCCCCTGCGGTCGGCAGGTGCGCGACCACCGCGCCGGCGGCGGTCAGCGCGATGAAGCTGCCGAGCAGCCAGGCGACGGCGCGGACCGGCGGCAGCCGGCGCCACCAGACCTGGAATGCGCCCCCGTGGCTGAGCGCCGTGGCGATGCCGAGCATGATCGGGAACGCCGCGAGGAAGGGCCAGGAGAACGGGATCACGGCGACGCCGAAGGACAGCGTGGCCGAGGGCGTGAGCAGCACCCAGGCCAGCGTGGTCAGCGCCGCGCAGGACGCGAAGGAGCGGCCGAGCCTCGGCGCGGTGAGCCCGCGCGGCCAGGCCAGCCGGAGCAGCGCCACGTCGAGCGCCGATCTGACGATGAGCAGGGCCGCAACCAGGCCGACGAACCACAGCCAGGACTGGCTGTCGGTGAACAGCCAGCGCAGGTCGTGGTAGGCGGCGACCGACGGCAGGGCGGTTACCTGCGGCGCGACCGGCCGGGCGGCCGGCGCTACGAGCGTGAGCAAGCCACCCTCGGCCACGGCGCCGCCGACCGCGACGAGGATCAGTCCTCGGTGCCGAAGGAACACGTCGGCAGGAAGTTCCTTGCGCATAGGTGTCATCCGGTGCGAGATGCCAGCCAGTTGCCTGTTCGCGACAACACTCCGCCTGAAGATCGCATTCCGGTTTCAAAATCACAATCCGGAGTCGCTTTCGCGGTTCTACGGCTAGGCCGGCTTCGGTAGCCTTAGCGCGTGGCTGAGGTGCTTGATCATGCATGGTTCTGCGAGGCGGCCTCGGCCGAGATCGCGCGGATGACTGCCGCCGTATCCGACATTTCGGATACGGCCGCGGACGTCCCGACCTGTCCGGGATGGACCGTCGCGGATCTGGTCACGCACAGCGGGGGCATTCACCGCTGGGTCACCGCGATCGTGGCGAGCCAGGCCCCGTCCCGGCTGCCCTTCCCCGAGGTCGCACCGGAGTCCTCGTCGGCCGAGGGCCTGGCGGGGTGGCTCGCGGCCGGCGCGGCGCCGCTGCTTGAGTCGCTGCGCGCGGCCGGGCCGGTCACCCCGGTCTGGACCTGGGGTCCCGGGCGGACCTCGGGCTGGTGGGCGCGGCGCATGGTGCATGAGACGACGGTGCACCGGGCGGACGCGGAGCTGGCCGTGGGGGTCGCGGCGCCGGTGATCGACCCGGTGGTCGCGGCCGACGGGATCGACGAGTTCCTGTTCAACCTGCCGTCCGCCCGGCGGCCGTACAAGCACCTCGCCGCGCTGCCGACCGGGGCGTCGCTGCATCTGCAGGCGACCGACGCCGACGGCGGGTGGCTGGTCCGGTTCACCGAGAGCGGCATCGCCTGGGAGCGCGGCCACGCGAAGGCGACGGTCGCGGTACGCGGGCCGGTGGCTCTGCTGCTGCTGCTCACCTGCGGGCGCGTTCCCGGCTCCGACGAGCGGTTCGCCGTCTTCGGCGACGCCTCGGTGCTCGACGCCTGGCAGCAGAAGACGACGCTGTGACAGCTGCTTCCTTATGGCCTGTGTTCTCTAGTGGCCAGTGCTTTCTAATGGGCACGGGGCGGCTGCTCGCGATCAGCGACCTGCACATCGGCTGTGGCGGAGTGGTGCCGCGCCTGGGTGGCCGCCACGCAGGCACGGCTGGACGCGCTGGACGGCCCGGCCGTGCTGGTGAGCCACTGGCCGCTGATCCCGGCGCCGCTGACGGCGCTCCGGCATCCGGCCTACGCCCCGTGGTGCGGGACCACGCTGACCGCCGACTGGCATACGCGCTACGACGTCACCGCCGCCGTCTACGGCCACCTGCACATTCCCCGGACGACGTTTGACGACGGCGTCCGCTTCGAGGAGGTCTCGGTCGGCTATCCGCGGGAGTGGCGCCGCCGAGGCGCCAATCCCCCGCAACCGCGCGTCATCTTCGGGCCGGAAGCCGGCTAGCCGAGGCGGAGGACCTTCTCCACATCGGCGGCGATGGCCTTCTGGCCGGCGCCTGTCGGGTGGAAGCTGATGACCACGGGCACGGACACGGCGTGGACGTCGGACGCCTTCTCGCACAGATAGTGCCCGGTGTACGCGGTGAGGTCGATGGCGTACTTGAAGTGGAAGAGTGAGGCTTCTTGCTTGAGTTCGGCGTCCAGCTGCTGGGCGACGTGATTGAGCCATTTCATGTCGGAAGCGAGGAAATTCACGCCTGCTAGGCCCGTCCCGCAGGCCGGCGTCTTGACCTTCGGCCGGAACCACTTCGGGTCGAAGAACTCCGGGTAGCCGACCACGACGACCTTCGCGTTCGCCGTCAGCCCCCGGGATGTCGCGATGAAATGGAACAGGATGGTCAGCTTGGCCGTGAGGGCGCTGAGAGCCTTGGCGACCGCCTTCCCGTCCGTCGCCTGACAGGACTTATGGAACGGCAGCACGTGCTCCACGCAGTCGGTCATCACCCCACCGAAGTTCAGGTCATCGCCGCCGATGGTGAAGGTGACCAGGCCTACGTTCCCCGTGCTCTGCTGCAGGATCCCGAGCTGTTTGAGCTCAAGGTCCCCGACCGTCGCTCCGCTGCAGGCCACGAACGTGAACGGCGACCGAGTCAGCCCTGCTGACTTGGGCTCGTCGCCGAGGCGCGCTGCGATGACGTCCTCGTACGAGCTGTAGGACCGGATGCAGCCGCCCCCCAGACCCGGGCTGTTCCCTGGCAGGTAATCGCCCGCTCCGACACCGGACGAATACGAGTCACCAAGCGCGGCGTAGCCGAGCAGGGTGAATTGCTCGCTGCCATCCCTGACGGTGCAGTCTCCGGAGGTCACGGTGCCGGTGACGGTGATCGTGAAGGTTCCCGCCTTGCGGTAGTTGTGATTGGCGAGGACCACGTAACCCGCAGGCGGGCCGTCCTGCCTGATGTCATCCGTACGGGTGCCGTCGCCCCAGGCCACGTTCCACGAGTAATCGCATGCCGACAAGCCGCCACCGTCATACAGGTCCTCCGTCACCGTTGGCCGGAGGCTCTGACACGGCGCTTCGGACAGGAACAGGCAGGTCGTCACCAGCGAGGTGGCCGCGAACGGCGACTGCGGGGCCGACGAGCCGATCCCCCCGAGCCGGAGAGCGACCTTGCTGCCCGGCCACGGCACGGTCTCGAACGCCAGGTAGGCCGTGAAGACCCCACCGGGCGGCACCGTCCGGGTCAGGTTAGCGCCGTCGATGCAGGGGGTGCCCGCGGCGGCCACGATCCCGTCATTACCGCCGCCGCCGGAGATGACCTCGACCACGTCCGACGCACTGGCGGGCCAGTCGCCCGAGCAGGTGAACGCCGCACTCGACGACGTGATGTTCTTGAACGTGACGAAGGCGTACCACAAGCCGGGCGCCTTGCCCGGCGACGGGTAGACCGACGACGAGGCCCAGGTCACGCGGAAGCCGTGGTAATCGGAGCTGATCAGCGCGTTCAGGTTGGGGTAAGTGCCCGCCTGGACGCAACCGCTGCCGTTGGTCGCGCATGCGCTCATCGGGCTGGCGGCGGCCGCGCCGGAGCTGGCCGTGGCCGCCGACGCGACCGGAACCAGCGGCCCGGCCGCCCCGGCCGGGGCGGCCGCCGCGAGCAGTCCCGCTAGCAGGAGCGGCGCGAACACGGCGAGGCTGACGCGCCGCATCGCTGCCGCGCGGATCATCGCTGACCGTCCGCTGGCTCGGCGGTGACGGCTGCCGAAACGACGGAGTCGAAGAGGATGGCCCGGCGGGAGTAGCGGGTGGCGTACCAGGGGCGGCGCGCCTGGCCTGGTGCGGGCTTGTCAAGTTCCCATCCGCGCTGAGATAGCAGCCAGTCGAGGTGCTTAAGCGCGTCGAGCGCGTCGTTGAGGTTGGCGCCGACGGCGGCCCTGGCGTCGGCGGACAGGCCGGGGACGCCAGGGCCTTCCGGGTCGAGTTCGTCGAGCCGCATGTTCTTCCGCGCCTCGTGGGAGAACTCGCACCAAGCGGCGATGCCGCGCCGCCCGTTGGCCGCGGGGTCGGTGACCGCGGCGAACTTGTAGCGCAGGATCGCGCCGCGACGCAGCAGCCGGGAGAGCGCGGTACGCCGCCAGTCGGTCCCGGCCTCCCTGGCTTCCACCTGGCAGTACTCGCGGTCGGGGCCGACTTGGTAGACGGTACCGGAATCGTCGTCCTGCCAGCCCAAGCCGGGCCTCCAGGTAACGGCCGGACCGGCCGTTGTCCGTCTCCCGGCCCTGACGGCCGCGTGCGAGCCACGCCACCCCGGCCCCCAACGACAGGATGAGGTACAGCGTGAGCCACCAGGCGACCCAGATGACGATCAGCGTCAGCCAGTAGGCGACGTAAAGGATCCCGCTGATCGCCTTGACGAGCAACGTAGTGAACAGGTCCATGGCCGTCCCGCTCCACCCCACCGGGTTATCCGCGCAGATAGCACCGCGCCGACAACGCAATTCGACCAGATTCAGCAGCAGGAAAACACGCGCGCGCCCATGATTCAAGCTTTATCGAAATGTCCGTACAAGGCCGTACGGGTGATCGTAATTTTCCGGCGCCAGCTCTATGATTCGAATCGCGGGCAATGCAGGCCGGGAGGGGCAATGCCTGGTGAAAATTCAATTGGCGACAGTATGGCCGGTCCTGGAAAGATCAGCACGCGGCAGGAGTTCGCGGCCGGGCTGACCATCCTGCGGGAGCGCGCGGGGCTGACGGTCCGCGACATGGCGCAGAAAACCGGAATACCGGCGAGCACTATCGGCGGGTATTTCGGCGGCCGTCACGTGCCGCCATTCAAGCCGGCCGATCAGCTGCGGAAGATCCTTTCCGTCTGCGGAGTCGACGCAGCGGCGGAGGTGGAGAGCTGGCTGGGCGCCCTTGCCCGGGTGCGCCGCGCGCCGGGACGGCGCCCGGCGGGCGCCCCGGTGCCCTACCGCGGGCTTGCGAGCTTCCAGCCGGAGGACGCCGACTGGTTCTACGGGCGGGAGCGGCTGACCGGGCTGCTGGTCGGCAGTCTCCGCGCGCGCTGCCGCGAGGGCGGGATGCTGGCCGTGGTGGGACCATCCGGATCCGGCAAATCCTCGCTGCTGCGGGCCGGACTCATCCCGGCTCTGCGCTCGGGCGCGCTCGACCTACCCGGCTCCGGCGACTGGCCGACCGTGCTGTTCACGCCGCGAGCCGGCCGTCTGCGGGGCTCTCCGTGCAGCTGGCCGCCGTGGTCGGCGATGACGGCAGCGGGCACTCGCACGACACCGAGCGCGCAGCTGGCAGGGCGCATGCGGATGAGACCGGGCACGCCGATGAGCCGGTGCACTCGGGTCACGCGAGCCGTCTGGTCATCGTGGTGGACCAGTTCGAGGAGATCTTCACGTCTTGCGGGGACGAGGATGAGCGCCGCGCTTTCATCGCGGCGCTGACGCGGCCGCCGGCGACGGCACCGCCCTGGTAGTCGTGGGACTGCGAGCCGACTTCTACCCGCACGCGCTGCGTTACCCGGAGCTTGTGTTCGCGCTGCAGCGTCACCAGGTCCTCGTCGGGCCGATGACCGCGCAGGAGCTGCGCAGCGCGATCACCGGGCCGGCCAGGAAGGCGGGGCTCGATATCGAGGACGGCCTGGTCGAGGTGCTGCTGCGCGACCTGGCCCCGGCCGCGGAACGGAACCGGCCCTCGGCCGCGCACGACCCGGGCGCGCTGCCGCTGCTCTCCCATGCACTGCGCGCCACCTGGGAGCTCAGCCACGGCGGGCGGCTGACCGTGGCCGGCTACCGGGACAGCGGCGGGATCGACGGCGCGGTCGCCGCCAGCGCGGAAGAGATATACGCGGAGCTCACCCCGGCCCAGCAGGACGTCGCCCGGCGGATGTTCACCCGGCTCGTCCGCGTCGCCGACGACACCGCCGACACCAGGCGGCGGGTGCCCCGCGACGACATCGTGCCCGGCGACGACAGCGATGGCAGCGACGGCGACGGCGACGCTGCCCTGGTGCTCGACGCGTTCATCGCCAAGCGCCTCATCACCGCCGGGACCGACCGGACCGGCCAGGTGGAGATCGCGCACGACGCGCTGCTCGGGGCCTGGCCTCGGCTGCGGCAGTGGCTGGACGACGACGGAACCGCTGCCCGCGCCCGCCGACAGCTCACCGCCGCAGCCGAGGCGTGGCGGGACGCCGGCCGCGAGCCGGGCGCCCTCTACCGGGGCGGGCGGCTGGCGGCGGCCGAGGAGTGGGCCGCCGACCCGTCGCACGCCGCCGACTTGAACCCGCTGGAACGCGAGTTCCTCGGCGCCAGCACCCGGCAGCGGCGCACTTCGGAACGGGCCGCCCGGCGACGGGTCCGTCGGCTGACCGGCCTCGCCGCCGCCCTGGCGGCGCTGACGGTCGCCGCCGGAACGCTCGCCGTGGTCGCCTACCGGCAGCGGGACGCCGCCGCCGACCAGCGTGATATCGCCATCTCTGGTCAGGTGGCGACCGAGGCCGACGAACTGCGCGGCTCCGACCCTGACCTGGCGATGCAGCTGGCGCTGGCCGCCTACCGGATCTCCCCGATCTCAGAGGCGCTCTCCAGCCTGCTCGACTCCACCGCCGGCCCGGCCGTGAGCCGCGTGCTCGGGACGGCCGGCACCGAGGTTTCGTCGGTCGCGCTCAGCCCGGACGGCCGTTTGCTGGCGGCCGGGAGTGACACCGGGACAGTGCGGTTGTGGAACGTGAGCCGTCCGGGGCATCCGGTGCCGTTCGGTGCCCCACTCGACGCTGGCGCCGGGCACGGCACCGGCAGCGGCGCCGCGGCCTCGGTCACCTTCAGCCCGGACGGCCGGTTCCTGGTCACTGGCGGCACCGACGGCGCGGTGTCGCTGTGGAGTGTCGCGGGCGCCGGGCGCCCAGTGCTCCTCGACCGGGTTTCCGCGGGCGGGCCCGCGGTCAGCGCGGTCGCCTACGGCGCCTGCGGTCAGGCCCCCACCCTGGTCGCCGCCAGCGCCGACGGCCAGGTCTCCCTGTGGGACGCGGCCCGCCCACGGCGCCTCGTCCCACTCGGCGCACCGCTCAAGGCGGGCACCGGCACGGTGAACGCGGTCGCGCTCAGCCCGGACGCGGACGTGCTCGCCGCCGGCGGCGGCGGCAACGGCCGGATACGCCTGTGGGACCGCACCCGGCCGGACGGGCCGTTCACGCCGCCGCATTCCTCAACGGGCCTGGCGATGGCGTGAACGCCATCGCGTTCAGCCCCGATAACCGCACGCTGGCGGCAGCGGGAAATGGCAGCCAGGTCTGGTTGTGGACCTTTGACCGCGCCTTGCGGAAAATAGCCGCGCTGCCGCCGCTAACGGGACCGAGAAGCTGGATATATTCGCTCGCTTTCAGCCCAGGCGGAAATGCCATCGCGGCAGGCAGCGCCGATAACAACGCCTACCTGTGGAGCCTGCCGGGCGGAACCCTCAGCGCCACGCTGCCGCATCCTGCACCAGTGCTCTCGGTCGCCTGGGAACGGGCGGCACGCTGGCGACCGGCGATGAGGACGGCACCGCGCGCATCTGGCCGCTGCCAGGACCGGTCATCACCGCGCCCTCCGGCTCCTTCTTCACGTCGCCTTCAGCCCCGGAAGCACCATCCTGGCCGAGGCCAGCGCGCCCGTCAGCGGGCACGGGGCGGTCCAGCTCTGGAACACGGCGAGCACCACCCAGCCGACGTCCCCGGGCCCGCCGCTGACCGCGTCCGGCGGCCTCGACGGGACCGTCGGGTACGGCGCGGGCGGGCGGCTCGCCGCCGGTGGCGGTAACGGCGCCGTTTACCTGTGGGACGTGCGCGACCCGGTGCATCCCATCCCGCTGCGCTCGCCCGCAACCTCGCTGACCTCGGCCATCCAGTACGTCGCGTTCGACCGCAGCGCCTGCGCTCATGGCGCCTGCAGCACTGCGGGCACGGTCGAACTGTGGGACACCGCCAATTTCGCCAGGACCGCCCCGCTCGCGGTCATCACGGCCGACAGCACCGGGCCGGTCTCCTACCGTGACGTGTTCGCGGTCGCCTTCAATGCGACGGCAACGTCCTCGCGACCGCCGCCGCCGACGGCACCGTCCGCCTCTGGACATCGCCGACCCGTCGCGCCCCCGCCCGCTTGGCCAACCGCTCACCAGGCTCGGCGTCGCCGTCTACCAGGTGAGCTTCAGCCCGTCCGCGGCCTTCTGGCCGCTCAAGCGCGGACGGCATGGTACGGCTGTGGGATGTGACCGACCCCGGTCGCCCTCGGCTGCTCAGCACGCTCAGCGGCCCGGCCTGGTAGCATCGTCTACGACGTCGCGTTCAGCCCCGACGGGCGCACGCTGGCCGCCGCCGACGGCGGCAAGACGGTGGCGCTCTGGGACATCGTCGACCCGGGCACGCCGTCCAGCCTGGGCTCGCTCACTGGCCCGGCCCGCACGGTGTTCTCTGTCGCGTTCAGCCCGTACGGCAGCGCGATCGCCGCCGGCAGCCAGGATGGCACCACCCGGCTGTGGAGCGCCACCCCAGTCGCCGCCGCAGCGTACGTCTGCAGTACCGCATGCGACCTGGTCACCCCGGCCGAATGGGCTCAGTACGTCCCCGGGCTGCCGTACAACCCGCCCTGCGGCAACCCCTGAGTCAGCCAGCTAAGCGCCGGTCTATGCCGCCGGTGCTACGCCGTGCCCCGCGTATGCGCGCTGCGGTACTCAGCCAGCGCCCCGTGTTGCGACATAACGTTGACCGCTGAATGACAGACGCTATACCAGATGCTAACCGCCCCCTACTCACACCCCATTCTCCTCACCGCCAACCGCGACAGTCCCACTCCTAGAGGTCTCGTCGTTATCCGCGCGAGTAGCGCCCGCGTCGGGCGCGTCCTCGATCCGGCCGGGCTTGCATCATCGCGATGACGAGGAGCGGGTAGCACCAGGTGAGGTAGCTGTAGAACCAGTAGCCCAAGAGCAGCTGCGCCGCCGATGAGGAGCGCGGCGGCGAGAGCGGCGTCCTGGCGCGCGTCCTGCACTGCAGGACGCACCACGGGTGAGAGCGCGAGCAGCATCAGCGCGGCGGCGAGTACCGGCCGCGCCACGGTCGCCATGTGCGGCAGGTAGGTCCAGATGCTGAACTGCACGCCGCCGCCGCGCTGCCAGAGCTGGTAGCCGAACGTCGAGTCGAGGAACTGAGCCGGGCCTGAGGTGATGAGCGGCCAGGCCAGCATCGCCGCGAGCGCGGCGACGAGCGTCAGCGCGTAGCGCGAGCGCCCCCGTCTGGTGGCCAGGAACTGCAGTGCCAGCAGCGCGGGGAGGAACTTGGTCAGGGCGGCGGCTGCCATGAGCAGCCCGCGAGCGGCCGGACGCTCCGCCGCGACGATCGTCCATACGCAGAGGGCGGCGATCAGCGCGTCGTTGGTCTCCGCCGTCAGGGACAGGTCGGGGAACGGGTAGAGCAGGTAGCGCGAACACGAAAGCCTGCGCGAGCGGCCGCCCGCCGAGCCGCTGGCCGAGCTTGTGCAATCCGGCGATCGTCAGCGCATCGAAGCACACCGCCGGCAGCAGCGTCGCGATCACCGCCGGCGCCGGCGGGAAGACAACTGCGAACGGGATATACGCGTAGTAGGCGAACGGGCCGTAGGAGTCCGGGCGGTTGATCCGAAGCCCGCCCGGCCCCTGCCAGGACACCGCCCCGTAAAGGTGCAGTCCGTGCAGAAGGCGCCAGGCGCCGAGCGAGCTCGCCTGCCCGACATCCGGCGATGTTGCCCCCCGCGAGACTTCCGATCCGGACGAGCAGCAGCATCAGTATCGCCACGCCCAGCCGCCGGGAGCCGACGGACGGGCGCAGTTCCGGCATCTGCCATAGCCCGAAGGCACGCTCCCGCCATCCGGGCGAACAGCCAGCCAAGGCAGGCGGCCGCCAGCCACAGGCCGGCCGGGGAGAGATCGTCGCTGAGCAGCATCGCCACCGGGAAGAAGCCAGCCAGCGCCAGCAGGTCCAGGTGCTCGACTCGCCACGGGCGGCGCCAGTCGAGCAGCCCGAGGACGAAGCAGGCCGCCCACGGCACGGCGACGAGCAGCGGATGCAACGTGAACACGCCACCGACCACCGCCGGGGTGAACCAGCCGCCGCCCTTCGGTGCGAACCCGTGGCCAACTGGCACGAGCGCGGCCAGCACCGCTAGCCCGCCGATGAACACGAACACGAGCAGCACCGACGATCGCCAGTTCGGTCGCCCGGCGTAGCTCGCGGCGCATTGCGGTGCCCTCCGGCTCAGTGACCGGTCAGCCGAACTAAGGCCGACGCCGCCTACGCTACGGACCAGCGGGCGTCCTGCCATCGCCCCATGGGCTGACCTCCGGGCTGACTCAGCTCAAGCGCAGAGGGCGATACCGCCGGCCCGATAACTCGCCTATTCGCGCCTAGCTCTCCTAGAGGACGCTGGAGCCTTGTAGCTGTAGTCCTCGGCTGAACAGAAGCGGTTTAGAGGAAGCCGACGAGGAAGCCTGCCAGCTCGTCGTTTCCCTGTGCGCGATCGTGGAGGTTGCGTAAAAGTGGTCAAGAAAGACGCGGGCAAGCGCGTGCCCGATCGGGCGCCCCCACCAATCGTCGACCACGGCGATGATCTGGTCGTAGTCCGCCGCCGTGGCGGTGCGCAGCCTGATGTCGTCTAGGTTCACGCCGCCTGATCGTAGTCCGGCGATAATGAGCTAACGGTCGAGATCGGAGTAAGCCGTGCCCGTTCCACACGTTCGGATTTTGTCGGTTTTTCAGAAGGAGAAGCCGCCGGGGCGGGAGTTGCGGTCGGCCAGCAGGCCCGCCAGCGTCGAGATCGCGATCTCCGGCGGGGTGCGGGAGCCGATGTTGAGGCCGATCGGGCGGTGCACCAGGGCGATGTCGCCGGGGGCCACCCCGAGGGCCTCGAGCGCGGCGACGTGCGGGCCCGCGTGGTGCGGGTTGCCCATGATGCCGACCCAGCGGCCTTGGCCGCGAGGGCGTCGCGGAGCAGGTATCCGAGTTCCTCGCGGTGGTGGTCGGTGACCACGACGTCGGCGCCGTCGAGATTTTCCGGCATGACATCCGCCACGTGAAGCCTGCCATCCGCGCGCCGGACGCGCGGGCGGCGTCGGGCTCGACCAGCAGGCCCCGGTAGCCCGCGTCGGCCGCGTAGCGGAGCAGGAACCCGGCCACGGGCGAGGCGAATACCGCGACGAGCGCGCGATCTGCGGCGGCTTGCGGGTGCCTGCGTTGCCTGCGGCGCTGCCTGCGAGGTCTCGCCGTGCGCGACCGAGCAGGCGTCGTTCTCTTCAGCCATACGGCTAAGTCTGCTACATCGCGGGCGGCGTTCGCTGGACGACAGCGTCCGCTACGGGCGCTGGTAACCGCGGCGGGCCGACTCCGCCGGCTCGTTCTGATTCTGACGGCTCGGCCGGCTCCGGCTGCTGCTCGACGGTCGTGGTCTCGATCATGGTGGTCTCGACCGTCACCGACGCGGCCCCGGCCGCCTCGACGCTCGCGGGCGGCGGGCCGGTGAGCCGCCAGATCTCGCGGACGATCACCTGCAGCGCGCCTGCCACCGGGATGGCGAGCAGCGCCGCGACGAAACCACCGAAGATCCCGCCCACCCATGACCCGAGCGACGCGCCGACCAGCACCGAGATCAGCACAAGGAGCGGTGATATCCGCACCGTCCTGGACATGATGATCGGGTTAAGTATGTGGTTTTCGACCTGGGTGTAGATGAGGAACACGACCAGCGTCACCACGCCCGCGGTGATCGACACGACGCCGGTGACGAACAGCACGGTCGGGATCCCGGCCAGGGCGCCGCCGATGATCGGCAGGAAGTCGACCAGCGCCACCCAGAGTGCCCAGAGCGCGGGGAACGGCGCGTGGACGACGTCCAGCGTGACGAAGACGGTGATCCCGCAGCAGACCGATGTCGTGAAATTCCCGAGCATGTAGCCGACGACCGCGCGGTTCACCTCGGACGAGACCCTCGTCACTTCCGTCGCCTGCCCGGGCGAGAGGACCGACAGGATGCCCCGCCGCATCCTCGGCCCCTCCAGGAGCAGCAGCAGCACCAGGACGAAGATCGTGAGCAGCTCGAGCATGAGCGACAGCGCGCCCTCGCCGAACGACAGCGCCGGCTTGGACAGGTCCTGGCCGAACGTGACGAGCTTGGGCACATTCTGCGTCACCCACCGCTGCACGTGGTATTTCAGCAGCAGGTGGCCGATCCATCCCTTGCCGCTCTCCGCCGACGTGATGTACGACGGCAGCTTGTTGGCCAGGTTGGTGATCGCGTTCACCAACGGGTAGCCGAACAGGTAGGCCAGTCCCGCGAACGCAGCGATCGCGAGCAACGTCACCACGGCGACGGCGTACCCGCGCCGCTTCACCACGTACCTCTGCAGGACCAGCACGAGCGGATTGAGGATCATCGCGATGAAACCCGCGACCAGCAGCAGCAGCACGACATCGCGCAGCCGGTAGATCAGCTTGCCCGCCAGGTAGAAGAGCGCGACGGCGAGCAGCGCGACGACGATCGTGCGCAGCGGGACCTTCCGGAGGTCGGCCGCGTCCCACAGCCGGCCCAGTCGGTACCCCAGCGCTCCCTGCCGATCCTCGCTACTCACCCCTACAGCATGTCAGGTCCCGCGCCCGGAATGCGCGCGTAAGCGCGCTGAGGCGGCCTAACGCCCACAGCGTGTCAGGGTTGCGGCTGACAACGTGTCAGGGTTCCGGTCACCATCGCTGTGTCAGCAGGGCAGCAGGCCCTGCGCCTGCTTGGCGGCGAGAATCCGCTCGGCGGCGTCATCGACGGTGGCGCGGAAGGCCGCGTTCGAGGACGCCCGCGCAAGCACGGCGACCGCCATCTGCTCGGCCGGCTGGATGTCCTGCGAGGTGATCAGGTCACCGCCCGCGTCGAGGAAATCGATCGCCCGCTGCGCCACCGGGACCGACGCGACCGCGGCCGCCTGCCCGAGGTCGTCGGAGAGGATCACGCCCGTGAAACCGAGCCCGTTCCGCAGCAGCCGCATGATCACCGGCGAGAACACCGCCAGATGCGACGGGTCGATCTGGGTGTAGGTCGCCTCGGCCACCATGACGTACGGCACCCCGGCGTTGATCACGGCGCGGAAGGAGTCGAGGTACGGGTCGTCCGCGGTGGTGACGGTGTCCACCACGTCGGAGGTGAAGTCGGTGTTCCCGGTCACCCGGCCGAGCCCGGGGAAGTGCTTGGCCACGGACGCGACCCCGGCCGAGGCCATCCCCTGGACGTAAGCGATGCCATGCTCGCCGTTGGCCTGCGGATCGAATCCGAACTCCCGGTCCAGGGCGCCGATCGGCGCGTTCGACGCCGCCGTCGCCTCCGGCACCACGTCCATCACCGGCGCCAGGTTGAGGTTGACCCCGGCCGCGTGCAGTTCGCTGCCCCAGGTCTCCGCCTGCGCGCGCAGCGCGCTCGTCGCCTGAGTCCCCTGCACGAGCTCGGACGGCATCACGTCGAAACCGGGCCCGGTGAGCTGCTGGACCTCGCCGCCCTCCTGGTTGGCCGCGACGAGGAACCGCACCCCGCCGGTGGCCGTCGGGGCGAGCGCCTGGATGGCGGCCGCCGCCGACGCCAGCGCCGCGGTGCCGCCGTCGTTCTTCGGCAGCAGCAGGGACCCGAAATGGTACGCATCCACCGCCTGCACCGTGGCCGGCCCGGCTAGGTCGTCCGGCCCCACCGCGACCAGGAACAGCTGCCCGACCCGCTGCGCCAGCGTCAGCTGGTGGTAGACCTGCGCTAGGCACGCCGAGCCGGGCGAGGCGATGGTAGGCGGGTCGTCCTTCGATGTCCCTTGAGCCGAGCTGGACGGCGAGGCCGTGCTTCCCGGGGTCGATGACGCCCCGCTGACCGCGCCGCTGGCGCTGCACCCGGCCGCAATCGCGCAGCCAGCGGCGACCGCGCACGCTGCCAAGCGTGCGCGCCGGCCACTGTGGCGACTCCGGCTTGCAGGCACACCACGACTCTAGTGGCAGTTCTCTGGCGGCCCGTCCGGTGATTTTTGACTTTAGCCGGGGGCCAGGCCTCGGATGAGGGTGTCCAGGCAGGCGCGGTAGGTGGCGGCGGGGTTCTCGGTTTGGATGAGGCCCTTGAGCTCTAGAGCGACCGCGCCGTGGACGGTGGACCAGATCTGCTGGGCGGTCTCGACCGGGTCGGGGGCGGCGATCACGCCCGCCGCGGCGGAGAGCTCGACGACGCGGACCAGCGCGTAGAAGGCGGCCTCGGCGTGCACCGCCACCTCGGGGTTGTCGAACTCGTGCGGGATCGCGTCCTCGAACATGATCGCGTAGAAGTGCGGGTTGGCCAGCGCGAACTCGCGGTAGCGCCGACCGCAGTCGTAGAACCGGGCGCGCATGTCGGCGCCGGGCGCGGGATCCGCGCCGGCCGCGTCAACGGCGGCCCGGAGGCGGTCGAAGCCCTTGATCAGGAGCGCGTCGACCAGGCCTTCCTTGCCGCCGAGACGGTTGTAGACGCCCATCGGGGCGATTGCGGCCTCGGCGGCGACGGCGCGGACGGTCAGCCCGCCGGGGCCCTCGCGGACCAGGACCGCCTCGGCGGCCGTCAGGAGCTCGCGCTCGACGTCGGCGGACGGCGTCCGGCCGCGCCGCGTCGTTGCCGACCCGCCGGGCGGGCCGGCAGGCCGCACACCATCGCCTTCGTCCATGCAGAACATCTTCCCCTACCTGACCCGCTCGCCGGACCGGCCTTGACAACTATAGAACGACGTTACATAGTTATAGTACAACGTACTACTCCCTTCAGCCGAGGAGCCTGGCCCGATGGAAACCGCGGAAACCAGAAACGACCGCCGGTGGTGGATCCTGGCAGTGCTGTGCCTCAGCGTCCTGCTGACGGTGGTGGACAACACCATCGTCAACGTCGCGCTGCCTTCGATCAGCCGCGACCTGCACGCGTCGACCGGCGACCTGCAGTGGGTCGTCGACGGCTACACCCTCTCCTTCGCCGGGCTGCTCCTGCTCGGCGGCAACCTCGGCGACCGCCTCGGCCGACGGCGCCTGCTGCAGGTCGGGCTGGCGCTGTTCGCGCTGTTCTCGGTCGGCGCCGCCCTCGCCACCAGCACCAGTGAGCTGATCGCCGCCAGGGCCGCGATGGGCGTCGCCGCCGCGCTCGTCTACCCGGCCACGCTGGCGATCCTGAACAGCGTGTTCACCAACCCGCGGGAGCGGGCGACCGCCATCGGCATCTGGTCGGCGGTCTCGGGACTCGCCGTCGCGATCGGCCCGGTGGTGGGCGGGGCGCTGCTGGTGCACTTCTCCTGGTCCTCGGTGTTCTACGTGTCGGTGCCGGTCGCGGTCATCGCGCTCATCGGCGGCCGGCTGGTGCTGCCCGAGTCCCGCGACCCGAACGCGGGCCGGTTCGACCCGTTCGGCGCGCTGCTGTCGATCGTCGGCGATCGCGCTGCTCACCTGGTCGATCATCGAGGCGCCCAGCCGCGGCTGGGGATCCGCGGCGACCGTCGGCGGGATCGGCGGGTCGCTGGTGGTGCTGGCGGTCTTCGCCTGGTGGCAGGCGCGGCGGCCGGACCCGATGCTCGACGTGCGACTGTTCCGCAACCCTCGGTTCGCCGCGGCGAGCGGGGCGATCGCGCTGGCGTTCTTCGGGCTGTTCGGGTTCATCTTCATGATCACCCAGTACTTCCAGATCGTCCGCGGGTTCTCGCCGCTGCACGCCGGGCTGGCGACGCTGCCGTTCGCGTTCGTCACCGCGGGGTTCTCGCCGGTGGCGATGATCGTCATGAAGCGGCTCGGCACCAAGGTCGTCGTCGCGTCCGGCCTCCTGCTGATGGGCGCCGGCCTCCTCGACGCGGCCACCATCCCGACCGACGCCTCCTACTGGGGCCGCATCGTCCTCGCGATGGCGCTGATGGCGGCCGGGCTCGCGTTCACCACCGGGCCCGGCCACCGACGCGATCATGGGCGCGCTGCCCGCCGGCAAGGCCGGCGCGGGCTCCGCCGTCAACGACACGACACGCGAGGTCGGCGGCACGCTCGGGGTCGCGATCGTCGGCTCGGTGCTCAACTCCGCCTACGGCGCGCACGTGCTGCACGGCCTCGTCTCACTCGGGGCGCCGGCCTCGGTCGGGCGGGTTGCCGGGCAGTCGGTCGTGGCCGGCATGACCGCGGCCTCGCACTTCCCCGAGCCGCTGCGCGCCGCCGCGGGCGACGCCGTCAGCTCCGCGTTCATGGTGGGCCTGCACCGCGGCTCGTTCGTCGCGGCCTGCACGGTGGCCGTGGCGGCGCTGGTGGCGCTGGTCTTCCTGCCCGCCCGCGCGGCAGCCGTCGGTCTTGACATTGCGGCAGGCGAGGAGCGTGCGGCCGGTGCGGGAGTGCGGCCCGCGCGGGCGCGATTGGTGCGGCGCCTGCGGACGGTGCGGGTGTGGCCCGTGGCGGACGTTCATCATTCGCCGGAACGCACGCGGCTTACTCCGACAGCTCCACTGCCCCGGCCAAGTCGTAGCCGCCGCCTACGCGTTACGACCCGTCGAACAGGCGCAGGGCGTGCGCCTTGGCGGCGGCTTCGGTGCGGGTGGACGCGCCCAGTTTGGCGAGGATGTTGGAGACGTGCACGCTGGCCGTCTTCGGGGAGATGAACAAGGCGGTGGCGATGTCGCGGTTCGACTGGCCGGCCGCGACGAGGCGGAGCACTTCGAACTCCCGCCCGGTCAGGCCGAGGCGGTCCCCGGTGGAGGCGGCGTCGCCGGCCGCAGTGCCGCCGGCCCGGCGAGAGAGATCAGCGATCTGCTCCGCCAGCGGCCGAGCGCCGAGGCGCTCCGCGATCGGCGCGGCTCGGCGCAGTCTGGCCGCCGCCGCCTCGCGTCCGCCCGCGCCGGACAGCGCGATCGCGGCGCCGCGGACCAGCGCGATAGCACCCGGGTAGGGCTGCTTGATCGCCTCCCACGCCGCCGCGGCCTCGTCCGCCGCGGCCGGCGACGCCGCGCCGACCGCGTCTGCCTGCGGGTCGACCACCGCATACGACAGCTGCCATGCTCGCTGGACCGGGCCGGACACGTCCAGCTTCTCCGCCAGGGTCCGCAACTTGCAGAGCAGCGCGTCGGCGTCGCCGACTGCCTCGCGGGCCGCAACGGCGGCGGCGGCGGACACCAGCAGCGGCCAGACGTAGCGCGGGCTGCTCGCGGACAGGTCGTACCTCCCGAGCGTCTCGGCGGCCACGGCAACGGCGGCCGCCGGGCCCTTGGTGGCCAGCGAAAGCTCGGTGTCAAGTACCGCCTGCGGCAGGTGTTCCTGGTCGTCGTAGGTGACGCTGGAGAGCACCGCCCGGCTGGCCGCCGCTCGCCTGGCCGCGGTGGCGACATCACCGCGGGCGAGCGCGATCCAACCGGACAAGATCCACAGGCCGACCCGGGTCAGCGACGGCGGGGCGAGATCCAATGCACGTTCGGTGACATCCACCGCCTCGTCCCACCGGCCGAGGTACAGCAGCGGCTCCGCCACGTTGATCGCGAGGAACGCCCCGCGCGTGCGGGCCAGGCCGTGTCGCTCAGCGTCGGCGATCCCCTCCCGGGCGACCACGGCCGCGCGCTCATACTCGCCAGCGCCGCACAGCAGATGCGATTCGTAGATCACCAGCTTGATGACCGGCTGGTACGCCCCGACTTGCTCCGCGAGCTGGCGGGCCTGGGCGATCAGCCGGAGCGGCTCGCTGCCCGGCGCCGCCAGCCCGAGCGGCCCGGCCTCGATCACCCCCAGCGCGGCGAGCGCCTGCGCCTCGGAGTCGCGATCGCCCGCCGCGCGAGCGAGCCGCAGCGCCTCCTCTGCCCAGCCCCGCAAGTGCGCGCCGCCGTCGTAGCAGGGGTGGTGCACCGCGGAGAGCAGCAACTTCGTCCGTGCTTGCGTGGAGGCGGACTCGGGCACCAGGGTGAGCGCGCGGTCCAAGTCCGCCGCTCGCACGAGCAGTCCAAGGTCCCGTCGGAACGTGTGCCGCTGGCTGAGCAGCAGGGCCACTCGCACCGGGTCAGTGCCCTCGTCGAGCTGCGCCAGTGCCAACTCGGTGAACGCGAGGCCGCGCTGGTGCTCACCCGCGTCCCGCGCGACGACCGCCGCCTCCTCGAGCACCCGCACGTGGTCGGCGCCGATACGCTCGGCGGCGTCCGGCACCTGCTCCCACAGCTCGAGGACGCGCTCGAGCAGCATGAGCCGCTCGGCGTGCGCGACCGCCCGGGACGCCTGCGCGGACGCCTGCCACGCGCTTGTCAGCGCCCAGGTCGTGTTGTGGGCCGAGTACCAGTGGTGCGCCTTCTCGACGTCGGCCCGCCCGTCGCAGACGAGCTCCGGGTCGGCTTCGATCGCGAGCGCGAACCGGGTGTGCACGCCGCTGTGCTCGCCCGGCAGCAGGTCCTCGTGCACGGCCTCCCGGATCAGCGCGTGCCTGAACGTGTAACCGTCGGCGGTGGTCACCAGCACGTTGCCGGTGACGGCGGGCCGGATCGCGGCGGTCAGCTGGTCCTCCGTCCGCCCGGTGACCTTAGCCAGCAGCGTGTGGCTGATGCTGCCGCTCCCGGCGCTGGCGACGCGCAGCGCCTCCTGGGTGTCCTCGGGCATCCGCCGCACCGCCTCCTGCAGCAGGTCGGCCAGCGAGCCGGGGATCGCCTCGCAGCCGTCCGGGCAGGCCAGCAGCTCCTCGGTGAAGAGCGGGTTGCCTTCCGCCCGCTCGTACAGGGAGTCGGCCAGGGCGCGATCGGGGGAGCGTCCGAGTACCGCCGCCGCGAGCTCTTCCGCCTGCCCGCGGGTCAGTCGCGGCAGCTCGGCCCGCTCGACCCAGTCGATCCGGGCCAGCTCGGCCAGGAGCGGCCGGAGCGGATGGGTGCGGTGCAGCTCATCGGAGCGGAACGTCACCATGATCAGGACGTTGCGCAGCGCGCGCTGGTAGCCGACGAGGAAGGCGATCAGGTCCCTGCTGGACCGGTCGGCCCAGTGCGCGTCCTCGATCACCAGGACCAGCGGCCGCTCCCCCGCCAGCCGCTCGAGCAGGGTCAGGAACTCCTCGAAGAGCCGGGCGCGAGCCTCACCCGGCGCCGACTCGCCGGCCAGCGGAATCAACGGTGGGATTGCGCCGCCCGCCAGTTCCGGCAGCAGCCGGGCCAGCTCCCGTACGGCCCGGCCGCTGCCCGGCAGCAGGCCGATAATCTGGTCGGCGCCCGTCTCCCGCACCAGGTCCCGCAGCATCGCGGTGAACGGCCCGAACGGCAGCCCGTCGGCCCCAAGCTCCAGGCACCCGCCGGTCAGCACCCTGGCCCCGGCTGCCCGCGCCTCGCAGGCGAATTCGCTGATCAGCCGGGTCTTGCCCACCCCGGCCTCGCCGCCGATAAGCAACGCGGCGGGGCCGCCCTGTCGGACCGCCTCGAACGCGGTCCCCAGGGCGGCCATCTCCGTTGCCCGCCCAACCAGAACGGGACTCCCACCGCGTCTGCTCATATCAGTCTCTAGCGTGCCACGGGGGTCTGACATTCCAGCCCGCGTGAACGCCTGCGAATCCGCCGAGTTCGGCATTTTCCTGTCGGTCATGGCGACGCGTGCCGCGGCTTATCCGGCCGCGCCCGCGTGCTTGCCCTGGATCAGGTCATCGGCCGGGGCGAACGTCCCGTCCACGTAGTCCGGGACCCGCCGCGCCAGGAGGGCGTCCTCCTGCTGCCGCCGACGCCGCGCCAGCCGCAGCGTCCGCGCGAGGACCGCCTTCCGAGCCTCCTCGCGCCGCTCTGCGCTCCGCTGCCTGAGCAGCTCCAGCGCCAGGTACTCGTTCATGATTCCTCCTCGGTACCGGGAACCCCGTGGCGTTCCCCATACCTTGAGGTTCGTTCTAAGGCCCGCCCCGGTGCATCGGACGATCGGCTTATGTTCGGCGCGTGGCGCCTTAGATCGCCCGGCTCGGGATTCATCCGGATGAACGCACGCGTGGTTCCAGCCCCAGGTAAGCGGCCGCCTGGTCGCGGGCCGGCGTATCTTTGGGATTTACCTCCAGATCATTGGTCGAGCGACGCTGCGGGGGGTTACGTGCCCAACGACGAACCGCCTGCGACCCCGCCGCCAGCCCTCCCGGTCGATCCCGGGATGTGCGGCGGCTGCCGGTACGCGTCGGTGAAAGCCACCCACCGGGGTACCGCGTACCTGCGATGCACGCGATCGGCCTGGGACGAACGGCTGCCGAAGTACCCTCGGCTGCCGGTCCAGGACTGCCCCGGCTTCGCGCGCGACGAGGGTTAGCTCGATCGCCGGTGCCTGCGCCTCAGGTCCGATCTGGCAGCAGCCGATCGGCCGGCAGCCGGCCGGTCGGGAGCGGTAGCGGCCCCGCCGTCTGGTCGAGCAGCGCCAGGTAGCACTCGCGCGCCAGCGGCCCGGCGCCGAGCGAGCGCAGCAGCGGGCCGTCCCACTGCGCGTCGATGAGCGCCCCACCGGCCGCCATCAGCCGCTCCGACATGTCGGCGACGGCGACGGCGGCCGCGCCGGGATGCCGACCGAACAGCGAGTCTCCGCTGATGACGCCGCCAATGCCGATCCCCATCGCGCCACCGACTAGGTCGTCGTCCTGCCACACCTCGATGCTGTGCGCCCACCCCTGGCTGTGCAGCTCGGTCAGCGTGCGGATCAGCGGGTCGGTGAGCCAGCGCGGCTCGCGGCCCGCGCGGCACGCCTCGGCGACCTGACCGAACGCGGTGTCGGCGCTGGTTGTGAGCGCATTGCGCCGCAGCCGCTTCCTGACGTTGCGGCCGAGGTGCACTTGGCCGACGCCGATCACGGGCCTCGGGTCGGGCGACCACCAGGCCACCCAGTAAGGATCGTCCCCCTCGTCGCCGACGACGGCGATGGTCCCGGCCGCCACCTCGCCGGAGTACCGGACCTCGTTGAGGGTGCGGAAGTAATCGTCGGACGCGGGCAGCGGGACAATTCCCCTCCGGCACGCGCCGAGCACGCTCGCCGGGCTCAGGTCCGCGCAGAACGCAACCGGCCTGTCGCCTCCGCTACCTCCGCCACTTCCGTTGCCTCCGCCACCTCGGCCACTTCCGCCACCTCCGCCACCTCCGTCGCTTCCGTCGCTTCCGTCGCCGGAGCCGGGGTGCGCGGCGGCGGCGGGGAACCGGAACGACTCCCAATCCCGATAGCGGCTAGTCGGCATGGACGGGCAGCGGCCTGGCCGACGGGGAGCGCAGGTATCCCGACTCCATCAGCCGGTCGATGTTGCGGTCCAGAAGCTGACCGTTGACGGGCGGGAAGGCTATGCCGCTGCCCGCGAGCGCGTGCGCGGTATTGGAGCGACTGTAGGTCGGGAAGACGTGCGCGAGGTACATCTCCGCCACCGTGAGCCCGGACGCGCTGTCCCGGTCCACGAACAACGGCATGAACGCCGCCATCGGGTGCGACGGGTCGCGGACGGCGTAGCGCGCCAGCTCGCCGACCCAGTCGTCGAACGCCATGCCGTCGATCTGATATCCGCGGTCCCGCAGCCGGTCGACCAGGGACCTGAGCGGGGCGTGCTTGGGGCTGGCGAGGTGATAGGTGCGCCCGGTTCCTCCGTCGCTGGCGGAGATGTAGCGGATGGCCGCCGCGCAGACATCGGCGGGCACGAAGTCAAGCGGCAGGTCGATGTCGGGCGCCAGCCCGGTGTCGGTCATGAATTTGATCAACGCGGCCAGCTCGGCCGAGGTGCTCCAGGCGCCGGTGTCGATGCTGCCGACGATGTCAAGCGGCCGGTAGATCGCCACCGGGAGGCCCGCGCGGCCCGCGCTCCTGAGCATCTCCTCCGCGACGTACTTCGTCTCGACGTAGCCCATGCGCAACCGCTCGGGGTCGGCGAGCGGTGTCTCCTCGGTCACCGCGTGCACGCCCGCGACGCCGAGGCCCGCGAGCACGGCGGTGGTGGACACGTAGTGCACCGGTATGCCGCGGTACAGTCCGGCCAGCCGGATAATCTCACGGGTGCCCGCCACGTTCGCGGCCCGCAGCTCCTGGTAGGGGTAGATGAAGTTCACCAACGCGCCCGCGTGGTAGATGACGTCGATGTCGCGCGCGAGGTCACCGAATTGCGGGTCGGAAAGGCCGAGCCTCGGCTCGGCGAGGTCGCCGAGCAGCGGCAGGACGCGGCCGTCGGCGGGCGCGGGGAGCTCATAGCGCGCGCCGGCATCCGCGATGCGGCGCAGCGCGGCGCCCTCGTCTCGTGCGCGGACCAGGCACCAGATGCGCGCGTCGGTGGTGGCGAGGAGTTCGCTCAGCAAGTGGGCGCCGAGGAACCCGGTCGCCCCGGTCAGCAGGATCTCGCGCGGGCTGCGCCACTCTGGTCGTGGACGCGACGGGGCGCCGCCGCGCCGGATCCTGAGGCCGAGCCTGGCCTCGCTGGCGAAATCGATCTCCGGCTGGTCGCCGTCGGCGGTCAGCCTGCCCGCGCGGGCGTCCTCGACGGCCGCGGCGAACCCGCGCAGCGTGGGGTCGCGCAGCAGGCAGCGGGTGAGCGGCCGGACTGAGTCGGCGGAGATGCCAAAGCTGGCGCGAGTGCGCGCCAGCATCTCCGCAGCGAGCAGCGAGTTGCCCCCGAGGGCGAAGAAATCATCATCGCCGCTGACCTGCTCCCGTTGCAGCAGCCTGGCCCACAAGGCGGACAGTCCCTGCTGCGTCGGTGTGGGCCGCTCGCGCTGCTCCGGCCCGATTTGACGCGGCACGAGCTGGTCCAACGCGATCTGGTCCCGCTCCGCGTCCGCTTTCGATTCCGGTCCAGGTCCAGGTCCGTGCGCCGACGACGGCGGCAGGTGGTGGCGTGCGACGAACGTCGCGGGGACCATGTAGCCGGGCAGCCGGTCGAGCAGGTAGCTGCGGAAGCCCGCGGCCGAGCGGCGGGACGGTGCGCTCCCGGCCGCCGCGCGACGGCTGGGCGTGTAGTAAGCCACCAGGCGGGTGTCGCCGGAACTGCGCGCAGTCGCCACCACCGACACCTGATCGATGTCCGGGTGCCCGGCGAGCACGCTCTCGATCTCCCCGGGCTCGACGCGGAAGCCGCGCACCTTGAGCTGCCGGTCCATGCGCCCGACGACCTCGAGGTCACCGCCCGCCAGCCAGCGCCCGAGATCCCCGGTGCGGTACATCCGCCCGCCAGGGACGCCGCCCGGGTCGGGCACGAACCGTTCGGCGGTGAGCGCGGGGCGGCCGAGGTAGCCTCGGGCGACGCCGCAGCCGCCGATGCAGATCTCCCCCGCGGTCCCGACCGGCACCGGACCCAGCTTCTCGTCGAGCACCAGGACCCTCGCGCGACCGACCGGCCTGCCCACCGGCACGGCCGTCGCCTCCGGGGAGGCCGCCTCAGCCGGGGCCGGCGGGTTCCGCGCCGACGTCGAACAGGGTCGAGGTGATGGTCGTCTCGGTAAGCCCGTACGCGTTCAGCAACCGGGCCCAGGGCGCCGCCCGCAGCGCGGCGCGGCAGACCTCGGGGTCCGCTGGCTCGCCGCCGGTGATCATCAGCCGGACGCTGCGCAGCCGCTCGTCAGCCGGCTCGGTGTGCGCGAGCGTCTGGTTCCAGTAGCGCGGGCGTCAGGTCGAGCACGCTGACCCGCTTGCGCTGGACCCCTCGCAGCACATCGGATGGCGCCATGGTGCCCGGCGGCGGCAGCATCAGCGTCGCGCCGCGGGTCAGCGTGACGAATACCTGCTCAATGGACGTGTCGAAGGCGATGGACGCGAACTGCGCCACCCGGTCGTCGTCGGCAATCTCGTATTCGCCCGCTAGCTCGCCGATGACGCAGGCCAGGTTGCCATGGCTGACGGCGACCGCCTTGGGATCGCCGGTGGACCCCGAGGTGTAGATGGCGTAGCAGATGTTGTCCGGGTGCACGCGGGCGGCGGGGGCCTTCGCGGGCCGGCCCGCCAGGTCGGCGGAGAGCTCACCGAGCGAGATCAGTCGAGTCCCCGGGCCGGGAAACGCGTCCGCCGTGGCCGTGATCACCGCCGCCGGGCGCACCTGGGAGCAGATCTCGTTCAGGCGCTCGGCCGGGAGCGACGGGTCGAGCGGCAGGTAGCCGCCGCCTGCCTTCATGATCGCGAGGATGGCGCGGATCACGTCGACGCCCCGCTCCAGGTGGACGCCGATCACCGTTTCCGGGCCGACGCCGATTTCGCGGAGGTAGTGCGCGAGCCGATTGGCCGAGGTGTCCAGCTCCCGATAGGTCACCTGTGATCGGCCGGCGATCACGGCCGGCGCGTCGGAACGCCGGACGGCCTGCTGCGCGAAGAGCTCGTGAACGAATGGGCCGCCGTCCGCGCTGCGGGTCGCGGCGCCCGCGCGGACGCTGGCGGGGGTCACGTCCGGCCAGGAGCCGGCGATGGCTGCCAGGCACTCGCTTCTGGACATGACGGCGGAGCCACGCCGCCAGCCGGGCGGCACGTCGAGCTCTGCCTGCCAGAGCGCGTGCTGGTCCTCGTCGTTGACGACGACGACGAAGGCTTCCGGCGCCGTCTCTCCCGGCTGGTTCACGGCAGCCACTAATCCATTTCCCATGTAATGTCCTAAAATGCGTAGCGAAAAACACCTGACACATCTTTGCTCCTTGCCCACGATACCTATGGGCGACACTCCGTTTATGGCCAGCGAAACCCCTGCGACCCAGTGGGTAATCAAAAACCGAAATCTTTCATCATTAACGTCACAAGTTCCATAATAGGGCACAAAGCCAGCGATCAGTCATGGAGCACCAACGATGCGTACATCAGCTGTTACTCGAGTGGCAGAAGATGGGTAGAGTCCATTTGCAAGAGCATTACCTAGCGGAGATATAAACGAGCTCGGGAGGATTGCCGTGAAATTGAGACGGTATGTTCTCGGCTGCTATGCCGTCTGGGTAGCGTTCCTCATCGCGCTGTACTACGGGCTGAGCGGGCTGCGCATCGAGACCTGGAGTCTGATCAGCCTGAGCGGAGTGGTCGCCATCGTGGCGGGCACGTTTCTCAACCGTCCCGCCCGCAAGACACCGTGGCTGGTGCTCGCCGCCGCGCAGGCGAGTTTCGCCGCCGGCCAGCTGAGCTTCCTGATTGCGGCACGGCTCAAGATCGCCCTTCCCTTTCCGTCCTTTGCCGACGTGCTCTACCTGTTGACCTATCCGCTCTATGCGGTCGGGCTGCTGATCTTCATCTACTATCGGTCTCCGGACAAGGACCGGCGCAGCCTGATCGACGCGCTGACGCTCACGGCCGGCCTCGCCCTGCTCTCCTGGACCTTCCTGATCCGGCCCTATGTGCACGAAGCCGGGCTGTCCGTGCTGCAGAAAAGCGTGGCGATCGCCTACCCGCTTGGCGACGTGCTCACGCTGGCGCTGCTCGCGAGGCTGCTCGCGCCGGGATTTAAGGGGACGACCAGGTGCGTCCAGCTCCTCACCCTCGGCACCGTCGGGTGCCTGGTGTCAGACGTGGCCTTCGACTGGGTCCAGTTGCACGGGACGTTCCGCAACGGGACCATCATCGATCTCGGCTGGGCGCTCTTCTACACCGCCTGGGGCGCCTCAGCGCTGCACCCGAGCATGACCACGCTGACCGAGCCAGTGCCCAGACAGCAGGAAGAGGTCTCCCCCGCCCGGCTCGCGGTGCTCATGCTCGCGTCGCTGATCGCCCCGGTCGTGTTGATTACCGCGGTGCCCAGCGGCGTTGCCGGGGACGTGACCGTGATCGCGGTGTTCTCCGCGATCCTGTACCTGCTCGTGCTGGCCCGACTGTGGGACGCGGCCGCGTCCCACCATCGCGCGCTCAACCGCGAGCGCGTGCTGCGGCAGGCCGGCCTGTCCCTGGTGACCGCGGCCGACCTGCCCGCGGTCGCCGCCACGGTGAAGGCCGCCGTGCGCGCCCTGCTCCGCGAGCGCTCGCGGGGCGACCCGCTACTCGAAGTGCGGATCGACGGCAAGCTCCGGGCCGCGGCCCCCGGCGGCGGGGAGCCGCCACAGGTCGAACAACTGGGCAGGCTAGCCGAGAGCTGGCTGCCGCTGGTGACCGGAACCACGCCGATTCTCACCGCCGATTCGTCAGCTGCCCGAGCAGGCCAGGACGGCCCTACCCGGCGCTGACTGGATGCTGCTCTGCCCGGTCACGCTCAAGGACAGGCCGACCGGCGAACCGCTCATCGGCCTGATCGCGGTGTTCGGCGAGGAGCGAAGCCTCGCCGACCAGTCCGCGACGCTGGAAATCCTCGCGCACCAGGTGGCCCTCACGGTGGAGAGCATCATGCTCCGCCAGGCAGTGATCCGCCAGCGCAACGAGGCCTACTTCCGGACCCTTGTCCAGGACGCCTCGGACGCCATCATGATCGTCGGAGACGACGGGAGGGTGAAGTACGCCACGCCCTCGACCGCTACCGTCTTCGGCGATATCGCCGTGGAGGGCGAGCACATATGGGACCTGGTCGCGGCGGAGGAGCGCGACGATTTCGCCCGTACCTTCATGGAGCTGCGGGAGCGCGCCCGATTCGGGCCGCGCTTCGTTGACCAGCGGATCACCCGTCGGGACGGCAGGAGGGTCCATATCCAGGCCCGGTGCAGTGATCTGCGCGACGAGCCGACCGTCGACGGCCTTGTCTTCACGCTGCGGGACGTGACCGACCAGCACAAGCTTGAGGAGGAGATGAAGCACCGGGCCTTCCACGACGCGCTGACCGGGTTGCCCAACCGGGTGATGCTTCAGGACCGGATAGCCCAGCAGCTCGCCTCCTCCAGGCGGTCGGGGGTGATCGCAGGCGTGCTCTTCGTCGACCTGGACGACTTCAAGGTCGTCAACGACACCATGGGCCACAGCGTCGGGGATGAGCTGCTGGTGGCCGCTGCGGCCCGTCTCGCCAACCTGGTCCGCGACTCTGATACCGCGGCGCGCCTCGGCGGTGACGAGTTCGCGCTGCTGATCGGCAACGCGGACAACCCCGCCGCGGTGGAGGCGGCCGCCGAGCGCGTGGTCGTCGCGTTCGCGGAGCCGTTCGCCCTCACCGTCGGGCTGGTGACGAGTACGGTCACCGTCGGCGTCGCCACCACCTTGGACAGCGTCGATACCGATGAACTGCTCAGGCACGCGGACCTGGCGCTCTACGCGGCCAAGGCCGCAGGCAAGCGGCAGTGGCGGCGCTACCAGCCGGTGCTGAGCGCCGGCCTGCTCAGGCGGCGGGAGCTCCAGGAGGCACTGGAGGAGGCGGTGACCACGTCCGCGTTTACGCTCGTCTATCAGCCGATCGTCGCGCTCGACACCGGGCAGCTCGCGGGTTTCGAGGCACTGATCCGCTGGCCGCACCCGCAGTGGGGCATGATGCAGCCCGGTCAGTTCATCGCCTTGGCCGAGGAAACCGGGCAGATCCTCGCGCTTGGCGCCTGGGTGCTCGGCCGCGCGACGGCCGACCTCGCGCGGTGGCGCAGGGGGATAGCGGCGTCGGATGCAGCGGGAGCGGGGCGCGCCGGGACGGCTCCGCCCGCCGGACCGCGCGACCTGTACGTCAGCGTGAACGTGTCGGCACGCCAGTTCGACGATTCCGGCTTCGCCGACGACGTGCGGCGGGTCCTGGCCTCATCGGGCCTTGCGGCGCGCGAGCTCACGCTCGAGCTGACGGAGACCGCCCTGCTCCGCCGGGACGAGCGGCTGCACGCCGACCTCGCGGAGCTGAAGGACATCGGCGTCAAGCTGGCCATCGACGATTTCGGCACCGGCTACAGCTCCCTCAGCTACCTGCGGGAACTGCCGATCGACGTGGTGAAGATGGACAAGTCCTTCGTCGACGGCATCGCGGAGTCCGAGCAGCGCCTTGCCCTCGCCGAGGGCATCATCCAGATAGCGCGGACGCTCCGGCTCGAGGTGGTCGCCGAGGGGATCGAAAGCGAGGTCCAGCGGGACCTGCTCACCGCGGCGGGCTGCCATTACGGGCAGGGGTACCTGCTGGCGATGCCGATGCCGCCGGACGAGGCCGAGGAGCTCGCCCGCAATGGGTTCCCCGCGGCTGCCCCCGCCCCCCTCGTCCCGGCGCCGAGACGCTCGGCGAGCCCGCGTCACCAGTTGCCGTGATGGTCCGGGACCAGCGTGATCAGCGGCAGCAGGAGAATGAGGAGGATGGCGAAGAGCACGAATACATGCGCCTGGACCAGCCCAGGGGTGCTGCTCCGGGCGATGACGGCCGTGGTCACGGAGACGGCGATGATCGCCCCGGACTGCCGGAACATCCCGCGCAGCCCGGCGATCGCGGCCACCTGGTCAGGGGCGAGTTGCAGGCTCGCGTTGTTGGAGGCGGGCACGGACAGGCCCATGCCGAAGCCGGTGATGGCGGCCGCGACGGCAAGCCACGCGTAGGCCGATAGGTCGGGCGAGAGCGACATCATGACCAGTCCGCCCGCCAGCACGGCGAAGCCGATGATCATCGGCAGCCGGTAACCGGTGCGCCGCAGCGCCATCGCGGCCACCCCGGCCACGGCGATCATGCCGACCGCGCGGGCGGTGAGCAGCGTGCCCGCGCCGAGCGCCGAGATGTGGTAGCGGTTCTGGGCGTACAGCGGCACCAGGGCCGAGAAGCCGAGGGCGGCCGCCCCGTACACGAGGTTGATGAGGTTCATCACCCCGAAGCCGCGCCCGCGCAGCAGCCGGTAGGGCACGAACGGCGCGGCGTCGCGCCGTGCGTGCCTGACGAACCCCCGCAGTGCGACGAGGGCGACCGCCTCGGCGCCGAGGAAGACCGGGCTGAAGAGCGGGACCCGCCCGCTGCCCAGGTAGCTGACGCCGAACATTGCCGTGGCGATCAGCACGGCGAGCAGGACGACGCCTCGGATATCGATGCGGCTGTTCTCCCCGCCCGCCGCCGCCGAGGACGGAATGAACTTGATCGTCAGCGCGATAAGCAGGATGCCGATCGGCACGTTCACCAGGAAGATGCCACGCCAGGACCAGTAGCTGACGAAAATGCCGCCGACGATGGGGCCGATGATCCCGCCCACTGGCAGGATGGAGGTGAACATGCCGACGGCGCGGTCGCGCTCGGGGCCGAAATGGTCGGAAACGATGCCGGTGGCGGACGGCATGAAGGCGCCGCCGCCGAGCGCCTGGATGAACCGGGGCAACAGCAGGAGGGGCATGTTGGGGGCGAACCCGCAGCACAGCGAGGCGATGGTGAAGACGGCCGCGGAGACGCCGAACACCTTCTTGCGGCCGTACATGTCGCTGATCTTGCCCGCCATCGGCATGGCGATGACCTGGCCGAGCGCGTAGATCGTGATCGTCCAGCCGCTCCAGTTGATGCCGGCGTGCAAGTCGTGCTCGATCGCAGGTAGCGCGGTCGCCACAATGGTCTGGTCGATCGAGGCCATGAACAGGCCGATGGAGACGATGGCGAAGACCAGCCAGCGCCGGTCTTTCCGGGCCCGGTCCTCCGAAGCGCCGCCACCGAAACTGGCTGACTGGCTGACCTCGGCGATTTCTCCTGTAGCGCTCACAAGCGTTAACATTAGTTGCTTGCTAGCAAGCATACAAGTTGACCCCAGAGAACGTGATGGACACCGGACTCGTGACGCGGCTGCGCGCGGTCATTCCCAGAGATGAGCCCGCTTCTAAGCCAAGATGCCGCGCAGCCCTTGACACCAAGCTGCGACAATTCAGGCGATACCCTATTCTCTGAATGTCGCTGATTGTGCCGTTTTGCTGAGCTGGGGAGGGAATGCGGTGGAGCCACTGACCGCAGAGGATCCTGCGGCGATTCGTGACTTCCGTCTGCTGGCCAGGCTGGGGGCGGGCGGGATGGGCCGGGTTTATCTGGCGACTTCCCCAGCCGGACGGCTCATTGCGATCAAGGTCATCCGGTCGCAGTTCGCCCATGACGCGGAGTTCATCCGCCGGTTCCGGGGCGAGGCGGACGCGGCGCAGCGGGTCAGTGGCCTGTACACGGCACCCGTGGTGGCGGCCGGTGTCGACGACAAGCCGCCGTGGCTTGCGACGGCGTTCGTTCCAGGACCGTCCCTGCTTGAGGTCTTCGCCACGTACGGACCGCTGCCACCTGCGGCGCTGTGGCGGCTCGCCGCCTGCCTCGCCGAGGCGCTGCGCGCGATTCACTCGGTCGGGTTGATCCACCCGGACATGAAACCCGCCAACGTGCTGCTGGCATCCGACGGGCCCCGGGTCATCGACTTCGGCATCGCCCGCTCGGCAGCGTCGAGTACCCGGATGACCGCCACCGGCGCGTCCATCGGCACACCCAGCTACATGTCACCGGAACAGGTCGAGGGAATCGAGGTCGGCCCGGCAAGCGACGTGTTCTCCTTCGGCAGCGTGCTTGCCTTCGCCGCCACCGGCGCCTCCCCGTTCCATCTCGGCCGGGCCGCTGGCGTCGCGTCAATCATGTTCCGCGTCGCTCATGGGGAACCCGCGCTTGACGAGGTGCCCGGCGACATCCGCGAGGTTGTCGTTGCCTGCCTGGCGAAGGACCCCGCGCAGCGCCCGGACCTTGGCCCGGTAGCGGCGCGTTCTACCGCGGCGGTCGAGCACCTAGGGCTGTCGCCAGCCGCGTTCTGGCCTGATGACGTCGCCACCATGATCGACAGGCAGGTGGCCAGCCTGTCCGCCGATCTTCAGGCACTGGAAGTCCCCGTGGGCCAGTTGCGGCCCCCCGTTATGGACCAGCATCAGACTCCGAGCACAGGCGGCTACCCCGGCAGGCCAGGCGGCGCGACCGTGCCGCCTGGGGTGGGGAGCGGCGCCTACCAATCCCTCCGGACCCGGGACGACGTCCCGCCGTGCGGTCCATCATCGGGGCAGGCGCGGCGGGCGGCGCCGTCATCGCAGGTGCCTGCGTGAGGGGGCGCTGGCGCTGAGTGGCGGCAGCAAGTCGGCAGGCAATGGCACCGCCAGCCCAACAGACAGCGCCACCACCAGCGCCATCACCAGCCCGCCAAGCAATCCCACCAGCAGCCCGCCAAGCAATCCCACCACCGGGCCGGGCAGCCTAGCGTGGCGTTTCCCGGTGAGCCAACAGCCCCAACTCTCCTGCGGTCGCCAGTGGCCTGGTGTGCTTCGGCAGCGGAAATTCGCCCAACGCCTATGTCCAGTTCTACGCGGTCAGCGCGAAAACCGGCAAGCGGGCTTGGGCGCAGACATCGGAGATGGTGTCGGTAGCCCCCCAGGTCCTCGGCGAGAATCTCTATTTTGTGGATGCCAGTGGGGTCTTCTATGCGGTAAACGCGGCCAGCGGCAATCAAGCTCTCGTCGCTTACCGGCCTTCAGGTGAACGCCGGCGAGCGGAACTGGACGCCACCGGCACCCAGGTAGCATTCGCTCCCGGTGACGGGAGCGTGCAGCTCCTGGACGCGGCCACCGGCAAGCAAATCTGGAAGGCCACATCACCCTCCTCCGCATTGTGGATGTACGTCGAAATGTCCGCGGCCGGCACCGTCTACGCGTTTGACCCCACTGGCGGAATCCCTTGCCGCGCTCAGCATGACCGACGGGCAGCAGCAATGGCAGTACCAGGTGATCAAGGGCGGTAGCACAGGAACCACAGCACTGGTCACCGGCAACGGCGGGGTGTACGTCGGCGTCCAGGAGGCTCGCTGTACTGCGTAGACGTCGCCACCGAGCGGCTCCGGTGGACTTACCCGGTGCCAGGCGCCACATTCCCCGCCTCTGACTTGGTGATCGCCCACGGCCTGGTGTACTTCACCGATAACAACGGCGTACTGCGCGCCATCACCGCGGCGGGCGGCACGCAGGCGTGGTCCTACCATGTCGGCTTCACTGCCTCGCCTGCTCCGGTGCCTGCCGTGGCAAACGGGTACCTGTACGCGCCCACCGAGACCACCTTGCAACAACTGCACGCCGCGAGCGGAGCGGCTATATGTTCCTTCACTTCGTACAGCGGCACCGCGTTCATCACTTCGACTGCGCTAGGCGACGCGCTGGTCTTCGCCGGCAGCGATGACAACGCAATGTACGCGATCCGAGTATACCTATGCATGGGCTGCGAAGGAGGTAGCTAGCGCATGGAGCCGCTGACAGCAGGAGACCCCCAGACCATCGGCGACTTCCCGCTGCGGGCGCGGCTCGGGGCTGCGGGATGGGGCGAGTGTACCTCGCCACGTCTCCGGCCGACCTGCTCGTCGCAGTCAAGGTCATCCACCCCGAGCTCTGGACAATCAAGACTTCGTTCGCCGGTTCCGTGGCGAGGCGGACGCCGCCCAGCGGGTCAGCGGCGCGTATACCGCGCCCGTGGTGGCGGCCGGCGTTGATGACAGGCCGCCATGGCTGGCGACCGCTTTCGTGCCTGAGCCGCCGCTGGACAGCATCTCCCGGTACGGCCGCTGCCGCTGTCGGCGCTGTGGCGGCTCGGCGCCGCGGTGGCCGAAGCCTTGCGCGCGATCCACTCCGTGGGGTTGGTCCATCGTGACCTCAAGCCGCCGAACTTCATCCTGGCGTCGCACGGGCCGCGGGTCATCCACTTTGGCATCGCGCGCGCGGTGGCAGACTGCCAGATGACCGCTGCCCGCTCCGTCATCGGCACGCGCAGCGACATGTCCCCCGAGCAGGTGGAGGGGCAGGAGGCCGGGCCGCCGACCGATGTGTTCGCGCTGGGCAGCGTGCTCGGCTTCGCGGCGTCTGGAAGGTCGCCGTTCGATGGCGTGCCCCACGCGTCGGCGGCCTCGATCATGTACCAAGTCGCGCACGGCGAACCGAACCTAGCTGCGGTCCCTCCGGAGGCCCGCGGCCTTATCCGCGGCCTGCCTGGCGAAAGACCCGGCGCGCCGTCCGAACCCTGGCGAGATCGCCGCGCAGTGCGCCGCGGCCACCGGGTCTGCGCGCGCGTCGCCAGCGTCGTTCTGGCCGGATGACGTCGCCACCGTCATCCGGTACCAGCAGGCGGCGGTAAACGCGCAGGTGCGAGCGCTCGTGGCACAGCCGCCTGGCATCGTCCCCCGTCGGCCCCGCAGGTCCCGCCACCCATCCTGCTACCCAGCTCGCGGGACAACCAGGCCCTGACACCCACCCGCCTACCCAGCTCGCGGGACAACCAGGCCCTACACCCACCCGCCTACCCAGTTCGCGGGGTTCAGCCAGGCTATCTGGTTCGCCGTGGCACTCAGCGTGCCGATTCCAGGAGCCGATACGCTCACGGTCGGCCCGGGTGCTCCGGTGCCCCCCAAGGGACTAGCCGCCGGAACCTCCTAATCGGTGCAGGCATCCGCTTCGCCGCCGCCATCGGCGGCGGGACTGCGTGGGCGCTATCCGGTAGATCGGGGGGCTCCGGCGGTTCTGGCGGTTCTGGCGGTTCCAGCCCGGTCCGGCCAGGCACGGAGCTGTGGTCGTTCTCTACCGGCAGCCAGTCGGTGGACGCGGTCCCCACTGCGGCGAGTGGCATAGTGTACGTCGGCGGCTCCAACGATACGCTCTGCGCCGTTAAGGTCGCGACCGGCAAGGAAGTCTGGTCCAGTCAGTCAGCAAGGTCTCCGCCGCGCCGACCGTGGCCGGCGCACTTGTCTTCGCGACAGCAATGAATGGTGAGTTCGACGTGTTCCACGCAACCACCGGCGTGCCGGTGTGGAGCGTGCCCATTGCCCGCAGCGTGCTTTTCCCGTTTGAGGCGGACTTCGCAACCGACTGCAAGCGAGTGGCCATCGCACCAGGCGACCAGAGCCTCTATATGTACGACGCCGCCGCCGGTGCCAAGCTCTGGTCCGAAACCACCTCGGTGGACTCTGGCTTCGGGCAAACCGTCGCGATGAACGGCAACGTCGTATACGCGCTCGGCCAGCTTGGCACCCTGTTGGCGCTCGACGCCGCCAACGGCAACCAGATCGCGCAGTTCGCAACGCTGGGCAACGACAGCGTGGGCACCGCGATGGTCATCAGCGACTGCACCCTGTACTTCGGCTCCGATCCCGTAACTTTGTATGCCGTCGACACTACGCGTGGCCACGTCAAGTGGACATACGACGCGGGAAGCTAAGCTTTGCTTCTTATTCGAATTTGGCTGTTGCCGACGGCATGTGTACTTCACCGACAGCAGTGGCCTCCTCCACGCCCTCAGCGCGGCGCACTGCAAGCTGATATGGGAGTACCCTGCCGGAAATCAGGACGTAACGGGACCGGTGGCGACGGGCGGTAAAGTTTACGTCCTCGTAGGAAACGGGCACAGCCTGCAGCAGCTTGACGCAAATACCCGCAAGCTGCGCTGGTCCTTCAGCGCAGTAAACCAGCGAGGTTCGCAGCCGCGCCAACGGTGGCGGATGGCGTCGTTTTCTGCGGAACTTGGGACGGCCACCTTAACGCAATCAAGGCGTGACCTTGGAGCGACGCTCATAACGGTGCGCGCTGATGCGAAGGTCGGTTCAAGCGCTACCGCGAGGCGCTGGACGAGATCCTGCCCGTCAGCGCTGAGGTCGGGTGGCCGCGTGCAAGTCAATTTACTCACGTCATCCTAATAATAATTGCCTGCTGGCAAGCATTCAAGTCGTATGCGGAGAACTTCATGGACGCCGAACTCGTTGCCCGGTTGCGCGGAGTCATCCCCCGGCTCGCCCGTGAGCTCAACGACACGTCCACCGGCGAGGGCCTGACCCCGACGCAGTACTCGGTGCTCGCCCTTGTCCGCAACCGCGGGCCGCTCGGCCTGGCGGAACTGACCGAGCTCGAGGGCCTGAATCCCACCATGGTGTCGCGGATCATCAAGGTTCTCGACGAGCGCGGTCTTATCCGCCGGACGCCTGACCCCAATGACATGCGGGCGGCGCGCCTTGAAGCCACCCCGGCCGGAGCGCACGTCAACGACAGGGTCCGCGCACAGCGTACGCAGGTTCTGTCCGAGTGCCTTGGCCGGCTTCCCGCGGAGACCGCCAACACTCTGCTCGCGGCCGTCCCCGCCATGGAGGCGCTGGCGGAGGCGGTGAAACGGGGTTAGCCAGCCGGATAAGCCGCTCCGTCAAGAAGCGGAGTCACGCATCCTCGCACCATGGCGCCCAGATCGTTCAGCCTGGCGGCGCAGCGGTGCTGCTCCTGACGATCAGTTCGGTGGGCACCGAGGTCTTGTCGTTCTCGGTGCCCGCCCCGGACACCTTCGCCAGCAGCTTGCGGAAGCCCAGCCGGCCGACGGCCGGGAAGTCCTGGTGGATCGTGGTGAGCGGCGGCCAGAACGCGCCAGCCTCGGCCATGTCGTCGAAGCCGACGATGCTGACGTCGCCGGGGATGCCCCGGCCGAGCTCGTGCAGTGCGCGCATCACCCCGAGCGCCATCTGGTCGTTGGCCGCGAAGATAGCCGTGACATCGGGCCGCCGCCCAAGGGTAAGACCGTGCTGGTAACCGGATCCTGATGTCCAGTCGCCGCGCAGCACAGGCGGCGGCGTGATGCCCGCCTCCCCCAGCGTGCGCGCCCAGGACTCGGCGCGGCGGGAGGCGGAGAACGCCGTCTCCGGACCGGCGATGTGCCAGACCTGGCGGTGACCGAGGTGCAGCAGGTGCTCCGTGGCCTGGCGAGCGCCGAGGGCCTGGTCCGTGCCGACCACCGTGTAGTCGGGGCCGGCCCGGAGTCGATGAGGACGACGGGAATTCCCGGCGGGAGCGCGAACTCGGCCTGGCCGAGCAGGCGCGCCTCGAGCAGTATCACCGCGCCGTCGACCGCCTGGGCGCTCAGCCGCTGGTAGGCGCCGGACACACGGCGCAGCGTCGGATCGGAGATCGGCAGCAGCGTGACCGAGTAGTCGGTGTCCGCGGCCTCCTGGGCGATCGCGTCCAGCGTGCGGATGTTGCCGAAGGTCTGCAGGGACGTCATGATCACGCCGACGGCGTGGAAGCGGCCGGTCTTGAGGGCGCGAGCGGCGCCGTTCGGCCGGTACCCGAGGGTCTGCATCGCCTGCATGACCCTGGCGCGGGTCTGCTCGTCGACGTTCGAGTGGCCGTTGGACACCCTCGACACCGTCTGCGACGACACTCCGGCCAGCCGAGCCACATCCGCCATCGAGGGACGCGGCGCTCCGGCCGCGGTGATTCTGGTCCGCGTCATGTCTGTCCGCGTCTCCCCCATCGCTGAAGTCCGGCCCAAAAAGCCATGCTCGCGCGTCCATGTTAGGCCAGTTTATGTTCGCGTAAACATTAAATGTTTGCGTAACCATCAGTTCGGTAACAACGGACGGAGAACACTGGCGCTCATCAAGGCTGACACTGAAGACTGTGCGCTGGTTCACCTGAGGAGATCTCACGCCGATGTCCGGCATAGCCAAGCGCGTCACCCAGCTCAGTGACGGGCGCGAGCTCATCTACTTCGACGACGCGGACACCGCGCTGCCGCCGGAGCGGAAGCCCGACGAGCGCCCGCCCGAGCCCCGGCCGCCCATCCCGCAGCTGCGGCTCGACCCGCTGACCGGGGAGTGGATCTCGATCGCGACCGCCCGCCAGAACCGCGCGTTCCTGCCGCCCGACGACCTCGACCCGCTGGCGCCATCGACGCCGGGACGGCCGACGGAGATACCAGGCAACTTCGATGTCGCGGTGTTCGAGAACAAGTCACCGTCGTTCGGCCCGGGGCTGCCGCCGCCGGACGAGCCCGCCGCTGGTCCGGCGGGCGGGCGGATCGTGGCCGGGGAGCTAGAAATAGGCCGTTCCCGGCCCGGGCACGGCCGGTGCGAGGTGGTCTGCTTCGGCCCCGAGGCCGCGGGCTCGTGGGGGGACCTGACCGAGTCGCGAGCCCGGACGATCGTCGAGGCGTGGGCCGACCGCACCGCGGCGCTGTCGGCCCTTCCGGGCATCGAGCAGGTGTACGTCTTCGAGAACCGGGGGCGGGAGATCGGCGTGACGCTGCTCCATCCGCACGGGCAGATCTACGGCTATCCCTACATAACGCCGCGCACCCGCCGGCTGCTCGCCTCGATTGACTCCTACGGCCCGGAGCTGATGGCGGACATCCTGGCGTTCGAGCAGAGGTCGGAGCGGGTGCTCATCCGCGGTGAGCATTTCACGGTCTTCGTCCCCTTCGCCGCGCGCTGGCCGATCGAGGTGCACATGCTCGCGCACCGCCAGGTGCCCGACTTCGCCGCGACGAGCGATACCGAACGGCACGAGATCGCGCTGCTCTACCGCCGGATCGTGCGCGCGATCGACGTCCTCTACGACACGCCGACCCCCTACATCGCCGGCTGGCACCAGGCGCCGGTCCGAGGGGCCGGCCGGGACACGGCACGGCTGATGCTCCAGGTCACCTCGCCGCGCCGGGGCGCCGACAAGCTCAAGTACCTGGCCGGCTCGGAGACCGGCATGGGCGCCTTCATCGGCGACATCGCCCCCGAGGTATCCGCCGAGCGGATCAGGGCGGCCCTGGCCGCCCTCCCCGACTGACCATCGACTGCAGGGGATGTCGGGGCGGCAGCCTCAGCGGGCCCGGTGGGAACGACGTCGCCGTCACGCCTCCCCCTGACGCCGATCATCGGTTACGCGAGTCAACAAATCGTGACATTTCGGCGGCGGCGGGCTGGCGACCGCTACCGTAGCTCGCAATCGAATGTTCCCCATGCATCGGACATCGAAGGAGAACAGGCAGGGCATGGCAACGCTGCACGAGATGCTGCTCGCACCGGACATCCAGCCGAGGGTGGTCGCCGACTGCGAGGATCTGGTCACCAACGAGGTCGCCGAGATGTCCGGCGTCACGGGCGCCGCGATCAAGCTCGCGTACAACACGGTGCGCAAGGTTGACCGCGGCCACATCCACGGAATGATCGAGACCATCCTGCCCAACGCGGCCGACGCACTGCAGCCGTACTGGGAGGGGTTCACCGCGGAATTCACCCCGAGCAGCGGGGATTTCGACGCGTACCTGGCCGCCCGGGACGAGGAGGTAGCCGAGGCACTGCTGGCGATCACCGACCGGCGCCGCGACAACTCGAACCGGCCGGCGATCATCAAGGCCTACAACACCGTCCGGGGCCGGGCCATCAAGCAGGTGAAAGCCGCCCTGCCCGCCCTCGGCAGGCTGATACAGAAATACGCCTGACCGAAGGCGCCGCGCCGCGCCGGAGCGGGCGAAGCCTCCGCGCGTCCGGGCGTCCGGGCGAAGTTGCCGGGAATCGTCGTAGGCAGCAGCTAGCGTTGGCGGGGTGGCAGCGCGGAGGTCGGCAAATGGTGTCTACAGTGGAAATGACGGCGGTGCCGTTGTTCGAACATCACTTGCGCAGCCGCGCTCACAGCGGCGCTTTACCCGCGGATCGGGTACATGGGCAGCAAGAACAAGCTGCTGCCGCACCTTGCTGCGGTATTCGCGGAGGTAGGCGGCCAGACGGCGCTCGACGCCTTCTCAGGTTCCGGCGTGGTGTCCTACCTGCTGAAGCGCCAAGGGTTCTCCGTCACGGCAAATGACATGCTGGAGTTCCCCGGTACGCTGGCTACCGCTGCCATAGTCAACAACTCAACCCGCCTTAGCGGCCGACATCGCGCGCATCATCGGTCCCGCAGCCGATGACCGTGACTTCGTTCGCAATAACTTCTCCTGTCTTCCTGAACTCAGAAGACCTCGCCTTTCTGGACTCCGCCTGGTCACACGTCGCCGCGATGCGCGGGCACAAGCAGGCGCTAGCGATTAGCGCCCTCGTCCTGTCGGTGAGGAAGCAGCCGCGCGGCGTTTTCACGATCTCCGGCGATCTGAGCAATTACGACGACGGCAGGCGCGACCTGCGGATCTCGATGCGGGACCACTTCGCCGAGCACGCGGCGGATTACAACCGGGCAGTGTTTTCCGGGCAGCCGGCACGGTTATCCGGCAGGAGGCGTCGCAGATGGAGGTGCAGCCGTACGACCGGGTATACCTCGACCCTCCCTATGCCCCGCCGAGCGACGACAACTGCTACATCAAGATATTCCACTTCCTTGAGGGCCTGTCACGGTACTGGGAAGGCGACGTTCTGATATGGGCACGCGCACCAAAAAGCTGGCGAAACCAGTCACGGGCTATAGCAACAAGCGCACAATCGTGGAAGCGTTGCGAGATACTTTCAAGCGATACCAGGACGCCGGGACAATCGTCTTGTCTTACGGCTCCAATGCCCTGCCCGACAAGGAGACGATCGTAAGCCTGCTCCGTGAGGCCAAGCAGGACGTCGAGGTGCGCGCAATCCCGCACACCTATCACTACGGCACCCATCAGGCGGCCGCGCGCCGGTCCGTCGACGAGTACATCTTCATCGCAAGGTAACCGTGACCGTCTAGTACTCCGGCCGTAGATCCTGATCATCTAAAGCGGCTAGGCTAGTTGCCGCCGAAACCAATCGTCAGCTGCCGTGGAAATCCTATCCTGGGTACTACCGATACGACCTCTTGTATTGTTGTTGTACTCAGCCGGGACGAGGTAGAAGCTGGCAGTCGGAGTACAGGGTCCTGGCGATGGTCACAGTGGTTTTACCGAGGAAATCATTGATTTGATCTTCGGCGATGCCGATTTTCAGAAGCTCGGTCGTAACGGCAGTGGTAAGCGTCTCGTTCGCCGCTTGATTTACCGCGGGCGTCTGGCCGCCGATCGCTTGTATCAACTGCGATTTGACGGACGCGGTATCAGTGAACCAGGAGACCTCGCCAGATACTTTGATATCGTATCCGTTCAGTGTGACGCCAAGCAGGTTGCTGAGAACCGGTGACGTGTTGGGAGTGAAGATCA
>CAWJQG010000007.1:0-36932 GCA_963844925.1 uncultured Actinomycetota bacterium | reverse complement strand
TAGATTCGTGACATCACATCGGTCAACGGCAGGCGCGAGCCACTTGCGCGGTGTGCTTCTCCGAACGCCTCTCCGCTCGACGGGGCGTCATTGGGGCGGGTGCGTGACCGCTGAAACGGATGTGAGCGTACCGTCGCCCGACGGGACGGTCGCCGTCTGATCGAACGAAAAATAAAGGCCGTCGGAGGTTAGCGTGGCTTGAGCGTACGCTAGCGATACGCAATCGTCATAGGGATCTGACGTGGTGACAATCCGCAGGGAAATCGGGCCGTCCCCGCTCTCAAGATAAATCGCTCCCGGGCAGCCGTACGTTTCATTCTGAAAAACGCCAATTTTGCTGCCGTCGGTGCCGTGCTGCAAGCTCATGGTGGCTTCGAAGGGCAGGCGAGCCCGAAATATTGCCTCCCAGGTACCTCGGTTTTCGGCTGGAACTCCGTCTGCAGAAGGCGAAGCCGGGACGTTGTGGGTGCGGGAATTAGGGTCGGCGGGCCGGCCGGTGATGCGATGGCGACGAGCTAAACGGCGGCCAATGGGCAGTGTAAGCAAGGGTGAAGTACGCGATTGCCGCCACTGCTATGGACACGAAAAGGGCTACTACTGCCACGAGGACCCCCGCTATGGTCCCGTAAGCCGTTATCTTGTCGTACAGGCCATCGTGTTCAAGTTCCTTGCGCACCGGTTCTTTCTGCTCGACCACACCCGCCTCCTGCTACCTGCTCTGGGTAGGCCTCACCCGCGGCGGGCCATAACCTCGGCATCGCGGGTACAGCTCAGCAGAGCTCCGGCCGAATGGAGGTGGGCGCCCACGATCGAGGAAGCCAACGTTACGCTAACACAGAAGCCAAGGGATGCGCGTCAAGAATCGTCGTCGTTCGTGAGCTACTGCCGCCAATACAGAGAATAGCGGGGTAATTAGGTCAATTCGGTCATCTTCGCGTCTATGAGAGTCAAAAACGAAGGTATGGAACGGGCGGTTGGTTCCCCTTCCAGCGCCTCGTATTTCGCGGTAGCGCAGGGAACAACTGGACGTCATTGGACGTCCCTCGGGCGTGCTTCAGGCACCCGTCCGCGCGGGCCCCGTCCGAGCAGTCGATCGGCCTCGGAGGCGGTAGACGACCGTTGGGGTCCGTCATCGACCAGTCCACTGACAGCAGCCAGGTACCGATCTGTCACACTGCATAACAGTGATATCCATCGAATTTGATGTGTTGGGGTTCCGGTTCTAGTCTCCCGGTATGGGGCTGCACCTTGGCTGGATTCCCAACGAACCGGGGTTGCGGGCTCGCGAGTACGCGGCACAGGCGCCGGGCGCCCCCGACCCCGACTCGCCTAAGGCGGCGGCACTGCGCGCCGCGCACGCCACCAGGGCGCTCTGGACGCGACTGCTGCTGGTCGTCGGCCTTCTTGCGCTAGCGCTCTTCGGCCTCGTCGGCGCCGTCTCGCACCGGGACTGGTTCTGGGGCGTCGGCGCGGCCCTGGCCGTCTGCTGCTGGCTGCCGCTGGCGGAGTTCGCCGTGAACCGCGGCCGCGCCAATCGCCGCTTGCGGCGCGAGAGCGAGGAGCAGCTCGCCCGGCACGCGGCCGAGCTCGCCGAGTACGAGCGGTCCAGGGTTGCGTGGCAGAACTCGGAGGCGGAGCGGATCGCGACGGCGCCTCGGTGGCTGCAAGTCGCGGCCCACGAGGACATCAGTCGGCTGGACGTCTTCGGCGGGACCCCTCTGGGGCGGCAGAACCTGCTCACCGGGGTCGGCCAGAGGCTCCTCGCGGAAGGCGCCGTCATCGTCCTCGACCTGTCGCAGGAGAGGGTCTGCGACGGCCTCATCGCGGCGGCGGAGCAGGACGGGATCTCCTGTCAGAACTACCTGCTGCCGAGGGACCTGTCCGACACCCCGTTGCTCGCGGAGCTGACCGGAGACGAGATCGCCAGCCTCATCGTCGAGGTGCTGCACGCCGACGACGCGAGCGCGACCGCCGCCGGGCGGGCCACCGACCTGATGATCCTGCGCAAGATCACCCGGGTTCTTGGCGACGACGTGCCGATGGCCCGGCTGCACGAGGCGCTGCTGCTGCTGGTCGGCTACGACCATCCGGGTCACTACGCCGCAGGTCACCTTGCCGGGGCGCTCACGGGGGAGGAGCGCGAACGGCTGCGCGGGCTGTTCGGCGCGGGGATGCGCGGCGAGGTCGCGGGAAACCTGATCCGGATCGCCGCGGTGATCGAGCCCCTGGCCGAGCTCGGCGCGGCCGCGGTCGGCCGCGGTCGCGGCACTCCCCGGCCGCCGGCCCGGCTGACCTGCCTGTCCCTGCCCGACGGCCCGCGCGATGTGGCCGCCGACCTCACCGCCGCGCTGATCGTGCAGTGGGCCACCCGCTCCGTCGCCGCGGAAAACGGGTTCCGCCCCGCGGTCATCCTGGCCGGCGCGGACGAGCAGTCCACCCGGCACCTGGGCCGGCTGACGACCGTCTCCGAGCGGTACCAGGTCCCGCTGGTGCGGCTGTTCTCCCGATTGACCGAAGAGTCGGCGCGCCACCTGGACAGCAGGCACACCGCGTTCATGCGGCTCGCGACCCGGCCGGAGGCGCTGCGCGCGGCGGAGCACATCGGCCTGGCGCGGAAGTTCGTCGCCGGGCGCTTTTCGCACCGGCAGAGCGTGAGCCGGTCGCGGACCAGGACCTCGACCGAGTCGACCACGCACACCACCGGGCGCGCGGAGGGCGAGGCGGTGACGCACACCACGGGCACCACGACCGGCCAGTCGTACTCCGAGGCGGAGGTGCCGCGCCGCGATAACCACGTCCACATCCACGCCGGTGATAGCGGCGCGGGCAACGGCGGGTCCGGCACCGGCCGCTCACGCGGGGACGAAGCTCGCGACAGGGCAGCTCGCGAGCGGGCCGCGGAGGCGGACGCGGCGTCGGGTCGCGGCGCGCGTCAGTCGACGGGGCGCGGGGGCGCCAGCGGGCAGGACCGGGGGGGCAAGGACGGCGCCGAGCGGGTCGCGGGCGGCAGACGGCTCGAGAGCCAGGGCAAGTCCGGCGGGGGGTGGCTGAGCGGCGGCGGCAGCTCGTCGGGTGCGAAGGCCAAGAAGCCGGCCATCGACGTGGTGAAGACCAGGACGTGGTTCACCGCCCAGCACTCAAGCGAGTCGAAGACCCAGTCGGTGACGAACACCGAGGAGACCAGCCACACCCGCTCGGAGTCCCGGTCGCGCACCGACGGCACCAGCGTCGGCGACGAGATCACCTTCGAGCTCGTCTACGACCACCAGGTCCAGCCGGAGACGCTGATGGCGCTGCCGGAGGATCAGATGCTGGCCCCGCACGTCGTCGCCGGCGCGCCGGACCCGGCGAGCGTGCGGGGTACGTCCAGCGCGGCGGGCGCGGCCGGGCCGACGGCCCAGGCCAACGCGGTGACCTCGGGCCAAACAGCGGCGGAGAGCCGGATGGTGGCCCTCGTCATCGACCCGTCGGTCGTCGGCACCGACCCGGTGGCCCCGGTCTCCCCGCACGAGATCCCGGCCTACGAACCCCCCGCCCCCGCGGTCTCCTCCCACGTCCCGGACTACGAGCGCCTCCCTCGCCCGGCCCTCGGCGCAGGCGAGCCCAGCAACTCGAGGTAAGAGGCGCAGCCGCGGCAGTCCCGTCGCGCGGCCCGTTCCCCCGAAGCCCAGGACGCGTTGACCGGCTACTGCGCGCGGCTCAGCGGGATCCCGCTCCCGGCCTTAGTCACGCCAGCGATCCAAGCGCGACAGAAAGACGAACGCCAACCAGAGGCCGCCGGAGATAACGCCCATGACGCCGAGAAACACCACGATGAGCACGAACGAAGCCAGCCAACTTGATGTCATGCGCAGGCCTCCTCAACTGTGGACCCGTACTTACGCACTGTTAGTGTGCCCACCGGGGGCCTCGTACTCGCGAAGGCGCCGCCGAGCCCCGGGTGTCCTCGCTACGGTCTCCTGCGCAGGGGAACGCTACCTGCTGTGGCCTTGGCGCGGAGTCCGGGCGCGAGCGGTTCACCGGTTCATCATCTGTCGGCGGCGGCGGGAGAACTCGCCTTCGCGAAGCCGCGCCATCCAGGCGATCCTTGGCCACCGGAAGGAGTTCGGTGATGACGCGACGATCATGTTGCTGGAGGCGAGGCCGTCGCGGTCCACAGCGCTATCCAGCGCGCCACAGCGGGACGCGGCAGCGGCGCGATGGGCGGGTCCAGCGGTGACGGGCGAGGGCTCGTACCGGGAAGTGCGCCGCGCGGTGCTACGGGGCGCCGAGCGCGTCTGGCACGACCTCCGGTTCAAGGATCTCTACCGGAGCGGCAAGGAGTTCGAACTCATGCACCGAGCCTTGGGCTTCGCTGCACTGGCCATCCTCACCGTGATCCCGCTGCTCATCCTCGTCGCCGCCGCCAACCCTACCTCGCACCGCGGCCTCGCCGGGTGGGTGATCTACGGCATGGACCTGACCGGCTCCTCCGCTGACGCGGTGACACGACTCCTCTCCGCGCCGGCCCGGGTGCTGGGCACGACCAGCGTGTTCAGTGCGGTGCTTGTGAGCCTCGCCGGAGTGTCCTTCGCGGGCAGCGTGCAGGGCGGGTTCGAGAGGATCTGGGGCCTTCCCGCCGGGCCATGGCACAAGATCTGGCGTCAGGCGGTGTGGATGGCCGGCCTCACCGGCTACATCTACGCGACGGCCACGGTCGGCACGGTGACGCACCGAGGGCCGGGTGAGACGGCGGGCCGAGTGGCGGTGGCGGTGGTGCTCGGCGTCGCCTTCTTCTGGTGGGGGCTTCGTTTCCTGCTCGGCGGCCGGGTGAGCTATCTGGCGGCGCTGCCGGGCGCGGTGGCGACGATCGTGTGCCTGGCCGGCCTGCGGGTCTTCTCCGCCCTGGTCTTCGAGCCGCTCATCATCAGGAACGCGGTCAGCTACGGCGCGCTGGGGACCGTCCTGATCGTGCAGTCGTGGCTGATCGGCGTCGGCTGGGTCCTCTACGGCGCCCAGTTGTTCGGGCGCTGGTTCCACGACTCCTGGCTGTGGGGCTGGGCGCAGAGCCGCTGGGGCCACGGGGAGCCGCCCGGCGAGAAGGATGGCGAGCAGGACCCGGGAGCCAACGCACACCGGGACGCCAGGGGTCGCCCCCGCGATTAACACAAATCGCTCTGGGTAATCTTAAAAATACAGAAAGTAATCAATTGGGAGGCTGAGGGCTGAGCTCCGGAGGCGCCCGGTATCGCCGGGATAGCCGACGCCGGGCGGTAACGACCCGCAGGCCAGTACGGGCCCAGGACAGCTATATCTACGAGGGGGAACTAGATGGCCATGACCCGTGATGCCTTCATGGAAGAGGCGTGTCGGCTCGCCAAGGAGTCGGTGGACAACGGGTGGGGCGGGCCGTTCGGCGCCGTCATCACCAGGAACGGCGACATCGTCGCCCGCGGCCAGAACCGCGTCCTGCTGACCGGAGACCCGACCGCCCACGCCGAGGTGGAGGCAATCCGCAAGGCAGCGGCAGTGCTGAACCCCGCGGCGCCGAGCATCTCGCCCGATCACGTGAACGAGTCAATCCTCGAGCTGATCCCGCGGCAGGCGGGCTCGCCCGACCGGGTGCCGGAGCGAGCGAAGATGCTCACCGGCCACGAGATCTATATCAGCGGCACGCCGTGCCCGATGTGCATGAGCGCGATCTACTGGTCCCGCATCGACGGCGTGTACTTCGGCAACGACCTCGAGGAGACCTCCAAGATCGGCTTCGACGACGCCTTCCAGTACGAGGACTTCGCCAAGCCGTACTCCGAGCGCCACGTCAAGGTCGGGCAGTTCCGGCCAGACCTGGCGGAGGTGCCGTACAAGGCGTGGGCGCAGAAGAGCGACAAGCACCCGTACTGACGTAACCGCCGTAGCCACGGACCGGAAGCCAGGGCATCTGAGCAAGGGTGACGTCGTGGACCATGAGGGCAGTCATTCGGTGACGGACACGGCACAGCGCGAGCCGGCCACGGTGGTCGTCACGCAGCGGGTGAAGCGTGGCCACGACGAGGAAGTCCGCCGCTGGCAGGAAACGGTAAACCATGCTGTCGGCTCGTTCGCCGGATACCTGGGCAACGACGTCGCTCCTGGTGGCGACGACGAGTGGACGGTCTTCTACCGCTTCGACTCCAAGCCGCACCTGATGAAGTGGCTTGCGAGCCCGGAGCGGGCCGAGGTCCTCGACCGCGGTGCGCACCTCTTCGCTGGGCCTGCGACCCAACACGTGCTCATCCGCGGCAGCGATGCCGCCATGGTCACGGTCGTCGTTTCGCACCCCGTTGCGCCGGCCGACCAGGACGAATTTCTCGCCTGGCAGGACCGGGTGACCGACGCCGAGCGGCAGTTTCCCGGCTTCCGGGGGGCGGAGCTGTACCGGCCCGTGCCCGGCCTGCAGGACGAGTGGACCGCGCTGTACCGCTATGACAGCGACGAGCATGCCAGCGCGTGGCTCGAGTCGGAGGAGCGCGAGCAGTTGCTGCGGGAGGGCCAGCGCTTCAAGGAATTCGAACTCCATCGCATCTCTTCCCCGTTCGGCAGCTGGTTCGCGCCGCCGGACGGGGACGAGGAGCAGGCCGGTCCGCCGAACTGGAAGACGGGTCTGTCGGTCCTTGTCGGCCTCTACCCGACCGTCGTGCTGCTCACCCTGGCCATTAGCGAAATCTGGCCAGGTGGGCCGCTGTGGGCGACGCTGCTTGTCGGCAACATCTGCTCGGTATCGGTGCTGACCTGGCTGGTGATGCCGGTCGTGACCCGCGCCCTGAGGTTCTGGCTCGTGCCAGACCATCAGATCAGCCGGGCCCGCCTCGATTTCACCGGCGCGGCCGTCTCCATCGGCTTCCTCACGATCGCGGCGCTGGTGTTCTGGCTCTGCACGACGCAAATCTGGCACTTGCCCTGAGGCGCGGCCGGTAAGCGCATGCCCCGTGCCCGGCATCCCGGATCCAGCGCGCCGGTCGCCGTGCCGGGAATCTGCGGACCGGGAATGTGGTTGAAGCGTCAGGTAAATTACTGATACCCGCCACTGCCCTGGAGGTTACCCGTGGCTAAGCCCGTATTGCGGATCATCATTGGCTCTACCCGGCCGGGCCGGGTCGGGCCGGCTGTCGCCGAGTGGATCACCGAGCGCGCGCGCGAGCACGGCGGCTTCGACGTCGAGGTCACCGACTTGGCCGAGCTGAACCTGCCGATGTACGACGAGCCGAACCACCCGCGGCTGAAGAAGTACGTCAACCAGCACACCAAGGAGTGGTCGGCGCTGGTCGCGGCGTCGGACGCGTTCATCTTCGTGACGCCCGAGTACAACTACTCGTTCAACGCGGCGACCAAGAACGCGATCGACTACCTGTTCCACGAGTGGCAGCACAAGGTGGCCGGCATCGTCAGCTACGGCGGCGTCGCGGCGGGCACCCGGGCCACCCAGATGCTCAAGCAGGTCCTCACCACGCTGAAGATCATGCCCGTCCCCGAGGCGGTCAACATCCCGTTCGTCGCTAGGCACCTCGACGAGGACGGGCGCCTCAAGCCGACCGAGGAGATGGAGCAGTCGGCGACCGCCATGCTGGACGAGATCCTGAAGTGGACGGAAGCGCTCCGGCCGATCCGCGCCAAGTGATCAGGGCGCCGAGTCGTACAGGGGGCACGGTCATCCTGAGCGGATGCGTGCCCCCTAGCCCCACGTGTTACCGTTTGTAGTCATCATAGTACAAAGAGTAGTATTGCTTTACGCATCCGTCAAATAACTCTATGTGGTGTCATGTCAGATCGACGTCCCCCCAAAGACCATGGGCGCCGGCCCTGCAGCGCCGCCGTCCTCCAGCCCCGGGTAAGCCCGATACCATCGTTCTCGTGGAGCCACTTGGTATAGATGGTGCATGGACGTTCACCCCCCAGGTGCACGGGGATGATCGAGGCAGTTTCGCCGAGGCGTTCCGCGGCGCGGAGTTCGCCGCCGATCTCGGCTACCAGCTGAGCGTCGCGCAGGTGAACTGCTCGGTGTCCCGGCGCGGGGTGATCCGTGGGATCCACTACGCCGATGTCCCGCCGGGTCAGGCCAAGTACGTGATTTGCGTGGCAGGTGCCGTGCTCGACGTGGTGGTGGACCTGCGGGTCGGGTCACCCGGGTTCGGCAGGTGGGAGACGGTGCGCCTCGACGACCAGGACCGGCGCGCGGTCTTTCTGGCCGAGGGCCTCGGCCACGGCTTCATGGCGCTGTCGGAGCAGGCGACGGTGCTGTACCTGTGCTCGACCCCGTACGCTCCCGGACGCGAGCATGGCGTCCACCCGCTCGACCCGGCCCTCGGCATCGCCTGGCCGCCGGACGGGCTGGCCGAAGCGCCCATCCTGTCGGACAAGGACGCCGCCGCCCCCGCGCTCGACGAAGCCCTGCGGAGCGGCCTGCTGCCTAGCTATGAGGATTGCGCCGCCAACACCACGCGACTGCGCTCCGCGCGGGCGCTACCTTGTTCTCCATGAAGGCCCTTGTACTGTCGGGGGGAGCCGGGACACGGCTGCGGCCGATCACCCACACCTCCGCGAAACAACTGCTCCCGGTCGCGAATAAGCCGGTCCTGTTCTACGGTCTTGAGGCGATCGCCGCCGCCGGGATCACCGAGGTCGGGATCGTGGTCGGCGACACCGCCCCCGCCATTGAGGCGGCGGTCGGCGACGGGTCGGCGTTCGGGTTCCGTGCCACCTACATCAGGCAGGAGGCGCCCCTGGGGCTGGCTCACGCCGTCCTGGTGGCCCGGGATTTCCTCGGCGACGATGACTTCGTGATGTACCTCGGCGACAACTTCATCGTGGGCGGGATCGGAATCCTGGTCGCAGAGTTCTCCGCGGCGCGGCCCGACGCGCAGATCATGCTGACCCAGGTCGCCGACCCGCGGGGGTTCGGCGTCGCTGAGCTCGACGCCGCCGGGCGGGTGGTGGGCCTTGAGGAGAAGCCGCAGGCGCCCAAGAGCGACCTGGCCCTCGTCGGCGTCTATATGTTCACCCCGGCCGTGCACGAGGCGGTCGCCGCCCTGAAGCCGTCCTGGCGGGGCGAGCTCGAGATCACCGAGGCCATCCAGTGGCTGCTGGACAACGGCCGCCCGGTCAGCTCCACCATCATCAGCGGGTACTGGAAGGACACCGGGAACGTCACCGACATGCTCGAGGTCAACCGCCTGGTGCTCGAGACGATCGACCAGCGCCTGGACGGCATCATCGACAGCGACTGCGAGATCATCGGCCGGGTCGTCGTCGAGCCCGGTGCCCAGGTCAGCGGCTCCCGGATCGTGGGTCCCGTCATCATCGGGGCCGGGTCGAAGGTGACCGGGTCGTACGTGGGCCCGTTCACCGCGATCGCGGAGGGGTGCACCGTCGATGACAGCGAGATCGAGTACTCGATCGTGCTGTCCCGCGCCTCGATCCGCGGTGTGCGCCGCATCGAGGCGTCCATCATCGGCCACGAAGCCGAAGTCACCCCCGCGCCCCGGGTGCCGAGGGCGCATAGGCTCGTACTAGGCGACCACAGTAAGGTGCAGATCTCGGCATGAAGATCCTTGTGACGGGAGCCGCCGCACTGCGCCGCCCCGCGCCGCCCGAGCGCCCCCAGGCCGCGGGATGACCAGATGGCTGATCACCGGCGCCGCCGGGATGCTCGGTACCGACCTAGCGGCCCTGCTCACCGCCGCCGGTGAACCCGTCATCGCGTTGAGCCGGGCCGACCTGGACATCACCGATCCGGCGGCGATCGCGGCAGCCGTGGCGGCCGCCAAGCCCGACGTGGTGGTCAACTGCGCCGCCTGGACGGCGGTCGACGACGCGGAATCGTACGAGCAAGCGGCACTCGCCGTCAACGGGCACGCGGTCGCGAGCATGGCTGCGGCCTGCCGTAGCGCAGGCGCGGCCTTGGTCCAGCCGTCCACTGACTACGTCTTCGACGGTTCCGCCACGTCGCCATACGCCGAGGACGCCGTTCCTGCCCCCAGGACCGCCTACGGCCGAACCAAGCTGGCCGGCGAGCGGGCCGCGCTCACCACCCTGCCGGAGGCCGCCTACGTGGTGCGTACTGCCTGGCTCTACGGCGTGCACGGCCCCAACTTCGTCCGCACCATGCTCAGGCTGGCCCGCTCTGGCACCAGCCCGGCCGTCGTCGATGATCAGCGCGGCCAGCCAACCTGGAGTCTCGACGTCGCCAGGCAGATCCACTCCCTCATTCGGGCCGGCGCCCCTTCCGGCATCTACCATGCGACCAGTTCCGGCGAGACGACCTGGTTCGGCCTGGCCGAGGAGGTCTTCAAGCTCTTCGCCGCCGCCGGGCCTGCGATAGACGCGAGCGCGTGGGCCGACTCCCGATACCCGGTGCCGACCCCGACCACGAGCGCGGCCTACCAGCGCCCTGCACCGCGCCCCGGTTACAGCGTGCTCGGTCACGCCGCCTGGACAACGGCGGGAATCTCCCCGATCCCCGACTGGCGCGACGCCCTGCACCGCGCCTTTCCCGCCCTGCTCGCGTCCGCCCGCCCTTAACGGATCCCATGAAGCAACGGCGTGCGTTTTGTCACGTTCTATCACATCATCGTCGTGGCCGAGTGGCTTTGAGTTGGGAAAACAGGCCGATGAGCGCACCTGTTCATTGCTTGCTTTCTATAATGTGCGCATGATCAATTCGCGTCGGATTAGTGTTGTGCTACCTGCCTACAACGCGGCGGCCACGCTGCTGCGCACCGTGGCCGAGTTGGATCGCGATGTCATTGATGACGTTGTGCTCGTCGATGATGCGAGCAGTGACCAGACCGTCCCGCTTGCCCGGCAGATCGGGCTCGCCCCGATCTGCCACGACTCCAACAAGGGCTACGGGGGAAACCAGAAGACCTGCTACAAGAACGCGCTTGACCTAGGTGCGGACGTCATCGTGATGGTGCACCCCGACTACCAGTACTCGCCGCGGCTCGTCCCCGCGATGGCGGCGATGATCGCCTACGGCGAGTATGACATGGTGCTCGGTTCCCGCATCCTGGCACAGCACACAGTGTCCAGGGGCATGCCCGTGTACAAGTACGTGTCGAACAGGTTCCTGACCCTCGTGGAGAACGTCGCGCTTGGCCAGAAGCTATCGGAGTATCACACCGGCCTGCGCGCGTTCGGCAGCCCGCTGCTCGCCGCGCTTCCCATGGAGCGGAACTCCGACGACTTCATTTTCGACAACCAGATCATCGCCCAGGCGGTGGCGGCGGGAGCGCGGATCGGAGAGTTGTCCTGCCCGACCCGCTACGCGGCGGACGCGTCATCGATCAACTTGCGTCGCAGTATCCGGTACGGCCTCGGCGTGCTCAACACGTGCGCGGACTACCAGTTGCACAGGCGCGGGATCAGGAACCGTGCTTACCTCGACTTCAAGCCGGAGCACTCGATTCAGCTTCCGCCGCGCAGCACGCCCGAGCAGGGGCCGGAACTCTCGCAGACTTCAGGGTCCGATCATGCGCAAGTCGGATGACCTGAAAGCTCCAGCCCCGCAGCTAGAGAAAGGGAGCTCGCGCGTGTCCATCACCAGCATCGGCCTCGTGCTCTTCTCCGTCATCGCGGCAGCCAGCGGGCAGCTGATGCTCAAGTACGGCATGCAGTCCGCGACCGCACGGGCGCATAGCTCGGGGGGATCGCTTGTGCTCGCCGCGGCCACCACGCCCTGGGTCATCGGTGGTCTCGCGGTCTTCGCGGTCTCCGCCGTATCGTGGCTTGCCGTCCTGTCGCGGGTGCCGCTGAGCGTCGCTTACCCGTTCAACGCGCTCGGCTATATCGCGATCCTGAGCGCGAGCATCGTCATCCTGCACGAGCGGGCCAACCTGCTGACCTGGGCAGGGTCGCTGCTCGTGGTGACGGGGCTCGTCATCGTCGTGCTCTCGAAACCGTAGCTGGCCCGTTCAAACCGTAGCTAGCCGAGGCTCGGGATCGCGCCAGGCTTGACCTGGTTGAGCAGGTTCTTGTGGTAGATCAGGACTTCCGCGTTCCCGACGCGATCTATAACCGCCGGCTTGCCGAAGGCCCGCTCCCACGAGGCGGGGGGAATGTTTCCCGGTGTGGTGTAAGCGAGGACGAAGTTCGCGTAGTAACGCGCAGGGTCGTACCAGAGCTTGTTCGTCTCCCAGTAATACGGAGTGATCTCGCGGCCATTGACCCCTACCGTGCGGACCTGCACCTCGTCGCCGGATTCCAGGCTGATCGCACCTGACTGCCAGTAACCGGCAACGCCGTACCGCAGCCCGTGCCCGTGCAGCCAGACGATGAGCGTCCCGAAGCCCCCGCCAGTCGGCTTTGCGTCCGCGGCGACGGCCGACAGCGGAACCAATCCGACGCCTACGGCCACTGCGCAGGCGACAAGCGCCTTCCGCCAGTCGGGCAGCCGGTCTGGCACGAGGGCGCGTGCCGCGAGAGCCGCGCCGCACGGCAGCACCGCGACCAGGTCGTGCTGTGACTGCGGGCCCGCCAACGAGGAGACCAGGTACGAGGCGATGTTGATGACGATGACCGCGGCAAGCAGTTGCTCGGCGCGGCTCACGGTCCGCCACCGCCAGAGCGCGCGGGCGAGTCCCGCCGCCACGGCCAGCATGCAGCAGGCGCCGAACACCGCGTTCGCCGTGGCGGCCGGCGCGGCGCCCACATTCGAGACCTGGCCGAACAGCATGCGCAGCGCGTGCCAGGTCAGCGCCGCGTTATGCGGCCAGGCGCTCAGTGGCGCCAGGTCCGTCTTCGGCGTCCTCATCAGGTATGACCCGAAGTGCCTGAGCACCGCGCGGACCACGAGCGAGAGCGGGACGGACACGACCGCCGCGGCGAGGTTGGCGGCGTCGGGGGTGCGGACCCGGCGCGCGGCCAGCATCCGGTACAGGCAGACTCCGGCGATGGCGGGGATGAAGACATAGCGCACTGTCACGTCGCTGAGCTGGCCTGCGGCCAGCAGAACGCACAGCAGCGGCGGCGTGATCCACCTGCCGAGCAGGCGGTCAATGAGCAGGACGGACACCAGCAGGAAGACCGTGGTGCCGGTGTGGTCCGGCAGCCCGAGCGGCACCCACCGGACGCTGGGGACGAGGATCGGCGCGACGAGCACGGCCATCGTCACCCCAGCGCGGGCGACTCTGGCGGCGGCGCGGCTGCCGGTCACCGCGATCGCGACCGCGCATGCCGTGACCGCCAGGTAGATCAGCGCTAGGCTGACGGCCAGGGACGTCACGCTCAGGCCGAAGACGGCTTCGGCGACGGCGATCAACGGCAGTTCGAAGGTGTAGAACGTGACGTCGCCGAGGATCCAGTCGTGCAGCAGCAGATGCCCGTGCAGCATGTCCCAGGCTTGCAGCGCGTTATTCGAGGGATCTGAGGAGAAGGCCTCACCGCGGGTGATGAGCAGAAAGAGGGTGTACACCGCAGCGGCGCCGACCAGCCAGGCCAGCGCCGCGACCAGCCGCAGCATCCTCGGCCGCGGCACGGGCTGGCCGTCGGTTACCGGGCCGGGTGCCGCCGATCGGTGCTGGTCGCTGGCGTGCATAGCGGAACATTACCCGAGCCGCTTGCCGCGCGTCTTTCTGGTGCTCGATGTAGGCCGGCGCGCATGATGCTACTTTGCACGTGGCAAGTGACGCCCGCCCGCCAGTTAGCACGGATACGCAGCCAGCGCGTACTGCCATAAGGAGCTGATTTCGGTTGTCATCGACGAACTCGTCGTTCCGCCTTGACGCGGACGCTGGCCGCGGTGCCATGGCGGTAGCTAATCCAGCCGTGGCCTACGCGCGCATCGCGGCGCCCGCCGCGACCGAGTGCGCGTGGTGCGGGCACCGCTTCGACGACGGGGACGAGCATCGCCCCGGCAGGATCAGGTGCGCAAAGTGCGGCGTTGCCACCACCTCGCCGTGGCCGAGCGACGAGCAGCTCGGCGCCGCGTACGCGGTCTGGTACCGTCCCGAGGGGGGCCGATTCTCCGGCCTTGGCGACAAGATCCTCGCGCGCACCAGGTCGACGCTGGCAACCCGGCTTAGCCGGGTGCTGCCGCAGGGTCCGGTGCTTGACGTCGGTGCGGGCGACGGGACGCTGGTAGAAGCCTTCAGGCGGCAGGGCAGGGACGCGACCGGCGTTGACCCCTACTACTCGGGGACAAACCCGCACATTCGCACCGCCCAGCTCACTGATATGACCGGTGAGTGGTCCGCTGTCGTCTTCTGGCACTCACTTGAGCACGTCCGCCAGCCGGTCCGCCAGCTCAGTCACGCCGCGTCCCTGGTCGTGCCCGGCGGGATGCTCGTGGTCGCGGTGCCCAACGCGGCGAGCCTGCAGGCCAGGCTGTTCGGTGACCAGTGGCTCGCCCTCGACCTGCCCCGTCACCTGGTGCACATCTGCCCGTCGGCGCTGCTTGCCGAGATCGAGGAGCTCGGGTTCACCGTCGAGCGGGTCAGCTATCTGCGCGGCGGGCAGGTGCTCTTCGGCTGGCTGCATGGCCTGGTCAGGCAGCTACCCGGCCACCCTGACCTGTACGACGCGATCCGCCGCAGCGAGGCGCAGCAGCAGGCACAGAACCCCGCCCGCCGCCTGTACGCCTTGGCGGCGGGCGTTGTCGCGCTTCCCTTCGGCCTCGTGGGAACGGCCGTCGAGCTTGCCACGAAGTCAGGTGGCTCGATCTACGTGCAGGCTCGCCGCAGGGCGTAACCCACGTCTGCGACCTCGACCGTCATCCACTTTGCGAATCCGGCGGGCCAGGCCGGCGTGCATGCGACGGGGCCAGCAGGGGCCCTCGTAGATGAAGGCGGTGTAGGCCTGCAGGAGGGTGGCGCCGGACGCCAGGCGGTCGCGGGCGTCGTCGGGGGTCTCGACCCCGCCGGCCGCGATGAGCACTAGGCGGTCTCCGGTACGGGCGTGCAGTCGGCGGAGCACCTCAAGCGCGCGAGACTTCAGCGGCGCGCCGGACATGCCGCCTGGGCCGGCGTCGGCCACGGCGGCGCTGTCGCGGAGGCCCTCGCGGGAGATGGTCGTGTTGGTGGCGATGATGCCGTCGAGGCCCAGGTCGAGCGCGAGGTCGGCCACCGCGTCGATGTCCTCGTCGGCCAGGTCCGGGGCGATCTTCACCAGGAGGGGGACACGCCGCCGGGGGGACGCTCCGTCGAGCGCTTCGCGCACCGCCGTCAGCAGCGGTCGGAGCTTGTCGACCGACTGGAGGTCGCGCAGGCCGGGCGTGTTGGGGGAGCTCACGTTGACCACGACGTAATCGGCGACGTCGGCGACGAGCCGGGCGCTGGTCACGTAGTCGGCGACGGCTTCCTCTTCGCCGGCGACCTTGGTCTTGCCGATGTTGACCCCGACGATCGCGCGGTAACCGGGGCGCGCTCGCAGCGCTCGCAGTCCGGCGGCCAGCGCCGCGGCGCCGTGGTTGTTGAACCCCATTCGGTTGACCAGCGCCCGCTCTTCGGGGAACCGGAACATTCGCGGCTTGGGGTTGCCCGGTTGCGGCCGCGCGGTCACCGTGCCGACCTCGATGAACCCGAACCCGAGCGCCGCCAGTCCGGTGACGCCCTCCCCGTCCTTGTCGAACCCGGCGGCCAGCCCGAGCGGTCCGGGGAAATCCAGGCCGAGCGCCCGCACCCGCAGTGCCGGGTCACGCGGACCGAGGACCCGCCGCAGCGCCCACGGGAGGCCGGGCACCGAAGCCGCCGCCCGGATCAGCCAGAACGCAGCCCGGTGCGCCGTCTCGGCCGGCAACCGCCGCAGTATGACGGCGTAGATCGCCCGGTACACCCTGGTCGCCCCCAGTCGTCGCTCATCGGTGTCGGCGGCGCTCAATCAGCCCGTTCGCGGGAAAGCGGGGAATTCGTCACGTGAAACCGCCCCCAACATGTCCACGATCAGGGTGCGCTCCGCCTTTCTCACTTTTGCCTCAAGTGTATCGGCGTCATCATCCTGATCGATTGGGACTTGTCGCTGTGCCAAGACCCGGCCTTCATCGTAGTTCTCCGTGACCATGTGTACTGACGCGCCAGAGACGGGCACTCCCGCCTTGATGACCGCCTGGTGCACAGCTCGCCCGTACATGCCCTGGCCTCCGAAGCTCGGCAGCAATGCCGGATGAACATTGATGATTCGCTGATTAAAGGACCCCATCGTCTTGGGGCCTACTTTGCGCATATAGCCGGCCAGCAGAACGATGTCAGTACCACGCTCCCGCAGCGTCTCACAGATTGCGTCGTCAAGTTCAACGGGATCAGGGTGCGTCTTACGGCTCAGGTGCCGGGCCGCAATTCCATACGCGGTCGCCCGCCTGAGCACTTCGGCTCCGCCGTTATTCGAAATCACTACACTTACCCGGCCGTCAATGCTGCCATCCTGACAGGCGTCGATCACCGCCTGAGCAGTCGTGCCGGCGTGTGAGGAAAGGATACCGATGGAAATCATGCTGACTCTCTCCAAAAACAGTCTACGGGGTCGGCCTTATCATCGTCAGGGAAGCCGCTGGCTTACGCGGCGTACTCCGTGTCGCCGATGAAGGCGGCCCAGAGGTTGGCGTAGACGCCGCCGTCGGCGAGCAGCTCGTCGTGGGTGCCGATCTGGGCGATCTGGCCGTGGTCCATGACGATGATGCGGTCTGCCCGCGCCGCGGTGGTGAGCCGGTGCGCGATGACGATCGTGGTTCGCCGCGCCGACAGCTCTTCCGTCGCGGCGGTCACGGCCGCCTCGGACGCCAGGTCGAGCGCCGCGGTCGCCTCGTCGAGCAGCAGGATGTCCGGGTCGGCGAGCTCGGCCCGGGCCAGCGCGATGAGCTGCCGCTGCCCGGCCGAAAGGTTCCGTCCGCGCTCCCCGACCTCCCGGGCGTACCCGCCCGACAGGTGAGTGATCATCTCGTGCGCGCCCACCGCCCGCGCCGCCGCCTCGACCTCGGCGTCGGTGGCCGACGGCCGGGCGTACGCGATCGCCTCGGCGACCGTGCCGCTGAACAGGTACGCCTCCTGCGGCACGACGCCGAGCCGCTGCCGGTACTCGGTGAGGTCGTAGGTCCGCACGTCGACGCCGTCCACCAGCACGGCGCCGCCGGTCACGTCGTAGAACCGGGCGATCAGCTTCACGATCGTCGACTTGCCGGCCCCGGTCTGTCCCACCAGCGCCACGGTCTCGCCGGGTACCACGGTGAACGAGACCCCGCGAATCGCCTCTCCCGCCGCGGCTGCCTCGCCGCCGGAAAGCTCGGACCCGGTCGCGTAGCCGAACCGGACGTCCCGCAGCTCTATCAGGCCGGTGAGCCTCTCGGCCGGCACCGGCACCGGGTCGGCGGGCGGGGGCGTCGACGTCTTCAGCCGGAGCAGGTCCTTGATCCGCTGCAGTCCGACCGCGGCCTGCTGGTAACCGTCGAACACCTGGGAGAGCGACTGGATCGGGGAGAAGACCATGTCGATGTAGAGCAGGTAGGCGATCAGCGCGCCGACCGACAGCGCGCCCGACCGAACCTGGCCCACCGCCACCACGAGCACCAGCGCCGACGCGACCGTGGACAGCGTCTGCACGAAGGGGAAGTACAGCGAGATGTACCGTTGGGCCCGCAGCCGAGACTGCCGGTAGAGGTCGCTCCGCCCGGCGAACCGGTTCCGGTTCGTCCCCTCGCGGCGGAAGGCCTGCGTAACGCGGAGCCCGGCCACGTTCTCGGCCAGGTCGGCGTTGACCACGCTGATCCGCTCCCGCGCCTCGGTGTAGGCCTGCGATGACTTCCGGCGGAAGATCACGGTGGCCACCGCGAGGACCGGGGTGATCGCGAGCACCAGCAGCCCGAGCCGCAGGTTGATCACGAGCATCGCCGCGAGCACGCCCACGAAGGTGAGCAGCGAGCTGACCATCGTGACCAGCCCGGTCTGCAGGAACGACGAGAGCGCGTCCACGTCGCTGGTCATGCGGGTCATGATCCGGCCGTTCAGCTCGCGCTCGTAGAAGTCGAGGCCGAGCCGCTGCAGCTGGGCGAAGAGCTTGACCCGGAGGGTGTAGAGCAGTCGCTCGCCGTTCCGCCCGACGACCATGGTCTCGGTGATGTTGACGACCCAGTCGGCGATCACGATCGCGAGCCCGATGACCGCCATCAAGATGACGTAGTGGAACGCCTTGGCCTGCACGCCGCTGTCGATCCCGCCCCGCACCAGGGCGGGCAGTGCCAGCCCGGCGGCGGCGTCGAGCCCGTCGAGGACGAGCCCGAAGGTCAGCGCCAGCGCGATCGGCTTGAGCAGCTTGCGCAGCGTGAAGTTGCGGTCGGCCCGGCGCGCCGCCGCCAGCTCGACCTGCGGCTCATCCTTGATCGGCGGCAGCGCCTCCACCTTGGCCAGCAGCTCCGGGCTGGGCGGGACTGACCCGATCATGCCGTCCAGGTTGCCGCCGCGCCCGATGCCGCCGCGCCCGCCGCGTCCCGCGCCAGCGCCGGCGCGGGCAAGCGAAGCGCCGCCGCCGGGTGCGGAGAGCGCTCGCGTCGCCGCCACGTCCTTAACAGCGGATGAGGAACGCACGCGTGGCTTCGCCTGACCGTTCCCGTTGCCCTGATCGGCGGCGACGGTAAGGCCGGGGAGCTCGCCCGCGTCCGCGCCCTCCACCCCGTCGCCGGGGCCGGTGATGAGCACCCGGTAGAGCTCGCACCGCTGGGTCAGCTCGGCGTCGGTGCCGATGTCGGCGAGCCGGCCGTCGGCGGTCATCACCGCGATCCGGTCGGCCAGGTTAAGGGTGGACTTGCGGTGCGCGATGAGCATCGTGGTCCGGTCGGCCATCACCCGGTGCAGGGTGGCGTGGATCTCGGCCTCGATCCGCGGGTCGACGGCGGAGGTGGCGTCGTCAAGCAGGAGCAGCCGGGGGTTGGTGATCAGCGCCCGGGCGAGGGCGACCCGCTGCCGCTGGCCGCCGGAGAGGGTGAGCCCCTGCTCTCCGACGACGGTGTCGTAGCCGTCCGGCAGCTCGCGGATGAACTCGTCGGCCTCCGCCGCCCTGGCCGCGGCGAGGATCTGCTCGTCGGTGGCGTCGGGCCGGCCGTAGGCGATGTTGGCCTTGACCGAGTCGGAGAAGAGGAACGACTCCTCCATGACCATGCCGATCGCGGCCCGCAGCGACTGCTGGGTGACGTCGCGGACGTCGCAAGAGCCGATCCGCACGGCGCCGCCGCGGACGTCGTAGAAGCGGGGGAGGAGCAGGCTGAGGGTGGACTTGCCGGAGCCCGACGGCCCGATGACCGCGACGGTCTCGCCCGGCCTGACGTCGAGCGTCAGCCCGCGCAGCACTGGCTGCGACGGCACGTAGCCGAACTGGACGTCGTCGAAGGTGATCCCGTTCGCGTCGGCGGGCAGTTTGATGGCGTCGGGCTTGTCGGTGATCGTCGGCTTTGAGTCGATCACCTCGAAGACCCGGATCACGCTGGCCCGGGCCTCCTGGCCGATCGTCACCAGGTTGGTGAGCACCCGGACCGGGCCGGCCAGCTGGGCGAGGTAACTGGAGAACGCGAGGAAGGTGCCGAGGGTGATGTTGCCGCGGATGGCCAGCCAGCCGCCGAGCAGCAGCACGCCGACGAGGCCGAGCGAGGGGATCGCGGTGAGCGCGGGGTTGTACCGGGCGGTGAGCCTGATCATCCGCAGCCGGGAGCCGAAGAGGGACCTGCTGGCCCCCTCCATCCGCTCCATCTCCTGCTCTTCCTGGCCGAACCCCTTGACCACGCGGACGCCGCCGATGGACTCGTCGATGATCCCGGCCACGTCGCCGACCACCTGCTGGGCCTGCCAGCTGGCCGGGAAGAGCTTCTTCCGCGAGGCGGCGGCGATCAGCCAGAGCGCGGGGGCGACCGCGATCGCCACCAGCGAGAGCAGCGGGGAAAGCACGATCATGATCACGAGCGAGAAGATGAACAGGATGCTGCTGCCTAGGATCAGCGGCATCCACTGGAGCAGGCCCTGCACCATGTTGATGTCAGAGATCGACCGGCCGACGAGCTGCCCGGTGTGGATCTCGTCCTGACGAACGCCATCTAGGTTGGAGAGCGACTCGAACAGCTCGGTCCGCATCGAGTGCTGGACCTCAAGCGCCATCTTGCCGCCGCGGTAGCGGCGCAAGTAGACGCCGAAGAAGTTGGCCACCGCGGCGATCAGCAGGCCGATCGCGAGCGGCCAGACCGACTCGGTGTGCCGCACGATCACGTTGTCGATGACCGCCCGCTGCAGCAGCGGGATGCACAGCGTCGCCGCAGCGTACAGCAGCGCTCCGCTGAGCGCGATGATCACATCGCGCTTGAACCGCCAGCAGTACCCGGCCAGCCGCCTGATCCAGCGATCCTCGTTGCTCCGCTGGCTACCGTCGTTGCTCATGCCACCCCATGCCGAGATGCTCGTCCGGATCGCGGGCCGCCGCCCGTCGCTCAGGGCCCCGCCCGCAGCCCGCCGACCAGACTGCGGGCCAAAGTGGTGTAACGTCCGGACCCGATATTTCATTTCCCGAGCTAACGACTTTTCGCCGCTCCCGTCCCACCGCCGACACTCCCGCTCCCGCTCTCTCGGAGCAAGGGCAACGCTCGTCGAGATCGGCACCCTTCGATCGTATGGCAGGGCCTCGCCGGCGCAAAGCGATTATCCTGGCGCCCAATTTCCAGGCGCATTCGCACCGTAGCACCGGCCACTGACATTCCGTCTCGCCCAAGACGGCCGTGCGACATTGCCGACTACCTGGCAGATACTTGCCATCTGACCTGCGGATACCTGGCCGGAGCGAGCACGTCCGGAGTGCTGCCTGGTCAATCGGCAAGATTCGCTATCCGTTATGTTGTCCCGTGATCACGAAGGATTTGTGCACCTATTCGATACGGATCCTTCGCCAGGAATTAATCCTTCGTGATCACGAGCTTCCGGGTGAGGGCGGTACGCGAGGCTCCCATCCGTAGTCGGCGACCGGTCGGCCCGGAAGGGCCCCGAATGTCGGAGGGGTTCGCTACTGTCCCTGCCATGCGGTTCCTGCACACCTCTGACTGGCACCTCGGGCGGTCGCTCCACCGGGCCGATCTGAGAGAAGCGCAAGCGGCATTCCTCGACCATCTCGTCGCGACCGTGGTCGCCGAGCGCGTGGACGCCGTCCTCGTCGCGGGCGACGTCTACGACCGGGCGATCCCGCCGGTGGACTCGGTCGCCCACTATGAGGACGCTCTCGTCCGGCTCCGGGCGGCGGGCGCTCGGGTGATCCTGATCAGCGGCAATCACGACTCCGCCCGGCGGCTCGGCGTCAACAGCGCGCTCGTCGACGCGGCGGGCGTCCACCTGCGGACCCGCCCGGGCAAGCTGGCCGAGCCGGTCATCCTGCAGGACGAGCACGGCCCGGTCGCCGTCTACGGCGTGCCGTACCTGGAGCCCGCCGTCGGCCTGCCGCAGGACGACCGTGCGGCGGCGAGTCAGTACCGCTCGTCGGGCACGGACGACGCGATTGATCCCGACACCGGCTACCAGGGGGTGCCGCGCCAGCGCAGCCACGCGTCCGTCCTCGGCGAGGCGACGGCGCGCATCCGCGTCGACGCTACGGCCCGAGGCATGACCCGCACGGTGGTGATGGCGCACGCGTGGGTCGCGGCCGGAAGCACCGACGAGGAGCGGAAGGACGCCGCGGAGCGGCAGCAGAGCGGCTCCGAGCGCGATATCTCGGTCGGCGGCATCGGCTACGTGCCGGCCGCGCTGTTCGACGGGTTCAGCTACGTCGCGCTCGGACACCTGCACGGCCAGCAGACCCTGACCGAGCAGATCCGCTACAGCGGCTCACCGCTGCCCTACTCCTTCTCCGAGAAGCACCACAAGAAGGGGAGCTGGCTGATCGAGGTCGGCATCGACGGCAAGACCCGGGTCGAGCGGGTCCGCGCCCCGGTCTACCGGCGGCTAGCCGAGCTGACCGGCCGGATCGACGACCTGCTCACGTCGGCCGAGCACGCCGAACATGAAGACGACTTCCTCGCCGTCACGCTTACGGACACGGCTCGTCCGGACGCGGCGATGGACCGACTCCGGCGCCGGTTCCCGCAGGTCCTCACGCTCGACTTCAAGCCCGAGGGGGTGACCCCGGACCAGCGCAGCTACCGCGAGCGGGTCAACGGCCGCGACGACCTCACCGTCGCCGCCGAGTTCGTCAGGCACGTGCGGAACACGGAGCCGACCCAGCCCGAGCGCGAGCTGCTCGAGACCGCGTTCGCCGCGGCCAGGGACACTGCCAACGACGTCAGCGAGGGAGACCGCTGATGCGCCCGCACCGGCTCCGCGTACAGGCCTTCGGCGCGTTCGCCGCGACCGAGCAGGTCTCCTTCGATGACCTTGAGGGTCTGTTCCTGCTGCACGGCGAGACCGGCGCGGGCAAGACGACACTGCTCGACGCGATCGCGTTCGCCCTGTACGGCCGGGTGCCCGGGGAGCGGGGCGCCGCCAAGCGGCTCCGCTCTGACCATGCCCACCCGGGCCTGACCACCGAGGTGGAGCTTGAGGCCACCGTCGGCGGCCGCCGCCTGCGGATCACCCGCAAGCCGGAGCAGGACCGCCCGAAGAAGGCAGGCGTCGGCTTCACCAAAGAGCAGGCCACGGTCCGCCTTGACGAGCAGTCCGCGTCCGGCGGCTGGGAGAACAAGTCCACCCGCGTCGTCGAGGCGGACCAGGAGATCAGGGATCTCATGGGGATGTCCGCCGAGCAGTTCTTCCAGGTCGTCCTCCTTCCGCAGGGCCAGTTCGCCCAGTTCCTGCACGCCAAGGCCCAGGAGAAGGAGGAACTGCTCCGCAAGCTCTTCAGCACCGACCGCTTCCGCAAGGTCGAGGATTGGCTGGCCGAGCGCCGACGCGCCACCGAGAAGGAATCCGCCGCCGCCGCCGACTCACTCAACCGGCTGGTAGCCCAGACAGCGCAGGCCGCCGACGTCCCCGTCCCTGACTCCGCCCCGTCCGCTTCGGCGCGCCCGGAGCTGGCTGGCGCCCCGATTCCCTGGCAGTTGACGTGGGCAACGGGCCTCGCGTCGCGGGCCGCGACCGCGCGGGACGCAGCCGCTGAACAGCTGGCCGAGCGCAAGCGCGACCTAGACGAGAAGCTGGCGGCGCAGCGTGCGGCAGGGCAGCTCGCCGACCGCCAGCGCCGCCGCCGCGACGCCCTCCGCAGGCACGAAGAGCTCCAGGCCGCGGACCCCGGCATCGAACGGCTCCGCACCGAGGCAGCTGCCGCTGGCCGCGCTGCCGAGATCGCCCCGGTCCTCGATGCCGCCGATCGCGGAGCAGCCGTGGCGCAGGCATCCCGCCAGACCGAAGCAGCGGCGCGCGCCGCTATCCCCGGCGAGCTCGTCGCGCAGGCCAGCGCCCACGTGCTCAGGACGACGGGGCAGGCGCAGCAGGCCCGCGTCGGTCATCTCGAAGCCCTGCGCGCCGTCGAGCGGCAGGCCGTGACCGAGGATGAGGCGTCAGCGGCCGCTCGCGCTCGCGCCGCGGCGATCGAAGCCACGCTTGCCGAATCCAGGGCCGCAGCGGCTCGGCGCAGCGAGGGACGGCCAGAAACTGAGCAAGCGCGCGATGCGGCCAGTCAGGCGGCCGCCGAGCTGCCCACGGCACAGGCGTCAGCGGCCGCCGCCCGTCGTGTGGCCAGCGACTGCGCGCTACTGGTCAAGGATCGCGCGAAGCGAGACCGGCTGCACGAGGCGCACCTGGCCGCGCGCGAGAAGGCAGTCGATTTGCGTGCGGCGGCCCTGCGAGTCCGCGGGGCGCGCATCGACGGCATGAGCGCGGAGCTAGCCGCGAACCTTTTCGCCGGCGACGAGTGCCCGGTCTGCGGCTCGACCGACCATCCGAACCCCAAGGAGCCGACCTTTCCGCTTGTCAGCCGCGATGCGGAAGACGCGGCCAACGCGCTCGCCGATCGGGCCGCGGCCGAGGCGGACAAGGCCGGCCGGGAGGTGGCGGCCGTCGAGGCGCGCATCGGTGAACTCGCGCAACGTCTTGCAGACGCAGACGAGGCGGACGCCGCCCCGGCTGACCCGCTGTCAGCCGCGCTGCAGGCGGACGCCGCGACCCTGGCCGCGGCCGCCCGCCAGGCCGTAGCCGAGGCGGAGCGGCTCGAAGCGGACGCCACTCGCCTTAAGCGGCGGGCAGCCGCCCTGCCTACCCTCCAGCGCGACCTGGAAGCGCTCGACGATGCCATTGCTGAGGACAAGATCAAGCTCACCGAGCTCACCGAGCAGCGCGCCGCCGAGCTTGACAAGGCGAAGGCCGCCGCCAAGCGCGCGGACGACCGCCGCGCGGAGTTGCGCACTCAGCTCGGCGACGCCCTTGACCTGGACGCCGCCATCGGCGCCGCCTGCAGCCTGGCCGACGCTCTGTCCAAGGCCGCCGACGCCGCCGACGACACCGCCCGTACCGCCGCCGCCGCGCAGGAAGCGACCGAGCGCGCGGTCCGCGCGGCGGCCGACGCGGGCTTCGCGACGACCGAGACGGCCAAGGCCGCGTTGCACGAGGCCCGGTGGCGTCGCGCCGCGGCCGACCAGATCTCCTCCCACGAAGCGGAGACCAAGTCGGTGGCCGCCCTGCTGGCCGACCCGGACCTGGACGTCGCCCTCGATCCGGCCGCCCCCGTCGCCGAGACCACCGCGGCAGCCGACGCCGCGCAGCTTGAGCACAGCGTCGCGACCGGTGCGCACGCCACGGCCGAGCGCACCGTCGGCGAACTCGCCAAGCTCACGCCGCTGCTTGAGAACAAGCTCGGCGCCCTCGCCCCGCTCATGGACCGCGCCGACCAGATCCGCCAGCTAGCGGACCTCGCCAACGGGCAGGGCGCGAACCAGTACAAGATGACCCTGTCCAGCTTTGTCCTTGCCGCCCGCCTCGAAGAGGTCGCCGCGGCCGCCAGCCAGCGGCTGGCCGCGATGACCGGAGGCCGCTACAGCCTGGCGCACTCCGACGCTAGGAGGGGCAACAGCAGGGCCGGCCTGTCCCTGCTCGCCTGTGACTCGTGGACCGGCGTTGACCGGGACACGGCCACCCTCTCTGGCGGCGAGACGTTCCTGGCCAGCCTCTCCCTCGCGCTCGGCCTGGCCGACGTGGTCACCGCCGAGGCGGCGGGCACCCGGATGGAGGCGCTCTTCGTCGATGAGGGGTTCGGCACTCTGGACGAGGAGACCCTGGACGAGGTGATGAACGTCCTCGACGGCCTGCGGGCCGGCGGCCGGATCGTCGGCATCGTCAGCCACGTCACCGAACTCCGCCAGCGCATCCCCGCCCAGGTCCACGTAGCCAAGGGCCGCCACGGCAGCCACGTGACGGTCACCGCCGGCTAGACCACGCCTCCCGTCGCGTAACACTGGCAACTAGCGCCCCTCCCCAGCTGCCCCGTTCCCTGCGCCAGTCGGCCGCTATTCCGCCACCATCCAGCAACTAATTCGGTTACCTTTCCGCATGGAATGTCCGCATATACAGAGTTATCGAAACGTAATGTTAACAGCATTATCCGGTTGACCTGCGAATCCTCGGGAAAGTCTCGCCACGGGTCTCGTGCAATCGCGGGCCTCGGATTACGATCGGGCTTTGTAGTCAACGAAACCCCTGACTAAACCGCCTGGGGGACGGCGGACTGGGGCGTCAGGCGGCGAGACAGGTATGAGGGGGTTCCGGCATGTCGGTTCCTGCTGGCCGGCGGATCGTCGTTGGAGTCGATGGTTCCGCCGAATCCGCTACTGCGCTCCGCTGGGCTTGCCGCGAGGCGTCCCTCCGCAGTGTGGAGGTGCATGCGGTGCACGTGCGGGAGGCGAGCTGCCACAGCCTCGCGAGCTACGCCGCCGCCGCATCGCCCGGTGCCGAGGACGACATCGAAGAGATGTGGCGCTCGGTCCTTGAAGATCAAGGCAGCGCGGCGCACGTCCGCACCGAGGTCGTCGAGGGTCTCGCGCCGCGGATGCTGCTCGACCGTTGCGCGGGGGCGGACATGCTCGTCCTCGGGACCGCCAGCGACGTGCCAGGCTCTTCGCGCTCGGCCGGCCCGGTGATCCGCGCGTGCTTGCGCCGTGCGCCGTGCCCGGTCGTCGTCATCAGCGCCGCCCAGGAGCAGATCCCGCGCCAAGAGCCCCCGGTTCGCCCGGTGGACGCGCACGTCGCCGTGCCGGCCGGCGTAGGCGGGCCGGTGCACGCCGGCGTCTAGATCGCGGCTGCGTTTAGCGGTGCCGCCGCGGCCGCCTCGGCAGGTCGTTAGCCAGGCGTAAGGTAATAAGGTAATAGGCATGGAATCGTCCGGCCCCGAATCACCCGCGGCGGAAGCGCCAGTCTTCACGGACAACCCGGAAGAGTCCCGCTACGAGATGCACGTCCAGGGAGAGCTGGCAGGCTTTGTCACCTACCACCGTCGCGGCCGGGCGATCAGCCTGCGGCACACGGAGGTAGAGCCCGGCTTCCATGGCGCGCACCTGGCGACGCGCCTCGCCAGGTACACCCTCGACGACGCGCGCAAGCGCGACCTCGCGGTGCTCCCCTTCTGCCCCTACATCAGCTCCTGGATCAAGAAGCACCCGGAGTACGCCGACCTCGTCCCGCCGGACCGCCGCGCCGGATTCGGCCTGGCGTAACAGAAATATCAGTAACCGGCAGTAATCAGTCATTTCACGCATAACCGGAGGCTATGTTGACCCGGGTCTGGCTGCCCGACTCACCGGAAGCGTTCGGCGGCCTGCCCGCTGGCATCGAGGCGGATGTCTGGAAGGGCGGCGACGAGTTCCCGCCGACCGCGGACAACGTCGAGTTCGTCGTCCTGCCCTTCGGCGCGAAACCCGATACAATACGAAAAATAGGGACGCTGCGCAACCTCAAGACCGTGCAGATCCTCTACGCCGGCGTCGACAACATCCTGCCCTACCTTCCCGCCCGCATCACGCTCTGCAATGCCAGAGGCGCGCACACCCCGGCCACCGCCGAGTGGACGGCCGGCGTGATCATCGCCAGCCTCCGGAATTTCCCCCGGTTCGTCGCGGCGCAGCTGGCCGGGCACTGGGAGCCGGCGCAGAGCGATTCGGTCGAGGGCAAGCGGGTGCTGATCGTCGGCTACGGGTCGATCGGCGAGGCGGTCGAACGCCGCCTGGGCGGCTGGGAGGTCACGATCGACCGGGTCGTGCGGCATGCCCGCGACGGCGTGCACGCGATGGAGGAACTACCCAAGCTGCTGCCGAACGCGGATGTGGTCGTCATCCTCGTCCCGGTCACCGAGCAGACGAAGCAGCTGGTCAATGCCGAGTTCCTGAAGACCATGAAGGACGGCGCGCTGCTCGTGAACGCCGCCAGGGGAGTCATCGTCGATACCGACGCGCTGCTCGCCGAGCTGACCAGCGGCAGGCTCAAGGCCGCGCTCGACGTCACCGACCCGGAGCCGCTGCCGGACGGCCACCCGCTCTGGTCCGCGCCAGGCCTGCTGCTCACGCCGCACATCGGCGGGGCGGTCCGCGACTCCCGGGCCCGGGCCTACAGCGTGGTCACCGCCCAGCTCGCCCGGCTCGCGGCCGGCCAGCCGCTGCTGAACGTCATCGGCGCGGACGGCTACTAGCCACGGGGGGTATGCGCGGCGAAGTTGCCGCTTACGATAGGGACTATGACGCGACCATCCGGTGAAGCCGAGCTCCGCCCGGTGCTCGTCACCGTGGACGATGACCCCAGTGTGTCCCGCGCGGTCGCCCGCGACCTGCGCAGGCGGTATGCCGAGCGGAACAGAATTGTGCGCGCTGAGTCGGGCGAGGAGGCCCTGGAGGCGCTGCGGCAGATGAAGCTGCGCGGCCAGCAGGTCGCCGTCCTCCTCGCGGACTACCGAATGCCCGGCTTGAACGGCATCGAGTTCCTTGAGCGGGCGATGGACGTCTACCCGTACGCGCGGCGAGTGCTGCTGACCGCCTACGCGGACACCAGCGCCGCGATCGACGCGATCAACATCGTGGACGTCGACCACTATCTGCTCAAGCCCTGGGACCCGCCGGAGGAGAAGCTGTACCCGGTCGTCGACGACCTGCTGCGGGCTTGGCAGCGCGATGAGCGAAAGCCGGTCAGGGTGACGAAGCTGGTCGGGCACCGCTGGTCGGCGCCGTCGACCGACCTGCGGGACTTCCTCGCCCGCAACCAGGTGCCTTACCGCTGGTACGCCGCCGACAGCGAGGAGGGGGAGCGCCTGCTCGCTGCGGCCGGCACGGACGAGAAGCACATCCCGGTGCTGATCACCACCGAGGGCGAGCCGATGATCGCGCCGTCGCACGCCGAGGTCGCGGCCCGGGTGGGCCTGGCGACCACGCCCGAGCGCGAGTTCTACGACCTGGTTGTGGTGGGCGGCGGACCGGCCGGGCTCGGCGCGGCGGTTTACGGCGCCTCCGAGGGGCTGAGCACCGTGCTGGTGGAGAAGTACGCCACCGGCGGCCAGGCCGGGCAGTCCTCCCGGATCGAGAACTACCTGGGCTTCCCCGATGGCGTATCCGGCGGCCAGCTCACCGATCGGGCGCGGCGGCAGGCGGTCAAGTTCCGCGCCGAGCTGCTGACGACCAGCGAGGCGACCGGGCTTGAGGTGAACGGCCCGGCCCGGACGATCCGGCTCAGCGACGGCAGCGCGATCGACGCCAAGGCGGTCATCCTCGCCACCGGTGTCTCCTACCGGCAGCTCAACGCCCCCGGCTGCACCGAGATGACCGGCGCGGGCGTGTACTACGGCGCGGCGCTGACCGAGGCGGAGGAGTGCAAGGACCAGGACGTGTTCGTGGTGGGCGGCGCGAACTCGGCCGGGCAGGCCGCCGTCTACCTGTCGAAGTTCGCCCGGTCGGTGACCATGCTAGTGCGCGCTCACTCGCTCGAAGAGTCGATGTCGTACTACCTCATCCAGCAGATCGCCGACATACCGAACATCTCCGTCCGCAACTGCACCGAGGTGGCGGAGGTGTACGGCGAGGGGCATCTTGAGCGCCTCGAGCTGCGCGACCTGGCGGCGGGGACAACGGAAATAGTCGATGCGGGACAGCTGTTCATATTTATCGGGGCGGCGCCGCGGACCAGCTGGCTTGACGGCGTCGTCGCCCGGGACAAGCACGGTTTCGTGCTGTCCGGCCCCGACCTTGTAGAGCAACGTGACCAGGACGACAACGGCGGCTGGTCCCTTGACCGCCAGCCTTACCACCTGGAGACCAGCGTGCCCGGAGTGTTCGCGGTCGGCGACGTGCGCGCCGAGTCGGCCAAACGGGTCGCGTCGGCCGTGGGCGAGGGCGCCATGGCCGTCATGCTCGTGCACCGCTACCTGGAGACCCTCTAGCGAGACCCGACAACAAGACCCCGGTAACGGGAGGAGGCCCCAGTGACCACGGATGGCACGGTGACTCCCGGGTGCGACCCGGAAGAGCTGCGCACGCTGTTCCTATTCGAGAAGCTGGCCGACGAGCAGCTTGCCCGGCTCTGCCGTGAAGGCCATGTGGAAACGTTCGAGTCGGGCCAGGTCTTCGCCGAGGGCGACCCCGCGTCCTGCCTCTACGTGCTGATCGACGGGGCCGTAGTGACCTCGAAGCGGCTCGGCGGAGACGACGTCGAGGTGGGCAGGACCAGCCAGCGCGGCGTCTACAGCGGCGCCTACACGGCCTACCTCGGGGACCGGGTGCCGCAGATCTACCAGAACTCGATGCGGGTCACCGAGCCGTCGCGCTTCTTCGTGCTCGGCGCGGAGTGCTTCGCGCAGATCATGGCCGAGTGGTTCCCGATGGCGGTGCACCTGCTCGAGGGTCTTTTCATCGGCGGCCAGCGGACCCGCGAGGCGGTCGGGCAGCGGGAACGGCTGCTCGCGCTCGGCTCGCTGACGGCGGGGCTGACCCACGAGCTCAACAACCCGGCCGCCGCCGCCGTCCGCGCGACGTCGACGCTGCGCGAGCGGGTCGCGGCGATGCGCGGCAAGCTCCGCCTGATCGCGGGGGGCAAGTTCGAGCCGTCCACCCTCGAGGCGATCATCGAGCTGCAGCAGCGCGCGGCCGAGCAGGTCGCCAAGGCGCCCAAGCTCGACCCGCTGCAGACCTCCGACGCCGAGGACGAGGTCTCGGACTGGCTGGAGGACCACGGGTGCCGCGAAGCCTGGCAGGTTGCCCCGGTCTTCGTGCAGGGCGGCATTGACGCCGGGTGGCTCGATCGGGTCGTCGACACGGTCGGCGAGCGGATGCTCGAGCCCGCGCTGCGCTGGCTGAGCTACTCGGTCGAGACCGAGCTGCTGATGGACGAGATCGAGGACTCGACCACGCGGATCTCCACCCTGGTCGGCGCGGCCAAGCAGTACTCGCAGCTCGACCGCGCCCCGTTCCAGGTGGTGGACGTGCGCGACCTGCTCTCCTCCACCGTGCTGATGCTGTCGGCGAAGCTCCACGGCATCACGGTGAACAAAGACTACGACCCCGACCTGCCCAAGATCCCCGCCTACGCGGGCGAGCTCAACCAGGTCTGGACGAACCTGATCGACAACGCCGCCCAGGCGATGCACGGGACGGGCACGCTCACCATCCGCACCGCCCGGGAGGAGGACTGCGTCCTGGTCGAGATCGGCGACACCGGCCCGGGTATCCCGGCGGCCATCCAGAAGCGGATCTTCGAGCCGTTCTTCACGACCAAGCCGGTCGGGGAGGGCACCGGCCTCGGCCTTGACATCGCCTGGCGGATCGTGGTCAACAAACACCACGGCGACCTGCGGGTCGAGTCCGTGCCTGGCGATACTCGTTTCCAGGTCCGGCTGCCGATCCAGGCGCCGGCGCACGTGGAGGGTAAATGACACAGATCAAGGGCGTCGACCCGGTCGTGCCGCCGAGCGGCAACGGCTGCGTGGAGTGCGACGCGGCCGGCGGCTGGTGGCTCCACCTTCGCCGCTGCACCCAGTGCGGGCACGTCGGCTGCTGCGACAACTCGCCGCGGCAGCACGCCACCAGGCACTTCCGGGAGACGGGTCACCCGGTGATCCGCTCTTTCGAGCCAGGCGAGGACTGGTTCTGGTCCTACCCCGAGGAGGACTTCTACGAGACCGGCCCGGAGCTGGCCGCCCCGCTGCACCACCCCAAGGACCAGCCGGTTCCCGGCCCGGCCGGCCGTGTCCCGCACGACTGGCGGGCCAGGCTGAACCCGTAAACCGTAAAGCCACTCCAGGTACTCGGCCACGCCGTCGTCGTCGTTGGAGCCAATGACGTGCGTGGCGGCGGCGAGCACCTCGGGGTGGGCGTTGGCGACCGCGCAGGAGGTGCCGGCCCAGTTGAGCAGGGGCAGGTCGTTGGGCATGTCGCCGAACGCGAGGACCGACTCGCGCCCGATCCCGAGATCGGCGGCCAGCTCGGCGACGACCGAGGCCTTGGACACGCCCAGCGCGGCGGCCTCGATGAGCCCCTTGCCGTTGGAGTGCGTGACGCTGACCAGGCCGCCGATCGCGGGCAATGCCAGCTCGAGCAGGTCGTCGCACTTGTACCCCAGGTGCCGGCCGAGCAGCTTGGACGCGGGCCGGGAGAACAGCGCCGCATCGCCCGGACGAGGCATGGTCTGGTTGACGTCCCAGTTGAACGCCAGGAAGTGCTCGTCGGCGGCGCGCCCGTCCGGGTACTCGACTGCGATCCCGATGCCGGGCACGGCGGCGCGCAGCGCCGACGCGGCGGCGGCAAGGACCGGCGCCGGGATCATGTGCCGTGCGGTGACCGCCTCGGTCCGCATGTCGTAGGCCAGCGCGCCGTTCGCGCAGATGGCCGTGCCCACGTGCCCGAACTTCGCGGCGATGTCCCGCATCACCCGCGGCGGCCGCCCGGTGACCAGCACGAACCGCGCCCCGGCCGCCTCAACCTGGGCGAATGCGGCGACGGTCCGTTCGGAGATCGCCCCGTCCTCGCGGATGATCGTCCCGTCAAGGTCGGTCGCCACCAGCAACGGCCGCGGTGCAGCATGGCGCGTCTGCGCGCCACGAAGTGCTGGACTAATCATCACTTGCAAGGGTAGCCCCGATGGCCGGAGAACGCTCCGGTCGTGCGGTGCCCATCCAGCCGTGCCTCCGACATCCGCGGCCGCGTACCGGCTTAGCGAACGCCCCGCGGCCGGAACTGGACGCTGATCCGCGGCCCGGCCGGCCGGGCTGACTTGGGCACGCCGTGCTCCCAGGTCCGCTGGCAGCTGCCGCCCATGACGATGAGGTCCCCGTGCCCGAGGCTGTACCGCAGCGTCCGGTCGGCTCCGCCCCGCCGCGGGCGGAGCAGCAGCGGCCGCGCCTCGCCCAGGGACACGATCGCGACCATGGTGTCCTCCGTGGAGCCGCGCCCGATCGTGTCGCCGTGCCAGGCGACGCTGTCCCGGCCGTCCCGGTAGAAGCAGAGTCCGGCCGTTGTGAAGGTCTCACCAAGCTCGGTCCTGTAATACGCGTTGAGCGCGTCACGGCAGGCGTCGAGTGAGCGGTCGGGCAGGGCGGCGTCCTCGCCGTAGAAGCACAGCAGCCGGGGTACATCGACGGTGCGGTCGTACATCCGCCGCCGTTCCGCCTTCCACGGCACCCGCTCGGCTAGCCGCCCGAACAGCGCGGCGGATCCTGCCAGCCAGCCGCGCTGCACGTCGATCCAGGCGCCGTCGGTCAGCGGTACACGCTCCGGCCGCAGCTTCCCCGGCGTCGGCTCATCGCCGAAGTCAAGCAGGGAGTCCTGCACCGCCGCACTCATACGAACATGCTATCGCAAACATCAAATGCGCGTTCGACGAGCCCCAGCTCAGCGGGGCAGAAGGATCAAGCCATAGCCAGACCAGGCAGGGTCGGTGTCGAATGGCACCCAGGCACGGGACCTTCTGCCCTGGCTGGAAAGGCCGAAGCGAGGCACGGTGGGGTCATGAGCGCCGGACGAGACCGGGATGACCCGGCTGCCTGAAGGGACGTGAGGAGATCATGGATTTGCAAACGCGGTATCTCGGGCTCACCCTGCGCAGCCCGCTGCTGGCCTCGGCCGGACCGCTGACGGGCTCGCTTGGTGGCATCACCAGGCTCGCGGAGGCGGGAGTCGGCGCGGTCGTGCTGCCCTCGCTGTTCGAGGAGCAGGTCCTGGCCGCGGCAGAAGGCAATCGGCCCGTCGCCAGTGTCGGCGCGAAGAGCCACAGCGGGGCCAAGACCTACTTCCGTGACGCCGGCCGCCCAGGCCGAGGTGACTGGCCGCAGCGGTATATAGACCTGATCAAGCGGGCCACCGCCGAGGTGGATATCCCGGTGATCGCGTCGCTGAACGGCGTTTCGCCCGGCGGCTGGACGGACTACGCCTCCGCGATGCAGGCGGCGGGCGCGTCCGCGATCGAGCTGAACATCTACTACCTGCCGGGCGACGCCCTGATTCCGGCGCGCGACGCCGAGCGCCGCTACACCGAGATCCTCACCACGGTCAAGGCGGTCGTCTCGATCCCGGTCGCGGTGAAGCTGTCACCGTATTTCAGCTCGTTCGGCGAGATGGCCACCCTGCTCGACCACGCGGGCGCCGACGGCCTGGTGCTGTTCAACCGGTTCCTGCAGACCGACATTGACCCGGAGACGTTCACGGTCTCGGCCGGGTTCCGGCTCTCGGTCCCGGCCGAGGCGGCGCTCTCGCGCGCCTGGATCAGTCGGCTGCACGGCCTGGTCCGCTGCTCCCTGGCGGCCTCGTCAGGCGTGGACTCGGCTGCGGACGTGGCTGCCTACCTGCTGGGCGGCGCGGACGTGGTGATGACGACATCGTCGCTGCTCCGCCACGGCCCGCTGCACGCCCGCGTACTGCTCGACGGCCTGGAGGACTGGATGAACCGCAAGGGCTTCAAGTCGCTGTCCGCCGTTCGCGGCATGCTCGCCAAGGCCCCGGAAGGCGAGCACGCCTACAGCCGCTCCGGCTACCTGAGCGCGATCGAACAGGCCACCCACGCCTACGGGGGCCCCGGCTCCCACCAGGGGCCCCTCTCATAGGGCCGCGTCGCGATTTTAGCGGTAGTGCCGCGTGAGCTCATTGGCGTAGCCCCGGCCGAGCTCTTGGCCGTGCCGGGCGATCCATTCGGAGAGGCTGGTGGAGCCGGTTGCCGGCCCGTCGGAGTCGGCCAGGCCGTCCGCCATCGCCTGGTACTCCTCGCGGGTGAGCAGCACATCGCGCAGCACCGCGCCGAGGGCGGCCGACAGCGGCGGGATCGCCCAGCCCGGCGCGGGAACGAGCAGCGCGCGACTGCCGACCGCCGCGCGGATCGCGAGCACCATCTCCCGGAAGGTAGGGGACTCCGGCCCGACCGCGTCCACGGTGACGTCATCGGTGCGCTCGCCGAGCGAGAGGCAGAGGCCGGCCAGGTCGTCGACGTGAATGGGGCGCACGTGGTAGCCGCCTCGCCCGCCGATGGCGAACACCGGCAGCCGTCGCAGCAGCCACGCGATGTTGTTGAGCAGGACGCCGTCCCCGCCGAACAAGATGGCGGGCCGGGCGATCGCGTACGGGACGCCGGCCTCGCGCAGCTGCGCCTCGACCGCGGCCTTGCCGCTGAAGTACGGGTAGGGCGAGGCGCTGTCGGCGTGGGTGATCGAGACGTGCACGATGCGCTGGATTCCCGCGCGCGCCGCGGCCGCGAATAGGACGCGGCTGTTCGCGACCGCCGCTGCGTGGGTGGCGTCGCCGTGGGAGAACCGGACCCAGTAGGTGTTGTAGAGGGTGTGCGCGCCGCGCAGGTCGCGTTCCAGCCCGTCGGCATCGGTGAAGTCCAATGGCCGCACGTCGATTTCGGCATCCCCGGATAGGGCGGGATCGCCGGCCGCGCCGCGCCGCGGGTGGCCGGTGAGGGTGCGCACCTGGTGCCCGGCGGCCCGCAGCTCACGCGCGATGGCCGCGCCCGAGTAGCCGAACGCGCCGGTTACCACGTCGGTTTGCATGGCGGTCTGCATAACGTCTCCGGTCTTGTAGCGGGAGAGGGGGTGAAAGGCGGAGAAGGGGGAGCGGGGGCAGAAGAGGGAGCGGGGGATGACAGATTGAGCAGGGCCGCCAGCGGGCGGATCCGGTCGAGCAGGTCGCCGACCGCGCGGGCGCGGTCGAACAGGGCGCGGGCGGCGGCGCGGTCGCCGTCGAGGTTGGCCAGCATTTCGAGCCCGAGGATGCCGGCTACCACCGCATGCGCGACCTCACCCGACGGCGCCACCGACCCGAACGGCGACGAAGCCAGCACATCGCGCACCGCCGACTCCGCGAACGAACGCCACGGTGCGAGACACGCGCTGACCCGCTCGCCCAGCTCCGGCACGGACTGCGCTCCGCTGATCATCTCGACCAGCACCGTGACGTGGCCGGCGTCGAGATCCGCCTCGAACACCTCCCGGGCGCCGTCGATGAGTTCGCCCAGCGAGCCGGAGCGATCAAGCAAGTCGCGGTAAGCGGCCATCCGCCGCGCGCTGACATCCTCCAGCGCCGCCATCAGAAGGTCGGTCACCGAGCCGAAGTGGTAGAAGATCAGCGCCTGGTTGCATCCGGCCCTGGCGGCAATCCGTCGCGCGCTGGCGGCGGCGAATCCCGACTCGCGCAGCGTGTCGATGGCCGCCGCGATCAGCGCGGCCCGCGTGTCCTGCACCAGTCGGCCCTTCCGCAGAGACGTTTTGAGCGATCGTTTTAAGCGATCGCTCAAATTGTACGCCCCGCCCATGGCGGCCGTAAAGCCCATGACTAGATCGCTCAGCGGAAATGTTTGCCTTTTACGTCGCCAGGACAACGCAAAAGGCAAACATTTATTCGATCATCCGGTGCAGTGCAGTCGTTACTCAAGCAATGATTTGCGACTTACTAAGATCGTGTGAACCCGGAAGACCGCGCCGGCGGGTCTCGGCGCTGGGGGCGCGGAGACCCGCCGCCGACTAGGTCTTCGTCAGAGGGCCCGCACCTGCGCGGCCTGCGGACCCTTCGGCCCCTGGGTCACGCTGTACTCGACCTTCTGGTTTTCCTCGAGGCTGCGGTACCCATTCGCCTCGATCGCGGAGAAGTGAACGAAGACGTCACCGCTACCGTCGTCTGGGGCGATGAAGCCATAGCCCTTGTCCGCGTTGAACCACTTTACGGTCCCCTGAGCCATTTTTGCTATTTGTCCTTCTGGATGTGCCTGAGACCCACGCACTTCACGCGAGTCAGCTGTGGGATACCGCCGCCGTACGAGACTTGGGCGTCGACCTGTAAATCGTCCGTTACTTGAAACCGCGAGCGAATTCAAGATCGCAAAGTCCGACAACAGCTACGGCTAATCTACCGCATCCTGCGGCTCGGATCGGGCTTCTCTGGCCGGAAAACTGGGCCGACTCTCAAGCCCGCTGCCTGGGCAGATATGTCAGAAATGTCGTCAGCGTCCGTGGTCCCGCGTTTTGAAGGTCCCGCTACGCCCCGCTGAATACCCTGAACGGTCCCGTGCGCCGCCCGGACGCCCAGCCGCCTGCGGCCTGCTGGCCCGCCCGGAACCGTCCCGGCTCTCGGCCGGCCGGTATCCGGAGAACGAGCGATTTCCCGTGCCGTTACGGCTGCTTGAGTCGCCGGACTGCCAGCCGCCGCTCGCGCCTGGCCGCCGGTCGCCGCCCGTCAGCGCGCTGCCACGGTAAGGCCTGTCCGCACGCGGATACCAGTCGCCACGCTCGGGCCGGGTGTTGCCGCCGTTCCCCGAGTCGCGGAAGTCCCGGTTGCCGCGGAACGGCGGCTGGTCCTGCGAGAACTGCCGGTCGCCGCCGCGGCAGGCCGGGGCCGAACCCTGGCCGTTGCGGAAGTCCCGGTCCTGACGGTACGGGCGGTCGCCGCCGGCCGCCCGGTCGGCGTAGGGCGGCCGGTCACTGGCGGCGGGCCGGTCGTCGCGCCGGAACGAGTTGCCGCGCGGGGCGCGGCTATCGCGAACTGAACGGTCGTTGCGGTCGCGGTCGAATCGCTGGCCGTCGTAGGACCGGGTCGGCCCGCC
>CAWJQG010000006.1:0-165488 GCA_963844925.1 uncultured Actinomycetota bacterium | reverse complement strand
TGCTCGGCAGCTCCCGCCAGCGCGACTAACCCGGATTGCGTTAGGGCGAAGCCCCAGTTGAGGACCTTTGAGGCGTCCTGGGCGGCGGTGGCCGGGTTGGTCGGCGGGGAGCCTAGGACAACGCCGATCAGGGTGCGGCCGTTGCGGATGGCCTCGAAGAGGAGGGTGTGGCCGGCGGCGTCGGTGTAGCCGGACTTTATGCCGATCACGCCGGGGTAGTGGCCGAGCAGCTCGTCGGAAGTCGACCACGAGGCGGCCGGGTGGCCGGAGCCCTTGGGCAGGTTGAAGTACTGCAGACCCACGATGGAGCGGAACGCCGGGTTCTCCATGGCCAGCTGGCCCAGCGTCACCAGGTCGGCCGGGGTGGAGTAGGTGGAGTACTCGGTCGGGTACGGCAGGCCGTCCGGCGAGGCGAAGTGGGTGCCGGTCAGGCCGAGCTTGGCCGCCTCGGCGTTCATCTTGGCGATGAACGCCGGCAGGCCGGGGCCGTAGGCGTTCGCGAGGGTGTAGGCGGCGTCGGCGGCCGAGACGATCAGCATCGCGTGCAGCAGCTCGTCGGTGGTGTAGACCTTCCCGGGGATCAGCCCGGCGGCCTCCGCGCCGTACTTGGCGACGTAGTTGACCACCGCTTTGGGCACGGTGATTTCCTGGTTCAGGTCCCCGGACTGGAGGATGACGAACGCGGTCATCACCTTGGTGATGGAGGCGATCGGCACGGGGACGTTCGCGTCCTTGGACCAGAGCACCTGGCCGGTGGTGACGTCCACCAAGATGCCCTCCTTGGCCTTGACCCCGCGCGGCGCGCCGACGACGTCGAGCGCCGGGCCGGCCGAAGCGTCCGCAGGTCTTGGTCGCGGAGGACGCCGGCACGGTCGCCGTGACGGGCCGGCCGGGCGACGATATCGCCGCCGGGTGGGTCGCCCCCTGCGCGTCGGGCACGACCGCGGATGAGCACCCCGCCGTCAGCCCTCCGGTAGCCAGCGCCACCCCCGCGATCATCAACCGGGCAACCAGACGCATACGACTCCGTGAGGCTAGGCAATAGAGCGGCGGCGGAGCACGGCAGGCGCTTAGCCGATCCCGATCGTACGATGTTATGTCCGTGAATATCTGGCCAACCGACGTAACCGACACCGACCTGCGGTAACTACAAAGCTACCGTTCGTAATTCTCCATGCCCCGCCAGGGACGATGTTAAGCGCCACGTCGCGGCGCTCGTCCGGACAGCGCAAGCGCAGGTCAGGCTGGTTCCGGGAGAGGTTCCCGCAGGTCGGAAGCGTCCCGGAAATTCAAGAAAAGCAACAACATATTTGGAACGCAGGCGTTGCTTCGCGTTTCCCCGATCGCAGTTCAACGCAGCGGCATAAACAAGCTCCGCGCCAGCTCCTGAGCGATCAATCAGCTCCGTGTCAGGTTGTCGATGTTTTAACCGCTTGTCTGTATCGCGCACGTCCCGGACGTGTGACGTGCACGCCCGCGCAAGGCAGGCCTCCGGCCGAACCCGCCGTCAGGACGCAACCACCGCGAATCAGGAGGTTGACGTCCGACACGGATGCCCTCGTTGTCATGGTCACTCAGCGTAGCGGAGTGCGCTGATATAGGTATCCCTTGATTGCTCAGCGGCGCCTACGCCGACGCCGTGCGGGACCTACGAAACACACGGATGGAGCGGATGAGCGATGGGGATGCGGGCGCTGTTTGCTGGCTCGGCCGTGCTGATGGCTGCCATCGTCGCCTGTAGCTCTGCCGCGGGCGTGGCCGCCACGTCGGCCTCCGCTTCCAGCGCTACGGCTTCGGCGTCGGCAGCGGCCCTGACCAAGACGGAGAAGACTAAGGCGGCCACGGCGACGCCGGCCTCCTCAGCCACCGTCCGCGAGGGCCTCTGCACGGCGCCGGCTGATCACCGCGCGCTCGCCGCGCGGGTCTCGGCCGACATCTGGACGGGTCTGCGCGGACGCAACGGCGAGCACGCGGTCTCCGTGTATGACCGGGTCACCGGGTTGCACTGCACATTCAACGGCTCGAAGCACTTCGACTCCGCCAGCATCGTGAAGGCGATCATCCTGGGCGCGCTGCTGCGCTGGCACCAGGAGACGAAGACGCCGCTGTCGTCGTGGGAGAAGAACGAGGCCACGCTGATGATCGAGCAGTCGGACAACGACGCCGCGACCGCCCTGTGGGACGAGGTGGGGATGGACAACCTCCAGCACTTCCTCAACCTGGCGGACATGGGCGAGACCCAGCTCGGCCAGGATGGCCCCTGGGGGCTCACCCAGGTCACCGCGCACGACGAGATGCTGCTGCTCGAGCTGCTCACCGCGGCGAACTCGGTGCTCGACGCCAATTCCCGCGCATACGAGCTCGACCTGATGGCCCACGCGGTCAGCTGGGAGGCGTGGGGCGTCACGGCCGGCACGCCGTCCGACCTGACCTGGCACGTGAAGAACGGCTGGCTGCCGGATGCCACCGGCTGGCACATCAACAGCATCGGCGCCTTCACCGGGCACGGCAAGGACTACATGATGGCGGTGCTGTCCGTGAACGCCAACACGAACGACGACGAGCAGTACGGGATCAACACGATCGAGGATGTAGCCCGGCTGGTGCAGCACGACCTGAACGACGCCAGGCTCACCGCGACGACCGCGACGAGCGTCACTACCGGCGGCTAGCCCGGCCGGGCCGCAGGCCCGGATACCGGCTTGGTCTCGGTCCCGCTGGCCTCGGTCCCCCCTGCGGCAGCTCCAGCGACGTCGCGGAAGACGACCCAGCGCATCATGCAGTAGAGGTAGACGCCCTCGCAGCAGGCGGCGATGATCCGGGCGAGCTCGTAGTAGACGCCGACCGTGGCCAGCAGGTCGGTGAAGCCCAGCACGAAGATCAGGTAGTTGGACGCGCTGACCGCCACGAAGACCGGGAGCTGCCTGCCGACGTCGGCGTGGCTGCGGAAGTTGAACACCCGGTTGAGGACGTAGCTGATCAGCGACGCCGTGCCGTAGGAGAGGGTGACCGCCACTGGTATCGGCAGCCTCTCCTTACCGTGGAAGAGGCCGAGCAACCCCAGGTCGATGCAGAACGTGCAGAGGTTGATCAGCAGGTAGCCGAGCATGTTCGGCTCGACGACCTCGGACAGCCCGAACGGCAGCCGCCTGGTGATCGCCGTCATCGCGGCCGCGTAGCGCGCTCGGTGTGCCATGGTCTCCATTGTGCGGCCGCCGCGGCGCTGCTCGGTCGCCCGGGGGAGCTGGTCGGTCGCCCGGGGAGATCATCCGGGCGCAGTCTGTGAAAACAGTCACACGGAGGTGTCGCGTCGGCCACGGATCGGTCTCGCATGACGCCGACGAGCGTGGGTATGTGGTTCCGTGCTGTGAGTTCCACCGGGGCCTGCCAAGGTAAACGCGCAGCAAAGGTTCCAGGTACACGCGCAGCAAAGGTTAAGGTCCCGCCAAGATCGCGCAGTAGGATGGCGTGCGGATCGGGGGTTTACGCGCGCGGGGCTCCGGCGGTCCGTGACAATCCCGTCTAGTGGGCGTGCGTCCATGCCAGGAGGAAATTCATGACCTTGTTGGTGGACCCGCCGCCGCGCAATCACGCGGCCGGACGGTCAGCCACCGACGCCGGGCGGCCCGCTGCCAATCAGCTAGACGCCTCCCGCCTGGACACGCCCCCGCCCAATCTGGCCGACTCGCCGCCGGAAATCGCCCAGCCGGCCGGGCCCGTCAAGCTGGCCGAGCCGCCGATCCCCGGCGGGCGCGTCGAGGCCGCGATGGGTGTCGTCATCCGGGTGCTCTCGCACAGCCCGCTCGCCCGTCCGCTGCCCGCCGTGATCCTGTCCGCCCTCGGCCTCGGCGGCGTCGCCTTCGTCGGCCTGTGCGCCACCGCGCCCGCGGCGAGCGTGGCCACTCCCCCCGTGCTGCTGCCGCTCACGTCGGTGGCCAGGGACCTGGGCGCGCCGCACCTGCCCGACCCGGTCGCCGACCTCATCATGTACGGCTCGATCGGGCTGTGCTGCCTCGGGCTCGCCATGATGCTGTGGGCCAACAGCCGTGGCTGGTCGCCGAACCCCCGGCGCGTCTTCTGGACGGCCGTCGGCGCCATCGCCGTGCTGGTGAACATCACCCCGGTCGGCTCCTCCGACGCCGCGAGCTACGCCGCTTACGGGCGGATCGCCGCCCTCGGCCACAACCCCTACACATATCTCCCCTCGCAGCTACCCGGCGGGGCCGGGGCCAACCCGACCAACCCGTACACGATCCTGGTCAGCCCGTACTGGCGCACGACGCCCTCGGTCTACGGGCCGGTGGCAACCTGGACGCAGCAGCTGGCGGCGGAGATCGGCGGGACCAGGGCCTGGCTGACCCTGTGGGTCCTGATGATCATGATGGGCGCCGCGTTCGTCATCGCCGGCTACATCCTGCTGCGGACCGCGGCGAACCCGGTGCGGGCGGTGCTCCTGTGGGTGGCGAACCCGCTGATAATCGTGGAGCTGGTGATGGGCGGGCACCTGGACTCGCTGCTCGCGCTGTTCGCGATCGCGGCGATCGTGCTGTCCAGGCGATGTACCAGGATCTGGCACGATGTCGCCGTCGGGCTGCTCGTCGGCGTGGCCGGCGGCATCAAGGTGAACGCCGTCCTCGTCGCGCTCGGCATCGCGATCCCGCTGCTGCACGACCAGGCCTGGGCGCGGCTGATCAGGATCGGCGTCATCGCCGGGCTGACAACGTTCGGCCTCTACTACTTCAGCTACGGCCTGGTCGCGCTGCGCACGCTCGGCCACGCGTCCGGCATGGTGATCTCGCCGACCGTCTGGCGGGGGCTCCAGGAGATCGTCACCCTGGCCACCCGCCACTCGAGCCACGCTACCCAGATTCATGCTACGCACGTGCTGAACACCATGATCGAGTTCGCCTGGCCGCCGCTGATGCTCGCGCTTGCCTGGTACCTGTACAAGCGTCTCTCGCCCGACGTGCCGCTGGTCGTCGCCGCCACCTGCGCGCTGACGTTCGCCTGGATCGTCGTCGCGCCGTGGTCGCTGCCCTGGTACTCCTCGATCGCCTGGGTGACGGTGGCGCTGCTGCCGCGCAACACGCTGACCCGCTGGCTGACCCTTGCCACCGGCGCACTATCGCTGCTGCACTTCAATGGCGGCCATCCCACGAACGTCCAGATTGGCCCGACACCGTAGGCGAGCTGTCGTTGCTCGGGGATAACCGGCCCATTTCGGGCGTCGGCGGGAGGGGATCGTGGTCGGCGGCCGGTCGAGCTCGTCTGATCTTGAGCTCGGTCTAGACTGAGGGCTCATGAGCAACCCCCCGATCGCCAGGCAGGTGCCCACCGAGCGCACGCATCACGGCGACACGGTGACCGATCCCTACGCCTGGCTCACCGACCCGAAGGACCCGGAAGTCATCGCCTACCTGGAGGCGGAGAACGCCTTTACGGAGGCGTCAACCGCCGACCTGGGCGAGCTGCGGTCCGAGATCTTCGACGAGATCAAGGCGCGCACCCAGGAGACCGACCTGTCGGTGCCAGTGCGCAAGGGGAACTGGTGGCGGTACACGCGCACCGTCGAGGGTCAGCAGTACGCGATCAACTGCCGCCGTCGGGTGCGCGACGGTGAGATCACCCCGCCGATGCCGGAGGACGGCAAGCCCCTCGACGGCGAGGAGGTGCTGCTCGACGGGAACGAGCTCGCGGCCGGCGCCGCCTTCTTCTCCCTTGGAGCGATCTCGGTCAGCCCGGACGAGCGGCTGCTGGCGTACTCCACCGACTTCTCCGGCGACGAGCGGTTCACCCTGCGGGTCAAGGACCTGGCCACCGGCGCGGTGCTCGACGACGAGGTGCCGAACACCCACTACGGCTGCGCCTGGTCGCGCGACGGGTCGACCCTGTTCTACGTCACCGTCGACGACGCGTGGCGGCCGTACCGGGTCTGGCGGCATGCCGTCGGGACGCCCGCGTCGTCGGACGTGGTGGTCTTCGAGGAGGCCGACGAGAAGTTCTGGCTCGGCGTCGGGCTCACCCGCGACGAGCGGTACATCGAAATCCACACATCGTCCAAGCTGACCAGCGAGGCGTGGCTGCTCGACGCCGCCGACCCCTCGGGCTCCTTCGCCGTGGTCGCGCCGCGGCGGTTCGGCGTGGAGTACGGGGTCGAGGTGGCCGGCGACCGGCTGCTCGTCCTGCACAACGACGGCGCCGAGAACTTCGAACTGGCCGCCGCGCCGCTGCCCGGCGCGGCCGGGTACGGCGACCCCGCCGCCTGGACGCCGGTGATACCGCACCGGGCCGACACCCGGCTGCTGTCGGTGGACGCGTTCGCCGACTACCTCGTGGTCTCCTACCGCCGCGACGGGCTGACCGGGCTGTCGGTGCTGCCCGCCTCCGGCGCGGGCCCGGAGCGGCCGGTCACCTTCCCCGAACCGCTCTACACGGTCGGCCCGGGGTCCAACCCCGAGTACACCCAGACCCGGTTCCGGCTGGGCTACAACTCGCTGGTCACCCCGTCCACCGTCTACGACCTGGACATGGCGACCGGCGCGCTCACCCTGCTGAAGCAGCAGCAGGTACTGCCCTCCCCGGCCGGGGTCGGCTACGACCCGGCCGCCTACGAGCAGTACCGGGAGTGGGCGGTGGCCGACGACGGCACCCGGGTGCCGGTCTCCCTCGTCTGCCGGAAGGGAACCCCGCGCGACGGGTCCGCGCCGTGCCTGCTGTACGGGTACGGCAGCTACGAGATCTCGATCGACCCTAACTTCTCGATCCCCCGGCTTTCGCTCCTCGACCGGGGGTTCGTGTTCGCAATCGCGCACATCCGGGGCGGCGGCGAGATGGGACGGCCCTGGTACGACAACGGGAAGATGCTCACCAAGCGGAACACGTTCACCGACTTCGCGGCGTGCGCCGAGCAGCTGGTATCTGCTGGCTGGACCTCCGCGTCGCGGCTGGTCGCGCGGGGCGGGTCGGCCGGCGGGCTGCTGATGGGCGCGGTCGCCAACCTGGCGCCGTCGGCCTTCACCGGTATCGTCGCGCAGGTCCCCTTCGTCGACGCGCTGAACTCGATCCTCGACCCGTCGCTGCCGCTCACCGTGACCGAGTGGGAGGAGTGGGGCGACCCGCTGCACGACCCGGCCGTGTACGAGTACATGAAGTCGTACACCCCGTACGAAAACGTCGCCGCCGTGTGCTACCCGGCGATCTTCGCGATCACGTCGCTGAACGACACCCGGGTGCTCTACCACGAGCCCGCCAAGTGGATCGCGCGGCTGCGCTCGGTCGCCTCCGGCGGACCGTTCCTGCTGAAGACGGAGATGGAGGCCGGGCACCGCGGCCGCAGCGGCCGCTACGACGCCTGGCAGGAGGAGGCGCTGGTGCTCGCCTGGATCATCGTCACCGCCACGGGCAGCGCCAGCTAACCGCCGGATCTTCCGAACGGGGCGCGGCGGCGCTGCCAGGGCAGATTCCAACTGACAAATACCTCTGATTTTGAGCGAATTTCTACCAAGCATCGCCAGCGGATAGGTACGGTCAGTTGGGTGACCAGGGACCCGAAGGACAGCAGTTCAGCCGGATGGTGGGGCGAGCCCGAGGACCCCACCGCCGCCACGCCGACGGTGGGGCAGGGACCGAGCGGACACAGTTCGAACCCCCAGGGTCCGTACGGCCAAGATGGGACACGCCCGTACGGGCAGCAGGGCTACCCCCAGCCAGGGCAGTCCGGGCAGTCCGGGTACCCGCAGCAGGGGTACGACCAGCCCGGATACGGCCAGCAGGACGCCGGCTATGGCCAGCAGGGATCCGGGTACGGCAGGCCGCCGTGGGAGGCGGCCCAGCCGACCCGGGCGGACCAGCCGCCCTACAACCAGCAGGGGCGGAACGGCCAGCCCGGGCTCGGGCCCTTCGGGCCGAGGCCGGAGGGGACGGGCACGACCCCGACCTGGACGGTGGGGGGCGGGGATCCCGGGGGACCTGGGCGCCATCGGCCGGAGGCGAAGCCGGCGCGGCAGCCGAGGAAGCGGCGCAAGCTCCTCTGGTCGATCACCGCCGGAGCGGTCGCGGTGATCGCGGTGATCGCCGGGGTGACCGTGCTGGTGATCAAGCACAACGGCCCCGGCACGCCGACCTACGGCCTGATCCCGACCGGGTCAACGCCGCAGGCGGACGGACAGCAGATCACCACGGCGTTCCTCAAGGCATGGCGGTCAGGGAACCTGACCGAGGCCGCCAACTACACCAACCACCCGGCGGCCGCCCGGGCCGCGCTCGCGACCTATGCCAAGTACCTGGATCTAGGGAAGATGACCGCGACGACAGGCAGCGTGGCCAGCGCTGCCGGGTCCACCACCGCGGCCGCCCGCGAGACGGCCGAGTTCGCGGTCGACGCCTCGGTGGCGGCCAAGGACGGCACCAAGCTCGTGCGCGGCACGTGGAGCTATAAGTCCACGCTGACCGCCTACCAGCAGGCGAACTCGTCGATCTGGTTCATCGACTGGCAGCCCGACGTGGTCGCGCCCAACATCACCACGACCACGCGGCTGGCGGCCGTCGCGGTCGCCCCCAGCGTCGGCCTCGTCACCGACGCCAACGGCGAGGGCCTCACCACCTTCGGCGACGCGGGCCTGAGCAATATCTCCGACCTGCTCAGCAAGTCCCCGCCGGCCGGGGAGGGCAAGCCGGGTCTTGACGTCCAGATCGAGACCGCCAAGGGCACGGTCGTCAAGAACAGCCAGGCAATCGTCGTAGCGCCGGACAACATCCCCTCGGTGACCACGACGATCACCACCGCGGACGAGACGGCGGCGCGCGCCGCGGTCGCCATGCACAACAACAGCTCGATGGTCGTCATCCAGCCGTCCACCGGGGATGTCCTCGCCATCGCCAACAACGACGGCGCAAACGACTTCGCGCTCACCGCCGCGGTCGCGCCTGGCTCCTCGATGAAGGTCATCACAGCGACGGCGCTGTTCAACGCCGGGATCCTGACCCCGCAGTCCCCGGTCGCCTGCCCCCCGACGTACACCATCCAGGGGATCACGTACCACAACGACCAGAAGGAGTCCGAGCCGGCCGGGACACCGTTCATCACCGACTTCGCGCAGTCCTGCAACAACGCGTTCACCACCCAGGAGCCGTACCTCTACGGCAAGCTGGCGAGCACAGCGAAGGACTACTACGGCCTGGACCAGAAGTGGGACATCGGGATCGGCAGCCTGTCCGCGTCGTACTTCAACGCGCCGGCCACCGCCTCGGGGTCCGAGCTCGCCCAGGAGGCCTTCGGCCAGGGGTACCTTGTCGCTTCCCCGATCGCGATGGCCTCGGTGGCCGCAACCGTGGACTACGGCTCCTTCGAGCAGCCGATCCTGGTGCCGGGGACCAAGCAGGTGACCGCCGACCCGCTGCCGACCAGCACCGACACCTACCTCAAGGAGGTGATGCGGGCCGTGGTCACCTCCGGCACGGCCGCCGGCATCGGCTTCGGCCAGGACGTGTACGCCAAGACGGGGACCGCCGACATCGTGGGTCAGGGGCAGCCCAACAGCTGGCTGATCGCCTTCGACCCGAATGAGGACATCGCGGTGGCCGCCCTCGTCCTCAACGCCGGCTACGGCGCCCAGTTCGCCGGCCCGGAGGTCAAGGCCTTCCTCGACGCCTCCTGACCGAACTGCCGAAAAACGCGCGTCGGGGCGTCGCGTTAGCGGGGCTTGTCGGCGCGGAGGGTCAGCAGCCATGCCTGAGGCGTGGGAGCACCCCCACGACGACCACCACGACGACGACGGCGAGCATGATCACGCCGACGGAGGGGACCGCGCCGCGGAAACGCGACTCGGCCGACTCGGCCGCCGGGACGCCGAGTCCGGGACCAGCCTCACCGGAGCGCAGCCGCCGCCAGCCGAGATGGAACCGGCGGAGAACCAAGATCAAAATCATTCTTCCGAACGTGCCGGGCTTCATCATTACCGCCCACTGGATTTCTCGTTGGGCGACCGCCTGGCAATGTTAGTAGCGGAGTTCTCGCAAGCGGTAGCTTCCTAGCTGTTCCAGCAGCTGTTGACGGGCGGGGTTGCATTGGATAGACGCGGGCATGCGCGCATCACGTATGTGGTGCTTGCCGGGGCGGTGGTGCTAGCCGCCGCAGGGGGAAGCGCCGCGGGGCTTGGTGCGCCCGGGTGGCTGGCCGGGGCGGTCGGGGCGGCAGCTGCGCTGTTGGCTGGGGTGATCGTCGATCGTGTCTACAACTCGCGGGACACGCGCGGCGACGCGATCGAAGCCCGGCGACGGGTGCTCGACGCCCTGACGGCACCGATACCCGGGGACCCGGAGAAGGCCGTCGCCGCGAACCGGGCCGATCCGCTGGCGTTGCTGCGGGCGGACCGGTCGCCGATGCCGTTCCGCGGGCGGAATCGTGAGCTGCGCCGACTCTTCGAGTGGCGGGATGACGACACGGCGGCGAGCCCGGTCTTCCTGCTGAGCGGCCCCGCGGGCGTGGGCAAGTCGCGGCTGGCGCTGCAGTTCGCTTCGCGGGCGCCTGAGGGCTGGGCGTCCGGCTGGCTGCACGCCGGGATGGGCGCCACGGCGGTCGAGGCCGTGGCAGCGTGCGGTGAGCCAACGGTGATCCTGGTGGACGACGCCGACGGGCGGCCCGACCTGGTTGCGTTGCTTGACTCGCTCGCTGAGCACGACGCCGCGCCGACCATCCGGGTGGTGCTGATCACCCGGACAGCCGAAGGCTTGCGAGCTTCCCTCGTTGCGCAACCGCGGCTGGAGGAACGGCATGCCTGGGTCGCGTCCAGAGCGCTGGCACTGGAACTGGAGCCGGAGGGTGGCAGCGACGATCGGACCCGCTGGTTCGGCGAGGCGATGCGCGCGTTCGAGGCAGCGCTCGATAAGTCCGCGCCCGTGCTGCCGGAGGTGGTCCCACCCGGCGCGAGGGCCGCGACCTCGCCGTTCGGGATGATCCAGGCACAGGCGCTGCTGGCCGTCCTCGGGACCGGCGATGGGCAGGCCGATCCTTGTCGGCTGTCGTTCGGCGAAGTGGCCGAGGCGCTGATGCGGCATGAGAAGCGGCGGTGGGACGCGCTGGCGAAGGCGCGGGACTGGGGCAGCGGCGGCGCGCCGTCGGAGGCGCTTCGGGAACGGGCCGTCGCCGCGCTGGCGCTGCTTGGGGCGGACAGCGACGTCGAGGCTGAAGAGATCATGCGGCGGGTGCCCGAGCTCCGCGACGCCCTCGCCGAGCGACGCTACGACATCGCGGCGTGGATATCGGGGCTTTATCCGGGCGAGTCGGGCGCCGCGCCGCGCATCCGGCCGGACGTGATCGGCGAGTGGTTCGTCGTCAGCCAGCTGACCGCTAGCCCGGCTCTCGCGGAGAGCCTTCGGGCGGGACTAACCGACGAGCAGGCGGCCAGAGCGCTCGGGCTGCTAGCCCGCGCGGCGGACTGGATGGATGCAGCCGGGCCGTTGTTTGGCGATTTCGGGGCCGGCGACGTACGCCGCCGCGTGCTCGCGGCGGCCCAGGCAGCGCTTGCCGGAGGCGAGGGCCGTCGGCTGCTCGACGCGGTCGTCGCCGGGCAGCTCACGTCAGCCGGCGGGTGGACGCTTAGTGAACTTGACGAACTCGATCGCCTGATCCCGGAGTACGTTCTGCTTCAGACGCGAACGGCGATCGCGGCCTGGCGCGTCACTCTGCGCCGTTCCGCGGCCGCTGACAACCCTGCCGCCCACCAGATCGACCTGGCCGTAGCGCTGCACAGCCTCGGCAGCCGTCTCCAAGATGTGGGCCGCTATCGCGAGGCACTGGACGCCGCCGAAGAAGCCGTCGGCCTCTACCGCGTCCTGGCAGCCGCCGACCCCGACGCCCACCGAGATAGTCTCGCCATGTCACTGGGGGGCCTTGGCCATAAGCTAGGAATCGTGGGCCGGTACGGCGAAGCCCTAGACACCGCCGAAGAAGCCGTCGGCCTCTACCGCGTCCTGGCAGCCGCCGACCCTGCTGCCTACCAAGCCGCGCTCGCCTCGTCTTTGGAGTTGTTCGTCGGACAGCTGTGCAGCGTCGGCCGACACCGCGAGGCACTGGACGCCGCCGAAGAAGCCGTCGGCCTCTACCGCGTCCTGGCAGCCGCCGACCCCGACGCCAACCAAGCCGGGCTCGCGTCGGCTTTGGGGCTCTTGGCCATACCGCTGGAGATCCTCGGCCGACACCGCGAAGCGCTAGACACCGGCGAAGAAGCCGTCACCGCCTGGCGAGTCGCAGCGGCCGCCAACCCCGGCGCCAACCAAGCCCCCCTTGCCGAGGCACTGTACAACTACAGCAACGGCCTCCGTTATGTTGGCCGACAGCGGGAAGCACTAGACGTCGCCGAAGAAGCCGTCACCCTGGGCCGTTTCCTGGCGGCCGCCAATCCCGATGTCCACCGAGACGGCCTCGCCATGAAACTAAACGGCCTCAGCATCCTTCTCGGTACGCCCGGCCGCTACCGCGAAGCGCTGGATGCCGCAGAAGAATCCATTGGCCTCTACCGCGTCCTGGCAGCCGCCAACCCTGCTGGCCACCAAGTCGGACTCGCCTTTGCACTCAACACCCTCGGGACGCATCTTGAGCGCGTTAGCCGGTACCGGGAAGCACTGGATGTGATCGAAGAGGCCGTCGCCCTCTACCGCGCCTACGCTGCCGCTCATCCCGGCGTCCACCAAGGCAGCCTCGCTATGGCGCTGAACAACCTCGGCGCCGGGCTCATTCGGGTCGACCGGTACCAGGAAGCGCTAGCGCCCATAGAAGAAGCCGTCACCATCTGCCGCGCCCTCGCCGCTGCCAACCCCGACGCCAGCCAAGCAGACCTCGCCATGGCACTAGGCAATCTGAGTATCGCCCTCGACCATGCTGGCGGACATCAGGAGGCAATGGCCGCGCGAACCGAGGCGGTTCAGGTCTTGCGTGACATGGCCGACCGCTATCCGGAGGTTTACCAGGCCGAATACCGCGAAAAACTCGGGGCGCTGCGGAGGGAGTACGACCAGAAGGGTATGCGGTACGAGGCGATCATGCACGATCTTGAGGTTCCCCAGCAGACCGGAGACCCCGGTCAGCCAGGAGAATCAGGCACTGTTCTTGGTCACCCGGCACTTTAGTGCCGGAAATCGGAGGTACGGATGAGCACCCCAAACGATCCCTACGGCGGCGGCCCCTACGGGCAGCAACCGCAGGGACAGGACGGCCAGCAGCCGTACCAGCCGGGTTATGGCGCTCCCTACGCTCCTCCCCCGCCCGGGCCCGAGGGCTACCTGCGCGGCGGCCCGGTCGGCTTCGGCGACGCGATCAAGCTGGCGTTCAAGAACTCGTTCGTGTACCAGGGCCGGGCATCGCGCTCCGCGTACTGGTGGTTCGCCTTGTTCACGGTCATCGTCTTCACGGTCGTCGGATTCGTCGTCGGGGGAGTCGGCGCGGCACCCCATTCTGCGGGCGCGCTGTTGGCCGTGTCTTTTTACCTGACCTGGATCGGCCTCTTCATCGTCAGGCTCCCGCTGTCCGTCCGGCGGCTGCATGACACCGACCGGTCCGGTTTCTGGCTTTTCATCGGGCTCATCCCGATCGTCGGCTCCATCGTCATCCTGGTCTTCATCCTGCTTGAGGGCACCCGCGGCCCCAACCGCTTCGGGTGATCCCGGGTGATCCCGGGCAGCAGAGCAGAGCAACGGGCGGCGCCAGGCGAAGCAACCGGCCGTTACTCATCAAAGCCTTTGGATTACTGCTCGAAGAGGACGCTGACCGACTCGCCGTCGTGAGTGCGGCGGATCGCCTCGGCCAGGGCCGGGGCGACCGAGAGGACGGTCAGCTTGGGGTGCGCGATGGGGATCGGCACCGAGTTCGTGCAGACGATCTCCGTGACGTCCTCGGCGGCCGCCAGCTTCTCAAGCGCGCCGTCGGCGAAGAGCCCGTGCGTGCAGGCGATGCTGATCGACCGGACTTCCTGCCGGCGGAGCACCTGCAGCAGCTCGATCACCGTGGTGCCGCGGGCGATCTCGTCGTCGAGGATGATCACGTCCCGGTCGGCGACCTCGCCGATGATCGCCGAGATCGTCACCTTCGAGTCGCTGAACCGCTCCTTCGCCCCGGCCGCCACCGGCACCTTGAGCCGCCGGGCGAAGGCCGCCGCGGACTTCGCATAGCCGAGGTCGGGTGAGAGCACGACGGCGTGGGACAGGTCCTTCCTGCTGAAGTACGCGGCGAGTTCGCGCAGCGCGTGCAGGTGATCGACGGGGACGGAGAAGAACCCGTGCACCTCGGCCGAGTGCAGGGTCAGCGTCAGCACCCGGTTGACGCCGGCCGTGACCAGCAGGTCCGCGACCAGGCGACCGCCGATGGAAATACGCGGCTCGTCCTTCTTGTCCGAGCGCGCGTAGGCGTAGTGCGGCATGACCGCCGTCACCCGGGCGGCGGACGCGCCGCGCGCCGCGTCGGCCATCAGCAGCAGCTCCACCAGATTCTCCTGCACCGGCGGCACCAGCGGCTGAATGAGGTACACGTCACGTTCCCGGCAGTTGGCCTGGAGCTGCACCTGGAGGCAGTCATTGGCGAACCGGGTGATCCGCACCGGGCTGCGCGGCACGCTCAGGTACCGGCAGATCTCATCGGCCAGCTCCGGATGGGCGCTCCCGCCGAAAATCACGATCTCCGCGTTCACCCGGCTGCCCCTGTCTTGGCAAGCACAGCCCCGTCAACCCGCACGATACAACGCCGCATAACACAACAATGTCATATCGGCCACCGTGGCTGTCGACCCCCTCGGGAGGCGCGATACGCTCATTGACATGGAAACCCCCGGTTCCGCGCCAGTGGACGCGGCCACCGTGGACGCCCCGGCCGTAGCCGAGGAGCCCGCGAGGGCCTCGGGTCCGAGCTGGCTTTTTCTCCTCACGCCGCGCTGGCTGGCCTGGCTCCTGTTCGTCATTGCGGCGTTCTGGGGGATGCTCTGGCTGGGCGACTGGCAGTTCCACCGGGCCATGGACGGTAACGGGCTGAGCTGGGCGTACACGTTCGAGTGGCCGCTGTTCGCCGGATTCGGCGTCATCTTCTGGGCGCGGACCGTCCGCGACGAGTTCCGGGCCCGGCGCGGCCCGACCACGGCGGAGGTCGAAGCGGCCGCGGCCGCGGCGGCGGCCGGGCCGATCCTGCCCGAGGGAATCGGCACCCGGCCGATCGAGCGGCCGGACGACGACGCGGACGACTCCGACCTCGCCAGCTACAACGCCTACCTAGACAGGCTGAACGCCGATGGCAAGGTCCACGGCCGGTGGCGCGGGTACTACGGCTGACCGGCTGGGACGCCGTGCCGCCGACGCGACGCCGACTCGAAGCAATTCCAAGAAGGGACCCCTAATCATGCGTGCGGCCGTGCTGCGCTATCGGGTGATGGCCTACATCACCGGCGTGCTGATCATCATCGTCTGCTTCATCGGCGTCCCGCTCCAGTTCGCGGCGGGGAAGCCGTGGATCGACAACAACATCGGCACGCTGCACGGCTTTCTCTACATCAGCTACGTGATCTTCGCCTACCTGCTCGCGCAGAAGCTCGGGGTGACCCGCAGGCAGACCGTCATCATGATGCTGGCCGGGACCATCCCGGTGATGACGTTCGTCGTCGAGCGCTGGGTCAACCGGAGCTTTATCCAGCCGGCCCTCGCCGCCGGCCCCGCGGGCGCGGCGCAGCAGCCTGTGGGCCGTTGACGGAATCCCGGCACTACTTCGCCCCGCAGCCGCAGGCCGCGCACCGGCCCGGGCTGGTCCGCGTCGTGCTCCCCGACCTGTACCTGGAGCTTGAGACCGATTCCGGGATGTTCTCTCCCGGCCGCCTCGACCCGGGGACGCGGTTCCTGCTCGAGTCCGGTCCGCCCCCGCCCGCGACCGGCGACCTGCTCGACATCGGCTGCGGTTACGGCCCGATCGCCTGCGCCATGGCGGTCCGCGCCCCCGGCGCGACGGTCTGGGCGATCGACGTGAACGAGCGCGCCCTGGCGCTGTGCGCCGCCAACGCGGCCCGCGCCGGGCTGGCCAACGTCCGCGCCGTGCTGCCCGACTCGCCTGACCTGCCGGCCGGCTTCGCCGGGATCTGGTCCAATCCGCCGGTCAGGATCGGCAAGCCGGCCCTGCACGAGCTGCTCCGCCGGTGGCTCGCCCGGCTCGCCCCCGGCGCGGGCGCGACGCTGGTGATGGGCCGCAACCTGGGCGCCGACTCCCTGCACGACTGGCTGGAGAAAACCGAAGGATGGCAGGTGCGGCGGCTGGCCGCGCGCAGCGGCTACCGCCTGCTGCAGGTAACTGCCCCCTATGATGTGGAACGGACCGGTGCTTCGCCCGATGGCGCCCATGAGACCATCGCCGCGCCCGGTCGGGACACGAGGATGACTGCCCATGGCAACTGAGACCCCCGACGGGGCGACCCGCCCGGGAGGCCCGACGGCCGGCCCCGGCGGCGGCCCGCCCCGGCAGCTGCGGCCCACGGACGTCAAGCGGCTCAACCGGGAGTGGCGACGCAGCACGCAGGGCCGGCTGGCGCTGCTGCTCGACTCGGTGGGCCAGCCGTTCAACGTCGGCTCGATCATCCGGACCGCCGCCGTGTTCGGCGTGGAGTCCGTCTGGCTCTGCGGTAACACACCCGACCTGAGCCTGCCCGCCGTCGGCAAGACCGCGCTCGGCACCGAGCGGTTCCTTTCGGCGTACCGGACGCCCTCGCCGGTCGACGCCGCGAAGGAGGCCGCCGAGGACGGCTACCGGGTCATAGCGGTGGAACTGGCCTCGGGCGCGATCCCGCTCTTCGAGGCGCCCCTGGACGGCCCCGTCTGCCTGGCAGTCGGCAACGAGGACCACGGGTGCTCCCCCGCCCTGCTCTCGGCCGCGGGCGGGGTCGTCTACATCCCCCAGGTCGGCCGGGTCGGCTCACTCAACGTGGCCGTCGCCACCGCGATCGCCCTCGCCGAGGCCCGCCGCCGCGAATGGACCGCCCCTACCCCCGGCTAGCGCGCGGCTAGCGCTCCGCGCTTCTTGCTGTTATCAGCAGAACCTTGTCAGCGCTGAAAGTTTGGCCGCCTATGACCGGCCAAACTTTCAGCGCTGACATCGTCGGCCCCGAGCTCCTCGCGCTCCGCGCTTGGCAAGCGGGGGATGGTTCGATGAGCGTGTCTTAGTCTGGCCGCTATGTGGGCGATCACCGGCGTTCACCGGGCGTGCCTGGGCGGCGGTGATACTCGGGAGCGTGGCAGCTGAATACCTGGATCATCCCCGTCCGCTCGCGTTCGCGCACCGGGGCGGGGCGGCGCGGCAGCCGGAGAACACCCTGCCTGCGTTCGATCATGCCGCGCGGCTCGGCTACGCCTACCTGGAGACCGACGCGCGGTCGACCGCGGACGGGAAGCTGATCGCCTTCCACGACGCGGGCCTTAACCGGGCCACCGACCGGGCCGGGCAGGTCAGCAGGCTGCCCTGGCGGGAGGTGTCCGCCGCGCGGGTGGGCGGCTCGGAGCCGATTCCGCTGCTCGAGGATGTCCTCGGCACGTTCCCCGACCTCAGGTTCAACATCGACCTCAAGGACGCGGGCACCTTCGGGCCGCTCGCCGGGGTGCTCAAGCGGACCGGGGCGTGGGACCGGGTCTGCATCACCTCGTTCTCCGCCGGCCGGCTGATCGCCGCGCAGCGCTCCCTGGACCGCCCCGTCTGCCTGGCGGTCACCCCGGCGGCCAGCGTGGCGCTCAGATACCTGGGGCAGCCGGGCAGCGCGCTGGCCCGCGGGCTGGTCCGGTCGGGCGCGCTGTGCGCGCAGGTGCCGCCGCAGATCGCGACGCGCGAGTTCATCAGCCGCGCCCACCAGCTCGACCTGCAGGTTCACGTCTGGACGCTGAACACCAGGACGGGAATCGAGCGGGCGCTCGATCTCGGCGCGGACGGGGTGATGACCGACGAGGTGGAGTTGCTCCGCGACATTCTCATCGAGCGCGGCCAGTGGCATCCGCGGGTGCTCACGCGGCCGGGCGAAACATCACGGACACCCGTGAATTGTTAAGCGGCCCTGACGGGCGAAAACGCCGGGCTCGCTGGGGTTGTCGGGGGGTGACGGGCGGAAACACCGGCGGAACGGGGTTGGACATCTGCGCCGGAGGGAATCTTGTCCGGGTATCCAGCGTTGCCGAAAGAGATCGCCAACCGCCTGGGAGGCAGTAAGTAATGGCCGAACGCGCACTTCGCGGAACCCGGCTCGGCGCCACGAGCTACGAGAACGACCGGAACACGGACCTGGCACCGCGCCTTGACGTTCCGTTCGACTGCCCTAATGGACATCATTTTAGCGTGCCCTTCGCCGCCGAGGCGGAACTACCCCCGATGTGGGAGTGCCGCGTTTGCGGCGCCATGGCGACGGCAAGCACCGGAGACTCGCCTTCCCCGAAGAAGGCAAAGCCGCCGCGGAGCCACTGGGACATGCTCATGGAGCGACGGACCAAGGAGGACCTGGAGGCCGTTCTCGCCGAGCGGCTCGAGGTCATCAGGGAGCGGCGCGCCGTCGAGGCCCGTGCCATCGCCGACGTAGCCAACCACGTCCAGCAGCGCAAGAGCGCCTAGCACCGCGCACGCTTCAGTAAAGGCAGTTCAACGGCGTAACCCCGGGGAGCGTTAGCCCCCGGGGTGGACGCATGCCCTGAGCTACCGGCGGATCGATGCCGCGGAGTGACCGTGCAGGCGAGCGCCGATGCCCCACTGCGCTACCCGGGTGAACGCCTCGACGATGACCGCGTTGGACATCTTCGAGGCGCCGAGCTCACGCTCGACGAAGGTGATCGGCACCTCGGAGATGGTCAGCCCCGCCTGGAGCGTCCGCAGGGTCATGTCAATCTGGAAGCAGTAGCCGGCCGAGTCGATGCTGTTCAGTTCGATCGCCTGCAGGGTCGATGCGCGGTAGACGCGGTAGCCGCCGGTCGCGTCCTTGATCCGAACGCCGAGCATCAGCCGGTTGTAGATGTTGGCCCCACGGGAGAGGATCTCCCGTGACCTCGGCCAGTTCACCACGGTGCCGCCGGGCACGTACCGGGAGCCGATCACCGCATCCGAGGTTGCCGCGGCGGCCAGCAGCTTCGGCAGGTCCTCGGGACGGTGCGAGCCGTCGGCGTCCATCTCGACGATCCGGTTGTAACCGTTATCAAGCGCCCAGTTAAAGCCGGCGACGTAGGCCCGGCCGAGGCCCGCCTTCTGCGTGCGGTGCATCACGTGCACGTGCGAATCGACTTCCGCCAGCTTGTCGGCCAGGTCACCGGTGCCGTCGGGGCTGTTGTCGTCAACGATAAGCAGGTCGGCGTCGGGCACCGACTCCCTGATCCGGCCGGCCATGCCGTCTAGGTTCTGCCGCTCGTTATAGGTCGGCATCACAATGATCACGCGGTCCGCTACCGCGCCAGACTCGCCCATCGCCAGCATCACCCTCTGTTCGTGTCCGGCTCTGTCAAAGTGGAAGAGGGCCCGGGCCGACGCCTTTGGTCCGGAGTCGGCCCGTCGGCCACGAGCACGGACTCCGTTGTCTACTGAGCCACCCGGGCCCTTTCCAGGCCCAACCCCCTGACAGCCGGACACGCCTACCGGCCCCTGCTGCCGCGCACCGTGAACCGGAGACTGGCTGTCTCCGCCCTCACCGTGATGCGCCACCAATGGTACGCCAGCGGAGGTCACGGGCGAACTCGGCAAGCGGCCGGAACAAGAAGCTTACCGATTGCCGCCGACCGGGTCGACCGTTATCTCGGTGATGCATACCTGGCAACTACAGAGGGAATTAACAGATTACGCTGTGTAACCGACATGGCGAACATGGAACCTGCTGCATGCACTGAGTATCGGGGGGTTCACTGTGCGCAGTATATCGCGGAAGACCGCGGCATGGGTATCCGGCGCGGTAATCGCGGTCGGCGGTACCACCGCCGGCATCATTGCCGCCACCTCATCAAGCGGCGGTACGGCGGCGGACGGCGGCGCTACAGCCAGCGCCTCCGTCGCCGCACACGCCAAAACCGCGCCGCTGCGGCTGGTCTCGATCACCCCGAGCGACGACGCCCGGGCCGTCAACTGGGCCGCCGGGGTCACCGTCACCTACAACGAGCCGCTGCCGGCTTCGGCGCCGATGCCGACGCTGAAGCCGGCCGTCGCCGGGTCCTGGACGCGGCAGGGGGACACCGTCGTCTTCACGCCCGCCGCCGGGTACCCGGCCGCCACCAAGGTGACGGTCACCGCCGTGGCGGACCAGGACAAAACAACGGTCCGTTCCACATCATCGTCTTTCAGCACCGGCACCTACAGCACTCTGCGGCTTCAGGAGATCCTCGCGCAGCTCGGCTACCTGCCGCTGACCTGGGCGCCCGCCGTCGGCGCGGCGGTACCGGGTGACAACGCGCAGGCGCAGCTCGCCGCGGCGTACGACCCGCCGGCCGGCACCTTCACCTGGCAGCCGGGATACCCGTCATCTCTGCACTCGCTCTGGGCACAGGGCAGCGCCAACACGGTGGACAGCGGCGCGATCACCGGGTTCGAGGCCGCCCACGGCTTCGCGACCACGGAGACGATGACCAACGCCGTGTGGGCGTCGCTGCTGAAGGCGGCCGCCGACGACGACCGCAACACCAGCGGGTACAGCTACGCGATCGCCAACCAGGTACTGCCGGAGACGCTCACCATCTGGCACGACGGCCAGAAGAGGCTCACCACTCCGGCGAACACGGGGATCTCCGTCTCGCCGACCGAGGTCGGCACCTTCCCCGTGTACCAGAAGCTGCCCTTCCAGATCATGCAGGGCACCAACCCGGACGGGTCCTCCTATGCGGACCCGGTGTCGTGGGTGTCGTACTTCAACGGCGGGGACGCGGTGCACTACTTCCCGCGTGGCAGCTACGGGTGGAACCAGTCCCTCGGCTGCGTGGAGCTGCCGTCGTCGACCGCCAAGCAGGCCTACGGCCTGCTGCCCTACGGGACGCTGGTCACGGTCACCCCGGAGTGAACCGAGCCGACGTGAGGTGAGCAACTAGATTGGTGCTATGACACGGCGCAGCGAGCAGATCAGCCTCCACCTCAACGCGTACCTCACGGCGCATTCCACCCCGCCCGACCCGGTGCTGCGGGAACTGGCCACGGAGACGGCGGATCGGTACCCGAACGAGGTCGGCCTGCAGGTCGCCCCGGAGCTCGGCGCCTTGCTGACGCTGGTGACCCGCCTCGCGCGGGCCCGCACGGCAATCGAGGTGGGCACGTTCACCGGCTACTCCTCGATCTGCCTCGCCCGTGGCCTGGCCGACGGCGGGAGGCTGCTCTGCTGCGACGTCAGCCAAGAGTGGACCTCGGTCGCGCGCAAGCACTGGGAGAAGGCCGGGCTCACCGATCGGATCGAGCTCCGCCTCGGCAGCGCGCTCGACACGATCCGCGCGCTGCCCGAACAGGAGCAGTTCGACGTCGCGTTCATCGATGCGGACAAGCTCTCCTATCCGAGGTACTGGACCGAACTGGTGCCCCGGGTGCGGCCGGGTGGCGTGATCATGGTGGACAACACCTTCTCGCACGGCCGGGTGCTCGACGCCGGCAACGACAACCCGTCGGTGATCGCGGTGCGCGCGATGAACGACCTGGCCGCCGCGGATGACCGGGTGGAGCTCGTTATGGTTCCGATCGGCGACGGCCTGACGGTAGCGCTGCGGCGCTGACAAGGGACTACTGCTTTGCGTTCTTGACCGCGCCTGATCGCTCGATGCCCGCCGTCGATCCCCTGGTGATCAGCTCAGGCGTGAGGAAGAGGTTCTTCACTGGGCTGCCCTCGCCAGTCTCGATCCGCTCGATCAGCAGCCTGGCCGCCTCGGTGCCGACCTGGGAGTGCGGGAACCTGACGGTGGACAGCGGCGGGCGGAGCCGGTCGACGAACGGCATGTCGTTGAAGCCGATCACCGACACGTCCGCGGGGCAGTGCAGCCCAAGCTGGTCAAGCGCGCCGTAGCAGCCGACCGCGAGCATGTCGTCGGCCGCGACGACCGCGGTGAGGTCACCGGCCGACTCGAGCAGCTCCCGGCCGCAGCGCAGCCCCTCGTCCACGGTGTTGCCGGACGCGTAGACGATGTCGGCCGGGCCGACCGCAAGTCCGTGCGAGCCCATCGCCTCCTGGTAACCGCGCAGCCGGGCCGCGCCGGTGGAGGTGTCCTGCGGTCCGGCGATGTGCCCGATCCTGGTGTGCCCGAGCGAGACCAGGTGCGTGACGGCCGCCCGCACGCCCTGCTCGTTGTCGACCGAGACGGACGAGAACGGGTAGTCCTGCGCGCTGCGGTCCATCAGCACAACCGGCAGCTCGGCCTCGGCCGCCTCGGCCAAGATGGGGCTGTTAAGCGTCGCGGCGGCGAGCACGAACCCGTCCACGTGCCTAGCCAGCATCTGGTCGAAAATCAGCCGCTCCCTGCCCGGGTCCGCGTCGGTGTTGCCGATCAGCGCGACGTAGCCGTGCTCGGCGAGCCGGTCCTCGATGCCGCGGATGATCGGCGGGAAGAGCGGGTTGTTGAGGTCGGGAATGAGCACGCCGATGGTGTTCGAGCGCCGGGTGCGCAGCGACCGCGCCACCGGGTTGGGCCGGTAGCCGAGCCGGCCGGCGGCCGCGATGACCCGCCGCGCGGTCTCCTCGCTGACCAGGAGCCTGGTCCCCGGATTAAGGGCACGCGACGCGGTAGCCGGGTGCACCTCCGCGGCCGAGGCCACGTCCCGCAGCGTCGCGGGCCGGTCGTGGTGAGCCATTATGCTCCAGTCGCTCGCATCGGTGCTCTTAACTCACAGTACTCATTCGCCTGCGGTTTGGGCTCACAGTACTCATTTTCCTGGGGCCAGCGCGGGCGTTCGCCTGCGGCCCGTTGGCCGCTCGGCCGCCAGCACCGCAGGCTCATGGTCGTCACGCCCGGATGCTCCATGGCCGAGACGGAACGTTGCGTTGAGCACTGATTCCGGCGCCGGGATCGACTGGGCGGGGCGGTATCGGCCGAGGCCGCGCGGCGTGCAGCGGGGTCATGGGACTATGGGAGCATGCGGATCACTGGGGTCGAATCGACTGATTTGTTCACCGGAAGCGCGGCCCGGCCACTGCAGGTTCTGCGGCTCGGGGTTGAGGCTACCGAGGCGGGAGAGGCCGGCGCGGCGGTCTCCGTGCGAGTCGTTGGCGGGTCGGTAGAAACACCGGCTCCGTTCGGTATGACCCTCGGCGCGCCGGGGGAAGGCCGCAGCGGCGAGGTGAGCGTAGCCGTGACCGGGGCGCCCGGGGTTTCGCTGCCGGTGACGGTGATCTGCGAGAGGGACGGGGCGCGAGTCACCGCGGACGTGACCATCACGGTGGCGGAGCCCGGGTGGACGATGTGGATGGTGTCGCACTTCCACTACGACCCGGTGTGGTGGAACACCCAGGGGCAGTTCACCGAGGCGCGGCTGGTGCTGCCGGACGAGGACGGCAAGCTGCCCGACGTGCGGACCGCGTTCGAGCTGGTGCGGCTGCATCTGGAGAAGGCACGGCGGGATGCCGACTACAAGTTCGTGCTGGCGGAGCTCGATTACCTCAAGCCTCACTTCGACGCGTTCCCCCAGGACCGGGCGCACCTGCGGTCGCTGCTCGCCGACGGGCGGGTCGAGCTGGTCGGCGGGACCTACAACGAACCGAACACCAACCTGACCGGCGCGGAGGTAACGATCAGGAACGCGGTGTACGGAATGGGGTTCCAGCGGGGGGTGCTCGGCGCGGAGGTCGGGTCCGCGTGGATGCTCGACGCGTTCGGCTTCGACCCCGGGTTCCCCGGGCTGATGGCCGACGCCGGGCTGACCTCATCGTCGTGGGCGCGCGGCCCGTTCCATCAGTGGGGGCCCGAGGAGAACACGCGGATGCAGTTCCCCGCGGAGTTCGAGTGGCTCTCCCCCGACGGTTCCGGGCTGCTGACCGCCTACCTGGCCAACCACTACGGTGCCGGCTGGACGCTGCACACGGCGAGCGACCTCGAGGGCGCCCTGGACGCGGCCTACTCGCAGTTCAAATCCCTCGCTTCGGTGGCCGCCACCCCGAACGTGCTGCTGCCGGTCGGGTCCGACCACGTGATCCCGGCGCGGTGGGTGACCGACGTGGCCCGGGAATGGGCGGCGCGGTACGTGTGGCCCCGGTTCGTGCCCGCGGTGCCGCGCGAGTTCTTCTCCGCGGTGCGCGCGGCGGCGGAGGCCGCGCCCGCGAAGTACTGGATCATGCCGCAGACCAGGGACATGAACCCGTTGTACACCGGCAAGGACGTCTCCTACGCCGACACCAAGCTCGCGCACCGGGCCGGTGAGACCGCGCTGCTGGAGGGCGAGCGGCTCGCGACGCTCGCATGGCTGGGCGGCGCGCCCTACCCGGCGGAGTCGCTCGACAAGGCCTGGCGGCAGCTCGCCTACGGCGCGCACCACGACGCGATCACCGGCACCGAATCCGACCAGGTGTACCTGGACCTGCTGGCGGGATGGCGGGAGGCCTGGCAGCGCGGCGACGCGGCGCGGCGGGACGCGATCACGTTTTTGGCCGGCTCGGGCTCGGGTGCGGCGGCGGGGCTCGCGGTGACGGTGGCCAACGGGCTCGCGCGGGCGCGGGACGGGATGGCGACCGCCACCGTTCGGCTCGATGCGCCGGGCAGCGTGTGGCTCACGGTCCTCGACCCGGTCTCGGCCGAGCCCCTCCCCGCGCTGGCCGAGGGGACGCAGTGGCACGAAGACGGGTCGCTCGCCGAGGTGACGCTGACGTTCCGCGCGACGGACGTGCCCGCGCTCGGGTTCAAGCGGTACCCGCTCCGCGCGGTCCCCATGCCCGACGAGACCAGCGCACCGGCCGCCGGGTCGGGCACGGCAGACGCGGGCGGGGCCGACGCGGCGGAAGCGGCTCGCGTCTGCGATTGGTTCGACGTTGACGGGTTCACCATCTCCAACGACGCCTTCGGCGTGACCGCCGACCCGTCGCGCGGGGGGACGGTCACCATCGTCGACAAGCGCGTCGGGCCGACCGGCCGCGAGGTGCTCAACGGGCAGGGCAACGAACTGGTGCTGCAGGAGGAGTACGAGCAGCACCCCCGGTGGGGCGAGGGGCCGTGGCACCTGTCACCGAAAGGGCCGGGCGTCGGCTCGGTATCCGTCGCCGCCGTCGTGCAAGCGCAGCGGTCCCCGGTCGGCTCGCGGCTGGCGGCGACGTACTCGCTCGGGGACCTTGCCGTGACGGCGGAGACGATCTTGTGGGACGGCGCGGAGCGGGTCGAGTTCCGCACGCACGTCTCCGGGTCGATCGGAAGGGACCGCCTGCTCCGGGTCAGGTTCCCGGCCGAGGTGCACGGCGGGCTGCCGGTCTACCAGACGGCGACGGCGGTCGTCGGCCGGCCGTTCGGAGTGCCCGAGGTCGATGTGGCGGAGCACTGGTGGACGCTGGACAACCCGGCGCACCACTGGTTCGGGATCGGCTCGGTGGCCGAGGTCGCGCTGACCTCCCCCAACGGCGCTACCTCGGCCGCGGCCCTGCAGGCGATCGGTGTGGCCGAGATCGTCACTCCCAATGCTCTGCCCGCGGACCAGCGGGGCCTGGTCAAGGATCTCGTCGTCGCCCTCGCCGGGGCCGGCGTCACGGCGACGACCTCGCGTGCCACCGGGACCCGCTACGGGTCGATCGACCTGGACTCGAATCTGCCGGACTTCCGGATCGCGCTCGGCGGCCCGGAAGGCAACTCGTTCACCGCCGAGGTCCTGGCGGCGGCCGACCCAGGAGTGGCGAAGCGCCTCGCGGCGCTGGTCGCGGACGGCGGCACGGCGCGGCTGTGGGTACCCGCCGTGCGATCGCGCGCCGAGGCGTTCGGTCCCGATGCGGACCTGCGCGGTCCCCGCGACCTGCCGGTGCTGATCGTCGCGCCGTCTGACCCGGCCCTGCTGGCGCAGGCGATCACCCAGCTGTGCGCGGACCTGCGGGACGGCAGCCTGATCTCGCCGGTCGAGCTGGCACCGGACGCGGCGTCCGGCGGAACCGAGGCGGGCCAGTTCAAATGGCCGCATGACCTGCTCGGCGAGGGAGCGGTCGCGCTGTTCAACCGCGGCACCCCTGGCTGCGCGGTCACGCCGGACGGGACGCTCTGGATGTCGCTCTTGCGCGCCTGCGGGGGCTGGCCGAGCGGAGTGTGGATCGACGGCGACCGGCAGACCGCGCCGGACGGGTCATCGTTCGCCTGGCAGCACTGGTCGCATACCTTCCGGTACGCGCTCGCGTCGACGCGAGCGGGCGGCGGCTGGCGTGCGGCGGGATTCAGCGCGGCCGCGGAGGACTACAACCACGAACTCGTGACGGAGGCAGCACGCGAGCCGGGCGCAGCCGAGCGCGACAGCGGGGTACCCGAAAGGCCGGGCGCGGGGTTCTGGATCGCGGGCGCGCCGAACGTCGCCCTCTCCGCGTTGAAGCCGGTCGGCAATCCGCTCGCGGCCGGCCGGCCGGGGCCCCGCAGGCCGACCGACGCGAGGTGACCGTCCGGCTGCGGGAGACCGACGGGCGGGCCGCGACCGCGCAGCTGGGGCTGGCCGGGGGAATCGAGGCCGCCTGGCGCACCGACCTGCTCGAGGAGACCGAAGGCGCGGCGCTGACCGTGGCCGACGGCACCGTGAGCGTCGCCCTCGCCCCGTTCTCGACAGCTACCGTGGTCGTCCGCCCCGCCGCCGCGTCCGCTGCGGCCCCGGGGACCGCGACCGCAGGGACCGCGGCGGCGCTGCCCGAGCCGGTACAGCCCGTTTACACGCGGTACTGGCTGCACGGGAAGGGGCCGGCGCTGGCCGGGAACGTGCCGGTCGCGGTGCACTTCACGCCAACCCGGATCACGCTCAACGACGACGCCTGGGACGGGCGGACGACCCTGACCGTGGCCTGCGGGCCCGAGCCCGCCACCGGAACCCTTGACCTTGTGGTGGGGGCCCAACTGGTGGCCGAGATTGACGGCGCCCCCGTCGGCGGGTCAGCCGACGGCAGCTCGCTCCGCTATGACCTGCCCGCCAACGGCTTCGCCAGCTGGGACCTCGGGGTGCGGCCGGCGGCGCGAACGGCCGACGGGCGGTACTTCGTCGCGGCGCGGATCAGCGACGGGCTCGGCCAGGTGCTTGAGGACACCCTGCTCGTCACGGTGGGCGAGGCGGGTCCCCCGGATGCCAGCCTCGAGCCGGAGGAGTTGTTCTTCCGCATGCAATCCGACGTCCAGGCCCTCGCGGGCGAGGCCGCCATCGAGGTGCTCACGCCGCCGCTGCGGCTGGCGCCGGGCGAGAGCGGTGAGCTCACCGTCAAGGTCGCCAGCCGCCTCGGCTCTCAGCTGCGCGGTGAGGTCCAGCTCATCTCCCCCATCGGCACCTGGCAGACCACCGCCCCGTGGACGCAGGCGGTCGAGGTCGCGCCCGGCGCCGAGTCCACCGTCAGCTTCGCCGTCACGGTCCCCGCGACGGCCCAACCCGGCTGGAAATCCTGGCTCCTGGTGAAGCTCATGTACTTCGGCCGCGTGCGCTACTCCCCGGCCGTCAGCCTTACCGTCGCCTAGCCGGGAAGTCTCCTGGGACCAGGGGTATTTGTTTTCTTTGGGCTTGGGAATACCTCCATGAGCACCGAGTCGCCCCTGAAAAGGGGCGTGTCGCGTACTTGGCTCTCGATCGAGGTTGCCGAAATCGTGTAGCCGAGGAACAGGAGCAGCGAAACGGCCTGGATGATGATCGAGGGCCAGAGTGAGTCGAAGGCGCCCTGACTCCAGTCGTTCAGGGCGTGCAGGACGGCGGGGACCGACACCCCGACTAGGACGAGGAGGACGCGCCGCCGCTTGTAGTTCACCGCCATGCCGATGAAGAAGGCCGAGATCCCGGCCCAGACGGCATGCTGGAAGCCGTCCACGAAGACGCGCTCGGCGAAGGCCAGGACCGCCTCGACCGCCTGGCTTGAGACCCGCGCCTGGTTGATGAGCAATATGTCCTGCGACGTGTAGAAGGCCTGCTCGAAAACGCCGAACGTGAGACCGGCGATGGTGCCGAGGAACATCCACATCCGGACGTCCAGCTTTGTCGACCCCCATTTCCGGAGCACAAGCCCGGCGACCAGGATCGGCAGCGCCTTCGTGATCTCTTCGTTGAAGCCGATGCCCAGGGCCGCAAGCAGGGAAAACGACTGGCCGGAGTGATGCAGAGAACCGTTGATATTGACAGTCACGACGTTCATCCACACCAGGACCCACACGATGATCCCGATGCCGACCTCAATCTCCAGCGCCTTGATGTGCCCGGGGCGGATCAGCAGCCAGAAACCGATCGCCCAGAGCGGCGCGATGTAGAGGCTGTAGGCCCAGCCCGGCGTGGTCAGGCTCTGCGAGTTGGCGAACAGGGCGAGGAACACCAACGGGAGCAGCGCGTACACGATGACCAGCAGCCGCAGGCCCTGCCGCCAGGGTGAGAGGTGCAGCCAGCTTCTGACCGGGAAAAGGATATGGACCGCCTCTGCCACCTCGCCCTCGACGATCAAGGCAGCTTGGGCGTGGGGATAGCCGTGGCCGTGATCCCCCTGGTAGGACGGCCCCGCGGGCGCGTTGGCGGCCCATGAGCCGGGCGCCGACCGCACCTCGACGCGGAGCACCGGCCCCTCGGCCGACCCGAGCGTCAGGTCCACTGGCTGGGTTACCGCGAGTCGGGTGACCGGCTGACCTTGCAGCAACGTGGCCGCGTGGCCGACGCTCTCATAGATCCAGCCGCCGTCCGCCCAGACCATCCGGGCATGCTGGCGGGAGACGGTCGGCTCGCCCACCAGGACATCGTTCTCGGGCGCGCGTCCGATCCGGACCAGGTCCCCGGGCTGGAAAGCATAGGACTGGCCGTCAATCTGGAGATGCAGCTCGCCGGTCGCGCCCACCGGGTTGTCGCTCGCGCCCATCGGATTGCTGTCGGCAGACTGCTCGATGGCGCTGTCCGGCTTGCGGCGCCGGCAGCCAGAACTCCCAGCCGGCCGGCGCGGCCGGCCAGGACGAGTCAGGTTGCCAGCCAGGCGCCGGCTGCCAACCGGGCGGCGCCGGAGGCCACCCCGGCGGGGCGTTGAACACCCACGCCGCGCCCTCTGGACTCGCCGGCTGCGGAGTTGTATTTGGAGATGTCATAGCACGCCCCGCTCGCCCCCAGGCCCAAAGACATTTCCGGAATCGCCGGCAAACCCGACCGTAGCCGCCGCCGGGGGCAGGGCGCAAGTTCAACCGGCGCGCGACCGCGCGCCAGCGGCGCCGATGGCCAGCAGAACGATATTCTAAGTGCAGCAGAGACCCCCGGCGCCTCATCGGGCACCGGGGGTCAGGTTGCTCGCGGCCGCTAGTCGATGAGCGCCTGCTCCTCGGCGATCCCCGCACCTTCGAGCGAGTCCGGCACCGCCGGCCGCGGCCGGCCGCGGATCACGACGATGACGAGCAGCAGGGTCACCACGTCGAAGATCGCCGCCAGGGCGAACGCGGCGGACATGCCGTGGGCGAGTATGTGGTGCTGCTGCGCGACCGCGGTCAGGCCGACGATCGGGTGCGCGGCCGCGCTGCGGCTCGCGGTGCCGTAGACCGCGACGAGCACCGCCAGGCCGAGCGCGCTGCCGACCTGCTGCATGACGTTGACCATGCTGGACGCGGCGCCGGACTCTTCGGGGCGGACCCCGGCGAGCGACACCGTGGTCAGCGGGACGAACACCACGCCCATGCCGAGGCCGAACAGGAGCATCGGCGGCAAGACGCCGCTCCAGTAGCTGGTGCCCGGCGAGACCTGGGACAGCCAGGTCATCCCGGCGATCACCGGCAGCATGCCGACGACCATCAGCGGCTTCGGTCCGAACCGCGGGATCAGCCGGGGAGCGGCGCGTGACACCGCGAACAGGGTAACGGTCATCGGCAGGAACGCGACGCCGGCCATGATCGGGCTGAAGCCGAGCACGTCCTGGAGGAACTGGGTGAGGAAGAAGAACATCCCCATCATGCCCGCCACCAGCAGCAGCCGGGCGACGTACGAGCCGGACCGGCTGGCGTCGGCGAACAGCCGCAGCGGCGTGATCGGCTGCGCGGCGCGCCTCTCGTTGAGCAGGAAGACCGCGAGCAGCGTGAGGGCGATCAGGAACGAGGCGAGGGCCGTGGTGTCGCCCCAGCCGTTCGACGCGGCCCGGATGAAGCCGTAGACCAGGGCGCCGATGCCGACGGTGGAGGTGATCGCGCCGGACAGGTCGAACTTGCCGGGCTGGCGGCGGGTCTCCGCGACGAACAGCGGAGTGACCGCGACGACGGCGATGCCGATCGGGACGTTGATGAAGAGCACCCAGCGCCAGGAGAGCCACTCGGTGATCAGCCCGCCGAGGACCAGCCCGAGCGAGCTGCCGCCGGTCACCACGGCGGAGTAGATGGCGAGCGCCTTGACCCGCTCCCTGCCCTCGGGGAAGGAGCTGACCACAAGCGCGAGCACGGCGGGCGAGGCCAGCGCGCCGCCGACGCCCTGGATGGCGCGCGCGGCGAGCAGCATCCCCGACGTGGTCGCCAGGCCGCCGGCCAGCGAGGCCAGGGTGAAGATGGTGAGCCCGGCGATGAACATGCGGCGGCGGCCGAGGATGTCGCCTGCCCGCCCGCCGAGCAGCAGCAGCCCGCCGAACGTCAGGACGTAGGCGTTCATCACCCAGGACAGGTTGGTCGACGAGAAGTGCAGGCCGGACTGGATGTGCGGCAGCGCGATGTTCACCACCGTCGCGTCCAGGATGATCATGAGCTGCGCGCCGAGCATGATAGCCAGCGCCAGGTTGCGGCGCCCCTGCCTGCGGCTCGGTGCAGCGGTTGCGGCTACGTTCATGTCAGCTCTCATTTACGCGGTCGACGATCACCGAGGTACGATCGAGGAAAGATTCGGAGGTTCACTCCGGTTACTATACGGAGACTAACTCCGTTTAGCAAACTGGATTGATGAGCGATGAGCACTACGGCAGAGACATCGGCGTCAGACGACGACGCCGCGCGAACGATGCCGCGCGAACGATGCCGCGCGGAACGACTGCTTGGACGAGCCGTCCGCCAAGATGCGCGCGGACGCGCGCCGCAGCCGCGTCAAGCTGCTCGAGGCGGCGACCGCCGCGTTCGCCGAGCACGGGGCCGACGCGCCGCTCGACGACATCGCCCGCCGGGCGGGGGTCGGGATCGGCACGCTCTACCGGCACTTCCCCACCAGGACCGACCTGCAGGCGGCGGTCTACCGCAGCCAGGTGCTTGCCGTCTGCGCGGCGGCCGACGAGCTAGTGACCACCGTGCCGCCCGAGCAGGCGTTCTTCGGCTGGGTGCGCGCGATGGCGGGCTACCTCGCCACCAAGCGCGGGCTCTCGCGAGCGCTGATCGAGGCCGTCGGCAAGGACTCCGAGCTCATCTCCGGTTGCTGGATGGCCATGCGCGAGTCCACCGACCGCCTGCTCGCCCACGCGCAGCGCGCCGGGGTGCTCCGCGCCGACATCTCCGCGCAGGACGTGCTCCGCCTGGTGCACGGGATCACGATCGCCACCGAGCAGACGCCGGCGGACGCCGACCGGCTGCTCGCGCTGGTGCTAGACGGGCTCCGCCCGCAGGGAAAAGCTCAAAATCCCGATCATGAACGAGCCGGTGCTCCGAGCATTAGCGACCGCTAACCTTCTACTCGGTGCCAACGGACTGGCGCTCCTGTTTTCAGATTGCCGGGGGCCGGTTCTCGTAGTTCGTGGACAGCACGACTGTTGTCCGCGTGGAGACGTTGGCGAGGGTGCGGATCTGCTGGAGGAGTTCCTCCAGGGCCGCCGGGGACGCGGCGCGCACCTTGAGGATGTAATTCTCGTCACCGGCCACGCTGTGGCACGCTTCAATCGCCGTCAGTGCCTCAAGGCGCAGCGGCGCGTCGTCCGGGGCGGACGGGTCGAATGGCTTGATCGACACGAACGCGGTCAGCGGCAGCCCGATCACTTCCGGATCACAGAGCGCAACGTACCCGGTGATGACGCCATCGGTTTCCAGACGGCGCACTCGCTGGTGCACGGCGGACACCGAAAGGCCAGCCTGCCTCGCAAGTTCCGTAAAGCTCATACGCCCGTTCCTGGACAGCAACGACACGATCCGGCGGTCGATCTCTTCCACTACGACAACTTAACGTGAAAGGTGCGTGCGCAGTGACCGCACTGGGTAACGGCTTAATCTCAGGAGCCGCGCAGGCGCAACCGACACCCTGCGCCGACGGCGCGGGCGCCCGGGTGGATGAATATGGACCTGCCGTGCATTGCACGGCCAAAGCTACCGATGCGTGGTGGGAGACTGGAAGCATGCAGCCGGAAGAACTCTACGAACTGGACGCCGAGGAGACGTCGGACCTCGACGGAGCGGCCCTGCTTGTGCACCTGGAAGGGTTCATGGACGCGGGCGCGGCCGGACGCTTGCTGACCGAGCACCTGCTCGATGCCTTCGAGCACGTGACGGTGGCCAAGTTCGACACCGACCGGCTCCTCGACTACCGGTCGCGACGCCCGCTGATGACCTTCGACGGCGGCACCTGGGAGAGCTACGACGCGCCCGAGCTGACCGTCTTCCGGCTTTCCGACTCCTCCGGCAAGCCGTTCCTCCTGCTCACCGGGCCGGAGCCGGACCACGAGTGGGAGGCCTTCGCGGCCGCCGCGCAACTGCTGGCGGAGCGACTCGGCGCCGGGCCGCTGATCACCTACTTCGGCGTGCCGATGGGCATACCGCACACCCGGCCGCTCGGCATAATCACGCACGCGTCGCGGCCGGGGCTCGTGACGAGCAAGGTGCCGCTGCCGTCCAAGCTCCAGGTGCCGGGCTCCGCTTCGGCGCTGCTTGAGTTCCGGTTCGGCGAGGCTGGGCGGGACGCGATCGGCCTGGTCGTCCAGGTGCCGCACTACCTCTCCCAGGCCGCCTACCCGACCGCGGCGCTGACCCTGATCGACGCGCTGACCGAGGTCACCGGGCTCGACCTGCCCGCGCTTGAGCTGCGCGAGGCCGCCGACCGGACTAACGCGCTGATCGACCAGCAGGTCGAGGAGTCGTCTGAGGTCGCGGAGCTGGTCCAGGGACTTGAGGCCCAGTACGACGCCGCGATCGCGCACGACGGCGAGGACCTGCTCGCCGACGGCGAGGAAATGCCGACCGCCGATGAGCTTGCGGCGGCTTTCGAGCAGTTCCTCGCCGAGCAGGGCGGAAACGAGGACTAGACGATCACCAGATCACGGGCGCCGTTGTTCATCCGCTGGTAGCCGGTCTTGGTGCAGACCACGATGTCCTCGATGCGCGCGCCATGCGGGCCGGGGTAGATGCCCGGCTCGATCGAGAAGGCCATGCCGTCTTCCAGCCTGGTCGTGTTGCCCTCGACGATGTACGGGTCCTCGTGGGTCTCCAGGCCGATGCCGTGGCCGGTGCGGTGGATGAACCAGTCGCCGTAGCCCGCGTCGGCGATGATCCGCCTGGCCGTGGAGTCGATGTCCTCGGCCGGCACGCCCGGCCGGACCGCCTCCGTGGCCTCCTCCTGGGCGCGCTTCAGCACGTCGTAATAGGACGTGAAATCGGCCGGGGCGCTGCCGACGGCGTAGGTCCGCGTGCAGTCGGAGCAGTAGCCGGACGGCATCGTGCCGCCGATGTCGACCACGACGACATCGCCCTTCTGGATAACCCGGTCGGAGACCTCGTGGTGCGGAGAGGCGGCGTTCGGCCCCGAGCCGACGATCACGAAGTCGGCGCTGGTATGGCCCTCGGCGAGGATGGCCTCGGCGATCTTGACGCCGACCTGACGCTCCGTCTGCCCGGCCTTGAGCCAGTTCGGGACGTTGGCGTGCACGCGGTCGATCGCCTCGCCCGCCTCCTTGAGCGCGGCCACCTCGGCCGGCGTCTTGCGCATCCGCATCGGCGACAGAACCTCGGAGGCGAGCCGCAGCCCCGCCCCCGGAAGGGCCTTAGCGAACTGCAGCACATGCAGCGCCCACATCCGGTCGCTCAGGGCGACGAGCCGCGGGTCGCCGATTCTGTGTCTGACCAGCCCGAACGGGTCCGTGGTCTCACCCCACGGGACCATTTCCATGGGCAGCCGGCAGGCCGGGGAGGCCTCCGCCGCCTTCAGCTCAAGGGCCGGGACGACAAGGAACGGCTCACCGTCGGCCGGCATCGCGAGGCAGGTGAGCCGCTCGAGCTGCTTGGCGTCGTAGCCTGTCACGTAGCGCAGGTCGGGCCCCGGGGTGAGCAGCAGGGCCTCGATGCCCGCCACGGCGACTGCCTCCTGGACCAGGGCGAGGCGCTCGGGCGGGTACAGGACGGTGTCGGCAGTCACGTGTGCTCCTTCTTCACTGGGTTACCGCGGCGCGGAAGCGGCTCAGCGAGGAGCCGAGGCCGAGCGCGGCCCCGATCTCGGCGAGCAGCTCCGGGTCCGGCGGGGTGGCGGGCAGGGCACCGTCGATGTCATCCGGCAGCGGGACGTCGGTGGCGGTCCGCACCACCGGCGGGGCGATGTCCAGGTAGGCCCGCCCGGCCTCGAGTTTCTTGCGGGTGCCGGGCGGGAAGCCGCCGTGGCCCTTGTCGAGCGCGCTCTTGAGGCTGTCCAGGTCGCCGAAGGTCCTGATCAAGGTGGCGGCGGTCTTCTCCCCGATGCCGCCGACACCGGGCAGGCCGTCGCTCGGGTCTCCTCTCAGCACGGCGAAGTCAGCGTACTTGTCACCGGGAATGTCATATTTTTTCGCGATTTCGCCCTCGGTCACCGGCTCGAGCTTGCCCAGGCCGCGCAGGGTGTAGAGGACGCGGACGCCGCGGGCGTCATCGACGAGCTGGAACAGGTCCCGGTCGCCGGTGACGACATCGACCGGCTGGCTGGCGAGCGTGGCCAGGGTGGCGATGACGTCGTCGGCCTCGTAGCCGTCGGCCTCGGCGAGGGCGATCCCGCCCGCGGTGAGAACCTGGGTGATCAGCGGGATCTGCACGACAAGCCCCGGCGGCGTCTGCTCCGACCCGTCGGGCTCGGCGCGGTGCGCCTTGTATTCGGGGATCGCGGCGACGCGGAAGGCCGGCCGCCAGTCGGCGTCGAGGCAGGCGACCAGGCGCGCCGGGCGGTGCTCCCGGACCAGCCGGGCGATCGCGTCGAGCAGCCCCCTGATCGCGTTCACCGGCGTCCCGTCGGGCGCCGTCACCGTCTCCGGCATCCCGTAGAACGCCCGGTAGTACAGCGACGCCGTGTCAAGCAGCATCAAGGATCCCACTCGGTCATCCTGCCACGCCCGGGGACGGCCCGTGTCGCCACGGCCCTGTAGTCCTGCGTGCCGGTGACCGCTAGCCGCTGGCAACTAACCGGTGGTCGCTAGCCGGTGGTCGCTAGCCGGTGGTCGCTAGCCGGTGGTCGCTAGCCGGTGGTCGCTAGCCGGTGGTCGCCCGGCAGGTCTTCCGCCCCGCCATCGGGTTGCCCGCTCCGGCGGTGAGCGGCGCCACCTGGCGGGCGAAGCAGGCCGCGACCACCACGCCGGCCCGTTGACGGTGGTCGACACGTCGTTGGTCTGGCGGAACGCCGCGCAGTCCAGGTTCACGAACGACTGCTTGAGCCGCATCGCCATGAACGTGAAGAGATTGTCCGCCGCGTCCGGCGCGGGGCTCGGTCCCTTGATGAGGAGGTTGACGTCCTCCTGCAGCCGACTGCCCTGGATCTGCTCGAGGTCCGTGCAGTACTCTCTCGGCGACTCGCCGACGGGCAGCGGCGCCATGTCCATGATCGACCGGTAGGAGTCGGTTTTGTCGGTGTTGAAGTTGCCGGCGTTGTCCAGCGTCATCGGGTCGTTGAGCGGAACCAGCGCCATCGGTCCGCTCCCCTGCTGCCCGGCCCAGGTGGCTGCCTGAAGCTCGTCGAGCGGCAGGGCGGACGTTAGGGCGCCGTTGTCCGCCTGGTTGGGCAGCTCCCACGGGGAACAGTGCAGCGCCGGATCGATGAAGAGGTCGAGCAGCCCATTGTCGCTCCCGTTGAACAGCACGCTTGCCCGCGGCAGGGACTGCCTGTCGGCGGCGGTGTCCTGGGCGATCTGGCCGTCCGCTTCCGCCAGGTACTCGGTGGTCACGTTGTCGCTCTGATCCTGATCGACGAGGGCGAAACTGCGCGTCGTCAGGCAACTCATCCCGTCCGCGGCAGTCCCCGGCGACGGGATCGTGAGCTTGCCCGCCGCGATCGCGGCGTCGGCGGCGGTGAAGAACGCCGCCGCGTTGCAGGCCGCCACCTGCGTGAACGTCGAGAACTTGCCGTTAATGTCCTCGCCCGAGACGCAACTGGCCTGTTGCAGGAGGAAGTCAGAGGCGGGCGAGGCCGCCGGGAACTCGTACCCCGCGTTGCCCACGGCGGATGTCAGCAACGCAGTGGCCCTCACGGTGGCCCTCGCGGTGGACGAGACCGACGCGGCCAGGTACGTGGTCAGCGGCTGGGATGGGGACGGCCCTGCTAGCTGGTCCGCACCGGCCAGCGTCAGGTTGTTGCCGTTGTAGCCGAACCAGAGCGCCACCACCGAGTTCATCGGGAGCTTGGGAACCACAGGAGCGACGGCCGGCGTGGTGCCGTCGTCGATGACGAGCGGGTCATAGATCGAAATCTGGCCGGTGTTCGTGTTGATGATCGCGCCCTGGACGAACGCCGTCTGGTCTGCGTTGGCCTCATGGCACGGGCCCTGCGCCGGGTCGGTCGCGGTCAGCAGGTACGGCGTTGCCAGGCCTGCGGGGGACAGCGGGTTCTCCGGCACGATGAGCGTGCAGTTCGCGTTGCCGGCCGCCGCCGCCGCGCCCGCCGCCGGGGCCAACCTGTTCGCGCGGCTCAGTCCGGCACCCGCGACCACGAGGACCACGCACAGCACGAACGCGAGCGCAGCGAGCACCGGCCCCGGGATGGCCGGGAGCCGCCTGACCGCGCCTCGGCCGCGACGGTAGCGACGCCGCCGTACAGGCCGGCGCCTCGGGTAATCCGGGCCGTGCTCGACGAACCCGTACGGCACTCCGGCGGCATCGCCGCGGTCATCACGGCCGTCGTAGCGGCCGTCATTGCCGTTGTTCCCGTAACCGTCGCCTCTGTAGCCGGATGCACCATAGCCGTAGCCGGGTCCGGGGCCGGAGCCGCCTATGAGGCCGGTCCGCGGGGGATACCGCGAGCGGTCGCCGCGATCTTCGTATGCGTACGCGCCGCGATCCGCTCCGTACCCAGGCTGGTCGCCGCCACCGACCAGACGGGTCCGACCCCGCCCGTAAGTGCCGCGCGCCGCATCGGCGTCGTCTTCGCGGCGACGCCCACCGCCTCGGCTGCCTTGGCCCGCTGGCAGTCTCATTGATCACGGTCCTTTCGAACGTCTCCGTCCCGGCCGTGACGCTCCCACGAACAGGACGTTAGTGTTTAGTGATCTGATACGCGGATGATTTTCCGTTTATTGTTCTTACAGAGTCATAAAGGATCATCTGCCCACCCCAGCCGGACGTAGCGGCAGGGCCTTACCAGCCGGGCAACGGGGTAAATATGCTGGTGCATATTGCGAGCGGCGGTGCAAGTGAGCGGATCGATACAGACGACGGGACATCAGCACCAAGAGCACGCGCACGGCCCCTCCCCCGACGCCGACGTGCGTTGGCTGGCGGCGGCCGGTGCGCTCATCGTGGCGTTCATGGTCGGCGAGGTGGCGGCCGGGCTGGTGGCGCACTCGCTGGCCCTGCTCTCCGACGCCGCGCATATGCTCACCGACGCAGCCGCGATCGGGCTTGCGATCGTCACGGCCAAGATCGCGGGACGGCCGGCCCGCGGCGGGTACACCTACGGACTACGCCGCCTGGAGATCCTGTCCGCCCAGGCGAACGGCATCACACTGGTGCTGCTCGCGGTCTGGCTGGCCTACGAGGCGATTCGCAGGCTGATCACGCCCCACCCCGTGGCCGGCGCGCTGATGCTCGGCGTCGCACTGGCCGGGGTCTGCGTCAACCTGGCGGCAAGTTGGCTGCTGGCCAGGGCGAACGGGTCGAGCGCCCGGCGCAGCCTCAACCTGGCGGGCGCGGTCGCGCATGTGCTCACCGACCTGTACGCCTTCGCGGCCACCGCGATCGCTGCCATCATCATCCTGGCCACCGGCTTCGCCCGCGCCGACGCGATCGCCACGCTGGTCGTGGTCGCCCTCATGCTGCGGGCCGGCAGCGAGCTGATCCGTGAGTCAGGGCGCATCTTCCTCGAGGCGGCGCCCGCCGACATCGACCCGGCGGCGCTCGGCGCCGCGATGGCTGCCCGTCCGCACGTGGCCGAGGTCCACGACCTGCACATCTGGGAGATCACCACCGGCATGCCCGCCGCCTCGGCCCACGTGCTCGTCGAACCCCGCCAGGACTGCCACGCCGTCCGCGCCGACCTGGAGTCCCTGCTCGCCCGCGAGCACGGCATCACCCACCTAACCCTCCAGGTCGACCACGCCCCCGACCCCGACGACATCCCCGACCCGTCCGCCCGCGATCACCTCACCGGCGACACCTCCGCCCGCGGCCACCTCACCAAGCGCAAGGCATCCGCCGCCCAAGACGCCGCCCAAGACGCCGAAGAGAACCATGCCCCCGGTCCCCCGCACTGCGAGGACTCCCACGGCCCCGCCTACCGCCCCACCCGCCAGCCCCCTCCCTGCTAGCCCACGGTGGCGTAGCCGGCTGGGGGGATGTAGCTGACGCGCTGGTAGAGCTGGCCGGTGGCCGCCGAGTAGCCGCCGACCTTGACGAAGTTCGTGTTGAACCAGTCTGAGAGACCAGTCGTCCACGGGATGCGCCGCCTGGAGCTCATGTCCGGGGACAGCCAGACGTAGTCGGCTTTGCCGAGCCAGGTCTGCCACTGGGCTACCACCGACGGCATATTCTGCGCGCCGCCTTGGACGGACACCCCGTTGCTGAGCACCAGCGTGTCGGCGAGGGAGTCGATGATGTCCGGGCAGCCGGGCGGCAGGTTGGTGAACCGGTCGGCGGCGATCGACAGGGACACCTCGTCCGTGACGACGCACGCGCCCGGCGGGATCTCGTGCGCCACCGCCTCGGCCCCTGAGTGGCGCGTCGGGTACAGCTCCCTGATCTGCACCACCGCGACCAGCACGATCACCACGGCGAAGACGCGGACGACCACCAGCGACCAGTTCCGGTGGCCCGCCAGGGCGCCGGCCGCGCCGCCGAGGGAGAGCGCGAGCCACGGCGCGGGGAAATCCGCGTAGTGGTAGAAGAAGGCCGAGTACCCGGTGATCATCACCGCGGCGATCACCGCGGTGGCGAGCGACAGCCACTCCAGCGGGGTCAGCCGCCGGCTCTGCACTGCGTAGCCCGCCACCAGCGCCCCGATGAGGACGAGCGCGGCGACGATCGGCAGCCAGCCGATGCTGCGGGAGTCGCCGACCCCGGCCGACGCGCCGGCCGCGAACATCGAGTTCCCGCCCGGGTCGAGCGTCAGCCTGCCCGACTGGCTGTAGACGTCGATGAGCCCGGTGAGGTTCGCCAGCCGGACCCCGAGCGCCACCGCGCTGCCCTCGCGCGACGCCTGGTCGAAGATCGTGGAGCGGATGAACGTGACCGGCGCGGCGGCGAGGAACGGCCCCGCCGAGACCCCGAAGCCGACCACGAGCCCCATCAGGTAGTCGCGCACCCGGCGGACCCGGTCGGTCTTGAGCAGCAGGCAGATGACCAGCAGCACAAAAGCGGGCGCGGCGGCCCAGAACTTGATGGCGCCTGCCAAGCCGAGCACGACCCCGGCCCAGCCCAGCATCGACGGCCGGGCCAGGTGCCCCCGGCGGAACGCCAGGTTTATCGCGATCAGGCAGCACAGGTTCATCCACGGCTCGAGCAGCAGCGTGTGCGCGGTGGTGATGTCCGGCGGGTAGACGGCGAGAACGCCGCAGGCCACGGCGGTCACCACGGCGCCCCGGTAGCGGACCAGGTTCCCCACCAGGGGGATGCACGCGGTGGACGCAAGCGCGGTGAGCAGCCGGGCCAGCGCGAGCGCCTTCACCGTGGTGGTCAGCTTGGCGAACAACGCCACCGGCAGCATCAGCTCGAAGATCCCCGGCGGCTGGACGGTGGCGAAGTTCAGGTAGGGCAGCTGTCCCTCGGTCATCCGGATCGAGCCGCCGAGGTACACGCCGTCGTCGTACTCGGTGATGCCGGTCAGGGAGCCTGGCCTGCTGAGCGTGAAGAGCCGGATCGCCAGCGCGAGCACCGTGGCGAGCAGGATCACCTTGCCCGGGTCGCTCGACCAGTAAGCGCGCAGCCGCCGGAGGAAACCGTCCGCCTCCGCCGAGCGCCCCCGCTTGGCCTGCTCCCCGGGCGCGCTGGCCACGTCACCGTGCGTGTGGAGGTTCCCGCTCACGGGCGGACGCTAGCAGGCATCAGTTCTGCTCCGGACGACTTTTGAATACAGTTTGCGGCATTACGCGAGTCTCGGGCTGAGCCACTGAGACCACAGCAATGGTATGACCTGCGCCTCAAAGGTACGGAATCAGGGGAGGCCCAGGCGGAGCGATTCACCAACAAACACAGAAAATGTCAGACCCCTCGAAATTCCGGCGACCTTCGCAGCGCGTCGGCGACCGCGCGGGACGTGCCGAGGCTGACGAGCGGCACCCCGGCGCCGCGGACCCGGAAGACCGTCGCGCCCGGCGCGTGGCCGATCCGCACGACGGCCGCGCTCAGCGGCGAACGCCGGACGATGACCTCGCCGCCACCGTCGGCAGCGACCTCGAACTCCAGACCGAGCCGTCGGCTGAGCACACCCGCCAGCTCCGCCGCCGTGACCCCCTTGCGCGGTACCCGAACCTGCCCCACCATGGCCTCCCCGCTCGCGAATTGGTTGAACGCAGATTACTCGTCACACCTGGACGCCAGGTGTAAGCGCGCCAGCCACGCGGCCGTGTTGGGGGGAAGTGCTCCTTCCGCGTCCAGCTGACCGCTGGCCACCAGTACCTCCGAGTGCGGCGGGAGCACGACGGGCGAGGCGCCGAGGTTGGCCGCGAACAGGAAGCCCGGGTCGCGGGCGAAGAACAGCGCGTCGTCCGGGGCCGCAAGCCAGCGCATCGAGGTGCTGCCGTCGGCCCCCGGGCCAAGCGCGGGGTGGCCGCGACGGATCCGCAGCGCCGCCTGGTAGAGCGAGAGAAAAGAGTCCGGGTCGCCAGCCTGCGTCGCCACGCTGCACTCGCCCCACCACGCAGGCTGCGGAAGCCAGGGCGGGGCCGACGTGAAATCACGGTCCGTTCCGGAGAAACCGAATGAAGATCCGCCGGCTGACCACGGCAGCGGTACGCGGCAGCCGTCGCGGCCGACTACCTTCCCCCCGGTCCGGCGAAAGGTCGGGTCCTGCCGGGCGGCGTCGGGGATGTCGTCGACCTCGGGAAGGCCCAGTTCCTCGCCCTGATAGACGTAGGCCGAGCCGGGCAGCGCGAGCAGCAGCAGCGCGGCGGCGCGGGCCGCCTCCCGACCCCAGCGGGTGACCGGGCGGATCACGTCGTGGTTGCCGATCACCCAGGGGGCGCGCGAGCCGTCGGTGAACGCGTGTGTGCCGTCGATCGCCGCGCGCACCGCGGGGGCCGACCATTCCGACTTGACCAGCTCGAAGTTGAACACCTGAGGCAGCTCGCCGGGCGCTAGGTAGGGCGCGAGTGTGGTCGCCGAGTCCGCCCAGACCTCGCCGACGGCCGTCCGTGCGCCGGGGAAGCCGTCCCGCGGGTAGCTGTCGAGAATCTCGCGCCAGCGGCGGTAGACCGCGTGCACCTCGGGCCGGTGGTAGTAGGCCGAGGGCCGGTTGGTCAGCGTCGCGTCAGGGACGTCGGCCAGGTCCGGGTCCTTGAACAGGCCGTGCGCGACGTCCACCCGGAACCCGGCGATGCCGCGGTCGAGCCAGAACCGCAGAATCTCCTCGAACATCGGCCCGACGCGCGGATCGCGCCAGTTCCAGTCCGGCTGGCTCGTGTCGAACAGATGCAGGTACCACTGGCCGTCAGGCACCCGGGTCCACGCACGGCCGCCGAACCGGGAGGGCCAGTTGTTCGGCGGCTCGGCGCCGTCGGGCCCCCGCCCGTCGCGGAAGAAGAACAGCTCGCGCTCGGCGCTCCCCGGGGGTGCCGCCAGCGCCTTCTTAAAGAGCGGATGCTCCCACGAGCAGTGGTTCGGCACTATGTCGACAATGACCCTTATATCATTGTCTTTCCCGACTTTGACGAGGCGATCGAAATCGTCGAGTGTGCCGAAACGCGGATCCACATCCAGGTAGTCACTGACGTCATAACCGCCGTCGTTGAGCGGTGACGGGTAGAAGGGCGACAGCCAGATCGCGTCCACGCCGAGGGCCGCCAGGTAAGGGAGACGTCCGACAAGGCCGGGCAGGTCGCCGTCCCCGTCCCCGTTGTCGTCCGCGAAGCTGCGCGGATACACCTGGTACACCACTGCGCCCGCCCACCAGGTATCGCTGTCATTGTCGCCTGTGCCCACTCGCTGCCCCCTTCTGGTCCGTACCTTTGAATGTTCCCACCATTGAGGGGAGCTTTGAGGGATGTCGGTAGAGCCGGGCGCGGAGGCGTCTGGGTCCTGGCGGTCCCCTGGTCTGCACAACCAGTTGGCGCCGTGCCGCGTCGCTGGCGGGTTCGATCCGCCCGCCTCTGCTACCTCTATTTGCGCAGCGCAAGCGCTACTCGCACAGACGCGCCATTATTTCTTTTCATCACTTTCGGAACGTAGGCTGAGGGAATGCTTACTGACGCGTACGGGCGGGTGGCCACGGACCTGCGGGTCTCGCTGACCGACCGCTGCAACCTTCGCTGCGCGTACTGCATGCCGTCTGAGGGCCTTGACTGGCTGCCGAAGCCAGAGGTGCTGACCGGCGATGAGATCGTCAGGCTGGTCACGATCGGCGTCGAGAAGCTCGGCATCCGCGAGGTCAGGTTCACCGGCGGAGAGCCGCTGCTGCGCCGCGACCTGGCCGGCATCATCGCCGGGACCGCCGCGCTCGACCCGCGGCCCGGCATCTCGCTGACCACCAACGGGATCGGCCTGGACAGGTGCGCGGCGGCCCTGAAGGCGGCCGGCCTCGACCGGATCAACGTCTCGCTCGACACGCTCCGCCCTGAGGTGTTCCGTAAGCTGACCCACCGCGACCGGCTCCCCGACGTGCTGGCCGGGCTCGCCGCCGCCGCGTCCGCCGGGCTGACCCCGGTGAAGGTCAACGCGGTGGTGATGCGCGACCTGAACGAGGACGAGCCCCCCGAGTTGCTCGCCTACTGCCTGGACCACGGGTACGAGCTGCGCTTCATCGAGCAGATGCCGCTCGACGCGCAGCACGGCTGGAAAAGGACGGAGATGGTCACCTCGGGCGAGGTCCTCGACTCGCTGTCCGCCGCGTTCGAGCTATCAGACGATACCGAACGGTCCCGTGGCGCTGCGCCGGCCGAGACATTCCTCGTCAACGGCGGCCCGGCCAGAGTCGGGGTGATCGCCTCGGTCACCCGGCCGTTCTGCGGCGCCTGCGACCGGGTGCGCCTCACCGCCGACGGGCAGATCCGCAACTGCCTGTTCGCCCGGTCGGAGAGCGACCTGCGGGGGGCGCTGCGGTCCGGGAGTTCGGACGACGAGATCGCCGCCCGATGGCGGGCGGCGGTCGCGTCGAAGCTGCCCGGGCACGGGATCAACGACCCGGCCTTCCTCCAGCCGGACCGGCCCATGTCCGCCATCGGCGGTTGAGGCGCTGTCCGCCATCGGCGGTTGAGGCGCTGTCCGCGATCGGCGGTTGAGGCGCCCGTTCAGATGCCGAGCTTGGTGCCGTCGATGGACTCGGCGTCCGACGGCGCGGTGATTGTCTGCGGCTCGCTGTACTCGGTGAAGGTGATCACCCCGCCGTTGGCGGTCGGCTCTGCGAGCTTCATGAGCACCGGGGTGGACGAGTTGGTGATGTAGGCGTACCCGGCCTGGCCCGTCTGGGTGACCTTGTAGGCGCTCTTGCCGTTGTAGGTCGTCGGGGTGGCCATGTACGAGGTGCCCGTCGGCGTCGGCAGCTCGCCGAACAGTCCGGTGAAGCTGCAGATCTTCGCGAGGTCTGCGAGCTGCGAGTTGTTCGTCGGGACCTTGATGTACTTGTCGGCCACCAAGGCGAGCGCCGCTTGGCTCAGGTGCAGGGTCGCGTAGAAGGCGCTTGTCGGCTTCAGCCAGACATAGCCCCCGGTCTCCACCAACTGGAACGACTCCACCTTGGACAGCGCGATCGTGCCGCGACAGCCGGACTTCTGCACCAGCGTGAGGTCGAAGGAGACCTGCTGGCTGCCGCTGCTGGCGCTGGCGCTGGCGCCGCTGCCGGTGCCGCTGCCGCTGTCGGTGGAGATGCCCGAGCCGACCACCAGCAGGCTCGGCGCCGCCTTGGTGTTGGCGATGGCCTTGGTGATGAGCGCGGTCGCGGCCGCCCCCGTCAGCGTTGCGGTGCCGGCCGGGGAAGCGCTCGCGGTGGCGGTGGCCGACGTGGCGCTGGTAGCAGGTGAACTGCTTGAGCTGCTCGACGAGCCGCACGCGGCGGCGGCGGCGAGCGCGGCGGCGAGAATGACCGCGGGCACCGTCCTACCGCGCCTGCCTGGCGTGAACCTTGTTGACACCATGAGCCCCCCTTTAACATTTGGATACCCATTGCTAGTTGATCTATACAGACAGTAACCATCGTGGGACGGACTCGCCGTCAGGCGACAGCAGCTGGCGCGTTACAGCCGGGGCGTTACGGGTTACGGGTTGCGGGTTACGACAGCCCCGGGGCACCTCTTGGCCCGATCGCTATTTGTGTTATCTTGACTACTCTGAGTGAGCATCCGCTATACCTGGGCAGCGGGCGCCCCTCATACCAGGCGCCGTCTCGGACCTTGCCGCGCGGCGGAGCAACCATCGGGAGCATCTGGAGTACCTGTGGAGCACAGCCGGTGAATGGCAACCCCAGCAGCCCCAATGACACCTCAAGCACCTTCCTGGTGCCCGCGGTCGGAGCGCCGGAGCTGGATCCGCCGACCGGGGCCGGCGGATCCTCGGGACCGGTCGGGAGCAGCCGGCGGATCGGCGCGCTTCGACCCGGCGCGCTCCGCGCGTACTGGCTGTCGCCGCAGGGCATCGTCATGCTGGCCGCCTCCGGGCTCGCGCTGGCGCTCCGGCTCTACATGCTGAGCAGGCCGGGGTACCTCACCGGGCTCACCGAGTACGACGACGGCGTCTACCTGGGCGGCGCCATCCGGCTCATCTCCGGAACGCTCCCCTATCGCGGCTTCGCGTTCGTGCAGCCGCCGGGGATCCTGCTGCTGATGGCACCGGTCGCCGTGATCGCGAAGGTGTCCGCGGCGACACTTGCCATGGCCGCGGCGCGGCTGCTGACGGTGCTGGCCTCGACCGCGTGCGTGTTGCTTGTGGGGCACCTGGTGCGCTACCGCGGCGTCTTCGTCACGCTGGTGAGCTGCGGCATCCTCGCGGTCTACCCGGACGACATCACCACGGCGCACACGCTGATCCTCGAGCCGTGGATGAACCTGCTGCTGCTCATCGGCGTCTGCATCGCCTTCCGGCGCGGGCGGCTCGCGTCCCCGCAGCGGCTGCTCTGGGCCGGCGTCGCGATCGGGTTCGCCGGGTCGGTCAAGTACTGGTCGGCGCTGCCCGCGCTCGCCCTGCTCGTGGTCTGCCTGACGACGTCGCAGCGCGGCGTGGCTGCAGGGGGTGCCGGTGTTGCCGGGGTTGCCCGGCGCGGCAGGGGTCTTGCCGGACGCCCGGCGTGGCGGTTCGCGGTTGGCGTGGTGGCGGGGTTCGCGGTGCCCGTGCTGCCGTTCGCCGTGACCGTACCGGGCCTGTTCGTGCGCTCCACGCTGTTCGACCAGGCCGTCCGGGCGGGCTCCACGGTGCCCGCGTCGCTGCGACTCGCCCACATCACCGGGCTCATCGACATCCTCAACGGCAAGGGTCAGTTCAGCCTGCACTCGGGCACGCCTTCGCTGTTCGTCACCAGCGGCACGGCGACCGCGGCGACCACCAGCGCCGACTGGGCGCCATTCATCCTCTCGGCGCTCGTCGTCGCCGTGATCGGCCTCGGCTACACCCTGCGCCCGGGCCGTCCGTCGCCGCTTGAGTGGTACGTCCTCGCCAGCTGCGCGGGCTCGGTGGCGGCGGTGCTTGCGTACTCGGCGTTCTTCTACCACTACGCCGACTTCGTGGCGCCGTGGCTAGCGATGTCGGTCGGCTGCGCCGCCGGAACGCTCTGCCGCGCGCTCGCCGGCCGGCCCAGGGCGCGCCGTTCCCTAATCGCCGTGGCCGGGGTGCTGGTTCTCGGCCTGGCGGTCTTCCAGGCGCGCGAGCTGTCCGGGCTGCGCGCACCGGAAATTTACGCGGACAAGGCCGTCATCCCGGCCGGCTCGTGTGTGGTCTCCGACGAGGTCTCGCTGACGATCGCGGCCGACCGGTTCTCGACCCGGCCGGGCTGCCCCGCCGTGCTCGACTCGCTCGCCACCACGCTGGTCGAGGACAACGGGATCTCCGTCCAGGGCGGCGCCAAGTCGTCGGCGCGGGCCGTGGCCGCGTGGCGGTGGATCTTCGCCCACAGCGAGTACGTGTGGCTGTCCAGCCAAAACAGCCGACGCATCCCCTGGACGAACGCGCTCACGCAATGGTTCGATCACCGCTTCGAGCAGCTGAAGGTCCAACACGGCACCGGCCGCGTCTACCTGCGCCGCTCCTAACCGCAACGGAGCCGCGGTAGCACGGCGCGAGCCGAACCGGCCCGCCAGCGCGGCACGCTGCCCAGCTCCGTCCGCCAGCGCGACGCTCCCTCGGGTCAGCGCGAGGCGCTTCTTGCTGTTATCCCGATCTGCGGATGCAACTATCTATCAGTTCTAACTACATCTCACATCTTCCTATCACTTCTGACCATTTTTGCGTCCTATTTGTCCAGTTTGCGCGGTCAAAATTGATAGGAAGGCGCGACGGGCCGCACTTGAGGGGTGCAGAGGGAGCAATTGAGGCGACGGCCGCTAGGACGGCTCGTCGATGAACTCGGCGCGGACGCCGAGCAGGCGCACCGGGCGGCCGGGCTCGAACTGGGCGAGGGCGGCGAGCGCCGCCGCCTCGAAGGCCGCCGCGTCGAACGGCGGGCCCTCGAAGGCTGACGCCTCCTCCGGGGCCGGCGGGTCGAGGGCAGACAGGTCGAGCGCAGACAGGTCGAGCAGGGCAGCGCCCGGATGGGGAAACGGCACGCCGTGCGTCACCGTGATGAAAGGCGCGTAGCGGACCTTCACCACCGCCCGAGCCACGGTCCGTTCCATCACTTCCGCGGCGACCTGCCGGGCGAGACGGGCCACCTCCGCGCGGACCTCGGCCCAGTCCTCGATGTTCCTCTGGAAGGTCACCTCGCGGCCGTGCGAGCGGGCGACGTAGGGGGTCGGGTCGACCTCGGCGTCGCCCCGGCCCTGGCCAAGCAGCACCAGCCAGGGGCCCGTCATCGGGCCGAACTCTGCCGCCAGCCGGCCGGTGTCGGCGGCGGCGAGCTCGCGGACCGTGTGGATGCCGAGCCCGGCGAGCTTGGCGACCGTCTTGGCCCCGATCCCCCAGATCACGTCCGGCGGCCGGCCGCCGAGGAGCTCGTACCAGGTCCCCGAGGTCAGCCGGAAGACCCCGGCGGGCTTGCCGAAGCCGGTCGCGATCTTGGCCTGGAGCTTGTTCTCGCCGATCCCGACCGAGCAGTCGAGCCATGTCGCCTCCTTGACGCCGGCCGCGAGCTCGCGGGCGAAGGATTCCGGGTCGGCCGCCTCGATGCCGACGAACGCCTCGTCCCAGCCGAGCACCTCCACCGGCGCGCCGGTGTCCCGCAGCACCTGCATGACCTCGGCCGACACGGCGAGGTAGGCGGGCGCGTCGACCGGCAGGAAGACGCAGTCCGGGCAGCGCTTGCGCGCGGTGCGCAGCGGCTGGCCGGAGTGGACGCCGAACTCGCGGGCCTCGTAGGAGGCGGTGGAGACAACGCCGCGCTTGGACGGGTCGCCGTCACCGCCGACCACGAGCGGCTTGCCGCGCAACTCGGGATGGCGCAGCACCTCGACGGCGGCGATGAACTGGTCGAGGTCGACGTGCAGCACCCAGCGGGTCACGTGAGGAAACTTACCCCGCCAACGGCGGTAACCGCTCGGCCCCGTCCAGCCACTTGCAGACCACGACCGGGGACCAGGCGGCGAGCCGGTCAAGCCGCCGGGCCGGGTCGGCGTCGATGATCACCATGTCCCAAGGACGACGTCGGCGAGGGCGCCCATCAGCCCGACGTGACCGCCGCCGTGCTCGAGCGGAAGAGCCGGAACGCGACCGCGAGGAGGACGACGAATAGGCCGAGGCCGGCCAGCAGCTCCAGGTTGCCCGCGATGAGCTGTAGGCCGTGCCAGTGGTACTCGGGGTAGCGGGGGTTGTCGCCGCTGGGGAAGGAGGCGGCCGGGGCGTAGTTGATCAGGCCGCCCTGGAGCAGGCCTGCCTTGGCTTTCCAGAAGTCCGGCCAGGCAGCGAAGACGATGAGGACGACGACGGCCAGGGCGTACCAGGCGGCGCGCAGCCAGGCGGCGCCGGCCCGGCCCGCGCGGACGGCGGCGTCGACGATAAGCGCCAGGCCCGGCGCGATCCAGACCCAGTGGTGGTCCCAGCTGATCGGGGAGACGAGCAGCGCGGTGAGCGCGGCGGCCAGCAGGCCGGCGAAGGTATAGCCGTGCCGGTCAAGGAGGACCGCGGCGGCCAGGCCGACCAGCCCGACGACGACCGCGACCAGCAGCCACGGCGCAACCGTGCCGTTCACCGAGCCGATCAGCCTGGTCATGATGCCGCGCAGCGACTGGTTCTGCTGGCTGCCGACGAACCCGGTCCGGCCCGCCTGGAAGAAGTAGCCGTCGAGCCACCAGGTGACCGACGCGTTCGGGAACACGATGAAACCGATGATGACCGCGGCGACGAACGTCCCGGCCGCCACCGCGGCCTGCCTGAACCGCCTGGTGAGCAGCAGGTAGACGATGAAGAGGAGCGGGACCAGCTTGATGCCCGCGGCGATGCCCGTCGCCGCGCCCTTCCACCGGCGCCGGTCTGGCTGGCACAGGTCCCAGACCACGAGCGCCATCAGCACCAGCTCGACCTGGCCGAGGAAGAGCGCCCGCTGTACCGGCTCGGTCCACAGCAGCAGGCCCGACAGCAGCAGCGTCGCGCCGAGGCGGGAGGTCTTCTCCCAGCCGAGCTGGCGGAACGCGATCCAGACCGTCGCGACCAGCGAGAACAGTGACACCACGGTGACGACTGCCAGCAGCGCCTTGAACGGCAGGGCGAGCCCGGCCGCGAAGGCCAGCGCGGCGAACGGGGTGTAGGTGAACTGGATGCCGCGATGGCCGTCGTAGTACCAGGCGTAGAAGCTGTGCGAGTGGTGCAGCGCCTGGTGCGCCCCGCCCAGGTAGACCTGCAGGTCGAACCCCTTGAGCATGGCGCTCATCGGGTGCGTGGCCAGCGCCACCAGGTAGGCGACCGCGGCGACGGCGGCGACCACCGCGCCGACGATCAGCAGGGTGCGGCCGCCGGCCCGGACCGTGTCCGGCCGGCCCGCCGCGCGCCCGCGGGCAAGGCTCACGTCTGCTCGCATCGCTGGCGTTCTCCTCTGCCCTATGGCCGATTCCGGCGGCGTCCCCACGATGCAGCCGGACGCATCCCGATGCGTCGGGCTGATTCGGCAGCATAGTCGCTCAGGCCGGGCCGACGGACACGGCCCGACAGCACGGCGACGGACTCCATGCTGGCAGCTTCCTCCAGCACGTCGCGGAAAATCAAACCCATTCGCCGGAACGGGAGGGTGTTTCACCCGTCCCCGCCGCTGCCGCCTGTCAGTGGCAGAACCGGCTGGCCGCGCGGAGCCCCGCCACGGTCTCGGGCGGCGCGGTCTCCGCTGAGCCTGCGTTGTCGGGGGGCTGCGGGTCGTATTCGATGCCCAGCTGGATGCGCTGCGCTGCCTCGTCCCCGGCGATCCGGGCGGACTGGATCTTGTCGATACTGGCCTTGTCGGTACTGGCCTTGTCGGAGGCCGGCCTTGGGGCGGAATCGGCGGCGGTACTCGGCGGGGCTGACGCCGAGCGCCTTGATGAACGCGCGGCGCATCGCCTCGGGTGTGCCGTAGCCGCAGGCGCGGGCGGCCTCCTCGACGCCTTCCGCGGTGTCCTCCAGGTGCCGACGCGCGGCCTCCAGCCTGGCCCGGTCGACGTAGCGGCCGGGTGGCATGCCGGTCTCGGCGGCGAAGGCGCGGGCGAACTGTCGGGGTGACAGGCTGGCCCGTACCGCAAGGACGTCCACCGACAGATCCGCGGCGAGATGGTCGGCGATTTATTGCTGGACCTCGCGGAGCGGCTGCCGGTCGGCCAGCTGCGCGGAGAGCTGCACGCTGAACTGCGACTGGCTGCCGGGACGCCGCAGGAACACGACAAGCGCGCGGGCGATGGAAAGAGCCGCTTCGCGGCCGAGGTCGTCCTCGACCAGGGCGAGCGCGAGGTCGATCCCCGCGGTGACGCCGGCCGATGTGGCGAGATTGCCGTCCCTGATGAAGATCGGGTCAGGGTCCACCGTGACGTCCGGGTACTGGTCGGCCAGCGCGGCGCAGTGCTCCCAGTGAGTGGTGACCTTGCGGCCATTCAGCAGCCCGGCCTCCGCCAGCAGGAACGCACCGGTGCACACCGACGCCAGCCTTACAACCCCGGCGGCCTCGGCTGCCAACGCGGCGCCGGCGTGCTCGCGCAGCCAGGCGACCAGGTCCGGATCCCGGCGCCGCGCCCCGGCCCCACCTGGGACAACGAGGAGGTCGGGCGTGCCCGACACGGAGGCCAGATCGGCGTTGGGAACCAGCCAGAGACCGCTCGACGTCCGCACCGTCTTCCCGCCGAGGCTAGCGGTCTGGATCGCATAGGCGGGCGCGGCACCGCGCGCGTCAGACCAGTGGTTGGCGGCGTGGAACACCTCGAACGGCCCAGTCACGTCCAGGCTCTGCACCCCGTCGAACAGCACAACCAGCAAGCTCCGCATGCCACCAGTCTCGCGGGCACGAGGTTATGGCAGCAATGACGAATACCCCACCTTTCCCGCCATCGGCGGTGACCCCAACCCGCCCGAATTACCTCCCATCGGCACCCGGCCCACACCTTAGGGCGTTAGTTTCACGGTCACGAGCGGGTCAAATCGTCACAAATAGGGCAGCTACGCGTGCAACTAACGCCCCAAGCCTGGCCCGGCACTGGGGTGACGGGACTGGGCTGGGGCGGGCGGGGACTGGGGCGGGCGGCTGGGGGTGTTGGCGGTCCACGGTACGCGCGAGTTCTCCGCAGGTCGGCTACATAGACGGGGCGGGGCGCGGCGGTGAGCTGGAGTGGCGGCCTGCCGGGTATGCGTGAGTTCTCTGCGGACCTCCTCATGGGACGGAGGCCGGGGCCGTCAGGTGGGAGGCTGGCGTAGGCGCCGGCCGCGCTCGAAGGCCGCGAGCGTCCGGCGCACGACGCGCTCCGGTTCCCTGAACAGCTCCTCCCAGGTGAAGTGGATGACGTCCAGCCCGCGCTCGCGCAGAAGCCGGTCCCGCTTCAGCTCCGCGATCGCGTCGGCACCGGTCTGGTACTTGAGCAGCCCGTCAGCTTCGGCGACCACACCGTACTCCCGCCAGAAGAAGTCGACCCGCGCGATCTTGCTTCCGCCCTGACCGAGGATGGTGACCTGCAGCTCCGGCGGCGGCAGTCCCTCCTCGTGGAAGACCACGCGCGCGCAGGACTCGAGCACGGACTCGGCTGACGAGCTCGCGAAGTCGACGACCGTTCTCGCATTGCCGATTCCCGGCCACCCATCGCAGCTTGCCAGCACCCGGCGGAGTTCGGTCTTCGATGTCCACCGCTGGTGCAGCGCCGAGTCGGCCGTCACCACGCCCGCCATGAAGGTGCCTGACCGGGCGATGTCCACCGCGGTCCGCGCGGCTGTCGTGGTCGGGACCCCGAAGAGCCTGGTGACGTGCGAATCAGGCAGGGCGGCGGAGTGCCGGATAACGTTCGTCTGGCGGTACGAGCCGGCCCGCGCTCCCGGCGGGACGGTGACGCACACAGCACGCGCGGACGGCCTGTTCAACAGGTCGAGCCCTCGCAGCGTTGCCGCCGACTGATGACTGGCGATCGCCCGCGGCTGCCTGGCAATTGCGCACGCGACGTCCAGCGCGTGAGCGAGCACCGGGTCCGCTGCGGCGGCAGAGACCATGCTGGCCTTCGTGTAGGTGCCATACCGCACCCGGACCAGATCACCCGTGCTGACCATACGGGCAAGTTCGCGCCGGGACAGCCCCGAGGCAAGCCAAGCTCGCGCACTCGCAACTTTCATAGCATTCAGGTCATTACGGAAAGTCACATTGGGATTATGACTCAGCCAACCACCACTGCCAAGGCCCTGCGCCACCCGCGAAGGCAGCCTGCATCACCATCTTGGGGCGTCAGTTGCACGCTTAGCCGCCCTTATTTATGCCTATTTGACCGGCTTATGCCAGCACAACTAACGCCCTAAGCTTGGCGGGTGCCTGAGGCGGCCGACCACAACACCAGCAATCCCCGCACACCACGTCCACTCCGGCCAAGCCCCGCCGCAAACCCTGACTGGGCTAGTCTCGATCACGTGGCTGATCATCTGGAGATCGAGCGGAAGTTCGACGTTGACCCGGACTTCCAGCGCCCCGACTTCGCGGGCGTCGCCCCCGGGGTGACCGCGACCGCGCCCGTCGTGCACCACCTGTCGGCCACGTACTTCGACACCGCCGACGGCCGGCTGGCGTCCCGCAAGATCACCCTGCGCCGGCGGACCGGCGGCGCGGACGAGGGGTGGCACTTGAAACTCCCGGGCGGCCTGGCGTCCGCGGAGGGCTACTCGTCCCGCCTAGAGGTGCAGCTTCCGCTGGCCGCAGGCGGCGCGCGGAACGTGCCGGCCGCCCAAGCGTCGCGGGTGGCCGAGGTCACCGGCGGCCTCCCGCTCGCGCCCATCGCAACCCTTGACACTGAACGGACCGTGGTGACTCTCACCGGCGCCGACGGGGCGCTGCTGGCGGAGATCGCCGACGACCGGGTGACCGCGAGCCGGGTCCCGGCGGCCGGCCAGCCGCTGCGCTGGCGGGAGGTCGAGGTCGAGGTGCCGACCGCGTCTCCCGAGCTCCAGCAGGCGGTTGCCGACCGGCTGTTCGCAGCCGGCGCCCGCCCGGCCGGTCACGGCTCCAAGCTGGCCCGGCTGCTGAGCGCCTGACCCCTGAGGGTTCTCCCCCGGACGCTGCGCGGCAGGGCTACTCGGCGGGCACCGAGGCGGCCCGCTCCGCCCCGGCGGCCCGCTCCGGGGCGGGGGCGCGGCCGGCCAGCGGGCCCGGGCGCATCAGGCTGCCGCAGAGGATCGCGCCGCCCAGGAAGATCCCCGCCACCCACCAGAACGCGACTATGTACCCGTGGACAACGGCGGTCGCAGTGACCGCCGTGACCACGGACGGGGCCGCCTTGGCGACCAGGTGGCTGGCGAGGTAGCTGGCCATCGCGGAGGTGTAGATCGTGTTGAGCAGCGAGGTGCCGATCGAGCCGCCGAGTTGCTGGCCGGTGTTGACGGTCGCCGAGGCCACCCCCGTGTCCCGCGGCGCCACGCCGTAGGTGCCGGTGTTGAACGCCGTGGAGAACATCAGGCCCAGGCCCAGGCCGGTGACGAGCAATGCCGGGAGGACGGTGTCCGCGTACCCGGAGTGCACGCCGATTCTGGTGAACAACACCATGCCGGCCGCGGCGAGGATCAGGCCGGCCGAGACGATCGGCTTGGGGCCGATCCGGGGCATCATCACGATGTTGGAAAGATTCGATGCGATCGCGATGCACGCGACCATCGGCAGGAACGCCACCCCGGTGATCACCGGCGAGTAGTGCAGCGTGTCCTGGAGGTAGTAGGTGACGAACAGGAAGACGCCGAACATGCCCGCGCCCGCGATCAGGATGCCGAGATAGGCGGCGCCGCGGTTGCGGTCGAGGACGACCCTCGGCGGCAGCAGCGGTGACTTCGCGCGGCCCATCCAGAACGTGAACAGCCCGAGCAGCACGGCCGCGGCGGCCAGGAAGAGATACGTCGACGGCGTGTCCCAGCTGTGCCTCGCCGCGTTGGAGAATCCGTAGACCAGGCAGAACACGCCGCTTGAGACCAGGAGCACACCGGGGATGTCCAGCTCCGCCTGCCGCGGCCCGGACCGGCCGTGCAGGAAGGCCACGGCGCCGGCGATCGCCAGGCCGGCGAAGAACAGGTTGATGTACAGGCACCAGCGCCAGGACAGGTACGAGGTCAGCGCGCCGCCGAGCAGCAGGCCGACCGCGCCGCCGCCGGCCGCGACCGAGCCGTAGATGCCGAACGCCTTGCCGCGCTCTTTGGGGTTGGTGAAGGTGGTGGCGAGCAGCGACAGCGCGGCCGGCGCCAGCATCGCGCCGAAGACGCCCTGGCAGGCGCGCGCGGTCACCAGCATGGCGAAGTTAACCGAGGCGCCGCCGACGGCCGAGGCGAGGGCGAAGCCCGCAAGACCGGTGATGAACATCACCCGTCGGCCGACCAAGTCCGCAAGACGGCCGCCGAAGAGCAGCAGGCTGCCGAACGACAGCGAGTACGCCGTCACGATCCACTGCCGGTCCACGTCGTCGAAGTGCAGCGCTTTCTGCGCCGAGGGCAGCGCGATGTTCATCACGGTGGCGTCGAGGACCACCATGAGCTGCGCGATCGCGATGACGACAAGGATCAGCCAGCGGCGCGGATCGGGCTCGGAGGACGCCTGGCCCCCGGGCAGGGGGACGCTTGCCTCGGACATTCCGACCACCAATCTGGAGTACTGTGTTCCGTTTATGAGCTGAGGGTAGCACGAAGCGGAGAAGTCTTCTCCACTCAGGCTACACTGCTAGCTATGACAGCTCACGTGGAGGTACCGGCTCCGGACGGCGCGGGCGATCGCCCGCTGCGCCGGGACGCCGAGCGGAACAGGCAGCGCATCCTCGCCGCCGCCGCCGAGGTACTGTCCGAGCGCGGCCTCGACGCGACCCTGGACGAGGTGGCCCGCGCGGCCGGCGTCGGGGTCGGCACCGTCTACCGGCGGTTCCCCGACAAGGAGTCGCTGATCGAGGAGCTGTTCAGGGACCGGATCGACGCCATGGTGAGGGAGGCGGAGCGGGCCCTGACCGAGCCGGACCCGTGGCAGGCCCTGGTCTCCTACCTTGACTTCGCCATCGCGCTGATGGCCGGCAACATGGGCCTGCGGCAACTGCTCATGTTCTCCGCCTACGGCAAGGAGCGGATCTGCTACGCCCGGCACCAGATGCACCCGGTCATCACCAAGCTAGTCGAGCGCGCGCAGGCCTCGGGCGACCTGCGGCCGGACTTCGCCGGAACAGACGTGAAGATGATCGTCTTCATGCTCTCCTCCGTCGCCGAGTACGCCTCCGCCTCCCGGCCGGACGTATGGCGGCGCTATCTCACGCTGCTCATCGACGGGCTCCGGCCCGCCAGGGACACCGTGTCAGAGCTGCCCGCCGCGGCGCCTACGGCGGAAGACCTCGAGGCCGCCATGTGCAGCCACGGCCAGCGCCTCGCCCCGCGCCGCTGACCCCGCCCCGTGCACGTGCAGACGCACGGACGATAGCGCGTGCATTCTCCGATGCATCAATTCCCGTGCATTTCTCGCGTGCATCAGCGCGCTTAATTGACGTGCGTGACACCCCCTGCACGTGCAGCCGCACACCCAGTCCGCGACCGTGCATCGGCTATGTGCATTCGCAGCATATAGATCAAATGTCCATCTTGCCGAAAAGCCAAAGAACCCATGCTGACCTGCGCGTTCGTCAATCACCACGCCTTTATGATCAACCTGCCCGCGCGACGATGGCGACCGCTATACGCTAATCGCGCGCAGCACCTCAAGCGCAGCAGATTTCCCTGAGATGGCGATTAAAACTCCCGAATCTGGCGACAAGTCCGACCTAATCGCGCTAAGCTTTCCCCAGCTAGGCACCAAAGGCGCTGGCTTGCCCGTCGAGTCCCCCCCGAACCTCGACCCTGGAGTGCTTGTCCATGAGTTCCCGCAACGGCGTGCGCGTTGACAGTCAGCAGCTTCGCGACATACAGGACCTGATCACGAAGCTGGATGACGTCAACCGGCAGCTTGCGCTCCCGGTCCACGCGGTACCGCTGGCCCAGATCATGGAGGCGGAGACCGCCGACGCGACCAGCTAGATCGGGGATCCTGCGGGCGAGCTAGGGCCGGGCGATGGCGCGCAGCAGCCGCGCCGACGCCGACGCCGACAGCGCGGCCGAGCGAAGCTGGCCGAAGGTCCGCAGGTAGCACGCCACCTCCTCCCGCTCCTCCAGGCTGACCCCGCCGGACAGCCCGGACAGGTGGACGACGCCGAGCCCCTGGCTCTGCGCGAATCGCAGCACCGTCATCGGACCGCAGCCCGCCGCCGCGTGGGCGCCGACGGCGAACGGCAGCACCTGAAGCGAGACCCGGGCCCGCGCGCCCGCGCCCGCCTCATCCCCGCCGGGCAGCGTCCTCACCAGGCCCGCGTCGGCCACATCGGCCAGCCACCCGAGCTGCCCCCGCATCACCCTCATCCCGCCGACCGCCTGCCGCAGCGCGCCCTCGGTGATGACGACCTCCAGCTTCGGTGAGCGGGCGCCGAGCACGATGCGCTGCCGGGCCAATTTCACCTCGATGGCGTGCTCCCGCGACGCGGCGGAGGTGCAGTTAGCGTCGACGTCGGCCAGGGCCCTCGCGTACTCCGGGGTCTGCAGCAGGTCGGGGATCTGGTTCGGCTCGTAGGCCAGGATCTCGGCGGCGGCGAGCTCCATGATCACGTAGTCCTGCCCGGCCTCGGAGAGCACGTCCCGGTACTCGAGCCACCAGCCGCTCTGCCGGCCGCTGTGCGCGATGGCGAGCAACGCCTCCTGCTCGCCGTCCGCGACGCCGTAGTCTGCGAGGAGCTCGCGTAGCTCCTTCGCGCGGATGCCCCGCTGGCCGGTCTCGATCCGGCTGATCTTCGAACGGTCGCATTCGAGGATCCGGGCGGCCTGGTCCAGGGTGAAGCCGAGGTCCTCCCGGTACTTGCGCAGTGCTGAGCCGAGCAGTCGACGCCTTACGGGGGCAGTACCGGTCACGGTGCCTTCCTCCTCTGTCAGGGGGGCGCGCGCACCATCCGCCGCCGTCTGCTGCGCGCGGAGGGGCGTGCTATTTGAGGACGAAACTAGCACTTTACGTAGTCCTGGTCGAACGACACGCCGTATGCCGGTTTACTGGCAACTTGTTGTCAGCTGAGGTGTTCGATTGCCGTGATTATCCTGCGCTCGGATACTGGCAACGTGGTGCCAATGGTCTGCGCGAAGAGGCTGACCCGGAGCTCCTCGATGAGCCAGCGGATCTCGGTCGCCGCCTCGCCTGACCTGGCCTCGGGCGTCAGCCGGGCCAGCGCCTGCCGGTAGGCGTCCTGCACGCGGTGCACGACGGCCATCTGCTGCGCGTCGCGGCCGGCGTTGTCGGCCAGCTTGTCGAGGCGGCGGCCGGCCGCCTTGAGGTAGCGGGCCAGCGACGGCAGCCGGGCCGCGCCCGCCGCGGTCAGGAAGCCTGGGTGGATGAGGCTGTCGAGCTGGCTGCGGATGTCGGCGGCGGCCGGCTGGAGCACCGGGCTGCGGAGGCCGTCGAGGCGGATCCGGGCGTCGTGCGCGGCGCGCAGGATCTCCTCGGCCCGGGTCACGACCTCGTGGGTGGCGGCGTGCAGCCGGGGCCGGATGTGCTCGGTCAGCCGGGCGAATCCCGCGGCGTCCCAGGCGGGGCCGCCTGCCTCGGCGATCAGCCCGTCGGCGGCGCAGTTGACGCAGTCGGCGAAGAGCGCGGCGACGGAGCCGTGCGGGTTGTCGCTGAGTGCCAGCTTCTGCTGGGTGGTGAGCCGCTTTGCGACCTCGTTGGCCGGGGACTTGACCGCCAGCAGGACGAGCCGCCGGGTGCCGGCGCGCATCGTCTGGCGGGCGGCGTCGGGGGTCTCGAAGAGCCGGACGTCGGCGGCGGCGCCGGCGTCGGCCAGCGCCGGGTACGCCTTCACCTCGCCGTCGGTGAAGACTTTGGGCAGCGGGCCGAAGTCCCAGCTGGTCACCCCGGTCCTGGTGAGGGCGGTGGCGCGGGCGGACAGGGTGGCGCGGACCTTGGGCCGGAGCTGGCGCTTGAGCGCGGCGAGGTCCTTGCCGGCCGCGACGACCTTCTCGCTGTCGGTGACCCGGAAGGTGATGCGCAGGTGCGGCGGGAGTTTCTCCAGGTCGAACGCGTCTGAGGGGACGCGGACGGCGCGCAGCCGGAACAGCTCGCGCGACAGCATTTCCCTGATATCCGAAATACCGGATATGTCCGACATTTCGCGGCGCGGTTTTTGCGCCCGAAATGTCGGCTCCGCTTCGGCGTCCGGGTGGGCCGGGCCACCGGCGGTGGCGAGTATCTCGCGGGCCAGGTCGGGGGCGGGGACCAGCTCGCGGCGGAGGGTCTTGGGGAGCGAGCGGATCAGCTCGGTGACCAGCTCGAGGCGCAGCCCGGGGATCTGCCAGGAGAACTCTTCTGGGCTTGCCTGGTTGAGGGTCTTGAGCGGGATGTCGATGGTCACGCCGTCGGCGTCGGCCCCCGGCTCGAACGCGTAGGAGACGGTGAGGCCGGCCGCCCCGCCGGCGGCTGGCGCGGCGTTGCCCGTCGAAGCGAGGCCGGGCGAGGCGGAGGTCCACATCTGCGGGTAGGCGTCGGCGTCGAGGTCGGCGGCGGCGGACGACAGCAGGTCGTCGAGCTTGAGCGTGAGCAGGTCCGGGGTCTCGTGCCTGGCCTTCTTCCACCAGGCGTCGAAGTGGCGGGCGGACACGGCGTCGGCCGGCACCCGCGCGTCGTAGAACGCGTAGAGGGCGTCCTCCCCGGCGACCAGGCCGCGGCGGCGGGCGCGCTGCTCGAGTTCGGCGGCCTGCTCGATCAGGGCGGCGTTGTCGCGGAAGAAGTGATGCCGGGTCTGCCAGTCGCCCTCGACCAGGGCGTGCCGGATGAACAGCTCGCGGGCACCCGCGGGGTCGATATGGGCGAGCAGCAGGTCCCGGTCGGCGACGATCGGGATCCCGTACAGGGTGACCTTCTCGGTGGCGATCGCGGCGCCGCGCGAGCGGGACCAGCGCGGCTCGCTGTAGGTCCGCTTGACGAGGTGCGCGGCGACCGGCTCGACCCACTCCGGCTCGATCGCGGCGACGGTCCTGCCCCACAGCCGTGAGGTCTCCACCAGCTCGGCCGCCACCACCCAGTCCGGCGGCTTCTTGGCCAGGCCGGAGCCGGGGAAGACGGCGAACTTGGCGCCGCGGGCGCCGAGGTACTCCGGCAGCGGGCGGCGGCCGCGCTCCGGCGGCGTCCGGTCGCCGGGCTGGCCGCCGCCGGGGCGGGTGGCGGTGAGCACCACTTTCATGCCTACGTGGGAGAGCAGACCCGAGAGCAGGGCCGTGTGAACCACGGACCGTTCCGTGCTAGAGGATTTTGAATTGATCCCCAGCTCGGCCGACAGCGACTGGAGCTGGCCGTGCAGGTCCTGCCACTCGCGCACGCGCAGGTAGTTGAGGAACTCCGACCGGCACAGGCGGCGGAAGGCCGAGCCGGTCAGCTCGCGCTGCCGCTGCGCCAGGTAGTCCCAGAGCGCGACGAACGCGATGAAGTCCGACTCGGGCTGGGCGAACCGGCGGTGCGCGGTGTCGGCCGCCTGCTGGTTGTCGGTCGGGCGCTCGCGCGGGTCCTGGATCGACAGCGCGGCGGCGATGACGAGGATCTCGCGGGCGCAGCCCTGCTGCCCGGATTCGATGATCATCCGGGCGATGCGCGGGTCGACGGGCAGCCGCGCCATCTGGCGGCCGGTCTCGGTGAGCCGGTCGGTCTTCATGGCGTTGAGCTCCTCGAGGAGCCGGACGCCGTCGGTGATCGCGCGGGGGTCGGGCGGGTCGACAAAGGGGAACTTGCGCACGTCGCCGAGGCGCGCGGCGGCCATCTGCAGGATCACCGACGCGAGGTTGGTGCGCTGGATCTCCGGGTCGGTGAACTCGGGCCGTGACGCGAAGTCCTCCTGCGCGTACAGCCGGATGCAGATGCCGTCGGCGACCCGGCCGCAGCGGCCCTTGCGCTGGTTGGCCGACGCCTGCGAGATCGCCTCGATCGGCAGCCGCTGCACCTTGGTGCGGAGGCTGTACCGGCTGATGCGGGCGGTGCCCGGGTCGATCACGTAGCGGATGCCGGGCACGGTGAGCGAGGTCTCGGCGACGTTGGTGGCGAGCACGATCCGGCGCAGCTGCGACGATTTCGACGGCTCGAAGACGCGGTGCTGCTCGGCGGCGGACAGCCGCGAGTAGAGCGGGAGGACGTCGAGCTTGGGCCTGCCCTTGAGCGCGTCGGCGGTGTCGCGGATCTCCCGCTCGCCGGAGAGGAAGACGAGGATGTCTCCCGGTCCCGCGCGTTCCAGCTCGCCGATGGCGTCGGAGATGGCCTGCACCTGGTCGCGGTCTTCTTCGCCGTCACGGGCCTCGGGGTCGTTGACCGGGCGGTAGCGGACCTCGACCGGGTAGGTGCGGCCGGAGACCTCGACGATCGGGGCCGGCTGCTGGGTCTTCGGGTCCCTGAAGTGCTCCGCGAACCGCTCCGGGTCGATGGTGGCCGAGGTGATGATCACCTTGAGGTCGGGGCGGCGGGGCAGCAGCTGCCTGAGGTAGCCGAGGATGAAGTCGATGTTCAGCGACCGCTCGTGGGCCTCGTCGATGATGAGGGTGTCGTAGCGGTGCAGGTTCCGGTCGGCGCCGATCTCGGCCAGCAGGATGCCGTCGGTCATCAGCTTGACGGCGGTGTTGTCGCCGGATTTGTCGGTGAACCTGACCTTGTAGCCGACGACGTCGCCCAGCTCGGTCTTGAGCTCCTCGGCGATCCGCTCGGCGACGGTGCGGGCGGCGATCCGCCGCGGCTGCGTGTGGCCGATCTGCCCGGCGATGCCGCGGCCGAGCTCGAGGCAGATCTTGGGCAGCTGGGTGGTCTTGCCCGAACCGGTCTCACCCGCGACGATGACCACCTGGTGGGCGCGGATGGCGGCCGCGATGTCGTCCCGGCGCTGGCTGACCGGCAGCTCCGGCGGGTAGCTGATGGTCGCGCCGGCGAGCGCGGCCTCGCGGGCCGCGGCGCGCTGCGCGGCCCGGGGGTGCGCAGCGCGGGGCTGCGTGACCGCGTTCGCAGAAATTTCGTTCACCAGCGGGAAAGGTTAGACGATGGGTACCGCAAGGTGCCAACGCTTTACGCCTCCGTAGGCTTCCCGTACTCAGCGGTCAAAGGCAGCGGTTACCGTTGATGCAGGGCCAGGACCATGGAAGGCGCTGCATGCTCGCTTCGGTTCACATCTATCCGCTGAAGGGATGCCGGGCGGTCGATCTCGACGAGTCGGTCGTCGAGCCATGGGGGCTGGCGGGCGACCGCCGCTGGATGCTCGTAGACTCCGGCAGCCGGTTCGTCAGCCAGCGGGAGCATCCGGCGCTGGCGCGTCTCGTCGTCAGGTACGGCCCGGGCGCGGACATCACCGCGTCCTGCGACGGCTACCCGACCATGCGGGTAGCCGTGCCGGGTGGGTCACCCGAACTGCTCAAGGTCACCGTGTGGGGCTCCACGGTGCTGGCCGCCGCGGCCGGGACCGAGGCGGACGCCTGGTTCTCCGAGTACCTGGGGGAGCAGGTCCGGCTGGTCTACCTCGACGACCCGACCCGGCGGGCGGTGGACCCCGACTACGGCGCGGACGGCGACGTGGTCAGCTTCGCGGACGGGTTCCCGCTGCTGCTCACCAACGCCGGGTCGCTTGACCAACTCGGCGAATGGCTCACCGCCGCCGGGGACGAGCCCCTGCCGATGAACCGGTTCCGGCCGAACGTCGTGGTGAGCGGCTACCAGCCATGGGCCGAAGACGGGTGGCGCCGGATCCGGATCGGCTCGGTCTCCTTCCGCGTCGTCAAGCCCTGCGACCGGTGCGTGGTCACCACCACCGACCAGACGACCGGCGTGCGCGGCAGGCAGCCGCTGAGAATCCTCGCCGTCCGCCGCCGGTTCGGCCAGAAGCTGCTGTTCGGGCAGAACATCATCCCCGACTCCCCCGGCCTCATCCGGGTCGGCGACCCGGTGGAAGTCACGAGGTACGCGCCGTGATCCCGTAATCACACGAAGCGCAGCGACACGTGCGCGAAATACTTTTGCGCACCCTTTTCATTTCTCCGTAACATGGCCCGGTCAAGACTTAACATGTGGCCCCTTGCTGGCCGGTAATTTGGCTTGCGACAATTCATTGGGGAGCAGAGCCGCCTCCCGGATCATCCCGCAGAGAAAGGGACCGGCAGATGGCCGTCGCTTCAGTTAAGGCTGCCCCCGCAAAGACCGGTCTACGGACCGGGGCACTTGGATTTCCGGCGCTGCTCGCCCAGTCGGTCGCGCTTATCTCGCCGACTATGACCGCAGTGCTCATTATTCCGCTGGCGTTTTCCAACGCCGGCGAGGGCACCTGGCTGGCGTATCTGTTCGGCACGGTGATGCTGCTGTTCGTGGTCCTCTGCCTCAACCAGTTCACCAAACGGTCGGCCGCTCCCGGCGCGATGTACTCCTACACGGCGCGCGGCCTCGGGCCGGCCACCGGCGTGGTCTCCGGCTGGACGCTGCTGTGGTGCTACCTGTTCATCGGCACCGCGGGACTGACCGGGTTCGCCATCTTCTGCCAGCAGTTCCTTGACGCGCTCGGGGCCACCGTCACGGTGCCGCCCGACATATTCTTCGCGATCAGCGCGCTGACGTGCTGGTACATCGCCTACAAGGACATCCGCATATCGTCGCTCATCACGCTCGCCTTTGAGGGCATCTCGGTGACCCTCATCCTCGCCCTAGCCGCCGTCGTGCTCTTCAAGCACGGAATTCAAGTCGACACCGCTCAACTTCAGCTCAAGGGCGTCGGCCTGCACGGAATGAGCCTGGCGGTCGTCGCGTGCATCTTCAGCCTGGTCGGATTCGAAAGCGCGACGGCCCTCAGCGGCGAGGCGAAGAACCCGTTCCGCAACGTGCCGCGGGCGGTCATCTGGTCGCTGATCATCACCGGCGCCTTCATGGTGTTCATGGGATATGTCGAGGTTTTCGGCACGCGGCACTACGGCACGCCGCTCGGCTCGATCACGGCGCCGCTCACCGTGCTGTCCAGCCTCTACCAGGTGACGTTCTTCAAGGCCCCGATCGCGCTTGGCGCGATGATCAGTTTCTTCTCGCTCTCGCTGTCCTGCCTGAACGCGGGCGCGCGGATCCTCTACCCCATGGCCGAGCACGGGGTGTTCCCCCACCAACTCGGCCGGGCGCACCGGAAGAACGGCACGCCGCACGTGGCGCTGACCGTCTACATCGTGATCATGCTCGCGATCCCAGTCGTGCTTGAGCTCGTCACCAACCCCGTGACCACGTTCGGTGACGCGGGCACCCTGGCCGCCTTCGGCTTCCTGCTCGCCTACTTCCTGATCACCATCGCTGCGCCGGTCTACCTGCGCCGCCGCGGCGAACTGCGGGCCCGGAACGTGGTGATCGCCGTGATCGCGTGCCTGTGCCTGCTGGTGCCGACCGTGGGCAGCTTCTACCCGGTGCCGCCGTTCCCGGTGAACATCTTCCCGTACCTGTTCGCCGCCTACATCGCCGTCGGAGGCGGCTGGCTGTTCATCCTCAGCCGCCGTCGCCGCGGCATCCTTGCCGAGATCGAAGCGGACCTAGAGCAGTCCCTCGAAGCGCACGAGCAGCGCGCCGACTCCGTCACCGCCGCAGCCCTGGCCGACCCCGATACCGCCCCCGCCATCATCTAGCTGGGGCGGGTCCGGTCCGCCTGGCCGGCGGCCATGGGTGCGGCTCCCTCGGACGACGGCGAGAGCCGCGAGTTCGCTCTAGATGACGACGGAAGCCTTCCGACGTCCCGCCGGAGCAGCCGGACTAGGGCGGGTCGGGGGCCGGTATCCTTTGGGCGGGGTAATGGCGGGGAACTTTCGGCCACCGTTAGACGGACATCAGGCCACCGTGAGACCGGGCATCAATGGAGCTGGACTTTCAGCCGATCGGGCTGCATCATCCTGCCGCTGAGCTGGTGCGGGATACCCAGAACAACCGGACGGGGATTCCGCGCGGTGCTGCTGTACGAGGCGCGGGCGCATAAAGAGGGCTGGCAGACCGGCGGCGCTAGCGGGGCGCCGATGCGAGGTCGAACCGCTCGGGCATGACGGGGTGCGGGACGAGCCCGCATGGCGCGCACCTACACCGGCAACACACCACCAGATGCGTAAACACGCCCACAGCTCACACCAGAAGAGCCGCACCCGGCGGCCAGCAGGCAGCTCTGGAGCCCCATTGAGGTGCTAGCGGCTCACGATAAACTGCGAAACCCATGAGATTCGAATTCCCCATTGCTCAAAGAGACCGGATTTCATCGCCGTTAACAAATCATTCCCATACCGTTTCCTGTCTTGTGGCTAGTCACCATTGCGACGAGAACGAAGAGGGTCCTCCTGTGAGCTCTTGACGACCAACGCTGAGTAGCTGATACTACTACTGCTGACGCACTCGATGACGATTGCTTTCCTTCGAACGTAGCGACGTCGCCCGGAGGTTCGCCGTACAAGATAGATCTCTGTACAGGTCTTTACGCGTGCCATCTAATACCAATGATGAAGTCTTCGCGTTGACCTTCTCTGTGCGCCGCATCCTCACGTGGGGAATTGCGCTACTCTAACCAGCTCGGAGGGTAGTAAAAGCATGCCGCGAGACGAAATTGACCTCAGTAATGTCTACGACTACTACTGTTCGCAGCGACCGACGGGGCAAGCGAGCGAGACGATCTACGAAATCTGGGAGCGCGGGGGGACGTTCAACGACTCGATTACCCCCTCCACCTACGTCCCTGAGTACAGATCGCACATCGTTCTGAAGGTTCTGGCGCTGAGAGAAGAGGCGTCGAACGTCTTGTCCCTTGGCTGCGGCAACGGTTTCGTCGAAGGGGACCTGGTGGCAAATGGATGGAGCGTCAGGGCTTTCGACTGCGTCGAAGAGGCCGTAGAACTCACGAGATCGAAGGGCGTTGACGCCTTCGTAGCGGACTTCTTCACGCTGGATCCGCGTCATGTCGAGGGCATAGACGTAGTGTATGGCGACGGTATCCTTGGTCACCTTTTCGACTCGGTGCAGGAGATGAAGCCGTCCCTCGCCAAGCTCGCTAGCCTCGGGTTGCAGCCCGGTGCCTGGCTGATCTTCTCGAACGACTCGCCTCGTGAGCCAGCTGCGCCATTCGCGCCGCATGGCAGCGTGCCAGGCTTCTGGTTCATCTCCCGGGATTACCTTGAGGCCGCTCTTTCCTCCTTTGGGTTTGAGCCGGTGGAAAGTTACTACTTCCTTTGCCGGCGTCCGCTGAGCGGGATGCGCAACCGGACAATATGCGTAGCTCGCGTTCCGGGACCATGACCGGCCAACTCTGCGCGAGTAAGGGGATCTGTGTTGCTTGAGCTCCTGCCCATCACCGAGACGATCGGAACCGAGGTCCGTGGCGTCGATCACCGGTGCGCTGTCTGCGCGCGACTTTGACCGCATCTACCAGGCCTGGATCGACACCACCATCCTGGTATTTCGCGGCCAGCACATGACCCCCGCCCAGCACATCGCGTTCACCAAACGCTTCGGGGATGTCGTCAGGTACACCCGCTCGGAGTTCAGCGAGAATCAGAACCCCGAGATCCTGGTCCTGTCCAACATCATGGAGGACGGCAAGCTGATTGGCTCGCCGGTAAGCGGTCGGGTCTGGCACACGGACGGGCGTTACCTTACGATCCTCCGGCCGGCTCTATGCTTTACGCGATCGAGACCCCGCCGACAGGCGGGGACACATGGTTCGCCAACATGATCGCGGCCTACGATGCGCTGCCTGCTGTGACGAAGGCACGAATCGAAGATCTCAAGGTCGTGATCAGCAGGATTCAGTCGAGGCCCTACAACTACCCGGACCGGCCGCCGCCGACCCCGCAGCAGCGAGCGGAGTGGGTCGATGTGCCGCAGCCGCTAGTACGCGCCCATGAGGTGAGCGGGCGCAAAGCCATCTACGCGGGCGGACGTGCCCTGGCATATCGAGGGAATGTCTGCGGACGACAGCGCCCCGCTGATCACGTTCGTCCAGGAATTCTCTGTTAAGCCGCAGTTCACGTACCGCCACAAGTGGCTGCCGGCGACATCGTTGTTTGGGACAACCGCAGCGCGATGCATAAGGCTACCGCTTACGGCAGGCACTCCGTCGCCTGATGAACCGCACCACGTTCGCGGGACCCGACCACGCCGCGTCCTCGGTTAGCGCGGAAACAATGTCGTGACCGGGAGCGAGCGGAGGCGCCGGTGAGAGCGAGCGCCGTAACGGATGAGGCGATCTGCCGTATCGTGGCGACCGCCTGTGCCACGTCCGGTGTCACCCCTGAGATGTCCCTCAGGGGCGACTTGGGCATCGACTCCCTCGGGCTCATGAGCGTGGTGTTCCTGTTGATGAAAAGGCCGGCATCGACGCATTCAGCAACGTGCAGAACTTCATTGATGCTGAATACGTTTCCGACATCATCAAGATCGTACGTGATTCCTCGCCGAACGGGGGTGTGCGATGACTGACCGTTTCGATTACCCGTCCAACTTGAGCAAGGCCGGTTCTTATGGGGACTGGCGAGGCGCCTTCTCACCGCCCGGCGGAAAGCTATGCCATAGCGCAACTGGACCTGGCGGCGGCGGCGCCGCCGCTTGGCGAGGACGTCATGGGCGGGCTAGCCGCGCTGAAGAGCGCGATCGAGGCAGAATGGGCCGCGGTCAGGCGCGGGGGTGATCTCGGGCGCCAGTTCGCCGATCCGCCGGCAACAGCGGCGGCAATGCGGCGGATCGCACCAGGATTGCCAAGCGCAGCGGATCGCGACGCGCTCATGCTGCGGGCACAGGCAGCAGAGAACGGCTATGACCCGGAAATCCTGGCCGAACTGTTCGGCCTCGCCGAGGATGTCGCGGTCGTAGCGGGCCACATCACCACATGGCCTGGGAAGCTGCGGCGCAGGCCTGCCAACCGCCTTCGCCTGCGCCCGGGACACCGCCCGCCACGACATCGTGGCGAGGGCCGCAGGTGATACGAGCGCCGTCGCGGAGTACCTCAAGGGGCTGCACGTAGACCTTCGCCTCGGCGACCTGCCCATCTTCGTCGCGACAAAGCTGTTCTTCATGGGAGGGGAGGAGAATGCCACCCGAAGCACATCGCGTACTTCCTTCCTGAGGACGAGGGGGTCAAGGACTCCCCGGTCAAGAAGACCTATTACTTCGCCAACACGCACCGGGCGCTGCTTGACTGCATGTCAGCCCCGCTCGCGGCCAGGTACCTGCGGATCGGCGTCGAGTTCGACCCGGGCGATGCGCGCTTCGCGATGATCCCGGCGCTTGGCGTCCTCAGCCACGAATTCGGCCACTTCGTCGACCGTCCGGCTACCACTTTCGCACCGCTGCGGGCCGAGAGCCGCTGGATAACCGGGGTCCTGCAGGAGACCGCGGCCGACGTATTTGGCGTCTTGATCCTCACCGAGGCTTGGTCAAGCCACCTCGGCCTGTCGCCTGAGGACACGATCGCCTACTACCTGGCCGAGTGCCTCCGCTATGCCAGCCGGGGCCTGGGCTGTTTCCCGGGACAGCGACGGCATGTTCCTGCAGCTGTCCTATCTCGTGCAGCTCGGCGCGCTCACGCTGACCCCAGGGCCCGGAGCCGTCCCTGTCCGGCGATCCCGGCACGGTGCTCGCCGGACTGCGCTCGCTGGCCCGGGTCCTCGCAGACGCGCTCTTCACCGGGGACGCCGCGCGCGCCCTCGCCCTGCACGAAAGGTTCGGTCCGGGCAACTCCGCGCCGATGCGGGACCTAGTGGCGGCATTGCGGCGGCTGCCCTTCACCACCGTCGAGTACCTGCAGACCCACGTCTACCCCGCCGTGGAGTCCACCGTTGTCCATTGACCGCCTGCCCCAGGAATTGCTGGCGGCCAACCCGGACCGCCGGATGCGATTCGTTTCCCTTGACGGCGGCATGATCACCAAAACCTTCTCGCAAGTGCACGAGGACGTGGCACAGCTCATGTCCGAGCTCAGCTCCAGCGGCATCGGCGCGGGGGACCTCGTCGGGCTGCTCGGGCCGAACGCCTACGAGTGGGCCATTGCCGACCTCGCGCTCATCGGCCTCAGGTCCCGTGTCCGTCGCGCTCCCCGCGGAGGGGAAGATCGAACCCATCGAGCTGCGGGAAATGACCGAGCGCTATCGGCTTTCCGCGCTGCTCGTGACGCGGGCGGTGCCCATTGGCACAGAGCTGCCGCCCACCGCCACCGCGCTGCTTGAGGAGAGGCCGCTGCGGCTCAGCCCGGCCCGCTGGCCGGGCGCGAACCGCCCGGAACTGCCCGCAGAGGTCTTCACTATCGCGTTCTCCTCCGGGACCACGGGCAGCAAGAAGGGCCTGATGCTCACGCGGGACGGTATGGAGACGCCCATTGAGGTGTCCAGTCGCGCCTGGGAAGTCCGGGCCGACGACGACATTCTGATCGTGATGCCGTTCTCGAACTTCCAGCAGCGGTACCTGCTCTACCTGGCAATCTCGGCCGGCTGCGAGGCGACGGTAGATCCCGCCAGAGCGCATGTTCTTCATGCTCAAGAGCCTCAACCCGACAATCATCTTCGGGACCTCCCTCGTTCTACGAGCTGGTGTACAACCGGGTGACCGCCGCCAGCCCGCTGGCCAGGCTGACCTTCTTGTTGCTTGACGCCTGCGCGCCCGGCCCCCTCAGCCGCCCGCTCCACAGGGCTCGGCTGGGTCGAAAGTGGACGGGGATGTCCGGGTCAAGGGCACGCCTGATGCTCACCGGGTCGGCCCCGGTCCCGCCGCGGATGGTGAGGTGGTTGCGGCGGCTCGGGGCACCCCTGTTCGAGGTCTACGGAAGCACGGGAACCGGCTGGATCGCGTTCAACCTGCCAGGACGGCACCGGATCGGGGCGGCAGGGCGCCCGGTGGACGGGACCGAGGTGGAGATCGGTGACGACTCGGAGGTGATCGTCCGGTCGGGCGTCCGCAGGCTTCTGGCTACGTCTTCCACGGCCTGGAGACTGCCCCGTCGGTCTTCCTTCCGGACGGGCCCATCGCCAAGACCGGGGATCTCGGGCGCCTCGGCCCGGCAGGTCACTACGGCTAAGCCGGCCGCAAGAAAAACGTCATCATCACCCGCAGCGGCGTCAAGATCAACCCGGAGGAGCTGGAGTCAGAGATCGAGAAGGCCTGCCGGGTGGCACGTGCGGTCGTGGCGCCATGCGACCCCGCAGGGACTGCTCGCGTGCATCGCCTGGCTTGACGATGACGCGTTCGACGAGCGCGCGGCCGAGCTCGACGCTTACATCAACCGCACGAACAAGGCGAGGGAGGCGCCCCGCCGAATATCGCGGCGGGTGATCATCCGGCCCGCAGCGGAGCTGACCACCGAGAGCGGCCTGCTGACCAGGAATTTCAAGATCGACAGGAACGCGGTCGAACAGGCCGTCTTTGGCGGCAAGGTCGGCGCGCCGTGAGAGGACCGGACATGGAGCCCCAGGACACGATCATCGACATCCACTGCCACGTCGCGTCCGAGATGTGCTTTCCGCCGTCGTTCCGCAACGGCGTCGTGGACAACATGGTCGTGGCGCTGCAGAGCCGCGGGCTCCCGGTGACCACGGAAAAGGTCGCGAGGATGCACGACGCCACCCTGCAAGACCCGCTTTGCGACCAACTCGTCGTGGAGATGGACGAGGCAGGGATCGCGGAGGCAGTCCTGCTCGTCCCCGGATTTCACCTTCGCGCTCAAGGACAGCACGCACACCATCGAGGAGGTGATCGACCACCACAAGGTTGTGACAGAGCGCCACCCGGGCAGGTTCCGGGTCCTGGTAGGGGTGGACCCGAGATGGGAGGCGGACGGGATCGCGCTCTTCGAGAGGGCGATCGTGGAGTACGGCTTCGACGGCATGAAGCTGTACCCGCCGTGCGGGTACCGGCTTTCCGACAAGCTCTTGTACCCGTTCTACGAGATCTGCACGCAGTATTCCCTTCCCCGTGCTGACGCACATCGGCGCGACCTCCCAAGGCACTCGACTTTGAGGTCGCGCTGCCCATCTACGTGGACAAGCGAGGCGAAGGACTTCCCAGGGGTGGACTTCATCCTGGCGCACGGCAGCGTGAACTATCCAGACGAGTGCGCGATGCTCTGCAATAACCGGCCCAACATCTACCTGGACGTGAGCGGGTGCAAGGCCACCGGCATCGACGGGTTGAACACCTTGTTTCGCAGGGGAATTGACCACAAGGTGGTCTTCGGCACCGACTGGCCGATCTTCCGCATGCAGGGCAGACAGCGCGAATTCATCTCACGGCTAGCGGCGGGGGATGTCTTCCCCGCAGCCATGTCCGCGACGGATCGTCGGTTGTTTTTCTCAGGAAATGCGGCGCGGCTGCTCGGAAAGAAGAAGCTAATTCAGGTCTCCAGGCGAAAGGACGCAAATGACAAGCACCACGGATCTCGGGCTGACAAGCGAACAGATAGAAGCCTTCAAGGAGAACGGCTTCGTCGGGCCATTTGACCTCTACACGCCGGAAGAGGCGAAGCGAAAGTGGGGAGCCAGGCGATGATCGAGATGGCGCTTTCCAAGAACAAGCCGCATAACTCGACCATCATCAACTATGACAGGCACCTCGACTGCAACACGCTCTCCGAGCATATCTCCAGGCCGGAGATCGTGAGCAAGGTCCGCAGCCTCATGGGCAACGACATCCTCTGCTGGAAGTCGAATATCTTCCAGAAGCTGCCCGGCGACATCGGCACCGGCTGGCACCAGGTCGAGAAGTACATCGTCGGCGAGACGACGACGGCCGCCACCCCGTCGCTGACGTTCACCCACGACCGCTCAGACCCCGACGTCATCCAGGACGTGAGCGTCTGGACCGCCTTCTCTCCCGCCGGGCGGGAGAACGGCTGCATGCGCTTCCTCCCGGGTAGCCAGAAGAAGTGGTTCTACGACGAGGAAAAGCGACTAACCAAGCAACCCGGAGAAGAAGTCGGACTTCTTCGGCTACGACTATTCCGAACTTCAGCTCGACCCGGCCTGGAACCCCAAGAATGAGGAAATCGTCGACATGGCGATGGAGGCCGGGCAGTTCGTCCTCTTCGTGGAGAAATGCGTCCACGGCTCCCTTCCGAACACGAGCGACGTGACGAGGCTAGGCTACGCGTCGCGTTACGTCGCGCCGTCGGTCAAGGTCTACGAGAACGTCGACCGGCTTGTCGAGTTCGGCGGCACAATCAACCTGGACTATCACGGCTGCGTGCTGGTCTCCGGGGATGACAGGTACGGGCACAACCGGATCTACGACCGCAACCTCAACGGCTACCCTTTTAAGAAGGAGAATGCTGGTGCCTAGTGAACCGGCCAGCACCACGGACGACGTAATCAAGAACTTCGTCGATCTCGCTCGGGCCCAGGGCCTGGCCCCCGACCTGACTTACCATGACGTAGCGCAGAGCAAGACCAGGGCGGAACTCGGGATCGGCTCGCTTGACATGATCATCTTTCTCGCCAATTACCTTGAGGAGAAGACCGGCGGCGGGCTCTCGCTACAGCCGGAGTGGGTGCCGCAGCTCGACGAGGTGGAGGGGATGTTTTCGGTGATATGCGAGATCGATCGCAGCAGCCTCACGGAACACCCGTCATAAGATGCGGGATCTAGTCTGTGGCGGCATCGGCGTCGACTCATTCGCGTGTGTTTCCGGCGAGCTCACCGGCCAGCCCGAAGACATCGCAGGGTTCGCCGAGCTGTGGCGGTCGCTGTCGCCCGGCAAGGAGTTCGCCGCGATGGGCAGCGGCACGTACCGCAAGATGACCCGGTCCATCGGGGAGTACATCAAGGACTGCCTGGAGCAGGTGCTTGGGCGTAACCACGTCCGGCCCGAGGACGTTGAGCTACCTGGTGCTGTCGACCTCCGACGCATGCCTGGCGCGGCTCGGGCCTGACCTCGCGGTTGACGTGCTGCGCGAGGCGGGAATGACGCGCTGCGTTCCCGCAGTCCTGTCCATGCAGCAATGCTGCAGCTCCCTAGCGGCGCTGCGATATGGCTGGGAACTCTTCGCGGACGACGATGTGCGCAATGTCGTGGTTATGGGCCTGGACTTCACGCTCGAGGATAGCGAGCGGGTCAAGACGTTCGCCGTCTTCGGCGATGCGGTCGCGGGTTGCCTGATCAGCAGGGAACCGGCTGACGGATCACTTGAGCTGCTAAGCTCCGCGCTGACCGTCGATCCATCTGGACTGATCGGCGCCGACTCATTTTCGCGTCTCGGCAGCAGGCAGCGCGATCGGCCCTTGATAAGGTCTTCGGCCGAGACCGAGACGGTTTGGGCCTGTGTGAGGGTGACGAAAAGTTCTTCGCGGCCTGACCTCTTCTTCGCCCGGTCACGCTGTCCAACGCCGCCGCCGGCTGGCATGCCCAGGCGCGGCTTCACGCCGGGCCCGCGACAATAGCCGACTGGGCACTGCGGGGAACGCCGACTGGATGGTCAACCTGATAGATTACGAGGCCAGCGTGGGGATAGCAGCTGGCGCACTTTACCTAGCCTTGTCAACGGCGCCTGGTTTCTTCGCCTGCGGTCTACTAAGAGGAAGATGAGCATGGAAATCATAGTCGACGACCTGACAGGGCCGGCCATCGCGGCATTCCTTGAGGAGCACATTCAGGATATGCGGGCGATCGCTCCCGCTTGAAAGCAAGCACGCCCTCGACCTCGATGCGCTCCGCAGGCCAGAGATCACGTTCTGGTCGGTCTATGACGGGGACCGACTGGTAGGCTCCGGCGCGATCAAGATGCTCGACGATGGCCACGCGGAGGTAAAGTCCATGCGCACCTCCCCCGACCGAAGGGGGTCCGGAGTCGCCTCCATGATGCTTGAGCACATCTTCGCAGAGGCCAAGGCTCGGGGGGTTTCAAGGCTGAGCTTGGAAACCGGGAGCACGCCGCCGTTCGAGCCAGCCAGGCGGCTCTATCAGAAGTTCGGTTTCGAGTACTGCGGGCCGTTCGCGGACTACAAGCTGGATCCGAACAGCGTTTTCCTGACAAAGGTGATATAGCCCGTGAAGGACGACGTCTATTCCTACGATGCGCAGTTGTACGATCGTTCCTACCTGAACTGCTACCAGCGGCAGGCCCTCCGCTGCATGCTGGCCGAACGGGTTCCCGACCTGCACCTGTTCTTCTACAACTGCCTGGTCAGCTCCGACAGCCTGCTCGACCACGTGGTAAGGAACCAGAGCCCGAAATATGCGTTTCAGGACGATCGGTTCTGGGATCCCGATGCGCTGGCCAGGATAGGGGTCGTCCGCCATTACCTGCCGTTCAATACCTATGCGGAGGGAAGGCAGACCATCCTTGACGCCATCGCGGACGTGGGATATGCCGTCCCGCACATCGACGTGTTCTACCTGCCGCATTGTCCGGAGTACTATAACCAGCACGTCCTGCACACCATCACGCTGACGGTTACGTCCCGACAGCGGCGAGTGGTCCCTGGTCGATCAACAACCGGGCCAGCGTGCGACGCCGTTAAAGCAGCCGACCCGGAAGACGTGACAATCGCCGCGGCCTTCGACACGGAGGCCGTGCGATGCCAAGCTGGTCTTTGCCATGGGCAGGGGTACGATGCTGAAGAAGCGAACGAGGGCGCGGTGATGGCCTCGGCCTGAGTAACCTGGAAGAACGACGAGGACAGTCATGCTGCCCGCCGCTGGGCATGGGGGGCGCTGGTCATCTGCTCCCTGGTCTGCGGCTTGAAGCGTATTATGATCCTGCTGTATGATGCTTTCTCGATCAAGGTCGTGGCCTGCTTCTATGAAAAATCGATCAGGATGAGGCCTGGTCATTCGGGACGCCGGTTCGATGGTGAAACCGCGGCAGCGGGCCCCGAGGTACCAGGAAACGAGCCGACATCATCGGAAAGGCGAACCGGACGGGTTTCCAGCCGCGCCGGGAGGCGGCGGCCTCTGACCTGCGAGCTTGGAGAGGTCCGTCGGGCTGGCGCGCGACGAACTGGAAGCCTTGTTGTCAGCGACTGTCTACGACGTGAGGAGCGACAGTCGGCGATCACGCCCGCTGCGAGCAGAGGCGCCGTCATCCGCCGCCATCCTGGGACCCAGCCCACCGGGAGCAACTGCAGCGGTCGATCTCGACAGCGAACCGTGTCTCTCTGATCAGCGACATGGAGCCCGACTGGCCGCCGCAAAAGATGAGGACGTCGTCGACGTGCAGGTACTGCGAGCGCGGGCTTCTGTCTGCGGCACGGTGAACTGGTCGTGAAGGCTTCTTGTTTAGGGCCCGACGACCTGGGGCCGAGGAAAAATGACGTCCGCACGCGGCGACGACAGTGCAAGGGTCGGCCTGCTAGCCCCCAGCCTCAAGCGCCCTGCGCCCGCCCGCCGCCGGTTTAAATCCTAGACCAGGTCCTGCGCCGTCCGCCCGCGCGCTTCTGGTAGCGAGCCTCCTGTCCCGTGCTGCTCAACTGCGCCAGGGCTCCGGCGGCGGGCCGAGCGGCTCGCGGGCGACCCCGTCGTACCGAAGCCGTAAGGCGGCGTGGCGAGCGAAGGGCGCTGTCGGGGTTCCCCCCCCGGCGCAGCTTGTCGACGAAGTTCCACGGCGATGCTGCGCGCTCCAGGCACCGCAAGAACATCCTCTGCATGAGCTGAGGCGATCCTCGTCGAGGAGACGGTCGCCCCGCACCCCAGTCGCCGACTCGGTGGTCGAGGGGGTGGCTTAAACGCTGGCTCCGCGGCTGGAAAGGCCATCGGCTTGAGCTGACTCTCGAAGGAAGAATGGGCACACGCGGAGCGTGCGGGCTGATCTGCTGCTGTCTCGATCCCCGGCTCCGGCCGAGCGGTCGAGGACGTGGACGCCGGCTTGGACAACGTCGTTGCCGGCACGCACTGTGGAGCTCGGCCGCCCGCGCGGGGGTCCCACGCCGCTCGTAGGTCGACGCGAGCCCGGGCGGCGACCTGATCCTGAACCTTGGCACGCGGGCACTCGGCACGAACCTGTGGCTCGCCCCCCCTGCCGTGGCTGTGGTGAGGTGCTGGACCTGACGCCGTGGCGCGGCGTCGTTCGCCTGGACTCGGTTCTGCTCAACCGCCTGGTCTGAGATGTTGATCTAGTCCATCCGCTCCGCACCCGCAACGGGACCTGCTGCCGAGGCCTACGCGCTGGCGGCTTGTGGCGGTGGCTGACGTGGTCTCGCTGTTGGGGCTGGGGCCGACGGAGGGGAGGAGAGCGTGGCGGCTGCCGTGGCCTTGAGGGGAGCGCCGCGGCTCTCGCGCTCCAAAATTGCGCGAAACGCGGCACCGCGGGCGCGCCTGCACGCTTAGGCTCCCCCAGGCCGGGCCTGCGTGCGGTGTGGAGTCGCTAGCGATGAGCGGGCTGGGCGGGCTGGAAATCGAACTTCAGCAGTGACTCGGCTTACCGGGAGCTGCTCGACCAGGTCATGATGGAGACGATGGTGCAGGCGCGGCTCCGACGGGAAGGGGGTAATGTGGGGAATCGTGGCGCGCCGCGACGGGGGGCAACCGCGCCGTGGCGATGCTCGCGGAACGCTGTGTTGAGCAGCGGATCGTGGTCATTGTTGGCGGGAGCGGTAGTCTGGTGTGTGCGCCGGCCATGGGAGTTTAACGGGTGGGCACGCGGGCGGCAGAGAAAGCGAGCGCGGGCGCCGTCCTGCACCGGCTTCTGTCGCAGAGCTCGTCGTTGAGGCTCAGATCCTCTGTCCGAAGCTCGACGAGAAGGCGAACGCGTCTTGGCTTCGCGAACTGCCATGGTAGGTCGCGCTCCCCCGCGCCCGGCCGCGAACCGCATGGGAGGTAAACTGCTCTACGACTTTGTGCAACGAGGATGGGTTCTCTTGCTCTTGAGCGAAAGGGGATCATGGCGAATCTCGCTTCGAGGGGATGGATGGAAAACATGGAGATGTGCTGCCAGAGCGCTCTGAGCCCCGGCCCGCCTTCTAGGGGAGACGTGCCCGCTGGGCTGGACGAGGGTGCCGCTGTCCGACTGCCGACCTCTCCGCGTCGGCGGCTGCTCCGCTGCACGGGAGCTGGCCCCTCGGCGAGCGAGCCGGACCGGGGCGCCCCCTCCAGAGGAGACTTGGAGGGTAACGTGCGGGACTCTGCTCTACGATGCCGTCGCGGCAATGGACGTGTACGTGCTTGTTGGCGTGATGTTGTCTGCCGGCCTTGACTGATGTTCGTGGTGGTGCTGCCGACTCGGGCGCTGTCGGAGCGGGGTGACGCCAGGGCAACTTGCGGAAACCTTTGGGACTCGAAGTTCGAGGGCGATGTGGGCAAGGTCCGCCCCCTCCTGAGCCGTCCCCCGGCATCGACCCGCGCCTACGCGGCGAGGCTCGCCTTGTTCCTCGGGGACCTGCAGGCACGCTGGCGCTGCCCTGGGCGCCTGCTCGCTGCCGTCCCCCCGACCAGGTGCTACGCCATTCTTGCTCGGTGGGCCAGTTCGATGGATTCGTTACCGGCTGGTCCAGGAGACGGTGAACTTGCGGGCGGGGCGCACAGCGGCGAGGCTGTGAACGAGATCTTCGGGGTGGTGATCCTGAACTTCTTGGAAGCTGTGCGGAGTTGTTGCTGGGAGGCTTTGTGGCTGTTCGGCGGTCTTTTATGGGTGGGAACTACCTGGCGCCGACGCTGCGGCGATGATCGGCTCTGCGGTATGAGCGGCGCCGGGTACCCGGAGCTGATGGCGAAGCGTGTTGATGCCGGCCGGCTATCCCCCGGAGTTCGCTTAAATGTGCGAACTGTTGGCACGGCTGGCCCGCGCTCGGCGCACCTTGACCGAAGGGACCGTATGAGCACGGCGGCGGGCCCCGACGTGCGCAGTACTGTTCTGCGAATGGGACCGACCTGCTCGAGACGTGCGCACGTTTCGCTGGCGATGAAAATGCTCGGTGGGTTCAAGGGGCTGCTGAAGCCGGCCGGCGCCCGAGATCGTTTTTCTGAAGATGCTGAAACCGAGGAAAAGCGTATAACCGACATGTGCAGAATCAGATATATCAGCAGGCCATCATACGCGCGGCGACGCGGATCGCAATCGACAAGTCTGCGCCGGTAGCCGGGCGATCCGATACGTCATGGCTCGGATGAGCTCATCGTCGAGATCAGCGCGAATGGGATCTGGTCGGAGCTGTTGGTGGCTCGAGCCAGGCGGCCCTGCTAATTCCGATCGTCGAGCTGCACGACGGATCGAGCAACGACAGGGTGTCGCTCGCCCGATAATGGCGCAACGATATCCGGGAGAAATGTTTCCGTTGAAGACATACGATCACATCGTCGTAGGCGTGGGCGCGGCTGGCCGCAGAGCGGCCGGGCGGCGGCCGAGGATCCCGCCGTCAGCGTGCTCCGCATCCAGTCCGGGGCGCGGCGGCATAGCCCGCTGCCGTCGATTCCCGCTGCCGAGACGATCCTCATGGGGAACCCGAGTACGATTGGCGCTTGAAGACGGCAGCCGATTTGATGATCGCGGGCCGACCAGGTGACCATTCCGAGGGGCCGCCTATTCGGGGGCTCGACGCGATCAACGGCATGCTCTTCGGCGCGGCCAGCGTCAGGACTATGACCGATGGGTAAACCTCGGCAATCCTGCTGGTCCTGGGCGGATGCCCTGCCTATTCCGCCGCCTGCAGCGGTAACCGAGCTTTCCGGCGAACCGTGGCGAGGACGGGCCGGCTCGGGGGGATCTCCGCGTGACCGCGACAAGCTGTGTGACGCCTTCCTCGGCGCGGCGAATCAAGTCCGGGTACCAGGAGACGTCGATCAGAACTCCGGTGACCAGGAGGGCTTCGGTGACGACGAGGTCAACGACGAGCGCGGGCGGCGGTCATCGGCGGCGGCGCGACCTGAAGGCCGGTCGGCCGAACCTCACGCTGCCGACGAACCGACGTCATGGGCCTGTGGTTCGACGGACCCGGTGCCGCGGCGTGACCTTCGAGCAGGGCGGTACCAGCTGCGAGGCCGACTGCGGCCGGGAAGTCCGCTCAGCGCCGGCACGATCCAGTCGCCGCAGATCCTCGAGCTGTCCGGGATCAGTCCTGCCGACGTCCTGCGCGAGGCCGGGGTCCCCGGCCCGCGACCTTCCAGGCGCTGGAGAACTTCCGCGATCACGACGCGGCGCGGCTGCGCTGGCGGGCGCGACATGGTCACGTTCAAGGAGCGCTCCGGGGGGCTCTCCTGTGCGGGGGAGATTGCACGGTACCTGATCTGCTGCCGTGGCCTGCTCAGCCTGCCGATCGCGCTGGCCACGGGTTCGTTGGCTCGGCAGACAGCGAGCCCCGACCTGACCTGGAGTTCATTTTCCCCCGGCAAGCTACGGCGCCGCCTCAAGCAGACGGCTCGACTCCTCCCCGGGAATGATGCTCGGCGTTTACCGCTCCGCCGCAGTCCGCGGGTCGATCTCATTGGGTTCCGCTAACCAGCTCGCCGCTCCGCTGATAAAGGCGCGCTTCCTGGAAGACGAGCGGGACGGCGCCCGCCTGGTGCGGGCATGTGGATCGCTCGGCAAATCATGGGCGATCCTAGCCTTTACGCCTACCGGGCGTTCGAGCTTATTCGAGGCATGGACGCGGAAACAGCGGACGAGCTGCTCGACTACGTGCGCAACCATGGCGACACGTCTGTACCACCGATCGGGAGTTGCCGGATGGGCGCCGACCCGATGGCCGTCGTTGAACTTGGCTGCGGCTGCACGGCATAGCCGGGGCTCCGGGTCATCGACGCGTCGGTCATGCCGACGATGGTGTCCGGGCAGACGAACGCGGTGAGCATGATGATCAGGGGAAGGGCGCGGCCCTGGGAACCGAGGACCATAACGACGCTCGGCGGAGAGGAGTAAATTGCCTATCCATGAAGGGTTTGGCCGCAGGCTTGATCCCGTCCTCGCGGACATTGTGCTCATGTACGGGCCCCCTTCCACATTACCATGCTCGCGGCATCGCGGCGACCTACCGCGAGATGACGCGCGCCTTCGGCACCGAACCCTTCCGGCAGTACTTCGCCGTCAAGGCGCTGCTGAATCCGAACATCCGGTCGCTGCTTCCGGCGGAGGGCAGTGGTCTTGATCCGCCTCTCCTGTCGAGCTGGAGCTGGCAAGCCGGGCCGGGGCCAAGGGCGACGGCATCGTGTCGACCTCTAAGAAGACAGCGGTGCCGGAGTACGACCTGGCCCCGAAGACGGCGCCCTCATCGCCCTCGACGACCGGGCGCTCCTCCGGAAGACCACCGTGCTACCTGACGTGGTCGCGTCCGGATCATGCCGCATGGCGCGCCGGCCGGTTCGATCCTCATGGCCTATGCCATGCGGACGAAGTTCAGCGTCCCGGTCGATGAGCCGTCGACGCCTACCGCGAGGCCTGCCGCCGCGGGCGCGACCAGGTCGACATCCACGGCATGATCTGCGCCGACGAGCTGGATCTCAAGCGCGCCACCTGGGCGGGTGGACGAGAAGCGGGCGCGCGGGTCGCGGCGGGCTGGCTTCCCGCTGGAGCACATCATTCGGCGGCGGCCTGGACATCTCTGACCGCCTGGTGACCGGCCGCTCGACTTCGCCGCGTACGCGGAGGCGATCATCGTGGCGCGGCGCCGATCCTTTCCCGAGACAGCCCCCGCATCCTGATGGAGTGCGGCCGTTATGTCACTGGCCCGCATGGCGTGCTGGTGACGACGGTGATCAACTGGGGCCGCAAATCCCGCGAGTTGCCGGCCTGGACGCGTCCATGTCCGCGCTCATGCGCCGGGGTTTTACGGTGCCGACCATGACCTGACGCTGCCCTTCGCCGCCATGAGGCCGGAGATCCCGGTTGACGTGGTGGGCTCGCTCTGCGACACATGGACAAGTTCGCGCTCGGCCGGCCGCTGCCAGACCCGCGCGAGGGCGACATCGCGGTCATCCACGACACGGGCGCGCATGGGCACGCCATGGGGTTCACGTACACGGGCGGCTGCGCCCCCCGAGCTGATGCTGACCGATGGCGACGACGTCGTGGAGATCCGGCGCGCCGAGCGACTCGACGACTACGTGGCGACCGTCCGGTGGCAGCTACGACGGGGCTTGCTGCCTCCGCGAGAGGTCCTCCGCCCAGGGCACGCGCGCCACCCCGTCACAAGAGGCGTCACGGAGGTCGGAAGCGCGGGATTCAGGAACGCGATCGAGGCCGCCTTCGACAAGCGCGCCGAGCTAACCGATCCCGAGGTGGCGGCCTAGCGCCGCTCGTCGGTCCGGTCTCGCGGCGCTCGACCGCGGCGAGCTGCGCGCCGCGAACCCGGCGGGTGAGTCGTGGATCGTGGACACATTCGTCAAGAAGCTGATCCTGCTGTCGTTCCTCACCCATCAGAACGTGCTAGCGGGGAGGCAGGCCCAGGACGGCCCAAGAGCTACGACAAGATGCCCCTGAAGTTCGAGGACTGGGATCAGCAGGACTTCCTGTGCGCCAGGGTGCGGGCGGTGCCGGGGGCCGTTGTCCGTTACGGGGCCCATGTAGCCCAAGGAGCTGTGCTGATGCCCTCGTTCGTGAACGTCGGCGCGTACATCGGCGCTGGCACGATGATCGACACGTGGGCCACCGTCGGCTCCTGCGCGCAGGTCGGCAGCCGCTGCCACATCTCAGGCGGCGCAGGCATCGGCGGCGTGCTTGAGCCGATGGGGACGACCCGGTGATTATCGAGGACAACGTGTTCGTCGGGGCGAGAAGCGAGTCGCCGAGGGCGTTCGGGTGCGCCGCGGCGCCGTCATCGGCATGGGCGTGTACCTCGGCGGCTCCACGCCCATCGTGGACCGCGCGACCGGTGAGGTCCGTTACGGGGAGGTGCCTGAGGACGCCGTGGTGATCGCCGGCGCGCGCGGCGACGCGCGGCGACCGGAGCTTTCCACCTACGCTGCGGTGATCGTGAAGTACGCCGATGAGCGCACTCGGGCCAAGACCTCCCTGGCCGACCTGGTCCGGGATTGACCATGTACCCAGCTCGCAGTGCATTCGACCGGTTGCGCGAACTGCTCAACCCGATCACCGTGGCCCCTGGCCTGCCACCGATCGAGCTCCAACTCGGCGAGTCGCGCCTACAGTCGAGCGTGATCGACGCAACCGCGCTGGCGGACGCCACCGGGTGGGCCCGGTACCCCCGCCCTGGCGGGACCCCGGAACTGCGGTCGGCGTACGGCCAGTGGCTCGCGCGGCGCTTCGGCGTCCGGGCGGCCTGTCGGCCGCCGGATCGCGATCGAGCCGACGCCCGGCACCAAGCAGGCGGTCGCGGTGGAAATAGCCCTCGCCGTCGCGGCCGGCGCGCGGCCATGGCCGTCCGGCCGTCATCCTGCCGAATCCGTTCTATCCGACGTACTGGGCCGCGACCGAGGCGGTTGGCGCGCGGCCGGTCTTCTATCCGACCAGCGGCGACATGGACGCGCCGGCTGTCATGGCAGCGGTGGATGCCGCCGGTGGCCGGGCCGCCGCCATCATTGTCTGCAACCCGGGGAACCCGCAGGGCGAGATCCTGTCGGCGCATGTCCTTCGCGATCTGGCGAAGATCGCCGTCGCCTCGGGAGCGGTCCTGATCGTTGACGAATGCTACACAGACCTGACATTCGGGCTGCCCGCTCCGGGTTACCTGGCCGTCGCGGAGGAGGCTGGCGGCGCAGGGCCATACGTGGTCCTGCACAGCTTGTCAAAGCGTTCGGGAGCGCCGGGCCTCCGCAGCGGTTTCATGGCCGGCGATCCGGACACCGTGGCCGCGTACGCCCAGTACAACAGGAACTGCGGGGTCTCGACGGCGCTGCCCGTCAACGCGGCCGCCGCGGCCCTGTGGGCCGATGACGCCCATGTCGCCCGCGGCCGGGCCCTGCTGGCCGGGAACTGGGACCTGGCGGACTGCATCCTTGGCGACGTCCCGCAGTACCGCCTCGCCGGCTTTTTCCTCTGGCTGCCCGTCGCCGCCGACGAGGCCGCCGCGCGCGTGCTGTGGCAGCAGCACGGGCTGCGCGTCATGCCTGGCCGATATCTCGGCACCGAGACCGAGGACAGCCCGAATCCGGGAGCCGGATACCTGCGCATCGCGCTCGTGCACGAGGAAAGCCTGATGCGAGAGGCGCTCACCCGGCTGCGGGATGCGGTGCCGTCCATCATGCCCCAGGCAGGTCACGGCCACGGGAATCAGGCCAGCGGAATCAGTCGGGCCGGGTGACGACGTCGAGCGTTCGCCGGACGTCCGCTAGGGCCGCCTCAAGCTCAGCCCGGTCCTCGGCGGCCAGCACGACCTGGCCAATCCGCTCGGCCGAGGATCGCGCCGCGACGACGTGATCGCCCGGTGACACGCTCACGCTGGCATCCACCACGCAGGGCAACGCGCGGACCTCGGCCAGCCCGTTGATAGCCGTCACCGTGCCCGTCTGCGCCGACGGGAGGTAGCTGGCCGCGAAGCAAACCGGGCCGCGAGGGGGGTTCGGCAGTTCCAGGCCAAGCGCCACCCTGACCGCTAGCTCGTACCAGCTCACCTTGTAGGTGAGCGCGAGCAGGTCCATGATGCCGTCGCCCGGGGTCCTGACGGCGACCTCCATGACCGCCAGGTCGCCGTCGAGGGTGGCCCGGAACTCCAGGTGGACGAGGCCGCTCCGCATGCCCATCGCGTTGATGACGGCCGCCCCCAGGTCATCGGCGAGCGCCCTGACCGACCCGCTTACTTCCGGCGCCGTGCGGTGCGCGACCTCGATGAAGTACGGCGGCTCGCTCGTCTCCTTCGCCGTCAGGTTGGCGAACCACACCTTGCCGTCCCGGACGAGCGCTTCCCAGCTGTACTCGGGGCCCGCTATCGCGCGCTCGACAAGCAGCTTGCCCTCGCCGCCGCGCCGGGCGGCTACCTCGCGGAAGGCCGCAGCGTCGGTCACGAGCTCGACCCCCTCGCTGCCCGCCGACGACAGCGGCTTGACCACGACGGGCATCCGCGCCCCGGCCCAGTCCGCTGCGTCGGAGAGCCGGCCGGTGATGAGGTACTCAGGCTGGCCTATGCCCGCGGCGGCGAACCGGCCCCGCTGCAGCGCCTTGTTGCGGGACGTCACGGCTGCGCGCAGGGAGGGCCCCGGCAGCCCGTACTCGTCCTGGACGAGGGCCGCCCCTAGCACGTGCGGCTCGCTGAAGGCGAGCACGCCGGACGGGCTGCAGGCCATCGCCGCCGCGGCGGCCGCTGCCCACGCCTCGTCGGACGCCCCTGAGCAGATGGTGACGCCATCCACCTGGTCCGCGATCTCTGGTGCCCTCGACGGCTCCTCGACCACGTGCACCCGTGCGCCCAGTCGTCGGGCAGCGCCGATGTAGGGGCGCCCTGACATCCCCACGCCGACCAGCAGTAGCGTTCGCATCAGTGACTGCTCCATCCGAGGTAGTGCCACGCCTCATCCCTGTGACGTGACCGTTTCCGCCTGCGTAACGGGCTCCAGCCGGCTCGCTATCAGGGCGACTGCGAGTCCGGTCGCGATGAAGACCGCGGCAAGGCCGCCCCAGCCTGCCGCCCTGTTGCCGATGACCGCCCAGGTGATCAGGGCCGGCCCCACCGCCGTCGCGGCGCTCGTGCCGAGCTCGTATACCGACAGGTAGTACGAGCGCTGGTCCGGCGGCGCGAGCGCGAAGGACAGCCGCCAGGCACCGGCCCCCTGCCAGATCTCGCCCAGCGTCAGGGCCACCGCCGCCGCTATCGCGAGGATGGCCGTCAGAGCGCTGCCGGTCCTGGTGGTCAGGGCGACGATCAGGCAGCAGGCGGCCAGGCAGCAGCCCGCCCAGTACTGGCGGCGGGCCGCGCTGCGCAGGTCCGATGAGCCTTGGCTCATCGGTACCTGCAAGAAGATGACCAGGACGGTGTTGAGCACGACGATCGCTCCGATGATGGCCGGCGGAGCCGTCGTCCGCGTCGCGATCCACAGCGGCAGCCCGGCGCTGAGCAGGACGGTATGCAGGAAGAGCACGCCGTTGAGCGCGGACAGCGCCAGGAACCTGAGGCCGGGGATGCGCGCGCCCTGCCGTCCGCGCTGCTGCCTGGCCGCGCGTCGCCGGCCGTGGCCGGCCTTGTTCGTGGCGGCGGGCAGCCGTGTCAGCAGTGCGGCCACGATGAAGAACGTGGCGGCGTCCGCGAACACGAGGCCGGAGAAGGCAGTGCTGTCCCGCGTCGCCAGCACGACGGTGGCGAGCACCGCGCCGACGCTGAACCCGACGTTGCGCACGGAGAAGATCGTTGCCATCGTGCGCACCCGTGCCTCGCTGCCCTCAAGCACGCCGACAATGCCCTGTACGACGGGGCCGCCGCTCCACTCGGCCGCGCCAATCAGGAAGGCCAGCGTGAAGAAGACCGCCGGGCTGCGGGCGAAGGGGTAGGCGGTGAAGCAGCAGCCCCGCCACACGTACAGGGCGACGATGGTGCGCTTGCCTCCGATGCCATCGGCGAGCAGTCCGATCGGGATCATGGCGAGGAACCCGGCCACTCCCGCCAGAGACAGGCCCACGCCGACCTCGGCTACCGACAGCCGGAGCACCCGAGTGAAGAACAGCGCCGACCCGGCCAGGAAAAGGCCGGTGCCCAGCGAGTCCACGAGGGACGACGCGACGAGCCGCCGTGTCCCGCGGGCCGCGGGCAGCGACGCGCGCAGCCCGCTAAGAGTCGGCCGGGGCATACGGCTCGACCCGGACCGACTCGAACATCACGGTAAGGAACCGCTCCAGCTCGTCGGCGGGCCCCGGCCCGATGATGCCGGCCAGCGGCACGTCGCTGTCCGCGTAGGTGATGGCCTGTTTGATCGGCTCCCCTGGCTGGCGCTGAACCCAGCGGTGCACGACGGGATCGCTCCGGAACGGCTCCGCCCCGCTGACCCGGCAGGAGCTGGTGCCGAGCGTATGCCCGGGAAAGACGAACCAGCCGTAGCGCTGGCCGGGGCCCGGTAGGCGACCAAGGGACGCCGCTGGCGTGTCCCCGACGAGCAGCCGGACCTCAATCGACGGCATGTGCACGCCGGTGGCCAGCTCGAACGCGTTCACCACGTCGGCGCCGCCAACCCTCGCGCCGACCTCGAGGAACACCAGCCCAGCGGGAGTATCGATCGCCTCCAGGTGGAAGGGGCCGCCTTCGATGCCCACGGCCTTGAGGCAGCGCAGAGTCCAGTCGGTGACGGCGGAGTCGGTGTCGGTTTGCACGGATCCGAGCGGGCTGCCCTGGGCGTAACCCAGGCACGTGCCCACGTACCTGCTGGACTGGACCACGATGAACTCGCCCCCGGCAAGCAGCCCGTCAACGTGGATGATCGGGCCCTCGACGAACTCCTCCAGCTCGTACTCATCGACGGGTACGGGCGTGGCGCCGCTCCGGACCGCGTCGAGCGCGGCGGTGGGGGTCGGGAAGGTCGAGATTCCCTCGCTGGAGGCGCCGGCCAGCGGCTTCAGGACGGTGCGACCCTGCCATGGCGCTGGCGGTGCGTCGTCGCGCAGGGCCGCGGCGAGCCCGGTGAAGCGCGGAACCCGCAGCCCGGCGTCCGCGACCGCCGTTTTCATCACAACCTTGTCCCTGACGGGCAGGACGTCACGCTCGACGGGACCGGGGACGCCGAGCGCCTCGCGTACCCGCGCGGCCGGCAGCAGATCGTACTCGGACAGGGCGATGACCAGGTCCGGCCGGGGCAGGCCGTCGACGGCCGCGAGAACCTCGGCGGCCGTGTCGCTCGTCCCCGCGCGCTGGAGCCGCCGGGCGGGCACGTTCTCCGCCGGCAGCGTGGCCAGCCGGTCCGGTGCGCTTACATAGGTGACGTCATGCGTGCTGTGATCGATGTTCTCGGCATAGCGAACGAAGGAGTCCGGAACACGGTGCATGACAAGAATGCGCATTGCTGTCTCCGTCGTCTTACGCTGAGCCTTCAGGGTGTGTCATGCGCACGTATCCATCCAGAAATCTTGTGGAAACAATTCCGCCACCTGCACGCACAGGGAGGCGGCATGCGACAGCCCCCACCTGCCATTCATTTCCGGCAAGATTATATCAGCGCGCCATGCCGGAGTCGAGCACTTAATTGGAATCTCGGGACTTCCGCTTGCCGACTCCCGAATGTTAGCATGAGCCGATATACCAGTGTCGTGCCGCCGCCTGGCATAGCCGCGCTGCCATTTCAAATGCTGGCCGGAAGCACTGGCCGCATTTTGCAGCGCCGGTAGGCCAGGGATGTAGCCTAATCCCGGAGGATCGCCATGAGTGCAGCGCCACGCCTGGTCGTCGCCGCCCGCGAGGCTGGTGGCAGCTCGGTGGTGATGTCCGACAAGTCCGTGTCGCCAACCGTCGTCCGCGCTTATCCTGGCGTGGAGTTCTACCTGCTGTGGGGCACCGAGGATGGCGGCGCCACACTGAGCGACTGGCCGCCGCTGCCCACTCTGCTGCCATTTTACGCCGGCCAAGGCGGCACTCGCCTGCTGCTAGCACGGTACGCGCCCGAATCGACTGTGACCAGGCCGACCGACGACCCAGCGGACCTTGCGCGCGAGGCTAGGGAGAAGCTTCCCGGGCTTGCGGAGGTTTTCGAGTCGCCCGACTCCGGCATGCATGCCACCGATACCATCGACTACGGTATATGCCTCGAAGGCGAGCTTTACCTGGAACTGGATAACGGCAAGGAAGTCCTGCTGACTCCTGGTTCCTATGTGGTGCAGCTTGGCGCGCGGCACGCCTGGCACAACCGGGGTGACAAGTCGGCCCTGATGTGCTTCGTGGGCATCGGAGCCCGGCGCGACGCAATGTTAAATGCCGGGTTAAATACCGGTTTCTGCCGCCTCCTGGCCGGGACGGGAAAGGCCCGCCTGCTGGGTCTCCGCTGGCGGGCCGCGGTACCGGGGTTCTCGCACCGCTGCCTGCGGTGTCGGGTGGCGGGGACGGGCGAAGCAGCGGTCCGTTCCATGGCGCTGTCTAGATCTTCCGCGATGGCGACCCGCACCGGTCTCGGGGTGCCTTGAGCCTGGTTTGACAGTTGGGAATCAGAACCGGCATAGTTGGTGCTGTCAGAACAGGCACCTCGTTCGGTGAGGCGTCTTCACGGACACAGGCCACTGATCCCAACCGTCGAGAGACGCTCCGGATCAGGACACCTCTCCCCGGCTTAAGGGGTGAGGCCAAGTGGCTGCGCATGCGACTCGCTACGCCGTGGAGTGCCAAAGCTCTTACGAGAGAGGTGGCCCCTCCCGCGACTTGAGGCGCGGCGCGAGGAACATCCCTCTTATGTGGTGCCGTTTGTGAACCGCGCGCAAGCGCCGCGGACGGAGGGAGGCGCGAAATGGACTCCGATAGTCCGGGCCGAAGTAGGCCCTATCCGCTGCTTTCCCTGCCGGTCCCCGGCACACGCTGACGCGTCCAGCCGTCTCCTTGCGCATCTGTAGGTTCGTCTCCCCTAGGGCGATGCCTGCGTAAGCCCATGCGTGTGCCTCCATCCCGCTTTAGTGAGAAGCGTGAGAGGGGTGATCTCCCGTGACTGCTGTTGACATGGAAGTAACGCGTTCCGCCGTACTCGATGACGCGCACGTTGGTGACATCCGCGGTGCCCTCGGCACCATCAGCCTCGACGACACCGCCGCCCGGATTACCGCGAGCGCCAAGCTCAAGACGCTGCTCGCCATCGTCGGCCCCGGCCTGATCGTGATGGTCGGCGACAACGACGCCGGCGCGTTCTCCACCTACGGCCAGGCCGGGCAGAACTACGGCACCCGGCTGCTGTGGACGCTGGTGCTGCTCATCCCGGTGCTGTACGTGAACCAGGAGATGGTGCTCCGCCTCGGCGCGGTCACCGGGGTCGGCCACGCGCGGCTGATCCTCGCCCGGTTCGGCAAGTTCTGGGGCGCGTTCTCGGTCATCGACCTGTTCATACTCAACGCGCTGACGATCATGACCGAGTTCATCGGCATCACCCTGGCGGCCGGCTACCTCGGGGTGCCGAAGGTGCTCGCCGTCGCGGGCGCCGCCCTGATCATCGTCGCGTCCGCGTTCACCGGGTCCTTCCGCCGGTTCGAGCGGATCGCGATGACGTTCTGCGTCGGGTCGCTGCTGCTCATCCCGCTGTACTTCATGAGCCACCCGTCGCTGGCGTCGATGGGCCGCGGCTTCGCCATCCCCGTGCTGCCCGGCGGGGGCGGCCAGATGGCGACCGTGATGCTGCTCGTCATCGGCATCGTCGGCACCACGGTCGCGCCGTGGCAGCTGTTCTTCCAGCAGTCCTACGTGATCGACAAGCGGATCACCCCCCGGTTCATGAAGTACGAGAAGGCCGACCTGTGGATCGGCATCGCGATCGTGGTGGTCGGCGCCGCCGCGCTGATGGGCGTCACCGCTGCCGCCTTCGGCGGCACCCGCGGCGCGGGCAACTTCACCGACTCGGCCGGGCTGGCGCACGGCATCGCGGCCTATGCCGGCCACTTCGCCGGGGTGGTGTTCGCGATCGCGCTGCTCGACGCGGCGGTCATCGGCGCGTTCGCGATCTCGCTCTCCAGCGCCTACGCGATCGGCGACGTGCTCGGCCTGAACCACTCCCTGCACCGCGGGTTCGGGCAGGCGAAAGGGTTCTACGCGGTCTACGGTGCGCTGGTCGGCGGGGCCGCCGCGATCGTGCTTATCCCCGGCTCGCCGCTCGGGCTGATCACCGAGGGCGTTCAGGTCCTGGCGGGCGTGCTGCTGCCGAGCGCGACGCTCTTCCTGCTGCTGCTATGCAACGACAAGGACGTGCTCGGCCCGTGGGTGAACCGGCGCATCACCAACGTGTTCACCTCGGGGGTGATCGCGGTGCTGATCACGCTGTCGGTGGTGCTCACCGCGGCGGTGGTATTCCCGCAGATCACCGCGGGGCAGATCATCGGCATCGTGGCAGCCTGCGCCGCCGTCTCGGTCCTGGCCGGGCTGGGGATGCTGATCCGCCGTCGGCGGCGGGTCGCGTTGGCCGCGGCGATGACCTCCGGCGCGGTCAGCGTGGCCGACCGGAATTCGTGGCGGATGCCGCCGCTGAGCGAACTGGGGGCGCCGACGGTCAGCCGCGGCCGCAAGCTCGGCCTGACCGCACTGTGGGCGTACCTGCTGATCGCGCTGGCCATGGTCATCGTCAAGGTGGTCCTGATCGCGATGCACTGAGAGGGTGCCGAGGGGCACGGCGGCCTCTCTAGAGTGTCCCTGGGACTGTGTCCCAAGGAATTGGAGGCTGCCGTGACTGATCGCTCCCCCGCTGGCACGGACACCGGTGCGGCCACCGGATCGGGTGCCGGGCCGTTGGCCGGGGTGCGCGTCATCGAGCTGGCCGGGGTCGGGCCGGGACCGTTCTGCGGGATGCTGCTGGCTGACCTGGGCGCCGAGGTGGTCCGAGTGGATCGGCCCGGCGGGCCGGCGATGCCGTCCCCGCACGCCAGCGATATCACCAGCCGGGGCAAGCGGCGGATCGTGGTCGACCTCAAGCACCAGCGCGGCGCCGAGGTGGTGCTGCGACTGGCGGCAGCGTCCGACGCGCTGATCGAGGGCTACCGGCCCGGCGTGGCCGAACGGCTCGGGGTCGGCCCGGCCGACTGCTGGTCGCGGAACCCGGCGCTGGTCTACGGTCGGATGACCGGCTGGGGCCAGGACGGGCCGTTGGCCTCAGCGGCCGGCCACGACATCGCGTACATCGCGGTCACCGGGGCGCTGCACTCGATCGGGCGGGCGGGCGGGCCGCCGCAGGTGCCAGTGAACTACCTGGGCGATTTCGGCGGCGGGTCGATGTTCCTTGCGCTCGGCGTGGTGGCGGCGGTGCTGTCGGCCCGCGCCTGCGGGCGGGGGCAGGTGGTCGACGCCGCGATCGTCGATGGCGCCGCGGTGCTGCAGGCGATGACGTACGGGCTGCTCGGGGACGGTTCCTGGACCGACGCGCGGGGCGTGAACGTGCTCGACACCGGCGCCCCGTACTACGACGTGTACGAGACCGCCGACAGGCGGCACATGGCGGTCGGCGCGCTCGAGCCGCAGTTCTACGCTGAGTTCATCCGGCTGCTCTTCGCGCCGGAGGGGGCGCCGGGCGATCTCCCGGCGCAGCACGACCGCTCTCGCTGGCCGCAGCTCCGCCTCCGGTTCGCAGGCCGTTTCCTCGAGCGCTCCCAGCGCGAATGGTCCAAAACATTCCACGGAACGGACGCGTGCGTTGCGCCGGTGCTCAGCATGACCGAGGCCCCGGGTGACGCCCACCTCGCCGCGCGCGGCACGTACGTGGCTCCCGGTGGCGTGGTCCAGCCCGCCCCGGCCCCGCGTTTCGGCTCAGGCGCGCCCGGCACGCCGATCGACGCGCTCCCCGCACGCCCAATCGCGCCGGTCGGCGCGGACACCCGCGCGGTCCTCACCGACTTCGGTTTCGCTGACGCCGACGAACTCCTCGCCTCCGGCGCCGCCTGGCAGGCATAACCGGCCCGGACCCGCCGACGGCTTCTTGCTGTTATCTCGGGCACGGCTCTAGCGCTGAAACTTTGGCCGGTTATGGGCGGTCAAACTTTCAGCGCTAACCGACGACCTCATGGGGACTCGGCGGCGTAGATGATCGTGTTGCTTAGGTAGTGGCCGGTGGCGTCGTCGAAGGTGCCGCCGCAAGTGACGAGGCGGAGTTCGGGGTCGGGGGTGGGCCCGTAGACGGCAGCGGTGGGGAAATGGTTCTTCAGGTAGGTCTGGGCCGCCGTGACGCGGAACTCCACCGTGGTGCCGTCGGCTCGTCTGACGTAGATGCGGTCGCCGGGTTGCAGTTCCGATAGCCGGTAGAACACGCCGGGGCCGGTCAGCGAGTCGACGTGTCCTTCGATGATGGCCGGGCCGATCGCGCCCGGCCGCGGTGACCCGGTGTACCAGCCCGCGACGGTGGTGCTGGAGGGCACCTGCAGGGCACCGCTGGGGGTCAGGCCCAGCTCGATCAACCGGGTTTTCACCCCGATCAGCGGGATGATCAGCGAGACCGGCCTCGCGACCGGGACTGGCCTGGCTGTGGTCAGGCTAGCGGGGCCGGGCAGGACGGCGGGCTGGCTGATGATCGGGCCAGCGGGCGCGGGCACCGTCGCCACGCCGGCCGGAGGCGGTCGGATGACCGCAGTGGAGCGCCTGGTCAGCAGGCCGACGGTCCCGACGGTGATTGCCAGCAGGCCGGCCGCGATGGTGATCGCGGCCGGCCTGGGGATGAGCACCCGTTACTCCCAGGAAATCGAGCGGCTCATGCCTGGGCGGACGGGCGACGCGACCTGGCGCGGCGGAGCCAGAGGCCGCCGCCGGTCAGGGTGAGCAGCGCACCGACGCCGACGACCGTCAGCCACGGCAGCGGCGAGGCGGGGCCGCGCGGCGCGGTGCCGCCGAAACCGGTATTCACGCCGCCGTTGCCCGGCACGCCGCCGGCGGCATCGAGCAGGTTGACGATGCTTAGCCCGCTAGGGCCGCCGATGACGACCTCGGTGCGGACGGTGTTCGCAGTGAGCGGGACGGGCGCGCTGCCCTTCGCGCTTGACCCGGTCGCGGTCATGACCCAGGGGCCGGGTGGGATGGTCGCGTAGGGAGTCACCGTGCCAGGTGCCCCGTTGGTCAGGATGTTCCCCTTGGCCCCTGGCCCGCAGCTGCAGTGGAACGTGAGGGTCTGCTGGCTGTCATCGGCCTGGATTACCCGCACCGAGGAGTTGCCCGCCGGCGCGGTCAGCATGTCGTCCAGCACCTTGAGCGACCCCGCCGTGGCGCTCGTCCTGAGGGGCACCACCGTGTATTCGTGACCGGCCTGCACCGTGAGGCTGGCGGACCAGGCGGGCGCACTCGTCGCAGCGGCCCCGGCGGTCCGCATCTTGACGGTGTACGCGCCGGCGCTGACGCTCTGAACGGGCAGTACGGTCCCGTAGGCGACGTCGGCATCGACGAGTTGGGGGCTGGTGCTGCCAGCCGGATAGAGGTAGACATCCACGGCCGAGGGCGTCTGAGACAGGTTGCCGAAGCTGACCCAGCCATTACTCGTTGCCGCATAAGAGGCTGTAGCGGCGGCGGCGGGGATGCCAAGCATCAATGCTAGGGCGGCGAGCAACACGGCCGCCCGCCATCGTGTTATCCGAAATTTCACGGTGGTCCCTCCCGAACCTGCAGAGATATCTATTGCCCCCGAGCCTCAACGGCCAGGTAAAGAAGCCTTGCGCTCACACAGTAGAGGCGGGCTTCCGCAATATCAACCTTTTCCATCCCCTACCGGCCGGTAAATGCGAGTTGGAACGGTTGTATCGGAATCTGTGAGGAAACGGTTATATCTGTGATCGTCGTTCAACGTGTCACATTGATGACTTGAATCGATAAGCGGAAGTTGCCATACCAGAGGCTGGCGCTTCCATCCTCGTCGCCAGTAGCCAGAATCTTTCCATTAGGACTGAACGCCACCGACGTGATGCCCTTGCTGCCGGGGTCGGTAAGGGTAGCGATTATCCTCCTTGTGGCGAGGTTCCATAGGTAGGCGCTGCCATTGGCGTCGGCAACGGCCAGGATCGCGTCATCAGGGCTGAACGCCACCGATTCGGCGCCTTTGCTGCCGGGGTCACCGAGGGTAGTGATGGCTTTCTTGGTCTCGATGTTAATCAGGGCAACCGTGCCATTGATGTCGCCGATGGCCAGGGTCGTCCCGTCATGGCTGAACGCCACCGAGTTGACCATCACTGGATGGGGATCGGTGGCGGTCGTGGCGGAGGTGGTAACGGTGAACAGTGACTGCTTGGTGGCGATGTTCACCAGGAAGGCGGTGCCATCGACGTCGCCGGCAGCCATGGTCGCGCCGACCGGGCTGCACGCGACGGCGGCGAAGCCCGCGTGATCGACGCTGGTGATCCTGGTGGTCTCCGTCCTGGTGGCGACGTCCCATAGGTAGATGCTGTCGTTGGCGTCGCCGACGACCAGGGTCTTGCCGTTGGCGCTGAAGGCGGTCGAATACGCGCCCTGGCTGTGGAGGTCAGTGAGGGTACCGGCCAGCTTCCCGGTGGCGACGTCCCAGAGGCGGACGCTGCCGCGGTCGGCTGTGCCGCTGTCGCTATTGGTGACGGCAAGGGTCGTGCCGTCGGGACTGAATGCGACGGAATGCGCGATCGGGAAGTCGGCGGTGCAGCGGGCGGTGGCGATATCCCAGAGGCAGGCTTGGCCCGCACCGACACCGCCGGCTATTGCCAGCGTCGTGCCATCGGGGCTGAAGGCCATCGACGAGAGCTCGCCCCCATAGGCAGCTGGGAGATTAACGGCGACGCGAGTGTAAGGCGCGGAGCTCCCCCGGACTTGAGTTTTCGACCGGCCGGGGGCGCTTGCCGGACCAGACGATTGCGTCGGGTTCGGGGAATGCCCCGCACTCGGGGAATGCGCCCGGCTTATCAGCAGGAAGGGAACGACTGCCGCTACGACGGCGACCGCGCACGCCACGGCCACCGAGGAGAGACGACGGTGCCGGCTCCAGATTGTTGTCTCATCGGGATGCTCGGCGCTGTGCTGGACCTCCGGCACATCCGGTGCCTCATCTGGAGCCTCCAGCAGGTGGGCGTCGTCGGCAGCCGAGATCTCCGCGATCTCCGCCGGGTCCGTCGTCGTGCCCACGGACTCCGTGACTATGGTCGTGGCCGACATCTCGCCCGCGACGCCGCCGGGCCCGGGTACTAGGGTCTGCGCGGCGCGCGGGTCGGCTGGCGCGCTGACCATCGTCGTGCTGGCGGGCGGGGCGGCGAGGACAGGCACGGTCGCGGCCGCTGGGGCCGGGGAGGCATTCGGCGGCGGGTGCGGAACTTCGGACTCGACGGTGGCTTCCGCCCTTGTCGCCGGACCCCCCCGGACCTCAAGGACGGGCGGCACGTCCGGGACCTCCAGAATGTCCGGGGCTGCTGTCGGCTCGTCCGGGGCTGCTGAGCCGCTCGGCTGCTCCGGGGCCCCCGGCTCGTCCAAGACGTCCAAGAGGTCCAGGGCGTCCAGGGCGTCTCCAGGTTCGTGGGTGCGCCCAGGTTCCGCTATCTCCGTCAGTGTGTGGTCTTCGACCGCTGCGGGCGTGGGCACGCTCGGCCGGGCTGTGACTGTCGGGGTCCGGCGGCCGACGTCGTCATCGGGCTCGCGGGCAGCCGGTGCGGAGGTGGGCGGATGCGGGGTGGCGGGTTCGCTAACGGAAGGCCGCGGGGAGACGGGATCGGCGCTGCGGGGGCGCGCGATGTATGGTGCCCGGCCGAGGGCCTGGCGCAGGGCTTCGGCGAACTCGCCGCAGGAGTCGTAGCGGTCCGCCGGGCTCTTGGCCATCGCCTTGGCCATGACCTGGTCGGCGGCGCCCGGCAGGTCCGGCCGCCGCGCCGCCAGCGACGGGGGCGGGGCGTGCAAGTGCGCCGCCATGACCGACAGCGCGCTCTCCCGCTCGAACGGCCCGTGCTCCGTCAGCAGCCGGTACGTTACGCAGGCAAGCGCGTACTGGTCAGTGCGCCCGTCAACGGCGCGGCCTTCGATCTGCTCCGGCGCCATATAGTCCGGGGTGCCCAGCGCCTGCCCCACCGCGGTGAGGTTCATCGAGACCGCGGCCTTGGCGATCCCGAAGTCGGACAGGTACACGTGGTCGGGCCGGCCCGCGCGCGCGTCCACCAGGATGTTCGCGGGCTTGACGTCCCGGTGCACAAGACCGGCGGCGTGCGCGGCGTCCAGGGCCGAGGCCACCGGGGAGATGAAGTCCACAGCCCGGACCGGTGGCAGCGCTCCTTCGCGCTCCACGAGCCGCCGTAGGTCACCGCCGCGGACGAACCGCATCGCGATGAACAGCACCCCGTCGGCTTCGTCGGCGTCGTAAACCGGGATGATATGCGGGTCATCCACCAGCGCCGCCGCCCGCGCCTCGGCGATGAACCGCAGCCGGAACGCCGCGTCCGTGGCCAGCGCCGATGCGAGGATCTTGAGCGCCACCGGCCGGTCCAGCCGCAAACTGCGGGCCCGCCAGACCACGGCCATGCCGCCGACGCCGACCAAGGCCTCCAGTCTGTACCCGGCCAGTATCGAGCCAGGCTGGAACCCATCCGGATACGCCGTGAGCTCGCCGCTCAACATCCCTCCCCCACGCTGCATCGCCGTGCCATCACCAAAATATCGTGATGTGCACCGGCAATGCAGTATTCGGGAGGTCCAATTATCAGAACGGGCGGAAGTTATCGTGGGTCACAATAGGTGACATTCGCCGCGTGCGAACCACAACCTTCAAGAGTGTCAATCTTCAAAGGCGTAAATGTTGAAGTCGGTCGAAGCATGCGGCCGTTCATCCTCGCCTTGATTTGATCTTTGTCTTTTTGACTTTGCCTTTTGGGCCTTTTACAGGAGTTCGAGTTTACAGGAGTTCGAGGATCGTGGCGTTGGCCTGGCCGCCGCCTTCGCACATGGTCTGCAGTCCGTAGCGGAGCCCGTTGTCGATCATGTGATGGAGCATGGTGGTCATGATGCGGGCGCCGCTGCCGCCCAGCGGGTGGCCGAGGGCGATCGCGCCGCCGTTGGGGTTGAGCTTGGCGGCGTCGGCGCCGATGTCGGCGAGCCAGGCGAGCGGGACCGGGGCGAACGCCTCGTTCACCTCGAAGACGCCGATCTCCTCGACCTTGAGTCCGCTTCGCTTGAGGGCCTTCTGGGTTGCGGGAATCGGGGCGGTGAGCATGATGACCGGGTCGCTCGCCGCCAGGACCGCGGTGTGCACGCGGGCGAGCGGGGTCAGGCCGAGCTGGCTGGCCTTCTCGCTCGTCATCATGAGCAGGGCGGCGGACCCGTCGCTGATCTGCGAGCTGTTGCCGGCGTGGATGACGCCGTCGGGCTTGAACGCGGGCTTGAGCTTGGCCATCGACTCAAGCGAGCCGCCGCGCCGCACGCCCTCGTCGGTGTCGATGACCGTGCCGTCCTCGAGCTTGACCGGGGCGATCTGCCCGGCGAACCGACCCTCGTCGATGGCGGCGGCCGCCTTCGCGTGCGAGGCCAGCGAGTACTCGTCGAGCTGCGTCCGGGAGAACCCCCAGCGCTCGGCGACCATCTCCGCGCCGATCCCCTGGTTCGGCGGCACGTCACGGAAGACGGTTTGCAGGCTCGACCCGTACGGGTTGGCGCCGCTGGCGCCGATTGACGCGCCCATCGGGACCCGGCTCATCGACTCCACGCCGCCGGCCACCACCACGTCGTACTGGCCGCCGACCAGGCCAGCCGCGGCGAAGTGGACCGACTGCTGGCTCGACCCGCACTGCCGGTCGACGGTTACCCCTGGCACCGACTGCGGCCAGCCGGCCGACAGCACGGCGTTGCGCGCGATGTCCAAGGTCTGCTCGCCGAACTGGCCGACGCAGCCCCAGATCACGTCGTCCACGACCTCCGGGGCCACCCGGGCGCGCTCGGCTAGGACGTTGAGTACGTGGGCTGACAGGTCCACCGGGTGAACCCCGGACAGTCCGCCGTTCCGCTTTCCGACCGGCGTCCGGACCGCCGCCACAATTACCGCGTCACCCATCGCGCCGCCCTCCACCATTGATAGTTCCCGCTACCTGCCTGCCTAATGACGCCGAACCGGTATTTGCCCCGTTAGCCGGGCACGCTCGGTGATCGAAGGCAGCCGCATGGCGATGCACGTGCAATCCCATGCGGGACAATGTTATCGTGGCGGCGTCCCGAAAGCATCGTGGCGGCGTCCCCAACCGCGTGAGGTGGCCATGGCCCAACCCCTCCTCGCTGGCCAGGCAGCTGGCCTGCGAAGGCGTGGCCTGCTGCCCGCGGAGGCAAACAGCTTCGTCGGCCGGGCGAGCGAATTGCTCTGGCTCACGACGCAACTGCGGTCCGCCCGGCTGGTCACCGTGGTCGGTCCCGGCGGCGTCGGCAAGACCCGGCTCTGCTTGCGCGCCGCCGCTTCGCTGCCTGCCAGTCGGTTCCCGCACGGCATCTGGATCGTCGAACTGTCCGGGCTCAGCGACCCGACGCTGCTCGCCGACGCCGTCGCGACCGCACTCGGCCTGCCGCAGCGGGATGCCTTCGCGCAGCGCGCGGCCGTGCTCGAGCACCTGCGGGACCGGCGGCTGCTGCTGATCCTCGACACCTGCGAGCACCTGGTCGATGCCTGCGCCTCGTTCGCCGAGGCGGTGCTCCGCGCCGCGCCCGAGGTGGCCGTGCTGGCGACGAGCAGGCAGCCGTTCGACGCACCGGGAGAGCAGGCCTTCCCGGTAGCGCCAATGCCGGCCGAGACCGACGCGGTCGAGCTGTTCGCGCAGCGCGCCGCCTCTGTTATCCCTGATTTCACCGTTACCGCCGCGAACCGCGCGGACGTCGTCCGGCTCTGCCGACGGCTCGACGGCATGCCGCTGGCCATCGAGCTCGCCGCCGTCCGGCTGCGCGCGCTGCCGCTCGCCGAGCTTGCCAACCACCTGGAGACCGGGTTCAGCGTGCTCGGCGTCACCCGCCGCGGCGGCGCGCCCCGGCACCAGACGCTGCGGACCGCGATCGAGTGGAGCCACGCGCTCTGCACGCCGGCCGAGCAGGCGCTGTGGGCGCGGCTGTCGGTGTTCGCCGGGCCGTTCGACTTCGCCGCGGCGGAAGAGGTCTGCGGGGATGCGGCGCTGCCCTCCGATGAGGTTGTGCACGCGCTGATCGGCCTGGTCGATAAGTCGGTGGTGCTGCGCTCCGACGGGGCCGACGGGGCCGACGGGCTCGGCGGCGCGTCGTTGCACGAGAAGCGGTACCGGCTGCTCGGCACGCTGCGCGAGTTCGGGGCGGCGCAGCTGGCCCGCACCGGCGGGCAGGCACGGTTCCTTGACCGGCTCACCGATCATCTCCTAGCGATGGTCACCCGCTTCGACGAGCACGTGCTTGACGACGACCAGCCGGATAGGCTCCGCCAGCTACGGGCCGAGCACGCGAACATTCAGGCCGCGCTCGCGCACTCGCTTGACGACAGGAATAGCCGGCGGCCCGGCCGTGGGCCCGCGTCGGCCGAGCAGGTCGAGCGTTGGCGACAGGGCTTTCGGCTGGCCGTCAAGCTGCACGCCTACTGGCAGATGCGCGGCCTGCTCAGCGAGGGCAGCCATTATCTGGACAAGGCGCTGCGGGTCTTCCCCGAGCCGTCGCCAGAACGGGCCTGGGCGCTCGGGGTCCGCGGCAGGCTGGCCACCGTCGCGGGCGATCTGGCCAACGCGGTCGCCGACATCAGGGAGTCCATCAGGCAGGCCGACGAATTCGGCGAGGAACTGGCCGCCGCCCGCGGCTACCTCTACCTCAACCTGGCGCTGGCCTTCGCCGGAGAGCACGAGCAGGCAATCGCGGCCGGCCTGACCGCGCGCGAGCGGATGACCGCGTGCGACGACCGCGTCAGCCTGGCCTGCCTGGAACCGCAGCTCGCTCAGCTGGACCAGCTCGCAGGGAACGCCGACGCGGCGCTGGACTGCTGCCAGCGCGGGCAGGCTAAGCTCAGCGACTTCAGTCCCCGCGGTGGCGAGCGGTGGCTCACCAGCCAGCTGCAGCTGAGCTCCGGGCTCGCGCTCTACCAGCGTCCCGGACGCGACGCTGACTGCGCCGTTGCCATCCGCCGCGCGCTGCGGGCCAAGCACGACCTCGGCGATGAGGTCGGGATGGCCTACTGCCTTGAGGTCCTCGGCTGGCTCGCCGCGCGCGGCTCGCGCTTCGACCAGGCCGCCTGCCTGCTCGGCGCGGCCGACTCGCGCTGGCGGGAGGCCGAGGCCCGGCTGAGCGGTATCGCCGTCCTCGAGCAGATCCGCCAACGCGTGGCCGACCAGGCCCGCAAGGCCCTCGGCGACGCTGGGTATGAGACCGCGCACGCGCGGGGCGGCGCGCTTGAGCTGGACACGGTCGTCGCGTGCGCCGTGGACGACCGCGCCGTTGACGAGCGCGGCCCGGCATCGCGGCCGAGTGCGAGGCCGGCGGCGTTCTCGGTTCCCGACAGCGGCGGAGACGGCGACCGCCACCCCGAGGCGCCCGTCCCTGCGACGGCCGCGGCTCTGACCCCGCGCGAACGGGAAATCGCGATCCTGGTGGCCAGCGGGCTGTCCAACCGGGAGATCGCCTCCCGGCTGTTCATCTCCAAGCGGACCGTCGACGCGCACATGGAGCACATCTTCGCCAAGCTGGAGATCTCCTCGCGGGTCAAGCTCACCCTCTGGCTCCGCAGGTACGAATGGGCGTATGACCCTGCCAGGAACTCTCCTTGATGACCGAGCGCGAAGCGCCGCGTGCCGTCGCCCGTCGGCCAGCCGAGAGCCGTCACAGGTCGCCCCCGTCCGTATTCGTCAACTCTGATTCCGGAATCAATGCTCGCTGGTAACGATCCCGGAGCTTCTCGGCCTCGATGTACGCTTGCTCAACAATATCGGGAACCTCTCCGGCTTTCGGTGACGCAGCGAGCAGAGCCCAGAAGTCCTCGCTAGGAGGCGCGTAGAATTGAAGACAGCGGCCGCCGAGCCAGGCCGCATCGAACTTGAGACTCCATGAGTGCAGGCCTGTCCGAATTCCCTTTTCTGCAGCATGCTTATCGAAAAGCGGATCACCTTCGATCGGAAACCCAATCCAGGCCAAATGTACCCTGATCTGGTGGCGGCGACCGGTAACGGGCCGAACCACCAATAGCGAATCATTGGGCTCCGCCAACACCTTTCGAAAGGTCGTTCGCGACGGATAATTCCGTACGTGTGTATAAATCTTTTCTGCGGCTACAGACCAACGGCTCGCACGCTCGTCCAGCGAGATCTGACCCCGTTCCGCGGCGACTCGGACCCGCCCACTGCTCGCCGTCATCAGCGGCAAGTCAATCGTGCCCTCATCGAGAATCCCAGCAGGCCTCGATATCGCAAGATACGATTTTTCAACTGTCCTCTTGGCGAACTGTCGCGTCAATCCTCCGTGGATATCAATCCTCTTCGCAAAGAGCACGAGCCCAGACGTCACTTTATCAATACGATGCACCGGTATTACCGTCTCGCCCTCCTCCTTAGCAAGCTTAAGCAGGTCAGTACCATGCCGCTCGCCGACCAGACTGATTCCGGCCGCTTGTTCAGAATGAGTATGGCATCGTCCTCGAATATTGTACATTTCTCCCGAAACTCGGTCCACGTACCCACAGATTTTATGCCCCTTCCTTTCCGACCATTGTAGCGTTACCGGCTGCGCCTTATTGTTGCAGGCCCTGAGCTGCGGTGCGGGCGGACCGGCGGACTGGCCGCCAGCCACGCTGCGTGGCGGCGGGTGTTCCGTGCTCCAGTAAGCTAGAGCGATGTTCGAACAGGTGCGTCATCGACCCCCTAGCCCGTTGCGCCGCCCGCGCGACATCGTCCTCGTCTGTGCGCCGTTCCGGAGCAAGGTCAACCTGTCGAGCATCGTCCGCACCGCGGGTTGCTGCGGAGTAAGTCGCCTGATCGCCTGCGGGGACGCAAAGATAGACCCCGCCATCGCCCGCGACGGCGCGGCGGAGATACACGTCGAAAGACATCGATCGCTAACTTCGGTGCTGCGCTCGCTGCAAAAGGACGACTTCGCGGTCATCGGCCTGGAACAGACCACTAATTCAACAAGTCTGCACCAGTTTTCCTTTCCCAGGAATACCGCACTCGTGATCGGCAACGAGCGATTGGGGCTGACCGAAGAGCAGTTGGCGTACGTGGAGTGCTGTGTCGAGATTCCGGTCTGGGGCCGTCCGTACAGCTATAACGTCGCCACCGCAACCGCGATGGCGTTGTATGAATACTGCAAGCAATACCCTGGGGGCTAGCCGGGATTTTTCCGCGCCCTTGCGGTGGTGACCTGATGTGTCCGGCCGGGGCTTCGATCTGCGCGATCAGGGGACCGGGGTGAGGATGGCGACCAGGTAGGCGACCCCGAAGGGGACAGCGGAATAGATGATCTCGGTATGCGGGCGGGTGCCTGCCAAGGAATTGCCGGGTAGCGCGCCGGCCAGGGCCTGCCAGGCGGGGCGGCCGGAGGCTAGCAGGTCGCGGGCCAAGGAGGGGTCGAGGGCGGTGAGGGCGGACAGGTCGCCGTCGCGGAACGCTTGCTCGACCGCTGCGTCGAAGGGCTCGGCGCGGTCGTCTAGGTAGCCGGGGGCGGCGGCGGAGCGGCGGGCGCTGCCGTCGCCCATCACCAGGAGCGCGATCCGCGGCGCGTCGGCGGCCAGGTCGCGGCCGAGCTCGCGGCAGGCGGCGGGGGATGCCGATTCGGCGACGGACTGGAGGATGCGCGGGCCGGAGTAACCGGCCGCGTCGAGCAGCTGCGCGCCGATCACGAGGGCGAGCGGAAGCGGCGAGGGCCCGGGGTAGGCGGCCGGGGCGTGCATCGACAGGTCGGGCGCGCTGTCGGGCGGCCAGGTCGCGGTCGCGGTCGCGGGACCGATCACGGTTACCGTGTCGGGTCCGGCCGCGAGCAGCCAGGCAACGGCGGCCGCGCAGGCGTCGCGGAGTTCCGGCAGGAGGACGTCTTGGCCGGTCACGCCGGACGCCAGCAGCGGGGGTGATGGGCAGAGCGCCGCGCGGACGATCAAGATGCGGCCCTGGCCGCAGGTGTGGTTTCGGTTGGGGATGCGGCGGGACCGGCGGTCATGCTAGGCCTCGGATGGCTCGGGACGGGGGGCGGTTGCCCTTGATCGACTCGACCATGTCCAGCGCCTGGCGGGTCTGCCGGACATCGTGGGCGCGGAAGATCCGCGCCCCGAGCCAGGCCCCCACCGCCGTGGCGGCCAGCGTGCCGGCCAGCCGGTCATCGACGCCGACGCCCAGGGTCTCGCCCACGAAGTCCTTGCGCGAAGCCGACATGAGCACCGGCCAGCCCGTCGCGGTCAGGTCACCGAGCCGCCGGGTGACCTCCAGGGAATGCCAGCTGTTCTTGCCGAAGTCGTGCGCCGGATCGATGACGATCCGGTCCGCGTCCACGCCCGCCTGCAGCGCCCGCTCGGCCAGCAGCAGCACCCGGTCGAGCGCGTCCGCCGCCACGTCGTCGAAGGCCGCCCGGTGCGGCCGGGTACGCGGCAGCGCCACGCCGGCGTGCGAGCAGACCAGACCGACCCCGAACTCCGCCGCCACGTCGGCGACCTTCGGGTCCCAGGCCGACCAGGTGTCGTTGAGCAGGTCGGCGCCGGCCTCGCAGGCCGCCCTGGCCGGCTCGTGCCGCCAGGTGTCCACGCTGATCACCAGGTCCGGGTAGGCCGCGCGGACCCGCTCGATGAACGGGACGACCCGGCGGATCTCCTCCGCCACCGTCACCTCGGGACCCGGTTTGGCCGGCACGCCGCCAACGTCGAGGAGGTCGGCGCCTTCGGCCACGATGGCGTGCACGCGCTCGAACGCGACGCCGGGGTCCCAGGTCAGGCCGGGCTGGTAGAACGAGTCGGGGGTCCGGTTGACGATCGCCATCACCAGCGTCCGCTCCGGCGGGAACTCACGCCCCCCCAGCCGCAGGGTCCCTGGCGTCCGCGTCGGCCGGGCTCCGCGCCCAGCCGCGGCGACGTCGCTCATGACGAGAAAGCTTAGCCGGAACCTAGGCGGTGGCGCGGCGCAGTACCTGCACGCTGCGCGAGGCGACCGCGACCTTGGCGCCGGCCTGCCTGGCCCGGCGCTCGCGCGGGGGGCGTTCGGCGCGGGAGATGCTCGCGGTGTCGAACTCGGTCAGCCATCGCCGACCGTAGGTCTTGTCCGGAAGCACGAAGTTGACATCTTCGTGGTTGCCGTTGAAGAGCAGCAGGAAGCTGTCGTCGACGACCCGGCGGCCGCGCATGTCGGGATCGGGCAGCGCGTCGCCGTTGAGGAAGACGGCGAGCGACTTGGCGTACCCGGTCTTCCAGTCGTCGTCGGTCATCTCCGCCCCGTCCGGCCGGAACCAGCCGATGTCGGAGAGCCCGCCGCGGAAGATGGGCTCGCCCTCGAAGAAGCGACGCCGGGTGAACACCGGGTGCTTCTGCCGGAAATGGATGAGGTCGGCGCAGAAGTCCGCGAACGCGCTGTCCCCGTGTTCCCAGTCAAGCCAGGAAATCTCGTTGTCCTGGCAGTAGGCGTTGTTGTTGCCGTGCTGGGAGTGGCCGAACTCGTCACCGTGGCGCAGCATGGGCACGCCCGTGCTCAGCAGCAGCGTCGCCATCAGGGCGCGGCGGCGGCGCTCGCGCAGCTGCAGCACCTCCGGGGCGTTGGTCGGGCCCTCGACGCCGCTGTTCCATGAGCGGTTGTCGTCGGTGCCGTCGCGGTTCTCCTCGCCGTTCGCCCGGTTGTGCTTGAAGTCGTAGGAGACGAGGTCGGTGAGGGTGAACCCGTCGTGCGCGGTGACGAAGTTGACGCTGGCGTAGGGGTGCCGCCCGGTCCGGCCGTACAGGTCGGAGCTGCCGGTGAGCCGGTAGGAGAAGTCCGCCAGGGTCCGGTCGGCGCCGCGCCAGTAGTCGCGGACGGTGTCACGGTAGCGACCGTTCCATTCCGACCACAGCGTCGGGAAGTTGCCTACCTGATAGCCGCCCTCGCCGAGGTCCCAGGGCTCGGCGATGAGCTTGACCTGGCTCACCACCGGGTCCACCTGGATCAGGTCAAAGAACGCCGACAGCCGGTCGACCTCGTGGAACTGGCGGGCGAGGCTCGCCGCGAGGTCGAAGCGGAAGCCGTCAACGCGCATCTCGGTCACCCAGTACCGCAGCGAGTCGATGATCAGCTGGAGGACGTGCGGGTGCCGCATGTTCAGCGTGTTGCCGGTGCCGGTGGTGTCGAAGTAGTAGCGCCCGCCGTCGGCCAGCCGGTAGTAGGCCGGGTTGTCGATGCCGCGGAAGGAGAGCGTCGGGCCGAGGTGGTTCCCCTCCGCGGTGTGGTTGTAGACGACGTCGAGTATGACCTCGATCCCGGCCTGGTGCATGGTCTTGACCAGGTACTTGAACTCGGAGACGACCTGCTCGACGCCCCAGGCGGAGTACTCGTTATGGGGGGCGAAGAAGGCGATCGAGTTGTAGCCCCAGTAGTTGCTCAGCCCCATGTCGAGCAGGTAGTTGTCTTGGACGAACTGGTGGACGGGCATCAGCTCAACCGCGGTGACGCCCAGGCGCTTCAGGTGCTCGATGACGGCGGGGTGGGCCATGCCCGCGTACGTGCCCCGCAGGTCCGGCGGGACCTCGGGGTGTCGCATCGTGAGCCCCTTGACGTGGCACTCGTACAGGACGGTCTCGTGCCAGGGGATGCGCAGCGGATGGTCGTCGCCCCATTCGAACCACGGGTTGGCGACCAAAGCGCGCGGGACGAACGGCGCGCTGTCGGAGTCGTTGCGGTCCCGGTCATCGCCGCCTAGCGGGTAGCCGTAGACGGCCGGATCCCACCTCACCTGCCCGTCAAGCGCCCTGGCGTAGGGGTCGAGCAGCAGCTTCGCGTCGTTGCAGCGCACGCCCGCCTCGGGGAAGTGCGGCCCGTGCACGCGGTACCCGTAGCGCTGCCCGGGGCCGACTCCCGGCAGGAAGCAGTGCCAGACGTAGCCGTCGGCCTCGGTCACCTGCAACCGCTCTTCGACGCCGCCGGCGGCGTCGAAGAGGCAGAGCTCGACGCGCTCGGCCACCTCGGAGAAGAGCGCGAAGTTGGTGCCCACACCGTCATAGCTGGCACCAAGAGGGTATGGCTGCCCCGGCCATATTTCGTGTTCCATCCGAATCATCTGCCCCAGCTTCTCGAGTCAGCACACTGCGGGACAGTCTGCTTGATGACGTTTGCGTGACGTTTGGTCGGCCCGGAAAAGGGCAGTTCAACGGCATGTTCGAGGCTGAGAACATCCGCGACTGGCGGGAACACGACGTGATTGACCCCGACGGGAAGAAGATCGGTCAACTCGAAGCAGTGTACGTGGACACGACCACCGACGAGCCGGCTTTCGGCTCGATCCGGATCGGGATGATCGGCCGCCGCCGGCTGACCTTCGTGCCGCTGGACCGGGCGGTGGTGCTGCCTGGCCAGCTGCGCGTCGCCTACACGAAGTCGCAGGTCAGGGACGCGCCCACCATCGACACCGATGGCGAGCTGCCCGCCAGCGACGAGCCGGAGCTGTTCAAGCACTACGGGCTTGAGTACCAGGCGGGGGTGAGCGGGGAGCGTCAGCTGGCGCGGCGGTTAGCGGGCGCGCCTGGCTGGTCGCCGCTGTCCGCCTGATCAGATTTACGGCTTATGGCTTATGTCGGTCTCGGGGGGAATCCGATGGTCCTGTTTCTGCTGCTCGTCATCGCGGCCATCGTACTGGGGATACTCGGCGCGGTGGTCAAGGGGCTTTTCTTCCTGGTCATCGTCGGCCCGGTGGTCTTCCTCCTGGCTTTCGTGGTGCTTGGCTTCTGGCTCCGGTCGCGCCGACGGCGGACGCCGGTCCGGTGAGGGCCGACGCTGGTGATACCGGCCACTACACCGAGCGGGCGCGCGCCCTGGACGCCGCTGACCCGCTAGCCGACCTGCGGCAGCGCTTCCTGCTGCCGGAGGACGTCGTCTACCTGGACGGCAACTCGCTCGGCGCGCTGCCCGCGGCCGTGCCGCCGACCCTGGAGTACGCCATGCGCCGGCAGTGGGGCACCGACCTGATCCGCTCGTGGAACTGCCACGCGTGGTGGGAGGCGCCGCTGCGGGTCGGCGACGCGATCGGGCGCCTGGTCGGCGCCGCGCCGGGGCAGACGGTGGTCGGTGACTCGACCAGCGTCCAGATCTACAACGCGCTCACGGCGGCCGCGCGGCTGCGTCCCGGCCTGCCGCTGCTGGCCACGGACCCCGATCACTTCCCCACCGACCGCTACATCGCCGCGTCGGTCGCCCGCACGCACGGCCTCGAGATGCGCGAGGTGACGCCGGAGGCGCTGCCGGCCTTGCTGGTCCGCGAGGGTGAGCGGGTGGCGGTCGTCGCCTACGCCCCGGTGGACTACCGCACCGGCGAGTTGTTCGACATGGCGGATCTCACCGCGGCCGCCCACGCCGCGGGCGCGCTCGTGCTGTGGGACTTGTGCCACGCGGCCGGGGCGTTCCCGATTGAGCTCGACGCGCTGGGCGTGGACCTCGCGGTGGGCTGCGGCTACAAGTACCTGTCGGGCGGCCCCGGCGCTCCCGCGTTCCTCTATGTCGCCCAGCGTCACCAGGCGGCATTCGACCCCGCGCTGACGGGGTGGAACGGCCACGCCCGGCCGTTCGACCCGACCGAGGAGTACCAGCCCGCGGAGGGCATCGGCCGCGCCCGGATCGGCACGCCGCCAATGCTCTCGTTGCTCGCGCTCGAGGCCGCCATCACCGTCTTCGCCGACGTCGACCTGGCCCGGGTGCGCGCCAAGAGCCTGTCGGTGACCGGATTCTTCCTCGACTGCGCGGCGGCGCTGCTGCCCGGCTTCGAGGTCGTCACGCCGCGCGAGCCCGGGCGGCGCGGCAGCCAGGTAACCCTGCGCCACCCCGAGGCGTACGCCTTGGTGCAGGCGCTCGCGGCGCGCAACGTGATCGGCGACATGCGCCCGCCCGACCTGCTGCGTTTCGGCGTCAACGCGCTGTACGTGTCGCACGGCGACGTGCTGCGCGCTGTTACCGGCCTGCGCGAGGTCGTCGCCGAGGGCGCGCACCTGCCGTACCTGACTCAGCAGCGATCGGTCGTTACCTGATCCTCGGTCGTGCCTGCGTCTCGGCGCTCAGCTAACTCCGGGAGGCGGATCTCTGCGCAGACGGCCCGGTGATCAGTGCCAGGGACGGCGTGCACCGAGCTCGCAAGCACCGCGCAGCGCCGGTCCACCAGCACATGGTCGATGGTGATCACCGCAGGCTTCCCCATCGGTCCCCAGCTGGGCGTCAGCGCGTTCCCGACCTCCCGCGCGGCGTCGGCGTAGCCGAGGCGCAGCACGCCGCGCAACGCGGCATGATCGAGGGTGGCGTTGAAGTCCCCGGCCAGCACCCGCGGGAGTTCTGCGGGCGGGGGCAGCACCGCGAGCTCCTGGCGCCACCGGGCAATGGTTCGCGGCGACGACGGAAAGGGCGCGCGCGGGTGCACGCAGCCCAGCTCTACCGCTTCCCCGCCGGGCAGCTTGAGCACCGCGGTCGGCTGCGCCGCGGGGGCCGGCGCCAGGGGCCGTCCCTCGTTCAGCGGGAATCGCGAGTAGATGCCCGAGCCGAGCGAACTGCCCCTGAGCTCGATTATCTGCTGCGGCATCAGGTCGTCCAGCCCAGCCTGGTCCAGCCGAGTCACCGCATCGTCGGTGAGCTCCTGCAAGAAAAGCACGTCCGCCCCGGTCTGGCGGACCAGAGCGACGACCGTCGCCGCGTCAGCCCGCCCGCAGAGCACGTTAACGGTGAGCACGCGCAGTACCGGCCCGCTGGCCTTAGGCTGCGACCGCCGGACCGCGCGCGACCCTGTCACCGCGACCAGCGCCGCCGCGGCAAGCGCGGCGGTCACGGCCGGCCCCCGCCGCCTGGCCACGCCCAGCCCCAGCGCGGCCACCGGCGCGGCCACGGCCACCTGCGGGGTGAACGACAGCAACGCCGTTACCGGCGCATCGATGCGGTCCACGCGATCGGCCCCGGTGACCCTGGCCGCCGCCCAGGCGGCGAGTCCGCCTGCCACGGCCCAGGAAACAGCCGAGCCCAGCAAGTACAGCAGCCTTAGCAGCCGCCGACTGACCGTATTCACGTCCCGCGTCGCCACCCGCACGGCCCCAGACTAGCCGCCCGCCGGCCACGCTGAGCGGCTCGGCGGCAGGTGACACAGAACACCACGCTCCCGTTCGGGATGACTTTCTTTGATTTTCTGAACGGACGCGGCTTAAGCCATGCCTCGGGAAATCCGCAGATACCGCCGCGCCCGGGCTGCCGGTAACCTGTACGGGCAAGATGAGCCTGGTCCGGGAAGGAAGGCCACCGCGTTGGACGCTGGCACGCAGCACTTCGCGCACGCGCTTGAGGACCTTCCCGAGGACGTGCGGCATCAGGCGATCGAGATCGGCGTGATCCAGCCGGGCATCAGCCTCAGGCACCGGATCCGGGACGAGATCGAGACTGGAGCCCTCGACGGCTACGGCAACCTGGAGCGGGTGCGGCTGCTGCACTTCCTGTCGGATTACCCGGTCACGCCGTACACCTACCAGGTCTCCGAGCTGGCGTCACGCGGGCAGCGGCCGGACCCGGCGAAGCTCGCCGACCTGGCGCTCCGGCAGGGATGCCGCGCCACGATCAACCTGTGCGCCGAGATGATCGATGGCGACGATCCGGCGATCGCCGAGGCGGGGCTCGCCGGCGTGCTGACGACCAGCCACATCCCGATCACCGACATGGAGACGCCGACCGTCGCGCAGCTCACCGAGATCCTGGACCTGCTGTCCGGGCCGGGCGCGGCCCCGACCTACGTGCACTGCGAGGCCGGCAAGGGACGGACCGGGGTAGCGATCGCCTGCTACCGGATGGCCGTGCTCGGCTGGAGCGCCGCCGACGCGCTCCGCGAGGCGGAGAACTTCGGCTGCTCCGTACCGAAGCAGCAGGCGTTCATCGAGGGGTTCGGTGAGATGCTGCAGGCCGGCTCCGTTCCCGGCCGCTACCCGCTGCGGCCGGTCGGCTCGGTCAGCCCGACGCCGGAGCAGCTGGCGGCGACCATCCACTCCGTGGCCAACTCGGAGCCAGGCGCCGTCCGCTAGCCATGGGCCGATCGGCCACGCTCAGCCCACCAGCTTGCGCGCCGCGGCCGCGATGTGGTCAGCGTCGATCCCGGCCCAGGCCAGCAGCTCCTCGCCGGTCCCTGAACCCGGCATCTCACGCACCGCGAGATGGGCGAGATGCAGGTTCTGCTGCCCCGCGGCCAGCAGCGCGTCGGCGACGGCCGAGCCGAGCCCGCCCTCGGGGTGGTGGTCCTCGGCCACCACGACCCGCCCGCCGGTCGCCGCCGCGGCCGCGGCCAGCGTCTCGGCGTCCACCGGCTTGACCGAGTAGCAGTCGATGACCCGAGCGGCGATGCCCTCCCGGAGCAGGATCTCGGCCGCGCGCAGCGCCTCGTGCAGCGTCACGCCCGGCGCCGACCAGGGTGACCTGATCGTTTTCGCCAGAACGGATCAGCTTGGACCCGCCGACCGGGAACTTCTCCCCGGCCGGGTAGAGCCCCGGGTAGCCGCCGCGGGTGGTCCGCAGGTAACTGATACCCGGCGCGGCGGCCATCGCGTCGACCAGCGCGACCGTGCTGGTGCCGTCGCTCGGGTACAGCACGGTCGACCCGTGCACGGCCCGCATCATCGCCAGGTCTTCCAGCGCCATCTGCGAGGGGCCGTCGGCGCCGATCTCGACGCCCGCGTGCGAGCCTGCCAGGCGGAGGTCCGCCCCGGAGATCGCGCCCATCCGGATGAAGTCGTAGGCGCGGGTGAAGAAGGCCGCGAACGTTGACGCGAACGGGCGGTAGCCGCGGACCGCCAGCCCGGTGGCCGCGGCCACGAGCTGCTGCTCGGCGATGAACATCTCGAAGTACCGCTCCGGGAAGGCGCTCGTGAACTCGTCGGCGAAGGTCGAGTTGCTGACCTCGCCGTCCAGCGCGACGACGCGGTCATCGCGCGCGCCCAGGGCGACCAGCGCGTCGCCGTAGGCCTTCCTGGTGGCGACCTTCTCGCCGACTGCGTACTCCGGAGGCGCCGAGCTCGGATTGGCTTCCGCCGCGGGCCGCGGCGCAAGGGTCATGGGCTTGTCGGGCACCGGGCCCGGCTCGGCCGGCGCCGGCCGCGGGCCGCGCAGCACGAGGTTGCGCACGCCGCCGAGTTCGGCGATCGCCCGCTCGGCCATGTCGGGCGGGAGCGGCTTGCCGTGCCAGCCATCCTTGTTCTCTACCTCGGAGAACCCTTTGCCTTTGATGGTCTTGGCCAGGATCACCGTGGGCTGGCCGCCCGGCGCGTCCTCGGCGTCGGTCATCGCCTGGTCGATGGCGGCCAGGTCGTGGCCGTCGACGGTCAGCACCCGGGCGCCGAATCCCGCCATCCGGCGCTGGTACTCCTCGAGGTTCCAGCCGACATCGGTCTGGCCGCGCTGGCCCAGCCGGTTGACGTCGGCCATCACGACCAGGCGGGACAGCTGGTAGTAGGAGGCCTTGTCGAAGGCCTCCCAGATGGAGCCCTCGGCGAGTTCGCTGTCGCCGCACAGCACCCAGACCCGGTAAGGGAGTCGGTCCAGGTACTTGCCCGCCAGCGCGACCCCCACGCCGTCGGGCAGCCCCTGCCCCAGCGAGCCGGTGGCGACGTCGACCCACGGCAGTATCGGGGTCGGGTGGCCCTCCAGCCGCTGGCCGAAGCGCCGGTAGCCGGTGAGCAGCTCGTCTTCCGAGACGACCCCGACGGCCTTGAACACCGAGTACAGCAGCGGGGACGCGTGGCCCTTGGAGAAGATCAGGTGGTCGTTGACCGGCAGCCGCGGCTCGTCCCAGTCGTAGTGCAGATGCCGGGTGATCAGCACCCCAAGCAGGTCGGCTGCCGACATGCTCGACGTCGGATGACCGGACCCGGCGCTGGTCGAGGAGCGGATCGAGTCAACCCGCAACTGCGCGGCCAGTTCCGCGACGGTGTCGAGGCCGATCGTGGGGGCAGGTTCCGTCGTAGCCATGTGCAGACTCCCGTTGTTTGCGTTCGATCACCCGTAGTTCCCCCTTGAACGCACTCCACACCACTCCACAGTTATGCCGTTCCTGGTTTTGAGGTGGGCGCCGCGCGGTATGGAGTTCCCAATGCGCCGAAACGGCGCCGGCGGGCGTCTCCGGGCGCGCTGGCAGCTGGAATACGAGGTAGTGGCGATTTGAGCAAGCTGGCCATGCCGTACTGGCTAGAGCCGCAGCTCGCGACCTTGGCCCGGGAGCGCTTCTCGTCCCCGGAGTGGATCTTCGAGCGGAAGCTGGACGGCGAGCGGTGCCTGGCCTTCGCCGGCCCGGACGCCGTCCGGCTGATGAGCCGCAGCCAGCATGACATCACCCGCACCTTCCCGGAGATCGCCGCGGCCCTGGCCGCGCGGCACCACGGCGACCTGGTGGTGGACGGGGAGATCGTGGCATTCGAGGGGGCGCAGACGCGGTTCGGTCGGCTGCAGCAGCGGCTCGGCGTCGCCAGTCCCAGCGACAAGCTGCTCCGCGACTTCCCGGTGTACTACTACCTGTTCGACGTGCTGTACTCCGACGGCGTCGACACCCGTCCCCTGCCGCTCACCGAGCGCAAGAAGCTGCTGGCTGAGGCGGTCGCCTTCCGGGACCCGCTGCGGTTCACCGAGCACCGCGAGCGCGACGGCGAGGCCTTCTTTCAGCAGGCCTGCCGCGACGGCTGGGAAGGCCTGGTCGCCAAGCGGGCCGACGCCCCCTACACGGGCACCCGCAGTCGCGACTGGCTGAAGTTCAAATGCGAGAACGCCCAGGAATTCGTGATCGGCGGCTACACCGACCCGCGGCGGTCCCGCGTCGGGTTCGGCGCGCTGCTCCTGGGTTACTACGACTCCGGCGGCAGCCTCGTCTACGCCGGGAAGGTCGGCACCGGCTTCGACAACCGGACCCTGCAGGCCCTGCGCGCCACGCTGGCCGGGCTGGAGCAGGACCGCAGCCCCTTCAGCCGCGGCCCCTTGCCGGGACAGCGCGGGGTGCACTGGGTGAAGCCGCAGCTTGTCGGCGAGGTCGGCTTCAGCGAGTGGACCGACGCCGGGGAACTCCGCCACCCCAGGTTCCAGGGGCTGCGCGACGACAAGGAACCACGCGACGTCGTGCGCGAGCAGCCCTCGTTAGCCGACCGGTGGCTCAGAGCCACGGTCCGTTCATCCAGATCTTTATGTGGAACGGGCCGATGCTTCGAGTCGCCCCCAAAATTTCCGCGGCTGGAATAGCCCTGGCAGGCCTCGCGTTCTACAGCTGTCGGTGCGTTAGTGTCCCCCGGGCTCAAATCACTGCCTGCATGGAATACCGTCCGGCTGGAGCCATGCTGCGCCTTTCGCCGTGAGGCGACCTGCGCACCGGCCACGGCACGCCCTCGCGAGCGCACGCTCCCGGGGGCGCTGTCATGCCGATGATGACCCGATCTGGGCGTCTGCTGCGGGACCGCTGACTGTCACGCCAGGACGCTCGGCTGATCGATCATCCAGAGCCACGTGCCGTCGGGCTGACGGCGGGCAACTTCCACCGTGGCGTTGCCCGCGCGCGTGGTCGATGTGATCGCGATGTCGCCATTCCGGATCGCCGGGCGGATCACCCCGGCAAAGCGGGGCGGGTTGGCCAGCAGCTCCGCGTATACCTGGCGGATGGCCTCCGTGCCGATGGCCAGGTGGCCGCTCGGGAAGGCCAGGACCGCGCCGGGCTCATACAAAGCGACGACGCCTTCAACATCACCGGCGCTGGCCCGCTCCTGAAAGAGCCGGTCCAGGTCCTCCGGCTGCACGGCCTTCCTCGAAGTCCCCGCGTCAGGCATGCCATCGCTCTCCTCTGCGCAGTCACGCTGCCATACCCCAGCTGTCTCGCCTCGCCATGACTACCGTGCTCGGCGCAACTGCAACTGTCAAGCTACGCGGCACCAGATCGGGTCCCTGCGCCGTCAGCTGCTGCGGGCGACCGCGCGGAGTCGTACACACATTATTTTTGTGCAAACGAACATTAATGATGTAAGTTCAGCATCATGGACGCGGCAGCACGGATCAACCAGCTCGTCGAGGCTCTGCGACTGCATGGCCGGGTCGACGTGGCGGCGGCGGCCGCTGAGTTCGGTACCGCCGAGATGACGGTCCGGCGAGACCTTGATGTCCTGGTCGAGCGCGGAGTGGCACGACGGGTACGTGGCGGTGCGGTCAGCCTGATGATGCGCGGCGAGGAGTTGCCGTTCGCCATGAGGGAGCTCGACGCCCTCGACACGAAGAAGCGCATCGCCAGCGAGGTCGCGGGCCTGATTGCTGACGGCGAGGCGGTCGGGCTGGACAGCGGCACCACCGTCCTGGAAATCGCCCGCGTGCTGGCCGACCGGCGGCTCACGGCCATGCCGCTGTCACTTCATGCCGCGATGGCGCTGGCTGGCTCGGCCGCTGTCCGCCTGATGATGCCGGGCGGCGAAACCCGCCCGGGCGAGCTGGCGATGGTCGGCCCGCTCGCCCTGGCCAGCATCGCGGCACTGCGGTTCGACACGGTAGTGCTGGGCTGCTGCGGAATCTCCGCCGATGGACACGTCATGGCTCACGATCTTGGTGATGCCGCGGTGAAGCAGGCGCTGTTCGCGGCGGGCGGGCGAAGGATCCTCGTCGCGGACGCTGCGAAGTTCGGGCGATCGGCCCTGGCGGTGGCCGGCAAGCTGTCAGCGTTCGACATCCTGGTGACCGACTCGTCCGCCCCGAGCGAGCCCCTGGCGGAGCTCGAGGCCGCCGCGGTGGAGGTTCGGCGTGTCTAGTCGCGCGCCGGTGATTGCGCACCGCGCCCGGCCGACCCGAAGCCGATCGCCGCGCATCGCGGTAACCGCCGTGTTCGTGGCGCACGGCCTGTTGTTCGCCTCGTGGACGGCGCATATCCCGCACGTCATGCGGCACCTCGGGCTGACTGACGGAACACTGGGCATCGCGCTGCTCGGGGCGCCGGTCGGATCGGTCACCGCGATGCTGCTGGCGTCGTACCTGGTTCCCAGGCTAGGCAGCCGCCGGGTTGTCCAGCTCGCCCTTGTCGGCTACTGCGGGACCGGGCCGCTGGTCGGTCTCACGGGCAGCCTGGCCGCCCTGTTCGGCGCACTTTTCATCTGGGGCGCGTTCCAGGGGACGCTTGACGTGGCCATGAACACCCAGGCGATCGCGGTGGAGCGGGCCGGCCGGCGCCCACTGATGTCGGGCCTGCACGGAAGCTGGAGCATCGGCTCATTTGCCGGAGCCGGGATCGGCGCGCTGGCCGTGGGCGCCGGGGTGGCCCTGGCCCCGCAGCTCCTCATCCTCGGTACGATCGCCCTGCTCGGGGCAGGCCTGCTCACCTCGCGAATGCTCCCGGATGCGGTCGGGCATCCGGGCGCTGACGAGCGGCCGAGGACCGACACGCTGTCTGCCTCCCGCTGGTCCGGCGGAATGATTCTGCTCGGGGCGATCGCGTTCGCCGGGATGCTCTGCGAGGGGGCCTGCGCCGACTGGGCGTCGGTCTATCTATCGGGACCGCTGCACGCCGCTGGCGTCGTACCGGGCCTGGGCTATGCTGCCTTCGCGCTCGCGATGGTCACCGTGCGGCTGTCGGGCAACCGGCTGCTCAGTCGCTTCAGGGCGGCACGCCTTCTTCCGGTGCTGGCGGCCGTGGCGACAGCCGGATTCGCGGCCGGGCTCGCGATCGGACGTCCGGCCGCCGCGATCGCGGGCTTCGCCTTCCTCGGAATTGGCCTGGCCTCCGTGGTACCCGCCGTGTTCAGCGCCGCGGGCCGCATTGCGGGACTGCACCCCGGCACGGCCGTCGCGACCGTGTCGGCGTGCGGCTGGACCGGTTTCGTATGCGGCCCGCCATTGATCGGTCACCTTGCGTCACTCGCCTCCCTGCCGCTGGCACTCGGTCTCCTGCCCTTGCTGACCGCGTTCGTGGCCGTCGGAACCCTTCTGTCCCGTGCATTGCGTGACGCTCCGCAAGGACCAGCCTCTCCCGCCAGATCTGACGACACGCCTCGGGTCTGACGCACGGCGGCTCCCACCGCAGGGCGTCACGCCGCCTCGGTCTGGAGCATCTCGGCAACGGGTCGCCGGAGGCCGATCCGTGCCGGAACGCTGGTGAGCGCCGCCACGACGAGCACGGTTCCGAGCACCGCGGCGACCAGCCAGGGCACTGACGGCAGGCCATTCAGGCCATGAGCCGCGACCTTGAACAGGCCGATGCCGAGTGGGAGGCCGAGGATCGCGCCGGGCAGCGCGGGGATGACCTGTGCCATGACCAGCCCGGCTCGGACTTGCTGCGGGGTTGCACCCAGCGCGAGCGTCACTGCGGAGGCGCGCCTCGCGTCGAGGACCGTCGCCAAGGCGGTGAAGATCGCCGTGAGCGCGGCCAGGGTGACCAGCGCGATCGTGATGGCGGTCAGCACCTGCTCCGCTCGGGGGACATCCGGACTGACAAGCCCGCCCGACATCCCGATGTGAAGCGGCGTGTCCGGCGCGGTCGTGTTCATGCTGCTCGGCGCGCTCATCGGAGGCAGCGACTGGGGCCAGAGCACGATCAAGACCGCCCTGCTGCAAGGCCCGAGCAGGCTGCGCACCTACACCGGCCAGGCCCTGGCCGTCGCGATCGCGGCGGCTGTCAGCGTGGCCCTCACCTTCGCCCTCGCCGCCGCCGCGAGCGCGGCCGTCGCCCTGCGCCAGGCCGGATCGCTCGACCCCGCAGGCAGCCCTTTCCCGGCCTTCGGCCACCTCGCCGCCGCCCTTGCCGCCGCCCTGGGATGCGCCGGGCTACGCCGCCGTCGGCCTGACCCTCGGGATCTGGCTGCGCAGCGCCACCGCGGGCATAGCCGCGGTACTGCTGTGGGCCGTCGTCCTCCAGCCGTCGATCGAGAACTTCGCCCCCCTGCTGCACGGCGCCGCCCTCCGGCTCTACGACATCCTCCCGACGCCGCCACCAACACGGTGGTCAACCTGGCGGGCAGCCCCAGCCTCAACAGCAGCAGTTACTCCGTAGCGCAGATCGCCCCCGCGCTCGCATTCCTCACCTTCGGCCTCTACGCCGCCGCCTTCGTCACCATCCCGCCCTGATCACCCGGCGCCGCGACATCCTGTGACAAGCCTGGTTACCGGGAAGCCTGCGCACCGGCATCGGATTAGACAACGCCAGCGGGACACGGCACAACGGCACGCAGGGCTGATCTGCCGCCATGGTCGCGCGAACTGGATACTTACAATTACGTCATATCGGATATCGCATGCTCTGCGGGAGCCGGCCTTCACCGTCGGTAATGGCCGTGCCGCCGCTTGCCGGGCGCCGACAAGGTTTGCGTCTGGTTGGCTAGTCCGGGCGACGGGGCCGCCATGCTGGGCGAACCGCGTCATCGTGAGCATTTCCCAGGGATTATGGCCGGCCCAGTTGATTGGTCCGCATCCCGGCCGTGAGACATGTCCGCTATGCTAGCGTACATACACGTTATATATAACATGCGGTGGTTGCGGTGCGGTTGGGCGGCGCCGAAGGGAATGCATGGAGCGGGAGACATTGAGTTCGTCCGGTTACCCGGTCGCGCTGGGACCGCAGCATGCCGGGCAGGGCGGGCAGGCGATGGACGCGCCGGGAACGCTGCCCGATGCGCGGGCAGGCGGCACCCTGCCCATCCCCGCGAGTCGGCGGCGGCCCGGCCGGCGGGCCCGCGGAGCCTGCCGCGGCGCAGGACCCGGCACCGGCGGACGGGCGGCTGATCGGCGGCCGCTACCGGCTGGCCGCGGCACTCGGCCAGGGGAGCACGGGCACGGTCTGGCACGCCAGGGACGAATTCCTGGCCGCGACGTCGCCATCAAGGAAATCCGGCTCCCGCCGGGGCTGAGCGACGCCGAGCAGGACCACCTCCGCCAGCGGATGCTCCGCGAGGCCCGCGGCGCGGCCCGGCTCAGCCACCCGGCGGTCGCCACCGTGCACGACGTGGCGGAAGACCTCGGCCGCCCCTGGATCGTCATGGAACTCCTGCACGGCCGCCCCCTCGACCGTGTCATCGCCGACGACGGCCCCCTGCCGCCCGCAACCGCCGCGCGGATCGGCCAGCAGCTCCTCGCCGCGCTCGCGGCCGCCCACGCCGCAGGGGTCCTGCACCGCGACGTGAAGCCCGGCAACGTGATGCTCGCCGACGACGGCAACGCCGTGCTGGCCGACTTCGGCCTCGCCGCCATCGACGGCGACCCCTCGCTCACCCAAACCGGGACCGTCGTCGGAACCCCGGCCTTCACCGCCCCGGAGCGAATCCGCGGCGAGACCGCCACCCCCGCCTCCGACCTATGGTCGCTCGGCACCACCCTGTACGCCGCGGTCGAGGGAAAAGGCCCCTACGACCACCACCGCGGCGTCATCGCGACGATCGCCGCGATCGCCACCGACGACCCCCCGCCGCCCAAAACCGCCGGCCCGCTCACCGGGGCCATCACCGCCCTCCTCAGCCGGGACCCAGCCGCGCGGCCCAGCGCAGCCGCAGCCACCCTCATGCTCAACGAAGCCGCAGACACCCAGCCGCGGCCCCCGCCCCCCACACCCCCGGCCGCGCACCCCGGCGCGCGCAGCGGGCGCGGCATGCGCGGCATGCGGCGGTGGCAGCACTGGCCTGCCTCGCCGTCACGCTCCCCGTCTCCGTCTGGGCGCTGCAGCACACCGCAGCACCGCACACCGCAGCGATGTCGCGATCCCTGCCAGATAATCCAGCCGTCGCGTCCTCCCCGGCCAGGCCTGGCAAACCGATCCGGCGCACGGCACCACCTACGCCCAGCCCAGGCAGACTGCACGTGCCACCAGATCACGACGCGCCGACGGATCACGCCAGTTCCAGCTCCTCGCCGTCATCGGTCCCGCCGCGGAGCAGCGTCGATCTGGCGTTGCATAGACCGGTGACCGCAACTAGCTATGCCCAGGTCTACCAGCCGGCAAATGTGACCGACGGGAACACCAGCACCCTACTGGGAAGGCGCTCACAGCGTCTTTCCCCAGTCAGTGACGGTAGATCTCGGCTCGGTCACCGACATAGCCAGGATCGTGCTGGCGCTGCCGCCGTTGGCCGACTGGAACTCGCGCGTCCAGACGCTGGCGCTCTACGGAAGCCGGACCAGCGCCACCAGCGCATTCACCATCGTCCCTGCGCTCGCTACACCTTCAACGCGGCAACCAACGACGACGAAGTCACGATCAGCTTCGCACCAACGGACACCCGCTACGTCACGGTGTACTTCACCGCCAACAGCGGCTGGCCCGCCGCCCAGCTCGCCGAAATCCTCATCTACGCATGAGGACACCAGCACCTGGAAGGCCGGAATAATGCCGCAGAAGAATCTCAGGGAGCGAGGGCGGGCCGATGCCGGTCGGGAGCGTGGTTCTCCTGTTGGTACCGCCGGCAGCGGGTGCCGCAGCCGGATACGCGACGGGCGGGCGTTTGCTAGGGCTGACGACGATTCGTTTCCGCGCACTCTGGCTGCTGTTCCTGGCCGCGTTCCTCCAGGCTGCCTGGTATTACATCAGCCCGGCACGCGATCTGATAGAACACCGCGCGGGCCTGCCGGCACTGGGTGCTCTTGGGCACATACACCCGCCTGACCGGCCTGGGCCTCCACGCGGCCGCGCCGCGCTGGAGCCAGGCGGCCATGTCGGTTCGCCTATCCCGGCTGCCCGCAGCCAGTACCTTATGCGCAATTGATCTCCCTTCTCGACGGGACGGCAGCCTGGATTTCCAGCCCGCTTCCGGGAAAGACACACGATACGAAGGCATACAAAGAGACCCAGGCCGCCGCCATCGTGAAAGAATCCGGAGGAGGATTCGGCGACAAGGGTTACCAGGGCACCGGGCCGGTCACTCCGAAGAAGAAGCCGAAAGGAGGAGAGCTGACCCTGTCCGACAAGGACTATAATTCACAGATAGCGTCGTTCCGCGCACCAATCGAACGGCTCGTGGCACACTTCAACAACTGGAGGATGTTCCATACTGAATATCGTCGCCCGTACGGAACTTATGATGACGCGTTTGATGCCGCCAGAGGGCTATTCTTCTTCTCGATCACATGGGGTTTCGAATAACGATCTTGCATAAAAGCCGGGTCCCAGCCTTAACGTGGTACGTCGAAGTGGCGGTAACTATGAGAGTGCCGACAACATCAATTTCCTGATGCACAGGAAATTTAAAATTTGCCCAGTGGCCTGCAATACCGCAGAGCTTATGCGTCCTAGAGTAACCTGAACCAGGGCCATTCGTACTGGTCATGGAACTATACACGTCTAGCGTCACGGATTTGCAGAATTTTTTGGCGGGTGTTCCCTTGGTGAAGTGAAGGCTGACCTGGACGGCCGAGATACAGACTTGTTGCGGTGGCCAGCCCAGTAGAGGATAGATCCCTCGATGACATGTCCAGAGCCAAAATCTTTGATCTGGCTCCATCCCGCGCAGCTTCCTGTGTCCGTGGTGACCGAGGGGGATACCGCGGCAGCCCCCGCTGGGGCGGCGTGGCTGCCGACGACATTGCGCAGCGCGACGGTCTTGGCGTGCCCGGCGGCAGGGACGGCGGCAGCAGCCGGGACGGCGGCGGGCGCGGTCATCCCGAACGCGAAGGGCGTGAGAGCGGTCGCTCCCGCTAGGTAGCGCACTCGTTTCATAGGGTCCTCCTTCTGTGGTTGAGCCAGGCGACCGCTTTCTTCACCCACTCTTGTCCTCGGCCGTCCGGCAACATTACGCCCATAAGGCTACCACAGTCCCAGTTTGGGGTCTGCTGATCATGGCACGCTGGGGAGGGAATATCAATCCGAAGGTTGCGGTGACGGTGCGCCGCGCCCAGTGAGGTTTCTCAGCGACTTTCAGCTGATCATTTTGTGCTCGAATTGCGTGAGGACGAGTGCGGATTTGGCGATGTCGCCGATGGTGGTCGGGCTGACCATGACTCGCTGCAGAGCGCGCCACCGCTGGGACATCAGCGCGAAGCCGCGTTCTCCCTGGTAGCGCAGGGATCGCAGCAGCGCGTTGCGGGTTCTCGTGTCGATATCGAGTTCACCGCGGGCTGGCTTCTTCACCGGGACGTGGACGCCCGCGCCGGCCCCTTCATAACCGGAATCAGCGAGAATCGGCAAGTCTTTGAGGTAGGGCCGGGCTCCGGGCAGGACGAGCTCGCGGGCGGCGGTCAGGTCGCGGGCACTGCCCGGCAGCACGTCGGAGACCCACAGCGGCACGCCGCCGGGCGAGGCCAGCGCCTGGACGTTCCCGGCGGGCTGATGGGCCTTGCCTGAGTACCACTTGTCGATCTCCTTGCCCTTCTTACCGGTCTTCTTGTCCGCGCACCGGTCGCAGGAGATCAGGGTCCCGTCCAGGATCAGGTAGGGAAGGCCCTGCTCAGCGGCCTTGTCCAGGGCCTCGCGCAGCGTGGGCGCCTTCGCGGCGAGCACCTCGACGGCCTCGTCCTTGTACCGGTAGGCGGTGGCCTGGGAGATTCCGAAGCCCTGGCCCAGCCGGCGGATGTCGGGCCGGTCACGGAACCACGCCAGGGCGAAGACCGCCTGCTTCCAGCAGCTCAGGGCACGCGCACCGCTCCTGGTGCCGAGCTCCCCGCGGTGCTCTGCCAGCAGGCCCGACACGAACAGCACCAGTGGCAGCGGGACGTCAAGGATGACACGATAGGACAGCACGCGGAGCCTCCGGGAACGGCAGGGATCTTGGTCGAGACCTGTTGCACCGGGGGCTTCGCGTTCCCCTCAGATCTCCGCTTGTGTCCGCGTGTCTGCCCGTATGACTGTTACGCCGGAAACGCCGGGTTCAGCGTTGCTGAGAAAACCTCAATGGCCTTGGGTTAACAGGGCACCGGCCTGGTCACTCCGAAGAAGAAATCGAAGGAGGAGAGCTGACCCTGAGGGTTATTCAGGCCGCCCTGTAGAAGTGAAGGCCAACTACCGCTGAGATGGTCGTCGCAAATGTGCCGAGCGGGCGCCGATAGTCGGTGTGCATGATGGTCCAGTTCTTGAAGTGCGAGATCACCTGCTCGATCATCCAGCGAATCCTATTGACCTGGGTGTTGTACTCTTTCTGCCAGTCGAGCAGTTCGCCGCCTGCTGGTTTCCTGTAGGGCGTGATCATGTTGTTTCCGATGTATCCTTTGTCTCCGATCCAGTTCTTCGGATTCATCGTCAGTAGCACTCCGGATTCTTCCTGGCAGTAGTTGTCGTGACGGCTTCCGTCGACCGGATCGGAGATCCATGCGAGCTTGCCGTAAATCGTGCAGGCGACCTGGACGTTCATTCCGGTGGTCTTGTGCTTCCCTGAGTACAGTTCCTTGTGCCCGGCCCATGACCAGCACGGGAGCAGCGTGCCGTCCAGGATGTACTGGGCATCCGTGTCCAGGTCATCGGCGGCCGGAACGAATTCGCGCACCGCTTCGGGAATGAGCGGGGTTATCGCGGCTACCGCGCGGCTGATCGTCGGCTGGGAGACGCCGAGCGACTCGCCGATTTCCGCCTGGGTGCGATTGTGCCGCATGTAGGTCAGCGCGGCTGCCACCGATTTGAAGAGCCCGAGGCACGGTGGCCAAGCCGGTGTGACTGCCCCGCGTTCCACAGAATTAATGCGGATGCAAAGGTCGATGATTTCTTCGCGGTCGAACCCGGTGGTATGATACACGTGATGGCCTGTTCTCGGGATTGCGTGTGGTAACTCAATCCTTTCGCGAACAGGCCGTCTTTTTATGGCGACACGCCGCCGAGAAAAATAAACTCCGCATAACATCCCGGACCCCTGAATAACCCTCCCTGTCTGACAAGGATTATAATTCACAGATAGCGTCGTTCCGCGCACCAATCGAACGGCTCGTGGCACACTTCAACAACTGGAAGATATTCCATACTGACTATCGTCGCCCGCGGGACTTATGAAGACGCGTTTGATGCCGCCAGAGGGCAATTCTTCTTCTCGATCACATGGAGTGTTGAATAACTGGAAACTAGGAGGCGCGATCAGGGATGTGACGGAGGGATGCCATAATGAGGAAAGAAGCTACGGATTATCTTGAGGACAACGATCGTCATTGGGACACCGATGGCACCGCTGACCATGCTGCTCAAAATCACTGCTTGCGACGCGTTCATGCCAGCGGACCAAATGCCGTTGCCGAAGAAACCGACAACCATCGCGCAACCCACAGAAACCAGAAGACTGGAAAATCCGGAACAACCTATACCTAGTATCCCAAACGGCGTGTATAGGGAAGATCCTCTGGGAGCCGAGGCGGGCGGCTGCCAGCAGGCTTCTCGGCGTCGCCCCCCTCAAGGCGCCCCAGACTTCGCCGGCCACGTCCCTGCTGGGGCCAATGAGACGCGAGGCTGGTGAGATAGCGCGGGCGATGGCCGAGCCCGCCCCTGGGTCAGCGGCTGATGTGAGGAGATCGTCGTCGCCGTCGCCGCCCCCAACGCTCGCCGCCAGGCCGGCCGAGTAGCCCACCTTGTAGGGGAGGGTGCCTGTGTAATGACGGCTGAGCCCGAGCGGGTTTCCGAGGATCGCGCCCAGGTTCCGTTGCGGCGGGGCGCCCGCGCAGTCGCCGGCGGCGCCTATCGCATTGCAGGTGTTCAGGTCGGCCTGGGAGACCTGGTTGGCCAGGTAGCCCATCCCGAGCGAGATAAGTGCGCTGGCACCGGAGGCGATGCCGGCGATGCCCTTCCAGGCGTCGTCCCCCAAAGTGGCGAAGCTGCTTGCGATGCTGTCGGAGTAGTCGTCGATGCTGGCCGACGAGCAGTCGTAGTTGTAGCCGGTGCCCTGGTTTCCGCAGGTGTTGTTGGGGCCGGTGGGTGACAGGCCGGTGGGGTCGGAGTTGGTGGCCGGGTTGTCGTAGGCGTAGGTGTAGGGGTCGAGGTCTTGCGGGTTGTAGTAGCTGATGATGGAGTCGGGGGAGATGAAGGTCTGCCGGGCTGGGTTGTATTCGCGGGCGCCGAGGTTGGTCAGGCCGGTGGCGGTGTCGGTGGTCCCGCCGACGTATCCGCGGTTGCCTGGCCAGGCGGCGGTGGAGGGGATGTTGGCGAGGGGGACGCCGAACGGGGTGTCGTACTGCTCAGTGACAGCCTGGTTGGCGGTGTTGATGGCGGCGGTGTCGGTGCCCTGGGGGTCGGCGATGACCAGTCCAGGGTCTGGGTGGCGGATGCGGTGGTGGCGGTGCGGACGGCGGTGACCTGGCCGCCGAAGGTGTAGTAGCGGGTGCCTGTGATGGTGGCGCCGGTGGCCGATAGCTCCTCGCCGGGCAGGTACAAGGTGGTGACGGCGGTGCTGCCTGTGCCGTCCTGGGTGAGCAGCAGACTGCCGTCGGCGTCGTAGCGGTAGCTGGTGGTGGCGGCGCCGGTGGTGGCGCTGGCGAGCTGGCCGGGGGCGGCGGCGGCGCCGTCCCAGTTGTAGGCGGCAGTGGTGATGGCGCCGGCCGTGGTGGAGGCGAGTTGCCCGTCGCTGTTCCAGGTCAGGCCGGTGACCGCGGGCGTGCCGCGGTTGACGGTCGTTGATGCGGTGGCCGGGGCGTGCGGCTGGGCGGCGCCGTCGGCCGGGTAGTTGTAGCTGGTGGCGGTGGTGGTCGCGGTGGCCCGCGCCGGTGACCAGGGTGCTGCTGGTGATCTGGCCGCTGGTACCGTCTGTGCTGCCGTTGGCGGTGCCCGTCTGGTCGTAGGACAGGGTCTGCTGGTAGGGGGCGGGCCCGCCGATCCCGGTGGTCCCTGGCGCGCTAGCGTCGCAGCCGGCCTTGCCCTGCGACCAGCGGCGGTGAGCCGGGCCAGATAGTCGTACTGATAGCACTGGTACTGGCCGGTGGCCCACTCGCTGGCCGAGGTGAGGTTGCCTGCCGGGTCGTAGGCGTAGGCGGTGTCGTCGTCGCTGGCCCAGCCGGTGCTCTCCTGCTGAGTGCGGGCCTCGGACAGCGCGAGGGTGGCCGGGTGGTAATCTCAGGATCCGGGTCCATTGCGAGCTGGAGGAGGTGCCCAGGTCGGTCTCGGACGGCTGGTAGTCCGGGGCGTAGAACGCTTCCTTCACGTAGTCGCTGATCTGGCTGCCCGACGGGGTCTCGCCCCACTCGCTGGGGGGGGAGCCGAGGTTGTCGTAGCCGTATCTGACGGTCTCGGCGGGCAGCCCCGGCCGCCGGGGTAGGTTGCTGTCTGCGGGGGTTTCCGCAGCGCTGTAGGTGTCGCCGAAGGTGTAGGACTGGCCGCCGGTGCCGCCGAGCGCGCCGGTGACGGCGGCGGCCGGGATCTTGTAGGTGGTCGAGGTGGGCTGGTAGGCCGCGTCGTAGCTGCTGATCGTCTCGGTGTAGGCCTGGCCGCCGGCGCCGCCGGTGTAGGAGGTGGAGGACGCGGGCTGGCCGATGGCATCGCCGCCGCCGGCATCGTGGCGGTGTCCGTAGCCCGAGGCGGCGACCTCGTCCCAGCTGGAGGCGGGCCGCCGCTGGTGGTGTTGTACTCGGCCGTCTGCCGCCCGGCGGCGTCGGTGGTTGAGGAGACGGTCTTGCCGCGGCGTCGGTGACGGAGGTGTGCTGGTTCAGGTCGTTGTAGCTGCTCGCTGTGGTGCCGGCGCGGGGTGGGCGGCCGAGGATCTGCCCGCCGAGCAGGTCATGGCTGTAGGTCCATTTGTTGCCGTCGGGGTCGGCGATGGAGGACAGCTGCCCGCGGGGGTATAGCCGTAGGCGGTGGCGTCGTAGTCGCCGCGGCCGCCCGGTCGCCGACTTTACTGGTCGATCTGGGTGGTCTGGCCCAGCCCGTCGGTGAAGGTGGCGGTGACCGTCCCCCCAGCGGGCGGTATCTGAACGGTCTCGTCGGCTCCGGGCTACCGCCAGGTGGTCTGCGACTGCAGCTTGCCGTCGGAGTACATGCGGAAGGCGGTCTTGCGGCCGGCCGTCGTAGCTGGCGGCGGTCTCGTCGGGGACCTGCGCCTGGTGGTGTCCCACAGCTTCCCGGACGGGCTGCCGCTGACCGCGTACGGGCCGTTCTGGGTGATGGTGTCGCCCTGGGAGTCGTAGAACGTGTCGGTGACCTCGGTGCCGCTGCCCTCGGCCGGCTCCTGGGTCTGGCGCGGCCGCAGCAGCGAGTCGTAGATCTGGTAGCTGGTCACGTAGGCGCCCGACCCGGTGGCGTCCTCCAGGCTGTTGGTCGCCACGAAGGGCGCGGCCGTGGCGGAGATGTCGTAGCTGTAGGTGTAGTTCGCCGGGGCGCTGGTCGCTCGCCTGGCTGCCAGACCGAGGTCACCCGGCCTAGCGGGTCGTAGGCGTAGGTGGTGGTCTCCCTTGCATCAAGGGTGCTGACCGGGGATCCCCAGGCGGGGTTGAGGTTGGCGGTCGTGGTCGCGTACTTGGTGCCGGAGGCGGTGACGGTCAGCGGGGACGCCGCCCTGGCCTGGGTAACCGGGTCCCCGGTGCCGTAGGCGGATCAGTACTCGTGGCTGGTGGTGCTCCCCGTCGGCGTCCTCGGAGGTCGGAGCCACAGGCCGTAGGAGTCGTAGGTATCGCGGGACTGCGCCACCCAGTGCGCCGTCACGCCGGGGTCGCCGGAGGAGTACACCTGGGTCTCGGTCACGTTCCCCGAGACCGGCCCCCCGACGAACGCCTGCCCGTGGTGGGAGTCCTTGGTGTCGGAGACCAGCGGTGAGTACCACCAGGGCGCGGTGCACGCGGTAGTCTCTGCCTCGTCCGGGTAGGCGATCAGCCCGGCTGCCGAGGGGGCCGGCGGATAGCTGTAGGTGGTGCAGTGGGCCTGCGGCGTGGCTGGCGAAGGTGACACGTCGCCCATGTAGTCGGAGGTGGAGGGCGGCAGCCCGGTCGAGTTGTCGTAGGTGCTGGTCGGTGTCGGTTTGTCCGGGGTGCCGCCGCTGGCCAGCGGGACGTAGGTGTCGGTCTCTGCGGTGCCGGTCAGCACCGCGGTCAGGGTGCCGCCCCACGGCTGGGACGCCGACGTCGCCGTCGGCGGCGACGTCCACGGCCAGTCGATCTGGTCCGAGACCACCGACGTGGCCCCGGTGTCGAGCCCGTCGTAGGTGATCTTCTCCAGCTGGAAGCCGTCCAGCGCGTCGGCGTCGGTCACGCTGGTGTTCGACCCGCTGGCGTGGGTCGGGCTGACCGTGACCCCCGTGGTGAACGTGCCGCCCGGCTTTGACCGGGTCGTCGTTCATACCGCGCAAGAACGTGTAGTCGGTCTCGGACTGGGCGCCGGACGAGCTGCCGGCGATCACGTGCACGTACTGGTAGCCGCGCCACTTGCCCGTAGGTCTTGTCCTTGCCCGGCACCAGGTCGACGTCGGTGTCGTAATGCCAGGCCGCGCCGGTGCCGTCCGGGTCCGAGCAGGCCTTGTAGTTGCAGTACACGTAGCTGGCGGGCATCGCCGGCTCGCCGCCGGTGGGGTCGTCGGCGTCGACCGAGGCGACGGTGTCCTTATTGTAGAACCACGACTCCATCGTCGGCCCGGTGCCGCCCAGGTCACTGAGTCCACGGCTGCGGGAAGCACGGGTAGGTGTTCGTCGACGGCGTCGGCGGCGACCCGGGCTTGCAGGTCCCGGCGTTGTAGGCGATGTCGGTCTGGGCGCCGGTCTCGGAGGTAACCGAGGTGATCCGGTACCGGAACATCGACGGGTCGTCGTCGCCGTACCCGGCCGAGGTCACCCGGTTGGCCATGTCGTCCCAGCCGAGGCTGACCGTCAGCGGCTTGCTGGTCCCCGCGCGCGTCCCCGACGTGGCTGACCGAGGCCAGCACCAGGTCGTCGTTGACGTCCGCGGCCAGCCAGTCGTACTCCAGCGTCCAGGTGTCCACGTCCTGGTTAGGGGCGGAGCCCTCGTACACCGAGGTGGTCACCGTGGTGAGCATCTGGGTGTCGAAGAACGACGGCGCCATGTGCCCGGACCCGGTGCACCCGGACCCGGTCGAAGAGGACCGGCGAGTGCAGGTCCCACGGCGTGTCCGGCCAGTCGGCGCCGTTCTCGTTATCGCCGGCAGGCGGCCTATTCGTCGCCGAGGTGTACTTCGTGTTGCCGTTGTAGGGTTGGCGCCGGTAGTAGTAGCCGAAGTGCACGTCGTAGGGCTGGTTGCGCGTACACGTCGCCGCCGCTGTCCGGGCTGAGAGCCCGACACGTCCTGCGAGCCGTAGCGGATGTCGGTCAGCATACCCGCCAGGCATGGTGTTTGAGCCAGGTGCCGCCCAGCCCGGCCGAGGTCGAGTCGAACGCGTAGTCGCTGGTCTGCGGGCTGTAGTAGTAGGACGTGGCGTTGCCGTTCGGGTGGACAGGACCAGGTCCAGGTTCCACCGCCACGGCATGTTCGTGCACACCGACGCCGCGTAGTCGCCCGAGGTGCTGCACGGGTGGCCGCTGCCCAGCCCGACCACCGGCATCGTCCACACCGAGTCGGTCTGCTGGTCGCCTGACTTGTACCCGGGCAGCTCGTTCAGCCCCAAACCAGTACTGGGTGCCGTCCGGCTCGATGATCTCCCAGTGCGTCCCGTCTGTCCGCAACCGCATGGTCGTGCTCGACCCGCGCAGGTAGTTCACCGTCGCGCCGTCGTCATCCGACAGCCGCCACGCCCCGGTGGCCGGGTCGTCGACGATCTGCTGCGGACTGGCCGTTAGAGAGCACCAGGTACCCGTTGTAGGCCCATGCCAGCACCGCTCGTAGCCGGTAGGGGTCTTGTCACCGGTGTCGTTCGCCCCGCTGGTCACCCCCGACATCTCATCGCCGCACGAGGTGTGCTCGCGCATGGATGTAGCCCCCGTCCCCCCGCCGCCGAGAACCCCTCCCCCTCCTGCCCGGGCTGCGAGTAGCCCTGCGCCGTCTCCCAGTCGATCGCCCCCCGAGTCATACGACAGCGACAGCGACGGCGCGGCCCCGCCGATCGCCGGCGGCACCCGCAGCGGATCAGACCAGGAGAAGTCCCCCGTCTGCAGGCCGACCTGCCACTGCGACGACGGCGACAGCGACGTCGCCTTGAAATCCCCGGTGCCGCCCGCCGTCGTCGACGACGCCGCGTACACCACCTGCGCGCCGCCGGCCCCGCCGCGGTCACCGTCGCCGTCAGCGCGCCCGACGCGTTGACCGACGCGACCGGCCGCATCGCCCGGCACGCCCGCGCCGCCGGCGTGCTCAGCGCGCACGCCGGCATCGCGAACAGCGCCAGCCTGTCCCCGAACCCCGCGCCGTACGCCGACGCGAACCCCGCGTAGTCCACCCGGACCCGGACCTGGCCCGCCGCTGTGCCGCCGTCAGCCCGCGCCACCGTGAACGCCAGCCCGTCCGCGCCCGCCGCCGCCGCCGCGCCATGCCCGGCGACCTGGACCCGCACCTGCGACACCGGCGCCGCCGCTGCCGCCGCGCTGGCGCCATCCGGCCCCGCCGACGGCGCCGTCGGCGCCGACACCTGCACCGGCAGCCCGCGGGCCTGCGCCCACCCGCCTGCGCCCGCCACCGCCACGTCCGCGCGGCCTGCGCACCAGCGCCGTGCCGGCAGGCGAGACCAGGTCGGCGTCCGGGTCGGCCAGCGGCACCGTCACCACCGCGGCCCCCGCCGCCGGCCACGCCGACGGCGCGGCCGGCGGGGCGACCTGGCCGGGCCGGACCTCGCCGCCCCGCACCGCCGCCGCCGCCGGATGCGAGGCACTCGCCCTCGGGAAGGCCTGCGGCGCGCCCAGGTGATGCAGCTTGCGCAGCGCCGCCTGGCTCAGCCCCGCACCGCCCGGGCCTGCCCCGGCCGGGTCGCTGGCCAGCGCGGCGCTGGCGAGCGACCCGGCCACCACCGCCAGCGCCGCCACCACCGTCGCCGCCGCCCGCAGCCCCCGGCCACGCCAGAACCCGGCCGACGTGTTGCTCATCGCCATCACGGTCACCACCACATCCACATTCAGAAAAAAGGGGGACGACGGAAACTGGGCAAGGCCAGCCCTGCCTGGCCGCCGGACTCAGGGGTAAGCCGAATGCAGGATCGCGCAGCCGTCGCCGCCGCCGTTGTCATACAGCGACGCGATATCGCTGCTGGTCTCCGGCGCGACCGGGGTGTTGGAGTCCGACAGCACCCCGTAGAACGCGCACGCGTCCGACACGTAACCCGGGAACGCGTCGCCGGACATGTCCTCGCCCAGCCGCAGCCGGCCGGTCGCCGGCTGGCCCGACGGCTGCACGCCGCTCGCCTGCCCGGCCTGCTGCCCGTTCACGTACAGCGTCAGCGTCTGATGAGTCGCGTTGTACACGCCGGTCAGCTGCGCCCAGCCGCCTTCTCTGCCGGAGCCGATCGGGGGGACTGCGCCGAGTACGGCGTCGCGCTGGCGCTGTCGCTGGCCGGCATGTCGAACACCCAGCAACCGCACCCGGCGCCATAGCCCAGGGTGAACCCCGGAACGTTCTGCCCGTCCTGGGAGATCACCGGGTAGGTCTCGCCGGCGCACGGCTCGCCGCAGCTCTCCAGCCCGGCCGGCAGCTGCGCCCAGGCCGACACCGAGAAGCTGGAGTTGTTCCCGACCACCGGCCGGGTCGTCACCGGCGCCGCCATCCGACAGGACGCACTTGTACCCGTCTGGTGCCGGCGAGGACGCGCAGAGCATCGAGCCGGAATCCACTGTCGCGCCGGCGCCGTTCCCGGAATCGTCGGTGACCGTCGTGCCCGACCCGTTGTTCATAGGCCAGTACGCCAGCGTCGCGATGTCGCCAGCCGGCCGGGCGGCGTCGATCGCGAAGTACTTAGGGCTGGGCAGCGGGCTGCGTATCCCGGACCGGCTCACCGCCTCCACGTACAGGTCAAGCTCGCTGGTGCCGATCGGGGTGATCGTCACCGTCGCCGGCCTGCCCGGCTCCCGGCCTGCACGTAGCTGTCCGGGTCCGAGCTGAACCCGTAGTAGTAGCCGACCACGTCGTTCGTCTTGTCGATCGGGTCGACGTTAGCCGGGTCGGTGAACGTGAACTTCCCCGGCGTCCCCACCGGCGGCTGCCCCGACGTCGCGCCCGACTTGTAGTTGCTGGACGTCGGGAGCGCAGGCGCCGCCGGCGCGTTGTCGTCGTCCTCGAAGAAGCACGCCGGGCTGGACGGGCCGTCCTTCTGCGGGTACGCAGCGTTGGTCAGGGGGTCCGATCCCTGGGCCGTCCCGTATGCCTGCCAGTGGTACTCCTCGCCCTCGGTCCCGCTCCGCGACGCGGTGAAGTCCGCGCCCTCGTCGCCGCCGTTCGCGTTCGGGTTAAGGCCGGTGCCGTTATTGTCTTCGTTCTGGCTCGCGGGCTGCGTGCCCGTGTTGCCTTCGGCCATGTTCTGCGAGGAGAACTCGCCGTCGATGTTGCCCGCGTTCGTGCTGTCCGCGCTGTCGACGTCATTGATCGTCGCCTGCCATGTCGGCGCGTTCGTGCTCACCCAGTCCGGTTTGCCCGGGTTGGTGGAGCAGTCGGTGACCGTCTTTCCCGTCGCGGCGTCGAACACCCCCTGGGTGCCGTAACCGGTCGGGGCGCTCGGCGCGTTCCGCCAGAAGAAATCCAGCTCCATGTTCGCCGCGCCGAACCGCTTCCACGCCCACTGGTCCCAGCTGTCCTCATCGGCCGTCGAGGCCGACAGCCGCAGGGTCAGCGTGCTCCAGTCATTCGCCGCGGCCATCGACGCGGCGCCCGCAGCGCTCAGCGACAGCTGCTGCGCCGGGCAGCTCGCGCCGCCGCCGTCGTCATTGTCCGACTTAGCCTGCAGCGCCCCCGGTGCCGGGCCAGGCCACGTGTTGTTCTTCGACGTGCTCGTCGCCACGTTCTGGCCCGAGCTGTTGGCCGTGTCATACACGTCCAGCGTCGTCGGCGTGCAAGCCCACGCCGCAGTCCTGGTCGATTTCCAGCCTCGCGTCGGCATAGTCCGCGCCGTGCATCGCGGCCGGCACCGGAAGTTCAGGAACGACCGGGTAGATCTGGTAGGTCGTGCCAGGCACGCAATCCCCGACCACGTAACCAGGGGGAGGATCAGAGACGTACCACTCATCGCAGGTCGGCCCCGACTTGATCCCGATCCCGAGCCCGCCGATCGAAGCCTCCGGCTCCCACTCGGAGCCGGTGCCGGTCACCGTGCCGCCAGCGCCGCCGGCGTCCTCCTCGAACACATCCGACCACGTCGCCCCGTTAGACGTGACGGCCTTCCACGTCGGGTCAATCGAACACCGGGAACACCGGCCGGCCGGCCAGCACCGACGCCGCCGGGATCAGCGACACCGACCCGGGCCCGGCCGCCACCCGCATCACCGCCCAGTGATCACCCGGCACAGGCCCGGCCCCCCCCCGCGGCCGCGCCCGCCGGCGGCGCTGGCGCCCGCCGGCGGCGCGGCGCCAGCCCGGGCCGCCGGCCGCCGCGCCCGCCGTGTCCCACATCAGCGACGGCGCAGCGGCGAACACCGGACGCCCGGCAGAATCCACGGCCGTCAGCGCGCCGTCCCCGCCCGCCGCCACCGACAAGCCCGCCCCGGCCACCGGGAACGTGATCCGCGCCAGGCCCGGGTTCGCCGCCGCCGCCGCGTTCATCACCTCCACCAGCTCAGACACCCCCGTCGCCGTCGCCGTCACCAGCAAGTTCACCCCCGGCAGCACCCCCGCGTACGTCGCCGTCGCGCCCGACAGCGACGGCACCGGCAGCGCCCCGAACGGCGACGACGCCGACAGCGACCGGCCGCCCTGCGACAACGTGTACAACGGCCCCCGCCCGCCGTCCGACAAACTCAGCCCCGTCGTGATCGCCGCGGGCGCCACCACCCCGCCAGGCCGCACCGACAGCGTCGTGTCCACCGCCGCCCACGACCCGCCCGGCTCCCGCACCCGCTGCGGAACCAGCGACTCAACCGCCTCGAACCCCCCGCCCGGCTCCGCGAACGTCTGCGACCAGTCCGTCTCCTCCGACGCCACCTGCACCGGCACACCCGACGACGCCGCCAGCGCCGACGCCTGCGCGGCACCCGCGGCCGACAACGACCCCCCGGCCGCCGGCCCCGCCACCACAGCACCCCGCACCGCCCCCGCCGGGCCAGCGCCCGCCACCACAGCCGCCACCACCCCGCACACCGCCAGCAAGGACACACGACCACGAACAGACCATCGCGACACGGCAGACCCCTTCCACAACCACTATTGCCTACTTTGTCAAACGATTTACTCGGGTTTTGTCAATTTAAGCCGGTGTAACTTCTGTCCCTGTTGTTACCTTCGTCGCGCGCCGAGGCGGCCGTCGAAGGTGATCTCGAAGGCGTTGAGCGCGGCGGCGGCGGTACTGTGCGGGGACACCGCCATCGAGGACGTCACCGCCTGGGCGGCGCCGAATCCCACATCAGCGGCGGCGCCGCGGTGAACACCGCCTTCCCCGACGGGCCCGCCGCCGTCGGCGTCCCGTGTGCGTCCGCGGGCACCGACAGCCCCCGCCCGGTCACCGGGAAAGTGATCGCCGACAGCCCCGGATTCGGCACCGCCTTCTCACTGGTTACCTCTATCAGGTCCGACACGGCCGCCGCCGCCGCAGCGTCACCGGCCACCAGCCCCGTCACCGGAACCGGCCCAGCCGCCACCACGGCACCACCGGCAGCCCGGGCATGCCGGGCAGGCACCAGCAACGCCGCCAGCAGCCCCGCGCCCGCCGCGGCCAGCACCGCCCGCCGGGCCACCCGCGGAACAGAAGGCACCCCGGCCACCGTGACCCCACTCACACCAGACCAGCCATCCGGCAACTCCCATCACTTGGACATCTCTCACAGAGTGAGTGCCGAAAATCTCATCCCCGTTACGAGACAGGGCGACATTCGTGAATCACGTGGGACTTTAGTTTCAAATATGTATCTATTTCTATGACAAGACGGACGCATAGGCCGTCTGCCGAGTTCTGGAACCCCACAAGCTCTCATCAGCAGGGGGAAGCAATGCCCGTTCCCCCGACCCCACCCGTGTCCCTTATCGCTGGGTGACGGCTAGTAGCCGCTGCCCCTCCGGCGGCAGCGGTGCCCGGTGCCGGCCGCCAGACCGAGGTCAGCTCCCTGGTCAGCGGCGGCCCGCCGACCTTCGACGGCGACTAGGCGGCCTAGCACCAGGTCGTCGCGCACGGCGAGCCGACTGAGCACACCGGGCCCGACTCCCGCCGCGATGGCCGAACGCACCGCCGCGCTCGTCCCCAGCTCCATGGCGATCGCCGGCGCGAGCGGCGGGTCGTGGGCCGCCAGCCGGTCGGTCAGGGTATCCCGCGTGCCGCTGCCGGCCTCCCGCATGACCAGCGGCGTCGCCGCGAGCTCGGTCGCGGTGACCGGCCTGGTGCGCCGCGCCCACGGATGGCCGGGCGCGATGACCACGAGCAGTTCGTCGTCGCGTAGCCGCTGCGCGACCAGATCTGCGGGCAGGTGCGGGGTCTCGATGAAGCCCAGGCTGGCCTTGCCGTCGCGGACCAGCTCGGCGACCCCGGTGGAGTTGGCCACGGCCAGCTCCACCACCGTAGGCGGATGGCCGTCGGCCTGCTCAGCGGCGCGCAGCTCGACCAGCCAGTGCGGGACCAGGTGCTCGGCGATGGTCTGGCTGGCCGCGATGGCGAGCCGGTGCGACACCCCGGACCTGATCGACCGCAGGCCGGCCTTCAGCCGGTCGGCGGCATCGAGCACGTCCTCGGCCCAGCCGACGACCAGCCGGCCCTGCTCGGTCAGGTGCGAGCCGGACGGCGCGCGGGCCAGCAGCGGCACGCCCATGGTCCGGTCGAGGGTCCGCATCCGGGCGGACAGCGCCTGCTGGGAGACGCCGAGCAGCACGGCGGCGGCCGTGATCGACCCCTGGCGGCCCACCTCGCGCAACGCGCGCAGTGCGGCAATGTCATGCACTGCCTCGTTCATCGTCAGGCCATCATCCCTGGTCACATCCGCCCGTTTTTACAAGCTTAGGTTGTACCCGCACAAGGCCGGTCGCCTTCCGGCAGGTCATTGTCTGGGTCCTCAGACGTAGGATGCGGCTGTGGCAGTAGTCCCGGCGGCCGCGCAGGCGCTGACGGTGTTGCAGTACCTCGGCGCGCAGGCGCAGCCCGCGGCGGCGGCGGCCATCAGCCGTGACCTCGGCCTGCCGAGGTCCACGACCTACCACCTGCTCGACACGCTGGTCCGGTCCGGGTTCGTCGTCCACGTCGCCGAAGAGCGGCGTTACGCCCTCGGCGTTGCCGTCTACGAACTGGCCTCCGGCTACGGCGCGCCAGACATCGCTCCAGCGGCTGGCGCGAGCGCCGCTGGCCGCCCTAGTGGACAGCACGGGCCAGAATACGCACCTGGCGATCATGCACGGACGTGACGTCATCTACGTCATCGAGGAACGCGCGACCGGGCGCCCTCCCCTGATCACTGATGTCGGCGTGCGGCTGCCGGCGCACCTGACCGCCAGCGGCCGGGCGATGCTGGCGCAGATGCCCAGAGCACAGGTGCGCGCGCTCTACTCGGAACCGGGCAGTTTCGTGATGCGCAATGACCGGGGCCCGAGGTCGCTCGCCGTGCTCAGGCACCTGCTGGCCGAGGCCCGCCGCCGGGGATTCGCATCCGAGGACGGCGAGGTGACACCCGAGTTCGCCTCGGTCGCGGTCGCCGCCAGCGACCGCGCCGGCTATCCGGTCGCCGCCGTCACGGTGACATTCCCCAGCGCGGAGGCCGACGCGAAGGAACGAGAGCGCCTCGCCGCGCGGGCGGCCAGGACCGCGGCCGAGCTCGGCCGCCGGCTGGGCAGTCCCCCCCAGCCGCAAGAGCAGAGCGCGGCAGGCCCAGACCTAAATCTGTAATCCCAGACAGTAAGGGGCCCCGAGGGGGATCCCGGTCAATGGCCCGTGCCTCACCATGTGGTTATGAACGAGATCGCAGTGAGCGTCGAGGCGCTGACCGACGATCCCGAGCCGCGCGCCGTCCGCGGCCCGCTGCTCTGACCCCGTCGCAACGCCGAGGAGACGCCGCATGGAAGGCGCCCGTCCGGTCCGCGCCCCACGCGGCACCACGCTCACCGCCCGGTCCTGGCAGACCGAGGCGCCGCTGCGGATGCTGATGAACAACCTCGACCCGGAGGTGGCCGAGCGGCCCGACGACCTCGTCGTCTACGGCGGCACCGGCCGGGCCGCGCGCAACTGGGCCAGCTTCGACGCGATCGTCCGCACGCTCACCGACGCTCGGGACGACGAGACGCTGCTCGTGCAGTCCGGCAAGCCGGTCGGCGTCATGCGCACCCACGAGTGGGCGCCGCGGGTGCTGATCGCCAACTCCAACCTCGTCGGCGACTGGGCGACCTGGCAGGAGTTCCGCCAGCTCGAGCAGCTCGGGCTGACGATGTACGGCCAGATGACCGCCGGCTCGTGGATCTACATCGGCACCCAGGGCATCCTGCAGGGCACCTACGAGACGTTCGCCGCGGTCGCCGCGAAGCGGTTCGGCGGCACCCTGGCCGGCACGCTCACGGTCACCGGCGGCTTCGGCGGCATGGGCGGCGCGCAGCCGCTCGCGGTGACCATGAACGGCGGCGTCTGCCTCGTCGTCGACGTCGACCCAGCGCGCATCCAGCGCCGCGTCGAGCACCGCTACCTCGACGAGGTCGCCGACGGCCTCGACGACGCGCTCGCGCCGGTGCGAGCGCGCCAAGGCCGAGCGGCGCGCCGCTGTCGGTCGGCCTGGTCGGCAACGCGCCGACGTGCTCCCCGAGCTGCTGCGCCGCGGCGTCGCGGTCGACATCGTCACCGACCAGACCTCGGCGCACGACCCGCTGTCCTACCTGCCGAGGGCGTCGACCTCGACGACTGGCACGACTACGCGAGCAAGAAGCCCGAGGAGTTCACCGACCGCGCCCGGGCCTCGATGGCCAGGCACGTCGAGGCGATGGTCGGCTTCCAGGACGCCGGCGCCGAGGTCTTCGACTACGGCAACTCGATCCGCGACGAGGCCCGGCACGCCGGCTACGAGCGGGCCTTCGACTTCCCCGGCTTCGTGCCCGCCTACATCCGGCCGCTGTTCTGCGAGGGCAAGGGCCCGTTCCGCTGGGCGGCGCTGTCCGGCGACCCGAAGGACATCGACGCCACCGACCGAGCCGTGCTCGACCTGTTCCCGGACAACGAGCACCTCCGCCGCTGGATCAACGCTGGCGCAGGAGCGGGTCGCGTTCCAGGGCCTGCCGGCGCGGATCTGCTGGCTCGGCTACGGCGAGCGGGACAAGGCCGGGCTGCGTTCAACGAGCTGGTCGCCTCCGGCGAGCTCAGCGCGCCGATCGTGATCGGCCGCGACCACCTCGACTGCGGCTCGGTGGCCTCGCCGTACCGCGAGACCGAGGCGATGGCCGACGGCTCGGACGCGATCGCCGACTGGCCGCTGCTCAACGCCCTGGTCAACACCGCGCAGCGGCGCGATCTGGGTGTCGCATCCACCACGGCGGCGGCGTGGGCATCGGCCGCTCGATCCACGCCGGCCAGGTCACGCGTCGCCGACGGCACCGACTGGCCGCGGCGAAGATCGAGCGGGTGCTGACCAACGACCCGGCATGGGCGTGATCCGCCACGTCGACGCCGGGCACGCGCCGACGACGCCGGTGGCCGCGCACCCGGACGGCGGAGTCCGCATGCCGAGAGGCCGCGTCATGACCTTCGACCGGCTGTGGGACGACCTCGACCCCGTCGGCCGCGACCGGGCACCGGCGGCTACCGCCGGTTCGCCTGGACCGGCCGAGGACGCGCGCTGCGCGAGTGGTTCGCCGGCGAGGCCGCCGCCCGCGGGCTGGACGTCGTGATCGACCGGGCCGGCAACCAGTGGGCCTGGTAGGGCGATCCCGACGCGCAGGCCCCGGCGTCGTCGCTCGGCTCGCACCTGGACTCGGTGCCCGACGGCGGCGCGTTCGACGGGCCGCTCGGCGTCGTCTCGCGCGCTTCGCCGCGATGGACGTGCTGCGCGCGGCCGGGTTCGCCCCGGCCCGGCCGATCGGGGTGGTCAACTTCGGCGACGAGGAGGGCGCCCGGTTCGGCGTCGCCTGCGCCGGGTCGCGGATGCTCACCGGCGCGCTGGACGCCGACCGGGCGCGTGGCCTGCGCGACGCCGACGGCACCACCATGGCCGAGGCGATGACGGCCGCGTCGGGCACGACGCCGCAGGCGTCGGCCGCGACCACGAAGCGCTGCGCCGGATCGGGGCGTTCGTCGAACTGCACGTCGAGCAGGGCCGCGGCCTGATCGACCTCGGCCGCGCCGTCGCGGTCGGCACCTCGATCTGGCCGCACGGCCGCTGGCGGCTCGACCTGCCCGGCGAGGCCAACCACGCCGGGACGACCCGCCTGGCCGACCGGCACGACCCGATGCTCGACTTCGCCGCCGCGGTCATCGCCGCCCGCGCACTCGGCCGACCGCCACGGCGTGGTCGCCACCTTCGGCAAGGTGCGGTCGAGCCCAACGGCGTCAACGCGATCCCGTCGCGGGTCACGGCTGGCTCGACGCCCGCGGCGCCGAAGCCGAGACGGTCCGCGCGTTCGTCGCCGAGCTGTCGCCGCGGCAGCCGGCGACGCCGTCGCCGAGGAGTCGTGGACGACCGCCACCGCGTTCGACCCGATCCTGAGCGACCGGCTGCGCGGCGGTCGCTCGGCGACGCGCCGTGCTCGCCACCGGCGCCGGCCACGACGCCGGCATCCTCGCCGCGGCCGGCTGCCGACCGCGATGCTCTTCGTGCGCAACCCGACCGGGGTCTCGCACTCGCCGGCCGAGTACGCCGAACGCGACGACTGCCTGGCCGGAGTCGACGCCCTGGCCGCGGTGATCGACCGAGCTCGCACGGGACCGCCGGATGACGCAGCTGGCTCGCCGAGCACGCCTGGCTGCCCGACGGCGTCGCCGCGCGACGTCCGGATCGAGGTCGCCGACGGCCGGTTCACCGCGGTCGACGCCGACGCACGGCCCGGGCTCCCCGGCGCCGGTGCGACGCGGATGCGGGCTCGTCCTGCCCGGCTTCGCCAACGCGCACAGCCACGCCTTCCACCGGGCGCTGCGCGGCCGCACCCACGACGAGCGGCGGCACGTTCTGGACCTGGCGCGAGCGGATGTACGCGGTGGCCGCCCGGCTCGACCCCGACCCCTACCTGGCGCTGGCGCGGGCGATGTACGCCGAGATGGCGCTGGCCGGGGTCACCAGTGTCGGCGAGTTCCACTACCTGCACCACGCGCCGGGCGGCGCGCCGTACGCCGACCCGAACGCGATGGGCCGAGCGCTGTCGCAGGCCGCGCGCGACGCCGGGATCCGGATCACCCTGCTCGACACCTGCTATCTGCCGGGCGGTCTTGGCGCCGCGGCCACCTCCCGCTCGACGAGGTCCAGCGGCGCTTCGGCGACGGCGACGTCGAGCTGGGCGGACGCGGGTCCGCGACCTCGACGCCGGGCCGCGGCACGCTCGGATCGGCGCCGCCATCCACTCGGTCGCGGGCCGTGCCCGCGGCGACGACGCTCGGCGGTGGTCGCGGCCGCCGCCGGGCCGCCCGCTGCACGTGCACCTGTCCGAGCAGCCGGCCGAGAACGCGCCAGCGCAGGCGCACTACGGCCGCACCCCGACCGGGCTGCTGGCCGAGAGCGGCGCGCTCGGCCACGCACCACCGCGGTGCACGCCACCCACCTCACCGACGCCGACATCGCGATCCTCGGCGACGCGCCGGGCACCGCTGTGCTTCTGCCCGACCACCGAGCGGGATCTGGCCGACGGGATCGGACCGGCCCGGCGCTGGCGGACGCCGGGGCACGCCTCTCGCTCGGCAGCGACCAGCACGCGGTCATCGACCTGTTCGAGGAGGCGCGGGCGCTGGAGATGGACGAGCGGCTGGCACCGCGCGAGCGCGGCCGGTTCACGCCGGCGAGCTGCTCGACGCGCCGCCACCGGCACGACAGCCAGCTCGGCTGGCCGGACGCCGGGCGGCTCGCCGCCGGCCGCGGCCGACCTGGTGCGTCCGCCTCGGACACCGTGCGCACCGCCGGCATCGCCCCGGCGCAGATCTCTCTCGCCGCCACCGCAGCCGACGTCGACACCGTCGTCGGTCGACGGCCGGCCGGTCGTGACCGAGGCGGCCGCACCGTGCTCGGCGACGTCGGCGTGCTGCTGGCGGACGCGATCGAGCGACCTGTGGGCGGACTCAGTGACGAGCCTCCTGATCGACGACATCGGCGAGCTGGTCACCAACGACCCCGCCCTGGGCGACGGCCCGCTCGGGATCCTCGCCGACGCCGCGGTGGTCGTCGAGGAGCGACCGGTCGCCTGGGTCGGCCCGGCCGCGCGGCGCCGCCCGCCGACAGCCGGGTCGACGTCGGCGGGCGCAGCGGTGATCCCGGCTTCGTCGACAGCCACACCCACCTGGTCTTCGCCGGCGACCGCGCGGCCGAGTTCGCCGCCCGGATGGCCGGGGCGCCCTACGACGGCGGCGGTATCGCCTCGACCGTCGCCGGCACCCGCGGCCGCGTCGGACGACGAGCTGCGCCGCCCCTGGCCGGCCGGGTCGCGGAGCTGCGCGCCCAGGGCACCACACGGTCGAGATCAAGAGCGGCTACGGCCTCACCGTCGAGGACGAGGCGCGCCTCCTGCGACTCGCCGCGAATTCACGCGACGAGACCACCTTTCTCGGCGCACACGTCGTGCCGGCCGAGCGCCGACCGCGCGGACTACCTCGCGCCTGGTCTCGCGGCGACGATGCTCGACGCCTGCGCGCCGCACTGCCCGCTGGATCGACGTCTTCTGCGAGCCGGCGAGCCCCCACGCCTTCGACGCCGACGAGGCGCGCGCGGTGCTGACCGCGGGCGCGCCGCCGGGCTCGGCCTGCGGGTGCACGGCAACCAGCTGGCCGCCGGCCCGGGGGTGCGGCTGGCGGTCGAGCTCGACGCGGCCAGCGTCGACCACTGCACCCACCTGACCGACGCCGACATCGACGCGCTGGCCGGCGGCGACACCGTCGCCACGCTGCTGCCCGGCGTCGAGTTCTCGACCCGGTCGCCCTACCCGGACGCCCGCCGGCTGCTCGACGCCGGCGTCACGGTCGCGCTCGCCACCGACTGCAACCCCGGCACCAGCTTCACCTCCTCGATGCCGTTCGGCATCGCCCTGGCCGTGCGCGAGATGGGCATGACGCCCGGGAGGCGCTGTGGGCCGCCACCGCGGGCGGGGCGGCGGCGCTGCGCCGCGGCGACATCGGCCCCTCGCGGCCGGCGCCCGCGCCGACTGCGGTGCTCGACGCGCCGCTATCCACCTCGCCTACCGCCCCGGCGTCCCGATCGCTTCGGCCCCTGGACGATTACGACAGCCGGGGCCGAATCAGGGCGGACCGGTCGTCTTACCCCGCCCTTCCCCCGTAACGCCTCGTGCGCTCTACGCCACAGGCACATGAGACACCAACCCCGGACCCGGTCGACTCACCCTGGAAACCGCTGAATAACCACCAGACAACAAGAACTCAGGATAGGTGTTACACCATTGTAAATTTTAAGTTGAGAGCATTTTAAATTGTGGACCACTTGGCGGCTCAGCACTGTCGCCTCATGCCTGCAGCACCAAGATCTCCGCTTTCTTAGACGCCTTGCTACGGCCCTGGCCACCGCCCGGCAGGACCAGCCAGCCGAAAACCCGGGACCGCGGGCAAGTTCAGCGGGCGGAAAGACACGGACCGCGCTCCTGCCAGCTTCTCCGCGCACACTAACCGCAGGTCAAAGCCCATGCACCGAGTTCCGAAGCGGCACAGGCACGCCACCCGTGAACAACCCCAAGCACTCGAGATCAGATTGAATAGACCTGTTTCTGCTGAATTATCAGTCAACTTGACTATTGTTCGCGAAAGATGCAACATACATGGCTATGACTCATAATGACGGTGCCGTAATGGCTACCAAGCACTCCTCGGATTGGCGCGACGCGGGAAGTTCCGCCGCGGTCGGCTCTATCGCTGCCGCGGACGGCGCCGCGTCCGGGCTGAAGCCAGGCTGGGGTGTCAGTCCAGAGCGGCAGCAGGCGATCGGCGAGGCGATGCTCGGCCTAGCGCCCAGCAGCGGGCGGCTGGTGCCCGGGCAACTCCGTGCCGTAGCCACGGCGCTGGCGGCTCGCCGGGATCTGTGGGCCGACCTGGTCGTGCACGACCCCGACGTACGGTGGTCGCTGCCGTTGCACCGATCGAACTCGTGCGACGTATGGCTACTTGCCTGGGAGCGGGGCCAGGACACCGACTGGCACGATCACGGTGGGTCATCAGGCTCGTTCACGGTCGCGAGCGGCACCCTGACCGAGCACTACCGGGTTTCGGGTGGTGGGCGGCTCGCCGTGCGGCAGCTGCAGTCCGGTGCGGTGATCGCCTTCGGCCCGGGCCACGCGCACAATGTCGGCCACAGCGGCGGCGAGTCCGCCATCAGTATTCACGCCTACTCGCCGCCGCTGTCGGCGATGACGTACTTCACCGCCACCGACTACGGCCTGATCGCCAGGGAGACGGTAGCGGTCGACGGCCCGGAGGGCGGGCGCGGGCAAGGCGGCGCGAGCACCGCGCTGGCGACCGCGTCTGCGGCGTCGGCCGCGTCCCTGGCGGCTGACGCACTGCCGCAGGGCATGCCCGGTATCGACGAGCTGCTGGCCGAGGCCCGCAGCGGGCTCGCCCGGCTTCGTCCCGAGTCCGCGCTCGCGGCCATCACCGCCGGCGCCGTCATGGTCGACATCCGCCCGCTTGAGCAGCGGATCGTCGAAGGCGAGGTACCAGGGGCGATCATCATCGGCCGTAACGTGCTCGAGCTGGCGCCTTGACCCGCGCAGCGATGCCAGGATCGCAGCACTGGCCAGGCCGGATGCCCGGCTGATCGTAATGTGCTCGCAAGGCTATGCCTCGTCGCTGGCAGCCAGGTCGCTGCGCCGCATCGGGCTGGCCGAGGCCACCGACCTCGATGGCGGATTCCAAGCCTGGCAAGCAGCGGGCTTGCCGACCATGCCCGCCAAGGCACTCGGCTGAGCACCGCTTGCCGCCGAGCTTGAAGGAAGGCAGACGTGATTATCTTTGACCGTGTCACGAAACGGTATCCGGACGGCACCATGGCCGTTGCCGAGCTTGACCTGCATGTCGCGGCGGGCACGATCATGGTCCTGCTCGGCCCGAGCGGCTGCGGCAAGACCACGACGCTGCGGATGATCAACCGGCTGATCGAGCCGACAACGGGCCGGATCCTCCTCGACGGGCGCGACATCATCGCAGGCGAGCCCGGTCCGAGCTGCGGCGGGGCATCGGCTACGTCATCCAGCAGGTTGGGCTGTTCCCGCATCGCACTGTGGAAGACAACATCGCGACCGTACCCGCTGCTGAACGGCTGGAGCAGGACCAGGTCAAGGGCCAGGGCCAGGGAGCTCCTTGACTTGGTCGGTCTCGACGCCGGAATGGCACGCCGGTATCCGCAGCAGCTCTCCGGCGGCCAGCAGCAGCGGGTAGGTGTCGCCAGGGCACTGGCCGCCGACCCTCCGGTACTGCTGATGGACGAACCATTCAGCGCCGTTGACCCGATTGTCCGCACGATACTTCAAGACGAGTTGCTCAGGTTGCAGGGGGAGCTGCGCAAGACCATTGTCATGGTCACCCACGACGTCGAGGAGGCCATCAAGGTCGGGGATGTCGTCGCGGTGTTCAAGCCGGGTGGGCACCTCGCCCAGGTTGACACGCCGCAGCGGCTGCTCGAAGCGCCTGCCGACGACTACGTGGAGGCCTTGATCGGCTTTGACCGCGGCATCCGGCGGCTGTCATTCTTCAGCGCCGGCGGCCTTGACCTTGATCTCGACGCGATACTCGACGCGGACGCCACGGTAGACGAGGCGCGCGCGGTCATGGCTCGGCACGAGCAGTCGTGGCTGCTGGTCACCGACGGCGAGAACAGGCCGCAAGGCTGGCTGGCGACCGCGCAGGTCGCATCAAGTCCCGGCACAAGCCGACTGGGCGAAACGGAACTGATTCCGCTCGGGCACACGTTCCGCCCGGCGCAGGACTCGCTCAGGGCGGCGCTTGACGCGACCGTGCTCTCCCGGACCGGGCGGGCGGTCGGCGTCGATGCCGATGGCCGGGTGGTGGGCGTGACGTCCTACAGTCAGCTGAGCGAGGCCATCAGGGCGGCGCAAGAAGCGCCAGCCGAGGCCGGCGACCGCGCACTGGCGGGCTCCGCGTGAACTGGGGCCAGTTCTGGCAGTACGCGCTAGCGAACGCCTTCCTCGGCGTCGTTCCCGCGCTTGCCGGTCTTGTTATATCGCTGCCGGTCGGCATCGCGTGCGCGCACTGGCGGTGGCTGTACCCGCCGCTGCTTACCGCGACCAGCATCATCTACGCGATTCCGTCGCTGGCCCTATTCGTGGTCCTGATCGCCTACACAGGGCTCGGAAACCTTACCCTCATCATCCCGCTGACTCTCTTCTCGCTCTGCGTGCTGCTGCCGAACGTCGTGGACGGGCTCCGCTCGGTACCGGAGCCAGTGCGGCAGGCTGCGACGGCCATGGGATTCGGCAGCCTGAGGCGGCTGGCCCTGGTCGAGCTGCCGCTGGCCATCCCGGTCGTGGTCGCCGGGCTCCGGGTAGCGGTTGTTTCCGGCATCAGCCTGGCCAGTGTCGGTGTCCTGATCGGCGTGAACAGCCTGGGCTACTTCTTCATCGACGGGCTCCAGCGCGACTTCCCCGAGGAGATCTGGGCGGCCCTCGCCGGCGTCATGGCGCTCGGGCTCGTCTGCGACCTGCTGCTGGTCACCACGCGCCGGCTGCTGACGCCGTGGAGCCGGATATGAGCTTCCTGACATTCGCGTGGGATTGGCTGATATCCCCGGCCCAGTGGCACGGCACCGACGGCATCGCGATCAGGATGGCGCAGCATCTGTACTACACCGGCCTGTCGCTGCTCACGGCGGCGCTGATCGCCGTGCCGCTGGGCGTGCTGATCGGGCACTACGGCCGCGGGGGTCTCCTCGTCGCGAGCACGGCTAACGCCTGGCGGGCCGTCCCCACACTTGGCCTGCTGATCTTGATGGTGGTCCTTACCGGATTCTCGCCGCTCTGGCCTGGCTCATCCCGCTCGTGGTGCTCGCCATCCCGCCGATCCTGGTGAACGCCTACGAAGGCGTCGCCGGGGTCGATCGCGGCCTGAAGGACGCCGCGCGTGGCATGGGCATGACCGAGTGGCAACTGCTGGCCAAGGTCGAGATACCGGTCGCCCTGCCGCTGATCATGCTCGGCCTGCGCACCGGCGGCGATCTTTGTCGTCGCCACCGCGACGATCGCGGCCGAGATCGGCCTCGGCGGTCTCGGCCGCTACATCATCGACGGCCTGGCCACCGACAACTACGCCGAGGTGGCCGGCGGGGCCGCGCTCGTGGTGGTACTCGCGCTGGTCGTGCAGGCCGCATTCACTGTATTGCGGCACTTCGTTGTCCCGGCACCGTTGCGGCGGACAATCCCTTAAAAAAATCGAAAGGTTGGAATGTCATGAATGGTTCTCTGTCTGTTAAGCTCGTGTCACTCGTAGCGGTCGCCGCTGCCGCCGTGATCGGCGTCTCCGCCTGCTCCTCGGCAGGCCCTTCAAAATCGGATGCGGGCAACCCATTGGCTGCCCCGCGCTCGAACGGTACGGTCGTCGTCGGGTCGGGGAACTTCCCTGAGAGCGAACTGCTCGCGGAGATCTACCTGTCCGGCATTGCAGGGCAAGGGAATCCACGCGGCGCCGAAGTTTAACATCAGCTCGCGCGAGGTCTACTACCCGGAGATCGAGAAGGGTGCCATCACCGTCATCCCCGAGTATGACGGTGCGCTGCTCTACAACGTCGGTGGACCCCCAGAGCACCGCCGTCACCACGACCGACGTCAACGCGGCGCTGGCGGCCAAGCTGCCGACCACGCTGGAGATCCTGAACTCCGCCTCGGCCCAGGACAAGGACTCGGTGACAGTCACCGCGGCCTTCGCGCAGGAGCACCACCTGACCTCGATCACGCAGCTCAAGCCGATCGCGAGCACGATGACCTTCGGCGGGCCGCCGGAGTTCATCTACCCCCGCCGACGGACTGGCCGGCTTGAAGAAGAACTACAGCCTGGTGTTCAAGGGATTCTCCCCGCTCGACGAAAGTCAGGCCCGATCACGCTCGCCGCGCTGGCCGACGGCAAGGTGCAGGCGGCCGACATCTTCACCACGACGCCGCAAATCATCACCGAGCACCTGGTGTCCCTGGCCGACCCCGAGTTCAACTTCGCCGCCCAGAACGTCACCCCGCTCGTCTACAAGCCTGCGATTAACCCGCAAGCACCACCACCAGCAGCACGCTCAACGAGATCTCGGCCAAGCTGACCACGGCCGGCCTGGCCGGCGATGGACGAGTCGATCATCGTGGACCACGCCACCTACGAGCAGCCAGCCGCAGGCTGGGTGCAGGCAGCCGGTATCAAGTCCTGATCAAGCTGATGACGAGCCCGGCCGTGGTTGTTCTGGACGGCGAATCGCTGACGTGCGACGATGTCGCTGCCGTGGCAACCGGCCGCGCTCGGGTCATGATTGCCGAGATCGGCAGGAAGCGCCCGTATGCGGCTGCGCAGGCAGCCGCATACGTGGCCGAACGGCGACCGGTGTACGGCCGTACTACCGGCGTCGGCGCTAACCGGGATCAGGGAGTCACCCCGAGGATGCCGGTGCCGTCGGCCTGCGCCTGCTGCGCAGTCATGCGGGCGGCGGCGGTCCGGCGATCTCCGCCGAGATCAGCCGGGCCATGCTGGTGGTCCGGGCCAACCAGCTGGCGGCCGGCGGGTCTGGAGTCGACCCGGCCGTGCTCGACGTGCTGGCCGATGTCATCAACTCCGGCCTCGCGGTAACCGTGCCCGCCTACGGGGCCATCGGCACCGGAGATCTGACGGCCTTGGCGGCGACCGCGCTCTGCCTGCGCGGCGAACGCGACTGGCTGCCAGCTGGCCCGCTCGGGACGCGGCAGCCGAGATTCAGCCTGACCGGGCCCAACACGCTCGCGTTCTTGTCGAGTAACGCCGCCACGATCGGCGAGGCCTGCCTGGCCTGCCACGACCTGACTAGCCTGCTGGACGTGAGCACGCTGATCACCGCTTTCTCGCTGATGGCAGCCAATGGCTCAGCCGAGCCCTACGCCGAGCCGGTCAACCGGCGGCGCGGTCGCCCTGGCGACCTTCGCGGCGACCGCCCCGCCGACCGCCGCGGTTGGAGTCCGTGGCCGCAACGACGCGCCGCCGCTGGCTCGCTGGATTCGGTCATCGGCGCGAATCCAGGACCCGTACGGGTACCGGGCGTTGCCGCAGAGGCAATGCGCCCAGTCGACGCGGCCAGGCACGCGGTGCACACCGCGACCGTCGATATGAACAGCGCGGCGGAAACCCCCTGGTGGACCCGGCCGGGCCAGACATCTGGCACAACGGGAACTTCTATGCCAGCTACCTCGGGCTCTCTCTGGACGGGCTGAGGGCGGCGCTGTTCCAGACCGCGGCGCCGTGCCTAGCGGCCCGGCTCGGCACCCTGGTCGAGCCTGATTTCACCGGACTACCACCATTCCTGGCCACCGACCTGCGCGGCCAAGCTCAGGCATCATGATCCTGGAGTACCTAGCGCACGCCGCTGTCGCGGACATCCGCAGGCTGGCAGCGCCGACCGCGCTCGGCAGCGCCCCCCTGTCCCGGGCGTCGAGGACCACGCCGGATTCGACCCCGAGCTGGCCCGCGCCACCACCGCGAAGCTGCCGACCCCCTACCGCCTGGTGCTAGCCTGCGAGCTCATCGCCGCCGTCCGGGCGCTGCGGATGGCGGGCGTGAGCCCGGCCTCGGCACTGCTCGGCGAAGCGTTCACCGTAGCCGCGAACCTGCCAGCCGATTACAGTGACCGCCCTCTCGACGCAGACGTGGCCCAAGCTCAGGACCTGCTGACCGATCTGGCGAACCTACTTGGGTGTAACTCTTCTGTATGGACTGTCTGAGCTGGGAAGATGCGGGCTGGCCGATCATATGGAGCAACATCACCGAATACTCCCTGGTCAACGGTCGCCCCCTCCCTTCGTCTGTTCTACATCCTCTTCCACCCTGGCCTGCGCGGTCACCGACAGCACCCACGACTCGTTCTACTCTCCCGCCAGGACCGCCATCGCCGCGTCGACCCCGTCGCCCGCCGGGACGCGCTCGCCGAGGTCGTCGAGCGCCCGGCCGAGGGTCATCAGCCCGACTACCGGGAAGACGCTGCTGGCGGTGACTCCCATGTGGCCGAAGCGGATGTGGTCGCCGGCGCGCCGGCTGCCGCTCAACACCACGCCGGCAACGCGCCCGCATGTGGCCCGCGTACCGTCTCGTGGCTGAGGCCGTCCGGCATCGTGACCGCGGTGACGCACGGAGACGAGATAGCATCGCTGGCCGGAAAGAGACGCAGCCCCATGGCCCGGATGCCCTGCAGGCGCGGGCGGCGAGCTCAGTCCGGGCGAAGGCCGCCGGGAGCCCCTCGGCGAGTACCGCGCCGCAGCGCCGCGCCTTCCACCGCGCACACCAGGTTGACCGACGGGGTGTAGGGGAACCTCCCTTTCCCGTGCCACAGGTCGCGCCAGTCCAGCAGTGACAGCGACGACGAGCGCGGCGCGCCCGTACTCTGATCGATCATCGCCCACGATCCCCCGCCGCCCGACACCATCGCGAGACCTGGCGGCCCGGCCAGGCACTTCTGCGGCCCGGTCACGCACACGTCAAGGCCCCACGCGTCCGTCTCGACCGCGGCATGGAGCTCACCGAGGACACACAGTCCGCCATGGTGAGGACGCCGCGGGCGGCTGCCGCCCCGCAGATGCCCGCGAGGTCGTGAAGAGTGCCTGACGGTGTCTCGCTGTGAACAACAGCGAGCAGTTCGATGCCCGGGTGAGCATCCAGGTAACCGGCTACGCTGTCAGGGCTGACGACCTCGTTGTACGGAACGCGCAGGGTATGGACCTGCGCGCCGAGCCGGGCCAGCCGTTCCCCATCCCGGCGCCGAACACACCGGAGACCAGGTTGAGCACGTGCATTCCCGGCCGGACAAGGGAGGCGACAGCAGCCTCGAGTGCCTGCATGGCCTCTCCCTGCAGCAGGATGACCTCGTTGCAAGTCGACATCACCTGCGCGGCCACCTGCTCGGCGTGGCGGAAGACAGCAGAAAGCCGGGTCGTAGTGGTACAGGGCTGGCCCGGCCAGGGCGGCCGCCGCCGGCTGTGAAAGCGGGACCGGCCCGCCGGTGAGCATGAACTGGGCGCCCTGCGGGGTCACCAGGCCCTCCCGGGCCGCGGGGCCCGCCGCCAGCGCCTGCGCAGCCCCTGCCGCGCTCACGAGGCAACCGCCGCTGCGCCTGCGGGTACCGCGAGGTGGGCGGCCCGCCGAGCTGGCGTCGCCAGCGCCCAGAAGGCGATCCCGGCAACGGCGAACCCCGCCACCCGGGAGATATCCGCGCCGTCCAGGTATTCACCAGCGGCCCGGTGAGTACGGCGGCTATGAACGGAACCTCGACTGCAACCCGACCAGGTTCGCGGCCAGTCCCCCGCCAGGCCACCCGGCCGTAGACGCCGTCCGGAGTGTAGAACGAGGCCACGTCGTAGTCGCCGTGGCGAACAAGGAAGTAGTCCGTCAGGTTGACGGCACTCCACGGTATGAAGAGCATCAGCAGGACATCGAGGAAGTTACTGAGTCGGCCACGAAAGACTGGTAGCCGAGCAGCGCCGACGGTCCGGCGATGGTGACCGTGAGGAAGGCCCCGAACCTGACCGCCCACGACGGGCGCGTGTTCCGCCAGCGCCGGAACGTCTGCGCCAGCGCGAGGATCTGGAAGCTGCCGGTGTAGGAGTTCACCGGGTTCACCAGGGACAGCGCCATGATGACCAGGACGGCGGGGCCGGAGATCTTGCCGATTTTCCCGATCGTGGACATGCCCGGCAGCAGCGCGGTGATGTACGCGCCCAGGACGCAGCAGGCTGCGGTGGCGACCACGTTCCCGGCCCAGGTCGCGGTGAACAGCTGGCGGGCGCTGGAGTTCCGCGGCAGGTAGCGCGAGTAGTCGCTCACGAACGGCCCGTAAGAGAGCAGGTCGATGACCAGGAGCGCCACCCCGGCGATGAACAGGCCTGGCCGCGGAGAGTGCAACCCGGCCTGCGAGTGCGGCAGCGGCCGAAGCGGATAGCCTGGACGAACATCACCACCAAGCGTGATGCCCACCGCGTACACGGTCACCTGCGCGACCGTGTGGATCTGCCGGTAGCCCCACACGCCGATCAGCACCATGGGCACCGCCATGATCAAGATCCAGGCCGGGATCGGCAGCGCCGGCACCACCACGTTCATGGCCTGCGCCTGTATGACCAAGATCGCGGCGGTGAACCCGAAGTTCAGCACCAGGGTGGCCACGAACAGGAAACTTGCGCCGTGAAAGCCGAACTGGCCGCGGCTCTGGATCATCTGGGGCACCCGAAGCCTGGGACCCTGGGTGGTGTGCAGGGCGATCAGCGCCGCGCCGAGCGCCGAGCCCGCGAGTATGGCGAGAACGGACTGCCAGAAGGTCAGCCCGATGGCGACCAGGACGCCTCCCAGCACGACGTTGAATACGTTGATGTTCAGCCCGGCCCACAGGATCCCCTCCTGCAGGGGGCTTCCCTCGCTCTGGTCGTCCGGAATGGGGTTGACGTGGTTGGCCTCGACCGCCAACTTACTTGCGGTGCTCATGGGCTGTTCCTCCTAGCTGTCGTCCTGCCCCGGGGCAGACTGTTGAAAAGCCGCCAGGCCCCGGGCCAGCCGGCGGTGCCGTCCCCCGGGACAGGACCCTGCCCGGGGAAGAGGAGGCGGCGGGCGTTGCCGCCCATTACCGCCTCGATCTCGGGAGAGGTGAGTCCCGTCGTGCACGCGGTCCCGTTCCCCGCGCCAGGTGTGAAACGGGACGTCACTGCCGAACAGCGTGCGGCCCGGACAGCGGCGCTCCATCTCCTTGATCTTGGTGAACATCGGCATCCCCGACGTCTCGAGCCAGACGCTGGGATGCTGCTCCGCCAGGCTGATCGCGTCGCTGACGTAGTAGGCGTTCCCGTGTCCCGCATGGCCCAGGATCACGTTGACGTCCGGGTGCCTGCGGACGAGGTCGCCGACCTGCAGCGGCTCGCTGACGGGCGGATGCCCCGTGTGGATCAAGACGGGAAGGCCCCGCTCGGCGAGCAGTTCCATCAGCGGGTCCAGGGCCCGGCTGGAAGGGTGGAAAGAGTGGAGCAGCGGGTGCAGCTTCACGCCCTTCGCGCGGGGACCGCAGAGCCAGTCCGCGGCCTGGTCGACGAAGCCCGGGCGGCTGGGGTTGGCCCAGTAGAACCCCCAGGCCTGGGGGACCAGCTCGAGCACCCTCAGCGTGAGCGCGTTGTCGGCGCAGAACACCATGCCCGCGTCGATCTTGTTGGCCGCGAAAACCTCTGCCAGCTGACCCGGGTCCAGGCTGACCCCGAACGGGTCACCGAACTCCCCGGCATGCATATGGCAGTCGATGATCACGCCCGCGCCCGCCTGTGCGGCCTTCGCTGCTGCGTCACTTCGCCCTCCTCGTCCCGCCGGGCTCCTAGTCTGCTTGCGTACAGGCTGTTGCTTTCGTCACACCAGTGATTATGCGCACCATACCGTCGAGTATCAACAGATAGGCGGCAATAATTTGGAATCGCCGCAGCTAGGACGGTATTGACCGGCTGGCCGAGCTGTGCATGCGGCGGTGCCGCAGCCCGACGCCCGGGTAGACCGGGTCCAGCCAGATGGCCAGGAGCAGGCCGTGCCACAGCTGCCCCGCAGCGGTAACTGCCCCGTGATCGGCATGGACGCGACCCTGGTCACCGCAAGCTCAGACAACCAGCCACGACCTCACCGGGCACCACCAGCGGGAATCACGAACCGTGTTTGCCTCGTCCGCCGCGGGCCAGAAGCCGCCCCGCCGCCGCCGGGAACAGGGCCGCGGACAGCAACCCCGCGGCGACGAGGGCGGCGGACGTGGCCGACGTGAGCTTTCCGGTCTGCTGCCCGATCACCGTCGCCACAATGACGAACGTCAGCGTGGTGGCCTGCAGCAGGCCGCCCGCCGCCGCCCGGCGGCGGCCGACGGCGCGCACGTAAAGCAGCGCGGGGACGCCCCGCACGACCGGCAGCGCGGGGCAGCAGGCCGAGCACGACCGGAACCAGAACGGAGATTCCGGCGATGATCAGCAGGCTGTTGAACGAGAGCGGAACCATCCGGTCCGGCCGCCCCCCCTCCGCATGAAGAACATCAAGATTCATCCCGAACGGTCGCGGCCTTCTCCGTCCGGCCGACGTCTCCTTCGACCGTGGCCGGCGCGGTCACCGACAGCACCACGACTCCGGCGCACATGACGGCGAATCCGGCGGCCGCCGCGGCCAGCACGCCGGGGTTGACCACGAAGTGCTCGCCGAACAGCCAGACGCTGAGCGCGATGCTGACGATGGGGTCGGTGATCGTCAGCAACGGCTGTGACACCCGCAGCGGCCCGCTCTGCAGGGCGGCCTGCTCGATGACCACGCCCGCCGCGCCGCCCACGGCCACCGCGTAGACCGGCCAGTTAGCAAACAGACCAGACAGGCCGGCCCGGGCGAGGTCATCGGTCGCGGACTTGATGAACGTAGCCTCAAGCGCCCAGGTGATCCCGCCGGCCAGGCCGTACAGGGCCGCCCGGCGGGAAGGCGAGCCCCCTCTGGCGCCGGCGATCAGCGCCGCCACGACGGCGACGCAGGCGACGACGGCCGCCGTCCAGTGACCGCTGGTCGGGCCCGCGTGGCCGCCGCGCGGCTCGGCCGCGACGATGAAGACGGCCAGCCCGGCGACGGCCGCCGCCGCCCCTCCCCAGGCGGCCCAGGCGACCTCCTGGTGGATGAATACCTGCCGCAGCACGAGCGCCATGACGAGCTCGGTGACGAGCAGCGGCTGGACGACCGAGACCTGGCCGAGCTGCAGGGCCACCGCCTGGAACGCGAACGCTCCGACCTGGGCTCCCCACCCAGCCAGCCACTGGGGGTTGCGCAGCAGGTAGCCGACGAGCCGGCGCCCGGATGGACGGTGCGGGTCGGCCGTGCTCGCGATGTGCCGCGTGATCACGCTGACCGCGTTGCACAGCGCGGCCAGCAACGCGAAGACGATTGCCCCCACGTGCGCAGGTCAGCCCCTTGCGGGTGATCTGCCGCGGTTTCCGCTGCGGGCGCGCCGCACGGCCGGCTTCGGTCCGCCGTTCATCCGCGACCCCCTCCCCGCACCTAGCGATCACAGGTCATAACCGTATCAGCACTTTACGTAGCCAGATAGTGATCCGGATCATACTTAGTTGACCCCTCAACAACAATCCCTAACGGCGCTTCGCCCGTACTTCTATCGACAGTCCTTTTCGCGAGCTGGCGCGGATGACCGCGCCTGACGGGAGACGAGCAAGATGCGGAAGTCCATGTTCAACGGGGTCTCGGGACGCACCAAGCTGGCCGCGGGCGCCGGCGGCGCGCTGGGCGCGGCGCTGCTCGTGGCGGCGTGCGGCAGCGCGGCCAGCAGCAGCACCGGGGCAGCGGCGCCCGCCTCGCCGACCGGATCGTCGCCGGCAAGCAGCAGCGCGAGCGCATCGGGCACCGCGGTCATCGAGACCGCCTCGTCCTCGGCGGGCACCTTCCTGACCGACGGCTCGGGTCGCGCCGTGTACGTGTGGGCGAACGACACCGGCGACATGTCCAACTGCAACGGAGCGTGCGCCGGGGCCTGGCCGCCGGTGACGACCGGCGGCTCGGCGACCGCGTCAGGTGGCGCGAAGGCCAGCGACCTGGGGACGATCACCCGGTCGGACGGCACCAAGCAGGTGACCTACGACGGGCACCCGCTGTACTACTTCTCCGGCGACTCGGGCCCGGGCATGGCCAGCGGTCAGGGCAGCGACAACTTCGGCGCTAAGTGGTGGCTGGTCGCCCCGACCGGCAGCGACGTCACCGGCTCGGTGACCTCGTTCACCCCGGGCTCGTCCGCGGGTGCCCCCGCCACCCCGGCACCGTCCGCGCCGGCCTCCGCTCCCGCGTCGAAGAAGGCCGGCGGCAGCTGGTCCTGACCCAGCGGCAACTGACACTGTGATGACAACGTTCCTCGCCCGGATAATGGGCAGCGGAGCCGGCCAGGCGCGGCCCGATGGCGGAGTATCCTCCCTCGGGCCGGCCAGGCCGCTCGGCCAGTGGGGCTTCGCCGGGGTCGCGGTCGCGTCGTTTGGCGGGCCGCTGGCGCTGGCGGCGCTCTACGCGCCGTCGATCGCCGGCGGCGCCGCTTCCTCGGCCGGGCTCGCGATGGTCCTGGCGGCCGCGGCGTTCGGCTTCCCGCTCGCGATCTGGTTCGGGTACGCACGGCACGTCAGCAGCTCCGGCGGCCTGTACTCGTTCACCGAGGCGGCGGCGGGCCGCCGGGTCGCGCTGGCGCAGGCCGGCCTGTGGGCGTTCAGCTACCTGCTGTACATCGTGTACACCACGGCCCAGATCGTCTACGACACCCTGCCCGTCGTGCTGCCCGGCGAGCGCCAGTACCAGACGCTCCTGGAGGTCGTCATCCCGGTCGTGCTTGCCGGGGTGATGATCGCGGGCCGCCGGACCGCGATACTGGTCATCGGGCTGCTTGCGGCGGGGCAGCTCGCCCTGGCGGCGGCGCTGTCCGGCGTGACCCTGGCGAACGTGACCACGCCCGCAAGCAGCTTTGGCGCGTCCGCGCCGGCCGGGTCCCTGGCCATCGCGAGCGGGCAGACCGCGCTGCTGTACATCTGCGGCAGCCTGCCGTTCTTCCTCGGCGGCGAACTGGGCGGGAACCTGCGGCAGACGTTCCGCACCACGCGGCGCGGCCTGCTCGGCGCCTACCTTGCGACCGTCGTCGTCATCATCGCCGCTGTCGCGCCGCTGGCCGCCGATCCGGCGCTGACGCAGGGCGAGATCCCCGGCATGACGGTGGCGGAGCGGTTCGTCGGGCACGGCTTCGCCGTCACGGTGGGGATCGGCGTGGCGGTCAGCGTGGCGGTGGTCATCCTGGTCGAGTACCTGGCGCTGAGCAGGCTGACCGTCGCGGTGACGGCCTGGCCGCTGCGCCGGGTTCTCATCGGCATCGGCGTCATCATGGTCGCCTTCGCGCCGGTGCTGCTCATCGATCCGGACACGATCTACGACGACCTCACCACGCTGTCGCTGTTCGCGCTTTGGCTCAGCCAGCTCGTGACCTTCGCCGTCTACCCGAGATTCGTCGCCCGGCGGGGCGGCCGGGTGCTGCCCGCCCTGGTGCTTGCGGCCGGAGCGAGCGCCCTGGCCGTCTACGGCCTTTGGACGACCATCCAGACCTCTTCTTTCTGAGTTGCCAACACGCCTAGGAGGCGTCATGTTCAACCGCGAGCTGATAGTCCGGTTCCTGCTCCGCAAGCCGGGAGCGCTAGAGTCGCCGACCGCCCGCTGGGCGGTCCTCGCACTGGCCGGGATCGGCGCGGCCTTCCTCGTCTGGTCCGGTGTGATCCACCTCGAACTGTGGGGAGACGGCTACCGCGACATCAGCGTCATCGGACCGCTCTTCCTCGTGCAGGGCATCGCCGCCATCATCCTCGGGGTGGCCATCGTGGCATTCCGGTGGCTGGCACTGCTCGCGGCCGGAGCCGTGGCGGGCGTCGCAACCGCCGTCGGCCTGCTGCTCAGCGTGCACGTCGGGCTATTCGGGTACACCGAGAGCCTGTCCGTCCCGTACGCGACGCTGTCCCTCGCCGTCGAGTTCACCGCTGCCTTCGTCCTGCTGGTCGCCACGGGACTGCTCGCGTTTGGCGTGCCAGCCCGCGCGGTGGGCGGGCCTGCCCCGGTGCCATCGCGCAGCTAAGGTGCGGCAAGATGGACGTGTGGCAGCCCCAGCAGAGCAGTCCGATGAGGTGCTGCTGGCCGGCCTGGGCGCGGGCGATCCCGACCTCGCGGCCACCTTCGTGCGCCGGTTCCAGCGCGTCGTCTTCGGCGTGGCGCTCGCCGTGACCGGCGACTCGGTCACCGCCGAGGACGTCGCGCAGCGCGCCTTCGAGCAGGCGTGGCGGCACGCGTCGGCATTTGACTCAAGACGCGGCTCCGTCCGGGCGTGGCTGACGACGATGACGCACAACCTGGCGATCGACGTCGTCCGCGCCCGGTCATCGGTGCCGATGGACCCGGACGACCGGCCGGCGGTCCTTGCCGCGATGAGCGACAGCCCGGAGCCGGTAGCGGTCGCCAACGACAGCGCGGAAGGGCTGCGGCACGCCCTCGCCGAACTGCCCGCCCCGCAGGCGCGGGCGGTGGCGATGTCCGGAATCTATGGGATGACGGCGCGGCAGGTCGCCGACAGCGAGGGGATTCCCCTCGGTACTGCGAAGACGCGGATTCGAGACGGCATGCAGAGACTGCGGGCCGCCTACCTTCCGGAAGAAGCAGTCGGCGATGACTGAGCACAACGACATGACCTGCGCGGAACTGCGTGACGTGGCCGCCGAGCTGGCGCTTGGCGTGCTCACCGGGCGCGAGCGCGCGGCAGCGATCGCTCACCTGGAGACATGCAAGGCCTGCCGTGCGGAGGTGCGCGAGCTGATGGCGACCGGCGAGCGGCTGCTCGAGCTGCTGCCGCCGGCCGAGCCGCCGGCCGGGTTCGAGACCCGGGTGCTCGGGCGGCTCGGGATGCCCGCGTCGCCCGAGGGGCAAACCGAACCCCGACCGCGGCCAGGGCGCGAGCACAGCCCGCGGCACCGAGGATCTGCCCGGGGCGGCGTACGGCGAGGCGCTGACAAGCCGAGCGCCAGCAGGCCCGGTGCTGACCGGCCGCCGAGTGCGACCGGGACCAGCCCCGGCCGGGGCAGGCGGCCCGGGCGGGTACGCCGGGCGCTCGCCGCCACCGCCCTGGGACTCGCCGTCATCGCGGCGGGCCTCGGGGGCTGGCGCATCGGGGTCGGCACGTCGCCGTCGACGGGCTCCGCAGCGGCGCCGTTGACCTCCGCCAGCCTGGTATCCGCCACGCGCAGCAGCGTCGGGAACATCTTCCTCTACTCAGGCAGTCCCCGGTGGCTGTACATGTACGTCGACTTGGGGTCCGGCAACGAGTCCGTGACGTGCCAGGTCGTGAACGCGAACGGGCGGACGAGCACCATTGGCTCGTTCCAGCTGGCCGACGGGTACGGGGCGTGGGGCAGCCCGGACCCTGGGGACATCGGCACCCTCACCGGCGCCCGGCTGGTCTCCGCCAATGGCACCGTCCTGGCCACGGCGACCTTCACCCACTGATAAGCCCCTCTACGCCACCCGCTGATGGCGCTGCGCACCGACCGCTGAACTGGGCGCCGACGATGATCGGCAGCGCGCCGGGGCGCACGCCCGCCGACAGGCCGCCCAAGTTCGGCCAGACCGCACGGAAGGGCGAACAGCCCGCCGACAGCGGGCCGCTGACAGGGGCCGGAAGCGCCGCCGACTGCCCGGCGGCGGGCGGCGGCGGTCAGCGCGTGATGCGCGCCCGCTGCTGTCAGCGCGAACGCGACGCCCGCCGCGGCGAGTATCGTCGCGACGCCCGCCGCGGCGACACTCGCCATCGAAACGGCGGCAGCGAACCCGCGCCCGCGGCGCGACGGCCAACGGGCCTCGCGTCTCGGCCCGAAACTGACCTCGTCCATCGTGCACCACCCGCCTCATTCACCTCAATTCGTGCAATAGTGGCACATATGCCTTGTGACGGGCAAGGGCTTTGGCATCCGAATAAGCATCTGGATGGCCCAGCGGGCACTGAGGCTGAGCCGACGGTTTTACAGCCTATCCTCCTAGCCGAGGCCGACGCCGCTGACCAGCGCGGACGCCGTCCGAGGCGCGATTACGGGCCGCCGCCGTCCGCTATGCGTCCGTGCGTGCCGGGGCCGGAGGGAGCGGAATCCACGGACGGGCACGGACGGCGAGGGCAGGAGCGGTCTGGTGACCGTCCGCAGGAACGGTATGCCGACCGTTCTGCTCAGTGTCTGGCTGACCTGCCATTTCAGGATATCTGTGGATGGCCGTTATGGACTTGCAGGTGCAGACCCGTTAGCGCCTGACGAGGGGGGCTGTCGGAGTGTCGCGAGCGTCCTGGCTACCTCGGGCTGGCCAACTTTCGTGGCCGCGAACGCCACCATGTTCGCCAGAGTCTCCAGTCGCCCGGGGTCCTCGCGGATGTAGTCGTTCATCGTGAGTAGCGCTCGCGCCAGCCTGGTCACCGGGTCGTTCTCGTCCGCGATGCGTATGAGCGGCCGGACGACGTCATTAAAGGCGGTCCAGGAGGTCTCCGGGTCGTCTCCGGTGAGGTTGCGGTGCAGCCACCACAGGCGCGCCGTGTCCTGGTTCGCCAGTACGACCTCGCGCAGGAACGTTATGTGGGCCCTGGCGAGGGCCTCATCAAGGCGTGCCGAGCGGCGGGACTCGGTGAAGCGCTCGGCCTTTGCCGCATCCTCAGCAGCAAGGTCCAGGGCCAGCCGAGCCCGGAGTTCGATCCGAAAACCCTCGGGCTCCCGCCAGTCCGCCAGGGCCACGGCGACTGCCTGCTCGGCGTGGAACGCGGCCTCTGGCTCGAAACGCTCGGTTTCCGCCTTGGCTATCTCGTAGATAGCGGCCAGCGTCGCTGCCTTGGCCACCCGCTGCGGAAGGGCCGGGTGGGCAGAGCCAGACTGCCGGTGCCAGACCCGGCCGCGGGCGGTGAACGAGATACCGGGCAGGCTTGTCGGGAGCCAGGTGGCCTGCCGGCTGCACGCCGTCCTGTGCGAGCTGCTGCCCGGCGGTTTCCCCAGGCGCATCACCGCAGGCCAGGCCACTGAGATCCTCGGATCGCTCGCGTCGCCGGACGCGGTCGCGGCCCGCCGTCGCCGACTTCCACGGCGGCCTAGGCATCGAACGCGACCGCCAGCACGTGGGCCCGAAGCGATGGCTGGACGCGCTAGCGGAGGTGCGCGACAAGGCCCTCGAGACAGGAGCAGGAGCCGTCGACACCGCCAGGACCCTCGGCACCGGAACCCTGGACCTAGCCAGATCAGCAACAGACAAGCTCACCATCGACCTCGCCGAAACAAGCGCTCCGCCGCCGAGCCGAAGAAGAGGCCCGCAAGGAACGCGAGGCTATCGAGGTCTCCGAGGAAGAGGAAGCCTGACCCACCCCGCCCGGGTGGCTAGCGCCACGCCGCAACCAGCGGACTAACTGATCTGGGTCTAAGCCGATGACCAGCACTACACCCCTGAGGCCGACCGCAAGTGAATCGTCCGCCATCGCTGGCGCCAAGGCCTCATGATGAAACTGCAACGGTCAGCACGCGCCGTCCGCCGAGGAGGTCCCAGGGGCGGAAAGTCTGGTCGTCGCTGGTGCCGTGACAGGTAACACCTCGCTGTAGCGCCAGACCACGACCCCTGAGCGCCGCGCCGTTTCAGGCTAGGTCAAGGAACTGAGCTTGTCCCTGTTTCCCGGACACCTTGATCACGGGGCAAGCTCATCGGCACCTCCGTCCAGCAAGCGCCAGATCGACCAGTTCTGCACGCTGCATGCGGCGAAGCCTGGGAGTGCCGAGACCGACCATAACGAAAGCCTCTTTGTGTCAAGGGGTTGGGCCGGTCTCCTTGGCGGCTTTCCTCGTGGCCGAGTATGGCCGTCGTCTCGCCGCGCCTCCAGGTCGTTCGTCCTCGCTTCGCTGCGGGCGCTCCACCTGGACCTGCGGCTTCGCCGGCGGCGGGATGATGGCAGCTATCGAGGAATGGCCGCCCCTGCCGCAGGCGCCGTTCGGCTGGGCCGGGCTGCCGGGCGTAGGCTGGGGAGGGGATCCGGGAGTGGCTTGCCCGAAGTGCCGGCGCCTGGGGTGCGAGCCGGACGCGCTGGGTGCAGAGCCGTTCCCCGTCTGCCCTCCCGGGTCTCCTGCGCGAGCCGCGGCGCGCCGCGCGTCGGCGCGGACGCGGGCGAAGACCGCGTCGCTGACCTGCCGTTTCAGGGAGCGCAGGGCCTCTTTCGGGGTCTTGCCCTCGGCGAGCTTCTTGTCGTAGTAGGCGCGGCCCTGGCTGTGGCGATGGCTGACCTGGGTGACTGAGGCCATGTGGACGGCGTGGTTGAGGCGCCTGTTGCCGCGCCTGCTCAGCCGGTAGATCTTGCGGTTGCCGGAGGACACCTCGATCGGCGCGGTGCCGTTATAGGCCGCGAAGTGCTCCCGGCTGGGGAAGCGGGAGACGTCGCGGACCTCGCCGATGATCGTGGCGGCCACGACCGGGCCGATGCCGAACAGGCCGGTCAGGCTGGTGCCTGACGCCCGGACAGCGGCGTCGAGCTTCTTCCCGGCAACGCGCAGCTGCTCATCGATGCGGCGCAGGTCCTCGATGTAGGCCGCGGCCAGCTCGCAGCGGGCGGGCCGCTACGTGGTTGCTGGACTCCACCACGGCGCGGGACGTCTGCGGGCGCCGCAGGATGTTCGCGTTGGCCAGGCCTATTGCCCCGGCCGCCTGCATGCGGGCCATCAGCTGGCCGGTGCACTGGGAGATGAGGTCCAGGCGGTTCTGCCGGGCGGCCTTCAGGGCCAGGGGATGGCCTAGCGCCCGATGCATGGTCCGCAATGAGGCCCCCGGCCTAAGATGCCGGGGGCCTCATTGCGTTCCGGCGGCGGATGGCGATTTCGGTCACGCGCCCGAATGTCGGACTACCGACCGAGTCTGGCGTCGTCGACCTCGGTGTGGACCGTCAGTGAGGGGCCACGCTGGGTCGAACGACGTTACGGTGCTTCCGCGCGTCAGCAGCTTGAGACGCCCACGAACCCGCCGCCGCTCCCGCTGACAGTGGCATTAGCGGTAGGCTTGCCGTCGCCGTAATTTCCGCCCGCAAGGAAGCTTTCGACCGCGCTGGTGTCGCCAGCGGCGCCGGTATAACCGGGCACCTCGAAGGTGGTTGCGTCGTTCTGGTCGAGCTCGATGTCGGCGCCAGCCTGACCCGCCTGGGCGGCCCCGGCGACCGAGTTGCCGTTTATGGCTGCGCACACCGTGCCGTTGTCGGTGGTCTGCGCTCCGGCTTGGCCGTGGATCCCCCAGCCAGCGTGCGCGCCCGGGTCGGTGACCGTGTTGCCGGTGATCGTCAGGTTCATGACCGGGTGCCCCTCATGGTTGATGAAATTGATTCCCGCCTCGTCCGAGTACTGGTAGAGGGCGTTTCCGGTGATCGCGAGCGTCTCGGTCGCCGATCCTTCGGCGGAGACGCCGATGCCCGTGCCGCCGCCGGAGCCGATCGTCGTGGGCGCGCCGATCGTGTTTCCGCTCACCGCGCCGCTCAGCGTCCCCGTGGTGCCGTCCTCATCGATCTCGATGCCGTCGCCGACGGGGTTCTGGATGTTGTTGGCGTCGACGCTGATCGTGGTGTTGGAGTTGCCGTCTGGGGTGATGTCCACGCCGCCGCCCAGGATTCCGGCGACTGTGCTCTTGAGCGTGTTGCTGGAGAACATGACGCTGTCGGTGCCGGTCGCGGCGGAGTCGGTGGAGAACTGGAAGGCGTCGCCGACGTTGTTGGTGAACGTCGATCCGATAATGCTGATGGTCGCGTTCGTGGCGCCGTCCGCGTCGACGTCGAGCCCGTCATTTCCTGTGCTGGCATTGTCGTTGCTGAAGGTGGTGTCGGCGACCGTCAGGTCAAGGGTTCCGCCGGTGTCGTTGATGGTCGCGTTGTTGCCGGAGGAGCCGGTGATGGTGGAGTTGGTGATCGATACAGTGCCGGTCAGGCCGTCGGAAGCGCGCGTGCCGATCAGCGAGAAGTCCAGGCCGCTGTCGTCGGCATAGATGCCGTTACCGGAGACCGTGCATCCATCTAGGGTCAGGCCGTTCACCTGGGAGCCGTAGATCCCGTAGGCGTTGTTCTCGATTTGCATGTCGGTGAAGCTGGGCGCGTAGGTCAAGGTCAGTTGGATGCCTCCTCCCAGTGAGTTCTCGGATCGTGCCGCCCGACCCCGGGGTGCCGGCACCAGTGACGGTGAGGGTGCCGGAGGACCCGGTGTTGTCCAGGATGATGCCGCCGTCGATGCCGCTGTTTGAGACGCTCTGGAACTTCACGCCGGCGGCCCCGATCGTCGTGTCCTCTATTACCAGGGCGCCCTCGCCCGGGCTGCTGAGCGTGCTGTCGGCCCCGGTCGCGGTGACCGTGCCGTACTCGTCGTACGCGTAGAAGGCGGCGTTCAGTCCCGAGTCGAGGGTCAGGGTGCCGGTGAAGGAGATCGCGCTGGAGGAGTTGCCGTCGAGGTAGACGCCGCCCGTCGGCGCCGGTGATGGGCCCGCCGAACGTGATCGCGCCGCCGGTATGGTCCTGGACGTCGACCGCGTCCCGGGCGCTGCCGGTCACGCTGGTGCCGCCGAAGTTCAGGTCGCCGTCGCCGTCGCCGTCGCCGTAGTCGTGGCCAACAGCGATCCCGTCGCCGCCCGCCCCGGATACCGCGACCGGGGCGGTAGCTCCGACGGTCGCGTCGTTCGAAGAGGCCAAGATCCCGTTGCCCGCTCGGGCTGGTGACGTCGACGCCCTCCACATCAGCGCCCTCGGCCAGGTCGATCCCGTCCCCTCCGTCGTTGGTGATTGCTGGCGAGGACCCCCCGCCGGGACCAGGGGGTAGCCGCCGACGGTGAGGCCGTGCGGCTGGCCCCACAGGTCCTCGCCCTGTTGCATGCTCACGCCGCGGCGTAGGCGCTCTTCCCCTGGTAGAGGAAGACGATGCTGTTTGGCCCCGGCCGCGGCGTTGGCCGCCGCGAGCGTGTTGAAGGGGGATGCCGCCTCCCCGTTCCCGGCGGCTGCGCCGGAGTCGTTGACGTACCAGATCACCGTGCCGACGGTGATGGTGATCGTCTCCTTCGCGGTGAGGGCCGGGGCGTTGCTGCCGACGATGACGCACTGGAAGGTGTCGGTGCCGGTGTAGCCGGGGTCCGGGAGGTAGGTGAAGGTGCCGTCGGGGTTGACGGTCACGGCGCCGTTGGCCGGCTGCGTGTTCGCGGTCACACTGAGGGTGGCCGCCGGGTCCGCATCGGTGTCGCCGCTGAGGGCGGTCCCGGTCACGGTGGCGGCCGGGCCTGCGGGGGTGGTGCCGACGCCGAGCGGGGTGTTGCCCACCGCGGTGTAGGCGTGGCCGGTCACGGTCGGCGGCTGGGGGGCGGTGCTGGACCCGGTGATGGTGACGGTGACGGTCGCGGAGTTGGACGTCTGGGTGCCGTCGGTGGCCTTGTAGGTGAACTTGTCGGTCGCGGTCTTGCCCGCCGCCAGACCGGCGAACTGGCCGTTCGGGTTGTAGGTGACCGTCGTCTGGCCGGGGTTGACCGTGACGGTGCCCTTGGTCCCGCTGGTGCTGACCGATGCGATGGTCAGCGGCAGCCCGGCCGGGTCGGTGTCGTTGGCCAGGACGCTGAGAGTGACCGGGGCGTTCTTGCTGGTGGTGGCCTTGTCGCCGGCCGCGACCGGGGGCTTGGCGGTGACCTGGACGGTCCGGGACTCCACGTTGCTCAGGGGGTGGTCCGGCTCCCCGTCGCTGACCTGGAAGCTGATCGCCCGCGTCCCGTACGGGGTGGCAGCGTTGGTGTCGCGGTAGGTGACCGACCGCAGCTCGTTCGCGTAGGCGGACACCGTCGCCGTCCCGGTGAAGGTCAGGACGCCGCTGTCGGCGTTGTAGCTGCCGGCGATCCCGCTCTGGGCGGCGAACGCGAGGACGTCCTGCCCGGCGGCGAGCCCGGAGCTGACGGTGACCGTGGCGCCGGCGAGGGTGGCGGTGGCGGGCGAGGTCACGGTGAGGCTCGGCGTGACCCGCACCGGCGGCGCGCCTGCGGCGTACTTAAGGGAGGAAGACTCGATGTCAGCCAGGACGGGCGGCTTATGCTGGGACGGCGCCGCGCCTTCCCCCTTATAGTCGCATTCCGCGTATCTCAGCAGGCCCTTATGGTCAAGCGCGCACACGGTCTTCCCGGGATCTGGTGACGTGTCCGCATTGGCCAGCGGCATGCTTATCGCCGTCATCGCGGCGATAAGCAGTGCAAGAACCAGCATTATCGCCAAACGGCGAATTCTCCACATGATGATCCCCCTAGTGCGCCGTCCCGCGAGTCCGCGTAACCCCTCGCAGGAAATGTTCACGGAAAACAAACAGGCGCCGAATCTAGCAGTAACAGGAGAACGCTTGCAAGCAAGCAAGTCCGAAGGAAAGAGAATGCAGATATTCAGAAGGGGAAGCATCCGTATATCGCCGTAAATATAAGAGAGGCGATAAACGCGGCTAATGTAGCGAACCTTTTCCATCCTGGTATGCTGCGCGGCCGCGCTCCGCGAAGGCCCTTCTGTCGCCGAAGCTACAGCTCGGGACCGGTCAGCATGACTCGTGCACGGCCACCGCCAGGCTGTGGTCACCGCCGACGGTGATGGCGATGATACGGGTGCGCGCCGGTAGGTCCACCGCGACCGGCGTGAACTGTCAGTGGTGCTGTCGTCTCGCAGCTGTCCGGCGCCGTTGTCGCCCCAGGCCAAGGACGCCGCCCCCGGACGTCAACGCCAGGTTGTGGTAGCCGCCGGCTGTCACGCGGGTCCCCCCGGCAGGTCCACCGGGACCGGCGTGGAACTGGGATCGCCGGTGGTGCCGTTCCCCAGCTCCCCGAACTCGTTGTAACCCCAGGTTAGGACGCTGCCACCGGACGTGACCGCAAGACTGTCTTGAGTGCCGTCGGAGAGGGCGGTCCTGGGCGTTCAACCCCGCCACCCGCGAGGCCGACCCGCCCCGCGAGATCGCCCTCGCCCTGGGCTGGGCCGCCCGCGCCTCGTGAGGGCGCTGCGCCGGAACCCGCACCCCGCCGCCGGGCAGCCGCACGGCCGACGGGGCGGCTCCGAGCTGGCGCCAGCGGTAGAACGCGGCCCGGGATACCCGCAGCTCGGCGGTCACCTCCTCGATGGTCAGCAGCGGGTCGCCGGGGGTTCCGGGGTCTGCGGCCGGGGTGGCGGGGCCGGCCGGGAGCGGTTGGCGTTCCCGGGCCGGCCCGTCCGTGGGTCCGCGACGAGGACGCTCCGCTCCGCCCGCCGCGTCAAGTCCGGCCACCGTCGGGATCGCGACGGCAGGCCCCGGCCCGGGGCGGCCGACCCGGGGAACGGGGACGAGAGGAAAGGCTCCGCGGACGCGCTGCGCGGCGGGGCAGGAGGGCGGCCCGGCCCTGCCGGAGGGGAAGGCCGGCAGGGCCGGGCGCGGGGTGGTCCCGGGCGGTGACCTCGTGCGCGCCCGCGCCGTTGCCGGGGGCAGTGGCGGCCGGCCCGGATGCCGGCCGGCTGGTTTCGTTCGTGAGATCCGATCGCGGTTGTTCGTGAGTTCTGACCGCAGCCGTGTTTTAGTGAAGTTGTTGTTCGTGGGTTCCGACCGCACCCCGTGCCACCCTTCGGGCCGGCGTTCGCGCCAGGGCTGGTGTCGCTCACGGACTAGGATCCGTCCTCATGGAACTGGTGGCCGGGCCGCCTTCCCGCTGGATCGTGACGCTGGTTGGCGGGTCTCAGGTTGAGGTGTGGGCGGACACAGTTACCGGGCTGACGGAGAAGACCGCTCATCACGAGCATGTCGTGTTCGGGGTCCTCATGGACATCGATGCTGATCTCCAGGATCAGTTCGAGGTCACGGCCCGTGGCAGGGCCGGGGGAAGTCGTGTTGAGGTGGCGGTGGCCCGGTTTCCGCTTAGCTGCGTGCAAGACGTGGTCACCGCCGGCTGAGGGCTGAGGGCCGAAGCCGGGTGCCGGTGGCCGCAGTGGCTCAGCCGGGCGCCTGGTGAAGTCACTATTCGTGAGTTCCGGCCGCACGTCGTGGCTTATGGTGAGATGCTGGATGCGCTTCGTGACGAAGGAGCGTTCCCGTGCCCCCTTCGAAGGTCGAGCTTTACGCAGCGATCCGCCGGGATGCCCGCGCGGGGATGTCCGGCCGTGCGATCGAGAAGAAGTACCGGGTGGGGCGCCGGACCATCGTCAGCGCCCTGTCCTCGGCATGGCCCGAGCCCCGCAGGCAGCTGCCGCCGAGGGCGTCGAAGCTGGACCCGTTCAAGCCGGCCATCGACGAGATCCTCAAAGCGGACCTGGACGCCCCGCGCAAGCAGCGGCACACGGTCACGCGGATCTACCGCCGGCTGATGGACGAGCACCAGATGGCGGACGTGTCCTATCCCGTGGTCCGGGCCTACGTCGCCGAGCGCAAGCCGCAGGTCGAGTCGAGGCCGGCCGCGGCCCAGCTGAGGTCTTCGTGCCGCAGTCGCACCGTCCCGGCGACGAGGCAGAGGTCGACTTCGGCGAGGTCGTGGTCCGGCTGGCCGGGCAGGAGGTTAAGTGCTTCCTGTTCTGCCTGCGGCTTTCGTTCTCGGGCAAGGCGGTGCACCGCGTGTCGCTGTCGGGCGGTCAGGAGGCGTTCTTCGAGGGGCACGAGCACGCCTTCCGCGTGCTGGGCGGGGTTCCGGCCGGGAGGATCCGCTACGACAACCTCAAGGCCGCGGTCGCGCAGGTCATCGGGTTCAGCCGTTCCCGGGTCGAGACCGACCGGTGGACCGCGTTCCGCTCCCACTGGGCCCTGGACGCCTTCTACTGCCAGCCCGGCATATCCGGC